>NZ_QYCN01000146.1 GCF_003583925.1 Hymenobacter rubripertinctus | reverse complement strand
CGGCCGTCGGTGGCTGGTAGGCCGCGTCGGCCGTGCCGTCCTGGTCGAAGTCGTAGCCGTCGTAGTAGGCCACGCTCAGCAGCTCGGCCCCGCCCGCCGCACTCAGCTCGGGCCAGGTGCGGTGCGAGTAGTAGGCCTTCGCCAGCGTGGGGCTGGCGMTGGCCTCCTCCCACAGGGGCACCGTGGGGTTCTGCGCCAGCCAGTTCGTCTGCCAGGTCTGGAGCTGGTCGCGCTGCTGGCTGGGCGTCCCGCTCAGATCGGCAAAGTGCACCAGGCCCGCGTACACCACCCGGCCCAGCGCGTCGTACTTGCTGGCCTTGCTGGCC
>NZ_QYCN01000145.1 GCF_003583925.1 Hymenobacter rubripertinctus | reverse complement strand
GTGGCCCTGCTCAACGCGGGCGGCGCTGCCCCGCAGCCGCTGGGGCCGTTGAAGCAATTGAGTGTGGCCAAAGGCGACACGGTGGACGTGGTGGCGTACGGGATGTATCAGCAGCCGGCGCAGGCCAACTGGAGCTTCTCGCTCGCGAGCTTCGTGGCCGGCCTGCTGCAACCCCAGGTGGGCGTGCCCGCACCGGCCCCGGATGGCAGCAGCCGCAAGGTGCGCATCCTGCCGCTGCTGAGCGTGGGCCTGGGCCTGGTGCCGGCCGTGCAACAGCTCAGTGGCGGCGTGCCCCGGGCCTACGTGCGGGTGCTCGTCTACAATGCCGA
>NZ_QYCN01000144.1 GCF_003583925.1 Hymenobacter rubripertinctus | reverse complement strand
CCTCGGGCGGGCACCCCAACCTGTCGGGCGTGGAAGTGTGGAAGCACGCGGCCGCCGCCAACCAGGCCCCGACCGTGAGCCTGGCCGCCGCCAGCAACTCGGTAACGGTGAACACGGCCCTGGCCCTGACGGCCACCGCCGCCGACGCCGACGGCTCCGTGAGCAAAGTCGAATTCTTCAGYGGCGCTACCAAGCTCGGCGAAGACACTTCGGCTCCTTACACGCTCAGCTTCTCGCCCGCCGCCGCCGGCCCGCTTAGCCTCACGGCCCGCGCCACCGACAACGCCGGGGCCACCACCACTTCGGCCGCCATCAGCGTAACGGTTACGGC
>NZ_QYCN01000143.1 GCF_003583925.1 Hymenobacter rubripertinctus | reverse complement strand
TAGGGCTACCGCACCAAATAGGGTGATTTTGGCTGGGATGGTACCTTCGTCAGATGAACTTGCACCACCATTTTGCCGACGTCCAGGACTTTCGCGTAGCGGGTCGCTGCTCCCACGCCCTGAGCGACATTTTGCTTATCGTCCTGCTCGGGACGCTGGCCGATTGCCACGATTTTTCGGAAATCGAGGATTACGCCAAAGATAAAGAGGCGTTTTTGCGGGCTGAGCTGGGCCTGGAGTTGGGTGGCGGGATTCCCTCGCAGGACACGCTAGGTCGGGTAGTACGCTTTCTCAAACCCAGCGAGTTAGAAAAAAGTCTGCGCTCGGCGTGTCAGCAAGT
>NZ_QYCN01000142.1 GCF_003583925.1 Hymenobacter rubripertinctus | reverse complement strand
GCACGGCCGCCTGGACTTGCGCCGTGTCGGCGGCCGTGAGAATGGCCGGCCGACCCTGGCCCTTGGCGTTAGCCAGCCCGGCCAAACCGGCACTCTCCCAGCGCGCAAACCAGCTGTAGACTGTCTGCCGCTGCAGGCCAAGCACCTTCGTCAGCACGGGCACGCTTTGCCCGTCGGCACTCAGCAGCAGGCACTGACAGCGGGCACGAAACGGGTGTTGCCGATGATGGCGATGGCCTTCCTCCAGCGTGGCCCGCTCGTCGGAAGTCAGCTCAATGAAGCGTTTCTGCATCTGCGAAGATAGCCCCTTCTCAATTGTCTGACTAATTTTGAATAGGCACTTA
>NZ_QYCN01000141.1 GCF_003583925.1 Hymenobacter rubripertinctus | reverse complement strand
CCGCAATATTTGGGGCACTCTCCCGGGCCGGTGGGCACAAAAAAAAGGCCCGCCGGTTGGCGGACCCTTTTCAGGTTATAAAAGCAACTGAACCGCAGCGGATTAGTGCTTAACGAAGCGCTCGTGGAAGGATTTCTGCCCGTCGCTCACCGTCAGCATATACACCCCGTTGGCCAGGGCCGCCACGTTGAGCTGGCCGTTCTCGAAGCGGGCGCCGGCTACGCGGGCGCCGCGCAGGTCCGTTACCGTGGCCGAGAGCACGACGGCCCGGTTGGCCAGCGAGATGGTCAGCACATCGGAGGCCGGGTTCGGGAACAGGCTCACGGCTTTATCGGCCACGCTGGTGCTGAG
>NZ_QYCN01000015.1 GCF_003583925.1 Hymenobacter rubripertinctus | reverse complement strand
CCACGGCCCGCAAGATGGCCTTGCAGGCGCTGGGGCGAATGGACGACAAGCAAAGTAGGAAGAACCGACGAAAAATAGCGGGCTGGGATGACGACTATTTAAAGGCGGTACTCACCAAAATAGCCCCAAATTAGATGCGTTTAACCTGTAATTTCATTTGATTTAGATGACACGATTATCCCCTCTTCCAAGATTTTTCCAACCGAAGAACAAAATTGGCTTTTGAAAATATTGGGAATCGAGAAAATCAGGAAAGGCACTATTACGCTATTTAAGAAACTGCGGCAGCAAGGGCACACCATTTACATCTATACGACTTCGTTTCGTTCTTCCTTTAAAATGTTGCTGACTTTCCGATTGTATGGAATTCCAGTAGACAGATTCATCAATCAGACACACCACAACCAGCAACTGCGGGAGCATAAGAACAGGACATCAAAGTACCCGCCAGCCTTTGGTATTAGTATTCATATTGATGATTTACCAGGTGTGGGAATGGAAGGTGAACAATACAATTTCAGAACCATCATCTTAGACCCCGAAGACATTAACTGGATTGAGACAGTAGTACTAGGGTTGGGAAAACAAATGTATCCATCTGTTTAAATAGGACTAATTCTCCCTATATATGCTCCCCCTCCAACGCTTCCTCGACGCCCAGGCATCCACCTACCAAACGGCCCTGGCGGAAATCCAAAACGGCCGCAAGCGCAGCCATTGGATGTGGTTCGTTTTCCCCCAGCTACGGGGCCTGGGGCTCAGCGAAACGGCCCGCTTCTACGGCATCAAGGATGGAGCCGAAGCCGCTGCCTACCTGGCCCACCCGGTACTGGGGCCGCGGCTGGTCGAAATTTGCGAGGCGCTGCTGACGCTGGCTTCGTTTGACGCCACCCGCATCTTCGGCCGCCCCGACGACGTGAAGCTGCGCTCCTGCCTGACGCTGTTCAGAACCGTACCGGGCGCTTCGGCGGTGTTTGGGCGGGTGCTGGAACAATTTTACGGCGGTCAGCCCGACCCACAGACACTGGCGCTGCTGGGCGGCTGAGCATGTTTATCGGTGCCGGTGCCATTCTATCGTCGCCGCCCTCCGCGTGGCGCCTCACCCCCCGCCCCCCCTCTCCGAAAAAGGAGAGGGGGGGCGTTCAACGACCTGCAAATACTTGTTTTGAATGTGTCGGCTGGCACCCCCTCTCCTTTTTCGGAGAGGGGGCCGGGGGGTGAGGCGCACGCAAAGGGCGACGCGGTCAGAACGAAGAAACGCGGTGAAGCCCGGCGTTTCCGCCAAAATCCGTAGCATTGCCAAGCCGGCCCGAGGGCCGGCTTTTTTTACTCCCAACCCGCCCCCAATGGCCGCTCCTCTCGCCTCCTCCCCCGCTACTGCCGCCGCGCCGGCCGCCGCCCGCTCCTACGTGGGGCCGATGGTGCTCATGACGACTCTGTTCTTCCTGTTCGCGGCCGTCACCAATTTCAACGACGTGCTCATGCCCTACCTCAAGGACGTGTGCCAGCTCACCGATTTCCAGTCGACGGCCGTGCAGTCGGCTTTTTTTGGAGCCTACTTTCTGATGTCGCTGCCGGCGGGGCGGGTGCTGGAGAAGCTCGGGTTTCAGCGCGGCATTGTGCTGGGGCTGCTCGTGATGGCGGTGGGGGCGCTGCTGTTCGTGCCGGCCGCTAATTCGCGCACGTTCGGACTGTTTCTGCTGGCGCTGAGCTTTCTGGGGGCCGGCATGACGCTCTTACAGGTAGCGGCCAACCCCTACGTGAGCGTATTGGGGCCGGCGCGCACCGCCGCCAGCCGCATAAGTATTGTAGGCGTGGCCAACGGGCTGGGCGGCACGCTCTCGCCCCTCATCGGCGGCTTGATTTTGTTCGGGGGCTCCACGGTGCTCAAGGCCCAGCTGGCCCAACTGCCGCTGGAGCAGCGCCTGAGCGAGGAAGCCGCGCTGGTAAAACCGCTCTACGTGGGCCTGGCCGTGTTTTTGGCGGTGCTGGCGCTGCTGTTCTTCGTGGTGCGCCTGCCCGAAATCGAGAGCCTGCCCGCCGATGAGGACGCCGCCGCCGCTCAGGCTGCCGCCGAAACCGGCCGTTCATCAGCCCTCAGCTTCCGCCACCTGACGCTGGGCGTGGTAGCCATTTTCGTGTACGTGGGCGTGGAAGTAGGCATCGGCTCGTTCATCATCCGCTACGGCGAGGCTCAAAATATCAATCAGCTCAGCGGCTTCACCCAGGAGTTGGTGCGCATTCTCAGCCAGGCCACCAACTGGGCCGCCGCCCTGTTTGGCAACGCGCCCGAGGCCATCGACACTACCGCCGGTTTCACCAAGGCCGTGGGGGCGGTGCTGGTGGCCTCCTACTGGTTTGGCGTGATGGTGGGCCGCATCATTGGCATTCCGCTGCTCAGTCGCTTCGACGCCCGCAAATTGCTGGCGGGTGTGTGCGCGGCCGGGGTGGCGCTGGTGCTGCTCTCCATTGCCAGCACGGGCGAAACGGCCCTGTGGCTGGTGGTGCTCTGCGGGTTGTGCAACGCCATTATCTGGCCCGTGGTGTTCCCGCTGGCTATTACCGGGCTGGGCCGCTTTACCAAACAGGGCTCGTCCTACCTGATTATGGCCATCGTGGGCGGGGCCATCATTCCGCCGCTCATGGGCCTGCTGGCCACCCACGGCGGCGGCCTGCGCGTGGCCTTCATCCTGCCCGCCCTCTGCTACGCCTACCTGCTGTTTTATGCCCTGAACGGCTACCGCGTGGCTAGATGAGCTGTTAGCTGTTAGCTGTTAGCTGTTAGCTGTTAGCTCAAAAACGTCATTCTCTACAAAGCGAAGGACCTTGCCCCGCGAAACGAATCGTTGTTACGATTATCGTTTTCGTAGGGCAAGGTCCTTCGCTTTGCTTGTGTTCCCAGCAAGCGGCACGGCAAGCTAACAGCTAATAGCTGTCAGCTCAAAGCTCAAAGCTCAAAGCTCAAAAATTACTGCTCATTTAGGCTCCAGTTGTATTCTTTGTAGCTGATTTTCGCGCTGGGGTCAATCTTTTTATCGGCGTACCGATTCACGGCGTCCTGAATGGAGGTGCTGCCGTTCTTCTCGAAGTCGCCGGGGTAGAAGCTGTAGATGGCCGAGAGCGTGGGCTTATTGGCGGGCGTGAGGTCGTTTTTTTGGGGGTTGTTGATGAAGTCGCGGCCCTGGTCGGCGAGCTGCTCCTGCACGCGGGCTCCCACAAAAGCCTCGTTGCGCAGGCGCGGGCAGCTCATGGCCGCGCACACCAGCGCGTAGTGAATGCGGTTGTCGTCGAACTGCTTGCGGATGATGCGGTGCTCGATGTCGTTGAGCGTGTAGCGCTTGCCCCCGAGCGAAATAAAATCCTGGTCCCAGACGGTGTTAACGAAGATTTTGTCGCCGCCCAGGTCCTTAATACTCTTCACCGGATACGAGCGGATGATGCGCTGCACCGTGAAGGCGTTGTAGGCATTAATCCAGTAGGCCAGCTTCTCATCGGCCGAAGCCTCTCTGACCGGCAGGTTGTCGCTGAGCGTTTTGAGGTAGGAATTGAGCGCCGCGCTATCCTGGCGCACGCCCTTATAATTCACCATGCCCTGGTCGTCGACGTATTTTTTGAGCAGCCCGTCCCAGGCGGCGTGGTCGAGGGGGCGGCCGTTGCTGGAAGTGGGGTTGAGCGGAATCAGGTAGCCCACGTAGCCGCAGCCGGTTTGGGCGAGCGTAGTGGCGGCAAGCCCCCCAAACAGGGTCAGGCGGGAGATAAGGCGGGAAACACGGGTCATATTGAAAGCAAATGCACGAACGAAACCCAACCGCAGTAGTCGGGCTGGCATATACGGGGTTTGGGGGCTGAGTAGTTGGGCGTTGTCCGTATTGGTCTTCCGCGCGCCCGGCAGGCAAAATTCTGCGGCAACGAGTGGCCCTGCATAGCGCTTCCGTTTTCAATGAAGCTGTTCAGAAAGTAGGCGGAATCAATCAGAACCCCATGCTTCTGCTGGCTTCCGACGACTGGAGCATTGAAACGCACTTTCGTTTTGAATGCTCCAAAACGGTTGGAGCATTCAAATGCACTTTCGTTTTGAATGCTCCAAAACGGTTGGAGCGTTCAAATGCCCTTTCGTTTTGAATGCTCCAACCGTTTTGTATTTGGTCGGCAGGCAGGCACGGGGGGGCGAATGCAAGGGGCCGGATGCCCGGGATTGGCACCGGCCGCGGCCGCGCGCCGAACCAGGCAACTGCCGTGTACCTTTGGGGCCTCACGTTTCTCTGCCTCGCCATGCACCCTGCTCCCGCTCTTGAACACCACGTTTCGCTCCGCCCCTACAACACGTTCGGCCTGGACGTGACGGCCCGCCTGTTTGCCCGCTTCACGTCGGTGGAGGAGCTGCGGGCGTTGCTGGCGCTGCCCGAGGTGCAGGCGGCCGAGAAGCTGGTGCTGGGCGGCGGCTCCAACCTGCTCTTCACCCGGGATTTCGACGGGGTAGTGCTCAAAAACGAAATCCGGGGCCTCGAAATCGCGCACCAGGACGAGGACACGGCCCTCGTGCGGGCCGGGGCTGGGGAAAGCTGGCACGGGCTGGTGCAGTACACCCTGGACCAGGACCTGAGCGGCATCGAGAACCTCTCGCTGATTCCGGGCACGGTGGGTGCGGCCCCGCTCCAGAACATCGGCGCCTACGGGGCCGAGCTCAAAGACACCTTCGAGCAGCTGGAGGCGCTGGAAACGGCTACCGGGCAGCTGCGCACATTTTCGGCCGCCGAGTGCGGCTTCGGCTACCGCGAAAGTGTGTTCAAGGGGCCGCTCAAAAACCAGTTCATCGTGACCAGCGTACGCCTTCGCCTGCCCCGCCGCCACCAGCCCAACGTGCGCTACGGCGATATCCAGACCACACTCCAGGACATGGGCATCGAGGGCGAGCCCACGCCGCGCCACATCAGCGAGGCCGTCAGCAGCATCCGCCGCAGCAAGCTCCCCGACCCGGCCCAGATCGGCAACGCGGGCTCCTTTTTCAAGAACCCCGAAGTCTCCCAGGCCAAGTTCGACGAGCTCAAACGCCGCTTCGAGGCCCTGCCCGGCTACCCCGTGCCCGGCGGCGTGAAGGTGCCCGCCGGCTGGCTCATCGAGCAGTGCGGCTGGAAAGGCCAGCGCCGCGGCTCCCACGGCGTGCACGACCGGCAGGCGCTGGTGCTCGTCAACCACGGCGGCGCCCAGGGCCAGGACATCCGCGACCTGGCCTACGAAATTATTGCCTCGGTACGCGAGAAATTCGGCATCGAGCTGCACCCCGAAGTCAATATTTTATAAACGGCCCCGGTCGGCCCGGTTGCCCCAGCGGCGGCGGGGCCGGTTTTTTTTTGGCGGATTTTAAAACGGCTCCTATTACCCCGTTTTTTTCGCGGCCGAATAACCGTAAGTTTACCTGTACTGCTTGCTTTTTTGCCTCTCTTTTCCGCTACTGCTGGCCTTTTTACCGGCTAGCCTGCCCCACAACCACTCTTCATGAAACAACTTCTACTACCCGTCCTGCTGTTGTCATCGGTCAGCCTGAGTCTGGCGCAGAAACCGACCGGCCGCACCAGAGTGGCCGCCCCCACTACTGCCGCCGCCGCGCCCCAGGCCCCAACCACCGTTGCCGCGGCCCGCATGGCCGGTCCGGGCGCCACCGTGACGGTGCGCGGCATCATCACCAATGGCCCGGAGCTGGGCCAGCTCCGGTTCGTGCAGGACCAGGAGGCGGGTCTGGCCGTGTTTTCTACTACCAGCGCCGCCCTGCAAGCCCTGGTACCCGGCGACAGTGTGCTGCTTACCGGCACGCTCAAGGACTACAAAGGCCTGCTGGAAATGGACCCCGTGGCGCAAGTTGTTAAGCTGGCCGCCGGACGCCGGGTGACGGCGCTGGAAGTGGCGGCAGCCGACCTGAGCGCGGCCTTCGTGGAAGCCAACGAAGGCCGGCTGCTGCGCATCAAGGGCCTGAGCCGCCTCACCACAACCGGCGGAACGGCGGCCACGAAGCTGGCAGGCAATGCCAATTACCTGCTCGATGGCCAGCCCGAAACGCCCATCCGCATCAACGTGGCCTCCACCGGCGAGCAGGGCGTGGTAGACCAGACGCCGCCCCCGGGTTCCTTCGACCTGATAGGCTCATTGAGCCAGTTCACGCAATCGGGCACGGGTGGCTACCAGCTACTGCCCCGCACCTTCGCCGATTTCGTGGTGGCCGGGGGCCTGCCCGTTATTGCCGGCGAGCCCCTGCCCACCAACATCTACCGCAACGGCTTCACGGTGCTATTCCAGACGGTGAACCCGGGCACGGCCAAGGTGGAGTACGGCCGCAGCTCGCAGCTGGGCCAGGTAGTGACGCTGAAAGAGTTAGCCACCAGTCACCGCGTGGAGCTGGAGGACCTGGAACCCAACACCACCTACTACGTGCGCGTATCGGCCACCAATGCCGTGGGCACCTCGTCGTCGCCGCCCGTGCCCATTCTCACCGACAATAAAAAGCGCCCCAACCGCTAACCTCTTTTTGTCTGCGCGAAACAGTCATCATCAAAACTTCCTCCTGATTATCTGATTTTTAGCCCGAAAATCAGGATATTTGACCTCGCGTTTTCAACTTCATTTCCCATCCCCCCTCTTCTCTTACTCATTTGATGAAAAAACTTACTCTCCTGGCGTTGCTGTTCGGCGCGGCCTCGTGGCAGACGGTGCAGGCCCAAACGGCCATCACCATTGCCGCCGCCCGCGCCCAGTCGCCCGCTTATAACACGTCGGGGGCCACCGTTACGCTGCGCGGCGTGGTCACCAACGGCCCCGAGCTGGGGGCCATCCGCTACATGCAGGACGGCACGGCCGGCATCGGCGTATACTCGGCCACGCTGACTACCAACCTCGTGCCCGGCGACTCCATTCTGGTGACCGGCACGCTCAAGGATTACAACGGCCTGCTGGAAATGGACCCCGTAACCTCCGTGAGCCTGGTAGCCGGCAACCGCCCGCTGCCCAAGCCGGTGGAGTTTGCCTCGGCCGCCGCCGCTGCCGCCTACGCCGAGCAGTACGAGGGCCAGCTGGTGAAGCTCCGGGACGCCACCACGGTTACCACCACCACGGGGGCTCCGGTTACGTCGTTTACGAGTACCACTTACCGCATCAGCGGCAACGCCACCACCATTATGTACGTCAACAAGGCCTCCAACGGCCCCGACGGGCTGATTGGCAAACCTTCGCCCACGGGCATTTTCGACGTGGTAGGCATCATGAGCCAGTACACCACCAAGGCCCCCGTGCCCGGAGCCGCCGGCTACCAGCTGCTGCCCCGCCTCTACGACGATTTCCGCCAGGGCAATACGCCCAACCTGGTGAACACGCCCTTCCCGACCAACATCACCACCTCGGGCTTCACGGTGAATTTCCGCACCCAGAACGCGGGCGATACCAAGCTGGGCTACGCCACGTCGGCCACCGGTCCGTTCACCACGGTGTCGGCCACGGCCAGCACCACCAACCACACCCTGGCCCTGACGGGCTTGCAGCCGGCCACCATCTACTACGTGCAGGCCAGCAGCACCAACGCCACCGGCCTCTCCGAGTCGCGGGTGGTGCCCATGATTACGGCTTCGCTTTCGTCGGGCAAGATGCGCACCTATTTCACCAACCCGGTGAAAAGCGCCCTGGCTTTGCCCGGCAACAACGCGGTGTATCTGCCCGGCGGCGCCATGGCCGATACCATTGCCCGCTACATCGGCCGCGCCCAGCAGACGCTCGATATTGCCATTTACAACTGGAACAGCGCCACCATCCTCAACGCCGTGAATGCGGCCAAGGCCCGGGGCGTAGTTGTGCGCGTTATTTTCGAGAACGACAATGCCAACGTGAGCATCCAGAGCCTCAACGCGAGCATTCCGCGCCTCGGCCGCCAGACGGCCCAGAACATCATGCACAACAAGTTTGTGGTGATTGACGCCAACAGCACCAGCCCTAACCAGCCCTGGGTTTGGTCCGGCTCTACCAATTGGACGCCCGCCCAGCTCAGCACCGACCGCAACAACTCCATTGCCATCCAGGACCAGTCCTTGGCCAAGGTGTACACCGTGGAGTTCAACGAAATGTGGGGCAGCGGCACCCAGGCCACGGCCAAGTTCGGCTCGCTCAAAACCGACAACACGCCCCATTACCTCAACATCGGGGGCAAGCTGGTGGAGTCGTGGTTCTCGCCGACCGACAATGTGAACGGCCGCCTCATCGAAGCCATCAAAACGGCCGACAATGACCTGCACATTGCCACCATGCTGCTCACCCAGAGCGATATCGGCAGCGCCATTGTTAATCAGATTCAGGCCCAGAACATCGGCAACTGCACCGAGATGCTCCTGAACGAAATCACGGCCAATACGGCCGCGCAGAGCATTTTCGACAACATCAAGAGCGTGCTCGGCAACCGCGTTATGATCGAGAGCAACCCCGGCATCATGCACCACAAGTACGCCATCATCGACGCCGGCGCTTCGCAGTCGGACCCGCAGGTGTTCGTGGGCTCGCACAACTGGAGCCTCTCGGCCAACACCGAGAATGACGAGAACACGCTCATCGTGCACGATGCCCGCGTGACCAACCAGTACTACCAGGAATTCGCCCAGCGCATTGCCGACCAGAAGGCGCCCGTGCAGTTGTGTAACCTGGTGCTGAGCAACCAGAACGCTACCGTGCAGCGCAGCAGCGTGCAGGTATACCCCAACCCCACCACTGGCCAGTTCCGCCTCCGCGTGCAGACGGGAGCCGCCCGCACCGCCCGCGTAGTGCTGCGCGACGCCACCGGCCGCGTGGTCCTCGACCAGACCAAACCCCTCACCGGCCAGGACGTGAGCGTAGACGCTTCCGACCTCAAAGCCGGCCTGTATATGGTGCAGATTGTTACGCCCGAGTCCACGCAGGTTAGCCGCGTGGTAGTGGAGTAGGTTGATAGAAGTGAGTCTTTTCACTTACTTAACGTAAAAAGAGGCGGCTCCCGAGATTCGGGAGCCGCCTCTTTTTGTAAACCCATTGTCATCCTGAGCATTCCGCGCATCAAGCGGCGACGAAGGATCTTATTACGTGTAAAGAACTAGTTCAGGCGTAACAAGATCCTTCGTCGCCGCTTGATGCGCGGAATGCTCAGGATGACACAGTTCTTTTAGCCTTTCCAGCGCCGCTGGGCCCACTCCTGGCGCTGCTCGGGCGTCTGGAAGGTCCAAGCCACGATGCGGCTGATTTTCTGGCCCTGCTTCATTTCGATGGTGCGGGTTTCGGGCGAGCCGGCCAGCTTGAGGAAGTGGTAGATGCTGGGCAGGGTTTCCTTTTTGGAGATGAGCGTGCTGAACCACAGCACCCGCTCGCGCACGCCCACGCTCTGGGCCACCATGCGCTTCAAAAACCCTTCTTCTCCGCCTTCGCACCACAGTTCCGTGTTCTGCCCCCCGAAATTGAGCACCGGCCCGCCGCCGGGCGCTTTGGGGTAACCCAGGTTGCGGCCCTTGCGGCGGCTTCCCGTGGCAGCTTCCTCGGCCGAAGCGTGGAAGGGCGGGTTGCACACCACTAAGTCGAACTCCTCCCGGGGCTTCACAATGTCCTCGAACACGAATGCCTGATGGCTTTGGGAGCGCAAATCTACCTTACCCACCAGCGCGGGGTTGGCGGCCACCATCGTTTTGGCCGCTTTCAGGGCCACCGCGTCCGTTTCGGAACCCACGAAACGCCAGCCGTAGGCCTTGGCCCCGATGATGGGATACACGCAGTTGGCCCCCACGCCCACGTCGAGTACGTGTACAGCCTTGTCGGTTGGGATGGTGCCGGCGTTATCTTCCGCCAGCAGGTCGGCGGCGTAGTGGAGGTAGTCGGCGCGGCCGGGAATGGGCGGGCAGAGGTAGCCGGCCGGTACGTCCCAGTGCTGCACGTCGTAGTGTTGCAGCAGCAGGGCCTGGTTGAGGGCCTTTACGGCGGCGGGGTTGGCGAAGTCGATGCTGTTATCACCGGCCGGGTTGGGCACCACGAAGGCAGTCAGCGCGGGGCTGGCGGCCGTGAGTTGGGCGAAATCGTAGCGGCCGTTGTGGGGGTTGCGAGGATGCATAATCACAGATGTTGCAGATGGAATCACAGATGTTACAGATGGTGCAGATGAAAAGGATTTGTTCTGCTACTGCGGTGCGAATTGGCAAAGAACACACATTCTATGTCGCCTACAGCGGTTGTCCGGTTTTACAATCCAGACTATCGCCTGAATTCGTGGTAGCAGAACGAATCAATTTCATCTGCACCATCTGCAACATCCGTGATTCAGAACGAATCCATTTCATCTGCACCATCTGCAACATCTGTGATTTATTTGAGCACGGCCACCGTCACGCCGTCGCCGCCGCGGTCGGCGTGCTCGTCGGCGACGCTGGCTACTTCGCGGGCGCGGTGGAGGTAGTCGCGGGCAATCTGGCGGAGCACGCCGTTGCCGCGGCCGTGCAGGATCTTGATTTCCGGGATGCCCAGCATAATGGCGTCATCCACGTAGCTCTGAATTTTGGTCAGCGCGTCCTCGGCCCGCTCCCCGCGCAAATCCAGCGTGGGGTTGAAGGTAGCCATGCGGCCGGTGGTGTTGAAGCCGGAGCCGGCGTACTGGGCCGGGGCCAGGCGGGCCGCCTTCTTCTCCCGCTCCCGGATTTCGGAACGCGTGAGCTTTTCGAGCTGCCCGATCTTGACGATGGTTTTCATGCCCCCGAACGAAACCTCGGCCGTTTTGCCCTTCACGGCCATGATTTCGCCGTGGCCTTCCTGACCCATGAGGGCCACTTTGTCGCCGGGCTTGAGGGTGGCCGCGTCGGCCAGCTCGCGGGTGGCGCGGGGTTTGGGCGGCTCAATCTGGAGCTTCTCGCGCACGAAGGTGTCGAGCTTGCCCCGGGCCTCCTTGGTACGCTCCTTGTCGGCCTGGCCCAGGCGGATTTCCTGGATGGTGGCCTCAATCTGCTGGTTGGTGTCGCGGAGCAGTAGTTTGGCCTGGGCCTTGGCCGCGCGCAACGTTTCCAGGGTCGTATCGTCGAGGTACTTCTTGAGGTCCTGGTATTCCTGGGCGGCTTTTTTGAGGCGGCGCTCGGCCTTGGCGGCTTCGGCGGTACGCTGCTCCAGCTCGGTTTTCTCCTTTTCGAGACCTTCCAGCAGCTGGTCGTAGCGGATTTTGTCCTTGCCTACCAGTTGGGTGGCGCGCTCCACAATTTGCTTGGGCAGCCCGATTTTGCGGGCAATTTCGATGGCGAACGAGGAGCCTGGCTTGCCAATTTCGAGGCGGTAGAGGGGCTGGAGCTGGTCGGGGTCGTAGCGCATGGCCCCGTTCACGATGCCCGGCGTGCGCTCGGCGTAGTTTTTCAGGTTGGTGTAGTGGGTGGTAATCACGCCGAATGCCCGGGCGCGGTTGAGCTGCTCGAGCACGGCCTCGGCAATGGCCCCGCCCAGGCTGGGCTCGGTACCAGTGCCGAATTCGTCGATCAATACCAGGCTGCGCTTGCCGGCCAGGGTCACGAACTGCTTCATGTTGAGCAAGTGGGACGAGTAGGTGCTCAGGTCGTTTTCCAGGCTCTGCTCGTCGCCGATGTCGATGAAAATATCATCGAACATGCCGGCCTCCGACTTCTCGCCGGCCGGAATCAGCAGCCCGCATTGGAGCATGTACTGCACCAGGCCCACCGTTTTCATGCTCACCGACTTACCCCCGGCGTTCGGCCCCGAAATCAGCAGCAGGCGCTGCTCGGCGTTCAGCTCGATGTCCAGCGGCACCACCTCGCGGGGGTCGTTTTTGGCGTGAGTCAGGAAGGTGAGGTAGAGTAGCGGGTGGCGCACCTGTTTCCAATGCAGCAACGGGCGCGGGTGCAGCACGGGCAGCGTGGCTTCGAGGCGGCGTGCCAGTTGGCCTTTGGCCCGGATAAAATCGAGCAGGCCCAGGTACTGGTAGGCTTTGCGCAGGTCCGGGATGTGGGGCCGGAGCTGAGCCGTGAGCTGGGTCAGAATCCGGATCAGCTCGCGCTGGTAAGCGTTGTCGAGGTCCTTGATGTCGTTGTTGAGCTCGAACACGGCCGCGGGCTCAATGTACACCGTCTGCCCGGTGGCCGACTCGTCGTGGATCAGACCCTTCACGCGGCGCTTGTGCTCGGCCACTACCGGCAGCACCAGCCGCCCGCCCCGGATGGTGGGCTCGGCCCCTTCGGGCACCCAGCCTTCCTGGCGGGCATGCCGCAGGATGCTGCCCATCTGCTTGCGCAGCTGCACCTGCCGCGAAATCAGCTCCTGGCGCAACTGGCGCAGCAGCGGCGAAGCGTCGTCGCGCACCAGGCCCTCGTCGTCCACCACTTTATCCAGGGCGGCCAGCAGGTTGCGGTCGACCTGCACGCCGATGCCCAGCAGGCGCAGCGTGGGGTAAAGGTCTTCCTCGGCGCGGGTGAAAAAGGTGAGAGCCTCGCGGATAGTGCGCAGGCTCATTTTGATGGCGTAGAACGCGGACACGTCCAGGTAAGAGCCGGGAATGTTGGCCCGCACCAGGTGCTGGTGCACGTCGTGGTAGTGGGCACCGGGGAAATCGGCCCCGCTGTTGAGCAGCTGGCGGAACTCGTCGGTTTGCAACAGCAGCTTCTGGAGGGGCTCGGCCTGGGTCTGGAAGCTCATTTTGCCCACAAAGTGGCGGCCCAGGCTGCTCAGGCACAACTCATTGAGCATCTCCCGTAGTTGGGAAAAGCCTATTTTCTGCTCGAAATTCTGGGGAAGAATCAAATTGGGTAGTCTTGGAAATCGGAATGGAGTGCAAAGATAAACAGGATACCGGACGGGAAAGATTCAGCCCGTTTATATACAGGGCAAACGCATGAACAGGAAGCCCTGGCGTTTCTGATGAGTGAGGGTACTTTTGCGCAATCCATTCTTAGGCTCGCTCCTTCCTGAAGGGCCTTCAAACGCGGCAAATGTATTCGACGATTTGTTCATGCGTTTGCCCTGGTTTATATAAAGCAGGCGGATGGAAGTAACGGCCACGTAAAATATGTCGCGCACTCATCATATGTGTGTTCGGGAAATCACTAGTTTTGAGACAACTATTCTTACTCTATGAAAAAACCTTTACTGCTTGTACTGACGTGCGGGCTTTTATCAGGGTGTGAAAAAGAGGTGTATGTGCTGGACCGCTACGCGACCATGCGGGCGGAGGAGCTAGTTGTTCCGGCGGCAGCCAAGGCCAGCGACCTGCTGACCGTTGATTTCGTTTCGCCCGCGCAGGGCTTTGTGGGCGGCACCGATGGCACGCTGCTGGCCACGGCCGATGGCGGCCAAAGCTGGCAGAACCTGAGCCAGCCCACGTTGGGCACTATTCGCAAACTGGCTTTCACCTCCGCTACTGCTGGCTGGGCCGCTACCACCAGCGGCCTGTACCGCACCACCAATGGCGGCCAAACTTGGCAGCGCGTTGTTAATGCCACCACGCCGCTCAACGATGTGCAGTTTGTAAGTCCGCAGGTGGGCTACGCCGTTGGCAGCCAGAGCCAGATTCTTAAAACCACCAACGGCGGCCAGACCTGGCAGAGCCAGCGGCAGTATACCTGGAAATACGTGGAATTGCGGTCGGTATCGTTCTCAGCACCCGACAGCGGTATGGCCGTGGGCAACCATGAGGCCATGTACTCGACCACCAACGGCGGCCAGACCTGGCTGCGCCGCGACGATGGTATCAGTGACCGGGGCTACCATGCGGTACTGAAATACCGCCAGCCCGAGCATTTTCTGCTGCTGGGCCAGTCCGACCCGGGTGGCTTGCTCTATTACTCCAGCTTTTTGGAGCGCAGCCCCAGCGGCGACCATTCTCCGGAAAACCAGAATACGTTTACCATGTACGGCGTAGCGCGCTTGCAAGACCGCACGGTGGCAGTCGGCGAAAACACCATTATTCGCTACGACCCAGCGTATTCCAGCAATGCCAACACGCCTTGGGCGCTAGTGCATGCCTCCGACGGCACCACGCTTATCCGCCCTTTCCGGGCCATAGACTTCGCTGATTTAAACACGCTGTATGCCGTGGGGGCTTCGGGCCTGCTCATGCGCTTGCAGTATTAACCTGTGTTGGCTATGAAACATATCTGGACGGTACTGCTACTAGCGGCACTACCCTACGCCGTGCGGGCCCAGGTCAGCCGGGGGCACCTCTCAACGGGGGCCAGCGGGCTCTTGTTGCGCTCAACCAGCGTCGAAGCGGGCTACCCCGACCCCAATTCTATTCCGGGTAATGATATAACGGCTGTTTACCGCCTGCGCACCATCGATGCCAACCTGCTGCTGATTCAGGCCAGCGGGGGGCTGGAAGTGGTAGCCCTTAAATTCAGCCCCGACCAGGCCCTTGGCCTGAGCCTGAATGCACGGTTCGGGCTGGTGCAAGCGCCCGAAGAAGCGGCTGGCTTCAACGGGAAACTGCTTCTGGACTTCCCGCAGTACCTGACGTGGCGCTACGGTGCCCGTGCCACCCGCAAGTCCCAAAAGACTTTGGGCGTAGCAGTAGGGGCCGGCTACCGATGGGCGTATTTTTTCCTGCCGTTCAACTCGCCTTCCGTGATGCTGGAAGGCGTGTACGCTAACAAGCACCACGACTGGTTTCTGCGCCTCAGCGCCGACACGCGCAAAATGCAATTTTACAACGACTACTCCAGCGAAGGCCTGGTACCGGCCTTGTCGTTGCAGCAGATAAGTGTAGCTGTCGGCCGCTCATTCTAAGATAACCCAAGTGGCGAGGTATCAAGGCTAACGGCTAACCTTAGACTTGATACTTCGCCACTTGGGTTAAAACACTGCAGACAAACACTCCTTCTATGATACCCTTCTTCCGCTGGATTTCGCTCAGCGTTTGCCTGCTCTGCCATCCGGTTCTGGCCCAGCAGTCTCCCGTCCAATCCATCCCGCTTACCGCCCACGAAACCCTGGGCGGCCTGGTACAATTGGCCAACGGCAATACGGTGCTGTTTTTATCGAACTCGCAAAGCCCCGATGTGCGCGTACAGGCCCTCCAGCCCAATGGCCAGACGGCCTGGCAGGCGAATCTGATACGTTTTCAGCAAGTGGAGTTGGATGAGCTGCGAAACACGCCCAAAAATGCCAGCCTCAACCGAAAGATGGAAGCCTATTCCGGGACCCTCAACCCGGTGGAAATCTGCTCGTCCGGCGACAACGTGTACGCTATTGAAGTAGTGCGGGAAAACGTAGCCCAGAAACAAGGTAAAACCGGTAGCCTCAAGGCCGGGCAGATTATGCTCCAGCACCTCGACGGCGCTGGCAAACTCAGCAAAGTGAGCTTCATGGCCCCCACCACGGCCAAGTTCGCGGAGCGCAAGCACCTGGGCTGGTTCGGGGAAGGCCTGATCGTTTACCACGTAGCCGCCGATTACAACGACCGGGAAGGCACCATCAAGTACTTCGTCGAGCAATACGACATAGCTACGCGGGTTTTCAAGCGCCTCCCGCTGGACCTGCCCGCCACGCCTGAGCGCACCAAAATGAACGTGTACTACAACGACTGGGGCTACCTGGGCCACCGGCCGGGCCAGACGTATCTGTTTCGGCGCCTGCGCGGACACGCCAAACAAGACCGCTTCGCCAAAATGCCAGTGGAATACCAGGTGCTCATCGTCAACAACGCCGGCGCAACCACTGGCGGCTTCACAACCACCCTGAACCTGGAAGCCGACACCAAAGCAGCCTATTCCAGCTACTTCATGCCGCAGCTACAGGAGCAGCAGCACGTACCACGCATGCAACAGCGCGGCCGGGAAATTATAGATGAGTACCGGGCCAGCACGGGAGGCATTGGCAATTTCTACCTCGACTATGCCACCGGCGACGTACTGATCTATGGCGAGTTCAGCCGCGAAGACACCTGGGGTGACTTCGCCGGCTTGTTTATGCGTCGCTACACGGCAGCCGGCGAAGTGGTGCAGCAAACCCAATTTGCGTACAGCAAAGACATGATCAAGAAGCATGACAAGGCCTTCAATGGGCTGGCACTGCTTGGAGCACTACGCTCCTTCTCATTCAGCCGCGACCCGCTGAGCCACGACTACGAATTTGTGTTTGCTAAAAGCGGACTTATGGGCAAAGGTCCCGGCCAGTTTCATGTCCGGTTTAACTCCGACATGCAATTTCAGACCTATTCGTTTCTGGAAGACGAGCCGGAGTTGCACGTCACGTTTGTGAAGCCTACGTGGCTCTACAGCGGCACCAAACCAGAAGAGCGTTTTTTGCCCGGTAGCCTCAGCAAGCAGCATGCTGCTTACGCGCAGGTAGCCTCGCTGGCGAAGCTGCTGAAGAAAGATGAACATGAGTATTTCCTAGCCCCCAAGAGCACCGGCGGGGCCCTGCTCGTGGAGCGCCAGGCGCTGCTGGGCGGCAACCTGAACGTGTACACGCTGCAATAGGGTATCTGACTACACCGTAAAACCGGCCCGGCAGATACTGCCGGGCCGGTTTTGGTTATCTACTACATCTCCCCTTCTACGCCCAGGCCAAACAACGCAAAATCGTACTTCACGGGGTCCTGGGGGTCGAAGGTGCGCAGGTGGGCGGTGAGCTCCTCGACGGCCAGCCAGTCCACCTGCTTGCGCTGGAGCAGGCCCAGGCGGCGGCCCACGCGTTCCACGTGCACGTCGCAGGGGCAAAGGAGGTCGGCGGGCGAGAGGCGCCGCCAGAGGCCGAAGTCTACGCCGTGGGGGTCGGGGCGCACCATCCAGCGCAGGTACATGTTCACGCGCTTGCAGGCCGAGCCCCGGGCCGGCGTGGCCACGTGCTTGCGGGTGCGCTGGGGCGCGTCGTCGAGGCTGAAAAACAGGGTGTGGAAGTTTTCCAGCCGCTCCTTCTGGGTGGCACCGCGCAGAAACGCGTCTTCCAGCGAATCGTGCCGCTGGTAGTACCAGCGCAGCCAGTGCACGAAGTAGAGCAGGTCGGTGTCGCAGAAGGTGCGGTGGCAGAAGCCCAGCAGCTTCTTGAGGTCCTCGTCGTGGTGCTGGGTGATGAACTGGTGGGGCGCGTTATCCATGCGGGCCAGCAGTTCCCGGCACTTGCTGATAATGGTGGGCCGCCGCCCCCAAGCCAGCAGGGCCGCAAACAACCCGCTGATTTCCACATCGGCCCGCGCCGAAAACTGGTGCGGAATGCTGATGGGGTCGAGGGTGATGAAGCCGGGCTGGTCGTAGTGGCGGTATTTCTCGTCGAGCAAGGCCCGCACCTGCGCGTGGTTCATGCGGTGGATGAGTGAATGAGTGACTCGGTGAATGAGTGAGAGCAGTAAAGATACTGTCATCCTGAGCGGAGCGAAGGGCCTGGCAGGAAGGTATCGTTGATTGGCTTCTTACCAAGTCCTTCGTTCCGCTCAGGATGACACACCGGTTCACTCATTCACTCATTCACTCATGCTTACGCAGTAGCCGTTGAAGCATTCGTTTTTCGTTGCTCGTTTTTCGGGGCTGATTCGCCTTCAGTAACCAATCAGCCCCGAAAAACGAGCAACGAGCAACGACCTGCCACCGCAGCTACCGGAAGCGACCTGCGCAACAGCAGTCATTCACCGAGTCACCCATTCACCGCTACGGCACGTAGTTGGTTTCCACGCGGAAGCGCTGGTCGGGGGTAGCCAGGCGTTGCACGGCCCGTTTGGAGAGGCGCACCAGAATGTTGGTGTTTTCACCCGTATCGGGCAGCTTGCCGATAACGCGCACGTACACGGCCATGCCGTTCATGATGTTGCGCACCTCCATGATGGTGCCTACCGGGGCCGTTTTATGCAGGGCCAGGTACTTGTCGGAAGCGTCGGTGGGAATGGCCATGGCCAGGCCGCTTTCCGATACGCGGCGCACGATTTCGCTGGCCCGGGTGGGGGTGCGCTCCTTTTCCTCGGGCTCGGGCGTGACGGCCGCAGCGGCGGCTTCGTCGCGGGCTTTGTCGCGGGCAGCCTGCTCCACGGCGTCGGTGCGCTCGGGGCGGGAAGTCGGAGCGGGCGCGGGGGTAGCCGGGCGCGGAGTCGGGGCGGCGGGGCGCGGGGCCGGGGCTACGGGAGCGGGCGGGCCGGCCGCGCCGGTGGCCGGTGCCGCTATAATCACCTCCTCATTCACGCGCACGTTGTAGTTGGTGGCAAAACCGTTGAGGCGGGCCAGCTCGGCGGGCGTGGTCTGGAAGCGGCGGGCAATGCCGTAGAGCGTCATGCCGGGGGCTACCTTGTACACGCGGTTACCGTTGGCATCGGTGGGCAGGGCGCGCACGGCGGCCGAAACCGGCGCGGCCACGGCTACCGCTTTGCGCGGGGCCGGGGCCGGTGTGAGCACCACCCGCTCCCGGGGCACGAGCACAATCTGGCCCGTTACGAGCTGGCCCTTCTGGCCCGAATTGGCCTCCACAATGTCTTCCACGGGCACTTTATAGCGGCGGGCGAGGCCGTAAAGCGTTTCGCCGGGCGTAACGCGGTGGCGGATGAGCATTTTGTTGTTGCGGTACTCCACCCCAATGGAATCGGGCGGGGCCACCAGCCCGGGCAGGGCCCAGGCGGAAAGTCCGGAGAACAGAAACACAACAGTCAGCAAGGAAAAACGGAGCATACGGAGTCAGCAGGCAGGAAAACGGCTACCCGGCAGCAACGACCGGGACAGTCCAACTTGTCTAAAGTTGGTCGAAAGTTACGGAATCGGGCGGAAGCGGCTCTGTGGTCAGGATTTGTGCTGTTTTTCGGGGTGGGTTTTCCGGCGGCGGCGGGCGTGGCGGCCCCGGTTAGCGGGTTTTACCGTTTCTTGCGGCGGCCCTGCGCCTTTATTTTCCTCGCTTCAACCGCCCGCTCATGCTCGCCATCGGTATCATTCCCGCCCGCTACGCCTCCACCCGCCTGCCCGGCAAACCCCTCGTGGATTTGGGCGGCCAGTCCATGATTGAGCGCGTGGTCCGGCAGGCCGAAAAATCCAGCCTGAGCCGGGTGGTGGTGGCCACCGACGACCAGCGCATTCTTGAGCACGTGCGCGGCTTCGGGGGCGAGGCCGTGCTCACCCGCCCCGACCACCCCAGCGGCACCGACCGGGTACGCGACGCCTATGAGCAGCTGAATGCGGCGGCCGACTGCATTGTGAACATCCAAGGCGACGAGCCCTTCATTCATCCCAGCCAGATTGATGCGCTGGTGGAGCTGTTTGCCGTGCCCGCGCCGCCCGCGCTGGCCACGCTGGTCAAGCCCGTCATCAGTGCGGAGGAATTGTTCAGTCCCCACCTGCCCAAAGTGGTACTCGACGGGCGGGGCCGGGCGCTCTACTTCAGCCGCCACCCCCTGCCCTACCAGCGCCAGCACCCGCAAAGCGAGTGGCTGACCCACCACCGCTACCTGCGCCACATCGGCCTCTACGCCTACCGCCCCGACGTGCTGCGCGCCATCACCCAACTGCCGCCCTCGCCCCTGGAGCTGGCCGAAAGTCTCGAACAGCTCCGCTGGCTCGAAGCCGGCTACCCCATCCAAACAGCCGAGACGGAGCTGGAAACCATTGGCATCGACACCCCGGAAGACGTGGAGCGGGCGCTGCGGTTGATGAAAAATGTCGGGTTGTCATCCTGAGCGGAGCGAAGGATCTTAATCACGCAAAAACGGCCGTAATAATGAGTTGTTCTAACGTGACAGGATCCTTCGCTCCGCTCAGGATGACAACCCGACATTTTTAATTTTCTTAACTCATTTAGCCACTACGCTGATGGCGTAGCCGCCGCCGGGGGCGCAGAGTTGGCTGAGTTTGGTTTTGCTGGTCACGGTGAGCTTGCGGATGGCGTAGGCTTGCGGGTTTTTGGCGTAGTGCGCGCCCGGCCCGTCGGCGTAAATGGTGGCTTCGTACTTTTTGCCGGGCTTCAGAAAATCGAGCTTGATGCTGCTGGTACGGCCGTTTTCGTCGCAGGTACTGCCGATGAACCAGTTGGCGCTGCCCTTGCCTTTGCGGGCGATGGTGAGGTAGTCGCCGGGTTCGGCTTCCAGCACGTGGGTGTCGTCCCAGTCCACGGGCACGTCTTCGATGAACTGGAAGGCGTCGAGGAACTTGTTGTAGGTTTCGGGCAGATCGGCCGCCATTTGCAGGGGCGAGTACATGGTCACGTACAGGCTCAGCTGCTGGGCCAGCGTACTGTTCACGTGCGACTTATTGTTGGGGTTGTACTTGCTCACGTCCATCTCGAAGATGCCGGGCGTGTAGTCCATCGGGCCTCCGATGAGGCGGGTGAAGGGCAGGATGGTGCAGTGGTCGGGGTTGCTGCCCCCGAAGGCCTGAAACTCGGTGCCCCGGGCCGCCTCATTGCCAATCAGGTTGGGGTAGGTGCGCGAGAGGCCGGTGGGCCGCACGGCTTCGTGGCCGTTGACCATGATGTGGTGCTCGGCGGCCTTTTCCAGCACGTAGTTGTAGTGGTTGATGAGCCACTGGCTGTAGTGGTACTCGCCCAGCGGCAGCACGTCGCCCACGTAGCCGGTTTTCACGGCGTCGTAGCCGTGCTTGTTCATGAGCTGGAAGGCGGCTTCCAGGTGGCGCTCGTAGTTGCGGGTCGAGCCGCTGGTTTCGTGGTGCATGATGAGCTTGATGCCCTTGCCGTGGGCGTAGCGGTTGAGCTCCTCAATATCGAAATCGGGGTAGGGCGTCACGAAGTCGAACACGTACTCCTTGTGCTTGCCGAACCAGTCTTCCCAGCCGGTATTCCAGCCTTCCACCAGCACGGCGTCCAGCTTGTGCAGGGCCGCGAAGTCGATGTACTCCTTCACGTGGGCCGTGGTGGCGCCGTGGGTGCCGTTGGGTTTCACCTTCGCGTAGTCAATGGAGTCGAGCTTGATATTCTCCTGATTGGTGTACGACCACGAGCTTTTGCCCGTAATCATTTCCCACCACACGCCCACGTACTTGGTGGGCTTGATCCAGCTGGTATCCTTGATTTTGGAGGGCTCATTGAGGTTGAGCACCAGCTTGGATTCCAGAATATCGGCCGCCTTGTCGCTCACGATAACCGTGCGCCAGGGCGACTGGCAGGGCGTCTGCAAGTTGCCCTTGTTGCCCTGGGCGTCGGGGGTGAGGTGGGCGTTGAGGGCGAAGGTCTTATCGTCGAGCTCCAGCGACAGGCAGGAATAGTCTACCAGCGCGGCCTCGTGAATGTTGAGGTACACGCCGTCGGGGCGCTTGAGCATGAGCGGGGTCTGGAGGCCGGTGGGCGAAAACGGGTGCTGGGAGGCGTTGCCGGTAATGGCGGCCTTCATCAGCCCGCGCACCTGCGAGAGGTTGGAGGTCACAGTTTCGTACTCCTGGGTATCGTAGTCGCCGGGCAGCCAGAATGCTTTGTGGTCGCCGTTGAGGGCGAACTGGGTTTTCTCCTCCTTCACTACGAAATAGGCCAGCTCGGGCTGGCGCGGAAACTCGTAGCGGAAGCCCAGCCCGTCATCAAAGAGCCGGAAGCGCACCCGCAGCACGCGCTTGGTGGCGGGTTGGGTGAGCGTGAGGGCCAGCTCGTTGTAGTGGTTGCGGATGGTTTTCACCTCCCCCAACACCGGGTTCCAGCTTTCGTCGATGGACTTGCGCTCGGCGCTGGTCTGCACGAAACCGTTGGTCAGGCTGGGCGTGCCCTGGAGCTCCAGGCCCAGGCGGCTGGCGTTGAGCACGGGCTTGCCCTTGTAGCTGAGGCGGTAAGTGGGCACGCCGTCGGCGGCCAGGTCCACGCGCAGCGTGAGCTGCTTGTTGGGCGACTGGAGCTGCTCCTCGGCGCGGGCGGCGCCCCAGCTCAGGCATAGCAGCAGCAGCAGCAACGGACGACGGACGGACCGCCGGCAAATACGGGGTAGGTTCATGGCAGGAAGGTGGAAAGAAAACGGCAACAATGCTACCGGGTCGGCAGCGGCGGCAAGTTCCCGCCTTCCACCCACTTGGGCTACCTTCCCGTTACCCGTTTCCTGCACGCTGTTGACCAATTCACCGGTTTTCGGCGGTTTGCAGCAGATTTAGCCAGTTACTTTTCCCCTTTTGGCGCTAGGCCTCGCTCTCCGATACCGGGGGCGCGTCTTCGTTGCGGGCCTGACGCTGCACGTGGTGCTCGGCGGCGGCGCGGTGCTCGTCCTTCATCTCGCGGGAGAGGAAGAAGTTGAGGGCCGTCCGGATGACGGCAATGGCCCCGAGTTTGCCAATCTGCTCCCAACTGGGCGCAATGGTGGTGGAAAGAATGTCGGCCCCGAGCTGAAACTCCAGGGCCAGGGCCAGGTAACGGGCCAGCGTGAGGCGGATGGCCGTGAAGTCGGCCGTGCGGCGGGCCAGCAGGGCCTTCACAAACAGGTAGCCCCCGGCCAGAATACCCAGCACAATAATGCTCGCCCCCACGGCCTCGGCCCCCAGCTTCAGCCAGAGCACCACGTGCACCACGGCCTCCTCGACCTGGGTGTAGGCATCAGAAACGGGCGGCAGCATAACGTCAGGCATCGGTAGCGGGCGAGGTGGGAGAAGCAGTGGGTGGCGGCGGCGTCAGGCGGGCCAGCAGGTAGCCGGAGCCGCGTTGCAGCAGCACCAAAACTACCACCAAGCTCACCGCCAGGCCAAACAGCAGCAGATTCCCTTCGCCCTGGCCGGCCCGGAACGCGAAACTCAGGGCCGTACCCACGGCCGGCGGGTGCATTACGTTCAGACTCACCATCACCCCAATCGTGACGACCATCGCCAGGGCCGCCGCCGCGTAGCCGGCCCCCAGCAGCGCGCGGAGTCCGGCTACGCAGCGGCGACGACGCTCATTTAGCTGATAACCAGCGTGCGGGTGCTGTTGGTATAGTGGGCCGGGTCGAGGTAGATCAGGAAGGCGCTGGAAGCCAGTGAAGCGAACAGCCGCCGCTGGTTACTGAGCAACTCCAGCAGCCATAGCATCACGAGCACCGTCAGCGTTGGCAGCAGGGTAGGCAACAACTCCGCTTTACGTAGGAAAGCTGGGTTCTCATAGGTGAATTAAAAATCATCCACCAGCTTTCTTGGCTTTGTAGCCCTTTTCGAGCAGCAGCGCCAGCACTTTGTCGCGGAAGTCGCCCTGGATGATGATTTCGCCGTCCTTGCTGTTGCCGCCCACGCCGCAGCGGGTTTTGAGCAGCTTGCCCAACTCCTGCAAATCGGCATCCTGGCCCACGAAACCGGTGATGAGCGTTACCTGCTTGCCCCCGCGCGACTTCTTATCGAGCTGCACGCGCAGGTTCTGCTGCTGGGGCGGCAGGGTGGCGGTGGTTTCGGTACCGGGTTCGTCGTAGCTGAATTCGGGGTTGGTGGAATACACCACCCCCTGGCGTTGGTTTTTCATGTGCTGGAAGTGAGTAGTGAGTGGTGAGTGGTGAGTAAAAATACGAACGTCATTCAACCATTCAGCAGTCCGACCATTTGACGCCTCTACACCGCCACCTCCAGGGCCAGCGGCTCCAGCTCCACGTCGAATTCGGTGGCTTCGGCTACGTAGTCGCCATCAACGTGGAAGCCCAGGGGAGCGGCGGCCCGCACGCGGATGTGTCGGCTGCGGTGATACTGAGCCCCCCCCGAAGTGGGCAGCGTGCCCAGGGCCAGCCCCACCCCTACCCGCAGAGCCCGCCACAGGGGCAGCGCGTCAATCAGGCACAAATCGAGCAGACCGTCCTGGATGTTGGCGCGGGGCGCGATGTAGGCGTTGTTGCCGTACTGGGTGGCGTTGGCGAAGGCCAGCACGTAGCAGTGGGTATCGAGCAGGTCCTGATTTTCCAGCTGCACCTGCACGGCAGTGGGCTGGTAGCGGCCGTACTCGCGCAGGGCCACTTTCACGTAGGTAGCCAGCCCGCGGGTGCCGGCCCGGGCAAACATGCGGCTCACGTGGGCATCGAACCCGAGCCCGGCGGTGCAGAAAAACCAGTGCCCGTTGATGCGGCCCGCGTCGATGCGCTGGAACTCGGGCTGGCAGGCCCGGCGCACGGCCCCCGGCAAATCGAGGGGCAGGTGCAGGTGGCGGGCCAACCCGTTGCCCGAGCCCCGGGGCACAATGCCCAGCGCGGCCCCGGTGCCCAGCAGCCCCCGGGCCACTTCGTTCACCGTCCCGTCGCCGCCCACGGCCACCACCACCCGGCAACCGGCGGCAGCAGCTTCGCGGGCCAGCGTTTCGGCATGGCCGGCGTGCTCGGTAAGGCGAATTTCAAACTCCGCCCCGGCTTCCGTGGCATGCCGGGTCAGCAGGGCCGGCACATCCTGGCGGCGGTTGGTGCCGGAGGTGGGGTTGAGGATAAAGCAGATGCGCATTTTTTTTAAGCTGTTCGCTGAGAGCTTCTGGCTGTTCGCTTTTCGTTAAAGAGGTTAGAACTGACAACAAAAGAACGTCATTCAGAGCAAAGCGAAGAATCTCGCGTGAAACCGGCGGAAATTACCCTGCCGATTAACACGCGAGATTCTTCGCTTCGCTCTGAATGACGTTCTGTGAACGGTTCAATTTGCACGTTAAGCTAACAGCTAACAGCTCTCAGCTAACAGCTTAAATTTTACATTTTATCGCCCAGCTTCTGGATCAGGTCGGCGGTGCGGGTGCTGTAGCCGGTTTCGTTGTCGTACCAGCCCACCACTTTCACCAGCGTACCGTTCACGGCCGTCAGGTCCGAGTCGAAGATGCAGCTGTGGGGGTTGCCCACGATGTCGGCGCTTACCAACGGGTCGGTGCTGAATTCGAGGATGCCTTTCATCTCGCCGTCAGCCGCCTTTTTCAGGGCCGCGTTGATTTCCTCCACCGTGGCTTCCTTCTTCAGAATTACGGTCAGGTCGGTGGTCGAGCCATCCGGAACGGGCACGCGCATGGCAATGCCGTCGAGCTTACCTTTCAGCTCGGGCAGCACCAGGCCCACGGCCTTGGCAGCGCCGGTGCTGGTCGGGATAATGCTCAGGGCGGCGGCGCGGGCGCGGCGCAGGTCCGAGTGGGGCGAATCCTGGAGGCTCTGGTCAGAGGTGTAGGCGTGCACTGTGGTGATGAAGCCCTTCTCGATGCCGAAC
This sequence comes from Hymenobacter rubripertinctus, assembly GCF_003583925.1. Lineage (GTDB taxonomy): Bacteria > Bacteroidota > Bacteroidia > Cytophagales > Hymenobacteraceae > Hymenobacter > Hymenobacter rubripertinctus. Next base: position 167,180 of record NZ_QYCN01000015.1, on the reverse strand, counting down.
GTGTCGTTGAGCACCTTGGCCATGGGGGCCAGGCAGTTGGTGGTGCAGCTGGCGTTGGAGATAATCGTCTCGTCGCCGGTCAGGATATCCTCGTTCACGCCGAGCACGACGGTGGGGATATTGCCTTTGGCGGGGGCCGAAATAACTACCTTCTTGGCTCCGGCGGTGATGTGCTGGCCGGCACCGGCTTCGTCTACGAAGCGACCAGTCGATTCCAGGACGATGTCTACGCCCATATCTTTCCAGGGCAGCTGCTTGGGGTCACGCTCGGCCAGGGCCACAATGCGCTTGCCGTTCACGGTCAGGCTGTCGGCGTCGTGCTCCACGGTGCCCTGAAAGCGGCCGTGTACGGAGTCGTACTTGAGCAGGTGAGCCAGGGTTTTGTTGTCGGTCAGGTCGTTGATTGCCACGACTTCCACGTTGTCGCGCGAGAGCAGCGCCTTGAACGTCAGGCGGCCAATGCGCCCGAAGCCGTTGATGGCAACTTTGATTTTAGCCATAGTAGTAGGGGGAAGGGAGGTTTATCGGTCCCGAGGGGCCGGGTGAAAACACGGAGCGAAGGTAACGGGCTGGGGGTACTTCGCCAAATCAAACCCCAACTCCGGCCGTTTTAGGGGCCGGTCCGCCCCGGGTGTACGGCCCTAACCCGCGCCGGGAGGGCCGAAACGGAAAATTTTCCGACTGAAAATCAGTCCACTTGCCTGAAACGCCCGTTTTTTTCAAAACCGGGTATTGCGCCGAAAGTTCGGTTGCCTATCTTTGCATCACCAAAACGGAAAAACGCTTCCGCTTTTAACTGGTCCGTTCGTCTAGGGGTTAGGACAGTAGATTTTCATTCTACCAACAGGGGTTCGATTCCCCTACGGACTACAACACAACAAAAAAGGCTTTTCGCACTGCGCGGAAAGCCTTTTTTGCTTTTCCGGGCCGGCCTGTTTCGATGGACGGTTACGACCGGATGGTTTATCCAAACCCAGGGGCCTGGCAAAATGTACCCCGGCGAAGTAGGCATCGTTCTGCTGTTGCCGGGCCAGACGGGTGGCGTTGGGTGCGTAGGTCCGGCGAAACTGGCGGCGGCCCCGCGCATCCCGCACTTCCACCCCCAGTTGCCGGACGAGGCTGTAACGGTCAGCACCGCGCCGGGCGTCATGGGTACCGCCACCGGCCCGAACGCGGCCAGGTCCACCAGAGCCGGGTTGCCGTGGGTTCGGGAGGCAAATGCAAGGTGGCCGTAATCAGCCCCACCCCCACCGCGAAATGACACTCCAGGCTACGAATAGCGGCCGGCCGCCGGGGGGCCGGATGCCGAGGAAGTACTGGCACCAGACGCGCAGCTGCTCGGCGTTGGACCAGGCTCACAAATAATGGGACCCGGTGAGCTGGGGCCAGGGGGCTGGGCTACCTGAACGTGGCCGGCAACAGCCTCAGTGCTGCATGGCCAGCCGGGCATTGGCCAGTACCTGTGCATCGTGCTGGCCCTGGTACACGGCCGGCGGCCGGCGGTCAAGGTGGAGCAGCTCGTACACCGCCATCTGGGCCGAGCGCACGGAGTACTCAATGGTGAACACTACGTCGTCGGGGATTTCGGCGAACTGACCGAGGAAGCCGAAGTTGGTAGAGCCGACCGGCACCACGGCCGGCCGGTCGCCGGGCGCGCGGGTCAGCAACGGACTGCTGATGGCCGGCAGCAGGCAGGGAATGCAGTTGGCCGCCGCCAGCAGGGCCGGCAGCTCCGCGCTGAAGCGCAGGTGGTGAAGCAATTCGGTCAGTACTTCCGCGCCCGTACAGTCACGCATTTTCTTCGGCACGAAATCGCCCACCCGGTCCGGGAACAGGGCATTGCCCCAGAATACGGTAACGTTGGCGGGCTGATTGAGGAAGTGCGGCTGGTGAGGCAGGGCCACTGACAGCAGCCAGCTCGAATCGACGAGTGATACCAGCGCCCCGGTGCCGGCCTGGTTGCCGGTGAACCGGGCCATCAGATCGAAGAACTGCGGGCCCTGGCTCGTCACGGTGAACGACTCCCAGGTAGCCTCGGCGGGCCGATTGGCAAACACCTCCGGCCGGCCAAAATCCGGGTACTTGCGCGCCACGGTTTTCCACAGGGCCCAGGCACGGTCGTCGGCGTCGGGGCGCGGCGTCGGAGCCGTGGTCATCGAGCCCAGCACCGAGTTGGCGGCCATCGACCCATTGGTCATCAGCACGATATCGTGGGGCTGCACGGCCTGCGTTTGCAGTTGCTGGCCCTGCCGGTACCGGATGGCCACCACCGTTTTCGTGTCCGCATCCGGCGCAAAATCCAGGTCTGTAACCTGGCTGCCCAGCCGGAAGGCCACGCCCTGCCCGCGCAGCCAGGTCATGATGGGCAGCACGACCGAATCGAACTGATTGTAGGGCGTGCGCTCGGCCCCGGCCAGGGTACCCAGGTTCGGGAGCTCGTGCAGGAAGCGCAGCAGGTAGCGCCGAAACTCCACCAGGCTATGCCAGGGCTGAAACGAAAACATAGTGGACCAGAGCAGCCAGAAATTGGTGGTAAAAAAGTCGGGCGCAAACCAGTCGTCCACGCGCCGGGTACCCAGGCTTGATTCGAGCGCAGCCATCAACTCGTGCAGGGCCAGCTGGCCGGCCGCGTTCAGCCCCAGCGACGTCACGTCCATAATCTCACCCCGGCCATTCACCAGCCGGGCCTGGGCCGAGGTTATCACCCGCTGGTCGAAAGCCACGATGTCGTCGTAGGCCGACTGGCCGTAGTGCTCCAGCGAGGGAATAGACGCCAACACGTCATAGGTGCAGAAATAGGTGGCGTTCATCATACGGCCGCCGCGTAGCACGTAGCCCTGCTCGGCCTGCCCGGCCGCATCGAGGCTGCCCCCCACCAGCCCCGCTTCCTCGAAAATATGAATGTTACGGCCCGGTACCCCGCCATCGCGGATCAGAAAAACCGCGGCGGCAAAGGAGGCAATGCCGCCGCCCACCAGATAGGCGTGAACGGTGGGATTCGGGGTAGGGGTGGTCATAAAAAAGGGGGAAAGAAAAAAAGGAAGCCTTGGCCGCTCCCGGCTATGATGGCTGGTCGGCTACTATCCTCACCGCATCGGCAAAAACCGGTACAGTCCGAACCGGCACCAGGGGCTTACGCTCCGCGCTACACGCCTATACCGCACCGGCTAACCCGGTGCGGTTGTCCAGGAGCAAACCGGCAAACGGGGCTGACCTGCTGGACAAGGCTGGTAAGGTACTCAGTCGGCAGGCAGCAATGCCAAAAGGCTGCTCGACTGGACCGGTATGCGCCAGCAGTGGCCGGCCGGCTATGCTGACGGCAGCGCGCCTGGCTGGAAGCCGACGGGTTGGAAGCGCCGGCTTTCTTACGTGGCAACGAAGTCCGGACGGGACCGGTCGGAAGCGGTTATGGTACCGCGGGCGTCCATCCCGGTTTCGCTGTCTTCGTGGCGCCGGCAGCTTCGTTTATTAATCCGGGACCGGAGCGCGTTCTGCCGGCTGATTCTCTCCCCTGCTCCGGACTGGCGCGGAGCAGACGGCAGCAGCGCGCGGCAAAGCGTGATTAGAGGGGAAGTATACAGACGAGCGGCGGAGCAGTTCCTCTTCCGCCCCGGCCGCGTACCTTGCCCCCATGCACCCGCTTCGTACCTACATCCAGCGCTTCGTGCCGCTCACCGACGCCGAGTGGGTCCCGCTGGCGGCCGCCCTCACCGGGCGCCAACTGGCCCGCAAACAGTTCTTCGTGCGGCCGGATGTGCCGGCCCCGGAGCTGGCCCTGGTGCTATCGGGCAGCTGCCGCCTGTTCTACACCCGTCCCGACGGGGAGGAGCGCACCACCTACTTCTTTTTCGACAACCACCTGATGGGCAACTACCAGAGCTGCCTGACGGGCCGGCCCAGCCAGTTCAGCATTCAGGCCCTGGCCCCCACCGAGCTGGTTTCGTTTCCCTATGCCGTGCTGCGCGAGCTGTTCGACCGGTTTCCGGCCTACGAGCGGTTTGGGCGGCGGCTGGCCGAATACCACCTGCTCGGCACCGATGCCCGCCTGGCCGAGCTGCTGCTGCTCAGCCCCGAGCAGCGGTACCAGGCGTTGCTGGCCAGCCACAAAACCAAGATTCTGGAACGCATTCCGCAGCAGTACATTGCCTCCTACCTGGGCGTCACGCCCGTTTCACTGAGCCGCATCCGGGCCCGGGTGCAGGACCAGGACGGGGCTGTTTCTTAGCGTTTGTTAAGGATTTGGGGGCCTCGGGGGCCGGACCTTTGAGGAGTTGTTTCACCTCACGCTCCTTGCCCATGAAAACGCTGCTCCAACTCGAAGAACTGGCCGAACTGCTGGTGGCCACCCTGGTTTTCGCCCACCTCCCCTACGCCTGGTGGTACCTGCCGGCCCTGCTGCTGCTCCCCGACCTGAGCATGCTCGGTTACCTGGCCGGCCCGCGCCTGGGCGCCTTCACTTATAACGTGGCCCACCACAAAGCCCTGGCCCTGGCGGTGGGCGCGGCGGGCTGGGCGCTGGGCCAGCCCCTGCTGCTGCTGGCCGGCACGGTGCTGCTGTTCCACTCGGCCTTCGACCGGCTGCTGGGCTACGGCCTCAAGTATGGCACGGGCTTCCGGCACACCCACCTGGGGGTAGTGGGCGGGGCGAAAACCGCCGCCGCGACGCCCGCCCGGTAACAAAAACATTAGAACAAACTAATGTACCCGGGGCTGGTTCCGCCGTAGTTTGGTAGTTGAAACATCCTTTACGCAACGCATGTCACGCACTATCATCGTCTCCAACCGGCTCCCCACCAAAGTACAACGCACCGAGGACGTGCTCACCTTTCAGTCCAGCGAAGGCGGCCTGGCTACCGGGCTGGGCTCCATTTACCGGCAGGAAGGCAACGTGTGGGTGGGCTGGCCGGGCCTGTTCGTGGAAGACACCGCCGAGGAGGAGTACGTGCGCGAGCAGCTGCGCCAGGACAGCATGGTGCCGGTATTTCTGACGGAGGCCGAAATCCATGACTTCTACGAGGGATTCAGCAACTCCACGCTCTGGCCCACCTTCCACTACTTCCCCCAGTACGCCACCTACGAGCCGGCCCACTGGGCGGCCTACGTGGCCGTGAACGAGAAATTCTGCCAGGCCGTGCTGGCCCAGGCCGGCCCCGACGACACCATCTGGGTGCATGATTACCAGCTGCTGCTGCTGCCGGAAATGCTGCGCAAGGCCCGTCCCGAGGCCACCATCGGCTTCTTCCTGCACATTCCGTTTCCGTCCTACGAGCTGATTCGGGTGCTGCCCTGGGCCAAAGAGCTGATGGCCGGCGTGCTGGGGGCCGATTTGATTGGCTTCCACACCTTCGGCTTCATGCGCCACTTCCTGAGCGCCGTGTCGCACCTGCTGGGCTTCACGGCCCAGAACGGCCGCCTCGAAGCCGGCGACCGCAGCATTCTGGTAGATACCTTCCCGATGGGCATCGACTACGACCGCTACGTGGAAGCCGCCGCTTCCGACACGGCCCGGGAGCACGAGGCCACCTACCGCCAGGTGCTCGGCAACACCCGCGCCATCCTCTCCATCGACCGGCTCGACTACTCCAAGGGCATTGCCCAGCGCCTGCGGGCCTTCGAGCTGCTGCTGCTGCGCTACCCCGAGTGGCGCGAGCAGGTGAGCCTGATTATGGTGGTGGTGCCCTCCCGCGACCAGGTGGCCCAGTACGCCGCCCTCAAGGAGGAAATCGACGAGCTGGTGGGCCGCATCAACTCGGCCTACCGCACCATGCGCTGGACGCCCATCCACTACTTCTACCGCTCCTTCCCCCTCGACGAGCTGGCCTCCCTCTACCGACTGGCCGAAGTGGCCCTCGTGACGCCCATGCGCGACGGGATGAACCTGGTGGCCAAGGAATTTGTGGCCAGCAAGGCCGACCACCGGGGCGTGCTTATTCTGAGTGAGCGGGCCGGCGCGGCCCGGGAACTGTCGGATGCGCTCATTATCAACCCCACCGACATGCACCAGCTCACCGAGGCCATGCACGACGCGCTGGTAATGCCCGAACCAGAGCAGATCCGGCGCATGACGGCCATGCAGAAGCTGGTGGGCCAGTACAACGTATTCGCCTGGACCAAGCTGTTCATGGACCGCCTGGCCTTCAGCAAGCACCGCCAACACACCCTCGATACCGAAATGCTCACCCCCGCCCTCACCGAGCAGCTGCTCACCGATTACCGCGCCGCCGACCGCCGCCTGCTGCTGCTCGACTACGACGGCACCCTGAGCCCCTTCCACGACGACCCCCAGCAGGCGGGACCCGACGAGGAGCTGCTGCTGCTGCTGCGTGCGCTCACCGATATTCCCGAGAACCGGGTAGTCATCATCAGCGGCCGCGACCGGACGACGCTGGAAGCCTGGCTGGGCCATCTGCCCGTCGATTTTATTCTGGAGCACGGCGTCTGGCTGCGGCCCCAGGGCGAGGAGTGGCGCCTGTTTCAGGCCCTCAACAACGACTGGCGCGACGAAATTCGCACCATTCTCGACCTGTACGTGGCCCGCACGGCCGGCTCGTTTGTTGAGGAAAAGGACTTCTCATTGGTCTGGCACTTCCGCCGGGCCGATGCCGAGCTGGGCGCCATGCGGGCCCGCGAGCTGATGAACCACCTCACCTTCATCACCTCCAACGCCGATTTGCAGGTGATGGAAGGCAACAAGGTGATTGAAATCAAGACGGCCGGCATCAACAAGGGCACGGCCGCCGCCCGCTGGCTGGCCACCTACCCCACCGATTTCATCTTCGCCATCGGCGACGACCGCACCGACGAAGACACGTTCCGGGTCATGCCGCCCGAAGCCTACACCGTCAAAGTCGGCCCCGCCCCCCGCTCCCTGGCCCGCTACCACGTAGCCGGCCCCACCGACGTGCGCCACATCCTGCGCGGCATGTTGTCGTAGGGGTTAGATGTCTGGCGGATTGGGCAAGTCGCCTGACTTGCGGCCGCGCAGCGGCCATGCCGCACCGCACCAGTTGGTCACGTCAAGCCTGAGCCACCAGCGAGAGGACCATGTGACAAAAAGGGGTGTGACAATTTAAATTGTCACTCCCCTTTTTGTCACATCAGCCACGGTGTAGCCGAGCGGCGCGGTGCCGCACGGCCGCAAGTCGCCCTCACTTCCGGTCGAACCGTTCGAGGACGATGGGGAAGATAACCAGCTCCCCGAACAGGGCTCCGACGATGGAAATGGCGGTGAGCAGGCCGAAGAGCTGCACGGTTTTGAGCGAGGCCAGCAGCATCACGGAGTAGCCCAGAAACAGGATGATGCTGGTCAGGACGATGGTGGGGCCGATGTGGGCGATGGTGCTCAGGCGGGCCTGGGCCGGGGTGGCCCCGCTCTGGCGGCTCTGCTGGTAGGCGTGAATGAAGTGGATGCTGTCGTCGGTGCAGAAGCTGAGCACGATGGCCGCGATGCTGGCCGTGGCCGTATCGAGCGGGATGCCCCACCAGCCCATCACGCCCAGCAGCACCAGCACCGGAAACAGGTTGGGCACCACCGCCATCAGGGCCAGCCGGAAGCTGCGGATGAAGCCCCAGGTGAGCAGAAACACCAGCCCGCAGGACGTGAGCAGGCTGTTGGTCTGGGAGGTGGTTACGTAGTCGGTGATGCGGGCGTAGAGGGGCTGGTAGCCGGCCGGCGTCACGCGGGCCACCGGCCCTAGGGTGGCGGCGGCAATGCCCAGCACGGTATCCATTTTGGCCGTGAGCTGCCGGGCCGAGAGCATCCGGCCCGATACCGTGATGCGGCCCGTGCCGCTGGGCGCATGCTCGAACTGCCCGAGCAGGGCCGGATAGTTGGTGGTGAGCTGCCGGTGCACGGCCCCCAGCATGCTCTGGCTGCCCAGCGCCCGGCGGGCCTTGGCCCCGAACTGCGCCTCCAGCCCCGCCTCGTACAAGGACTCGAACCCAAACACCGCCCCCMCCCCCGGCAGCGTCTGCACCGAATCGGCGAAGGCCACCGCCGCCCGAATCACCCGGCCACTGTCGAGGGCCAGGCCGGGGCGGGGCTGCACCAGCAGCTCCAGGGGCATATACGGCCCCCAGCTGGCCTCCATGCGTTGGTGGTCGGTTACCACGCGGTGGTTATCGGGCAGGTAGCCCAGCGTGTAGGTGTCGTTGCGCAGGCGGGGCGTGCCGGCCAGCAGCAAAGCCGTGAGCAGCACCGAGCCGGCCGCGAAAATCCGCCGCCTTTTAAGCACGAACCCGTAGAACCGCACCAGCCCGGTGCCGGCCGCCCGCGTGGCCCGGGGCGCGGGGCGCGTGAGGGGCAGAATAAGCACGCCCAGCACGAAGGTGAGCACCAGGCACAGGGCAATGCCCAGGGCCGCGAACAGGCCGAAGTTTTTCAGAATGGCCATCGGACTGGTCAGCAGGGCCAGAAAACCGGCCACCGTGATGAACATGGTGAACAGGCAGGGCTGGAAGATATTGCGCAGGGCCTGCAAGGCACTGTCACGGGGCGGGTCGGTGGCGGCCGTGGGCAGCAGGTTCCGCTCGTTCACCACGTGCATGGAGTCCATGAACCCGAGCAGAATAATGATAATGGGCAGCAGCACCGTGAGCAGGTTGATGCGGTGGCCCAGCGCCCCGTACACGCCAAACGTGAGGTAGGTGGCCAGCCCCACGATGCCCAGCGTGTAGAGCAGCAGGTAAAAGTTGCGGTAAATAGCCAGGAAAATACCGAACATCAGCAGGTAGCCCAGCCCCAGAAAGAGCCCAAAATCCTGCTGCGACAACGCGTTCAGGCCGGCGTAGATGATGCCCACCCCGCCCACTGCGGCCTGCCCGGGCGTGAAGTGCCGGTACACCGCCGCCTGCACCCGCGCCAGAATCGGCCCCCGGCGGTTGTCGAAATCGGGCAGGCGGCGCAGCACCACCAGCAGGCGGGCGGCCCGGTAATCGGGGCTGAACAGCTCCCGGCGCAGGGTGGGCAGGCCCTGGAGGGCAGTTCGCACCTGGGCACCGGTGGCGCCGGGGGGCAGCACCGGCTGCGGGGCCGCTTCCAGCGGCCCGGCCCGGGCGGGCAGCTGGGCGTTGCCGGCCCCGAACACGCTGGCTACTTCCGGCAGTGCTTCCAGCTCCGCCGTGAGGGCGCGCAGCCGCCGAAAGTAAAACGGATTGAGCACCGAACGCGCGTCGTGCACCACCACAATCACCACCTCGTCGTTGCCGAAACGGTCCTGGAATTCGTGGTAGGCGGTCAGGGCCGGGTCGTCTTCCAGGAACCAGGCCGATAGGTCGTTATCGACCACGGCGGCGGCCTTCGCGCCGGGCCAGAGCGCCACGCAGGCGGCGGCAATCAGCACCAGTAGCAGATAGCGGATTCGGTAGAGGAAGTTCATAGCACCAGCGGATAAGCGGCCCAATGTAGCGCTTCCGCGCCTCATCCCAGAACGTACCCACTCTGCCCGGCAAGGACCTGAACAACTGGATTCCGGAGCAAATGCCGCAGGTATTGAGCCCACTGCTGTGGCCGGGTTCAGCACCTGGTCGCCCGGCTGTCTTTTCTAAAGCCTCACCCCCTCCTTCCACCGGGTCGATACAGCTGGCCACTGCGCCAAGCTTGCCCGCGCGGGCCTGCTACTTGGTAATTTGGGCCTGGGCGAGGCTTTGGGAGAGGGCGAGCAGCTTTTCTTCCAGTTCCCGGGCGGCCTGGGCACAGGCGGTTTCTATCTGCGAAAACAAGGCCAGCAGGCCGATCATGGTTTTGCGGCTGGCCCCATCGCCCACCGATATCAGGCTCACGGCCAGGGTCTGGATGGCTTTGGCAATGTCCTCAAACTCCTGGTCCATGCCCATCGTGGCAAAGGTGGGAATGATGGAATGCGTGGCCCGCTTGAGGGCAATCCAGTCCTTTTCGGCAATGGCCTTTTTCATGATTTGCACCAGCTGCGGAATCTCTTGCAGGTAAAGACCAATCATTTCGGCCATCCGGGCGTCGCTTTTGGTGATGCGCTTCAAGTAGTCGAAGTTGACGCAGGTTGGGGCCGGAACGGGCGGGGCGGCGGTGGGCACCTGCGCGGGCAGGTCGCTGCCGGGCTGCTTGAGGTACTTGATAATTTTGCTGTAGAGCAGCTTATCGTCGATGGGTTTGGAGATGTAGTCGTTCATGCCCACGGCCCGGCATTTCTCCACGTCCACCGTCGTTACGTCGGCCGTGAGGGCAATAATGGGCACGGTCAGGCGCAGCTCATTGCGGATGTACTCGGTGGCCTCAAAGCCGTTCATGACCGGCATTTGCAGGTCCATGAGCACGATGTCGTAGCGGGTGGTGCGCAGCTTTTCGAGGGCAATGCGGCCGTTGCCCGCCACCTCCATCGCAAAGCCGAAGTCCTCGAGCAGCGTTTTCATCAGCAGCTGGTTGAGGGCAATATCCTCAACGACCAGAATCTTCACGTCCTGGAAGCCGGCTTCCCGCTCCACGCTCAGGCCCGACTCGGCGTCGGCTTTTTCGGTGGTTTTGCCGAAGCTCAGGATGAAGCTGAAGGTGGAGCCCACGCCCACCCGGCTTTTCACGCTGATGGTGCCGCCCTGGGGCTCCACCAGGTTTTTGACGATGGCCAGGCCCAGGCCCGTGCCGCCGTACAGGCGGCTCGTGCCGCTGGTGGCCTGCTGGAAATCGTCGAACACGGTGTCCAGCTTGTCTTCCTCAATGCCAATGCCGGTGTCGGTAACAGCAAACTCCAGAATAACTTTTTCCTTGTCCTGCACCAGCATCCGCACGCCCACCGTAATGGTGCCCTCGCTCGTGAACTTCACGGCGTTGCTCACCAGGTTGAGGATAATCTGGTGCAGCCGCACGGGGTCGCCGAGCAGCACTTCCGGGATTTTGGCGTCGTAGTCCAGCACCAGGGCCAGGTTTTTCTCCTGAATCTTGGTTTCGAACAGGTGTACCATGGCCGCCACCGAGGCCGCGAGCTTGAATGGAATCTGTTCAAACGTCATCTTGCCCGCGTCGACTTTGGCCAGGTCCAGAATGTCGTTGATGAGTACGATGAGCGTGTCGCCGCTGAGCTTGATGGCCGTCAGGTACTGCTTCTGCTTGTCGGTGAGTTCGGTTTTGAGCACCACCTTCGTGAAGCCGATGATGGCGTTCATGGGCGTGCGAATCTCGTGGCTCATGTTGCTGAGAAACTGCTGCTTGGCCTTCACCGCGTTTTCGGCAATGCCGGTGGCGCTCTCGGCTTTGGCCTGGGCTTCTTCGGCCCGCACGGTGGCGCGCTCAGCCGCAAACCGGGCCTCAATCAGCTCGGTGGCAATGCGCTTCTGCTCGGTCACGTCGCGGGCTACAATCACCACGCCCAACACCTTGCCCTCGTCGTTCTTATACACCGAGCCGTTGAAGAGCACATCCGTCAGCTTGCCGTCTTTGTGGCGCAGCGTGAGGGGCGAATCGGCCACGGTGCCCTTGGCAAACACTTCCTGGTACACCTCGCGCGCCATCTGCGGGTCGGTGAAATACACGAAGAAATCAGACCCGAGCAGCTGGTCCCGGTCGCGGCCGGTAATGTGCACCGTGGCCCGGTTCATGTCCGTAATCTTGCCCTCCGGACTGATGGTCATGAGAGGGTCGCGGCTGGCCTCAATCAGGCCGCGGGCGTAGTTAGCCACGCGCAGCTCGGCCGCCCGCTTCACCTTCTCATCGTTCTGGAAGGCCAGTTCTTTGTTGGCCACCACCAGCTCGGCGGCCCGTTTCTCCTTCTCGTCATTCTGAAACGCGAGCTCAATATTGGCCACGCTCAACTCCTGGGCCCGCTTCTCTTTTTCGTCGTTCTGAAAGGCTAGCTCCGCATTGGCAACAATCAATTCCTGGGCCCGCTTTTCCTTCTCGTCATTCTGGAAGGCCAGCTCTTTGTTGGCAATGAGAAGTTCGGCCGCGCGCTTTTCTTTTTCGTCATTCTGGAACGCCAGCTCCTTGTTAGCCACGCCCAGTTCCTGGGCCCGCTTCTCTTTCTCGTCGTTTTGGAACGCGAGTTCGGTGTTGGCAATGAGCAGCTCCTGGGCCCGTTTTTCTTTCTCGTCGTTCTGGAAGGCCAGCTCTTTGTTGGCAATGCTGAGCTCGGTCGCCCAGTCCTTCTCGCCTGACCCGCCGCCCACCGGCATGGCGGCCGCCTCGTTGGTAGTGAGCGTGTTGCCCGCAACATCAGCCATAATTCCGGATTCGGGGCTGGTTTTCACTACGCGCCGAGACTTCTTTTCGCTTTCCTTCATTGGGGCTGGTTCACCGGCCGGAAAGGCAAGCGCTTGAGGATTTGTAATTGTAACAGGAAGTGCTTTGTACTGTAGCTAATACATGACATAGCGTAAGCATATGTCCTGCCTTCCTCGGCCTATGACGTAAGGTGCCACCTTTTCGTTGTTAGGAATAGTAATATTCTGAGCAGCCCGACTTTTGGCTCAAGCTCTAGGCTGCTTACGCGGCAAACCCAGCTCCAGAGCGCAAGCCGACGGGCGGGGTAAAACCGCGTGTTTGCCCGGCAGCCGGCAGAGTGCAGGCCCTGGGTGGCGGCTTGACTTATCTGATGCGCTCCAGGTGCCAGGTACCCAGCGCAGGGCTGTTGGGGGCCGTGGCGGCGGCGGGCGGCAGCAGCAGCGGGGCGATGACCTCGGCCGGCCGCATGGCCTGATCGGCAGCCGTGAAGGTGGCCCCGCTGTCGGTGCCGGCATCGTAGGCGCGGGCGGGCACCCGGCGCTCGGCCAGCCACTGCCCGTCGGGTCCGAGCAGGTTTTCGTCTTCGAGCGCCACAAACCAATCCGGACTCGGTGCAATCATGGTCACCAGGCTCAGGCGCGGGTGGGCCGCATCGAGTCGAATGGTATCGGCCACCGTACCGGGCGAGTCGAAGCCGCGCCCCTCCAGCAGCCGGAAAGCGGCCCCGCTACTTTGCAGGGCATTGATTTCGGCGCGCAGCCGGGTGTTGTTGCCCCGTTCGGCCATGTCCTTAATACCAAGGCTGGCCAGCTGGCCCGGCCGGAACAGGAACCCATCGGCGCGGTGCGAGGCCCCGATGATGGCGGAAAAGTGTGCCCCGGCCGGAAAATCGGCATGCGTACCCGCGCTCCAGGTCGCCTCGAACGTGACGCGGTACAGGGCCGCGCCCACCACCGGGGCGGGCGTTTCGGGCGTGGGGCCGGCCTTTTCGGAACAGGCTGCCAGACCGGCCAGCAACGGAAAAAGCAACAGGGAGCGGAAGAGTTGGCGCATGGCGGGGGGGGGGACTAACATGAACTGCGGACTACTGCACCCGCGCCGCCCGCTACGCACGGGCCTACGGCGGCAGTTGAGGGGGTGGGGGGCGAAGTAGTCAGACCAACCCCGGAGCCCCGGTAGCTGAGTATCCTTGCCGGGGCTCCGGCGAAAATCAGGTGGCAGGCTTCGGCTACGGCTACGGCACTCCCCAGGTAACGTACGACGAACAATCCGGCCCTGGTTTTGGCCGGTTTGTTCTCCGCATTTTCCTGATTAGCGAGGTGCGCCATCCACAGTGGGCGGGCGGGCCACCACGCACCGGGCATTCACAATGTCTGCGGGAGTTGTCTTTTGGCAGATGGTTACTGCGTCCCGGGCGGTTACTTTGTTGCCATCAACCCGCCCGCCCGCGGCCGGCGTGGTTTCCGGCTGCTATCCTTCCTTATTACCAGTTGCTACCCTGCTTACTATGCGCCTTAAAAACCTGCTGGCCTACCTGCACGAACGGTTTCCGGTCGTCAATATGGCCCTGTTCGCCATTCTGTTCCTGACGGTGTATGCCGTGGCGCGCGCTACCCAGCCAGCCGCCGCCCTGGCCGTGGGCTGGCGGGAGGCACTGGGCATGGGGGCCACCATCTCGTTCTTTTTCCGCCTCCGGGTTTTCGATGAAATCAAGGACTACGCCGCCGACACCGAGCATTTCCCGCAGCGCGTGCTGCAAACGGGCCGCGTGACGCTGGGCCAGCTGCGGGTACTAGCCGGCGCGGGCCTGGGACTGGAAGCCCTGTGGTCGGGGCTGATGGGGGGGACGGTGCTGCTGGCCTGGGGCCTGGCCGTGGGCTACAGCCTGCTGATGCGCTACGAGTTTTTCCGGCCGGCCTGGCTGCGGCCCCGGCTGGTGCTCTACGCGGGGTTGCACCTGCTCATTATGCCCCTGATTATTGGCTGGCTCTGGTCGGCCTACGCGGCCCCGCCCCTGCTCACGCGGCCCCTGGTGCTGCTGGCCCTGCTGGCGCTGCTGGGCGGCCTGGCCTTCGAAATAGCCCGCAAAATCAAGCTACCCGCCGCTGAGCGGCCCGGCGTCGATTCGTATTCACGCACCCTCGGCTACGGCGGGGCCGTGGCGGCCGTGCTGGCGGTGCTGCTGGCGGGCGTGGGCGTGCAGAGCTATTTACTGCGCCTGCTGCACACCAGCGCCTGGCCGTTCTGGCTGCTGGGCGGCCTCTACGCCGCCACCCTGCTGGCCTACCTGCGCAGCCTCACCCACCCCGGCCCAAAAATCCTGAAAGTGGCCGAGCTGCTGGTGTCCCTGTTCATGCTCACGAGCTACCTGGCCCTCCTTGTGGAGGTGGGGCGGCAGGGCCTGTAAAGTCTGATTTTTACCAAGCCTGGTTTGCCCCCCGCCCGAGGCTGCCGCTACTTTGCCCGCTCACCGCACCTGTCCCCGCATGCTCCTCGCCCCACCCAACCCCGCCCGACTGCCCGCCAGCATCGGTGGCAAAGCCGCCGGCCTCTACCGCCTGCACGCCGTCGGCGTGCGCGTCCCCGATTTCGCAGTGCTACCAGCCGACACATTCACCCCAGCCGACCAACTCCTGCAATTCCGCCTCTCCGATACTGACCGAACCGCGCTGGTAGCCTTACTGGAACAGTGGAATTTCCCGCAGGAGCCGGTGGTGGTACGCTCCTCGGGGGCCGATGAGGACGGGCAGCACGCGGCCTTCGCGGGCCTGATGGATTCGTTTCTGAACCTGACCACGCTGGAAGCCGTGGAAGCGGCCATTGCCCGCTGCGCCGCCAGCGCCTACTCCGACCGGGCCCTGGCCTACCGCCGCCAGAAGGGCCTGCCGCTGCGGGCGCGGCCGGCCGTTATCGTGCAGCGGCAGGTGGCGGCCACGGCGTCGGGGGTGCTGTTCAGCACGTTTCCCGAGTATCCGCAGGAGCTGGCCGTGCACGCCGTGTGGGGTTTCGGGGAGGGGCTGGTGGGCGGGGCCTTGCAGCCCGATGAGTTCTATTTCAGCAAGCAAACCGGGCGGGTGCAGCGTCAGCAGCTAGCCCCCCAGCAGGAGCAGCTGGTAGCCCGGCCGGCCGGCGGCCTGGGCCTGCAACCAGTGCCGGCCGCTCAGCAGGCGCAGCCCTGCCTCGCGCCCGCCCAGCTCGCGGAGCTGTTCGCGGTGGGCCAGCGGCTGGAACAGGCTTTCGGCGGCCCCCAGGACGTGGAGTTTGTGGTGGATGAGCACCAGCAGTTGTGGGTGGTGCAGGCCCGGCCCATCACCCAGCCCATTCCGGAAGTGGTGGTCTACGACAACTCCAACATCCAGGAAAGCTACTGCGGCGTGACCACGCCCCTCACCTTTAGTTTCGCCCAGCGCGCCTACGCCACCGTGTACCGCCAGACGATGCGGGTGCTGGGCCTGCCAGCCGCCGAAATTGCGGCCCACGAGCCGGTAGTTGCCCAGCTGCTGGGGTTGGTGAAAGGGCGCATTTACTACCACATCAACCACTGGTACCGGGGCCTCCAGCTGCTGCCCTCCTTCCGCCAGAACAAGGCCGACATGGAGCGCATGATGGGCCTGGAGGAACCCGTGGATTTCGTGACAGACCAGCACAAAACGCTGGGCGCGAAGCTGCGCCTGCTGCCCGGTCTGGCCCTGAACCTGCTGCGGCTGCTGCGCGCCTTTGCCCGGCTCAATACCCAGGTTCCGGCCTTTCATCAACACTTTGAGGAGCACTACCGCCGCTTCTACGCGCTGCCGCTGGCCGAACTGAGCCCGGCGGAGTTGCTGAATGAGCGCGCCCGGCTCGATGAGCACCTGCTCGGCAGCTGGACTACGCCCATTATCAACGACTTCTTTGTAATGATGACCAACGGCCGGGTGGGCCGGGGCCTGCAACGGGCCGGCATTGCCGCGCCCGACGAGTTTCTGAGCCGCTTCCTGGCCGGCGACGACCAACTGGCCAGCACCCAGCCCACCCACCAGCTCCAGGCCCTGGCCCGGCTAGCGGCTCCGCACCCGGTGCTGCGCCAGTTGCTGCTGGAGCTGCCCCCCAACGTGCACCAGCAAGTGGAGCAGCTGGCCCCGGAGTTTCACGCGGCCGTTGTCGGTTTCATCGGCCAGTACGGCGACCGGACGGTGGGGGAACTCAAGCTCGAAACCCTCACTATGCGGGTAGAACCGGCCGTGTTCTACAAGTACCTGCGCAATTTCCTGCTGACCGAACCCGGCCCGGCAACGGCCGCCTCCCCCGGCGCGCCCCTGCACGAGCAGGCCCGCCGGCAGCTCACAGAGTTACTGGCCCGCCGCCCGTTCTGGACCCGCCGCCGCCTGGAACGGCAGTTGCGGCAGCTGCGCCAGGCCATCCGCTACCGGGAGGCGCTGCGCCTGGAACGCACCCGCCTGTTTGGCATGTACCGGGCCTTGTACCTGGCCTCGGGCGAGCAACTGCGGGCCGCCGGGCCGCTGGCCGAAGCGCGGGACGTATTCTGGCTCACCGAACCGGAAATCACCGCCGCCCTGACCAGTCTTGGCGGCCCCTC
Organism: Hymenobacter rubripertinctus; assembly: GCF_003583925.1. Lineage (GTDB taxonomy): Bacteria > Bacteroidota > Bacteroidia > Cytophagales > Hymenobacteraceae > Hymenobacter > Hymenobacter rubripertinctus. The sequence continues at coordinate 150,417 of NZ_QYCN01000015.1, read as the reverse complement.
CACCACCGATTTCCGGGACCGGGTGCGGCAGCGCCGCCAGGAATTCGCCGGCTACGCCCTCGCCGACGTGCCTTCCCGCGTGAGCGTGCCCAGCCCGCCCCTCGCCCCCGAGGCCGCCGCCGCCCCCGATGACCCCCACCTGCTGCGGGGCACTGGCTGCTACCCCGGCGCGGCGGAGGGCGAAATCATCGTCATCACCGACCCCGCCGACGACCTGAATGTGAGCGGCAAAATCGTGTGCGCCCTGCGCACCGACCCGGGCTGGGCGGCGCTGTTTCCCATGTGCCGGGGCGTCATCATCGAGAAAGGCTCCTCCCTCTCCCACTCCGTTATTCTGCTGCGCGAACTGGGCATTCCCACCATCATCAACGTGCCCGGCCTCACCAAGCGCCTCCAAACCGGCCAGCACGTCCGCCTCAACGGCGAAACCGGCGAAATCCACCTCTAGCTTCGCCCCGGCCAAAACGAGTGGGTTGTTGGTCAGCAGCAGCAGCAGCAGCAGAAAAGAACGTCATTCCGAGCTTGCCGAGGAATATCGCGTGCTGATGTTGTAACGGTAATCCAACGTCAGCACGCGATATTCCTCGGCAAGCTCGGAATGACGTTCTATTAGTCGATTATCCTCCCACTTACTTTCTACTCTCATGTCCGCTATTGAACAACTTCCTTTTCAGGGCAGCCTGCCGGCTTCCTTCTTCACTATTGCAGACCGCGTGTATGCTGATGCCGCGTTTCGCCCCCAGGAGAAGCCGGCCGCCGTGGAGCAGCTTTTTCGGGCCGAAGCGGCGCGCAACGACCTCGTTCTCTACACCGACCACCGCCACCTGCGGCTGGTCGGCATTTTCCCCCACGACGGTTCGGACGCGCACTTCGGCTACTGGGAAACCACCGATGACCTTCCACTGAATGAGGCGGCATTCGGGTTGCTGCGGGCCGAAGCGCGGCGGCGGGGCCGGGTGCGGCTGATGGGGCCGCTGAACTTCAACACGTTTTATGCCTACCGGCTGCGGCTGGGCGCGCCCCCGTCCTGGGGTCAGTTCGATCAGGAGCCCGCCAACCCGGCCTACTACCCCACCCTGCTTCAGCGGCTGGGCCTGGCCCCCGGGCTCACCTTCGAGAGTCGCCTGATTAGGGCCGACGCGGTGCCGGCCGCTTATCTGAACAAGGCCGATTTACTAGGCGCCCTCCAACAGATTCCCTTCGACTTCATCCCCCTCAACCCCGACACCTGGCGCACCCACGAAACGGAGCTATTCGCGCTGGTGGACCGGATTTTCAGCGCCAACCCGGCCTACCGCAGCATTTCCCGGGCCCAGTTCGAGCAACTCTACAACCCATCTTTCGCGGCCAAGCTCTGCCCCCACACCTCCGTGCTGTTCCGCGACCGGGCCGCCGGTCAGCTGGTGGCCCTGAGCTTCTGCCAGCCCAATTACGCACCCCTGCGCCTGGACCCCACGCCGCCTGATTTCGAACGGGATTACCCCCGCCTGCCCCATAAAACGATGCTGGCGAAAACCGTGGGCGTCCACCCCGATTTTCGCCAGCAGCAGCTCATGAGTTACCTGGGGGCCTACGGAATGCTGCGCTTCCGGGAGCTGTACGACGACGCCATTTTCTGCCTGATGCGCGCCGACAACTTCTCCCGCCACTTCACCGACGGCCTGCCTGCCGAAACCGCGCATTACGCCCTGTTTGAACAGGTGCTGTAGGCAGAAAACGGTACCGCGAAAGTCCGTTTCGTGGTACCACTATTCTCCCTCCCCCGATACTAAGCCGTTCTGCTAACCGCCACGGCTTCCAGGGGCCGGAGCTGGGCCAGGGTGTCGAAATAACTGTCTACTACGCGGGGTAGAAAGGCGTACGGGCTCACGGTGTGGGCCATTAGGTACATGCCCAGGCGGTGCAGACCAAAATCCACGGCGGCATGCCCAGCCACGGCCTGAAATTTGGCGGCGTCGGGGTAGTGGCCGGTGCGCTGGTGCAGGGCCTGGCGGTAGTGCTCCAGGTACTCCCGGCGCTGGTGGTAGCGGTCGGGGCCGAGCACGAAGCAGAGCAGCTCCACCACGTCGTAGTGCGGCACGTGGTAGGTGGCCAGCTCCCAGTCGTAGGCGCACAGGCGCAGCGTTTCGCCGGCCCCTTTGAAGCAGGTATTGCGCGGATTGAGGTCGTTATGAATCAGGGTTTTGGGTTGCGGCTCCAGCACCTCGCAGCTGGCCGGCAGCTCCTCAAGGGCGGCGTACAGTGCCCGCACCCGGGCGGGCGTGTACAGGGCGGGGAAATGAGTGGCCGCGTTCAGCAGCAACGCTTCCCAGAGGGGAGTCAGCTCGCCCATGTAGGCGGCCGTGGGCATATCGTTCCAGCGGCCTTCCGGGCGGGGCGGCTCGGCGGTCAGGTGGCGGGCGTGCCAGCCGGCCAGCTGCTCCAGGGCCGCTCGCAGGTGGGCGTCGGTCCAGGTTTCGGGGGCGAGCACGGAGTTGAGCAGGGTCACGTCGTCGCCGTCGAGGTACTCCATCAGGATGCAGTAGCAGTCGGCCTGCTCGTCGGCGTAGGTGCCCCAGATGCGGGGCAGCAGCCCGGAAGAGGCGTGGTTCTGGTACACGTCCAGCTCGCGGCGGTGGGTGTGCTCGAAGCCGGTGCGGGCTTGGAAGCGCGGGTACACGGCCGCCAGCGGACCGCCGCAGGCCTGGGCCAGCGTGCCCAGCATGGCCGAAATTTCGCGGCCGGGCGGCTTCACCTTCAGCACCGCCCGCCGGGTCTGGGGCTCGCCATCCACGTCCAGAGAGATGGCCAGCCCGAAATGGCCGATGGTTTTGCTGCTCGTACCGGCCGTGAGGGCCACCAGAATGCTGGCCGAATTATCGAGGGGCAGCGGCTCCACGGCCCGCACCCGGATGGTTTGGCCAGGCGCGTGGGCCTGCATCATGGCCTGCAAGAAGGCGGCACTGCAATAATCGGGCGTCATCATGGGCAGCGTAGTTGGGGAAGCGGAAGGAAGCGGAAGGGTCGGCTCCCCCGCGCGGCGGGAATCCAGCACCCGCACGTTGCGGAAGTAGAAGCAGGCATCGGCCGCTGAAAGGCGTGCCGACTGCGGCTGGTCGAGCAGCGGGGTTTCGGCCGGGGTTGCACCCTGATTTTGCAGTAGGTTCCAGTACACCAGCCGTAGCGGGCGGGCGGCGTTAGGGAACAGCTGGCCCACCACGGCCCCAAATTCGGCGGGACTGGTGTACTCGAAAATATTGGATAGGCTGGCTTTGCTGATGTGGCGGCCGGCCGGGGTACGCAGGTACTGGGTGGCCTCGCCGGTAACCAGCGTCAGGCGGGGCAGCAGCTCCCGCAGCCGGGCGTGGTGGCGGCGCTGGTAGCAGGGCGGCAGCACGGCTTCGGGCAGCCCTTCGGGGCCGAAAAAGAAGAACCGGAAAAAGAAATTGTCGCGCACCAGCTGAGTAGCCAGCTGCGCCCGCAGCCGCGCGTAAAACGCCGCTCCGCCCGATTCGGCCGCGTACTTGAACAGCGCCGGGTCACGGCCCTGGCTCAGATTGGCGTCGTCGAAATAGGCAATGAAGTGCTCGGGGAAGGTGGAGCTGGCCAGCTCGGCCGCGAAGAACGCTGCCTGGGCCGCCACAGTATCAAACCGCAGCAGCTGGCGCACCTTCTCCCGCAGGGTCGGCGGCAGCGTGGGCAGAAAGCCCGTCACGTAGCGTTCCAGCCGGCCCGCCGGGAGCAGGCCCGCCGGATTCGCCGCGAAGAACGGCTGCCAGTAGTCGCGCAAATCAGCCGGCAGCACCGCCTCGATTTCCCGCCAGGCCCGCGCCACGCCCCGGGGGCCGTTCAGGCCCAGCAATCCGCGCAGAATGCCCGGACCATAGTGCCGGATGAGGTGGCATTTGAATTCCAGGAGCTGATTCTGCACCGGGTTCAGGTCGATGGCCGTGACGGTGGCCGGGTTCAGCAGCAGGGCGTTGAGCACGTTGCAGCCGGCCGAGGTGATAATGAGCAGGTGGTCGGCGGGCTCAGGGCGCAGGGCGGCGGCCAGGGTACGGCTGTCTTCCCACACCAGGGAGTAGCGAATCTGGTCCAGGGCCACGCGGTTGAATTCGGAATCCATAGCTAACGGAGTTGGGCGTAGAGGATTTTGGAATGATGACGCGCATCCACGGGCAGACTGGGGCGGAAATGGATAGCCCGGCACAGGGTGGGCGAAAAGTGCTGGGCCAGCAGCTCAGCCACCGCGGCCCGGCTCACGGACCCCTGCACGAACACAGTGAAGCCGGCGGCTTCGGCGCGGGCAGCCACGCGCTCCACGCCGGGCAGGTGGTAGAGCAGGTGCTCAATCTGGTAGTGCTGAACGCCCTCGTGGAGTTGCTCGTTGCCCAGCCGCCCGGTCAGGTAAAGCAGGCCATGGGCCACGTAGCCGAAGTCGCCGGTACTCAGCCACTGGCCCGGCTGCGGGGTGGCCACGTGCGGGCCGCTCACCTGAATCTCGCCCACCAGCGGCCCCGGCCCGGCCCCGCGCCGCAACGTACCCAGCGGCCGAATACGCCAGTGCAGCCCCGGGTGCACCGGCCCCACGCAGTAGCCGGCCAGCGGCGAAACAAGGGCCGACGTTACCTCGCGCACGGCAATGGGCTCGGCTTCCGAAGCCCCGTAAATAATGTGCACCGCCGCCCCCGGAAACGCCCGGCGCAGCTCCTGGGCCAGGGGCTCGGGCACCGGCGAGCCCCCGATGCCCACGGCCAGCACCTCGGGCAGCGGGGTAGGATAGTGCGCCAGGTAGGTCAGCAGCTGCCGGAAGTAGGCCACGTTGCCGGTCAGCGTCTGCACCCGTTCCCGCACCAGCTGGGCCACCACGCGGGCGGGGTCGAACTGCCCATCGTGGCACCAGGGCACGTCGGGCAGGATGCTCACCACGCCGGCCGCCAGGTTGTGGAGCAGCACGTTGGGAAACAGCGGGAAGTCGCGCTGCCCGGCCCAGGGCGGAAACACGCGCTTGATGGCCTGGTGCTGGGCCAGCAGCACCGCGTGGCTGCGCCGGATGGCTTTGGGCTGGCCCGTGGAGCCGGAACTATGCGACACCAGCGCGGCCTGCCCGCCGGGCACCGGCCCGGCTTCGGCTACCGCCGCCGCCACTTCCGGCAGCTCGGAAAGCGCCACCAGTTGCACCCCGCAGGTCCGGGCTAGCAGGCGGGCGGGCCACCGCAGCGGGCGCGGCACCAGCACGGCCCGCACGTGGCCGCGCCGCATCAGCCCCGGCACGGCCCCGGCCGAAGCGGCGGCGGGCAGCAGCACGGGCACCGCCCCCAGGGCCATGCAGGCCAGCACCCCGGCAATCAGGTCCAGGCTCACAGGCAGGGCCAGCAGCACGGCTTGGGCGGGCCGTACCCGCGCGTCGGCCAGCGCCTGCCGGATGGTTTGAACCCGTTCCAGAATGGCGCGGCCGGTGTAGGAAACCGCGGCCGGCCCCTGCGCCGGTGCAGCGGGCCACACCACCAGAACCTGCTCCGGGTGCCGGCTCAGCGTCTGGTGAATCGTTGCGAAGAAGTTAGCGTCCACAGTTCGGTTGGTAAGGAGTTGGGGCGGGCGGGCCGGCCGAGGTGGGGCCGACCGATCCAGGGCTAAAAGTGCCGCCAATAGTTGGCAGCCCCCAACGAATACTGCCAGCTATCAGACTTCTGACAAGTGCCTGCAAGTTACCCAGGTACGCTTTCAGCCCAATTCAACGGGCATTTCTGCGGACTTAACAGTTCGGGCCAGAGGGATACTAAACGGCCGGCATTGGTTGCAAGCCCCCCGTACCGCATGCTCATTCGACGCCTGCTGGCGGAAGCCGGCGCAGCCGGCGGGACTTCCCGCCAGCAGATGGGGCAAGTCTGCGACTTGCGGCCGCGCAACGGCCATGCGGCCCCGCGCCGCCCAAACCGTAACGGCCCCAGATGGCAAGGCCCCCACAACGAACAAGCGGGTGGCCCCACTATATATTGGAAGCACCCGCTTGCGTTGTAGCCGTCTCCGACACCATACTACCGCCTGAGCGGCGCAGACCCGCAAGTCACAGACTTGCCCCCTCTAACGGCGGGAAGTCCTGCCGGCTGCGCCGACTGCGGAGCTGTTTGAGTTATCAAAACGGTCATGCGGAGCGGAGTCGAAGCATCTCTACCGCTTCGTTGCAGCAACCCAGACGAAGCGGTAGAGATGCTTCGACTCTGCTCCGCTGCGCGGACGCCAGATGAAGCATGACCGTTTTGATAACTCAAACAGCTCCTCAGTCACTCAGTCACTCAGTCACTCAGTCACTCAAACGAAGTTCGGGCGGTCGATCTTTTTGGCGATGCGGTAGGCGGCGTTTACCAGGCCCACGTGGCTGTAGGCCTGGGGGAAGTTGCCCCACTGGGAGCCGGTTTTGGCGTCCACATCCTCGCTGAGCAGGCCCAGGTGATTGGTGTAGGTGAGCAGCTTTTCGAACTCCGCAATGGCTTCCTCCACCCGGCCCACGCAGGCCAGGGCCTCCACGTACCAGAAGGAGCAGATGAGGAAGGTGGTTTCGGGCGTGCCGAAGTCGTCGGCGTGGCGGTAGCGGTAGAACAGGCCCTCGGGCGTTTTCAGCTCCTTTTCCAGGGCCACCAGGTGCTGGCGGGCGCGTTCGGAAGCCGGGTCGAGGTAGCCCATCATGATGAGCTGGATGGTGCTGGCATCGAGGTGGGGCGAGCCGATGGCGTTGGTGTAGGCCTGCCGCTCCTCGCTGAAACACTGCTCAATGCGCTCGGTGGCGGCTTCGTTGAGGCGGGTGGCCAGGGCTTCCATTTCGGCGTTGCCGAGGGCCCGGGCCATCTGGCGGGCGGCGTGGCTGCCGGCCCAGTGAAACAGGTAGGTGTAGCAATGGTACTGGGCCAGGTTGCGGAACTCCCAGAGGCCGGCGTCGGGCTGGTCCATGGTGGCTTCAATCAGGCGCAGGGCCTCCAGCACCAGCTTTTCGGGGTGGCGCTGTTCCGGGTTCACGAAGCGCGCATCCACGTAGAGCGGCAGCAGGGCCACCAGCACCTGCCCGTACACGTCGTTCTGCACGTGGGTGTAGGCGTCGTTGCCAATGCGCACGGGCTGGTTGCCCAGGTAGCCGGCCAGGGGCAGCTCTTCCTCCACCAGCTGCGAGGTGCCGCTGATGCCGTACAAGGGCTGGTACTTGCCCTGGATGCTGCTCGAAATGTTGGCGATGTAGTGGAAATACCGCTCCAGCTCCTCAAAGTGCCCAATGTTGTTGAAGGCCGTGAGCGTGTAGAACGTGTCGCGCATCCAGCAGTAGCGGTAGTCCCAGTTGCGGGTGCTGCCGGGCGCTTCGGGCAGACTGGTGGTACTGGCCGCGATAATGGCCCCGGTATCCTCGTACTGGTGCACCTTGAGGGCCAGCGCCGACCGGATAACGGCGTCCTGGTGGAAATTGCTGATGCTGGTGCTTTTCACCCACTTGCGCCAGTAGTCGATGGTGGCGCGCAGGAACTGCTCCACGGTGCTTTCCAGCGGGGCTTCCAGGGGCGCGCCGTAGGTGAGCACGAGGTACTTGGTTTCGTTGAGCACGAAGGCCTCCTCCTCGAGCACGTAGGTGAGCGGGATGTTGGTGGTGAGGCGGATTTCCTCCTCCATGCCCAGAAAGGCAATGTGGTTGGAGCTGCGGCGGCGGCTCAGCTGCTGGCGGCCGTAGTCGGCCACGGGGCGGCAGGCCACCTTCACGCGGGGTGTGCCATCGAGGGGCTCCACCTTCCGGATAAACATCAGGGGCTTGTAGTAGCGCTCGTACTGGGAGAAGCGCGGGGCGAAGTCGGTGACGCGGTAGCGGCCCTCGGCGGTGGTAATTTCGGTGGCCAGCACGTTGGTATTGGGCAGGTAGTACTGCTGGCTCTGGAAGCCGCCCTCGGTGGCTGGCCGGATGCTGTATTCGCCGCCCTTGTCCTCATCGAGCAAGGCCCCGAACACGAAGCTGCTGTCGAAGCGGGGCCAGCAGAGCCAGCGCACGGCCGTATCGGTGCCAATCAGGCCCAGAAAGGCGCAGTTGCCAATCAGGCCCATATCATAGGTGTGTTTCATCATAAGCGGGGAGAAGTTAAAACGAAGGAATGCCCGCCGCCCGACGAACCGGGTTGCGGCAGCCGCGTGTTTTTCCGGGCCGGCCCGGCGGCCGGTTCACTGGTTTTAGCGGGCAGGGCAGTGCTTGTGTTTACCGTTTCCGGCCGCCGTAAGTTATCCGGCCGCCCGATTTGACTGGTTAGCCCCGGCCGAATACCGCGCTGCGGGGAAAACAATACGCCTGATTCTGTTCTACTTACCCCCTTTTATTCACTTTTTTTAGCCCTCAGCCTTGCCTGTAATCAGGCGGCCCGTATCTTTGCACCACCAAAACGGAAAAATGCTTCCGCTTTTAACTGGTCCGTTCGTCTAGGGGTTAGGACAGTAGATTTTCATTCTACCAACAGGGGTTCGATTCCCCTACGGACTACAACACAAAACAATAAAAAAGGCTTTTCGCACTGCGCGGAAAGCCTTTTTTATTGTTTTGCAGCAGTAGAAACCGGTTAGCAACCCCACGTTGCGGCGTATGCGGTAAGGTGCGGGGCTGGTCCCCGCCCGCCGTTGAACAGAGCCGTTCAACGGGCTTTAATCGGTCCGTTCCAACGGCGGGCGGGGGCCAGCCCCGCACCCTACCGCGCCATAAGAACAGCAGCCCAGCGCCAGTGCTCAAAGAAAAACCCCGCCCGGTGAGTCCGGGTGGGGTTTTTCTTTGAGGAAAGCGGCAGCGGGCTAGGCCGGCAGGGTGGCGCGGTGGGCGGTTACTTCGGTTTTGGCCTGGGTCAGCTCGGTCACCTGCGCCACCACCTGGCGCAGATCGACGGCCAGGCGGAAGGCCACCACCGGGCCGCGGGTGGTTTGGGCCGCGCCCAGGTCGCCGCGCCGCTTCACGGCGGCCCGCAGCTCGGCCTCGCGGCGCAGGCGGTACTTGCTGTCGGAGGCCAGGGTGGCGAGTTGGGCCGTGAGGCTGCTGATATCCTGGTCGAGGATGATGATTTCCGCGCTGATGTCGGTAGCGCGGGCGGTGGCCTTGTCGTCGCGGTGGTCGTAGCTGGTCTGACGGAACGTGAGGTCGTCCAGCTCGGTCTGGAGGTCAGCCAGGGCGGTGTCGCACATGGCCCGGTCGGTGAGCAACTCTACGGGAAATGCCATAAGGGTAAGGGGGATAGAGGATGAAGGAAAAATGATACCCTTCCAACGCGGCCCTTACGGCCTTATTGCGCTGTGGCCCGGAGTTTATTTTTTGAGGGAAGCCCGGTCTTCGGGTGGCCGCCCCCTACCCTTTCTCCAGCAGCCGGGCCAGGGCCGCCGATTCCCCATCGAGGGCCAGCAGGCGCAGCACCGCCAGCGCCCGGGCGGCGGCGGCGGCCGGCGTGGGCGCGAGGGCCGCTACGTCGGCGGCCAGCGTGGCCAGCCAGCGGGCGCAGTGGGCCTGCTCGGCCGCGTCGGCGGTGGGCGGCGGCAGGGCGGCGCGCAGTTCGGCCAGCCCCCAGGCCCGCCGCTGCTGCAACGCCAGGCCCTTGCTGCCCCGGTGCAGCGTCCAGCGCAGCCGCGCCGCCTGGGCCAGCACCTGCCGCTGCCGCCGGCGCAGGGGCGCAGCCGGCAGCGGGCCAAAATCGGGCAGCAGCAGCGCGGGAGCCTCGGCGGGCGGCCGCGCGGCGAAGGCGGGCGCCACCGGCCCGGTGCCCTCGGGCGGGGGCAGCAGCCGGGCCAGCAACCGCAGGCGGGCATCGGCCTGTGGGGTGGCGCGCCGCCGCCCGGCTTCGAGGTGGGCCACCTGCGCCCGCGTCAGGCCCAGGTAGCGGCCCAGTTCCTCCTGGCTGAGGCCAAAATGGGCGCGGACGGCCGCTTCAAGTGTTCCGGAGGGAAGGGGGCGTGACATAAGCAGGGCGGGTTGTAGCGTTGGTCGAAAAAAAACGGAGGCACGCTACAAAGATTGTAGCGTGCCTCCGTTTTTTTTCGACCAACGCTACAACTTACGTGGTGGTCGGCCGGGCTGATATCCGCCGGGCGGCCGGGGGCAGTGCTCAAAAACGGCTACCGTCTCGGGCACCGCGACGCGGCGCAACCGCGTTTTCTACCCCTCGGAAGCCGCTACGCGGTCCGGCACAACCGGAGGTACCTATGCACGGCTTTCGCCCAAACCACCGGCGGCAAGCCCTGACACGACGGCCTGATTCCGGACGACGCGGGGGCTGGGAACAAGACGCTCAGGGGGCTAATGCGGGCGTTCGGGCGGGCGTTTTGCCGGGCCGTGGTCCCGGTCGTTCTGTTATATTTGGCCGAACTACGCCCCCTTCCATGAGCAAGCTAAGAGTTGAGCATTTCGGCCCCATTACCACCGGCTGCGCCGAAGACAACGGGTTTATGGATTTCCGGAAGGTGACGGTGCTCATTGGCAATCAGGGCACGGGGAAGAGCAGCATCGCCAAACTGTTTTCCACGTGCTGCTGGCTGGAAAAGGCCCTGTTTCAGGGGCGGCTCACCCCGAAATATGTGATGGGGTATAATCGGTTTGTGAAGCAGTACTGCGCCTACCAGAATCTGAAGAATTACTTCCGTCCCGGAACGGTCGTGGAATACCAGGGCAGTGCCTACCACCTGACGTACCGCAATGAAAAGCTCCTGGTGGCACCTGTGGCCGCAGCCAGCGGCTACCGGGTGCCGCAGATTATGTACGTACCGGCGGAGCGCAATTTTCTCAGCGCCGTCGACGAGCCCGACAAGCTGAAAGGGCTGCCGCAGTCGCTGCTGACTTTTTGGGAGGAGTTGCGGCGGGCGCAGCGTGAAGCGCCGGACAACTTAGCGTTGGCAGTAGGGCAGGTGCGCTTTGCCTACGATAAGCGCCGGAATATCCCCCGCATCAGCGGTACCACGGCGGGAAAGGTGGCGTTCGACCTGCGGCTGTCGGAAGCTTCCAGCGGCTTTCAGTCGCTGGTGCCGCTGCTGTTGGTGTTGCGCCACCTGACGGCCCGGCATGAGCACGACGATTCGCGTAGTGCACTGAGCGCCGAAGAGCGCCGCAAGCTGACTGTGCGGGTAAACGAAATACTGAATAACCAGCAACTTACCCCCGAAGTGCGGGGCGTGGCGCTGGCGGCCTTGTCCCAGCGGTTCCGCACCGAAACGCTGCTCAGCATCGTGGAAGAGCCCGAACAAAACCTGTTCCCGACTTCGCAACGGGCCATGTTGTACCAGTTGTTGGAATATGCCAATACCAACGTCGGCAATGAGTTGGTGTTGACTACGCATAGCCCGTACATCGTCAATTACCTGACGCTGGCCATCAAGGCGCAGGAGGTTTTGCAGAAAGCAACAACCCAGGCGGCCCCCACTGAGGCGCTGCAACAGCTGCATAGCATCGTGCCGGCAACCGCCGCAGTAGCCGCCGCCGATACCGTGGTGTACGAGCTGACCGAAGCCGGCCAGATTCAGCGGCTGGCTACTTACCACGGCCTGCCATCGGACGACAACTACCTGAACCAGCAGTTGGAGGAAGCCAACAACCTGTTTGCGGATTTACTCGGCCTGGAAGCTACTTTCTGATGGCCGTGGATTTCTTTTCCGGGGTCTGCCAGAATGGCGATTCCGCGCAGGACGTGACTACGGCGGCCACTTTCGGCCTCTGCGACGACCGGCCCCGCGCCCGCGCCTACCTCGACCATGCCACCCCGGCCCAGTGGGTGGCAGTAGTTGATAACCGCTCCGAGCACGAGGTCACGTTCACCAGCATCGATAATTGCCTGGAAATCCGGCGGTCCGATGGCAACATGGAAAGCCGTTGCGACGGAATGCTGACGTATGCTGGCTCCATCATCTTCGTGGAGCTGAAAGAAAAAAACCGCAGCTTTCTGGAAGAAGGATTGGGCCAGTTGGAAACCACCATCCTGCTGTTTGCCGCGGCCCATCCCGAGCGTACTTACCTCACCCGCAAAGCCTACCTGGCCAACAGCCGTCATCCCCGTTTTGCGGCGGGCCGCAACACCCGGGCGCAGCAGTTTCGGGACCGCACCGGCATCACGCCATTGGTAGAGAATACCATCGTGCTTTGATACTACTCGTAGCACGTCTGTAATCCGGTTCTGTACCAGCCTGCTATTCAGGCGGCAAAATGGTCGAGGAACCAGCCCAACTATTTTACCGAAATCACCGAAGCCTGCTTCGCCCACGCTATGGTCTTCAACCAGATCCACCGACGGCAAGCCCTGGTACAACCGCTTGATTCCGTGCAACGCGGGGGCCGCGAACAAAACGCTGAAGGAGATGATGCGGGCGTTTGGGCCTTTTTGAAATTTGCCTAGCAGGGTGCCCCGCAACAGAAGCGCACCGCAAAAACCTCCCGGCACCGTGCAACGGCCCGCCCGCGAATCCTACCTTTGCGCGGCTGCCGGTGGGTCGGGAGCCGTTTTTTCTGTTTTTGCCGTGTTTAATTTATCCGGAATCCGGGGGCTATGGGGGCTGCTGGTCCTGACTGTGCTAGTGGGCCGGGCCGGCGAGGCCCAAGCCCAACAAGCTGCGCCTTTGCTGCGGGAGCTGAGTTTGCGCACCGACACCACCACCTACCGCCTGAGCCGGAATACGGTGCCGGTCCAGGACGAGCCCCACCTCTACTTCTATTACCACCAGGAAGACGAAACGGCCGAGCTGCTGGTGCAGCCCACGGCCCGCACCGGGCGGCCGCTGCGCCTGCAACGCTCCGCCGATTTCGCCCTCCTCGACTCACTCACGCCCATCGACGGGGGCCAGTACTACCGGGCCAAGCTGCGGTTTAAGGACTTGGGCGGCAACCGCTTCCTGAGCCTCACGTTCCAGCAACCTTCCGATTCGAATAGCTTCACGCCCCGCACCCAGACGGTGAAGCTGCTGCCCCTCACGCGTACTACCCTCGAATTCCGGCCCGCCGATACGGAGCTGTTCGTGGGGGAGGAAAAGGTGTTCGAGCTGAGCAGCAACAACGCCAAAAACATTCGGGTGAGCCCCGAGTGGACCCGGGGCCAGGACATCGACTACCGGCTGGAGCAGGAGAAAGGCACCCTGCGCCTGCACGTGCTGCCCAACGCCCTGGGCGCGCGCGCCCTGGTGCTGCGGCCCCAGACGGAGCGCCCCTTCCTCACCGACAACAACCGCCGCGTGACCTACGCGCTGCCGTCGCTGCGCCAAGAGTTCACCGTGAAAGCGAGCCGGCTGCGGTTTCTGAGCGTCGATAAAAAGGAGATTACGCTGGAAGAAGACGCCCGCCGCCAGGGCGTGGAGCTGATCCTCGACAACGGCCGCACCTTCAACCTCAAGCGCACCTACCGCATTGAGGACCAGGAGGAGGCCGGCGGGGCGTTGATTGCCGAGCTGTTTACGCGCCAGTACCTGACCAACGACCGGGTGCTGTGCTGGCTGCGCGTGTACAACACCCACCGCCAGACCGACAGCTACCTGTATATCAAGGAAAACGACCAGGCCAAATACATCACCAACTTCAACATCTCGCCCAAAACAACCGTGACGGCCCTGAGCGTGCGCCACCGGGGCGGCGACTGGACCAGCAACGCCACCGTGAACCCCGGCGAAACCCTGGACGTGCGCCTGGAGGGCGAGTCGCTGCTGCGGGGGCGCTTCCACTTCGAGGATGTGCGCATGGTGCCCTCCGATTCCAGCATCCGCTCCGACGCGGCGGTGGTCTACCGGATTCAGGTGCCCGCTACGTTCGATAAAAAGCGCATCAGCATTTTCAACGCCGGCCAGCCCATTGGCCAGACGCTGGCGCTGCGGGAGTTTCAGCGCCCCCACCCCCTCGATTTCGTGGGCGTAACGTTCGGCGAAGTGCCCCGGCCCGTCACCCGCCTCAACGGCCCCATCCTCTACGACCGCACCATCCGCGACGTCGTGTTCAGCTTCAACGCGGGGGCCATCGACAGCGAGCAGCAGCTCTACGGCAAGCAGCACCTGACCTTTGAAATCCGGACCCAGAACGCCAAAGGCGACCTGATTGAGCTGCGCACGATTGAGAACGTGGTCATCTGCCCCGACGGCAACTCGGTGCGGGCCGCCTTCTACCAGGACAAGCACTGCCAGGTGGGCAACCTGAGCCTGAACAACCTGCTGAGCGCCCGCAAAACCTACGACCTCGACGACTGGAGCAAAATCATCATCACCATCCGGCACACCCAGGCCCAGTACCAGGAGCCGGGCTTCACGCAGCGGCTGGAGCTGGTGTTGCAGCGCCGCGTCAAGTTCGATATCGACGTGAGCTTCCCGGCGGGTTTGCTCACCAAGCAATTCGGCGGCGAGGGCGTAAATAACTACACGGCCTTCAGCGGCATCAGCCTGGCTACGCTGGCCCAGTTCAGCTTCTACAACCCCAACAAAATCAACAAGCTGCGGCCCTACAAGGTGGGCGCGGGCTTCGTGGCCCTCAACGCGTTCAACCTGAGCCAGAACGCCAACGCCGTCCGCGACCTGGGCCTGGTGGTGCTGGGCTCCGTGTACCCCACCCGCTCCGACGCCAAGCTCACCTTCCCGCTCTACCTGGGGGCGGGCTACCTCGTGAACAAGGGCAAGCTGTTCTTCCTGTTCGGGCCGGGCATTGGAGTACGGCTGTAGGAGCAACCCCATCTGACGTTGCGCCTCACCCCCTAGCCCCCTCTCCGAAAAAGGAGAGGGGGACTAAACATTAGTTTCCCAGAATTAAAGCAGCCACTAAACTATAGTCTAGAATCTAGTTCCCCCTTTCCTTTTTCGGAGAGGGGGCTAGGGGGTGAGGCGCAACGCATCGGCCTCCCGAAACTTTCCGGTGGGCCAGGCGCTTTCCTATTGATTCCCCTCTTTCTGCTGAATGAAAATCCTTTTCACTTACCTGCGGCACTACCGCGGGCTGCTGGTGCTGGCCCTGCTGCTGGCCGCCGTCAACCAGGTTTTTTCCCTGCTCGACCCCTATATTTTCCGCCAGATTATTGACCGGCACGTGGTGAAAGCCGGGACCAACGTGCTCGAAAACGGGTTCTGGACCTTCCTGATGGGCGGGGCGGGCCTGCTCATTTTGCAGGCCATGGGCGTGGCCATGGTCAGCCGCATCGCCAAGAATTTCCAGGACTACTACACCAACGTCATCACCCAGCGCCTCGGGGCCGAATTATACTCCGACGGGTTGCGCCACTCCCTGGAGCTACCCTACCAGGTGTTCGAGGACCAGCGCTCGGGCGAAACCCTGGGCAAGCTCCAGAAGGTGCGCACCGACGTGGAGAAGCTCATCCAGAGCTTCGTCAACATCCTGTTCATTTCGCTGGTGGGCATTGTGTTCGTGACCTGGTACGCCTTGAGCGTGTACTGGCCCATTGCGGCGGTTTACTTCCTTACCATTCCGCTGCTGGGCTCCCTAAGCCTGTATCTGAGCAAGCGCATCAAGGTGATTCAGAAGACCATTGTGGCCGAAACCACGGCTTTGGCGGGCTCCACTACTGAAAGCCTGCGCAACATCGAACTGATTAAGAGCCTCGGGCTGGCCCAGCAGGAAACGTTGCGCCTGAACGCCACCACCGAGAAAATCCTGAAGCTGGAGCTGCGCAAGGTGCGGTACCTGCGCTCCTTGTCGTTCATTCAGGGCACGTTCGTGAACCTGATGCGCAACGTGATTCTGCTCATGCTGCTGTATCTGGTGGTAAGGCAGACCATTTCGGTGGGCGAGTTCTTCTCGTTCTTCATCTACTCGTTCGCCATTTTTGGGCCGCTCCAGGAGATGGGCACCATCATCAACGTGTACCGCGAAACCGAAGCCTCGCTGGCCAACTACCAGCAGATTCTCGACACGCCCAAGGAGCTCAAGCCGGCCCACCCCAAAGTCATCGACCAGATCGAAACGCTGGAATTCGACGACGTGCATTTCCAGCACCTCACGGCCAGCACCCCGGCTTTGGCCGGCATCAGTTTCCAGACTAAGCTGGGCGAAACCATTGCCTTTGTGGGGCCTTCGGGCTCGGGCAAAACCACCCTGGTCAAGCTGCTGGTGGGCCTCTACCCGCCCGCCGCCGGCCGGATTCTCTACAACGGCATCCCCGGCCCCGAGCTCGACCTGGACACGCTGCGCGAGCAAATCGGCTTCGTGACCCAGGACACCCAACTGTTCGCCGGCACCATCCGCGAAAACCTGCGCTTCGTGGCCCCCAACGCCACCGACGCGCAGTGCCTCGAAGCCCTGCGCCAGGCCGCGGCCGAGTCGCTGCTCGCCCGCGCCCCGCTGGGCCTCGACACGGTCATCGGCGAGGGCGGCGTGAAGGTCTCGGGGGGCGAAAAGCAGCGCCTGAGCATCGCGCGGGCTTTGCTGCGCCGCCCCACGCTGCTCGTGTTCGATGAGGCCACCTCGGCCCTCGACTCGCTCACGGAGGAGGAAATCAGCCAGACGGTGCGGGAGCTGTCGGGTTCGCGCCAGCACATCACCATCCTCATCGCCCACCGCCTGAGCACCATCCTGCACGCCGACCGCATCTTCGTACTCGAACGCGGCCACGTGGCCGAAGCCGGCCGCCACGCCGAGCTGCTCGAACAGCGCGGCCTCTACTACGCCATGTGGCGCCAGCAAATCGGCGAACGCCCCCTGGCGGCGGTGGGGCGGTGAGTGAGTGAGTGAGTCGGTGAGTTTGGTCGGTCGTTGGGAGCGGCGCGCAGCTGATCCGTGCTTGCCGCAGTCCACCCCCCTGCCAAATACAAAGCCCCTGACGTAATCACGTCAGGGGCTTTGCGCTGAAATAAAGGTTTCGCGGGCTGAAAGGGGCAACTTAGCTGCGCTGTGCTTCGGGTGCTTCGCGCCGCCCGTAACGAGCGCACTCATTCACCGAGTCACTTACTCACCGCCCCACCGAATCACCGCTTCTCTACCCGCGTGCGGGCCGTTTGGCCGTCGGGGGCGCGCCATTCCAGCAGGTACACGCCGGGGCGCAGCGCAGGGGTGCTGAGTGTCGGGGCCAGCTGGCCGGCCGGCAGCACCTGCGTATGCACCACCTGCCCCGTGAGGCTGAGCAGGCGCACCGTGGCCGCTACCGGGGCCGGCACGCGCAACGTCAGCTCGTGGGTGAACGGGTTGGGGTAGGCGCTCAGCCCCGCCATTTCGTTGGGGCGGGCCACTACTACGACCGAGGAGTAGTGCACGCTGCCATCGATGTCCTGCTGGCGCAGGCGGTAGTACTGCCGGGCGGCCAGGGGCGGGCGCGGGTCGAGGTAGCGGTAGGTGCGCGCGGAGCTGGTGGTGCCCGCAGCGGGCTGCCGGGCAAGTTCCTGCCAGTCGTCGGTGCCCGTGGCGGAGGTTTCCACCGCAAAAAAGTCGCTGTTCAGCTCAGTGGCCGTTTCCCAACTCAGCACCACCTGCCGGCCCTGGCGGACGGCCCCGAACCGGACCAGCGTAACGGGCAGCGGCACGGGGGCGAGGCGGGCGTACACCATATTGCCACAGCGGGGAGCGGTCAGGCTGAAGTCGATTTCGGCATTAGCCCCGGCCACGTCGTTGGTGGCGTTCAGTACCCGGTTGCGGCTATTGGCCCCAATGGCGTAGTGCATCACGGCCCCGGGCTTGATGATGTGGCCCAGCTGGATGCCGTGGCCGAGCTCGTGCAGGGATACGGTTTCGAAATCGAACTGTCCGCCCGTGGGCGCGGCCGGGCCAAACTGCCAGTTGCGCTGCCCGTCGTAGATGTAATCGGTTTCGGTGAGCACCCAGTTGAGCGGTCCGCCGCCGGTGGAGCAGCCCGAGTAGTAGGAATAGGTGGTGCCCAGCACGCCGGCGGGCAGATCGGTGGCGTCATCGAAGCTCACCACGTTCACCCCGTCGCTGGCGTTGAGGTTAATGGCCGTGGTGGTGGGGGCCGACTTGCGGTTCGCCCCCACCCCGTTCCGCCAGGTGGCAATGGACCGCTCAAAGGAGGCTTTGGCGGCGGTATTGGCGGCAAAATTCGTGTTGTACTGGAGCGTGTAGCCGCCCGCCCCGTCGCGGCCCACCATGGCCACCCGGTAGGGTTGGTTGCCGGAGTTCACGTTCGCCAGCGCGTAGTCTACTTGCAGGTTGTCGGCGCTGAGGCTGGTTTCGGCGGTACCGTTGGTGATGAGCAGCCGCCCCGTGCCGGCCGCCCCGGAGCCGCCGATGGTGGCCGAGGGCACCCGCACCCGGATCTGGGTATCCGACCAGGCCAAGTAATCGGGACCCAGGGGCGACACGAACGAGGTGCCGCCGTTGTTGGCGTTGCTGAACCCCACCGAGCCGCTGCCCTGGGTCGCGCCAAAGCCCGAGCCGTTGATGGTGAGCACCGTGAACGTGCCCGCCGTAACGGTAGTCGGGCTGAAGCTGCTGATAACGGGCGTGGCCCCGGGCCGGGCTACCCGGTTCAGGCGGGCCGTGAGCGCCGCATTGGGTTGCACGACCCGCACGGGCTGCCCCGTCAGCTGCGTCAGCGCCCCGTACAGCTCGCCCCCGATACTCGCGTAGCGGTGAAACGGGTCGGCGGCAATGGCCAGGTTCAGGTCGTAAAGCAACAAGCCCTGCGGACCCGCGCTCAGGCGGTAGTGGCTGGGGTGGGCGGGGTCGGGTTCCAGCAGAAAAACCGCCTGCTGCCCCACGGCCAGCGCGGGCGAGTTCGAGACTTCCTCCCGGCGCAGGCCTACCGTACCGCCCTCGGTCGTGAGCACCAGCGCGCCCCCGGGTAACGTACCCCGGAACACTTTAAACACCTCCAGCTCGTGGTGCGTAACGATGCGCGGACCCTCATCCTGGCTGCGCACGACCTGCACCCGGGCTTCCACGATGAGTGGGGCGGCGGCCACGCGCCGGGCCAGGGGCAGCGGTTCGAGCAGGCAGGCTTCCTGGGCCTGGGCCAGCGTAGCCAGCCCACCCCATAAGGCCAGGGTTCCGGTTGCCACGAGCCGGCTAACATTCCGAGTCAATTGTGTTTTTTTCATACAGATCCTGTAGCTTACCCGTTCTTCTTATTTGACCCCCACTGTCTGCTGCTTCTACCCAACCCCGCGTCAAATATAGAAATTCCTTATTTGCAGGATTCCCGTCCGTTCACGGGCTGGGCCAATCAGCCGCTTTTTCGGCAGGATAGTTGCGTAAACCTTCGGATACTTAACTGGATTTTTTCATGAGAACCACTCGCTTTTTCCGCCGTTTCGCAGGTCTGGTCCTTGCCGGGTGGCTTTTGCTGACCGCTTCCCTGGCCTCGGCTCAAACGGCCAACGCCCAGCCCGACGTGTTGCGCGAAATCACGGACGTAGTGGGCCTGAAGCCCCGTTTCCAGCTCCGTGCCACCACGGAGGTGCAGAATGCGGCGGCCGTCGTGTACGGGGGGCAGCGCTACCTGCTCTACAACCCCCGGTTCGTGGCCGCCGTGAACCAGGCCGGCCGCACCGACTGGGCGGGCATCAGCATTCTGGCCCACGAAATGGGGCATCATCTCAACGGGCACACCCTGCGCGGGGGCGGCTCCAACCCCGCCGATGAGCTGGAAGCCGACGAGTTTTCGGGCTTCGTGCTCCGGAAAATGGGAGCCGGGCTGGCCCAGGCCCAGGCCGGCATGGCCGTGGTGTCCGACGAGCAGGCCTCCCCCMCCCMCCCCGGCCGTCAGGCGCGCCTCAGGGCCATCGGGCAGGGCTGGCAGCGCGCCAGCCAGCAGATTGCGGCCAGCACCCGCGCCGGCGCACCGTCGGCCGCCCCGGCCCTCCTGGCCCCGCCCCCGCCGCCCCCCGKGCGCCAGGTMGCGGCGCGGCCGGCCGCGCCGGCCACCGTGCTGGGCAAAATCACGTTCCGCGACAAACCCGACGAGGATTTCTACGTGACCAGCCGCCTGAGCGTGGTGCACCTCGACCGCGACGAGCAGACGACGCAGGTAGTCGGCCGCCTCACTCGCTCCGAGAGCCTGACCTACCCCTATGTGCTGGTGGACGGGCAGCAGCGCCGCCTCTACATCAGCCGTTCGGGCGACATTTTTGACACCCAGGGCCGGCAAGTAGCCCGGCTGACGGACCCGTCGTAGCCGAGAAGTGAGAAGTGAGAAGTGAGAAGTGAGAAGTGAGAAAAGGAACGTCATTCTGAGCATGTGGCGCATCAAGCCAGTGTGCGGAATGACGTTCTGTTTTTGCCCCTGCCAGCCCATCTATCCGGCCGTTTATCTTTGGGGCTCACTCCTAACTTTTACAGCTATGCCGGTTTATCCGTTTCTGCTGGTGGATGCCTTTACCGATACGGCCCTGGGCGGCAACCCCTGCGCCGTGGTGCTCGATGCCGACGACCTGACCGACGACCAGATGCAACGCCTGGCCCGGGAGTTCAACCAGTCGGAAACGGCCTTTGTGCGCCGCTCGGCGGTGGCCGAGTTCGGGGTGCGCTACTTCACGCCGGGCGAGGAAATCCCGCTGGCCGGCCACCCGACCATTGCCACGCTCACAGCCCTGCTGCATACCGGCCGCCTGGCCCGCCCCGGCAGCGGCCCCCTCGATTTGCACCTGGAGCTGCTCCACGGCCCGGTAGCCATCCGGGTTTCCCCCGCCGAAGCCGGCCAGCCCCACCTCATCCGCATGACCCAGCGCCGCCCCGAGTTCGGGCCGCTGCACGCGCCGGCCGACGTGCTGCCCCTGTTCGGCCTCACCCCGGCCGACCTGCGGCCCGGCTCCGTTGTTCAGACGGTGAGCACCGGTACGCCCCAGCTTATGGTGCTGCTGCGCGACGCGGACACTCTGCGCCGGGCGCATCTGCCCGACCCGGCCGCGCTCGATGCCTACCGCCGCGCCAGCGGCTTCTTCAGCTCCCACCTGTTCTGCCTGGCAGGGGCCACGCCGGCCGGCACCACCTTCGCCCGCCACTTCTGCACCCCGCCCGACCTGCCCGAAGACCCCGTAACGGGCTCGGCCACCGGTGGCATGGCCGCCTACCTCTGGCACTACGGCCTATTGCCGCAGCCCGAGTTCGTGGCCGAGCAGGGCCATTGGATGGGCCGCCCCGGCACGGTGCGGGTACGGGTGCAGGGGCCGCCCGGGGCCATGGAGGCCGTCCACATCGGCGGGCAGGGCGTGGTGGTGGTGCAGGGGGAGCTGCGGCTTTGAAAAGAGCGCAGCGAACAATCTAACAGACCGCCTTTTACCTGCGCGAATACTTCTGCTCACCTCTGCGAGAAAGCCAACTGGCAACAGCGGCCGTACTTGCCTGAGAAGGTGAAAACCGATGCGGTGGCGGCCTCATCAGCAGCCTATTTTCAGCCACAGCTCACAATCGGCGCAGCGGTTTGTTATGGCCTGAGCGAGCCTGAACGGCTCACTTTCCTGCTCGCAAACCTCTCCTCTCCGAAACTCCGCCGAATGCCCGAACTACCCGAGGTCGAAACCTACCGCCGCTTTCTCGATGACCTGGTAGTTGGCCAGACCATTACCACCTTCGAGGTGAAAGATGCCCATGTGCTGGGCACCGAAGAAGATACCCTGCGCCGGGCGCTGGTGGGCCGCACCATCACGGGCACCAGCCGGCTGGGCAAGAACTGCTTTCTGCTGCTCGACGACAGCCGCGTGCTGGTGCTGCACTTTGGCATGAGTGGCGACGTGGGGGCCTACCGCGACGAAGCCGACGCACCCCGCTTCACCCGCGTGGCCCTGCACCTCGACTCGGGCTTGCGCGCGGCCTTCGTTGATCCGCGCAAGTTTGGCCGCATTCGGCTGGCCGAGAGCGTGGCCGCCTACCGCCTGGCCAAAAAGCTCGGCCCCGACGCCCTGGACCTCACCGGAGCCGAACTGACCGACAAGCTGGCCAAGCGCAACACCCTGCTCAAACCCCTGCTGCTCGACCAGCGCCTCACGGCCGGGCTGGGCAACTGGATCGTGGACGAGGTGCTGTTTCAGGCCAAAATTCATCCCGGGCGGGTGGCCAGCAGCCTCACGGCGGCCGAAAGCAAGCGGGTGCACGCGGCCATTCAGCTGGTGCTGCGCACGGCCATTGCCCACGAGGCCAACTACCGCGACTTCCCGGCCAGCTTCCTCATTCATGCCCGCGAATGGGATGATTCCGCTACGCCCGGCACCGACCAGCACCAGTACTGCCCCCGCCACCCCAGTACGCCAATTGTAAAAAGCTATGTCGGGGGCAGGGCCACTTACACCTGCTCCCGGTGTCAGCCGGAAACTAATTAACAGTATAGTACAATTACGACATTCAAGAGCCCGTTGCCAGCCCGGTAGTGGGCTTTTTTATTTTTCCTAGAATTAATCGCCACGTTATCAAGAAAATACACTAATTATTGCACCCATCAGATACCATGTAGTAAAAATCCACCTTTTTACTTAAAGGCCTGAACAACTACGATTTATAATTACTTAGATTTGCACAGCGACAGACACCAAGCTGTTGACGTAGTAGTGAAGTTGGACGTTGGCAGGAAGGTGCGAATCGCAGAGAGACTACCCCTGCCAGCCCAAGGTTGAACATTTACCCAAATTCGTTTTCATGAAGAAACTGCCCGTAATCCTGAGCCTGTTGGCAAGCCCCCTGGTGCTAGCCTCCTGTGAGAAAGAGATTGAAGAGTTGAAGGCCCCCGCCCAGGACGTTGCAGTGGCTGCTACGCAGTCGAAACCGCAGATGCTGGCCGCCGGCGCCTGGCACCTGACCAGCCTCACGCTGGCCACCGCCACCCCGGCCGTTACCACCCCCACCACCGTCGACATTCTGCCCCGCCTGAAGGCTGCCCAGCGCGACAACCTGCACACGTTTAAGGCCGATGGCACGTTCGTGCTGGATGAGGCGGCCCTCAAAGCTCACCCCGAGGCCCCCCAGCAGCTCACCGGCTCCTGGAAGCTCACCGGCGACTCGCTGACCGTAGCGCAGCCCGACGTAACCCGCCATTTCTTCGTGGAAGAGCTCAGCGCCACCACCCTGCGCGTGAAGCTCACCCAGACCGGTGAGCAGGGCACGACCACCTACACCTCGGTGTACGCCCGCTAAATCCGGCATCCGCCACCCAGCGTCATAAGCCAGAATAGCCCGTCCAATTTGGGCGGGCTATTCTGGCTTATGACGCTGGGTGGCGGATGCCGGGCTAAGCGGCCTTAGCATTCATTATTATCGGCGGCGGCCTGTTGGGTGAGGGTAGTCAGCCAGGAGGGGCTGGCCGCCGATTCGCTCTCGTAACCGAAGCGGCGCTCGTTGCCCATCAGGTCGGTGGGGCCGGGCAGGGCCCGGTTGAGCCAGCTGAGCACGTTGGCCGTGGTGCCGGGCAGCAGGCCGTGAAAAGCCGCCAGCAGCTTGGCGGGCAGCCCCAGCACCACCTCGGCTTCGCCCCGGCGGCAGGCATTCCAGATTTCGCGGCCCGCCCTCTCCGCATCCATCGACAGGGCCGGCAACGAGTCGGCCAGGCTGAACCAGGCGTACTCCAGCTGGTGCTGCCCTTTGAGGGTGGCGTTGCGCGGGCTGCCGGTGCGCATCAGGCCGGGGCACACGGTGGTTACCCGGATACCATATTGCAGCAGCTCGGCCCGGAAGCCCTCGGACAACCCCACCAGCGCGAATTTGCCGGCGCTGTAGGGTACCAGATGGGGCACGGCCACCTTGCCGCCCACGGAAGCAATATTCACGATGCGGCCCTCGCCCCGCCGGCGCATATCGGGTAGCACGGCGTGCATAGCGTGCAGCGGGGCCCAGAAATGCACGTTCAGCGAATCTTCGTAGTCGCGCACTTCCATGTGGTTGAGGGCGCCCACGCTGATGACGCCGGCGTTGTTGAGCAGCACATCGATGCTGCCCAGGCGCTGCTGCACCTGCTGCACCATGGCCCGGACTTCGTCGGGGTTGGTCAGGTCGTGGGCCAGGGTCAGCACCTGGGCTCCGTGGGCAGTCAGCTCCTGGCGGGCGCGGGCCAGCTCTTCGGCGTCGCGGGCGCAGATGGCTACGCGGGCCCCTTCGGCCACGGCCTGCCGGGCCAGAATCAGGCCCAGCCCACGCGAGCCGCCCGTGATGAGTACCACGCGGCCGGCCAGCTCGTAGCGGCCGCGGCGGTTGGCATAAAGCGTGGCGGCCAGCAGCCCAACGGCGCTGGCGGCGGCCACCAACCAGGAATTACGGGTATCAGATTTCATAACGGTCGGAAAGGAAGGAGCAGATTATACGCTGTAAGGAATTTAGCGGGGAAAGGTTGCGGAGCCATTGGCAGCAGGCAGTATTTTTGCCCCGGCGGGCAATCTAACTGCCGCCGGACCGTTGTAGTGGGCGGTCGCCGAAAACTGGCACCATCTTTCCTAGCCTGCTCCACCCGCGGCCGTTCGCGGCCGATTTTGTTGTTTTGCTTTTCTTCCTGCTTGTTATGAAAACGTTTCTGCTCCTTGCCGGCCTCACGCTGGCCACCGCACCGGGCCTGCTGGCCCAAACCCCGGCCCGGCCCAAGCCCGCCGCCCGCCCCGCCACTGCGCCGCCCGCGCCCGTCCTCAACGAAGAGCAGATTGCTACCCGCGCCAACGGCCTCACCACCAACATGCAGAAGGCCCTGGGCCTGAACCCCCAACAGGCGGAGCGCGTGGGCCAGATCAACCTCGTGAGCGTGCGCAACGTGGAAACCGCCCGCCACAAATACCGCCAGGACGTGCGCAAGATGGCGGGCGTGATAGAAACCATCGGCCAGTCGCGCCTGGAAATGATGAAGGAAGTGCTCAGTCCCGCCCAGTTCGATAAGTACCAGCGCAAGCGCGAAGAAAAAATGGGCGTGCCCAGCGCCCCCGCCAGCCAGGGCAACCCCGCCCCGGGCCTGCCAGGCTATTAGCAGTGAATGAGTGATGCTTATCGTGGTGCTCGCGTACCACGATAAGCATCACTCATTCACTGAATACCTGCCAGCCCAGCTTCAGAATAAAGGCGCTGACGACCACCAGAAACAGCACCCGCACGAAGCCCGTGCCGTGGCGCAGGGCCAGGTGGGCCCCGATGGTGGAGCCGACAACGTTGCTGGCGGCCATGGGCAGGGCGGCGGCCCACAGAATCTGGCCGGTGTAGGCGAAATAGGCCAGGGCCGTTAGGTTGGTGACGGCATTCACCAGCTTGGCCGAGGCCGAGGCCGAGAGGAAGTCGTAGCCAAACAGGCCCACAAAGGCGAAGAGCAGAAACGAGCCCATGCCGGGGCCGAAAAAACCGTCGTAGAAGCCCAGCACCACGCCCATGGCCGCCCCGTAGTAGGGCTCGCGGCCGGCCGGCAGCCGGGGCGCATGAATACTACCGAAATCCTTGCGCCAGAAGGTGTAGAGGGCAATGGCCACCAACAAGCCCAGCACCAGCGGCGGCAGCAGCTCCTGGGGCAGGTGGCTGACTACCCGCGCCCCCAGAAACGAGAACACGCCCGCCACGGCCGCCGCCGTGCCCACCGCCCGCCACCGTAGCGGCACCTGCCCGGCGTAGCGCCGCAACGCCGCCAGCGTCCCGAGCAACGACGACACCTTGCCCGTGCCCAGAATGGTGGGCACCGGCGTACCCTTGAGCAGCAGCAGCATGGCCGGCAGCTGAATCAGCCCGCCCCCGCCCACCACGGCATCAACCAGACCAGCCAGAAAGGCAAATAAACACAGCAGGGCAATGGTAGTGGCAGTCAGCATAGGCCCGCGAAGGTAATTATCAGTTGTCAGTTGCCAGGGATGGATGAGTTGCCAGTTGCCAGGAGTGAGTTGCCGGGCGAACGTCATTCAGCGCACAGCGAAGAATGACGTTCGCCCGAACCCGTTGAAAATCCCTTGTCACAGCGTCAGCCAGTAAGGCAATATCAGCACGCGAGACTCTTCGCTACGCGCTGAATGACGTTCGCCCGGCAACTCACTCCTGGCAACTGGCAACTGATAAAGCCGTAGAGCGTTGCCTATGACGGAAGACCTGACCCATCGCCAGCGAATGCTCACGTTCGGCGGCGTGCTGCTGGCCATGTTCCTGGGAGCCCTCGACCAGACCATCGTCAGCACGGCGCTGCCGCGCATTGTGGCCGATTTGCACGGGCTGGAGCGCTTTACCTGGGTGGCCACGGCCTACCTGGTGGCCAGCACGGCGCTGGTGCCTATTTATGGCAAGCTGGCTGACACGTACTCGCGGCGCACCATCGAAATCGTGGCCGTGAGCGTGTTTTTACTGGGCTCAATGCTTTGCGGGCTGGCCGGCGAATTCGGCACCCTGCCCTTGCTCGGCGACGGCATGAGCCAGCTCATCGTGTTCCGGGCCGTGCAGGGGTTGGGCGGGGCCGGCCTGTTTGCCATGGCCTTCATTGTCATTGCCGACCTGTTTCCGCCGGCCGAGCGCGGACGCTACCAGGGCTTCGTGGGGGCCGTGTTCGGCACCTCGTCGGTGCTGGGGCCGTTTCTGGGTGGGTTCCTGACCGATAACGGCTCGGGACTGATTCCGGGCGTGGCGGGCTGGCGGCTGGTATTCTACGTGAACCTGCCGCTGGGCGCGTTGGCCTTGTGGTTCATCCTCACCCAAATGCCGCCCCTGCGCCCCCGCACCGAGCGCCGCCGCCTCGACTACCTCTCGATGCTGCTGCTCATTCTGGGGCTGGGCCAGCTCGTTATCGGCTTGCAGCTCAACAAGAACGACTACGGCTGGGGCCACCCGCTCACGCTGGGGCTGCTGGGCGGCGCGGCCTTGCTGCTCACGCTGTTTGTGCGCCGCAGCCTGCGCCACCCCAACCCCATTCTGGCCTTTAGTCTGTTCAAAAACCCGGTGTTTCGGACGGCCAACGCGGCGCTGTTTCTGCTGGGCGGCGCGTTTCTGGGCCTCATCATTTTCGAGCCTTTGTTCATGGTGAACGTGCTGGGCGAAACCGCCACCCGGGCCGGCGTGAGCCTGATTCCGCTCTCGATGGGCGTCGTGACGGGCTCGCTGCTGGCCGGCCAGATGGTGTCGCGCTACGGCCACTACAAGCGCTGGATGCTGGCCGGCCTCGTAGTGCTCATGGTGGGCCTGCTGCTGCTGGCCACCATGCCGGCCACCGTCAGTTACGGGCAGGTGCTCACGTATCTGCTGATTTGCGGGGTGGGCCTGGGTCCGAGCATGCCGCTTTACACGCTGGCCATTCAGAACGCCGTGGAGCCCCGGTTTATCGGGCAGGCCACCTCCGCCAGCCAGTTTTTCCGGCAGATTGGCGGGGCCATTTCGGCCTCCCTGCTGGGGGTCATCCTCACGCTGGGCCTGAGCAGCGCCCTGCCCGCCGCTGGCCCGGCTGGCGGCGTGGCTCCTTCAGCCCCCACGGCTCAGGCGGCACCGGTGGGCGAAGGCCCGGCCGTAGTATCCGCGGGCATCCCTTCTTCGCCGGCGCTCAAAGCGGCCTTTTCGCAGTCGATTTCGCGGGTGTACCTCGTTACGCTGCTGCTGGTGGCGGGGGGCTTCGTGATGACGCTGTTCGTGCCCGAGCTGCCGCTGCGCAAAACCAATGAGGTCGGCCAAGCGCAGCCGGGGCTGGAGTAACCGCGCCGGCGCGCTATTTTCGCGACTCTCTTTCCTGCTTCTATGACTGGTCCTGATCCTGCCACGCTCCACCCGCTGCCGCACCACCGCCGGCTGGTTTTCCTGCGCAACCTCATCACCCGGCCCAACATTGAGGTGGGCGACTATACCTATTACGATGACTTCGAGGACCCCGCCAACTTTGAGCGCAACGTTCTCTACCACTTCGATTTCATTGGCGACCGGCTCATCATCGGTAACTTCTGCGCCCTGGCTTCCGGAGTGAAGTTCATCATGAACGGGGGCAACCACGAAACCGCGCCCGTTTCCACCTTTCCCTTCGCCATTTTCGGCCACGGCTGGGAAACGGCCATGAACGGGCAGTCGGTAGCGGAGAAATACCCCTCGAAGGGCGACACGGTAGTGGGCCACGACGTCTGGATTGGGCACGAGGCCACCATTATGCCCGGCATCCACATCGGCAACGGAGCGGTGGTAGCCACTAAAGCGGTAGTGACGCGCCACGTGCCGGCCTACGCCATAGTGGCCGGCAACCCCGCCACGGTGGTGCGCTACCGGTTCGAGGAGGACACCATTGCCCGCCTCGAAAAGCTGGCGTGGTGGTTCTGGCCGGCCGAGAAAATCACCCGCCACCTGGCCCTGCTCAGCGCGGCCGATGTGGCGGCCCTGGAGCAGGCGGTGTAAGCCTACCACCCGGGGCCGCAAACTACTTCCGGCCGGCCGCTGTTATGCCACCTGTTGCCGCCCGGAGTCGGGCGGCCCTTCCCTTGAGTGCTACTTGATGACTACTGAAAATAAAATCCAGCTCAGCGTCCTCGACCAGTCGCCGGTGCCGTTGGGGCGCACGCCCCGCGAGGCGTTGCTGCACACCGTGGACCTGGCCCGCCTCACCGACTGCCTGGGCTACACCCGCTTCTGGGTGAGCGAGCACCACAACACCCGCACGCTGGCCGGCTCGTCGCCGGAGGTGCTGCTGGGCCGGCTGGGAGCCGAAACCAGCCGCATCCGGCTGGGCTCGGGTGGGGTGATGCTGCCCCATTATTCGGCCCTGAAAGTGGCCGAGAACTTCCGCCTGCTCGAAACGCTCTACCCCGGCCGCATCGATCTGGGCATCGGCCGCGCCCCCGGCACCGACCGCGTGACGGCCCACGCCCTCAACCCCCACAACCAGTTCAACGACCAGGATTTCGTGGAACAGCTCCTGGACCTGCGCGCCTACCTGCGCGACGAGCCGGTGGCCGATACTACCCACGCCCGGGTGAAAGCCGCGCCTTTCGCCGATACGGTACCCGAAATGTGGCTGCTGAGCTCCAGCGGGCAAAGCGGCCTGTTTGCGGCCCACGTGGGCGCGGCCTTCAGCTTCGCCCATTTCATCAACCCCAACGGCGGCCCGAAGATGGTGGACCTGTACCGGGAGCGGTTCCGGCCCTCGCCCGAGCTGGCCGCGCCCCAGGCCAACGTGGCCATTTTCGTGGTCTGCGCCGACACGGCCGGCCGTGCCCAGCTGCTGGCCGACAACTTGGCCCTGCAAATGCTCAAGCTCGAAACCGGCCAGTTCACGCCCATCGAAGCGGCCGAAATGGTCAACGTAGCCGCCCTCTCGCCCGACCTCCAGGCCCGCCTCGCCTACCATCACCAGCGTATCATCAGCGGCACGCCCGATAAGGTGAAGGCCGAAATTGAGGCCCTGGCCGCCAGCTACGGCGTGAATGAAGTGGTGGCCGTCACCATCACCCACGACTACGACGACCGGCTCCGCTCCTACGAGCTGCTGGCCGACGCCTTTGCCCTGAATAGGACACCCACCCAACCGGCGATGGCCGCTACGACCGGTTAGTAAGGCCGGCCGCAACTACGCCCGGTTTCACCCTTCTCGCAAAGAGCCCAACCCTATCGGTTGGGCTCTTTGCTTGACAATGGGTATGGAAGAAGCCAGACCATACTGCTAGTACCGCTGATATTCAACGATCTGTATTCTAAATAGAATTTATCTAAATAGTTATTTGTAATTAATCTAAATAGCGAAGAGCTTTGCATTGTTTTACATCCACCCAAACAAGCATTCCTTCCTCTGTATGAAACAACTTCTCCCTTTCCTGTCCCTGCTGACTCTGCCCATAGCGTACGCAACGCCGGCCCCGGCCACTACGGTGCTCTTTTCCACGCATTCCGACGGCGAGGCCGCACAGCGGGGCCGTCTGACGGGCCAGGTGCTGAGTGCCCGGCGCGAGCCGGTGGAAGGACTGTCGGTGGCGCTGAAAGGCACTTCTTTTGGCACGATGACGGGTTCCGACGGGCAGTTCCGGCTATCGGCCCCGGCAGGCACGTATCAGTTGGTTGTCAGCGGCCTGGGCTACGCCACCCAGGAGTTGGCCGTGGCAGTAACCGGCGGCGAAACCACGGTTCTGCCCACCATTGTAGCCCCTGCCAGCCAGCAGCAGCTCCACGGGGTAACCGTAACGGGCTCACGCACCCTCAACGACCAGCCCGTGGCCATCGGCAAGCTGCCGGTGCGGCCCCTGGACTTGCCCCAGAGCATCGCCACGATTCCCCAACCGGTGCTGGAACAGCAGCAAACGCTGCGCCTGAGCGACGTGCTGGCCAATGTGAGCGGGGTGTATGTGATGGGCACCACCGGCGGTACCCAAGAGGAGCTAGCCAGCCGGGGCTTCGCGATGGGCTCGAACAATACCTTTAAAAACGGTGCGCGCTTCAACAACGGCATCCTGCCTGAGGTCAGCTCCCTGGAGTCGTTTGAAGTGCTGAAGGGCAGCGCGGCCATCCTGTTCGGCAACGTGGCTGCAGGTGGGATAGTGAACCTGGTGACCAAAAAGCCACGCTTTGCGCCGGGCGGCTCCCTTGGGCTGCGGGTGGGCTCGTTCGATTTCTACAAGCCGATGCTGGACATGTACGGGGCCGTGGGCTCCTCCGAGCACGTGGCCTACCGCCTGAACGCCACCTACGAAACGGCCCGCTCGTTCCGCGATGGGGTATCGTCGGAGCGGGTGTACGCCAACCCTTCACTGCTGTTCAAGCTGGGTGGCAAAACCGAGGTGCTGGTGGAAGGCGACTACCTGCGCGACGACCGGACGCCCGATTACGGCGTGGGGGCCATTAACTACCGCCTCGTGAACGGGCCGCGCGGCCGCTTTTTGGGGGCCGGCTGGGTCAACAATCAAACCACTCAGCGTAGCCTCAGCACCACTTTCAGTCACCGCCTGAACGCCGCCTGGCAGCTGCGCGGCCTGGCCTCCTACCAAGGCTACGACAACGACCAGCTGCGGATTTCGCGCCCGACCAACGTGCAGGATAACGGCGACTTTGCCCGCAGCGCCCAACGCGGCGGCACGATGCAGGACTACTTTTTGGGCCAGATAGATCTGACCGGTAAGTTTGAGACCGGCCCGCTGACCCACGCCGTGCTGGTGGGGGCCGATGCCGATAAGTACAACACGACCAACCTAAGCTACTCCTCCCAGGCCTACGACGTCATCAACATCCTGCGCCCCGAGAACTCGCCCCAGCGCCGCACCGATACGCCCACACCCGCGCTGGCCAGCCGCAGCCATGCGCCCATCCGGCGGGCGGGCGCTTACGCGCAGGACCTGGTGGGCCTCGGGGAGCACCTGAAACTGCTGGCCGGCGTGCGCTACAGCTACCAGGAATCGGGCACGAAGAAGCTGACTTACAAGGACAACCAACTGAGCCAGGCGACCCCCAGCTACGACGACGCCTTCTCGCCGCGCTTCGGGGTAGTGTACCAGCCCATCAGCACAACATCGGTTTTCGCCTCCTACGCCAACTCATTTACCCTCAACTCGGGGCAGGACGTGCATGGGGGCGCGCTGGCGCCCAGCCTGTTCAATCAGTACGAAGTGGGCGTGAAGAACGACCTGTTCCACGGGCTGCTCTCGGCCAACCTGACAGCCTACCGCATCGTGAACAGCAACCAGGCCCAGACCATTCAGGAGTTTCTGGCTCCCGGCCTGAGGAACCCGGCCTTCAACCCCGACCGCAGCGACGCCCGAGAGCTGGCGGGCGAAGTGACCAGCAAGGGCCTAGAGCTGGACGTGATGAGCAAGCCCTACCAGGGCTGGAGCTTTATCGCGGGCTACAGCTACAATCACACGGCCTACACCAGGAGCACCCTATATAAGGAGGGCGACCTGCTGCGCTACAACCCCAGCCACACAGCAAACCTGAGCGCCTATTACACCGTGCAAAACAGCCCTCTCAAGGGCTTGCAGGGCGGGCTGCTGGCCTATTACGTGGGTGAGCGGCAGGCGGGCCGCAACTACCGCACCCTCTACGACAAAAACGGCCATCTCACGCCCGACAACCGCCAGCTCATCGCCCTGTCCGCCTATGCCCAACTCGACGCCACCATTGGCTACTCCTGGCAGGTGCTGACCTTGCGCCTGAAAGCAGCCAACCTGCTTAATGAGCTGAGCTACAACGTGCACGACGACAACAGCGTGAACCCCATCGCGCCGCGCAACTACGCCGCCACCCTCACTTACTCGTTCTAACCCGGCCGGCACCCAACACGCCGGCCACACAGGCTCCGGGTCTGCCCCCCCCCCTGCTGAGCACCTCCCGCTTTTTGTACCCGCTGCCTGAGAACCCGCACCTGAGACCTTGACCTATGAAAACGTTTTTCCGCAACATTCACCTCTACCTCAGCCTCGTGTCGGGGCTGGTTATTGCCGTCGTGTGCCTCACGGGGGCAGGCCTCGTCTTTGAGAAAGAGCTGGAGCAAACCTGGCACCCGGAGCGCTACTTTGTAGCGCCTGCGGCTACCCAGCGCCCGCTCAGTGAGCTGACTACCGCCGTACGGGCCTACAAACCAGGAAGCCGGATTACGGGCCTGAAAGTGTACGCCGACCCCGGCCGGACCGTGGAATTCACGCTGGCCGACGTGCCGGCGGAGGTGCCCAAAGCCGGCGCGCGGGCCGGGCGCGGCAACGACCAGGCTGCGGGTAGTGAGAACGCCCGAGACGGGAAAAGCGGTGAGGCAGGCAAAGCAGGCGGCGAAGGAGGCCGGGGTCCCACGGTATTCGTGAACCCCGGCACGGCGGCCATCACCGGAGAGCTCAACTACCGCGAAACCGTTTTCTTTACCCTGATGGCCGTGCACCGCGGTATGGTGGGTGGGACCGTGGGCAAGCTGGTGGTGGGCGTGAGTACGGTGCTGTTCCTGTTCATCCTCGGAACGGGCCTCGTACTGTGGTGGCCGGCTACGCGCAAGGCCGTAAAGCAGCGGCTGAACGTGAAGTGGAGCGGGGGCTGGAAGCGGCTCAACCACGATTTGCATATCGTGCTGGGCTTCTACGCGGCCCTGTTCCTGTTCGTGTTTGCCTTCACGGGCCTGGCCTGGTCGTTCGAGTGGTTCAACAACGGCATCTACGCCCTAACCAACTCGCCGCTGGAACGACCCGTGCCACCCGTATCGGCGGCCCCTACGGCGGCGGCGGCTTTCACGCCCGATGCGGCCCTGACCCTGGCCCGGCAGCTGGCTCCGGCCGCCCGCTTCTACTCCCTGCAACTGCCCAAGGATGCGGCGGGTAGCATCCGGGTCGCCACGCTCCGCCCCGGGGCCGCCTACGACAACGCTACCGACGAAATCTACCTCGACCAGTACAGCGGCCGGCTCCTCCAGACCCAAACCTACGAGCAGCGCAGCCTGGGCCAGCGGGTGCGCGGCCTGTTCAAGCCCGTGCATACCGGGGCCATTTTTGGGTGGCCTTCCAAAATCATTAGCCTGCTCATGTGCCTGCTGGGCTTCACCTTTCCCATTACCGGGACTATTCTGTGGCTGAACCGCCTGAAGAAAGCCCGCAAAAAATCGGCACGGCAGTTGGTCGCCTGAGATATTACGCCCCCGCCCCATGCGCGGCCGGCCACTCGGCGCAGGCTCCGCACCCCGCTTGCTCAGGCCCCCTGGCCGGTTTAACGGTGCTGCCTGATTACGCGCAAGAATCCCATGAAGAGTAAACGCGCCGACCCGGTTTGGGCCGGCGCGTTTACTTTTGCGGCCACTATGCCCACACCCGCTGCCCGCCCCCAAGCTTCCGCCCCACTGCCCGCTCCCGAAAACCGCCTGCTGGCCCTGTTACGCCGCCTCGGCTTGCTCGACTGGTTTCTGCCCGCGCTGGTGGGTGTGGTGGGGCTGGCCTACCTGGTGCCGCAGGTGGGCAGCAAGGCCAGTCCGCTGCCCTGGAACATCATCACGACGGGTGGGGTAGCGCTGGTGTTTTTCTTTTACGGCCTGCGGCTGAGTCTCGACAAGCTGCGCACCGGCACCCGCAACTGGCGGCTGCACCTAGTGGTGCAGGGCACCACGTTCGTGCTGTTTCCGCTGCTGGCACTGGCGGCCCGCCCGCTGTTTGGTAGTGACCAGGGCCGGCTGTTGTGGCAGAGCATTTTCTTTCTGTGCACGCTGCCGAGCACGGTTTCCACCTCGGTCGTGATGGTGAGTCTGGGGCGGGGCAACGTGCCGGCGGCCATTTTCAACGCCAGCATCAGCTCGCTGGCCGGCATCGTGCTCACGCCGCTGTGGGTGCGGGCCGTGCTGCACCCGCCCGGCGCCGAGGGCTCCGACCTGAGCGGGCTGGCCCTGAGTCTGGTCTGGCAGGTGGTGTTGCCGGTAGCGGCGGGCATGCTGCTCAACCCCCGCTTCGGCGAGTGGACGGAGCGCCATAAGGGCCGTTTGCGCATCCTCGATCAGGTGATTATCCTGAGCATCGTCTTTACCTCCTTCTGCGAGTCGTTTGCCGAAGGCGTGTTTGGCAGCTACGCGCCGGCGAGCGTGGCGCTGCTGGCGGCCGGCATGGTGGGGCTGTACTTCCTGGTATTCGGGCTGGTGGCGGGCCTCAGCCGGCTGCTGGGCTTCGCGGCGGCCGACCGCACGACGGCCATTTTCTGCGGCTCCAAGAAGTCGCTGGTGCACGGCAGCGTGATGGCGAGCCTGCTGTTTCCGGCCACCGCCGCCACCGGGGCGCTGCTGCTGCCGCTCATGCTCTACCACGCCCTCCAGATTATTCTGGCCAGCGTGATGGCCCAGCGGTTCGGGCGGCAGGCGGGGGCGGAAACCGTTGCGCCCGGGTAGGCTGAATTGGCTTTTGGGCAGATGACTGGCCGGGCCGCAGGCAGGCTTTCAGGGCGCAGTCCGGAGCAGTTAGCGGCCAAAATGCTACCTTACGGCCACTTTGCCTTCCTTTTACTCCAGTTTCCCGGCATGAAAAAACTTCTTCTTGCTTTTGCGCTATTTCTGGCCGCCGGCTCCATCGCCCGGGCCCAGACGACGCCCACCCAGAAAGTGTACGCGGCCGTGGCCAAAAATCAGCCGGCCGAAGTAGCCACCCTGCTCGCCGCCGGGGCCGACGCCAACGCCCCCGTCGAGATGATGCCCGGCTTCCCGACCACCTTCCTGATCATCGCCGCCAGCAACGGCCACCTCGACGTAGTGAAGGCTCTGCTCAAAAACAAAGCCCAGATAGACAAAACCGACTCGTTCGCCATGACGCCCCTGATGGCCGCCGCCGCCAACGGCAGCCTCGACGTAGTGGAGTTTCTGCTCGCCAGCGGGGCCAACCCCAAGGCCCGGGACAAGGACGGTAAAGACGTACTGGCCGCCGCCAAAGAAGGCGAAAACGAGGCCGTCATCAAGCTGATAAAAAGTAAGCTGTAATTTGCACAGATGCCAAAACGACTGTCATCCTGACGAAGAAAGGACTTGGTGAGAAGCGAATCTAACGTGTAGATCTGCCTCTTACCAGGTCCTTCCTTCGTCAGGATGACAGTCGTTTTATTGATTCCCTACTCGTAGCCCTGGTAGCGCAGTAGCCGCACCACCAGGCCGGTCCAGCCGGTTTGGTGGCTCGCGCCGAGGCCCCGGCCGGTGTCGCCGTGGAAGTACTCGTGGAAGAGCAGGTGGTCTTTGAAGTGGGGGTCGGTTTGCAGCAGCTCGTCGCCGTTGAAGGCAGCACGGCGGCCGTTTTCATCCTTGAGAAACAGCCGCGTGAGGCGGGCCGAGAGGGCCTCGGCAATCTGGTTGAGCGTGTGCATCTGGCCCGATCCGGTCGGGTATTCCACCTGGAAGGCGTCGCCGTAGTAGGCGTAGAAGCGCTGCAACGACTCGATGATGAGGTAGTTGATGGGAAACCAGATGGGGCCGCGCCAGTTACTGTTGCCCCCGAACATGCTACTTTCGGCTTCGCCCGGCACGTACTGCACCGTGAAATCGGTTTCGGGCGTGCTGAACACGTACGGGTTTTCCAGGTGGTCGCGCGACATGGACCGGATGCCGTAGTCGGAGAGGAACTCGCTTTCGTCGAGCATGCGCTTGAGCAGGGCCCGCAGGCGGGAGCGGCGTAGCAGGCTCAGCAGGTGGCGGGCGCTCTTGCCCTTCTCGCGCCAGCGGGCTACCAGCTGGGCCAAATGGGGCCGGTTTTCGAGCAGCCAACGGGCCCGCTCCGTGAAATCGGGCAGCGAATTGAGCAGTTCCTCATCAATTACTTCGACGGCAAACAGCGGAATCAGGCCCACGATGGAGCGCACCTTGAGCATAGTGCGGGCGTCGTCGGGGGTGTGTAGCACGTCGTAGTAGAACTGGTCTTCCTCGTCCCAGAGGTTGAACTGGCCGTCGCCGCCCCGGGTCATGGCGTCGGCGATGTAGAGAAAATGCTCGAAGAACTTGCCCGCCATTTCCTGGTACACCGAGTTGTGGCGGGCCAGCTCCATGGCAATGCGCATCATGTTGAGGGCGAACATGGCCATCCAGCTCGTGCCGTCCGACTGCTCGATGTGGCCGCCGGTGGGCAGCGGGGCGCTCCGATCGAACACACCAATGTTGTCGAGGCCCAGGAAGCCGCCTTCGAACACGTTCCGGTCGCTTTTATCCTTGCGGTTCACCCACCAGGTAAAGTTGAGGGCCAGCTTATGGAACACGGCCTCCAGAAAGGCCGGGTCGCCGTGGCCGGTGAGCTTCTTGTCCATCTGGTACACCCGCCAGGTGGCCCAGGCGTGCACCGGCGGGTTCACGTCGGACAGGTGCCACTCGTAGGCCGGCAGCTGGCCGTTGGGGTGCATATACCAGTCGCGACAGAGCAGCCGGAGCTGGTTTTTGGCGAACTCGGCGTCCACCATCGCCAGCGGAATGCAATGGAAAGCCAGGTCCCAGGCCGCGTACCAGGGGTACTCCCAGGTATCGGGCATCGAGATGATGTCGTGGTTGTGCAGGTGGCGCCAGTTGTGGTTGCGCCCCTTACGGCGGCGGCTGGCAGCGGGCCGGGGCAGGGCGGGGTCGCCGTCGAGCCATTGGGCCACGTCATAGTAATAAAACTGCTTGCTCCAGAGCATGCCCGCGAAGGCCTGGCGCTGCACGTTGCGGGCATCGGCGCTTTCGGGCAGGTCTTCCTGCACGCACTCGTAAAACTCGTCGCCCTCCCGTTGCCGGTCATCAAACAAGGCCTCGAAGTTGCCAAACGGCGCGTCATGGGCATGCTGGCTCAGGCGCACCTGCACGGTCACCGATTCGCCGGCCGGTATGCTGGGCAGGTGGCAGTGCACGGCCATTTTGGTACCCCGGCGGGCGGGGTTAACAGCCGTAACGTCTCCTTCTACTACGTAATCGTTGATACCATCCTTGAAGTAGCGGCTTGGATTGTGGTAGTTGGCAGTGCTGCCAGTGCGGTACGCGTTGGTGTCGTTGTCGCAGAACAGCAACTCAGCCTCGGGCTGGTCGCAGTAGAAGTGGTACTGGCCCAGGGTAGGATGCTCCACTAGCACGGCCCCGGGACCGTTGGCGGCCAGCACGGGCCGGATTTCCTGGCCAGGATAACCCCAGCTCCAGGTGTTGCGAAACCAGAGGTGGGGCAGCAAATGCAGCTCGGCCGCCTCGGGTCCGCGGTTGTGGGCCGTGATGCGGAGCAGAATGTCGTCGGCTTCCGCCTTGGCGTATTCCACGAACACGTCGAAGTAGCGGCTCTCATGGAAGATGCCGGTGTCAAGCAGCTCAAATTCTGGCTCCTGGCGGGTGCGGGCGGCATTTTCGTGCACCAGCCGCTTATAAGGAAACTCAGCCTGCGGATACTTATAAAGCATCCGCATGTAAGAGTGCGTGGGCGTGCTGTCGAGGTAGTAATACAGCTCCTTCACGTCCTCGCCGTGGTTGCCCTCGGGGTTGGTCAGGCCGAACAGGCGCTCCTTGAGCAACTCGTCCTGGCCGTTCCAGAGGCCTACGGCCAGGCACAAGCGCTGCTCGTCGTCGCTGATACCGCCGATGCCGTCCTCGCCCCAACGGTAGGCGGTGCTACGGGCCATGTCGTGGGTGAGGAAGCTCCAGGCCTGCCCATCGGGGCTGTAATCCTCGCGGACCGTGCCCCACTGCCGCTCAGTCAGGTAGGGGCCAAATTTCTTCCAGGGAGTGGTCAGGGCGTTGGCTTCGGCCAGCCGCAGTTGTTCGTGCGTCATAAAAAGAATCGGGCCGGCCAATGGCCGCCGGTTCAGGAAACCAAAAATCGGACCCTGTTAAGCCGGCAAAGATACCGACTGTTCGTTTCTCGTTGTTTGTTTTTCGTTTTTCGGCAGGGCATACTGTACGGTAGGAGCTGCCGAAAAACGAAAAACAAACAATGAGAAACGAAAACCTGCCCTACTCCGCCAGTTTCGTAACCGGCCCGGCATACTCGGGATGCTCGGGCGCCTCGCCGTTGGGCAAGGCCCACTCGTCGAGCGGCTCCAGGGGCAGGGCTATCAGGCGGGCCACGGTCTGGCCGGCCGGGTCGGAGAAGGCGGGCACGCCGATGGTGATATCCTGCTGGGGCACGTTGAGGCGCAGCGTGCGGTGGAGCCGGTCCCAGAGGGTGAGCACGACGCCGAAGTTGCTCTGCGTTTCGCGGTCGACCATGGAGTGATGGATGCCGTGGGCCCGGGGCGTGACCATGAACGGGGCCAGGCGGCGCTCCACTTCGTAGGGCAGCTCCAGGTTGGTATGGTGAAAGGCCGTACAGGCTTCAAATACCACCTCGAAGCCCAGCGCCGTGGAGCCGCGCACGCCCAGCAGGGCCGCAATGCCGGCCCGGTATGGAATGCTGGCCAGCATCTCACCGAAATGAAACCGCCAAGCCGTGGTCAGGTCCATGTCGAGGTCGCAGTGGTGCACGCGGTGGAAGCGCCAGAGCAGCGGCGAGTGCAGCAGCCGATGCCAGGAGTAGCCCAGGTAGTCGAGCAGCAGCACTTCGGCCAGCATCCGGGCTGGCTCGGGCAGGCGCGA
The DNA here is from genome assembly GCF_003583925.1 of Hymenobacter rubripertinctus. Lineage (GTDB taxonomy): Bacteria > Bacteroidota > Bacteroidia > Cytophagales > Hymenobacteraceae > Hymenobacter > Hymenobacter rubripertinctus. The sequence goes on along the minus strand of NZ_QYCN01000015.1, from coordinate 111,655 downwards.
GAGGGGCGTGCGGTACGGGGCCATGAGGTTGCCCAGGCCCACCATGGCGGGCAGCAGCGTGAGGCGCATGGCCGGCAGCGAGGGCGCGGCCACCAGCACATTGCGCATCCACCGCTCGGTACGGGGCCGGGTGCGCTTGCGCAGGGGCTTGCGGGTTTCGAACAACAGCAGGCCCAGGCCCACCACGGCCAGGATGGGGGTTCCCCACTTATCGAAACGCTTGAGCAGGGGGTGAGATACGGGGAGTAGGTTCATGGTGATTGGGGAGGTGGCTAATGCTAGCGCTTAAGGCTAGCTTCCCTCCTTGGGAAGGAGGGACTGGGGGTGGTTGACGCTATTTGAACAATCTGTAAAGCTAGAAATTCATGGGTTGTTCAGACGAATCAACCACCCGCAGCCCCTCCTTTCCAAGGAGGGAAGCTAGGTTCTAACCTTAATTTCTGGTTAGCCCCTGCGTTTCCGCCTTCATAACCAATCCCCGAAGCCCTACCTTTGCCTGGTGCGGGCCTTCCGCCGGATTTTCTTTTTTGGCCGGGCTCCTACCATTCCTGCCGCGCTGCCCAACGTTGGGCGGGCGGCGTTTCTTTTGACCCCGCTTCGCTCCTACTCTTCGCCCATGCAACAGGTTCTACACTACTTCACGCAGTATAAAGTCAACTACAAAAACGAAATTCTTTCGGGCCTGACGGTGGCCCTGGCCCTGATTCCGGAGGCCGTGGCCTTTTCCATCATTGCCGGTGTGCCCCCGCTGGTGGGCCTGTACGCCGCCTTCATGATGGGCCTCGTAACGTCGGTACTGGGCGGCCGGCCGGGCATGATTTCGGGTGCCACCGGGGCCGTAGCCGTGGTGCTGGTGGCGCTGGCCAAAACCCATGGCGTCGAGTACATTTTCGCTACGGTTATTCTGGCGGGCCTGCTACAAGTGCTGGCGGGCGTGCTGCGGCTGGGCAAGTTCATCCGGCTGGTGCCCCACTCCGTGATGTTCGGCTTCGTCAATGGCCTGGCCATCATCATCTTCCTGTCGCAGCTGGTGCAATTCCAGGCCGTGGGGGCCGATGGGGCCCTGCACTGGCTGACGGGAACGGCCCTGCTGACGATGGCGGGGCTGGTGGGCCTGACCATTGCCATCATCGTGCTGCTGCCGCGCCTCACCAAAGTGGTTCCGGCCTCCCTCACGGCCATTCTGGTGGTGTCGGCGCTGGTTATCGGGCTGGGCATCAACACCAAAACGGTGGGCGACATTGCCTCCATTCAGGGCGGCTTCCCGCCTTTCCACATCCCGAGTGTGCCGTTCACGCTGGGCACCCTGGGCCTGATATTTCCCTACGCCGCCATTGTAGCCGGGGTGGGTTTGATTGAGAGTTTGCTGACGCTGAACCTGATTGATGAAATAACGGAAACCCGGGGCCGCAGCAACAAGGAGTGCGTGGCCCAGGGCACGGCCAACATCCTCTCGGGCCTGTTTTCGGGCATGGGCGGCTGCGCCATGATCGGGCAGAGCCTCATCAACATTTCCTCCGGCGCCCGGGCCCGCCTCTCGGGCGTGGTGGCCTCCATCATGCTGCTGGTGTTCATCATGTTCGGCGCTTCGCTGATTGAGCAGGTGCCCATGGCCGCCCTCACCGGCCTCATGATTATGGTGTCGGTGGGCACGTTCGAGTGGGCTTCGCTGAAAACGTTCGGCAAAATGCCGGTTTCCGACCTTATAGTGATGATTCTGGTGACCCTGATTACGGTGGTGCTGCACAACCTGGCCCTGGCCGTGCTCATTGGGGTGGTTATCGCGGCGCTGGTATTTGCCTGGGAAAACGCCCGCCGCATCCGGGCCCGCAAGCACCTCGACGAGGCCGGCGTGAAGCACTACGAAATCTTCGGGCCCCTGTTCTTCGGCTCGGTGCAGGCCTTCGCCGAGAAGTTCGACGTGGCCGACGACCCCACCGAAGTTATCATCGACTTCGCCGAGAGCCGGGTAACCGACATGTCGGCCATCGAAGCGCTCAACAAGCTCACCGAACGCTACCACCGCCTGGGCAAAACCGTGCACCTGCGCCACCTCAGCCCCGACTGCCGCCACCTGCTCCAGCGCGCCGACTCCCTCATCGACGTGAACATCCTGGAAGACCCCACCTACCACGTAGCCGGGGCCGATTTGATGTATTAATCAGGGACTAAGGAATAACAGAACGTCATTCTGAGCGCAGCCGGAGGCGTAGTCGAAGAATCTCTACCGCAGTAGTAATCCTAATGCTAGGGTCACCATTGCGGTAGAGATTCTTCGACTGCGGCTGCGCACTCTGGCTTGATGCGCCACATGCTCAGAATGACGTTCTGTTTTTTCCGGGCTGTTCTGTTATCTGCGGCCAACTACACCGCTACTTTCGGCTCTTCCGAGGCTACCAGCGGGCCTTCGAAGTGCTGCTCGAAGAACTCGTCGCACCACTTGCACACGTTCTGGAGGTCCTCGGTGCGGGCCAGGGCGTGGGTTTCCGAAACACCGATGGACTCGCCCATCTTCCAGGGTGCGCCTTCGTTGAGGCGCTGCATGATTTCCGATTTGGAAGCGCGCAGCAGTACATCGGCCACTTTCTCTTTGCGGGCGTCGCCGAGCGGGAACTTGGTGCCAGGGCAGCAGGGGTTGATTTTCCAGAGCTGGATGCTGATTTCCTGGGGCAGCTCGGTGCCGCCCAGAAAACCCTTGGCGCCCGAGAGAATGGCGCAGAAGTTATGGCTGGGGTCTTTGAGCCAGATATCCTTTTCCAGAGCCCGGCCGCGGGCCCAGTTGCCGCCCAGCCACATATCCTCGCTCGCGCCCCAGTAGCCCCAGCTCAGGCGGTGCTCCTCGATGGTGGTCAGGTGCTCCTTGTCGATGAGCGGGTCGTGGTCGTCGCCGTTTACGCCGCGGCTTTCGAACAGATCGGCCAGCGTCATCAGCCGGGCTCCGGCGGCCTTGTGGTAGCGGTCGATGCTGGCAATATCGAAGCGGGTCACGCCCTTCTCGATGAGCAGATCGAGGATTTTCTCGGTCAGCAGGTCGCCGTTGGTTTGCAGCATGATCTGGGTGCGGCCCTGGTACTTGCGCTGCAGGGCCTCCAGAATCGAGTACAGCTTCACCTTATCGGCCAGCGGCTCGCCCCCCGACAAAATCAGGCGGTCGACCTTCTCGGGCAGGTTATCAATAATGCGAAAGCAATCCTGAACGCTGATGCGCGTGCCCTGGGGCCCGGAGCTGTTGTAGCAATGGTCGCACTTATCGTTGCAGACCTGGGTAAAAACCCAGTAAATGGATTCGCAGTGCGTGAAATCGGTTTTCATTCAGTTTGATTGTTCAATCGTGAAACCCCACCCCAACCCCTCCCCAAAAGGGAGGGGCTCTAACCTTAGTTTTCTAGATTTTTAGATTCCAGAACGAGAGCCCCTCCCTTTTGGGGAGGGGTTGGGGTGGGGTTAGCCGTGCGCTGGATATTCTCCCAGAAAGACAGCTCGGCGGCAATATTGGTGCGCGGGTCCTGGATAAACTCGGCCACCGTGGCGAAGCTGGTGAGCACGCCCCGCTCCAGATAACCGAGGCGCGAGCCCACGGTGAGGGCCTCGCGGCTGTCGTGGGTGACGAAGATGGAGGTGATGCCGTGCTGGCGACTGACGCGGCCGAACAGTTCCTGCATGGCCGTGCGCGTCTGGGCATCGAGGTTGCCGAAGGGCTCATCGAGCAGCAGCAGGCGGGGCCGGATGATGAGCGCCCGTCCGAACGACACCCGCTGCCGCTGCCCGCCCGAGAGCTGGTGCGGGGCCTTCTGGGCGTGTTCGCTCAGTTCCAGCTCAGCCAGCAAATCGGTTACCTGCCGCTTGATTTCCACTTCTTTCACCTTGCGAATTCGTAGCCCGAAGGCCACGTTCTCAAACACCGACAGGTGCGGGAACAGCAGCGGCTCCTGGTAGAGGTACACCATCTGCCGCTCGTTGGGCGGCACGGGCAGCAAATCCTGGCCGTGGAGCGTGAGCGTGCCGGTATCGGGCGTTTCGAGGCCGGCCAGGATCTTGAGCAGGGTGGTTTTACCGCAGCCCGAGCGCCCCAGCACCGCCAGCACTTCGCCCTCAGCCAGCCGGAGCGAAATGTCGCGCAGCACGGGTTGGTCGTGGAAGTGTTTGGAGAGGTGAGAAACGAGGAGCATGGGGGTAGGTTTGTGGGTTTAGGGGAACAGGGTTGATGGGGGACTGGGAGGCTGAGGGATTAGGTTGGTAGAGGTTTAGGGACCTGTCATCCTAAGCTTGCTAAGGACCTTATCATGTTTGGACGAATCATTATGACGTGGCATGGTCCTTCGCTCCGCTCAGGATGACAGAACCGCAACCTGGTCGCTCAGTTCCCTACCCAAGCAATCTTCCTCATACCAGCGCCCCTGCGCCGTACGCAGCGGCGTCAATCGTCATGCGGGCGGCGCTGGGCTGCTCGCCGCTGAGCCAATACGTGAGGCGGTCGACGTAGTTATCGAGGTGGGTGATTTGCTGGACGCCGTGCTCCACCAGCGGGTCGAGGGTGGTGGCCAGCAGGGTGCCGCCATATTCGTTGGTCTGCCAAGTGATAACGTCGCCGGTGGCGTTGGTCTGGATAATTTCGGCCGACGCGGGCACGCGGGTGTACACGCCGTGGGTGTGCCAGCAGGCCTGGCGGGGCGTGAGGCCCTGGTAGACGGGGTGGTCGTAGTTGGTTTCCGACACGGGCGGGTTCGTGGGGTCATTTACCCACCAGTAGTTGTTCACGGGACGGTCTTCCCATTGGGCATCGAGCCAGGCCGTGGAGGAATCACCTTCCAGAAACACCTTTTTGCCGGTCTTCAGGAAGTCGTAGATAATGGCCTGCTTTTCCGTCAGCACTAGTTGGTTCGACTGGAACGGGATGGCCAGCGCATCGAGGTGCTGCACGGCTTCGGCCGTGAGCTCGTGCACGTAGAGCAGCTCGTACAGGTCGCGGTATTTAGGGGCCGTAGCCAGGGCGTAGTGCGACCACACGCCGTTGAAAATCAAGCCAATCTTAGCCATGAGCGGGAACGGTTTCGGAGGAAAGAAGACGGAGAAAATTGCGGTACAAGGTCACCGACGCGGTTTCCGACTTTCCCGCGTAGGTCACGTCGGCCAGCGGGCCGCTGGCCGTGAGCAGCATCCGGCCGGGCGTGCTCACCTCATCGAGCACCACAATGGGCCGCTGCCAGGTATCGGCCAGCAGCACCTCGGCCCCGGGTGCGGCCTGAATGTAGCCGCAGGACCACCAGCCGCTCATGCCGTGGGAGAAGTTGAGCTCGTCGAGAGGCAGATTTTCGAGCAGGCCGTGGGCGTCGGGGCCGGGCGTGTAGCGCACATCGAGGGTGCGGCGGGAGTTGTCCATGAGCCACTGGTTGCCGGGCACCCAGGCCGTGAAAAACCCGTCGCAGCATACCAGGGCTTTGCCCGCATCGAGGAAGGCGCTTACCTGGTCCTTTATTTTGAGCATGGCCACGTGGTCGGAGCCGTTGGGCACCACCAGCAGGTCGTAGGGCGTGAGGTCGGGGTTGAAGTCGCCGGTAACAAAGCAGGTGGTGTAGTGCACCAACTCGTTGGAAACGTAGTACTTCTCCAGCCCCTGGAGGCCGTTGGAAATCAGCAGGGCTTGCAGCATATCAGTTGTCAGTGGTCCAGTTGCTGGTTGTTGGTTGTCAGATGTCAGATGTCAGATGAACAAACAGGCGGTCGAACTAACAACCCACAGCCAGCTCCCGGCAAGTGCTTAAAACTACGGCTTCCGTAGCAGGGCAGATTTATTGGCCAGCAGCAGCAGCGCCGGCGGCAGTAGCAGCAGCAACGAGGCCACAGCGGCCAGCGGCCCGTTGGCCTCACCCACATAAGTAAACACCTGCACCGTAAGGGTGCGGACTTTCCCCACGCTCAGCACGTTGGTCAGGCCGAAATCAAACCAGCCCAGCAGGAAAGTTTGGACCAGCGTAGTGCGCAGCAGTGGGGCGGCCAGCGGCAGCAACACCCAGCGCAGGGCCTGCCGGGGCGTGCAGCCCAGGGTGCTGGCCAGCTGCTCGTACTCGGTGGCGCGCTGGGTCCAGAACGAGCTCAGCAGCAGCGTGGCGAAGGGCAGCGCCACCAGCAGCAGCCCCAGCAGCACCCCGCCCACCGAGCCCGACAGGTGCATCCGGATGATGAAGGGTTGAATGAGTACGGCCAGCAGCACCGGCGGCAGCGCGTAGGGCAGGTAGCTCAGGGCCGTCCAGCGCCCCGGCCGGCGGCTGCGGGCCACGGCCCGCGCCACCACAAAACCGCCGGCCGTCGCCAGCACCGCCACCGCCCCGGCCAGCAGCAGACTCTGGCCCAGCCCGGCTAGCAGGCCGTTATCGGCCGCTATCAGCCCCCGCAAGGGCTCCAGCGAGTAGGCGGGCGGCAGCGCGTCCGGAAACCGCCACCCCTCCCCCACCGCCAGCAACCCCAGCAGCCCAAACGGCAGAGCGAAGAGGATAACCAGGAAGAAGATGAGGAGTCTGGAGCGCATTTGTGAGCGGTGAGAAGTGAGAGAAAAAGGCCGTCATGCTGAGCGCAGCCGGAGGTGGAGTCGAAGCATCTCTACCGCTTCGTTGACACGTGGCGCCTCCCCCCCAGGCCCCCTACGCCGCTCAATGCGCGGAATGAAAAAGGAGAGGGGGTGCCAGCCGACCGGTTTACCACTGCGGGAGAGATGCTTCGACTCCGCCTCCGGCTACGCTCAGCATGACACTGTTCTGGTTGGGCTTTTCAACTTCATCCGGCCTCTACTTTGCCCCTGTTCACCAACCGCAGCAGCACCAAAATCAGCCCCAGCAAACCCGCGGCGACCAGGAAACCGGCCAGGTAGGCGGCGGGCAGCTCGCGCAGGTCGAAGCGCTGGAGCTTGGTGGCGATGAACACACTCAGCATTTGGGGGTATGGGCGGCCCAGCAGCAGCGGGATGTCGTAGGCCCCGAGGGTGGCAATGAAACTGAGCAGCACCGTGGGCGCGGCCCGGCGCAGCAGCAGCGGCGCGGCTATGCGCCGCCGAAACTGCCCCGCGCTGGCCCCGAGCGTGCTCGTGAGCTGGCTTAGTTCCGCCAACCGGCTTTCCTGGTAAATGGCCTGGAACAGCAGCGTCAGGAACGGAAACGTGAGCAGCACGTGGGCCAGAATGATACCCACCCCCGCCGCATCCTGCACCAACTCCGGAAAGGCCTCAATGCTACCCGTAAGGCCCAGCTGGAAGCTGATGCGCGACAACCACCCGGCCCGGCTCAGCAACTGAAAAAGGTAGAAGGCCATGACCAGCGCGGGCATCACGAGCGGCACATACAGCAAGCCCGGCAGCGGTGTCCGCCGCAACGAGGGCTGCGCCCGTAGCACCAAGGCCAGCGCCAGCACCACCGAAATACCCACCGAAGCCACCGCAATCCACAAGCTGAACGCCGCCGCGTAGAGTAGCCCCGTATCGTGGGCCAGCGCCTGCCAGTAGCGCCCCGTGAAGCCCTCGGCCAACGGCCCCACCACCCCCACGCTGCCCAGCAGCGCGTACCCCAGCCCCGCCAGCGGCAAACCGATGACGAGCAGGGCGTAGAGCGGCAGAAGGGGTTTGAGGGGCTTCATTCGGGGAGCAGGTTAGTTTGAGAATAGCAAAAGAATGTGTCATACTGAGCGCAGCGCAGCGGAGTCGAAGTATCTCTACCGTAATGGTAATCCTGAAATTTGATTAGCATCACAACGAAGCAGTAGAGATGCTTCGACTACGGCTCCGCCTTCGCTCAGCATGACACATTCGTTTCTCTATTTCCACTCCATCCACACAAATACCTACTTCTCCAGCACCTGCGTCCGGAAATCCTTGAACAGCCGGGTCATGTACTCGGGGTCGGGTTCCATGAGGGCCAGGCCCTGGATGTTCTCGCGCTTGGGGGCGTAGCGGCGCGAGGGCAGCTGCTGAAACTGCTGGCGCTGCGCCGGGGTGAGGGCGGCCAGGTTGAGCACCGTGTGGTCGCCCCACACGTCGGGGTCCATCTTTTTGAGCTGGGCTTCGGGCGAAAGCAGGAAGTTGATAACCAACAGGGCCGCTTCGGGGTGTTGGGCCCCGCGCACCACGCCCAGGTAGTGCGAGTTCTGGATGGTACCGGGCAGCGGCACGTAGGCGCGGGCCGTGGCCGGAAACACCTTCTGGTTGATCTTATTGTCTACCTCCGCATCATTATTAGAGAACGTGAAGGCCACCTCGCCGTTGGCGAACAGCTGGTGCAACGGGGCCAGCTGCTCGGGGAAAGTTTTGCCCTGCTTCCAGAAGTAGGGCTTGCTCTGGTTGATGGTCTTCCACAGCTCGCCCGACCACTTCTTATACACGGCCTCGTCGAACTTGCCCTGGAACAGCTTCGGGTCGCCCGACAACGCTATCATCCACGATTTGAGCAGGGTCATGCCCGTAAACTCGTTCGGAATGGTGAACTGGCCGGGGTGGGCTTTCACGAAAGCTGGCAGCTCGCCAAACGACTTCGGCGGGGCTGCTACCCGGGCCGAATCGTAGATGAAGTTGAACTGCACGTTGCCCCAGGGGGCCTCCATACCGGCTATGGGCTGCTGGAAATCGGTGTTGATGAACGGGTTTTCGAGGTCGAGCAGGCGGGCGTTGGGCAGCTTGTCCACGAAAGGCCCCAGCAGCGCGTTTACCTGCCGGAGCTGGTAAAACGTCTCGCCGTTAATCCAGACCAGGTCGGCCTCGCTGGGCTGGTTGGCCTGCTGTTCGGCGGCCAGCGTCTGCACCAGCTGGGCACCCTGGCTGGCGGCCAGCTGCAAATCGATGCCGTAGCGGCGTTGCAGCTCGGGCTTCACGTAGGTGCTCATGTACTTGTTGATGAGCGGGTCACCCATCCACATCAGCATGCTCACCGGCTGGCCCTTGCCGGCCGCTTCTACCTGGGGCCAGGTCTGGGCCAGCGTCTGCGCGGGCGTTTTGGCCTGCTCGCCCGAGTTGCAGGCAGCCAGCAGGGCAAGGGCGGGGAGGTAGAGGAAGGAGATTTTCATGGAATGGAATACAGTAACAATAAGAACGATGTCATGCTGAGCGCAGCCGAAGCATCTCTACCGCAGTGGTAACCCTTACATCAGATCACCCTTACAACGAAGCAGTAGAGATGCTTCGACTCCGGCTGCGCCTACGCTCAGCATGACACTTTCTTATCAGTTCAACTCAACCTAAAACGCGTATCGGGCCCCGAACTGGAACTGGCGGGGGGCGCTGGCGTTCTTGCGCACGATGCCCGAGCCGGCGGGTCCCACCTGAATCTGGTTGCTCTGGGTGGCGTTGTTAGAGTAGCCGCTCAGGTTTTGGGTGTTGAAGACGTTGAACACGTCGGCCCGGAACTCCAGGCGGCTCAGCTTCTCGCCGAAGTGCAGGTTGTACTGGGCGCCCACGTCAATCGTTTTTGACCAAGGAAGGCGGTCGGAGTTGCGGCTTTCGCCGGGCTGGCGGTCGGCGTTGCCCACATAGGCGGTGCTGAACGAACTGCCGTCGCCGTTCAGGTCGTTGGTGGAACCAGTGGTAGCTGGCCCCAGCGGAAATTTATAGGCCCCGGCCACGCGGTTGATGGGCTGGCCGCTCTGCACCAGCGCCGCCACGTTCAGGTTGAAGTTGCGGATGGGCTGGTAGAAGCCCAGCACGTTGAATACGTGGGTGCGGTCGTTGATGGAATTGGCGTATTCCGAGCCGTATTGGTTGGCGTTCTGGGCCCGGAAGTTGATGTCCTCGGTGTCGTTTTTGAGGTTGGACAACGTGTAGGTGAGGCGGTAGCCGTACTGGTCGTCGGCCAGCAAGTCCTTCTTCAGGTTCAGGTTGAGGGCCAGGTAGCGCGAGCGGCCGGCGGTTTCGCTCACCACAATGTCGCGGGCCACGCCGCGCACTTTCTGGCCGTTAATGAGGGCGTAGGGGCCGGTGGCATCGCTCAGAATCGGGACGGGGCGGCTGGCATCGGCCTGCTCTGGGGTGCGCACCACCACGTTGGCGGGGTCGGTTACGGGGTAGTTGGCCGCCCCGTTCAGGCTGGCCAGCCGCAGCAAATTCGACGACCGGTTGTACACGGCGTCCACGTAAAACAGCGTTTTGCTGCTCACTTGGTACTGGTAGCCCAGGCTGCTCTGCTGGGTGTAGGGGTTCTGGTAGCCGTTGGGGTTGAGGATGCGCCGCTCGTTGCTGAACGACGCCTCGCGCTGCCCCTGCAAGCTGGCCGCCGAGGGCCCGTTGAGGTACGTCGTGTTGTTGAACGAGGCCCCGGCGTTGCCGGCAAACGTCACCCGGTCGAGGTTGGTGTCGGCCGGCAGCGCGCCCACCCGCACCAGCTCAGTCAGCTGGGCGCGGTAGTCGGCCGAGGTGGTGTTCTGCTGCAAAGCGTCGCTGTAAATGGCGTACTGCACTTTGTCGTAGAACAGGCCGTAGCCGCCGCGCAGGCTGCTGCGCTCGGTCAGCTGGTAGTTGAAGCTGGCCCGGGGCGCGATGTTGTTGAAGTCGCCCTTGTCGGAGCCACCCTTCGAGAGGTTGTCATAGTCGTAGCGCAAGCCTACCGTCAGGTTCAGGCGGTCGGTTACGGCTACCAGGTCTTCGAGGTAGATATTGTACAGGTTTTGGGTGGTCCCGAACGAGGCCGGCCGCAGTTCCACGCCGTAGTTGACTACCTGCACATCGGCCGGAATATCGTTGATGCTCAGGTTGCCGCCCAGGTTACGGGCCCGTAGCGCCGCCAGCTGGGCCGCGCTCAGCTGCACGGTGTAGCTGCCGTTGGGGTTGCCGCCGCCAAACAGCGAATGCTGGGAGCTGATCAGCCCGAAACCCGCCTTAAAGGTGTTGCGGCCGGCCAAATAGGTAAACTTCTGCTGACCCTGCCAGGTGTTTTCGAGGGCATCGAACAGGTAGCCGGGGTGGCCGAGCACGGCAATGGTCTGGCCGTCGGGGCCGCGCACGCCCACGTCGGGGCTGTTGGGGTTGTCGGCCGCGGCGTAGTTCCAGCGGAAGCGGGCGTATTGCAGGCTGGTTTCCGAGGTGATTCGCTCGCCCACGTACACGTTCTGCGAGGCGATGCTTACCGAATTGCGGTCCTGCTGGTTGCCGGCCGAGTTGAAGTTCACGCCGCCGTCGAGGCCGCCACCCTGCCGCTCGATGTTCACGATGCCCACGTTGGCCCGCAGCGACGAGGTAAACCGGTCGTTCCAGCGCTGGTCGAGGCGAGTGCTCAGGTAGCTGAAGCGGTTCTGGCCGCGCACCGTTTCGTTTACGCCCAGCGCGGGCGAGTTCAGCAGGTTGTCCTTGAGGTCGAAGGTCTGCTCAGCGTTGAGGTAGAAGAACGTTTTGTCCTTCACCAGCGCCCCGCCCACGCCAAAACCGAACTGCTGGCGCTGGAAGCCGCTTTTCACCTGGTTGCCGGAAAGGTCGCGCTGGGCAAAATCCGACTTGCCATCAATGCCCGGACCCGGCCGCGTGAGATAGAACGCCTCCCCCGTCAGCTCGTTCGAGCCCGACTTGGTCGTCACGTTCACGATGCCGTTGGCCGAGTTGCCGTACTCGGTCGAGAAGTTGTTGGTCAGTACGTTCAGGTTCTGCACGAAGCCCGTCGGGATGGCGAAGCGCTGACCGCCCAAAAAGTTCTCGTTGTTATCGAGTCCGTCGATGAGGTAGTTGGTGTACAGGCCGTTGGCGCCGTTGATGCTCACGTTGGGCGCCTCGGTGAAGAAGCCGGTAGCCTGCGTCACGTTGGGCAGGCGGTAGAGGGCGCGGGTGATGTCGCGGGCCTCGATGGGCACCTGGCGCAGTTCCTTGGCCGAAAGCTGGGAGGCTACCTCGGCGTTCTGGGTGTTGATGGTGGTGGCGTTGGGGGCCCGCACCGTCACCTCGCCCAGGGCCTGGCCGTTGGCGCGGGGCAGCACCAGCGTCACGCTCGGGCTGGAGTTGGCGCGCAGCAGAATGTTGGCCTCGCGCACGCTCTGGAATTGGTCCGACAGGTCGGTGCTCACGGCGTAGGAGCCGGCCGTGCTCAGCCCCCGAAACCGTACTTTACCCTGATTATCACTGGTTTGCTGGGTGCTGAAGCCGATGGCGGCGTTGTCGAGGTGCACCACCTGGCCCACCACGGGCTGGCGGTTGCGCACGTCTACCACCGATACTACCAGGTCAACGGATTGGGCCAGCACCGCCGACACGGGCAGCGCCAGCAAGCCCAGCGTAGACGCCGCGCGAGAGGAAAAATTACTCATCTAAAAAGAAAGTCAACAAGCTGAAAACGAAACCAAACGCAGCCGGGCGGCGCCGGCACTCGCACGAGTGCCGCGCCCCCAACCGGGCAACTGGCGAAGGTTTTCAGCTGATGGGCGGCCCGCGCTGGGGCAGCGGCGCAGCTACGGCGGCCGGGCGGCGCGGGGGCCGCAACGCCGGAGCCACCGGCCGGGCCGCCGCCCGTAGCCGGTGCAGGCGGCGCCGAAAAGCGCCGGCGGGCAGCTGGCGCAGCGCCCGAGCCAGGTCGTGGGCGTTGTCCACGTCGGCCAGGGGGCGCAGAGTGAGGCAGGCGGCCCCGGCCTGGCGCAGACATTGGCGCAAGGCGCGGCCCAGCGCGGCCGTCTGCCAGGGCAGCGCGGCCCAGGCCTCCGACTCAAAAAACGACCTGTTGATGCCCAGCAGGTACACGCCGCCGTCGAGGGCGGGACCGAGCACGGCGTCGGTGGTTTCGAGGGCGCGCACGGCCTGGCGCACCAGCGCGGGCGTGAGGGCGGGGCAGTCGTTGCCGATAACCACCAGCCGCTCGTAGCCGCGCCCGAAACCGTAGCTCAGGGCCGCCGCGAGGCGCTGGCCAAACGTGCGGCCCACCTGCCCGCCCGATTCCACGCACAGAAAATCGACGCCCGCCTGCCGGGCCATGGCCGTAGCCCGGGCAATAAGCTGGGCCGCCACCGCCGCATCAGCCCCGCGCCCGCCCGCCCCAAACGACTTGCACGCCGCTTCCTCGCCCGCCGGGCGGGTGAAAAGCAGAACGGCAGTGCGGGTGATGAGCGGGTTCAAAAGGGAAAGGTGGCTGGAGGTACTTTACTAAAACTAGTTCCCCTCCTTGGCAAGGAGGGGCTGGGGGTGGTTGATGATAGGGAAACGGTTACTGGAGCTGGTTTTTAGCGGCTATTCAACGTTAGTCAGCCACCCCCAACCCGCTCTATGCGCGACATTTTCCAAGGAGGGGAGCTAGTTTTCTAGCCCTGACTCTAGCGCAACCCATTCGGCACGAATACGTCCCGGTTTGCCATCCAAAGCGGGCAAACATACGACGCGGGCGGAGCTTTGGGTTCGGCGGCGGGCAGATTCTTACTCGTAAAAATTGCGCATCCGGCGCATGGTCGTCAGCACCACCCAGTCGCCGAGACGGGGGAAGTTGCCGTGGACGATGGCAATGAGCCAGCCCAGGGCCGAAATAACGGTGCGCTGCCGCCGCCGCCGAATGTGGCGCAGAATGATGGCGGCCACTTCGGCCTGCGTTTTCTGCCAGCGGGGCTTGCGGTAGGCAATGGGCACGGGCTGGCCGGCGGCATCGAGCACGCGCTTGTCGTCGTCGTTTTCGGTGAAGCCGATGTGCACCACCCCGAAATGGACGCCCGTGCCATCGAGCTCCAGGCGCAGGGTGTGGGCCAGGTTGGTGAGAGCCGCCTTGCCGGCGCAGTAAGCCGAGCCGCTGGGCATGCCATTCAGGGCCGAAATTGAGGAAATAAACGTAACGCTGCCCTGGCTTTCGAGCAGGTGCGGCAGCGCGGCTTTCAGCGGGAACACGGCCCCGTACACATTGCTGTCGAGCACCTGCCGGAACACCTCGGGGGCCATATCGAGGAAGTAGGCGCGCTGCGAGATGCTGGCGTTGGCCACCAGGATGTCGAGGCGGCCGAACTCGCCGATGGCCGTGGCGATGAGGGCTTCGCAGGCGGCGTAATCGGTGATGTCGGCCATGCGGGCGGCTACGGTGGCGCCGGCGGCGGCGAGCTGCCGGCGGGTGGCTTCGAGGCGGTCGGCGCGGCGGCCGTTGAGCACCACGGCGGCCCCGGCGGCGCACAAGGCCCGGGCCGTTTCGCGTCCAATGCCCGACTCGGAGCCCGTTACGATGGCCACTTTACCCGCCAGCGGCCCCACCGTAGGCAACGCCCGGCGTGGCACGGGCGCGGCCACAGCCGCAGTAGCAGCGTGGTCTTCGGCCGCCACTTCGGGAGCGGCTTCAACGGGTTCAGAATTCTGAATAACGACCATTAACTAGGTTTCGACTGTGCCCGGGACCGGACGCGGTGCAAACATACGGCTTAAACGTACCGCTGGGCTTCGAACCAGGCAAAAGCTTCGGTAATAGCCTGGTTTATCGGCGTTTGTGGCATCCCCAGTTCGCGGCGCGCTTTCTCGACCCCGAAATAGTGGCCGTCGTTGGCCACGGCCGTCATAGCGGCGTTCAGGCGGCCCGGCCGGCCCGTTAGGCGCGCCTGCCAGCTGCTGAAGGTGCCATACAGCTGGGCCAGCCCGGCCGGCACGGGCCAGCGCGGGGCCGCCACGCCCAGCAGCCCGGCAATCAGCCCGAACGCCTCGCGGTAGCTCAGGTTTTCATTGCCCAAAATATACGACTCCCCCACCCGTCCTTGGCTAAGCGCATTCACGGTGGCCGTGGCCACGTCGCGGACGTGCACGTAGTTTTTGCCACCGGACGGGTAGCCAGGCACGTTGCCCCGGTAAATCTCCAGCAACAAGGCTCCGGAAGTGGGTTTCACATCCTCGGGCCCCAGCATGAAGGTGGGGTGCACGAGCACGGCCGGCAGCTGCTCCCGGGCCACGGCATCCAGCACGAGGTCGGTGGCGGCGCGCTTGCTGTCCATGTAATCGAGGCCGTAGCGGGTGCCGGCGTAGGGCCGGGTTTCGTTGCCGGGGTTTTCCCGGGTTCCGAAGCCGAAAACGTTGGCCGTGCCCACGTACACCAGCCGCCCCACGGCGGCCCGGCGGGCCTCGGCCAGCACGGCGCGGGTACCTTCCACGTTCACGGCCCACAGCGCGGGGTTGCGGGCCGGGTTCACGCTGGCCAGCGCGGCGGCATGGATGATGGTCCCGCAGCCCTCGGCCGCGCCGGCCAGCGTGGCGGGTTGGGTGAGGTCGGCTTCCCAATAGTCCACGTTCCAGTCGGCGGGGAAGAGCGGCGGCGTACCGGGCCGCACCAGCGCCCGCACCGCATGGCCCCGGCCGTGCAGCTCGGCCACCAGATGATGGCCCAGAAACCCGTTGGCCCCGGTGACGAGGACGGTTTTTTTGGGCGCTGGAGCTGTTGATTGTTGGGAAGAGAACATCATGCTGAGCGAAGCCGAAGCATCTCTACCTCTGGCTAATCATTATTATTGCAACGAAGCGGTGGAAATCCTTCGACTTCGGCTCCGGATGCCCCCTTTTGTTAACCGTCCCTTCTACCGATGGTTGATCATGGCTTTGTAGGTGCGGCCGATGCGGGCGGGCTCTACTTTGAGGAAGTAGAGGGCAAAGGCCGTGAGGTTGGCCAGCTGCACCCGCAGCCAGCCGTTGGTTTCGTATTTGCGGGCCGACACGAGCACGCTCTGGGGCACAATCAGGAAGCGGGCCGTCCGGCGGATACGCTGGATAATCTCGAAGTCCTCCATCACCACGAACCGCTCGTTGAAGCCGCCCAGCCGCCCGAACAGGTCGCGGGTGATGAACAGCGTCTGGTCGCCGCCCCGGCTCATAATGCCATTAAACCGGGTGCCGTAGCTGTTGATGCGTAGCAGCGGGTGGGCCGAATCGAAGCGGAAGCGGTAGCAGCCGGCCTCGTAGCCCGTGGTCACGGCCTGTTCGATGGTAGCTGCAAAGTCGGGGTGAATGCCCACATCAGCGTGCACGAAGTAGAGGATGCGGCCGGTGGCGTGGGCGGCGCCGTGGTTCATTTGGGCGGCCCGGCCCGGGCGGGGAGCCAGCAGCACGGTGGCCCCGGCGGCTTCGGCCAGGGCGGCGGTGCCATCGGGGCTGTGGGCATCCACCACCAGGATTTCCACCGTTTCGGGGGGCGCGCAGGCACGCAGCTGCTGCACCAGCCGGGCAATGTGCGGGGCCTCGTTATGGGTGGGGGGGGGCCGCCCCGGCCCCACCCGCCAGTACGGCCCGGCAGCTACCTTACGACAACCAGGGGGCGGGAAGTTTGCGCGCCCCGCAGAATCCGGCGGGCCGTGCGGCGCGTTAATTGCGGTAGTGCCGGCTGGCACCGGCGTTTTTGCCGTATGCCGTAAGGACTTAGCACCCACGCCGGCTACCCCCGGGCGTTCTGTATTTCTTTTTACCTGCTCATGAATTTCTTCCAACCCCTCCTGCTGACGCTGGTTTCCACCGCCACGCTCACCGCCACGGCCTGCAACGGCCCGGCGTCTTCCACCAGTGCCCCCGTTTCAGAATCGGCCACCGCGGCGGCGGCCATGGCCCCGGCGGCATCTGTCACCCCCGTAGCCGACGCGGCCGATTCTGCCGCCCGCCCTGCTCCTGAGCCCGCGGCCGCCGCAACGGCAACCGTCGCGCCGGCCGCGCCGGCCCCCGCCGTAGCGGGGGCCGCGAAACGCGCCACGCCGGCCACCTCTGCCGCTGCGGCTACACCAGTTCCCGCATCGCCGACGGCGGCAGTGGCAGCGGCTCCGGCGGCGTTCAACCACGGCACCTTCGACCGGCTCCTGAAAAAGTACGTCAACGGCCAGGGCCGCGTGAATTATAAGGGATTCAAAAGCGAAGAAAAGGCCTTCAACGACTACCTGGCCCAGCTCAGCAAGAACCCGCCCGCCGCCGCCGACAGCAAGGCCGAGCAGATGGCGTTCTGGATCAACGCCTACAACGCCTACACCATCCGCCTGATTCTCGACAACTACCCGCTCAAAAGTATCAAGGACATTGGGGAGCCCTGGAAGAAGGTGTTTTTCAGCATTGGGGGCGAGAAGATGAGCCTCGATAACATCGAGCACGGCATCCTGCGCAAGAAATTCAACGACCCGCGCATCCATTTTGCCCTGGTATGTGCTTCCATCTCCTGCCCGCCCCTGCGCCCCGAGGCCTACAGCGCCGCCCGCCTCAGCACCCAGCTCGACGACCAGGCCCGCGACTTCCTCAACAACCCCGGCAAGAACAAGATCAGCGCGGCCAGCGCCCAGCTTTCCAGCTACTTCGACTGGTACAAGGACGACTGGAACCAGAACGGCCAGTCGGTGGTGAAGTGGGTGAACAAGTACTCGAAAACCAAAATCGACGCCAACACCAAAATCGGGTTCATGGACTACAACTGGAACCTGAACGAGCAGTAGGCCTTTCTCAATCAGCGCGATGAGGAACGGGTAGGGTGCGGGGCTTGYCCCCGCCCGCCGTTGAACGGCTCGATTTGAATCGTTCAACGGTGGGCGGGGACAAGCCCCGCACCCTACCCGCTCTTTATTTCCAGCCCGGACCGTTACCGAAAAACCCGCCACCTTCATCCGCATTGAAATACCTTTTCCTCCTCCTTTTACTGCCCTTCCTCAGCCAGGCCCAAACGCCCGAAACGCGGCGCTACGCCATTGAGGTGGCGGGCCTGCGCGTAGGTACCATGACGGCTACCCGCCAGCTGCCCMCGCCCMCCCAGCCCGAAACCATCAGTACGCTCACCAGCGACGTGAAGGTGGACATCCTGTTCTACCACCTCGTCATCTACTACAAGGTAACGAACTACGTGCGCGGGGGCCAGCTGCGCCTTTCTACCGTGGATGCGCACACCAACCAGGGCAACTTCAGCTCCCGCACCGAGTGGAAAGGCGACCACTACGACATCGTGGCCAACCAGTACAAATACCAGTATAAAGCCACTGAAACCAAGCCTATCCGCTACACCGTTACGGATATGTTTTTCGGAGAGCCCACCGGCCAGAACCGCGCATTTGCGGAGTATTTCGGGGACTTTTTCGTCGTGAAGGCCGGCAAGGCGGGCCGCTACCAAGCTACCCGCGACGGCCGCGAAGACGAGTACCAGTACGTGAATGGCCAGCTGGTTACGCTCATCAAGAAGAACCCGCTCAAAAACTTCATCATCCGGCTCCTGTAGGGCGCGCGAGCCATTTCGCGGCGGTTGAGGCAACCGTTTTTGGTTGAGTTCCGCCGGGGGCGAAGCGGCTCTTCGACTGCCCGGCCCCGGCCCTCGGCGGCTGATTGTCGTATGAAGGGCTGTTCTTTTCCAACCCAGCCACACCCATGCCCGCCTCTCCCCGCCCCCAGCTGCTGCTCTTCGACGTCAACGAAACCCTGCTCGACCTGAGCAAGCTGCACCAGGCCGTCAATCAGGAATTCGACTCCAAATTCGCCTTTAAGCAGTGGTTTGCGCTGCTGCTCCAGTACTCGCTGGTAGACACCACCACGGCCAACTACCACGATTTCGGCCAGCTAGGCGATGCGGCCCTCGATATGCTGGCCCAGGCCCTGGGCCAGGAGGCGCGGCCCGCCGCCCGCAAAAAGGAGCTACTCCGGCTCATTACTGAGTTGCCCCCGCACCCCGACGTGGTGCCCGGCCTCACGGCCCTGCGGGAAGCCGGCTTCCGGCTGGTCACGCTCACCAACTCGCCGCCCGCTACCCTGCAGAAACAGATGCAGTACGCCGGCCTCACCAACTACTTCGAGCAGCTGCGCACCATCGACTCGCTTAAGCGCTACAAGCCCCACCCCGACACCTACCTGACCACCTGCCGGGCGCTGGGCGTGGCCCCCGCTGATACCATGCTGGTGGCCGCCCACGGCTGGGATACCGCCGGGGCCCAATTGGCCGGCCTGCAGGCCGCTTTCGTCGCCCGCCCCGGCCAGCAGACGTATCCGTTGGCCCCCACTCCCACCCTCACCGGCCCCACCCTGGAAGACATTGCCCGGCAGCTGGGGTAGCTATCGGTTGTCAGTTGTGAGTTGTCGGTCCGGAAATGACGGGTCATGCTGAGCGCAGCGCAGCGGAGTCGAAGCATCTCTACCGCAGTGGTAAACCTATTGCTTGGTTGGCACGACAACGAAGCGGTAGAGATGCTTCGACTCCGCTCCGCTGCGCTCAGCATGACCCGTTCGTTTCCGGACAACCGATAGCCGATAACTCACAACTGACAATCAACTGCTCCCTATAGCTTGAACGCCACATCCAGCCCCAGCTGCATGAGCGGGGTGATTTGCTGGTGATCCACGATGAGCTTCTGGTTGATGCGGGCCGCCACCGGGTAGGGATACACTTTGTCGAAGATGGCGCTGATGCCCAGGCCGCTGGTATTGGCCAGAATCAGCTCCTGAATCAGCTCTCCCGCTCCCGGGGCCACCATGGCGCCACCCAGAATCCGGCGTTTCTGGCCCGGAATCGGAAGCAGGTTTTTCTCAATAAACAGCAGCAGGCGGCCGTAGCGGTGCTCGTCTACCACGGCGCGGTCGTCGTCGGCGAAGTTGGTTTCCCACCGCTCGTAGCTGGTGCCGCGCTTTTTGAGTTCGGGTTCGTCGAGGCCGAAGTGGGCCACTTCGGGGTCGGTGAACGTGACCCAGGAAAAGTGGTCGTAGTCGAGCTTCTTTTTGATAGGCGAGAAGAAGTTGAACACCAGCAGGCGCATGTGCAGCTCGGCCCCGTGGCTGAATTTGAGCGAATTGGCCGCGTCGCCGGCCACCACGATATCGGGGTTGGTGGTGGTCAGGTGCTCATCGAGCTGGATGTGGCCATCCTCATCGACCTCTATCCCGGCCTTTTCCAGCTGCAAACCCTCGAAGCTCACCTGCCGGCCGATAGCCACGTAGCCAATATCGAAATCGAGCCCAAACTCCGTCCCTTCCTTGGGCTGCACGCGGGCGTGGGTGGCGCTGCTGAAGCTGGTTACCTCGGCGTTAAAATGGATAGTAAGGCCCTCGGCCCGCAACCGCTCCTCCAGCACCTGGCTGATGGTGGCGTCTTCGTGCTCCAGCAACCGCGGGCCGTGGTGCACGATGGTCACCTGGGAGCCCAGGCGCTGCATGGCCTGGCCCAGCTCCACGCCGTTGGGGCCACCGCCCACTACCAGCAGGCGGGCGGGCAGCTGGCGCAAATCCCAGACGCGCTGGTTGTCATAAAGCGGCACCAGCTCCGCGCCGGGAACATCCAGCTGCCTCGGCCGCGAGCCGGTAGCCACGGCCAGCTTGCGCCCCCGGTAGGTATGCCCGTTGATTTCGACCTCGTGCTCGCCCACGAATTTCGGGCTTCCGATTTCCACCGTCACGCCCTGCTCGCGCAGGTATTCGGGATTTTCGTGGTGGCGGATGATGTCCTGGCGGCTGGCTACGTAGTCCATTACCTGGGCCATATCGGCTGCGCCGCTTACCTGGAGGCCGAACTGGGTGGCCTGCCGGGCCTGGTGCACCTGGCGGGAAGCGTGAATGAGGGCCTTGCTGGGCACGCAGCCGTGGTTGAGGCAGTCGCCGCCCACGTCTTCGGCCGTTTTGTCAATCAGCAGCACCCGCATATCGGCCTTGGCCATGAACAACGCCAGCCCCAACCCGGCCGAACCGGCCCCAAGTACAATCAAGTCGAAATCGTTTTCTTTTTCCGTCATAGGTTTCGTGTACGGGCAAGTGTTGTTGGGGGGTGAGGCGCAGGCGTTCAACGGTGCGCCTCACCCCCTGGCCCCCTCTCCGAAAAGGAGAGGGGGAATTAGGCTTAATTTATAGCGCCAAAATCCTAATTGCCTAAGCGCTTAAAACTAGAAACTAGTCCCCCTCTCCTTTTCGGAGAGGGGGCCAGGGGGTGAGGCGACTACCAGAACTTACTTCCGCTTGCGTTTCGCCCCGGCTTCCCCCGTAAAAATGTTCTTCGGAATCATGGCATGTACGCCTTTGGTGCCGTCCACGAGCTGGGTGATTTCCATGTCGGCGGCGGCGCTGGCCAGCATGTAGGCGTCATCGTGGCTGAGGTGCTTGGTGGTCTTCAGGAAGTCGAGCATCTCGCGCAGGGCGATTTTGGTGGCCTTGGTCAGGTCTTCGTCGGTGCCCATCGTGATGTAGTGGGTGGGCGTTTCGGCCCGGGGCCAGGTCAGGTGCAGGTCTTTGCGCACAATGAACTCCAGCTCCCCGGTCAGCGACGTTTCCAGGGCCGTGATATCGACCTCGCCGTTGCCCTGGGCAGCGTGCCCGTCGCCCACCTCAAACAGCGCGCCCGCTACGTGTACCGGAATGAAGAGCGTGGTGCCGGCTACCAGTTCCTTGTTGTCGAGGTTGCCGGCGTGGATGCCGGGCGGGGCGCTGTTGATGCGGCCGGCCGCGGGCGGCGGGGCCACGCCCATGCTCCCAAAGAAGGGCCGCAGCGGAATGTCGATGCCCGGCGCGAAGTGGGCCAGCATTTTCTGCTTATCAAGCGGGATGATACGCATGCGGGCGTAGCCGAAATCCTCGGGCAGAAAGCCGCTGGTGGGCCCGAAGGCGTTGTAGGCGTAGGGTATGGCCAGCTCTACCTTGTGAATGCGCACTTCGAGCACGTCGCCGGCTTCGGCCCCGGCCACGTAAATCGGGCCCGTTAGGATGTGGCCGCCGGGGCCCTTGTTGCTGACGGCCTGATAAATCGCGCGCAGGGCCGGCTCCACCTGGTCGGGGGCCACGCCGGCACCTTCGAGCTTGGTGGGACTGGAGGTAATGAGTGTGCTGACCCGCACCCGGTCGCCGGAGTTGATGCGCAGCACGGGCGCGGCGGCGGCATCATAAAAGCCCCAGGCCACGGTGGTGGGCGAGGCATCGAGCTGGTGGGTAACAGGGCGGGCGGTTTGGGCCCGGACCCCGGTAGTAAGGGTTGCGGTGAGCGCCACTGCGGGCAGCAGGAAGTACGGTAGTTTCATGGGCAGCAGAAGGTTTAACCAAGGGCGCACGAGTGGGCCCGGAGGTTGCGTGAGCGGGAGAACTGCACCCGGCACGGCATGGGAGAGTTAGCGCCAGAACCAGTTCCCCTCTTTTCCGAGGAAGGGCTGGGGGTGGTTGATTTCGTTGAATGTCAATCCGAAACTCATTCCAACCAGCACATCCGCAACGTGCTGTCTGAGCACTGCGCACCGTTGAGGGAACACAACGTCAGCGGTTGTTAGGGGTGGTTTGGTAAGTCCTGCCCTAGTGACTGGTAGGCGCTAAGCAGCCGCCCCGATGCGGCCAGCCCTTGGCGGACGGACTCCCGATGCTTACTTCGTGGTTTCAACCAACGCTTATGCTCATGCCCCTGTCTTATACCAACCGCCGCCAGGAAACCTATTACATCCGGGCGGCCCGCACCGCCAAGGGCGGCACCCGCTACTACGTCATAAAGGATTTCACCCGCTATCCGGCCACCGAAATCCTGGATGCCTTGCCCCCAGGTTTCGAGTGGTACGAGTACCCATACGATGGCAAAACGACGCTCCGCAAAATTGTTCCGACCCGCGTACCACCAGCCATGCTCGAAACCGTCCGTGAGCTGACCACCCGCTACTCACCCCGCGAGGTGCTGGGCTTCGACGTGGAGCCCGACGCCGTGACGGTGTACGAGTACCCCTACGGTCCCGCCGAAATGGAGATGCTGCTCCCGGAAATCCTGAAGTTCGCCTACCTGATGCCGGTACTGCGGTTCGTGCTGCTGCCCGGGGGCGGCGGCTATCAGGTCCAGCGCATCTGCCAGTACCCCGGTCTCGAAGGCTGGATTACCCTGGAAACTAGTCCCGACCTAGAGGCCCTGGTCACTAAATTTGCCCCCCACATCGGCCAGGACAGCCTGGTTGATTTCTGGATGGAGGGCAAGCAGGATTTTTAGGGAGAGCAAACGGCCGGCGTGAACGGTGTAGCGGCGCATCTTTGCGTCTCGTCGTTGAACGGCGGTGCGAAACGGTCGACATCAGCAACGATGAGACGCAGAGATGCGCCGCTACACCGTTCATAGCAATCCAGACACAACGCCTTACAACCCGCCCAAAACGGTTACTTTGTGGGCTCCTCCCCTGCTCCCGTTCTCATGTCCCGCATTCTTCCCACCATTGTGCTGGCGCAGTTCTGCTGCACCTCGCTGTGGTTTGCCGGCAACGCCGTGGCCCCCGAGCTGGCGGCCCGCGTGGGCCAGCCGGCCGGTTTCGTGGCCGCCCTCACCAGCGCCGTGCAGCTAGGCTTTATTGGCGGCACGCTGGTATTTGCGCTGCTGGCGCTGGCCGACCGGTTTTCGCCCTCACGGGTATTTTTTGCGAGTGCGCTGCTGGCGGCGGGCTGCAACCTGGCCCTCAATCTGCCGGGCCTGGGGGCCGAAGGGCTGCTGACGGCCCGGGTGCTCACCGGGTTTTTCCTGGCCGGCATCTACCCGGTGGGCATGAAACTGGCGGCCGACTACTACGAGGCCGGGCTGGGCCGCTCGCTGGGGTTTCTGGTGGGCGCGCTGGTGCTGGGCACGGCCTTCCCACACCTGCTGCGTGGGCTGCTGGCCGCACCCGGCGGCGCGGGCGGCGCGCTGCCCTGGCAAACCGTAACTACCGCCACCTCGGCGCTGGCGGCCCTGGGCGGCACGGCCCTGCTGTTACTGGTGCCCGATGGCCCTTTCCGCCGCGCCGGCCAGCGCCTGCGCCCCGCCGCGCTGCTCGACGGCTTCCGCGAGCCCGGGTTTCGGGCGGCGGCGCTGGGCTACTTCGGGCACATGTGGGAGCTGTACACCTTCTGGGCCTTCGTGCCAATGATCCTGGCGGTGTGGCGGGCGGCGCACCCGGCGGCGGCCGGCGCCAACGGGCCGCTGCTGGCCTTCGGTATTATTGCGGTGGGGGCCCTGGGGTGCGTGGGCGCGGGGCTGCTGGCCCAGCGGCGCGGGGCCCGGCCGGTGGCGGCCGGGGCGCTGCTGCTCTCGGGAACCTGCTGCCTGCTCTCGCCGCTGGTGCTGGGCGGCGGCGGGCCGTGGTGGCTCGGACCGGCATTTCTGGGCTTCTGGGGCCTGGTGGTGGTGGCCGACTCGCCGCTGCTCTCGACGCTGGTGGCCCAGCACGCCCCGCCCGCAAGCCGGGGCACGGCCCTCACGCTGGTTACCTGCCTGGGGTTCGCCCTCACCATCGTAAGCCTGCAATTCACCAGCTGGCTGGCCGCGCACCTGCCCGCGCCCTACGTGTATCTGCCGCTGGCGCTGGGGCCGCTGCTGGGGCTGTGGGGGTTGTTTGGGCGGGGGCGAATAGTGGAGTCATAATAGCTATATTTCCACTATTTTGCGGCTTACTATGACGGATTAAGTTGTTGACTATCTTGCAAGTATAGTAGTGGCACAAATCTTATCTGTAAACAATCAGAATCAGCAACAATGAAAAGCATGTTAGATAAAAAACTTGACAAAATATCAGATATTTGGAATCACTACATCTGGGAGTACAAATTCTGTAACTCAAAAATAAAATTTACTCCTGATGTAAAGTCCAATTATTTCGGAGATATCTTAAATTATTTTTCTGACACATCAAATCTTATATATGGTACGAAAGAGACTAAAAACTTTACTAGTAACATTGAAATTTCAATAAGTTTTCTTCAAGCAATATATATACAACAAGATTTTATCGAAGAACTGCTATATATATTCAAGTGTAATATCAATAAAGGTGATTTAAAAAAGGATAAAAATTATTCTATCAATAGAGAAATAAGAAATGAACTTATTGGACATCCTATCAGAAAAATAGACATAAACGGTACAAGGCAGTTATTGTCTTCTACAATATTTAGCAATTCAACAAATGCACATCAGATTTCATACATAAAATATCAATTGGCAAATAATTACAAATTTGAAGAAATAAATCATAGAAGAGAAGATATTTTAAACAGACATCTAGTTTTCACTGAAAAATACTTTGACATAATTATTAGTAGACTGAAAAATATACTTTTTTTATTTAAAAAACAATTGCAAAATATTGAGTTAACACTTTCCACAGCACCGTTTGAAAATATTCTAAAAACCGTGTCTAACAGTTTTGAATATTTTTATAGAACCGATTATTTATATAAACCTGAAACGCTATTAAGAATTCACACCCTGAAAGACTCGAATGAGCGGTATAACAGCGCAATTAAAAAATTTTACATAGAATTAAGAAAATCTTTAGCCGATACAAAAGATAGTATTGATGATTTAATAAATGACACTGATAGACACAGTATAGAAGCAGAAAAAAGCAAGGTAGTTATTCCTAAGATAATAATCATAGAAGGCGACGGTAAGTATAAAGATAACAACTTGCCAATTTCATATGATTATGAAATTGGCAAGTTGTCTGAAAAGGATAGTATAGGTAAGTTCAGAATCTTTAGTTCGTTTTTAAAAACAAAATGCAAAGAAAACAAACTTGTTATATCTGAAATTGAAAACATGGAAAAAAACTTTGATGATGATTTAGAGTATTATTGTTCATTGCATCTGATAGAGGAAGAATTAAGTAAAAGAGTAAAGCAATGATGGTTAACTTTGAACTCTTGAGTCGCGGACGCATTGAAGCCACAATCTGTACCTTCCCTTCATGGATATCAAAGCCCTCATCACCATCGACCCCGACATCCTGGGCGGGCAGCCGGTATTTGCCGGAACACGGGTGCCAGTGGAGTCGCTGTTCGACCATCTGGAGGCCGGCGTACCGTTGGCTGAGTTTCTGGACGACTTCCCGACGGTGAGCCGGGAGCAGGCGGTGGCGCTGCTGGAAGTGGCGAACCGGCTGCTGACTTCCCGCAACATAGCGCAACTCTATGAAGCTGCTGCTTGACGAGAATCTGCCGAAGCGGCTCCGGCAGGATTTTCCCGAGCACGAGGTTTTCACCGTGCGCGACAAGGGCTGGAACGGCATCAAGAACGGGGAGCTGCTGAAACTGATGGTGGCCGATGGCTTCGATGCGCTGCTCACGTTCGACAAGAATTTGCAGTACCAACAGAACTTTGCTAAGTACACGCTAACCGTATTCGTGCTGACGGCTGCTATCAATCAGTACCGGGTTCTGACGCTGCTTTCTCCTCAAGTAAATGAGCTGTTGGCTGGCGTTGACTTGCCAATTGGGCCAATAGTGATTCGGAATAGCTGACAAGTAGCTTGACAACGAAGCGGTAGAGATGCTTCCTTCGTCAGCATGACGTTTTTCTATATCGTTCATCCCCACACAAAACCGCCCCGCGACCTTACGGCCACGGGGCGGTTTTGCGTTGCTTGAAGCGGCAGCCGTTACAGCAGCTTGTCGAGCATAATGGGCAGGTCGCGGACGCGCTTGCCGGTGGCGTGGAAGACGGCGTTGGCAATGACGGGCGTCATGCCGGGTTACTTGGGCAGTGAGGTGCTGGCTTTGGTGAGGGCCTCGCCCAGGCGGCGCAGCTTGCCGCTGACTTCTTCGTCCACATCCTCGTCGGCGGCTTTGGTGGTAAGCTGCCCCAGGGCGTCGAGGGTGTGGGCAATGTTGGCGCTGTCGTTGGTGCTGATGTAGTCTTTCAGGTTCTTCAGCTCCAGGGAGATTTCGCCCTGACTACCGGGGCCGGTTATGTCGAGCATTCCAATCCAGGTATCAATCTGGTGGGTAGCCGGCGCGGCGGTCAGGTCCCCGCTAACGGCCTTAATAGCATCATCGAGCGACTGGTTTGCGGAGGAGGAAGTCGGATTTGACATAGTAGATTGATTTAGTGAAACAACCCTTGAGTTTACTGTTGCCGGCCCGGAAAGGTTAGGCTAAATCAGCCCTTCACCGCCCTTGAGGGCAAAACACAGAGGGTTTACGCATTGGAGTTGTAGCGTATCGTGGTTGACCGCCGTACCATTCGTACAACCGTTCAACGATACGCGAAGCTGGAGCTTCGCGCTACACCCGTCCCACACCAAACCGCCCCGCGACCTTACGGCCACGGGGCGGTTTTGCGTTACGTCAGCGGTATCAGTTACAGCAGCTTGTCGAGCATAATGGGCAGGTCGCGGACGCATTGAAGCAACAATCTGTATCTTCCCCTCATGGATATCAAAGCCATCATTACCATTGACCCCGACATCCTGGGCGGGCAGCCGGTATTTGCCGGAACGCGGGTGCCGGTAGATTCGCTGTTCGACCAATTGTATAACCATTAAGAAACATCATGAATGAAAATATCCTTGAAAGAATACATAAAGAAAAGGAATGGAGTATCGATTGGCAGTCCAAAATCACTTAGAAATAACTTATATCGCTCATTAGGCGCAAGAAACTTCTCTGTGTTTTGGAGATATTGGAATCCAATTTTTGGATATTATTTAGGTAAATATATTTTCAAACCACTCAAGAACACTTTTCCAGCTGCCTTTGCACTAATGTTCACGTTTATTTTTTGCGGACTATTACACGATACTGTTACTATGATGCTTAGGGGAAGCATATCGCTATTCTTCACAATTTGGTTCTCATTAATGGGAACGGCTGTTTTGGTAACTAAATTTTTGAACAATGACTACTCTAAAAAATCATGGATTATTCGTGCCTTGGCTAATTCAACTATAATAACTGCTTGTTTTTTATCAACTATTTATATCAATAAATTATTAATACGCAATTTTTTAGATTAATTTAATCAGGAAAATTGCACCTGTAATCACTGATTTTTCACATTGCAACATTGCTAACCTTCAAGTAACACAAAACCGCCCCGCGACCTCTCGGCTGCGGGGCGGTTTTGCGTTGCTTGAAGCGGGAGCCGTTACAGCAGTTTGTCGAGCATGATGGGCAGGTCGCGGACGCGCTTGCCGGTGGCGTGGAAGACGGCGTTGGCAATGGCGGCCGTGACGCCGAGCATGCCCACTTCGCCGATGCCCTTCACGCCCAGCGGGTTCACGATGTCGTCGTCTTCGTGCACGAAAATGACGTCGATGTGCGGAATGTCGGCGTTGACGGGGATGTGGTACTCGGCGAAGTTGTGGTTCACGTAGCGGCCGAACTTATGGTCCATTACCGTTTCCTCCATCAGGGCCATGCCCAGGCCCCACACCACCGAGCCCAGCACCTGCGAGCGGGCCGTTTTCTGGTTGAGAATGCGGCCGGCGGCCACGGCACTCACCACCCGCGTCACCTTAATGGTGCCCAGGTCCTCGTCTACCTCCACCTCGGCGAAGGCCACGTTGTGCGAGTGCATGGAATACCCCTGCTGCTTGAGCATATTGGGCAGCGCCGAGCTGTCGGCTTCTAGCTGGGTTTCGCCGCTGGCTTGCAGCACGTCGCGCAGCACCACGGCCTGGTCGTGGTCGAGGCGCAGGCGCAGCTGGCCGTTCACGAACTCCACTTCGTCGTACTTCGCGTCCTTCAAGGGCGAGTCGGCGGGCTTTTGGGCCAGCTTGAGGATTTTCTCGCCCAGCGCGTCGCAGGCGTTTTTCACGGCCGTGCCCACCGAGGCGGCGGTCCAGGAGCCGCCCTGGATGGGGGCTTCGGGCTGGTCGGTGTCGCCCAGCTCAAACGTAACGGCCTCCAGGGGCAGGCCCAGGGTTTCGGCCGCAATCTGGGTCATGATGGTGTAGGTGCCGGTGCCGTTTTCGCCGGTGGCACTGCGCACCGTCAGCTTCCCGTCGGCCGAAATCAGGGCTTTGGCCGCCGATTTAGTTTGGGTGGCATCCCAGACGCCGCCGCCCATGCCCATGCCCCGCAGCTTGCCGTTGGCGCGCATCGAGCGGGGCTTCTGGGTGCGGGTTTCCCAGCCGAACTTGGCGGCGGCCTGCTTATAGCACTCGCGCAGCTTCTTGCTCGAAAAGGGCTTGTCCACGTTCTGGTCGCGGTCGGCGTAGTTGCGCAGCCGGAATTCGAGCGGGTCGAGGCCAGCGGCGTAGGCCATTTCGTCCATGGCCACCTCCAGGCCCACGTTGCCCGAGGCGGCACCCGGTGCCCGCATATCCTGGGGCGAGTAAATGTCGAGCTTGGCCAGCTGGTAGCCCAGCTTCACGTTCTCGCACTGATACAGCATCCCCGACCAGTTGACGATGTTCTCGGTGTAGTCCTCGAACTGCGAGGTTTCGTGCAGGGCGTGGTGCTGCAATGAGGCCAGGGTGCCGTCGGGGTTGGTACCCATCTTCAGCAGCTGCAGCGTGTTGGGCCGGTGGCCAATGCTGAACATCTGCTGGCGCGTGAGCGTGACGCGCACCGAGCGTTTCAGCTCCAGCGTGGCCAGCACAGCCATAAACACTGAGTACTGCGGCCGCAGCCCCGCGCCAAAGCCGCCGCCCATAAACTGGTTCACCACCCGCACCTCGTCCTTACCCAGCCCGAACACGCCCATCAGGTAGTTCTTGACGTTGTACACGCCCTGGGTTTTGTCGTAGGCCGTAATTTTGCCGTCGCCGCGCCACTCCACGGTGGTGGTAAACAGCTCCATGGGGTTGTGGTGCTGGGCCCCGTGGGCGTACTCGGCCTCGATGCTATGGGTGGCGTTTTTCAGGGCTTTGTCGGGGTTGCCGCGGGGCGGTGGCGGCGCCTGGAAACCGGTTTTGCCCCCGCCCGGCGCGTAGCCTTCGGTGCGCTTGGTTTCCAGGTTGGTTTCGTGGTCCTCCTGCTCGTAGTCGATGCGCAGCAGCGCGGCGGCGTAGCGGGCCAGCTCGAACGTATCGGCCACTACCAGGGCCACGGGCTGCTGGTTGAAGGTGATGTCGGGCGAATGCAGGGGCCGGAAGGGCGAGCCACCGGGCGCAATCTGGTCCTTGTAGCTCTTATCGAACCAGGCCAGATACGGCACGTTCTCGTGCGAAAACACTTCCAGAACGCCCGGCAGCGCCCGCACCTCATCGGCGTGGATGGCCACCACCTTGCCTTTGGCAATGGGGCTGCTCACCACGTAGCCGTAGGCCAGGTGGGGCACGTTGAACTCGCCCGAGTAGTGCGCCGTGCCCGCTACTTTCAGCGGCCCGTCTACGCGGTTCGGGGCTTTGCCGATATGGTTGGTCTGGGTCATGAGTTGGAGTTTTTAAGTTATCAGCTAACCCAGGTTGCAGAGGGCTAGAAATTAGTGCTAGCATTAGAACTAGCTCCCCTCCTTGGAAAGGAGGGGTTGGGGGTGGTTGACACACGTTGAACAGCCGTTAGAACTAGTGCTAGTAACCACTTTGGCGTCATCAACCACCCCCAGCCCCTCCTTTCCAAGGAGGGGAGCTAACCCTAGCTTCTAATCCGCTTAGGTTAGCTCGCTGATTGATAGTCTAATAGTACGGTTCGTTCGGCAGCGAGAGGAACTCCGCCCCTACTGACCGCCCAGGTAAACGTCGCCGGCTTCCTGCTTCCCTTCGGCGGCCTGCTTAAGGGCGCGCACGATGGCCCGGCGGGCCAGCTCAATTTTGAAATCATTGGAGCCTTGGCCCACAGCGTTGGCCACCACGTGGGCAGCCACACGGCCAAAGGTTTCGGCAGTGGCATGCTGTCCCTTCAGCAGCGCCTCGGCCGAATGGTCGCGCCAGGGTTTGTGGGCCACGCCGCCCAGGGCCAGGCGGGCATCCGTAATGGTGTCGCCATCCATTTCCAGGCCCACGGCCACGCTCACCAGGGCAAAGGCGTAGGAGTGCCGGTCCCGGAGCTTGAGGTAGGCGAAGTGCTTGGCAAAGCCTTTTTCGGGCAAATCGAGCGAGGTAATCAGCTCACCTTCGGCCAGCGTGTTGTCGAACTCGGGATGGTCGCCGGGCAGGCGGTGGAAGTCCTCGAAGGCAATGCTTCGCTCGCCTTGGGGGCCGCTCACGCGCACGGTGGGCGCGAGGGCCGCCAGGGCCACGCACATATCCGAGGGGTGGGTGGCAATGCAGGCCTCACTGGCCCCCAGAATAGCATGAATGCGGTTGAAGCCCCCGATAGCCGAGCAGCCCGAACCGGGCTCGCGCTTGTTGCAGGGCGTGGCCAAATCGTAGAAATAGTAGCAACGGGTGCGCTGCATGAGGTTGCCGCCGTTGGTGGCCGCGTTGCGCAGCTGGGGCGAGGCGCCCGCCAGAATGGCCTGGTTCAGCAACGGATACCGCGCCTTCACCTGCTCGTTCCAGGCCGTATCGGAGTTGGTGGCCGTGGCCCCGAGGCGCAGGCCGCCGTTGGGCAAATCTTCAATTTTGGCGAGTGGCAGCTTCGCCACGTTGACCAGATGCGCGGGCTGCTCCACGTTCATCTTCATCAGGTCAATCAGGTTGGTGCCGCCGCCCACGTAGGCCGAGCCGTCGTGGCCGGCCTTGTCGCGCACCGCATCGGCCACATCGGTGGCCCGGGAGTAGGTGAAAGGATACATAAGGTGAGGTGGTGAGATGGTGAAATAGTGAGTTTGATGGGCGAGCGAACCGGGAGTTGAAACGTCAGGGCAACAGCGCAAACCGCGCCGCCGAAACGTCAACTCACCATCTTACTATTTCACCATTTCACCTTGAGAGTTTGCGACCTCGCTCACCGCGTCGAGAATGCCCACGTAGGCGCCGCAGCGGCAGAGGTTGCCGCTCATCAGTTCCTTGATTTCGGCTTCGGAGTGGGCGCGGCCCTCGTTGAGCAGGCCCTGGGCCGAGCAAATCTGGCCGGGCGTGCAGTAGCCGCACTGGAAAGCGTCGTGGTCGACGAAGGCCTGCTGCAGGGGGCTGAGGTTGTCGGGGGTGCCCAGGCCCTCGATGGTCGTGATGTCGTCGTCCTCGTGCATCACGGCCAGCGTGAGGCAGCTGTTGATGCGGCGGCCATTCACGAGCACCGTGCAGGCCCCACACTGGCCATGGTCGCAGCCCTTTTTGGTACCCGTGAGATGGGCGTATTCGCGCAGCGCGTCGAGCAGGCTGGTCCAGGGCGCGAGCTGCAGGGTTTGGGTTTCGCCGTTGATGTGTAGGCGCACCGGGCCGGTGGGCACCGGCGCGGGCAGGCCGCCGCTGGCGGGGGCTCTGGTAAGTAGTTGCGACATAAAGGAAAGAATAGAAGTGGTGGTGGAGCAGGGAGGCCATTCCCGAAACGGGCAGACTCTTTTTTACTTACGCCAGCAACGGCCGCCGCGTTATGTACGCAAGTGGGTTTCCGGCTGCCGGCCGTCATCGTAGGCCAGGCTACAACTTCCAGGACCGGCGCAACGACCCGCAGAAACCAGGACTGCCCCCCGCCACCGGTCCCTCGCAGGACCCGGCAACGCGGGGCGGGTTAAAGCAGGAAGCAGGTTGGAACGGCAGTTACGCGCCCTTAGCGGCCAGAATGTCGAGCATTTCTACGGCCGGGGCCGAAGCGAATAGCTCAGGAGCCTTAGCAAACAGGGCCTCGGCTACCTTGCCGCCCAGATGGGCCTTGCGGCCGGATTCATCGGCAAACGTATCGAAGATGCCGAAGGTCGAAGGGCCCATCTGCACCCCGTACCAGGTGGCGGTATCGGGCTCCTGCTCCACCAGGGCGAGGCCGCCGCGGAGGAAATCGGCTACTTCCTGCTCTTTGCCGGGCTTGGCTTCGAGGCGCACAAACAATCCTACTTTTACCATGATGAGAAGGGGTTAAAGGGTAGACTTACAGGACCGGCTCGACAGTAGAATGTTTCGACCCGACTGTATACGCTGGCAGCACGATGTAGAGACGCATCTTTGCATCTCGTCGTTGCTGATGTTGCCCGTTCGGGGCGGCTGTTCAGTGCGGCCCGTTCAACGACGAGACGCAAAAATGCGTCTCTACAGCCCGTAGGTAACCTGCGCGTAGTACAGCCCGCCGATGCTGGGGCCGCCTAAGTAGCTGATGTAGTACCGGTTGCTCACGTTGCTGGCCCCGATTTTAAACCGCAGCCGGGGCGTGGGCAGATGATAGCTGAGCTGAGCATCGAGCATGCCGTAGGCCGGCACGGTGCCGCTGACGAGGAAGGTTTCGGAGAAGTAGCTGGTTTGCCAGCGGTAGTTGAGGCCGAAGCCCAGGTGTTGGTACACGTTTTCGTGGCCCAGGCTCAGGTTGTAGCTCCAGCGCGGCGTGTTGAACCCAGCCTCCAGCCCGTCGGCCGACTCGGTGCGGGCTAGGCGGGCGTAGGTGGTGCTGGCGCTGGCCAGCAGACCGCCGGGCACGTCGTAGCGCAGGCCCAGCGAGCCGCCGTAGTTGTATACGCGGCTGCGCGAGTTGGTCCAGAGGCGGTAGCGGGCCTGGGTGGCGCGGGCGTTGAGGGCGGTGGCCACGGTGTTCAGGGGCGCATCGGGGGCCAGCGGCGGGCCGGCGGCGGCGGCCAGGGGCACGTAGGCTTCCACCTGGGCGATGAAGTCGCGGTAGGTATTGGCGTAGAAATCCACATCGGCCAGCAGGCGGCCGCCGGGCAGCAGGGCCGCCTTGTAGCCCATCTCCCAGGAGCGCACGAACTCGGGCCTGATATAGGTGTAGGGGTTGCGCACAAGCAGGCTTTGGTTGGCGGCCACAGCCTGGCTGCGGCTGAGTCCGCCGGTGTTCACGCCCTGGGTAACGGCCGCGTTAAACGCATCAATCGAGCTACGCAGATAGCTGTTCTCAAACACGCCGTCCGACATCACCCGCAGCCCCCCGATGCGCTTAACCTGCCCGCTGTTCACGTTGGAAAACCCCTCAAACAAACTCGGGAAGCGGTAGCCGCTCTGGTAGCTGAGCCGGAAGTTGTGGCGGGCCGTGGGCGAGTACACGGCCGTGAGCCGGGGGTTGAAGCGCAGGTCGAAGTAGCGGTTTTTGTCGGCCCGCAGCGTGACCGTGAGGCGCAGCTTCTCACCCGGCAGTAGCCGCGCCCCAGCCTGCACGAAGCCGCCGGTTTTGCCGTAGGCCAGGGTGCTGAACTGGTCGCGGCCGGGGTTGGGGTTGATGAAGTAATTGCCGTCGGGCTGCACGAAGTAGGTGCGGTGGTCGGCCCCCACCAGCACATCGGCCCAGGCCGGCAGCCCCCCGCCCCTGCTGCCACCCCGCAGGGCCGCGCCCACGTTAGCCTGCACTTCGGCGTGCAGCAGATTGGCCCGTACCCGTAGCGCCGCCCCTTCGTCCCAGTTATTGATGTCGGCCAGGGCTTTGAGCCGCTGCTTGAACGCGGGCGTGCCGGGCTCGAAACGGCCCGCATCGGCCGCATTGCGGGCGGCGGCGTGGGCGGCCGCCACCGTCTGGCCCTGCCCAAGGGCGGCGTTCCAGGCGGCGGTATAGTCGGCGTTCCATTGCTTATCGGGCTTGAAGCTGCGCTCCAGGTTTTCGGCCGCCGAGCGCAGGTTATAGCTTTTGCCGGTGTTCTCCTGGGTGAAATAGGCCCGCGCCTGCACCACGGGCGTCGTCATTTGCAGCGCGTGCTGCTGCAGGCGGTAGTCGGCCAGATGGAAGCGGTTGCTACGCTGGTACACGTTGTCGAAAGTGGCGCCCCGGTAGGTGTAGGCCAGCTCGGTGCGGGCGTTCGGTTTGTAGTGCAGGGCCGCGTCGTACTTCAGCGTCTGCAGATGATAATCCACCACATCGCGCTCCTGGTAGCCGGTGCGGGCCACCTGGTAGTTCTTGCCGCCCAGCGTGAGCGTGCTGCGATCCGACGACTCGTTGCCGTAGCTGCTCACCGGGTCGCGGGCGGGGTTGTCGGCTCCCAGCAGGCCGGTGCTGGCGTTGCCGTTAGGGTTGAGGTCGGTCGAGTCGGTGGCCATCCAGTCGTAGCCCCGCAGGTAGGTGCCGTTCACCTTAAACGCCCACTGCGGCCCCAGCAGCCGGGCGTAGCGCAGGCTGGTTTCGGCGTAAGGCCGCGCCCCCGTGTTGGTATCGTTCACGTGGTTGATGCCCATCTGCTGGCGCACGCTCAGCCCCGGGCTCGCAAATGGGTTGCGGGTGCTGAAATTGGCCAGCCCGTTGATGGCATTCAGCCCGTAGAGCGCGGCGGCCGTACCGGGCACAATTTCCACGCTCCTGATATCCAGGTCGCTCGGCCCGAGCACGTTGCCAATTGGCCCGCCAATGTGCGGCGCCTGGTTGTCGATACCGTCCACGAGCTGGGCGAAGCGCACGTTGGTGGTGTTGGCAAAACTGCGGGCGTTGAGCACCTTGAAGCCCAGGCTCGGCGTGAGCACCTGCACGCCCTTTACCTGCGCCAGGGCATCGAAAAACGAAGGTGCCGGAGCCAGTCGCAACGCCCGGGCGTTTAGCTTTTCCACCGTTACCGGCGACTGCAGAATGCTTTCCTCCACCTTGGAAGCGGCCACCACCACCTCGCCCAGCAGCACCGGCCGGCGGGTAGTGTCGGCCGTTAGCGGGGACTGGGCCGGTTGCTGGGCCGCCGTCAGCCGGGGCACGCCACTCAGCAGCAGCAGCGGCCCAAACCAGGGCAACCAGCACCGGTAAGCGGGCTTGAAAAGCGGAGCGGGGGCCATGCGTTTTGTTTTTGCAAACATACCGCTGCCCCCGGCCAAAGCGCAAGCCCGGCCGCGCTACACCAGCACGCTTTCCTCGATAGCGGCCGAAATATCGACTTCCTCCAGCGGCGGCACCAGCGAAAAGCGCGACTCGTGGAAATTAGCCTCGGGAAAGCCCGGGGCTACGGCCGCGTTGTTGATCTGGTGCAGCGTGATGCCGAAGCCATTGTGGGTGTCGTACACGTCGCGTACCGTGTAAATGGGGCCGCGCTTGGGCGTCTGGATATTCGGGTTCTGCACCAGCAGCATGGTAAAGTCGTCGTTGGTGCAGATCACTTCCTGGCCGGGATGGAAAAGGGGCGCTTTCATGGCCGCAAAGGTACGCGCCGGGTTCCGTTTCAGGCCCGCCAACCGGCCACAACCAGCCGCCGCACTTAATAAAACCCGTCCGGGGCTTCTGTTACCCGGAATTTGAGGAGACCTTTGCGGTCCAATTTCCCGGAGCCGCTCATGATAAACGCCACCCAGCACGACGAAAAAGAGTACCTGGAAGAAATCAAGGAGCAGCTCACGCTGGCCATCCGGCGGGTAGACGGGGCCGTGAAGCAGTTTTCCGACGAGCTCCAGCAGAAAAAGGAGTACATCCACGAGCACCAGTCGGGCATGGACGAGGCCGACATGGTGGCCGCCGGCCAGTCGATCAACCGCATGGCCTTCACGGGCGAGGCGGCCGTGAGCCGCAAGCGCAAGCTGCTCAAGCTGGGCCAGTCGCCCTACTTTGGCCGCCTCGATTTCGCGGCCCCGGGCCAACCGGCCGCGCCGGTGTACATCGGCGTGTATTCGTTTTTTGATGAGCAGCGGCGCGCCAACCTGATCTACGACTGGCGGGCTCCAATTTCGTCCATGTTCTATGATTTCGAGCCGGGCGAGGCCTTCTACACCACGCCCGCGGGCCGCGTGGCGGGCCGCATCGAGCGCAAGCGCCAGTACAAAATCCGCGACGGTCGCCTGGAGTTCATGCTCGACAGCGACGTGAACATCCACGACGACGTGTTGCAGCGCGAGCTGGCCAAATCGTCCGACGACAAGCTCAAGAACATCGTGGCCACCATTCAGCGCGACCAGAACGCGGTTATCCGCAACGAAACGGCGCAGGTGATGGTGATTCAGGGCGTGGCCGGCTCGGGCAAAACGTCCATCGCCCTGCACCGGATTGCCTTTCTGCTCTATCGCTACCGCGAAACCATTGCCGCCCGCGACATCCTCATCATTTCGCCCAACAAGGTGTTTGCCGACTACATTTCCAATGTGCTGCCCGAGCTGGGCGAGGAGCACATTCCGGAGCTGGGCCTGGAGGAGCTGGCGGCCGACCTGCTGGGCAACCAGTACCGGTTCCAGACCTTTTTCGAGCAGGTATCGGCCCTGCTTGAGCACCACGACGCGGCCTTTATTGCGCGCATCCGGTTCAAATCGTCGTTTGAGTTCCTGAACCAGCTCAACCAGTACCTGCTGCACATCGAGAACACCTACTTCACCCTTACCGATTTGCGGGTGGGCACGACGGTGGTACCGGCGGCCGTTATCGGGCAGAAATTCCGGACCTACCACCGGGTGCCGCTGCTTAAGCGCTTTGCCCTGGTAGCCCAGGATGTGCGCGACTACGTGCGCCACGCCGCCGGCCGCAAGCTGAGCGGGGGCGAGAAGGGCAAGATCAGCGAGGCCATCAACCGCATGTTCCGCTTCCACCACCTGCCCGACCTCTACCGCGACTTCTACCGCTGGCTGGGGCGGCCCGAGCTGCTCCGGCTCGACCCCAGCCGGCCGCTGGAGTACGCCGACGTGTTTGCCCTGATTTACCTGCGTCTGCGCCTGGAGGGTTTCACGGCCTACGACCACGTAAAGCACTTGCTGGTGGACGAAATGCAGGACTACACCCCGGTGCAGTACGCCGTGCTTTCGCGCCTGTTCCGGTGCCGCAAAACCATTCTCGGCGACGTGAGCCAGACAGTGAACCCCTACAGCGCCTCCTCGGCCGAAGCCATCGAGCGGGTTTTCCCCCAGGCCGAGGTGGTGCGCCTCTACCGCAGCTACCGCTCCACGAGCGAGATTACGGCCTTCGCCCAGCGCATCACGCCCAACCCCCACATCATCCCGCTGGAGCGGCACGGGCCGGAGCCCACGCTGGCCGCCTGCGCCGGCCCCGCTGCGGAGCTGGCCCACATCGGGCAGCTATTAGCGGCTTTCCGAACGTCGGGCTACACTTCCCTGGGCATCATCTGCAAAACCCTGCGCCAGGCCGGGCAGGCCCACGCGGCCCTGCAAGCGCCGGATGTGCACCTGCTCACGGAGGAGTCGACGCGCTTTAAAGAAGGTATTGTTATCACCACGGCCCACCTGGCCAAGGGCCTGGAGTTTGATGCGGTCATCGTGCCCTTCGCCTCTGCCCGCACCTACGCCACGGCCGTCGACCGGAGCATGCTCTACGTGGCCTGCACCCGGGCCATGCACGAGCTCACGCTCACCTACTCGGGCGAGCTGACGGGCTGCCTGGCCGGCTGAGTGGCGCGGGCCACGCGGGTGACCCGGCCCGCGTGGCCTAACTACCAAAAAAGCCACTCAGCCGAATAGCTAAGTGGCTTTTGATGCGTGTGGCCCCGATGTGATTCGAACACATGACCGGCTGCTTAGAAGGCAGCTGCTCTATCCAGCTGAGCTACGGGGTCAGAAAACAAAAAGCCGCCCGCCCCAGAGGCGGGCTGACGGCTATTCGTTGGTCGGGGTGGCAGGATTCGAACCTGCGGCCTCCTGCTCCCAAAGCAGGCGCGATACCGGGCTACGCTACACCCCGAAAGGGTAATTAAAAATTAAGAATTAAAAGTTAAAAATCGGCGGCTGAATGAAACAACGGCATCTTTCTAACTTTTAATTCTCAATTTCTAATTGCAAAAATGTGCGGAGAGGGGGGGATTCGAACCCCCGGTAACCTTTAGAGCTACGGCAGTTTAGCAAACTACTGGTTTCAGCCACTCACCCACCTCTCCAGGTGGCATTGCTTTCCGGTTAAAAGCTGTGCAAATATACGAGCCCAACGGACAAACAAACCCTATTCAAAAAAAATATCTTCCATCTTGCTGCCGCGTTGAGGGGTTGAGAGGGGCTTTTTGGCTCCCTGGAGGCCACTTTCCGCTGGGCCTTTTGGTTGGTTGTATTGTGAACATGAACCCGTTATCGTGGCGCTGAACTGGGCTTACCTGCCGGGCTGGCCGGAGGCGCTGGCCGCCATATTTTTTTTCCTACTCTACCTCGGTTACCTCTTCCGGACCCGCCGGCTGGCGGCTCCGCTGGGGCAGGGCAGCTGGCGGCTGGGCTGGAAGCTGGCCCTGCGCCTGCTTTATTTCGGGCTGCTGGCCGGGGCCTTGCTGGGTCCCGCCTACGGCCTCACCCGGCACCCGGTGCGCACCGCCGGCAAAGATGTGTGGCTGCTCGTGGACCTCTCCCGCTCCATGGATGCCCCCGACGTAGCCCCCTCCCGGCTCCAGAAAGTGAAGGCCGAACTGGGTACCCTCATCCGCCGCTTCCCGGCCGACCGCCTGGGCCTGATCGTGTTTTCGGGCGAAGCGTACGTGCAATGCCCGCTCACCTACGACCAGGATGCGCTCCAGCTCTTCGTCAGCACCCTACAAACGGCCCTGGTGCCACCCACCGGCACCGACCTGGTACCGCCCCTGGAGTTGGTGCTCACCCGCCTGGGGCCGCCCGGGACCGAAACCGCTCAGCCCCAGACGCCGCTCCGGGCCACGGTGCTGGTGCTGGCAACCGATGGGGAAGACTTCGGCGACAACCTGGAGCCCACTGTGCGGGTGCTGGCCCGTTCCGGAGCCCGCGTGTTCACGGTGGGCGTGGGTACCCCCGAGGGCAGCCGCATTCCCGGCCCGGCGGGACGGGCCTACCTGCGCGACGCCAAGGGCCGCGACGTGGTAACGCGGCTCGTGCCCGCGCCCCTGCGGCGACTGGCCGAGCAAACCGGCGGGCAGTATTTTGAACTCAGCGACGCACGCAACGAGTTTCCCTTGCTCCTCAATGCCATTAACCGGGTGGAGGGCCAGGCCCAGCAGGTGCGCACCGTGTCGGTGGCCGATAACCGCTACCGCTACCCCCTGGCCCTGGCTCTGCTCCTGATTATGTTCGACGTGCTGCTCACCGTGAAAATTATTCGGCCATGAAAATCCTGCTGACGGGCGGCTTGCTGCTGCTGAGCCTGGGGAGCGGCCTGACCCGCATCCACGACCGGAATGCGGCCGTGCAGCGCGGGGCCACGGCCTACGCCCAGGGCCGGTACACCGCCGCCGCCGCCGCTTATAAGCAAGCGGCGCTCGAATTTGGGGCCACTGAGGATGCCGTGTGGCTGAACCTGGCCCACGCCACGGCCCGCGCCGGCCAGCCCGCCGAAGCCCGCGCTTACTACAGTCGCCTGCTCACCAGCCCCGTGCTGCCCATCCGGAGCGTGGCGCTCCAGCAGCTAGCAGCCCTGGCCGCCGACCGGGGCGAATACGCCCAGGCCGTAGGACTGCTCCGGCAAGCCCTGCTGGCCAACTCCAGCAACGCCGCCGCCCGCTACAACTACGAGGTACTGCGCGACTTTCTGGCCCGCCGCACCGATAGTCCTACTCCTGCTCCACCCGGCTCCGACGGCCGCCCCGCCGCCACCCAGGCCGGTCCCCGCGCCCAAACGCGCCCCAAGGCCGGCCCTGAAACGCCGGGCCAGCGCCCCGACGCCGGCCGGCTCGCGGACCCGAACAGCGCCCCCGAACGTCGGCCCGATGCCAACGGCCAGCTCCAGGACCCAACCCAACCCTCCGCTACGCCCGGCAGTTCGGCCGAGGGTGGTTTCCGGCCGGGTGCGGGCGAGCAGCGCAGCGTAGCCGGGGGCCAGGAGCCCGGCCTGGTACGCGGCCTCAGCAACGCCGAAACCGGCCCCGAGGCCCCCGGGGGTAGCAGCCGGCGCGGGGGTACCGAGGTGGCGGCTCCCAACGAGGCCAACCTGCAAACCCAGCGCGCCCGCCTGCAACAGATGAACCTCAGCCCCGGTCAGGCCCGCCAGCTACTCGATGCCCTGCACACGGCCGAGCAGCAGTATCTTCAGCAGCTCCCCCGCAAAGCCACCAAACCCGCCGTTAAGGGCCGGCCCGCATGGTGAGGCAGCCCGGGGGTAGCACTGGCAATACCTGGCAACCTGCCCTGCGCAAGCAGCTTTCACTTTCCTGCCAAGGCAAAACGCCCGCTGTTTCCAGCGGGCGTTTTGCCTGTGTAGCAGTCTTAAAACGGCGGCGGACCGTCGTCGAAGTTGCTGCGGGGGAAGGGCTGGGGCGCGGGCGGCGGCGAGTCGTTGTTGATGCGCGAACCCAGGCGGATGGTGTTGGGGGCGAAACCGGTCTGGTCGTCGTCGAAGGTGCTGGTGGGGAAGGCGCCGGGGTTGAAGCCCGCGTCGCCGAAGCCGCCCGCCCCGTCGAGGTCGGCGAACTTGGTGAACTTGCCGATGAACTTGAGCTGCACGGTTTCCAGGGAGCCGTTCCGGTGCTTGGCAATAATTACCTCGCCGGTGCCCTGGGTGGGATTGCCCATCTCGTCCTCCGTAATTTTGTAGTACTCCGGGCGGTAGAGAAAGATTACCATGTCGGCGTCCTGCTCGATGGAACCTGATTCGCGCAGATCACTGAGCTGGGGTTTCTTGTCGCCGCCGCGGGTTTCCACCGAGCGCGAGAGCTGCGAGAGGGCCAGCACCGGCACGTTCAGCTCCTTGGCAATGCCCTTGAGCGCCCGCGAAATGGAAGCAATTTCCTGTTCGCGGTTGCCGCCCCCCTTGCCATCGGTGTTGCCCGTCATCAATTGCAGATAGTCGATGATGATCATCGAAATATCGTGGTGGGCCTTGAGGCGGCGGCACTTGGTGCGCAGCTCCCGGATGCTGAGGCCGGGCGTATCGTCGATGTAAATCGGGGCCGACGACAGGTTGGAAATCTTGTGGTTGAGCTGGGCCCACTCGTAATCGGCCAGGTTGCCCTTCTTGATCTTCTCCGAATCCAGCTCCGCCTCGGCCGAAATCAGACGATTCACGAGCTGGAGCGAGGACATTTCCAGCGAGAAAATGGCCACCGGCTTCTTGAATTCCACCGCCGCGTTGCGCATCGCCGACACCACGAAGGCCGTGTTGTGGGTCACGGTCATGTCCTGGAGCAGGAACAGGCGGTTGCCGTCGATGCTGAAGCCGTAGTAGTCATCCTCGCCGTCGAACTCCACCGAAATGCCGGTCATGCGCCAGTCCACGGCGCTGCGCCAGGGCTGGGCCTGCTTGCGGGCCACACGCACCGGCACCCGGTTAATGTCGCCGTAGATGCGCACCCGGTACACCTCGCTCTCGTAGCCGATGGCGCTGATGGCCGCCCGCTTCTTTTTGAGCGAAGTGCGGAAGCCCAGTGAGTCGGCCAGAAACTTGATCTGCCGGGCCAGGCGTTGGTTTTTCTGGGTGATTTCGTAGCCATTGGACACCGGGTCGAGGTGGCCGTCGGAATCGATGAGGCCGGCCAGCAGCTGCAGGCGGTTGTCGGTGCTGTTGCTCAGGTACTGCTGCGGAATGTGCTTGTTGCCGAGCACATCCAACTGGCGCAGCTCGTCCTGCACCGAATACTGGGCGAGACTGCCGCCCTGCCGGCCCCGGGTGATGCCGTAGCTGTTGCAGCGGCCCGCCACCACGCCCACCGTCACCTGCAGATCCAGGGCTTCGGCGTACTCGTGCAGGTAATCAATGATTTCCGGGTCCTGGCCCGTGATGCGGCAATTGTCGGAGCTACCATCGCCCAGCCACACGCCCAGGAAATACGGCGCTACGGGCAGAGGCTGCGCGGCAAACTCCACGGGCACCTTGTAGCCCTTGTAGTTCGAGCGGAACTTGGCCGACTTGCCCAGCCAGTCCTTCACCGTGATGTTGAGCACGTCGCCGTGGCGGTGCGGGCCCTCGGTGCGGCTGCGCTTGAGCGAAAGGATATGGCTCTCGTTCACGCGGTAGGCCTCGCCCTTGTTCTGGCGCACCCAGTACATGTTTTCGCGGCCCCGGGCAATGTTGAGCACCCGGCGCGGCGTGGAGTCGTCACCCATCAGCAGCTCACCCTGGCGCACGTCTTCCACATTGCGCAGGGTGCCATCGAACATAAGCACTTTGGTACCCTTGCCGAGACACTTGCCCATACCGGGCCGGGCGGCAATAATCACTAAATCAGAGTTTTGCCAGCCGCTCGTAACTCTATCCAGGGCCGAGAAGCCCGAGGGCACGCCGGTCAGACCGTCCTTCTGGTCCTTCTTTTCTTCGAGCTCCTTGATGGCCTTGCCCATCAGGCTGCGCATGTCGTCGAAGTTTTTGCGGATGTTGGATTCCGACACTTCGAAGAGCGACTGCTCCGTGGTATCGAGCAGGTTGAACACGTCGGTGGTATCCTCGAAGGCGTCGCGCTGGATGTCGGAGGCAATGCGGATCAGCTCCCGCTTGATGGCGTTTTCGGTGATGATGCGGGCATGGTACTCGATGTTGGCCGCCGAGTTGACCTTGAACGTGAGGTTGGCCACGTAGTGCGCCCCGCCGGCCGGCTCCAGCTCGCCCATCTCGCGCAGCTCGTGCGTAACGGTGAGAATGTCAATCGGCTCCGACTTATCGAACAGATTGAGGATGGCCTTGAAGATGCGCTGGTGGCCATCCTTGTAGAAGCTCTGGGGCTTAAGAATGTCGATAACCGTAGTCAGGGCGTCTTTTTCCAGCATCAGCGCGCCCAGCACGGCGGCTTCCAGCTCCAGGGCCTGGGGAGGCAGCTTGCCCGCCGGTCCGCCCATGGGCAGTTGCGCGGGGCGGCTGTTCCAGGCAGCTTTTGCTCGTGAGCCAGCTTGTTTGAGACGGTCATCCATGCGGTCATTCATCAACAGAGGTGCACTACAAGGTAAGCAGGTTGGGCCGGTTTCGAGCGGAAATAACTCCTGCTCCCTTCCCGCGAAAGCCAAAGGGGGT
The DNA here is from genome assembly GCF_003583925.1 of Hymenobacter rubripertinctus. Lineage (GTDB taxonomy): Bacteria > Bacteroidota > Bacteroidia > Cytophagales > Hymenobacteraceae > Hymenobacter > Hymenobacter rubripertinctus. The sequence continues at coordinate 68,319 of NZ_QYCN01000015.1, read as the reverse complement.
GCAAAGCTAACGGCTGGGCCTTACAATCCGGGAGTGGCCGGAAAGGTTTCTTTTTATATGGAAGGACGTTCTTTCCCGCCCCCGTACTCCATCCCCCATCAGCCCCCTGCCCAAAACCCCAAATCACTACCTTTGCCGCCCCCTTATTCCCGTATTCCTGATGGCCGCTACGCTCACTTCCCTCCACCGCCTGCACCTGATTGCCATTGGGGGCAGCATTATGCACAACCTGGCGCTGGCCCTGCACCAGCGCGGAGCCCGGGTGACGGGCTCCGACGATGAAATTTTCGAGCCCGCCAAAAGCCGCCTGGCCAAAGCCGGGCTGCTGCCGGCCGCCGAAGGCTGGTTTGCCGACAAGATTACGGCCGACCTCGACGCCGTGATTGTGGGCATGCACGCCCGGCCCGACAACCCCGAGCTGCGGCAGGCCCAGGAGCTGGGCCTGCGGGTGTACTCCTTCCCCGAGTTCATTTACGAGGCCTCCCGCGAAAAGCAGCGCATCGTAATTGGCGGCTCGCACGGCAAAACCAGCATCACTTCGCTCATCCTGCACGTGCTGCGCCACCAGGGCCGCCAGTTCGACTACGCCGTGGGGGCGCAGCTGGAGGGCTTCGAGCTGATGGTACAGCTGACCGAGGACGCGCCCATCATCATCATTGAGGGCGATGAGTACCTGTCGTCGCCGATTGACCGGCGGCCCAAGTTTCACCTCTACCAGCACCACATCGGAGTGATTTCGGGCATCAGCTGGGACCACATCAACGTGTTTCCGACCGAGGAAATCTACCGGGAGCAGTTCAAAATATTTGCCGATATGACGCCCAAGGCCGGCGTGCTCATCTACGACCGCGACGACGAGCAGACGCAGCTGGTGACGGTGCCCAGTTCGCCCGATGTGAAGTACATCGGCTACGGCCCCCACGAGCACGTTATCCGGGACGGCAAAACCTATCTGCTCAACAAGAAGGACGAAGAAGTGCCCGTGCAGGTGTTCGGCGACCACAACCTGCGCAACATTTCGGCGGCCAAGGAGGTGTGCAAGCAGCTGGGCATCAAGGGCAAGGAGTTTTACGAGGCCCTGGCCACGTTTAAGGGGGCCGCCCGCCGCCTGGAACTGGTGCGCGAAGGAGCCGGGTCGGTGGTGTACAAGGACTTTGCCCACGCCCCGAGCAAGCTCAAAGCCACGGCCACGGCCTTCCGGAAGCAGTTTCCTAAGCGCCGGCTGGTGGCCTGCCTGGAGCTGCACACCTTCAGCTCCCTCAACCCCGAGTTTCTGCCCCAGTACGCCCACACCTTCGACGCGCCCGACGTGGCGGTGGTCTACTTCAACCCCCAGGTGCTGGCCCACAAGCGCCTGCCGGCCCTGCTCCCCGAGGCCGTGCAGCAGGCTTTTCAGCGCCCTGACCTGCGCGTGTTCACCGACAGCGGGCAGCTGGCCGCCTTCCTGGGCGAGCAGAACTGGGAGCAGGCCAACCTGCTGATGATGTCCTCGGGCACCTTCGACGGGCTCGACCTGGGCCAGCTGGCGACCGCAATTACCCGGTAGCCGCTCCCATGAAACAACCCCTGCTCCTGCTCCACGGCGCCCTGGCTTCCGCAGCCCAGCTCAAACCCCTGGCCCGCGACCTGGGTGCCCACTACGCCGTGCACACCTTCAGTTTCGGGGGCCACGGCGGGCAACCCCTGGGGGCCGCCGGCTTTTCGATGGACCAGCTGGCCGCCGAGGTGCTGGCGTTCCTGGATGCCCGCGAGCTGGCGGCGGCCCACGTGTTCGGGTACAGCATGGGCGGCTACGCGGCGCTGGTGGCCGCCTTGCAGGCCCCGGCCCGCTTCCGCAGCATCACCACCCTGGGTACCAAGTTCGACTGGGCGCCGGAAACCGTGGCGGCGGAAACCAGCTTACTGGACGCGGAAACCATGCGCGCCAAAGTGCCCGGATTTGCTGCTCATCTGGAGCAGCTGCACGCCCCCACGCCCCTGCCCGACCTGCTCGCGGCTACGGCCAGCCTGCTGCGCAACCTGGGCAGCCACCCGCGCCTGACGCCCGAAAATCTGGCCACCCTGCCCGTGCCGACGCAGGTGCTGGTGGGGGAGCTGGATACAACGGCCGGCGTGGATGCCTCCCGCCGCTTCGCCGGCTACCTGCCCCGGGCCACCTTCGAGGTGATCCAGAACACGTCCCACCCGCTGGAAAAAGTCAACCCCGACTTGCTGGCCCGCCGGATCAGCCACTGCATTGAAACGGCCCCCTGACCTGTGCGCCCCCACGAGCCGGCCCCCAGCAACCGGGGCGGGGCCTTGGCCCCTGGTATGTGTCGGGGGAGCGTTTGAGGCTGTCGATGGGCCAGTTGTTGTAGCTTGACGGGCACGGCGGGGGTTGCCGACCCACGCTTCCCCGACCGACCATTTTTCTCTCATCCGGGCTGCGGACTGAAGTCCGGGCCACAATTTTTTTCCTGATTGGCCTCGATAATCGGACACTGCGCTTTGGGCTTCACGCTGGGCAAGCTGCTGCTGCCCGAGCCCCGCTACTGGCCCTACTGGCTGCTGGCCGCCGCCGCCGCGTTTTTGCCCGATGCGGACGTTATCGGCTTCAAGTTTCACGTGGCCTACGGCAGCCTCTGGGGCCACCGGGGCCTGAGCCACTCGTTGCTGGCGGCGGCCGTGGTGGCTACTGCCGCCGTGCTGGTGGTGCGCGGCCGGGCCGGGGCTCCCGCGCCGGGCCGGCTCTGGGCGCTGGTGTTTCTGGCTACCGTTTCCCACGGCCTGCTCGATGCCCTCACCAATGGCGGGTTAGGCGTCGCTTTTTTCAGCCCGTTTGATGCGGAACGCTACTTTTTCGCTTTCCGGCCGCTGGCCGTTTCGCCCATCGGCGTGAAGAATTTTGTGGGCGAGTGGGCGGCCCGGGTGGTGCGCAGCGAAGCCCGCTGGATTCTGCTGCCCTGCGGGCTGCTGTTACTGGGCCAGTGGGCACGGCGGCGGGCCTTCGGGAGGGCGTGAAATCGGCTTCCGCGAAAAATTAAAACGGAATTAAATCGGATTCCGGCCGTCTCCGTAGAACCGGATTCCATTATTCCCTCTCTATGGCGTTTCGATACCCGCGCGCGTTGCTGACTGGCCTGGGCCTGGCAGCTTCGTTTTCCGTTTTTGCTCAGACTACCCCGCCGGCTCACACGGTTTTTTTGCTGGGTAACACCGCCGGCACCACCTTGCCCGCCGGCCATTTGCAGGCCCTGCGCCGCACCCTGGAGCAGCAAACCGGTCCCTTTACCGTCGTGCACCTCGGCGACGTGGTTGGTCCCGAGGGCCTGGGCAGCCAGCAGGATTCCAGCCGCGCCGGCCAGACTGAGCGCATCGATGCCCTGATTGCGCTGGTGCAGGGGCTGCCCAACGGCAAGCTCTACTTCGTGCCCGGGGATAAGGACTGGGCCAACTCCGGCCCCGACGGCCTCAAGCGGGTGCGGCGACTCGAAAAGTATATCGAGGAGCACAACGGCAAGCACACCTTCATTCCCGAGAAAGGCTGCCCCGGCCCCTACGTGGTTGATGTGGCCCCGCTGGTGCGCCTGGTGGCCCTCAACTCGCCCTGGTTCACCCACCCCTACGACAAGCCCGAAGCCCCCGATACCGACTGCAAAACCCTGACTCAGGAGGAATTCCGGGAACAGCTCCAGGACGTGCTCGACGAAACCAAGGGCCGCAATGTGCTGCTGGTGGGCCACCAGCCCGTGGTCAGTAATGGCGAGTACGGCGGCCACTTGCCGCTGGGCCGCCACCTCTGGCCGCCGGTCGTTGGGGCCATCGACGCGGCGTATCGCCAGAACGTGGGCACGCCCCGCGACCTGGCCAACCCCCGCTACCAGCAGTTCCGGCAGGAAGTGCTCAATACCCTGCGCGACCACCCCGGCGCGGTGTACGCCGCCGCCCACGACTATAGCCTCCAGCTCACGCCCCAACAGGGCAGCTTCCACCTGGTGGCCGGCTCCTTCGCCGAAGCCCGCTACGTGGCGACGAACGCCCAATCCCGGTTCAACGCCTCCGCCGAGGGGTTTTCGGAGCTGGACTACTACGCCGATGGCACGGTAAAAACGACGTTTTTCACGTTTGATGAGGGGGCGGCAGCCAGCGTGGTCCGGCCGGCCTACTCCGGCACCCTGTTCCAGAGCGCCTGCCAGGAGCCGCGCCTGGCCGGCGTGGCCGTGAACAGCTTTCTGCCCGAATGCCCCTCGGCTCCGAAAGGCGTGGTGGAAATCAAGCCCGACGTACCGTTTCTGGCAACGCAGCAGCTGCCGGCCGGAGCCCAGTACGGCGGCACCCGCTCGTCGCGCTTCTGGCTGGGGCCGGCCTACCGCACTTCCTGGATCCAGCCGGTGGCGGTGCGCACCCTGGACCTGACGACTGAGCTGGGGGGCCTGCGCCCCTTCGGACGGGGCGGCGGACGCCAGACGACTTCGCTCAAGCTCATTGCCGCCGACTCCTCGGAGTACGTGTTCCGGTCGGTAGACAAGGATGTGACCAAGATTCTGCCGCCCGAGCTGCGCAACTCCTTCGCCGCCGATGTGCTGCGCGACATCACGCCCACGTCCCACCCCTACTCGGCCCTGGTTATCAGCTCCCTGCTCGATAAAACCGACATCCTGCACGCCCGGCCCCGCCTGTTCGTGCTGCCCGACAACCAGCAGCTCGGCCCCTACCGGGCCGATTATGCCGGCCTGCTCGGCACCCTCGAAGACCGGCCCCAGGACCCCAAGCCCAACCTGCCCGGCTTCGCGCAGGCCGATAATATCCGCCGCTCGTTCAGCTTCTTCCGCCAGCTGTACCAGGACAACGACAACCGCATCGACGCCGTGGCCCTGGGCCGCGCCCGGGCCTTTGATATGCTGGTGGCCGACTTCGGCAAGCACGAGGACAACTGGAAGTGGGCTGCCTACGAGGACGGCAAAAAGACGCTCTACAAACCGATTCCCCGCGACCGGGACCAGGCCTTTACGCTCTGGAACGGGGCGCTGACCTCCCTGGTCAACCGCGAGTGGGCCCTACCCAGCATTGAGGGCTTCCAGGACGAGTTCCGGGACATGAAGAGCCTGAACTGGCCCGCCCGCCACCTCGACCGGTTCCTGCTGCAAAGCCTGAACCGGGAGCAGTGGCAGCAAATTGCCAGGTACCTCCAGGCCCAGATCACCCCGGCCGCCATCGACGAGGCCACCGCCACCCTGCCCCCGGAGCTCAAAACGCTGTCGGCCAACGAGCTCAACCGCAAGCTCAAGGCCCGGATTCAGGAGCTGCCCCGGGCCCTGGACCGCTACTACCTGCTGCTGGCCCGGCGCGTAGACGTGGTGGGCTCCAACAAGGCCGAGGTATTTCAGGTGACCCGCCAGCCCGATGGCCAGGTACGGGTGCAGATGTTCGATAAGGCCAAGGACGGCAACGGCCCCGGCGGCCCTGCCATCTTCGACCGCACGTTTTCGCCCCGGGAAACCGAGGAAATCAGCCTCTACGGCCTTGATGGCAAGGACGTGTTCACCATCACGGGCACGGCCAAAAAAAGCGTGCTGGTGCGCGTGATTGGCGGCGACGGCAAGGACCGCGTGGCCGACGACTCGCGGGTGAGCGGCCTGCGCGCCCTCACCAAAGTGTACGACGTGCCCGGCACCGACCTCGCGCTGGGGTCCGAGTCGGACAACCGCACGTCCAGCCGGCCCGGCGTGAATGCCTACGACCGGGAGCAGTTCGAGTTCAACTCCTACCGGCCTACTATCGGGCTGGGCTACAACCGCAACGACGGGTTCACGGCCAGCGCGGGCGTCACGTTTCTGCGCCAGGGCTTCCGCAAGCCCGGCTACAAGAACCAGTACAGCTTCCTGGTCGAAGGCAGCACCGGCGGCCAGCGCCAGTTTACGGCCACCACCCGCCACCGCTACGCCATCGGCAAAGTCGATGCTGGCGCTTCGTTCAGCTACGGCAGCTACTTCCCGTTCTACAACTTCTTCGGCCTGGGCAACAACGCCCCCCTCGACCAGAACCGCTACGACGACCGGTTCTACCGGGCGCGCTACAAGGGCATTCTGCTGAACGCCTTCCTGGAGCGCACGTTTTTCCAGCGCAGCACCCTGCGCGTGGGGCCAACCTACGAATACTACAACACCGATTTCACCAACGACAGCTACCTGGGAACCGTCACGCAGACGCCCGCGCCCGGCGACATCCGGCCCAACGCCGATTTCCAGCGTTTGGTCGGATTGAACGCCCTGCTCGACCTGGACTTGCGCGACCGGCAGAGCTTCGCTCGCCGCGGCATCCGCCTGCTGGCCCGCCACGATTCCTATAAGCAGCTCAGTGGCAATAAAGGCTTCTTCGGCCTCACCCAGGGCTCGGCCGCCTACTACGGCACCGCCCGTTTGCTGGTGCCGGTAACGCTGGTGCTCAAAGGTGGCGGGGCCAAAAACTACGGCAACGACGACGACATCCCGTTCTACAAATTCGCCAACCTGGGCCTGCGTGAGGGCCTGCGCGGCTTCTACCGCAACCGCTTCAGCGGCGACGCCAGCCTGTACGTCAACTCGGAGCTGCGCCTGGCCCTGGGCCGCGTCCAGACTTCCTTCCTGCCCTTTTCCTACGGCGTATTCGGCTTCTACGACCGGGGCCGGGTCTACTTCCAGGGCAACTCGCCCGGGGGCTGGCACCAGGGCTACGGCGCGGGCTTCTACATCGCCCCGGTTTCCGAGCAGTTGGCCTTCTCGGTTTCCTACCAGAAATCGGTGGAAAACAACCTGATTCAGTTCGGTTTGGGCTTTCGCATTGACCAATAGGCCGCTACGCCTGGGTGCACGATGTAGAGACGCCACACTTCGCGTCTCCCCGTTGAACGGCAATCGTTGAAACAGCACGGACGATAAGCCGCGAAGTGTCGCGTCTCTACCTCTCCCCAGGTAGCCACCACCAATTTCTATGTTCGTTGAGGGCTGTTACCCGGTAGCATTGGTTCTGGCGGTACGCTCCATAGCCGAGGATACACTTCGCTACGCCCTCCTCCCTTTGCTATCCATTTTTACCGAGCGGAAAAAGTGGCTAGCAAACCCAGGCGCACGTTTGCTATCCATTTTTTAGCTTGCCTGGAAATGTATAGCAAACGGATCCATGCCAGAACCCCTTCCCCGCCTGACGACCCGCCTGATGGAGTGGTTTGGCCTGAGTCAAACCCGCCTGGGCCAGTGCCTGGGGCTGAGCCGGGCCATGATGTGGCAGGTGCACACGGGCCACCGCAGCCTGCCCCTGCCCGCCGCCCTGCCCCAGGCGGCCCTCACGCTGGCCCTGACCACCACCCCAGCTAACCCCGCCCCGGAACCACCGGACGCGGACCGGTTGCGGGCGCATCAGCGGGCCTGCCAGCTCCGGGCCGCCCAGCTGGCCTTCGAGCTGGACGCCCAAGTGGCCCGGGCTGCCTGGGCGCGCCGCCGGCTGGCTGCCCTGCCCATTCTGGTGGCGGCGCTGGCCCCAGCCGCCGCACCCCGCCCCGCCTGGCTGACGCACTTCGAGGCGGAGGCCCGGGCCGAGTTGCAGCGCAGCGGCACCACCACCCAGGCCCTGCGGCGCATTCAGCTGGCGGGGCTGACCGCCGAAGCCGAAGCCGCCGGCCGGCTGCTGGCCCCCGGGGCACCGGCGTAACGCCCCGCGCCTGTTCTGCCAAACCCTCCTACCTTCGCGCGCATGGACCGAATTCTCGAAGTATGGAAGCCCAGCGGCCGTAAGCTGGCCGAGTTGGTATTCTACTACGATGCTCTCCCAGCGGGGCAGGTGGTCGTGACGGGCTTCGAGCCCGCCACGCCCCCCGAAGGCACTCCCCCCGACGAGTCGCTGCTGGTGGCTGTTCCGTTGGGATTAGTTGCCTTTGCCCACGAGCAGCTGGATTCGGTGGCCGCCGTACGAGCCTTCGATGCCGGGTTCATCGGGCAGCACCTGGCCCCGCTCCTGCCCGAGGTTCTCGGCCCTTACCAGCTCACGTATTCGCCCCGGCCGGCGAACTGGCGCTACGTAGCCGCCACGCCCACCACCGTGTTGGGCATCATCGATGTCGAGTTCAGCTTCGGGAAAAACGCCAAGCACCTGCGCCTCACCTCGGGCTCCTCGCGCCGCTGCGACCAGCATGTTGCGGCCGATGTACTAACCACCAACATCCAAAGTATCGCCGACTTGTTGCGGCAGCAGGGCCACACGGTGGCGCTGGCCGATATCCGGCGGGTGAGTTTCTAGCCCAAACCCGCGACTTGGGCTGGTTAGCGGCTATATTTGCGCAACTTTTTTCCTGTTTCCGTACTGCATGGATTTCCCCTTACTCAAACTAGCCGCTATTGATATTGGGTCCAACGCCGTGCGCTGCCAGATTTCGGCGGTGCTCCACCACAACGACCGGTACCGGCTCAAGCGAGTGGAATACGTGCGCTACCCCTTGCGCCTGGGTGAGGACGTGTTTGCCACCGGCCATATTTCGGAGAAGAAGCAGGACAAGTTCCTCAAGTTCATGCACGCGCTGCGCCTGCTGATGGAGGTGCACGACGTGGCCCCGAACCACTACCTGGTGTGCGCCACCTCGGCCATGCGCACCGCCGAAAACGGCCCCGAAGTAGCCGAGCGCATTCAGCGGGAGCTGGGCATGAGCATCCGCATCATCGATGGCCAGGACGAGGCCCTCTACATCAACCGGGTAATTGAGCACCTGCTCGAAGACAAGAAACACTACCTGCACATCGACGTGGGCGGGGGCAGCACCGAGTTCAACATCTACCACAACCGTCGCAAAGTGGCTTCCCAGTCGTTTGAGGTGGGCAGCATCCGGCGCATGCAGCAGGAAGAAGCCGGCCTGAGCACCGAGGCCATGCGCGCCACCTGGCAGCGGATGGAAGACTGGGTGACCGAAAACGCCCGCCGCTACCACGTGTCGCGGGCCATCGGTACGGGCGGCAACATCAACAAGCTCTACAGTATGGCCCAGGCCGGGGCCATGGACCAGCCCGTGACCCGTAAGCGCATTGCCGCCATCCTGGAGCGCATCACCAACATGAGCATGGACGAGCGCGTGAACGTGGCCCTGCTCAACCCCGACCGCGCCGACGTTATCGTGCCGGCCGGCCACATCTACGTTTCGGCCATGGAGTGGGCCGACATCACCCAGATGCAGGTGCCCGACATCGGCCTCAAGGACGGCATGCTGCAAACCCTGTTCGAGGAGCACTTCGACGAGTTCCGCGCCACCGACGACCACCGCCCCGGCTGCCCCAAAACCACCGTCCCCAGCCGCTCCCCGGAGGTAGAATAGCCTATTTGTCATTCCGACGAAGGAGGAATCTGGGTCAACGACATAGTCCGATGTCGTTGCTCCAGATTCCTCCTTCGTCGGAATGACAGATCCTCCCCTTACCGCTACGCCAGGTCGGCTTCCTCGCTGGCGTCGAAGCCGGGGCCGGAGCTCATGGGCACCTCCTGCTGGAAGCTTTCGGGTTCAGCTTCGGGCTCGCACTGGCCTTTGGGCAGAATATCGGACGTTACGACCACCACGGCGTGGGTGGGCTGGCCGTTGGCGTCTTCGGAGGAGGCGCGGATATTGGCCACTGACAGCCAGTCGTCGTAGAGCGACGTTTCGGGCACCAACACGAAATTCTTGCTGTAGAACTCCTTGTGCAGATTGGAAATGGGCTCGTCTTCGGCCGGCGTACGGCGCACGTAGGCCCCGTCCTCGCGCATCACGTAGGTGTTCTGGTTGTCCTGGAGGTTGTAGTAGAGGATGTTGATGGCCTCGCGCTTGAGCTGAGGATTCACGATCAGGAACAGCGCCTCCAGCCGCCGCTCGAAGGAGCGCACCATCAGGTCGGCGGAGCCGGCGTACACGCAGGGCGTGCCGGCCTGGTGGAAGTAGAACAGGCGGGCGTGTTCCAGGTAGTCGCCCACGATGCTGCGCACCTCAATGTTCTCGCTCAGTCCGGCCCGGCCCGGCCGCAGGCAGCAGATACCCCGCACAATGAAGCGGATGGGCACGCCGGCCTTACTGGCCTTGTAGAACTCGTCCACCATCTCCTTGTCTTCCAACGAGTTCATCTTCATCACGATGCCGCTGGGCAGGCCCTTTTTAGCATTCCGGACCTCCTCCCGAATCAGGTGCACCAGTTGCTGGCGCATGTCTTTGGGAGCCGTAATGAGGTATTCGTACTCGTCGGGCTGGCTATGGCCGGTAATTACGTTGAAAAATTCCGACACGTCGTGGCCGTACACGTCGTTGGTGGTCAGCAAACTCACGTCGGTGTAAATGCGGGAGGTCTGCTCGTTGTAGTTGCCGGTACCCAGGTGCACGTAGCGCGTCACCTTTTCGCCCTCCTTGCGGATGATCATGAGCATTTTGGTGTGGGTCTTGAACTTGCTCACCCCGTAAATCACGAAGCAGCCGGCCTTTTCCAGCCGTGCCCCTTCCCGGATGTTGCGCTCCTCATCGAAGCGGGCCTTCACCTCGAACAGCACCGACACGTGCTTGCCGTTTTCGGCCGCCTTGAGCAGGGCCGCCGTTACGCGTGAGTCGTCGGCGAGCCGGTAAATAGTTTGCTTGATGCCCAGCACGTGGGGGTCTTCGGCGGCCTGCTCCAGCAGCCGCACCACCGGGTCGATGCTGTTGTAGGGGTGGTGCAACAGCACGTCGTGGTGCTTGAGATACTCGAACATGTTGCCGTCTTCCATTTCCTCGGGCAAGCTCAGGGGCGCTACCGGCGCCGGCTGCTTGAAGCCCTTGCCCCGGAAATTCGGGTGCTTGAGAATCTGCAACAGGCCCTTCATATCGATGAGCGAGTTGATGACGAACACGTTGCCGTTGTCGATGTTCCACCGCTCCCGCAGCACCTGCATCAGGAAGGCCGAGGCATTGGGTTCCACCTCCAGACGCACCACCCGGCCCTTCTTGCGGGTTTTGAGGCCCGACTGGATTTCCTTGATGAAGTTGGCGTCGATGTCGTCGGACTCCTCCAGGGTGAAGTCGCCGTTGCGGGTAATGCGGAACATATCCGCCGACAGGATTTCGACGTTGCGGAACAGCTTGTCCAGGTTGGCCCGCACGATTTCCTCAATCGGCACGAACATCACCTTATCGCGGCGGGTGAGTTCAAAGAAGCGCGACAGGTTCTGCGGAATCTGCACGAACGTAAGCCGCTCCTGCCCCTTTTCCATCTCAATATCGCCCGAACCCGTGCGCGTAACCACCCCGAAGATGAGCATCTGGTTCATCATCATCGGGAAGCCGTGGTAGGAGTCGTACACCATCGGCGTGAGCAGCGGGAACACGGTGTTCTTGAAGAAGCCATCGGCCTTCTTCACTTCCAGCTCCGTGAGCTCGGCCATGCTCAGCACGTTGAAGCCGTTCTTCTCGAAGGTGGGCTTCAAATCGTTCAAATACGTGAGCGACTGGTCGTTCACGAACCGATGGGCAAAATCGAGCAGCTTACGCCGGAAAGGCATTTCGCGCAGGCCGGAATAATCCACCCGCTCCTTGCCGTAATCGATATAGTTATAGAGCGAGCCCACCCGAATCATAAAAAACTCGTCGAGGTTGCTGCTGGTGATGGCCATGAACCGAAGCCGGTCGAAGAGGGAGCGGCTGGTGTCGCGGGCCTGGTCGAGCACGCGGTAGTTGAAGCGCAACCAGCTCAGGTCGCGACTGATATACTTGCTTTTGCGAATGAGGTCGGCAGATTTGAAGATTTTCATAAAGGAAGCGGCTTAGAGCGCAAAATACGGCAAAACCGCGCCGTTTGGTGTTTTTGGGGGAGGAAATGCTGAATGGAACCATAATACAAAAAGGCCCGCTGTGCAGCGGGCCTTTTTGTATTATGGTTATGCGAGATACTTACACGTCGAGCTTGGCGTACTTGGCGTTCTTCTCGATGAACTCGCGGCGGGGGGCCACTTCGTCGCCCATGAGCATGGAGAAGAGGTGGTCGGCTTCGGCGGCCGACTCCACGGTTACCTGTTTGAGGGAGCGGGTGGCGGGCTGCATGGTGGTGCTCCAGAGCTGCTCGGCGTTCATTTCGCCAAGGCCCTTGTAGCGCTGCACGTTCACCGTTTCGGGCTTGCCCCGGCCCATTTCTTCCTGGGCGGCCATGCGCTCCTCCTCATTCCAGCAGTAGCGCTCCTCCTTGCCCCGCTTCACAAGGTAGAGGGGCGGCAGGGCGATGTAGATGTAGCCCCGGTCGACCAGTTCGCGCATGTAGCGGAAGAAGAAGGTCAGGATCAGCGTCCGGATGTGGGAACCGTCGATGTCGGCGTCGGTCATGATGATGACCTTGTGGTAGCGCAGCTTTTTGATGTTGAGCGCCTTGGCATCGGCCTCAATCCCGTTTTCCGGGTCGGCCGCCACCCCGAAGCTCACGCCCAGGGCCGTAATCATGTTCCGGATTTCCTCGTTTTCGAGGATGCGGTGCTCCTGGGCCTTCTCTACGTTGAGGATTTTACCCCGCAGCGGCAGAATGGCCTGGAAGGCGCGGTTGCGACCCTGTTTGGCGGTACCACCGGCCGAGTCCCCTTCCACGAGGTAAATCTCGCAGATTTCGGGGTCCGACTCGGAGCAGTCGGCCAGCTTGCCGGGCAGGGAGGTGGAGCCGAGCACTGATTTGCGCTGCACCATTTCGCGGGCCTTTTTGGCGGCAATCCGGGCCTTGGCGGCCAGAATCACTTTCTCCACGATGATGCCCGCTTCCTTAGGGTTTTCCTCCAGGTACTGGCTCAGGATTTCGCCCACCACGGTGTTCACCGCGCCGTTTACCTCGTTGTTGCCGAGCTTGGTTTTGGTCTGGCCCTCGAACTGGGGCTCCTGCACCTTCACCGAAATAACGGCCGTGAGTCCCTCGCGGAAGTCCTCGCCCGAAATCTCCACCTTAGCCTTCTCCAGCTTGCCCGACTTATCGGCGTAGGCCTTGAGCGTGCGGGTGAGGGCCGAGCGGAAGCCGGCCACGTGGGTGCCGCCCTCGTGGGTGTTGATGTTGTTGACGTAGGAGAAGATGTTCTCCTGGTAGGAGTTGTTGTACTGCAAGGCCACCTCAACGGGCGTGCTGCCCTTCTCGCTGATGACGTGGATGGGCGCGGGCATGAGGGCGTGGCGCTCGGTGCCGTCGAGGTACTGGACGAACTCGGCCAGGCCGCCCGTGGAGTAGAACTCCTCACCCATGAACTCGGCCCCGTTCTCGCCGGGCTCGCGGCGGTCGGTGAGCGTGATGCGGATGCCGCTGTTGAGGTACGACAGCTCCCGCAGGCGCGAGGCGATGGTGGCGTACTTGTACACGTGCTCGGTGAAGATGGAGTCGTCGGGCAGGAACACCACCTCGGTGCCGTGCTCGTCGGTGGTCCCTATTTCCTTCACCGGGTACTGGGGTACCCCGATTTTGTAGTCCTGCTCGTACATTTTGCCGTTGCGGCGCACGGTTACCTTCAGGTCCTGGCTGAGCGCGTTCACGCAGCTCACGCCCACCCCGTGCAGGCCGCCCGATACTTTGTAGGAGTCCTTGTCGAACTTGCCGCCGGCGTGCAGCACCGTCATCACCACTTCCAGGGCCGAGCGGCCTTCCTTCTCGTGGAAATCGACGGGGATGCCACGGCCGTTGTCGCGGACGGTAACGGAGTTGTTTTCGTTGATGGTAACGTGAATCGTGTCGCAGTGGCCGGCCAGGGCTTCGTCGATGGAGTTGTCGACCACTTCCCACACCAAATGGTGCAGGCCCTTGATGCCGGTGTCGCCGATGTACATCGACGGACGTTTGCGCACGGCTTCGAGCCCTTCGAGTACCTGAATGCTATTGGCGGAATACTCAGCGGGGGCTTTCTTCTCAGTTGTTTCGCTCATGTTGCGGTTGGTTCAGCGCTTCGTGCGTAAGTGAGCAAAGATACCGAAAAAATCCGGTTTTTGCCAGCCCCAAGGCCCATTCGGCCCGGGTGGAACCGGACGCGAAAAGCCCGGTCTTCGCGCACGAAAACCGGGCTTTTACAAGGCGTCGGGCCGGGCTTACCGCACCTGAGCGCGCAGGTGGCTCACGCCGGTACCGGATGCAAGCCGGACCTGGTAGATACCGGCCTTTTCCTGGCTCAGGTCGAGTCGCAGCTCGGCCGTGCGGCTGGCGTCCAGGGCATGACGCTGCACCTGGCGGCCCAGCGCGTCGAAGACGGTGAGCGTGGCCGGGCCGGCATGGGCGGCAGCGGGCCACTGCACCCGGAACTGGCCCGTGCTGCTCGGGTTGGGGCTCAGGCTGGCCCCCAGCACCAGAGTTGCCGCCTGCGTGGTGGGCAGCACCGTGCTGGTGAGCTTGTTGGCCCCGGCACCTTCCAGCGAGGGCACGTTAACGGTTCCGCTCCACACGGCCGTGGGGCTGGCCGCGTCCACGAACAGGTGATTCAGGTTGTTTTCGATGCTGACCCAGGTCAGGCCGTTGTCGCGGCTGTAGGAGGAGCCCGCGTCGGTGCCCCCCAGGCCCACGGAGATGTAGTTGCCGGTGCCCGGCACATTATCCAGGCCCACGCTGTGCAAAGGCCCCGAATACGTTTGGGCGGCCCAGCTAAGGCCCCCGTCAACGGACCGGAACAACTGGTGTTTGCCGTTGGCCCCGGCAATGGTGGCCAGGCCGTTCAGCTCGTCGCGGAACGCAATATTTTCGATGGGGTCAGCGGCGACCCTCTTCGTTACGCCCCAGGTTTTCCCCTTGTCGCGGGAGTAGAAAATGTCGCCTCTGTTGTTGGGAAACCAGATGGAATTGCCCACCGTGGCGGGCGGGTAGAAATCGCCGTATTCATCTGCCGACCCTACCGGCACGTTCAGCGCACGCGCCCAGGTGGTTCCGCCATTGGCGGTGTAGTAAATTTCCATCCCGCCACCGTTGCGCCCGTCGGGGTCGCCCATTACCACGCCTTCGTTGGCATTGAAGAAGTGGATGGTATTGGGCCAGCTGTCGGGCTGGCTGAACATATCGGACGTACTCTGCACCGTCCAGGTGGCGCCGGCGTTGGTGGTTTTAAACACCCGGCAGGCGGCCGAGCCCCGTAGCGTAGCCACCCAGGCCGTGGTGGCACTCACCGCCGACAGGCTCTGAATCGTTTCGTCGGAAATGTCAATGTCGGCAATGGCCAGCACCGTCCAGTTCTGGCCCCCATCGAAGGTGCGGGCGACCTCGTTGACGGAATTGCTATTGGCGCTGAACAGGCCGTTGGCAAGGGACCAGGCCGTGTTGTTGTCCACCGCGTCCACGTAGAGCGGGATGTTGTCTGGCTCAGTGAAGGTGAAGGGCTGCCGGACCCACTGGGCCTGGGCACTGGTAGCCAGCAGCAAGCCGGCCACCACAAACTGTAGATTTTTTTTCATTTGGAAAAGGAAGTAGAACAGAGACGAATCGGCTTCGGCAAAGCCCGCCCAAAGACACTGGGCTTCGCCGGCAAAGAAAGTCCAAGATACAGCTTACCCCGGATTAGGCTGCGGTGGGGCGGCCTTTTAAGGTCTGCTACAACACCCGGGCCGCCTCGGCCCGCAGGAACTCTTCGAAGCGCACTTGCAGGGTGAAGAACTCCTGAATCAGCTGTTGGCCCTCGGCCGTTACCTCGGCCCCGCCCCCGCGCCTGCCCCCGGCCGTAGTCATAACCAGCGGCCGGGCGGCCAGCGCGTTCAGGGAAGAAACCAGCTCCCAGGCCTTTTTGTAGGACATGCCCATCTGCTTGGCCGCCTTGGTGATGGAACCCAGCGACTGGATGTGGGTCAGTAAATCCAGGCGCAGGACGCCGATGAGCCGTTGCGCGTCGGTGGTTTCCACCCAAAGGCCGCCGTTGATGCGAAAAGAAACGTCGGTGCGGAGTAAGTGACTTATATGCATAAAAACAGGTGTGAGGAAGACGGTTGGAAATTGTAGCACAGTCGGGCAGGCCGGACGCTCAAAACGTGGCTGCGGCGCGGGAAAAGCGGTGCAACCAGCTCCGTAAGCAACGCTGGGCGGCTTGGAAATCGGGACGAGCGGGCGGAAGCCAGCGCCCCCCGCCCGCCCGGCACTAGCTTATGCATCCGGACCGACTGCCGGAGGTCATCTTTATCACCCCCAACCTACGACAACTTTCCGATGGAGCAAACTGCCCCGCAAGGACTATACCGCCCGGAGTTTGAACACGACGCCTGCGGCACCGGCTTCGTGGCCGACGTGGCGGGCCGGCCCTCGCACCAGCTGGTAACCGACGCGCTGACGATTCTCGAAAACATGGAGCACCGCGGGGCCTGCGGCTGCGACCCCGACTCGGGCGACGGGGCCGGGCTGCTGCTGCAACTGCCCCACTGGTTTCTGCTGGAGGAATGCACGCTGCTGGGCATCCGGCTGCCCGAGCCCGGCGAGTACGGCGTGGGCATGCTGTTTCTGCCCAAAAACCCCGGCCTGCGCCACGTGGCCCGCACCCTCATCAACGCCGCCGCCGCCCGGCTGGGCCTGCCCGTGCTGGGCTACCGGCCAGTGCCAGTAAACCCGGCCGGCATCGGGCCCACGGCCCTGGCCGCCGAGCCGGCCATGGAGCAGCTGTTTGTGGGCCGCCCGGCCGGCGTGGCCACGGAGGAGGACTTCGAGCGCCGCCTCTACGTGCTGCGCCGCCTCATTATCCGCGAAACCACGGCCCAGCTGCCCCAGGAGGACGTGTACTTCGCCTCCCTCTCCTGCCGCACCATCATCTACAAGGGCCAGTTGACCACCTACCAGGTGCGCGGCTACTTCCCCGATTTGTCGGATCAGCGCGTGACGTCGGCCATCGGGCTGGTGCACTCCCGGTTTTCGACCAACACCTTCCCCAGCTGGCGGCTGGCCCAGCCCTTCCGCCTGCTGGCCCACAATGGCGAAATCAACACCCTGCGCGGCAACCTGAACTGGTTTTACGCCGGCCTGCCCACCTACCTCTCGCCCTACTTCACGGCCGAGGAAATGGAGATTCTACTGCCCGTCATCGACGCCAATCAGTCGGACTCGGCCTGCCTCGACAACATTGTGGAGCTGCTGCTGCACTGCGGCCGGCCCCTGCCCCACGTGATGATGATGCTGGTGCCCGAGGCCTGGGACGGCAACGAGCAGATGGACCCGCTCAAAAAAGCCTTCTACGAGTTCCACGCCACGTTTATGTCGCCCTGGGACGGGCCGGCGGCACTACTCTTCACCGACGGCCGCCTGGTGGGGGCCATGCTCGACCGTAACGGTCTGCGCCCGTTGCGCTACGCCCTCACCACCGACGGGCGGGTGCTGGTGGCCTCCGAGGCCGGCGTACTGGCCCTGGACCCCGAAACGGTGGTGCGCAAGGGCCGCCTGCAACCGGGCAAAATGCTGCTCATTGATACCGTGGCCGGCCAGCTCATCACCGATGAGGAGCTGAAAAGCCGGGCCGCCACCCGCCAGCCCTACGGCGAGTGGCTGCGCGAGTACCAGATCCGGCTGGAAGAACTGCCCGAGCCCCGGCTGGTGTACACCGACCTTTCGGCCGAATCGGTGTTCAAGTATCACCAGGTGTTCGGCTACACCCGCGAGGACCTGGACACCCTGCTCACGCCGATGGCCGTGGAGGGCAAGGAGCCAATCGGCTCGATGGGAGTGGACTCGCCCCTGGCCGTGCTCTCCGACCAGCCCCAGCACCTGAGCAGCTACTTCAAGCAGTTCTTCGCCCAAGTCACCAACCCGCCCATTGACCCCATCCGGGAGCGGCTAGTGATGAGCCTGGCCACCTTCATCGGCAACAACGGCAACATTCTGGATGAGGACAAGATGCACTGCCACTGCGTGGCCCTGCGCCAGCCCATTCTCACCAACCACGAGCTGGAAAAGCTGCGCAGCATCGATACAGGCCTGTTTAACGCCAAAACCATCAACACCTACTTCCGGGCCGACGGGCAGCCGGGCTCCCTGCAAGCGGGCCTGGAGCGCCTGTGCCGCTACGCCGAAGACGCAGTGGACGACGGCTTCGAGGTGCTGATTCTCTCCGACCGCGCCCTCGACTCAGAACACGCCGCCATTCCGTCGCTGCTGGCCGTATCGGCGGTGCATCACCACCTGATCCGGAAGGGCTACCGGGGTTCGGTGGGGCTGGTGGTAGAGGCCGGCGACGTGTGGGAAGTGCATCATTTTGCCTGTCTGCTGGCCTTTGGGGCCACGGCCATCAACCCCTACCTGGCCCTGAGCACCATCCGCACCCTGCACTTCCAGGGCCGGCTGGGCGGCGTGGGCGTGGCCTCGCGCAAGCTGGAGGCCAACTACCTCAAAGCCGTCTGCGACGGGCTGCTGAAGATTTTCTCCAAGATGGGCATCAGCACCCTGCAGAGCTACCACGGGGCCCAGGTGTTCGAGATTCTGGGGCTGAACCGCGACGTGGTGGACGCCTACTTTACCGGGGCCGTGAGCCGCATCGGGGGGCTGGGACTCGATGAAATTGCCCGCGAAACGTTGTTCAAGCACGGGCAGGGCTTCCGCAGCAGCACCCTGGAAGAGCAGAATTTGCTGCCCGAGGGCGGCGTGTACCAGTGGCGCCGCCGGGGCGAGGCCCACCAGTTCAACCCCGAAACCGTGCACCTGCTCCAGCAGGCCACCCGCACCAACAACTACGCCACCTACCAGCGCTACGCCCGCCTCGTGAACACGCCCGACCAGGGCGCGGCCACGTTGCGCGGCCTCCTCGATTTTGCCTACCACCGCCCGGCCGTGCCGCTGGAAGAGGTGGAGCCGGCCGAGCATATCATGCGCCGCTTTGCCACCGGGGCCATGTCGTTCGGCTCCATTTCGCACGAGGCCCACAGCACCCTGGCCATTGCCATGAACCGCATCGGGGGCAAAAGCAACACGGGCGAGGGCGGCGAGGACCCCATGCGCTTCGAGCGGCTACCCAACGGTGACTCCATGCGCTCGGCTATCAAGCAGGTGGCCTCGGCCCGTTTTGGCGTGACGGCCCAGTACTTAACCAACGCCGACGAGCTGCAAATCAAGATGGCCCAGGGCGCCAAGCCCGGCGAAGGCGGCCAGCTACCCGGCCACAAGGTAGACGAGTGGATTGCCCGGTTGCGCCACGCCACGCCCGGCGTGGGCCTGATTTCGCCCCCACCCCACCACGACATCTACTCGATTGAGGACCTGGCCCAGCTGATTTTCGACCTCAAGAACGCTAACCGAGCCGCCCGCATCAACGTGAAGCTGGTGAGCAAGGCGGGCGTGGGCACCATTGCCGCCGGCGTGGCTAAGGCCCACGCCGACGTGATTCTGGTGGCCGGCTACGACGGCGGCACCGGCGCTTCACCCCTGAGCAGCATCCGCCACGCGGGCCTGCCCTGGGAGCTGGGCCTGGCCGAAGCCCACCAGACCCTAGTGCGCAACCAGCTCCGCAGCCGGGTAGTGCTCCAGACCGACGGGGGCCTGAAAACCGGCCGCGACCTGGCCGTGGCTACTCTGCTGGGGGCCGAGGAATGGGGTGTGGCCACCGCCGCCCTGGTGGCCGGGGGCTGCGTGATGATGCGCAAATGCCACCTCAACACCTGCCCCGTGGGCGTGGCCACCCAGGACCCCGAGCTGCGCCGCCTCTTCAGCGGCCAGCCCGAGCACATTGTGAACCTGTTTCGGTTTCTGGCCGAGGAGCTCCGCGAAATCATGGCCGGGCTGGGCTTCCGCACCATCAACGAAATGGTGGGCCGGGCGCAGTTTCTCAAGCCCCGGCCGGACATTACCCACTGGAAAGCCCGCCACCTCGACCTGCGCGACCTGCTCTACCTCACGGCCCCGGCCGCCGGCAGCACCCTGCACCAGAGCGAAAACCAGGACCACGGCCTGACCCACATCCTCGACTGGCAGCTGCTGGAGCGCGCCCAGCCGGCCCTGGAGCACCAGCAGCCCGTAACGGCCGAGTTCAGCGTCCGCAACACCGACCGCACGGTGGGCACGCTGCTGTCCAACGAAATCACGAAGCGCTACCACGCCGCCGGACTGCCGGCCGGCACCCTGCGCTTCATGTTCCGGGGGGCGGCGGGCCAGAGTTTCGGGGCGTTCTGCGCGCCGGGGCTGGCCCTGCACCTCGAGGGCGAGGCCAACGACTACGTGGGCAAGGGCCTGAGCGGGGCCCGCCTCGTGATTTACCCACCCGCTACGGCCCGCTTCGTGCCCGAGCAAAACATCATCATCGGCAACGTGGCGCTTTACGGGGCTACTTCCGGCGAGCTGTTTGTGCGCGGGCAGGCGGGGGAGCGGTTTGCGGTGCGCAACTCCGGGGCCACGGCCGTGGTGGAAGGCGTGGGCGACCACGGCTGCGAGTACATGACGGGCGGACGGGCCCTGATTCTGGGCCGCACCGGCCGCAACTTCGCGGCCGGCATGAGCGGCGGCATTGCCTGGGTGTACGACGCCAATGGCTCCTTCCCCCAGAACTGCAACCCCGATATGGTGGACCTTGACCCGCTCGATGCCGACGACGAAACCCACATCCAGCACCTGCTGAGCCAGCACGTGGAGCTCACCGGCAGCCAGCTGGCTGCCTTTCTGCTCGGCAACTGGGCCGAGGAAGCCAGCAAATTCGTGAAGGTATTCCCTTCAGAATACAAGAAAGTGCTGCAAAAAGTGGCCGTGGCGGCGGGGTAATCTTTTATCAAACAATACGTTATGCCGCGCAGATGGCGCATCAAGCCAGCCCGGAACGAGGTACTGCAACCCCCAATCGTCAGGCTCCCCCTCTCCCCCTGGAGAGGGGGCCGGGGGGTGAGGCACCCCGTCAGCATGAACATTCTCTGGAATAGACCAAAACCATCATGGGCAATACCACCGGTTTCAAAGAATTCCCGCGCGAGACGCCGGGCAAGGCGCATCCGCAGGAGCGGGTGGCGCACAACCGCGAATTTGTGGGGCAGTACTCCGAGGAGCAGCTGCGCCAGCAGTCGGGGCGGTGCATGGAGTGCGGCATTGCGTTCTGCCACGCGGGCTGCCCGCTGGGCAACATCATCCCCGAGTTCAACGACGCGGTGCACGACCAGGACTGGGAGCTGGCCTACCAGATTCTGACTTCCACCAACAACTTCCCCGAGTTCACCGGCCGCATCTGCCCCGCGCCCTGCGAGGCGGCCTGCGTGCTGGGCATCCACAGCGCCCCGGTGGCCATCGAGGAAATTGAGAAGCACATCATTGAGGTGGCCTTCGCGCGGGGCTACGTGCGGCCCACCGCCCCGGTGCTCAAAACCGGCAAAACGGTGGCCGTGGTGGGCTCCGGACCAGCCGGACTGGCCGCCGCCGCCCAGCTGGTGCGGGCCGGCCATGCCGTCACGGTGTTCGAGCGCGACGACCGGCCCGGGGGCCTGCTGCGCTACGGCATCCCCGATTTCAAGCTCGATAAGTGGGTGATTGACCGCCGCCTGCGGGTGCTCGAAGACGATGGCGTGGTGTTCCGCTGCCACACCGAAATCGGGCGCGACGTGCCAGCCCAGGAGCTGCTGGCCCAGTTCGATGCGGTGGTGCTGGCCGGTGGCGCGCCTGTCCCCCGCGACCTGCCCATTCCGGGCCGCGAGCTGCCCGGCGTGCACTTCGCCATGGACTACCTGGTGCAGCACAACCGCCGGGTGAGCGAACTGCCGGTGGAAGAGGCCGACCTCCAGGCCACCGACCTCGACGTGGTGGTTATCGGGGGCGGCGACACGGGCTCCGACTGCGTGGGCACGGCCAACCGCCAGCAGGCCCGCTCGGTGGCCCAGTTCGCGCTCATGCACCAGCCCGCCCCCGAGCGCCCCGGCTTCGAGCCATGGCCCCACTACCCCAACGCCGTGTTCCGCGTCAGCACCTCCCACGAGGAGGGCTGCCAGCGCTACTGGGGCATCCAGACCAAGGCCTTCCTGCCCGACGAAAACGGCCACCTGCGGGCGCTGCTCGTCACCGATATCACCTGGGAAACCGACGTACTGGGCCGCCGCCTGGCCTTCACTGAAATCGAGGATTCGGCCCGCGAAATTCCCTGCCAGCTGGCCCTGCTGGCCCTGGGCTTCGCGGCACCCCGCCGCGCCGGCCTGCTCGAACAGCTCGGCGTGGACTTGGATGAGCGCGGCAACGTGCGCACCGCCCCCGAGGGCTACCACACCAGCCGGCCCAACGTATTCGTGGCCGGCGACATGCGCCGGGGGCAGTCGTTGGTCGTCTGGGCCATTTCGGAAGGCCGCGAAGCCGCCCGCCAGATTGACCTCTTCCTCACCGGCAAAACCGCCCTCCCCAGCAAGGACGCCGTGGGTATGTTTGGGTGAGAATGGCTGGCAACTCAGCCCAAAGGCCCTTATGCCGAGCGGAAGCGAAGCATCTCTACTAGGGCTCATCAATACTCCTTGAACGAGGCCTCAGCGAGGCGTCGGCTCCGCTCAGCATAAGGCTTCACCCCCCACGCGTAGAATGCCCGCTGGAAACAGCGGGCATTCTACGTTTATAGCCGCCTTGAAACGGCGGCGGGCCGTCGTCGAAGTTGCTGCGGAGAAGGGCTGGGGCGCGGGCGGCGGCGGCGAGTCGTTGTTGATGCGTGAGCCCAGGCGGATGGCGTTGAGGGTCTTCTGCGTCGATAGCTAAACGCTACCATCGGATACAGTGCCTGCCAAATACGGACGCGGTTAGGCCGAAAAAAACCATCCGCTAGCCGCAGAGCCCAGCGGCCCGTTCTTGTTTCAGCAACACGAGAGAACAAGTCGCCAGGCTCTGTAGTAGCACTTGTCTCAGAGGCCTCCCGGGTAGGTTTCATACCGTTGCCTTCCCCTTTCGTACCTTTGAACTATACCCTCACCCCACCCAACAACAGCACTATGCAAATCAAGGAAGTAGTTATTGTCGCCGCCGTACGCACCCCGATTGGCTCGTTTGGTGGCAGCCTGGCCTCATTGTCGGCCATTGAGCTGGGCGCTATTGCCATTAAAGGCGCGCTGGAAAAGGCCGGCCTCGATGGCAAGGAAGTGCAGCAGGTAATTATGGGCAACGTGATTTCGGCCAACCTGGGCCAGGCTCCGGCCCGCCAGGCGGCCAAGAAAGCCGGCCTGCCCGACACCGTGGAATGCACCACCGTGAACAAAGTATGCGCCTCGGGCTCGAAAGCCATTATGTACGGCGCCCAGGCCATTATGCTGGGCCAGGCCGACGTGGTAATGGCCGGCGGCATGGAAAGCATGAGCAACGTGCCATATTACCTCGACAAAGCCCGTTTCGGGGCGAAGTACGGCAACGGCCAGATGATTGACGGCCTGATGAAGGACGGCCTCTGGGACCCCTACCACGACTATGCCATGGGCAACGCCGCCGACGCCACCGCCGCCCACTACGGCATCACGCGCGAAGACCAGGACGCCTTCGCCCAGCAGAGCTACGAGCGCAGCGCCGCCGCCGCCAAGGCCGGCAAGAAGAAGGACGAAATCGTGCCCGTCACCATTACGGTACGCGGCAAGGAAACTGTTATTTCTGACGACGAGGAGTACCTGAAGGCAGATTTCAGCAAGTTCGCCGGGCTGCGGGCCGCCTTCACCAAGGAAGGCACCGTAACGGCGGCCAACGCCTCCACCCTCAACGACGGGGCCGCCGCCGTGCTGCTCATGAGCCGCGAGAAGGCCGATGAGCTGGGCATTAAGCCGCTGGCCATCATCCGGGGCTTCGCCGACGCCGAGCAGGCTCCCGAGTGGTTCACTACCACCCCGGCGCTGGCTATTCCGAAGGCACTGAAAAATGCCGGCCTGGACGCTTCGGAAGTAGATTTCTACGAAATTAACGAGGCTTTCTCGGTGGTTTCGCTGGCCAACAACAAGCTCCTGAACCTGGAAGGCACGAAGGTGAACGTGTAC
Source organism: Hymenobacter rubripertinctus (assembly GCF_003583925.1). Taxonomy (GTDB): domain Bacteria; phylum Bacteroidota; class Bacteroidia; order Cytophagales; family Hymenobacteraceae; genus Hymenobacter; species Hymenobacter rubripertinctus. Next base: position 44,483 of record NZ_QYCN01000015.1, on the reverse strand, counting down.
GGCGGCGCAGTTTCGCTGGGCCACCCGCTGGGTGCTTCCGGCGCCCGCATCGTGACGACGCTACTGAACGTGATGGAGAACGAAGGCGGCAAAATCGGCGTTACCGGCATCTGCAACGGCGGCGGCGGGGCCAGCAGCATCGTACTGGAAAAAGTATAGGGGGCTGCTAGGTTTTAGCTGCTAGCTGTCAGCTTTCGTTCTGTATACCTGAGACTTCACTCTGAAAGCCCTGCCGCTTGTTTTGCGGCAGGGCTTTTGTTTGCGGGCACCACGCTCTGGCCGTTAAACGGCACTGCGAAACCCCGCGTCACCCACCGCGAGAGCCTGCGTGAAACCAGTAACGCACTACTTCGCCATTTCCCCCGTTCTTGCTGCTATGAAGCGAATTGTCATCCTGCTACTGCTCACTGCTACCACCGCTCAGGCCCAGAAACTGCGGCGGCTGACCACCTACTTCGACTCCACGAACGTGCACAAGCGGGAGGTTTTCTCGGCCCTGGTGGCCGGCGACACCGTGATGCAGGGGCCGTACAAGCGGTTTTACTACTCCGGCAAGCTCGAAGCCCAGACCCGTTACACTGCCGGCAAGCGCGACTCGGCTTACGTAGAATTTCACCCCACCGGCGGGCGGCGGGTAGAAGTGACCTACCAGGACGGCGTGCGTCAGGGGCCGTTCAAAACCTACTACGCCAGCGGCAAAATGGCCCAGGAAGGCACCTACGACAACGACGAGCCCACCGGCCTGCTGCGCTACTACTTCCCCGACGGCAAAATCAAGCTGGAAACGACGCTGACCAAAGGCCAGCCAACTGGTCTGGTGCGCGAGCTGTACGATTCGGGCAAACCTAAGGCCGAAATCACCTACGCTGAGGGCCAGGCCAACGGGCCGGCAAAAACCTATTATGAGAACGGGGAGCTTCAGAGTGAGGGCACCTACAGCCGCGGCCTGCTGGCCGGCCCCTACAAAACGTACTACGACAACGGCCAGCTCGAAACGGAGGTGCTGGCTGATAAGTCGGGCCGGGGTAGCTACCGCACCTTCTACCGCTCCGGCAAGCTCCAGACCGAGGGCACCTACGTGGCCGCCACCTTCAGCGGCCGGGCCGTGAAAAACCCCCTCGGCGACGACCTCACCAAGCAGGCCCGCTCCCTGGCCGGCGGCACCAGCAACCTCGACGGCCCGGCCAAAGCATACTACGAGAGTGGGGCCATTAAGAGCAAGATGAACTACCGCCAGGGCGTGCTGACGGGCACCCAGGAGGATTTCTACGAATCGGGCAAGCCGGCGCAGAAAATCGAGTACGCCAACCAGGCCCGGGACCGAAAAATCACGACCTATTTTGAGGATGGCAGCCTGCACCGGGAGCAGCAGTACAAGAACGGGCAGCCGGTGGGCCAGTGGCGCACCTATTTCCCCGGCGGCAAGCAGGTACAGCAGCTCGAAACTTACCTCAACGGCCGCCTGGGGGGCGAGCAGCTCACCTACTACCCTACCGGTACGCTGCAAAGCAAGCTGCTCAACGAGAACGGGAAGCCCGCCGGCCTGGGCCAGTCGTTCTACCCCTCGGGCAAGCTCCAGGCCGAAACCACCTACGTGCGCGGCCTCAAAACCGGCCCCTACCGCCTGCTGCGCGAAGACGGCACCCCCGAAATGAGCGGGGCCTTCCGCAACGGCAAGGAAACCGGCGTCTGGAGTTACTTCGGCCCCGATGGCACGACGGTAAAGGAGAAGAAAACCTTCCGCAACGGCCAGGTTGTGGACCCCAACCAAACCCCGCCGGTAAGGCCCACCCGCAAACCACCAGTGCGGTGAGTGAGTGAGTGAAATAGAACGTCATTCCGAGCGAAGCCGGAGGCGTAGTCGAGGAATCTCGCGTGCAGTACTAACCCTGTTATCAGGAATTACTTTGGCACGCGAGATTCTTCGACTACGCCTCCGGCTTCGCTCAGAATGACGTTTCTTTTTCCGCCGGGTCGCCGGCTAGTACTTTGCTCGGAATGACGTTCCATTTCACTCACTCACTCACTCACTCACTCACTCACTCACTCACTCACTCACTCACTCACTCACTCACTCACTCACTCACCGCTTCACCGCGAACCACACCGTAAACGCCGTGCGGCCGTTTTCCTGCGTCTCTAAGCTGAAGCGAAACTGATGCTGGAGCAGAATGTCGCGGACCAGGGTGAGGCCGATGCCCTGGCCGTCGCGCTTGGTGCTGAAGAAGGGCGTGAACAGGCGGCGCTGCACTTCGGGGGACAACGGTGCGCCGTCGTTTTCGATGACCAGGGTGGGCGGATTGTGGCTGGTGCGCACCCACACGTGGCCGTTTTCACCGATGGCTTCGAGGGCGTTTTTGCCGATGTTGAGCAGGGCCTGTTCCAGCTGCCGGGCATCCAGATTGACCACGAGCGGCCCCTCGGCCAGCGCCAAGTGCCAGCTGATGCGGCGGTTCTGGGCCGGCACGTGCAGCAGGCGCGTGAGATGACGCAGCAGCTCGTGCACGTCGGTGGGCGCGGGTTGCGGGGGCGGCAGGCGCACGAGGTGGGCGAAACCAGCCGTAAAGTTGACCAGGTTGGTATTGCGCTGAATGGCCACGTCGAGGGCTTCCGTGAAATCGGGCGCGTCGGCGGGCGCGAGCTGGGGGGCGTAGTGGTGGAAGCTGTTGAGCAGCGAGTTGATGGCCCCAATGGAGTTGTTGACCTCGTGCGACATCATCCGGATCAGCTGCTCGTAGGCCTGCTTTTCCTGTTTAATCAGCTCCCGGGTCAGTTCTTCGAGCAGAATAAACTGCCGGCTAAATCCCCGGTCGATGAAGTGGGAGCAGCTGGCCCGGTAGGTTTGCAGGCCCGAGAGGCGCACCACCTGGGGCTCGGCCTCGCGCAGGCGGGCCAGGGCCGCGCCCCACTCGCCGGGCAGCGCGGCGGGGCGATGGCCCAGCAGGGCGGCGGCCGATTGGCCCAGCATCCGTTCGGCGGCCGGGTTCACGCCTTCCATTTCCCCCTCAAAAGAGAGCAGCAGCAGCCCGGCCGGTGAGGCCTGAATCAGGCTTTCGAGCAGGTGGCTTTTCTCGTGCCGGGTGACGCGCTCCTGGCGCAGGGCGTCTAGCATGTGGTTGTAGACGCCGATGAGCTGGTCCATTTCCCGCTGGCCCACGGGCACAAATTTCAGGGAGAAATCCTGGGCCTGCATGGCCGCCGTGCCCGCCGCAATCAGCTCAAACGGCCGCACGAAGCCCCGGTACAGCTGCACCGTGAGCACAATGCTGATAAGCAGCAGCACCTCCAGGCCCACGAACAGCACCGGATTGGTGCGCAGCACCTGCCCCGCCAGCACGATGAGTACCGCGTGAATCAGGACCACGAAGAGCAGAAACTTAACGCGTAAACTCATCTTGCTGATTGAGGGATTTGGCTAACGTGCGGGGTAAGTAACAGCACTAAAAAACGTCCGGCAGCGCCTTCCGCGCCCCGAGCGGCGACGAAGCATCCCGCACGCTGCTGGTGCAATAGTACCCGCTTCACGCGGTAGCTCGTGAAAAATGGTTCTTGAAAACGCGGCAGCACGTGGGGCACTTGCGCTTCGGGTCGCGTATGGAGGCCAGGCACCCGGCCCCTGATGAGGGAGCACTCCCGTCATCAGCGCGGTGGTACCGCGCCAGCTCCACCCCCATGGGCACCCCCCCCCCCCCCGTTAGCTGGCCCCAAGTTGGTGCGCTGACTGCTTTGGCCGCTACGCGGTTCTCTCTCCAACCAAGCTGATGCGCCTGTAAAGGGGATGATGGCTTCGGGAAGCAGGCACAACGAAGCCCGGGAGCCTGCGGCATTTTCGCATGTCGCTTTACAGGGAATAGAACCCGACGCCGCCACGCCAGATGCCTGGCCACCGCTTAGTGCGCGGCAGGCACCGCATGACGTTCTTCTCCCCTACTACCCTTCCGCCGTTTCAATTCCGTACTTCTCCAGCCTTCGGTACAAGGCCCCGCGGCTCAGGCCCAGGGCCCGGGCGACGCGGCTCAGGTTGCCTTCGTAATGGGTGAGGGTGCGCCGAATCATCTGGGCCTCTAATTCTTCCAGGGTCATGGTGCCGGGCTCGGGTAGCTCGTTGGGGTTGGTGGCAACGGGTAGCGCGGGGGTCTGGGCCTGGAAATCTTCGGGGCCGAGCTCGTCTTTGCCCGAAACCAGCACGGCCCGTTCCACCACGTTTTTCAGCTCCCGGATGTTGCCGGGCAGGGCCTGCTCCTGGAGCCAGTGCTGGGCCCGAACGCTCACTTTCAGGGCCGGGCGCTGGTAGGTGGCGCGCAGGGCGGCCACGAAGTGCTGCACCAGCAGGCCAATATCCTGGGGCCGCTCGCGCAGGGCGGGCAGGTGCACGGTGATCAGGTTGATGCGGTAGAACAAATCCTCGCGGAAGCGGCCCGCCCGCACTTCCTCGGCCAAATGCCGGTTGGTGGCGCAGACCACCCGGATATCGAGGCGACGCGGCTTGCTGTCGCCGAGCACTTCGTAGGTGCGGTCCTGGAGCACGCGCAGCAGCTTCACCTGCGAATTGAGGTCGAGCTCCCCGATTTCATCCAGGAAAATGGTGCCGCCCTGGGCCATTTCGAAGCGGCCCACGCGGTCGGCTTTGGCATCCGTGAACGCCCCGCGGCGGTGGCCGAACAGCTCACTCTCAAACAGGGAGGCCGAAATACCGCCCAGGTTCACCTTCACGAAGGGCTGGCGGCGGCGGGTGCTGTTGCGGTGCAGGGCCTCGGCAATTAGTTCCTTGCCCGTCCCCGATTCGCCCTCGATAAGCACCGAGGCATCGGTGGGCGCCACCTGGCCCACCTGGCGCAGCACGTGCAGCAACCCCGCATCCTGGCCCACGATGCCCGTAAAATCGTACTGGGCATCGAGCTGGCGCCGGCTGAGGGTGGCCGGGTCGGTGAGGACCGGGTCGGGTTCGGTGAGGGCCAGCACCGTGCGGATGGTCTGGAGCAGGTGGTCGTTGTCCCAGGGCTTGGTAACGAACTCGGCGGCCCCGGCCTTCATGCCAGCCACGGCCAGCGCGATGCTGCCCCAGCCCGTGAGCAGCACCACCGGCAACGCCGGCCGCAACCGCTTGAGTTGGGTCAGCAGGTGCAGGCCGTCGTGGCCGCTGGTATCGAGCGAGAAGTTCATATCGAGGACCACCAGCCGGGGCGCGTTCGTTTCCACGAGGCGCAAGGCCTCGGCGGGCGTGGCCACGGCTTCGGCGGGGTAGCCGTTCTGCTTCAGCAGCAGGCGCAGGGAAGTGCGCACGGCAATATCATCGTCAACTAGTAGAATCATGGACCGTTCAGGTATCGGGCGGGTAGTTTTCCCGCAGCAGAGCGCGGAGTAGCGCGGAGGTGGGTCGGGGACTATCGGAAATGGGCAGAGCGGCGGGCTACCGACTCTTTACGCTGCCGCCGCTGCTGGCCGTTTTCTTGACCTGGGCCGCGCCCCCATAGCGCACAAGGCCCCCGCTCGACGCCTGGGCCGTCAGGGTTTCGCGCACTTCAATGTTGGCGATGCCCCCACTCGACGCCGAAGCCTCGCAGGTGGTGGCTTGCAGGTTTTGGCCCTTGAAAATACCCCCGCTGGAAACGTCGACCGTGAGGCGCTGGGCCTGCCCGGTGGGTGAGGCAATGCCGCCGCTGCTCAGGTCGGCGCGGAGCGCGGCCGCCCGGATTTCCCCCTCCAGCATGGCCCCCGACGACAGATCGAGATTCAGCTTATCGATGACGTAAGGGCCGGCCAGCGCGATTTTGGCGCCGCTGGTGCCCTTGAGGGCCGCCACGGCCGGGGCCGTTACCTCCACCAGCAGGTGGAAGGTGCGCCTGTTGCGGTCCTGCTTTTCGTCTTTCTCCCGCTCAAAGCTGATAATCAGCACGCCGTTGCGCACGTCGGTTTTGAGGCGGGCCAGGAGCTCGGGCGTGTCGGCGCTGGCCTGGAGGCGTTGGGCGGGGCCGGCGGTCAGGTTCAGCTCGATACCGTTGCTCACCTCAATGGCCGTGAAACTAGCGACGGAACGGGGTTCGGTGGCGGTTTGGGCCAGGGCGGGCGCCAGGGCCAGCAGCCACAACAGGGCCAGGGTCGTGAGGTTTTTCATAGGGAGCGGGGAAAGATAGTGGTTGAAACGGCAAATGCGCCGCCTGATTGTTCGGTTGTCTGGAGGTATAACTGGTGTTGGTTTTCACGCAAGTTCGCGGAGGAATGCGCGGAGTTCAAAGGGATGCCGGGCAACCACAGCTACCGGCCAGGACCTCTTACTCCTCCCGCAGCGCCACGGCGGGCTGGATGCCGGCCGCCAGCCGGCTCGGGTAGAGGGCGCACACCACGGCCAGCAGATACAGCACCCCGGCTGCCAGCAGCATGGCAGTGAAGTAGATACTGGGCAGGACGCTGAAGATGCCCAGCAGCGGAAACTGCACGGCTACCAGCAGCCCCAACACCAGCCCGAAAGTAGTCAGAACCAGGATTTCGCCCAGTACCTGCCCGCTGATGTTGCCGGCCGTGGCACCCATGGCCCGGCGCACGCCAATTTCACCCCGCCGCCGGCTGATGTTCAGCCACAGCACCCCAAACAGACCCAAGGCCACATTAATGATGAGAAACAGGCACACTACCCCCAGGATAACGGGAAGTACCAACCCAAACTTGAATTGAGTCAGCCGCTGTTCGGCCAAGGCTCTGACATTGCTCGACCAAGTAGTGCCGGCGCTACGAATATCGGCGCTGATTTTCTTTTCCAACGCTGCGCCGCTTCCGGGCCGCACCTTCACCAGAAGCGTATTCCGGGCGCGGGTCGTATCGTCGGGGCTGAGGTAAACGAACATTGCGGGCCGGGGCTCCTGCAACTCACCATCGGCGCGGTAAGCGCCACTTACACCCACCACCTGCCACTCGGCTTCGCGGTTGTTGATGCGTTTCCCCACGGCCGGCGCACCAGGCCCGAATAGCTTATCGCGCAATAGTTGCGTAATGACTACCGGGGTCCGGGTGGCGGTTTCATCGCGGTGATCGAACCAGCGGCCCTCGCGCATTTGCACCCCCATTACCTCGCGCAGTTCAATGTTGGCCTCGTAGTAGTTCACATCTTCTACCGACTGCTTTATACCATCTTTTTCCGTTTCCATCCAAGTGGTGTTGTTACTGCCGGAAAAGGGCGTGTTGGAGGCGGTGCGCGAGACGCTGACCACGCCCGGCGCACTACGTAGCTGGCGCAGTACGGTTTGCAAGGTGGCGAACTGGTCGGCCCGGGGTTGGGTTCCGGCGTCTAGGTCAATTACCCACACGTTATCGTAGCTGAAGCCCATCGGCTCCTGGTAGTTGCGCCAGTTAAAGAGGCCCACGCTGCCCACTACAAACAGCACTACGAAAGCCAGAAATATTTCAGCCAGCAGCAGAGCATTGGCCCGGCGGCGGTTCCACATCAGCGTAATTAGGTGGCGAATCATAAGGCAACTTCTCCTTTCAAGACCTGCGCGGCCTGTAGTTTCGACATTTTATAAGCCGGATACACTCCCGACAGAATTCCAAATACCAACGCCAGCCCCAGCGCCACCCCAAACACCCGCCCATTGAGGGCAAATTGGGCGTAGGGAATCAGGTGAATACTGTTAATGAAGACCAGCATTCCGGCGGCCAGCCCTAACCCCMGCCCCCCCCCGAGCAGCGTCAGGAAGATATTTTCGATGAGAAACTGCCGCATTAGCGCGCTGGTGGTAGCTCCGAAGGCTTTGCGCACCCCAATTTCGGAGGCCCGCTCCAAGGTGCGGCTCACGTTTACGTTTACCAGGTTCAGAGCCGGCAGCAGCATGAAGAGCAGCGTCAGGGCCAGAGCTACGCGCACGACCAGTCCGCTGGACCCGTCGGCCGATGAACTGCCGTTGGCGTGGGCAATTAGGGAGGCAAAGAGCGTGTGGGCGCGGGTACGCAGTTCCTTGAACTGCTTGGGATCGGGCAACGGAATCCGGGCAACCACCTGCTGAAACTCCGCCTTCACGTTGTCGACCTCGGCCGCCGAAGGAGCCAGCAGAATGGCCATGTAGCCGCCTAGATAGTTGGGGTCGCGCAGGTTGGCCGTGGTTGTGCTGAGCGGCACCCAGACCTCGGCGTAGGACTGAATCCGCGACAATGGCACGTCGCGCACTATACCCACTACTCGGTAGGGCACGGCGTCCAACTCCATTACCCTCCCGAGCACGTTTTCACTGGCGCCGAAGTAGCGGCGGGCCGTGCTCTCGTTTACGACCACCACATGCGCCGCGTCGCGTTCTTCGTGAGCATTGAACGGCCGGCCGGCCACGAAGTCAAAGTTGAGCACCTGCCAGAACACGTCGTCGGTGCGTTTGAGGTCGAGCTTGAGCGTCTGATTACTTGCGTAGGCGGCCACGGTGCCGAAATTATGCTCGCATAGCGACACCTTTTCCGGTGTGCGCAGGGTGCGGGCGTACTTGTCCAAGAAGGCATATCCGAGCCCCGAATTGCTCTGGCCGCCGTCGCGGTAGAAAAGCTGCATCCGGGTGATAAATAGCAGCCGGTCGGTACGCAGCTCCGGCATTTGGGGACCCACGGAGTAGTCCACCATGGCGTACATCACCAGCAGCACCATTAAAGTAAACGAGATACCGAACAGGCTGATAAAGGTGAAGAATTTGCGCCGCAGCAATACCTTCCAGGCAATTTTGAGGTAGGAAAGGAACATGGTTGTTAGGGGTTGGAATTGTTAGGGCGAAAGGAACAATCCGTCATGCTGAGTGAAGCGGACCGTAACCGAAGCATCTCCACCGCTTCGTTATAAAGCCTACCCTTACAGTGGAATTATCACTGCGGGAGAGATGCTTCGGTTACGCTCCGCTTCACTCAGCATGACTGTTTAAGAGACTTGGCTGCCGTCGAAGAAGCGGATGAGGCGCTGGGTTTTGAGGGCCTGCTGCTCGTCGTGGGTGACCATGACGATGGTGGTACCTTCCTCACGGTTGAGGGTCAATAGCAGGTCCATGATTTCCTCGCCCATCACCGAGTCGAGGTTGCCGGTGGGCTCGTCGGCCAGAATGAGTTCGGGCTGGCCGGCCAGGGCCCGGGCAATGGCCACGCGCTGCCGCTGCCCACCCGAAAGCTGACTCGGGAAGTGGTTGGTGCGCGCCCCGAGGCCCACTTTTTCGAGGGCGGCGTAGGCCCGCTGCTGGCGCTCCTTGCCGCTCACGCCGCTGCGGTAAAGCAGGGGCAGCTCCACGTTGTCGAGCACCGAGAGGTCGTTTATCAGGTGGTAGCTCTGGAAAACGAAGCCTATTTTGTGGTTGCGCAACCGGGCCAGCTCCTTGTCGGAGTAGCTCTGCACGGGGCGGCCATCAATTTCCAGGGTGCCGCTGGTGGGCTCGTCGAGCAGACCCATGATGCTGAGCAGCGTGGACTTTCCGCAGCCCGAAGGTCCCATAATCGAGACGAACTCGCCTTGGTTGATGGTAAGGTTAACGTGATTGAGGGCCACCGTTTCAATGGTGCGGGTCTGGTACACCTTCTCGATGCCGGTGAGCTGGAGCACGGCCCGGCCCGGAGCCAACGTGGCAGTAGCAGCCTGGGGAGAAGACGAATCAGCGGCAACCGGGGCGAATAGATTGGTCATGAGGAAGAAATTGAAAGATGAGCTGTCCGGTTTTGGACAGGGGAATGCACTGGTTGAGGAAGGATAGCCAAGCAGCGGGCCAATTTCACAAGTATTTTATTTTCAATTACTTAACAACTAATCAGCATACAAGCACCTGATAAATTGTGTCCGGTTTCGGACAGTCTGTTCGGTTGTGATTCTGCTGGGCGACTACTCCCCCACCAGCGCTTCGCCCCGCTCAAAATCGTACAGCGTCAGGGCCCTTAATCGGTAGTGGGCCACCCAGGCGGCGCGCAGAGCCGCAATGTAGGCGCGGCGGGCCTGGTCCTTTTCGGCGGTGGCAATGGTGAGGTCGGTGAGGCTGATGCGGCCCACCTGGTAGGTAGCCTGGGCAATGGCGTAGCGCTGGCGGGCCAGGGTGTCGGCACGAGCGGCCAGGGCGAGCTGGGTGGCCAGCGGGCCGAGCTGGGCAGCCTGCACCCGCACGCTCTGCTCGAAAGTGGCCTGCTCCTGCTGCACGTCGGTTTGCACCTGCTGGCGGGTTAGTTGGGCGGTTTTTACGGTGGCCTGGCGCCGGCCCCAGTCCACGAGGGGCACCGCGAAAGTGAGGCCCACCTGCTGCTGGTTTTGCAGGCCCGCGTAGGTGTCCCAGAGGTTGGGGGCCTGGTTGATGTAACCCAGGTTGGCCGAGAGCGTGGCCTGGAATCCGGTGGTGCCGCGGGCCAGGGCCACGGTGCGCTCGGCTTCGAGCAGGCGGCGTCGGAAGCCCAGCACCAGCGCCCGGTTCTGGCGGGCCTGCGCCAGGGCCAGCGCGGGCGGCACCACGGGGCGCGGGGCGGCGGGCACCGTCAGGCGCAGGCTTTCGGCGGCCAGGCCGGTGTAGGCTTGCAGCTCCACGGCGGCATTTTGAGCATCGAGCTGGGCCTGCACTTCGGCCTGCTGGGCCGTGAGCAGGTTGAGTTCGAGGCGCAGCAAGTCACTTTGGGAGAGGCGGCCGAGGCCGTACCGCGCCCGGCCCAGGCGCAGCAGCTCGGCGTTGGCCTGGGCGTTCTGGCCGGCCACCTGGGCGTTTACCTGCTGGCCCAGCACATCGAAATACAGCTCCGTGATGCGCTGGGCAATGCTTTCGCGCTCTTCTACGTACTGGCGTTGGCTTTCCTGGTAGCGCAGCGGTTCCAGCCGCCGGGCCCAGCGCAGGTCGTTGAAACGGCCGATGGGTTGGCTCAGGCCCACCACCACCGGCTGGTTGTTGTAGCGCCGCAGCCCCCCGTTGAAATCGTCGAACCGCTGCACTTCCGAGGCCACGAACACCCGCCCGCCCGTCAGGCCGATGTTCTGGCTGAGCGTGAGGGCCAGGTTGGAGTTGTTGAGGCGCACGGCCCGGAAATCGGTGGTGCCGTCGGGCTGCACGACTGGCGTGACGGCCCGGCTGAACCCCGGCAACAGGCCCTGCAAGCCCAGCTGGGGCCGGTAGTTGGCCCGGTAGCCCCGCCACTGCCAGTAGCTCTGGTCGCGGCTGGTACCAGCCTGCCGCGCCACCGCCGACTGGCTCAGGGCCTGACTGATGACCTCGCTCAAACTTATAGCTGCCTCTTCTAATGAGCTGTTAGCTACTAGCTGATAGCTATCAGCTTTCGTGCTTATATCCTGATTGAGTACGGGTGCCTGCTGGGCGTTTACTTCCTCAATGAAAAAGCTAATAGCTAGCAGCTGACAGCTAATAGCTAAAGTCCGAATGGCTAAATTTCTCATTGGATGGTGAGTTCGGGCGTGTCGAGATGGTCCTTCATGTCGGAGACGACGATTTGCTCGCCGGGGCGCAGGCCGCCGGTTACCTGCACGTAGTCGAAGTTGCTGGCCCCGAACTGCACGGTGCGGCGGGTGGCGCGGCCATCTTTCACCACGAATACCGGCTGCTCCTTGCCGCCCTGGTAGAAGGGGCCGTTTTTCACCCGCGTGACGCCCCGCAGGGAGTTGGTCACCACGAACACGTCGGTGCGCAGGTTGGGGCGCAGGACCGGGTAGTGGTCCTGGGCCAGGGTGGCGTAGAAGGTGACCACGCCCTTGTCCACGGTGGGACTCACGGTGCTGATGGTGCCGCGCAAGTCGAGGTCGTTGATGCGGACGATGACCGGGTCGCCGGGGTGCAGGGCGTCGGCGTAGGTGTCGGAAATGGTGGCCCGCACCCGGAAGTGGGTCAGGTCGGCCACGCGGGCCAGGGGGTCGCCGGCCTGCACGGTGGAGCCCAGGGCGTCGTTGAGCCAGGTGAGCACGCCCGGCTGCTGGCTGCTGATGTTGGCCTGGGCCAGCTTGCCGGCCAGCTCGGCAATATTGCGCGCCTGCATCTGCACCGTGAAGCCCAGTTCCCGCACATCGGCGGCGTTGGTGGCCCGCTGATTGCGAATCTGCTCGTGCAGGCGCTGCTGCTCCAGCTGGGCCAGGCGCAGGCTCAGCTCGGCCTGGCGCACGCTTTCGGCCGTGCCGCCGCCCACTTTCAGCAAGTACTGCTCGTCGCGGAGCGCCGATTGCAGGCTGCCCACCTTCACCTGCTGCACCTGCTGCTGGGCTCGAAGGTCGTTCAGGGCTTTTTCGAGGGTGAGCCGGAGCTGGTCGTTTTTGATGCGGTTCTGCTGCTGCTCATCCTGGAGCTTGGCCAAGGCTGAATTCGTCAGTTCCCGGTCGAGTTCCAGCAGGGGCTGGCCGGGCCGCACCGGGCTGCCCACCGGCACCAGCACCCGCCGGATGGTGCTGGCAATGGGACTGGTGATGACGGCCTCCCGGGCCGGAATAACCACGCCGGCCGCCGTGAGCGAAGCCTCCACGTCGCCGGTTTCGGCGCGGGCCAGCAGAATTGCATTGCGCTCCAGACTGGGCTGGAGCACCGTGCGGAAAGCCAGCAGGGCCGCGCCCAGGGCCAGCAGCAGCCCGGCACCCAGCAGCCAGCGGCGGCGTTGGCGGCGGTTTTGGGTGGTAGTTGAAATGGCTCTGTCCATTTTCGTACAGGTAGAGGAAAGGTTCTACCCAACGAAGCCAACCGCTGTGCCAAGTTTATAACATATTTATCATCAATTATTTACATCAAATATCGCCAGCAAGGGCAAAAGGAAACCTGTCCGTTTCCGGACAGGTTGTTCACTACTGCCCCTCCCAAAAGGGAGGCGTGCTAATTGCTCTCCCTGTTGCGCATCCACCCCGCCGCGCCCGCCCGCCTACTGCGGACGGGCGCGGCGGCCTTCGAGAATGCGGAAGAAGGAGCGGCTCTGGATTTCCTCGGTGGTGAGGCCGGTGGCCCGCACTTCCTCCTCCGTGATGGCCCCGCAGTTGAGGGCCCGCAGGAAAAAGTTGAGCAGGCCCTGGCCGGTGGCGGCATCATCGAAAATGTCGCCGGTGAGGGTGGAAATGGCGGCCCGCTCCACAAAGGATTTCAGTCGGTGCAGGGCATCGTCGTAGCTGCTCAGGAAGAAGGCGTAGGTGGCCGCGTAGCGCATCGGGAGCTGAGCCGGATTCAGGTCCCAGCCCTGGTAGAGGCCGTTGATGAGCGAGTGGGTGGTGTGCTGAAACCCCTGCCGCCAGGCGTTGTGCACCGATTCGCGGTTTTCGCGCAGCTGCTCGTAGCTCAGGTTTTCGCCCCGGTGCGGCCCAATGGGCATCACGTTGGTGGCCCCGTCGGAAAGAAAGATGCCGGTGCCGCCCAGCGCCACCTTGGTCATGTGGTGGGCGAAGTCGCAGACCGGGTGGGCCATGGTCTGGTAGCGGGCCGTGATGCCGGCCGAGGCCGTGTAGTCGTAGGTGCCGAAGTGGGCAGCCACGCAACGGCCCTCACTGGCCCGCATGATGCGCAGCAGCGGGTTGCGGCCCTCGGCATCCATGATAATCTGGGTGGCTTCCACCATCGTTTCCATCCGCAGCGTGCCAGCGGGCAGACCGTTGGCCTGTTCCAGCAGCTCCAGCAGGCGCACCATGGTCGTCATCTGCTCCGGAATAGTCACCTTGGGCAGCATCACCACGAAATTAGCGGGCAGCTTCCCGCCGGTTTCGGCCAGCAGCGTGGTCAGAAAAATATCGAGCGTGCGCACGCCCCGGTCCTTCAGGTCCTCGGTGAAGGGCTTGATGCGGATACCGATAAAGGGCGATACCGTGCCCTCGCGCATGCCCTGAGCCAGCGCCCGGGCCGCCTGCACGGCCGTGGCATCCTCCTCCGCATCGGGGCGGTTGCCGAAGCCGTCCTCAAAGTCGATGCGAAAATCTTCCACCGCTTCGGTCTGGAGCTTGTACACGATTTTCTGGTAGATGGCGTAGGCCAGCCCACCCGGCTCGCGGCGGCGCTCCTCGGGGCTCAGCGCTTCGAGGCGGCGGGTGAGGTAGGCTACGTCCTTTTCCAGCACTGGCAGGTGCTCGTGGCCCCGCAGCTCCAGCACCCGGGCCAGCTCCACGAAAGTGGGCGCGTAGGTGCGCAGGTTGTGGAGGGCAATATCGCCCATGCGCACGCAGGTATCGGCCTTGAACAGGTTGGCCCCGCCGTACACGGTGTGCACCGGCTGGCGGTCGGGCCGGTCGCCGGGGTACACGCGCTGGAATTGCAGGTTGGCCGCGCCGAGTGCGTCGAGGAGCTGGGTTTTGTCGGTTTCGGGAATGCTGAGCTTCATAGGGTAGGCGGTGGGGTCAGATTGGGAGAAAACGGGAACGGGGCGCAGGTTGCAGCTGCCCGTCAGGAGCCGCGGTAGGTAGAGTAGCCAAAGGGGTTGAGCAGCAGCGGCACGTGGTAATGTTCAGTTGAGTTGACGGTAAACCCGATTTCCACGAAGGGATAAAACGCGCTGACTTCCAGTTCATCGAAGTAAGCCTGGGTCAGAAACCGGAGCTGGTAGATGCCAGGCAGTAGGTGCTGGGTGGGCGGCAGCAGGTCGGGGAGGCGGCCGTCGGCGTTGGTGAGGCCCCGGGCCAGCTCCCGCCAGCTGGTTTCGTGCTGCTCGGAGAGGATGATGGTGACTCCGGCCGCTGGCCGGCCCCGGGTGGTATCGAGGATGTGGGTGGTAATCTGGCTCATGCAGGTTCGTCGGCTAGTAGTTTTCTCAGTCTGATTTCCGTGATTTTAGCCTGCTCGGCGGCGGCCACCCCAATTTCCACGGCGGGCGCGTGGGGCAGCCGGGCTTGCAGCAGCGCCAGCATCTGCGCGGCCGATTTGCCGGTGGCGCACACGATGAAGATGTAGCCGAACCGCTGCTCGTAGGCCGCGTTGCCGGCGGCCAGCTCGCGCAACGTTTCGTCGGTGGCGGCGGCCACGGCTCCCTGCTCCTGTCCGGCCCAGGCGCTGGTAGCCGCGAATTTCTCCCGCAGCCCCGCCACGTCCCCAATTTTAGGATGGTGGGTGAAGGCTTCCCGCCAGTCGGCTTCGGTCAGGTTTTGCCAGATAGCCTCGGATGCGGCAACCAAGACAGCGCGGGCGGCGAACGGAAACCGGCGGTTCAGCTGCTCCACCCAGGCCGTGGCTCCGCAGCACTTGTGCAGTTGCTCAGCGCGGGCCGCGGGCGGGAGGCAGTTGAGTTCGGAAAGGGTCATACTAGAGGTGGGCAAGGCAAAAATTGAACGTCATTCCGAGCATGTGGCGCATCAAGCCAGGAACGAAGCCGGAGTCGAGGAATCTCGCGTTTCATGGTAATCCTATCATCAGGGTTAGTTGATGCAACATCAGCACGCGAGATTCGTCGGTCCCTTGCTTGATGCGCAACATGCTCGGAATGACATTCAGCAGGACTACATCACCGTGGGGAAGCGGTTGACGTTTTTGTAGTAGATGTAGACCGAGTCTTCCTGGCCCATGGCGGTGGCCCACTGCTGGCAGTAGGGCGCCATCCAGATGGAGTCGCCCTTTTTGACGGGGTACCAGTGCTGGTCGAGCATGTAGATGGCCTGGCCCTGGAGGTAGAGCAGGCCGTGCTCCATGATGTGGGTTTCCACCATCGGCAGGTGGCCGCCGGTGCTGTAGGTGAAGATGTTCACGGCCATGTCGAAGCCCAGCTCGTTGGGCAGCAGCTCCTGGATGCGCAGGGCCTCGTCGTTCATGTACACGGGGGCCTTGCTCAGGTCCCGCTCGCCGAAGAGTAAGGCCGGCGCGGCGTGGCCCGCCAGTGGCTCGTACGTCTTGTGAAACGTCAGCAGCTGGGTGCCCTCGGTAGGGTTTTCGAAGCGGTACTCCTGCCCCACCGGCACGTACACGTACTGCCCCGCGGCCAGGCTCCGGGCCGCGCCAGCCACCGTCACCTTGCACTGGCCTTCCACTACGTAGAAGAAAATCTGGGCCGCTTCGGTCCGGCCTTCCAGCCGGCCCTCGCTGCGCAGCGTCACCAGCGTCTGGCACAGGCGCGCGCCCATTTGCTCGTTGATGATGACGTTGACAGTGCAGCCCGTCCAGCCGGGCACGTTGCTGTTGATGTAGCCGTCGGGGGCAATAATGGCGTGGTTGGACCGCACAACGGAGCGGGTGAGGGCAGAAATTTCCATGAGGGTAAACAAGTCAGATGCAGGTAGAATGGATGATTATCACCCCCTCCCCTCCGGGAGAGAGGTGCGTTCAACGGTTTCTCGCGTCTGGCACCTCTCTCCCGAAGGATTCCGCGAATTGAGCGGCGTGGGCCGGGGGTGGGGTAAGCCGGGGCGGTAAGTTACAGGTTCAGCTGACGCGGCCTAGTCATTTTGCGCCGCCAGCAGCATCAGAAACTGTTCGGCGACCTGCACGGCGGCGGCTAAATCGGGCAGCTCCACGTTTTCGAGGGGGTTGTGGCTGATGCCCCGGAAGCAGCGCACGAAGAGCATGGTGGCCGGCGCTATCCGGGAAACCGGCACCGCATCGTGGCCCGCCCCGCTCACCAACGGCACCACCACCTGCCCCGAGTCGCGGATGGCGCGGGCCAGCAGCTCGTTCAGGGCCGCGTCGCAGGCGGCGGGGGGCGTATGCTGCACCAGCGTCCAGGTGAGCTGGAGCTCCCGGCGGTCGGCAATGGTCTGGGCCCGGGCGGCCAGCTCAGCGGCGGCCGAAGCCAGGCGGGTGGCGTCGGCGCTGCGCAGGTCGAGGCTGCACGCTACCTCCCCCGGAATGACGTTGCTGGCGGCGTGGCGCACATCGAGCTTGCCCACGGTGGCCACCAACTCGTGCCCGTACTGGCGGCCGAAGGCTTCGGTGGTCAGCACGAATTCGGCGGCCCCGGCCAGGGCGTCCTGACGCATGGTCATGGGCACGGTGCCGGCGTGGCCGGCCATGCCGCGCCAGGTCAGCTCCACCCGCTGCTGGCCCGCAATGGCCGTTACCAGCGCCACCGGTAGGTTACGCTCCCAGAGCACCGGCCCCTGCTCAATGTGTACTTCCAGGTAGCCCAGCCATTCGGCGGCGGGCAGCGCGTCCTGGGGTAGCTGCGCCACGTTGCCGCCCATGTGGGTGATGGCCTCGGCCAGGGTGATACCCGCCGCATCGGCGCGGTCGAGCAGGCTGCTTTCGAAGGCCCCGGTCACGACTTTACTGCCCAGGTAGGTGGTATGAAACCGCACGCCTTCTTCGTCGCTGAAGGCCATCAGCTCCACGTGAAAGGGCAACTCGGCCTGGCGGGCGGCCAGCTGTTCGAGCAAATCCAGGCCCAGCAGCACGCCCAGCGGCCCGTCAAACTTGCCCGCATTCACCACCGTATCGATGTGGGAAGCCAGCACGAAGGTGCGCGCCCCGGGCCGAACCGAAGCCCACCGCCCCCGCACGTTGCCGATGCCGTCGAGGCAGGTTTCGAGGCCGGCCGCCGTCATCCAGCCCCGCACCAAAGCCTGCCCGGCCACGAAAGCCGGCGTCCCGAAGCGGCGCGTCACGCCATCCGCATCCTCACTGATAGCGGCTAAGGCTTCAATCCGCGCCATAATGCGCCGGGCACGTTCCAGGTAAGTTATCGTCAAGGGTCGGGAAGTTGGTTGTTGGTTGTTGGTTGTTGGTTGTTAGCAGAAGAACGTCATTCCGAGCGCAGCCGAGGAATCTCGCGTGCAATGGTAATCCTGTCGTTCAGTTACTTGATCCAACGTCAGCACGCGAAATTCTTCGGCTGCGGCTCTACATGCGCTCGGAATGACGTTCTTTTTTGACGACGCAATCATCTATACTGCTGTTCCTGCGCTCTGAATAACGTTCTCTTTAGTCATCTACTAATCATCTGCCCCTGATTGAGCAGGCGAAAGTCAGGGCGGGCGTAGGCCAGCTCGCCGGCCAGCCAGGTTTGCTCCACCACGCCCAGCAGCTCCCGGCCCAGGTAGGGCGACACCTTGTGGCGGTGGTGCAGCGCCTCTTCCGTGACGATGAACGCGGCGCCGGCGTCCAGGACCACGAAATCGGCGTCGTAGCCGGGGGCGATGCGGCCCTTGCGGTGGGCCTGGCCGATGAGCTTCGCCGGATTTTCGCTGAGCCAGCGGACCACGTCGGGGAGGGTGGCGCCGTGGGCGCGGGCGGCGGTCCAGAGCACGGGCAGGGCCAGCTGCAACGAGGCAATGCCGCCCCAGGCGGTGCTGAAGTCGCCGGAATCCAGCTGCTTGAGGTCGGGCGGAGCGGGCGAGTGGTCGGTGGCTACAAAATCGATAAGGCCGCTTTGCAGGGCCTGCCAGAGCAGTTCGTTATTAGCCCGCTCCCGGATGGGCGGCGCGCACTTGTAGGCCGTGCCGCCGTCGGGAATATCTTCGGCCGCGAAAAACAGGTAGTGCTGGCCGGTTTCCACCGTCAGGGGCAGGCCCCGGGCCTTGGCCGCCGCCAGAGCCGGCAGGGCATCGGCGGAGGACAAGTGCACGATGTGGACCGGGCAGCCGGTTTCCTCGCAGAGCCGGATCATCAGGCGCACGGCCTCGTCTTCCCAGTGGCGGGGGCGGGAGGCCAGGTAGTTGGCGTAGGACCGGACGTCGCGCTGCGGCCAGGCGTCATCGTCCTGGCTTAGCTCGCAGTGCACCAGCAGCGGCAGGCCGTGGCGGGCCAGCTCGGGCATCACCCGGCGCAGGTCGGCCTCGGTGGCGTTCGGAAAATCGTCGATGCCCGAATGGGTCAGGAAGGCCTTGAAGCCCAGCACGCCCCCGGCAATCAGGCCCGCCACCTCACCCGCGTTGCCGGGCACGAGGCCGCCCCAGAACCCGCAATTCACGTGCAGCTGCCCGGCCGTGGCGGCGCGCTTGAGGGCCAGGGCCGCCGCCGTGGTAGTCACCGGGGCCGAGTTGAGGGGCATATCCACGAGGGTGGTGAGGCCCCCGGCCAGGGCGGCGCGGGTGCCCGTGTTAAACCCCTCCCACTCGGTGCGACCGGGCTCGTTGAGGTGCACGTGGGGGTCAATCAGGCCGGGCAGCAGCGCGTGGCGCCCCAGCTCGTAGACCGGCACCGCCACCGGCTCATCGGGCGGGAGCACGGCCCGGATGCGGCCCTGCTCCACCAGCACCAGCCCCGGCCGGGACCCGGTGGGCGTTATAATTTCCTCACTTCGAAGCGCGAATTCTTTCATTGATTGCCGATAACCGGCACCCAAAATGATAATATTTTAAATAAAACGCTTGTTCTCTGCCAACTTCCTAAATCAAAAATCCCGTTATTCCCGGCTTTGCGGATTGCGCCGGGCCGGTGGCATCCGGGTATCAGGCTCATAGCGTGGCACCTGGCCGCGCCGGGGGCCCGCCCCGCTCCTGCTGCGGCCAGGTCCGCTGAATACCCGTTTTCCGTTTTCGATGACGCATTATTTACTTTTTGGGATAGTAACGGCCGTGCTGCTGCTGATTGGGGGCGTTAGTGCGCTGCTGCACCGCTTCGCCCGCGCCCACCGGGATGGAGAGCTGGGCTCAAGCGGCCTCACGATGCAGGGCTTCGCCTACGCGCTGACGGTGCTGGCAGTGCTGTTTCTGCTGGCCGTGGGCTACCAACTGGCCGCGGGTACCGTGTGGGAAGGGCACCTGATGGAATGGCTCAATATTGTGGTGCGCCTGATGCACATCACCTTCGGCATTGCCTGGATTGGGGCCTCGTTCTACTTCGTGTTCCTGGAAAACGCCCTCAACCGCACCGATAACGTGCGCGACGAGCTGGCCGGCAACCTCTGGGCCGTGCACGGCGGCGGCTTCTACTACCTCGAAAAGTACAAGCTGGCCCCGCCCACCATTCCCAAAGCCCTGCACTGGTTCAAGTACGAAGCCTATTTCACCTGGCTGTCCGGCTTTAGCCTGCTGTGCGTGGTGTACTATTTCAACGCCGGCAGCATGCTGATTGACCCGCGGGTGCTGGCCATTAGTCCGCTGGCGGGCGTGGGTATTGGGGTGGCCTCGTTTGGGGTGGCCTGGCTGCTCTACCACGGGCTGTGCCGCACCCGCCTGATGCAGAACGGGCTGCTGACGGCCGTGGTGGGCGTGCTGATCTGCACGGCCTTCGCGTGGTTTTACTGCCAGGTGTTCAGCGCCCGGGCGGCCTATATCCACTTCGGGGCCATGCTGGGCACGCTCATGGTGGCCAACGTGTACTTTATCATCATTCCGGCCCAGAAGGAAATGGTACGGGCCGCCACCGAGGGCCGCCCCCTCGACCCGGCCCTGGGCAAACACGCCGGCCTGCGGTCCTTGCACAACAACTACTTCACGCTGCCGGTGCTGTTTGTGATGGTGAGCAATCATTTCCCGAGTACGTTTTCCAATACCTATCCCTGGGCCGTGCTGGCCGCCATTGCCCTGGGCACGGCCGGCATCAAGCACTGGCTGAACCTGCGCGAAAAGCACCAGCCCAGCGGCCTGGTGCTGCCCCTGGCGGCCGGCCTGCTGCTGGCCGTGGCCTTCGTAACGGCCCCCAAAGCCGACCCCGCCGCCGCCGCCTGCACGCCCGACGTGCGCATGGCCCAGGTCCAGGCCGTGGTGCAGCAGCGGTGCATCCGCTGCCACTCCGCCACGCCCACCGATGAGGTCTTCAAAACGGCTCCCAACGGCGTGGTCTACGATTCGCCCGAGGACATTATCCGGCTCCAGGATAAAATCATGCAGCGGGTGGTCATCACCAAAACAATGCCCCAAAACAACAAAACCCAGATGACCCAGGCCGAGCGGGACCTGATCCGGTGCTGGATTGAGCAGGGAGCCCGCAACCTGTAACGCGCCGCCCTCCTCTTCTTTGAACCGCCCGTAGCTGGTGCTATGGGCGGTTTTTTTATGGGCTGGGGAAAGGCAAACCCCAGCACGACAGAAAATCAACCACGCAGGCAACCGTTGGTGGCGGCGGCCCATCTACCCTGCTGCACCCGCCTGGAACGTCGCAAAACACAACCTTTTCCGGGAAACAAAAAATTAATACCAACAGTACCTTGCGTTGCATAGTACCTTTACTTACCTTTGGTTCGTTGATTAGATAATCATCCGGCCGCGATGCTGCCCCTGAACGGGAGTCCGCCGCAGCCGCTACCCCGGACCCCACCCTTGCGCCAATCGGGCCGGGTGGGAGGCCCCGGTCGGAAGCCCTGGTTTCCGACCGCCGCCCGTTGTGTTCCGGCTTTTGGCCCCCGCCTGCTGGCGGTCGGTGCCCTTCTTCCCCACGTCTGAATTGCTGGCAACTATGCCAACCCGGCGGAACCGCGGCCACCGGGAGCGGCCTCTCTTTGCCCGATTTTTCGTCCAACACCTCCCTTCTTATGACTTCCTCTTCTTCTTTCGGCCGGACCCTGCGGGGTCTGGGGCTCCTTGCTGCGCTCTTTCCGCTGGCCGCTACGGCCCAGCAACAACCTACCGGCAGCGTGGCCGGCACCCTGCTCGACCAAAGCACCGGCCAGGCCCTGCCCTTTACCAGCGTGGTGCTGCTCCGGGCCCAGGATTCGAGCTTTGTGGCCGGTACCGAAACCCTGGAAAACGGCGCGTTCCGCCTCGAAAAGCTGGGCCTGGGCAACTACCTGCTCAAGACCTCGGCCATTGGCTACCAGGGGTTCCGCCGGGCTGTGAGCCTGACCAGCACCGCGCCCACAGTGCAGCTGGGCGTGCTTAAACTGACTTCGACTACCACCCAATTGAAAGGCGTGACGGTGACGGGCGAGCGGGCCACGGTGGAAAACGAGCCGGGCAAGCGCGTCATCAACGTGGAAAAAGACCTGGCCAGCGTGGGCGGCATGGCTACCGACGTGCTGCGCAACGTGCCCTCGGTGGCCGTGGATGCCGGCGGGAGCGTGAGTCTGCGCGGTTCCTCCGACCTCACCATCCTGATTGATGGCAAGCCCAGCGGCGGCACCAACGGCGGCCCGGGCCTGCGCCTGGACCAGATTCCGGCCTCCCGCATTGCCCGCATTGAGGTGATGACCAACCCCTCGGCCAAGTACGATGCCCAGGGCACGGGCGTCATCAACATCATCCTGAAAAAGCAGACCAAAAACGGCGTGAACGGCACGGCCAGCCTGCTGGGCGGCACCCGCGACAAGTACAACGCCAGTCTGGGCCTCAACAAGCACCAGGGCGCCGCCAACTGGCGCCTGAGCTACGACCGCCAGGACGAAACCTACCACAACCGCACCGAAAACCGCCAGACCAGCGGTCCGGTAACCACCCGCCAGGAAGGCCTGGGCCGGGAGCTCAACGCTTCCCACAGCGTCAACGTGGCCCTCGACTACGAAATCAACAAGCAGCAGAGCCTGAACCTGAGCGTGAACCCTACCTGGCAGCACGAGCTGGACCGCAACCAGCAGCTGCTGAGCACCACCCGCGAGGGCCAGCCCACCACCACCCAGCAGGGCGTGCAGCAACTCGACGTGAACGTGCTGGTGATGGAAAACGTGGGCAGCTACCGCCACACCTGGGACAAGCACCCCGGCCGGGAGCTGACGGCCGTGGGCGGGGCCGTGCTCGTGCGGGCCGATGTGCCGGTAACCCAGACCCTGGAAAGTGGAGCCCTGACCAGCTGGCGCCAGCAAATGGACGTGGACGTGAACATCTACTTCGCCCAGCTCGACTACACGCTGCCGCTGGCCAACGACAAAGGCAAGCTCGAAACCGGCCTCAAAACGCAGTACCAGCGCAGCCAGGGCACTGCCGACCTGTTCGCCCAGCAGCCCGATGCTCCCGGCGGCTACGTGCGCGACGCGGCCCGGTCGCTGGCCTACACCTCGCGGGAGCTGATACCGGCCGCCTACGCCAACTACCAGCGCGGCTGGGCCAACAACTGGAACGCCCAGGCCGGGTTACGCACCGAGTACACCCGCGTCAACGGGGCCGTAGACGGCGGTCAGGGCCAGTTCGATATCCGCTACCTGGGCCTGTTCCCGACGGCCAGCCTGAGCCACGGCTTCGGGCAGACCGATACGACGAAGGCCAGCGAGCAGCCCCAGCACCTGACGCTGAGCTACGCCCGCCGCCTGAACCGGCCCAATTTTATGCAGCAGCTGGCCGTGCCGCTCTACCTCGATCCGCGCTTCTACCGCCTCGGCAACCCCGCACTCCGGGCTGAGTTCAGCCACAACCTGGAGCTGGGCCACCAGCTGAGCCTGCCCGGCGGGGCCGAAATCACAACGACGCTGTTCGGGCGCTTCACCAACAACTCCATTCAGCGCCTGCGCGACGTGGATACCGTGGCCACCAACCGCAACCCCGCCGCCGGGCTGGTGCTCGTGGAAACCTTCCGCAACGCCGGCTCCACCACCAACATGGGCCTCGAACTTACCTGGAGCCAGCCGATTACCGCCTGGTGGAAGGTGCAGGCCAATGGCTCGATTTACCGGGCTCAACTGCAAACCAACGCCACCAACGCCAGTTCGCGCCGGGTCCTGAGCAGTACGGTGCGCCTCAACCAGAACTTCAGCCCCACTCCCGCCCTCGACGTGCAGCTGACCGGTTCCTACCGCTCGGCCACCATCACGGCCCAGGGCCGGCAGCTGGGCACCGGCGGCCTCGAAGTAGCCCTGCGCCAGCGCCTGTGGCAGAACCGCGCCGCCCTCACCCTGCGCGTTTCCGACCTCTTCAACACCCAGGTACGCCGGGCCGAAGTCAACTCGCCCGACCTCAACTCCACGCTCTACACCAAGCCCGAAACCCGCGTCGGCTGGCTGGGCTTCACCTGGTACCTGGGAGCTACCAAAGCCAAAGCCGGCCGCATTGAGGCGGCCCCGGCCGGCGGCGGCGGCTTCGGCGGCTAATCCAGCCTGGCCGGGCACTCCAACTGTCCTCCCTGCCTGCCCTTCGGGGCGGGGCTTTGCCCCGGATCAGTACCGGGCTCGCTGTCTACTTTCTTCTTCGGTGGCCTGCCTTCCGGCTGTTCCGGCCGCCATTCGCCCTTCTTTTCCCTTACTGCCATGAAAACCTTCCCTGCTTTCCGCACCCTGCTAGCTTCCGCCGTCCTGCTGACGGCCGCCACCCTGCCCGCCGCCGCCACGGGGCCAGCCGGCCCTTCCGGCACCGTCTCGGGCCGCCTCTTCGATGGGCAGACCCAGGAACCCATTCCGCACTCCTACGTGGTGGTGCTGCGGGCCGCCGATGGCCGGTTTGTGAAGTCGGGGCAAACCGATGCCCAGGGCCGGTTCCGGGTGACGGGCCTGCCTTTGGGCAGCTACACCGTCCGCACCACCATTCTGGGCTACCATGGCCTGGGCACGGTGGTGGCCCTGCGCCCGACCCGTTCCCAGCTCGCTCTGGGCACGGTGGTGATGGTGCCGGTGGATATGCCCCTGGCCGCCCGCGCCAACAAGCACGCCTGGGCCCGCCGCAATGCCCCCGTAGCGGAGCTGGCCCCGGTTCGGCCCCTGGTGCGCGTGCGCTCCTGATCTGGGCCGGGTAAAAGAACCCCCAAAGCGCGTTTTTCCTCGCCCGGGCAAGGAAGAACGCGCTTTTCGCTTAGCGGCTCCAGCGCGGCTTCTGCTCCGGTTCTTACCTTCGCACCAGATTATTTCCCGGGTGCATATGGCGGTTTTTGTGGCCTTTATTCTGTTGCTGATGACCGGCACGCTGGTACCCGCCAACCGGCAGTTCCGGCAGACGCCCGGCGGCGTGCCCGTTTACCTGGTTTCCAACGGCTTGCATACCGACGTGCTGGTGCCCCTGCGCGAGGCCCAGACCGGCCAGGACTGGCTCCGGGAACTGGGGCAGCCCGCTCTCACGGCCCGGTTCGGCCGCGCCCGGTTCGTGGCTTTCGGCTGGGGCAACGAACGGTTCTACCTCGGCTCGATGGGCGGAAAAATACCCGGCCCCGGGGCCGTGGCGGGCGCGCTGCTGCCCTCGCGCACGCTCCTGCACGTGCGCTTCTACCCGGCCGCCCCCGACTCGGGCCGCTATGTGGTGCCGCTGCGCATTTCGGCCGGGCAGTATGAGCGCCTCACCCAGTATATCCGCGCCTCCTTCGCCGCGCCCGACTCGGTGGGGGGGCGGCCGTTGCGCCAGGCGGCGGGCTACTCCAGCCACGACTTCTTCTTCCGGGCCACCGGCCGCTACCACGCCCTGCGCACCTGCAACGACTGGACGAACCAGGGCCTGCACCGGGCCGGTCTGCGGGCCGCCCTGAAAACCCCGCTGGCGGCCCCCGTGCTGTTTCAGGCCCGCCGCACCCCMCCCCCGCCGGCCCCCGAAAACTAGTTTTCGTTTCTTGAAATCCACTGACGAAAGCGCTTTCGGCAAGCCGGCTTCTGACTTCGCCAGCTGGGTTGCCTGGGTAGCGGGGCCAGCCGGCGGGCACCTGCCGCATGGCCGCCGAAAGCACCAGCGGCCCCGATGAATCAGGGTTTGGACCCGTCAAAAATCAAATTACCTCCCACGATCCAATTTTTTCCCAACTCCGCGCACAACTCCCGGCCCTCGGATTTCGCTTTAGTCAAGCTCACCTTTCCCTCCGTGCGCTTCCCGAATGCTTGACGTTTACCGTGAACAATTGCCCAATGCCTACCTGCTTGTTCTCTCTCCCAGCAACGGCTCCGGCCAGGAGCGGCAGCTGATCCGGGCCCTGCACCGGGCCAGCCGCACCGATAAACCGGCCATTCTGCTCGATTTCAGTCTGGTGGACATGCTTTCGGATGAGGCCATCGACCTGCTGCTGGCCTACGCCTTCGTGCTCCACGCCCAGGGCCGCCGCCTGATTCTGTGCTACGTGCCTCCGCCCGTCCGGCACCGTTTTCTGCACCTCGATGCCGCTTCCCGGCCCCTGCTGGTGCCTTCGCTGCTCGATGCCATGGCGGAAATCAACTTCCCGGCGCGCCATAATCCGGCGGGCTGATAGGCAGCCGGCGGGGCCGGTGGGGAAAAGCTGGAGGAAATCCGATGCAAACCGCGAATTTTACGGTTCTATTTCCGCATTCCGATTTTCCCTGATGAGCGTTCAGAAGCCCAGCATTCCCCAAGGCACCCGCGACTTCGGCCCGGCCGTAGTGGCCCGCCGCACCTATATTTTTGGCGTAATCCGCCGCGTGTTCGAGAAGTTCGGCTACGCCCCGCTCGAAACCCCCACCCTGGAAAACCTGAGCGTGCTCACCGGCAAATACGGCGAGGAAGGCGACCAGCTGCTGTTCAAGGTGCTCAACTCGGGCAACTTTCTCAAGAAACAAAAAGGCGACGTCATTAAGGAGCAGGTAACGGCCGACGACCTGCTGGCCGGGGCGAAAGCGGTGCTGCCCAAAATTGCTGAAAAAGGCCTGCGCTACGACCTCACGGTGCCCTTCGCCCGCTACGTGGTGATGAACCGGGGCACGCTCGTGTTTCCCTTCAAGCGCTACCAGATTCAGCCCGTGTGGCGCGCCGACCGCCCCCAGCGCGGCCGCTACCGCGAATTCTACCAGTGCGACGCCGACGTGGTGGGCACCGATTCGCTGCTCTGCGAGGCCGAAATCGTGCTCATGATGAGCGAGGTGCTCACTTCCCTGGGCCTCACCGACCACACCATCAAAATCAATCACCGCCGGGTGCTGGGCGCGTTCTACCAGGCCCTGGGCGGCGAGGGCACCGAAGTGGACCTGTTCACGGCCATTGATAAGCTCGACAAAATCGGGCGCGAGGGCGTGGGGAAGGAGCTGGCCGAACGCGGCTTCTCGGCCGAAGCCACCGAAAAACTGTTCGACCTGCTGGGCGTGGCGGGTTCTTTTGACGAGAAGCTCGACCGGCTGCTGGCCGCCTTCGTGACGGCCGGCGTGGAGCCCGATGGGGCCGACGGCTACCAGGGCCTCCAGGATTTGCGCCGGGTACTGGAGTACCTGCGCGGCTTCGGGTTTGAAAAGTGGGACAACCTGGAGTTCGACGTGACCCTGGCCCGGGGCCTGAGCTACTACACGGGCTGCATTTTTGAAATCAAGATCAACAACGTGAACATGGGCAGCGTGAGCGGGGGCGGCCGCTACGACAACCTGACCGGCGCTTTCGGGCTGCCGGGCGTGTCGGGCGTGGGCTTTTCGTTCGGCGTGGATCGGCTCTACGACTGCCTGGAGGAGCTCAGTTTGTTCCCCGAAGCCGTGGCCGCTACCACCCGCTGCCTCATCGCCAACTTCGATGCGGAAAGCGAAACGGCCGTGCTGCCGGTGCTGCGCCGCCTGCGCGCGGCCGGCGTGGCCACCGAGCTGTATCCCGAATCCACGAAGCTGGCCAAGCAGTTCAAGTACGCCGACGGCAAGGGCATCCCCTACCTGCTGCTCCAGGGCTCCGAGGAACGCGCCGCCGGCCAGTTCAAGCTCAAAACCCTGGCCACCGGCCAGGAACAGACCCTCACCCTGGACGAAGTGCTGACCGAACTGGCCGGGTAGCGGAAGCCGCTGGGCCGCTGGCGCAAGGCTTGCCGATGCCAGTGGGCCAGCGGCGGGCCGGCAGCTCAGCGCCTCCCCCCAGCGCCCCCCGAATGGCGAACCTTGGTTGGTGTGACAAAAAGAAGCGTGACAATTTAAATTGTCACGCTTCTTTTTGTCACACCAACCAGGGCGTGGCTTCCAACGGCGCGTGCTGCCCCCCAGGCTTCCGCCCGCAGTCTGGGGCGGCCTGGGCGGGCTGTTGCGGGGCTGCGGGTGGGGAATCCGTACTTTTGGCTCCTACCCCGCCCATTCCCGTCCCGCTCATGGCTGCCGATTACGCCCTCACCCCTTCCGCCCCCCTCGACCTGGCTACCCTTGATGAGCTGCTGCGCAGCCGCGCCCGGGTAGTGCTCAGCGAGGAAGCCCGCCAGCGCATCACTGCTTGCCACGACTACCTGCACCAGCGCCTGGAGCGCGACCCCGACACGGCCATTTATGGCATCAATACCGGTTTCGGGTCGTTGTGCGGGCAGGCTATTGCGGCCGGCCAGCGCCAGCAGCTGCAAACCAACCTGCTCATGTCGCACGCCTGCGGCACGGGGGCCGAGGTGCCGGCCGAGCTGGTACGCCTGATGCTGCTGCTGAAAGTGCAGAGCCTGAGCTACGGCCACAGCGGGGTGCAGCTGGCTACCGTGCAGCGCCTGCTCGATTTCTACAACCGCGGCATGCTGCCGGTGGTGTACGAGCAGGGCAGCCTGGGGGCCAGCGGCGACCTGGCCCCGCTGGCCCACCTGTGTTTGCCGCTGCTGGGCCTGGGCGAAGTCAACTACGAAGGTTACCGCCTGGCCGCCGCCGACGCCATGAGCCTGTTCAGCTGGGAGCCCGTGACGCTGAAGGCCAAGGAAGGGCTGGCCCTGCTCAACGGCACCCAGTTTATGCTGGCCTACGCCGTGCACGCGCTGCTGCGCGCCCAGCGCCTCACCAACGCGGCCGATAGTATCGGGGCCTTGTCGCTGGAGGCCTTCGATGGGCTGGCCGAGCCGTTTGATGCGCGCCTGCACCGCCTGCGCCCCCACGCCGGCCAGGTAATGGTGGCCGCCCGGCTGCGGGCGCTGCTGAGCGGCAGCGCGTTGCAGCAGCAGCCCAAAACGGCCGTCCAGGACCCCTACTCGCTGCGCTGCATGCCCCAGGTGCACGGCGCCACCCGCGACGCGCTGACCTACGTGCGCCTGACCACCGAAACCGAGTGCAACGCCGTGACGGACAACCCCACCATCTTTCCCGAGGACGACGCCATTCTGAGCGGGGGCAACTTCCACGGCCAGCCCCTGGCCCTGGCCCTGGATATGCTGGCTATTGCCACGGCCGAGCTGGGCAGCATTTCCCAGCAGCGCACCGCCCAGCTCATCAGCGGGCAGCGGGGGCTGCCGCCCTTCCTGGTAGCCGAGCCGGGCCTGAACTCGGGCCTGATGATTCCGCAGTACGCCGCCGCCGGCCTCGTGAGCCAGAACAAGCAGCTCTGCACCCCCGCCTCGGTGGATAGCCTGGTGAGCAGCAACGGCCAGGAAGACCACGTGAGCATGGGGGCCAATGCCGCCACCAAGGCCCTGCGCGTGGTCGTCAACGTGGAGCAGCTGCTGGGCATCGAGCTGCTGAACGCGGCCCAGGCCCTGGCTTTCCGCCGCCCCGCCCGCACCTCCGAGCCCCTGGAAAAGCTGGTGGCTGCCTTCCGCGAAAAAGTACCCTTCGTGAGCCAGGACCGCATCCTCTACCCCGATCTGCACGCCGCCGCCGCCTTCGTGCGCGAGTACGCCTGGCAGTAGAGGCGCGGCGGTACTTCCGACCTAAATCGGCTATTTTCGCCGTACTCGTACACGTAACCGCGCAGTTGCTTCGTTATGGCTGGGATGGCAAAATCTGGATTTCTGCTGCTGGGGCTGCTGCTGGCGGTGCTGCTGGGTCCGGCAGCCCGGGCGCAAACGTGCGTGCCTACTCCCAATTCCGGGGCCTGCTTTAAGGCCTACGACGCCATTACGGGCCAGGAGATTCCCAAATTTCTGTGCGTGGGCCGGGCCGTGCGCCTGCGCGACTGTAGCGGCAAGGGCCTCAACCCGGCCCAGATTTACTACCGTCAGGCCGCCACGACCGTCTGCTCCGACTTCCGGGACACCACCACCACCTTCACGCCCACCGCGCCCGGGCCGCTGGTCGTCACCCAGAATACCCAGGGCACCCAGGGTGGCACTCAGGGCATCATTTTCTCCCAGAACTACGAGGTGCTGGCTACGCCCGCGCCCGCGTTCACGCTCACCGTCTGCGGGCCGGGCTTCGTGCAGGTCACCGTCACGGACGCTAACTACGACCAGTATTTTGTTCAGATCGGCAACGATACTCCAATGCCGGCCGCCCGCAATGTCACCGTCACCTACCCCACCGGCGGCCCGAATACGGTAACCGTTATCGGGCGCTACAATCAGGCCGGGCTGTGTACCGGCGTGGCTATCCGCACCTTTATACCCCTGCCGGCTCCGCAGCGGCCCACCTTGCGCACCCTCACAGTGCAGGGCGGTACGGCGCAGTTCACTTTTGGGGCGTTGCAGCCGGAGTACCAGTACAGCCTGCAAGTGGCCGACGGGGCCGCGCCGGGCGGCTACCGCACGGTGGCGCCGGTGGCGGCCGGCCTCACCAGCTTTTCGCTGCCCAACGCCCCGCTGCCGGGCTGCTTCCGGCTGCTGCTCCAGGATGCCTGCCAGCCCACGGTAGCCAGCGCGGCCTCGTTCTCCATCTGCTCGGTGGCCCTTACCGGCACTTCCACCAACGGCCGTAACCTGCTCGCCTGGACCAGCACGGGCAGCGGCAGCTACACCCTCACCCGCACCGACGGCACCACCCGCACTACTCTGCCCGTACCCGCCGGCGCTACTCAATACCTCGATACGGCCGTTACCTGCGGCACCGTGTACCGCTACCGGGTAAGCCTGAGCATGGGCGTCACCACGTCGGTTTCCGATGAAGTAGCCGTAACCACCACTTCGGGGGCCGCGCCGGCCGCGCCCCGGCTCTCGGCCAGCTTCAACCTGCGCAACCAGGTGGAGCTGACGGCCGTGGTGCCCCGGGCCGCTACCGGCGGCCAGCTGACCTACCGGCGCAACGGCGCGGAGCTGCGCGTAACGGCGGCCCGTTCAGTGCTGGATTCCGTGCTCACGCCCGACCCGGCCCGGCCGGTGTGCTACACCGCCCGCTTTCTGGATGCCTGCGGCAACCGCTCGGCCGAAAGCCCGCCGGTGTGCCCGGTGCTGCTGGCCGCGAAGTCTGCCAACGACACCGGCTCGGAAATCCGCCTGACCTGGTCGGCCCTGCGCGGCCCCGATACCACGGTGGCGGTGAGCTACCGCGTGCTGACGCTTTCGCCCACCAACGCCGTGCTGGCCAGCGTGCCCGTTACGGGCCGTACCTACCTCGATTTGAGCCCCCCCGCCGACCAGCAGCTGGTGCGCTACCGCGTGCAGGCCACCGGGGCGGGGCTGCCAGGCCCAAGCTACTCCAACGTGGCTACCGTAATCCGCCGGGTGAAACTAGTCGTGCCCACGGCCTTCACCCCCAACGGCGACGGGCTGAACGACGTGCTCGAACTCAAGGGCCGTTTTCTGGACAACTTCCGCTTCACCGTCATCGACCGCAACGGCCAGCCTGTGTTCCAGACCACCGACCGCGCCCGCACCTGGGACGGCCGTATCGGAGCGGCCGCGCCCGTGCCCGGGGCTTACGTCTGGCGCTTCGAGGCCACCGACCAGACCGGCCGCCGCACCTCGGAAGCCGGCACGATTACGATTCTGCGTTGAGTACTGTCTGACGAAAAGCGCCCTAAAAGAACGTCAT
The DNA here is from genome assembly GCF_003583925.1 of Hymenobacter rubripertinctus. GTDB lineage: Bacteria > Bacteroidota > Bacteroidia > Cytophagales > Hymenobacteraceae > Hymenobacter > Hymenobacter rubripertinctus. Next base: position 13,292 of record NZ_QYCN01000015.1, on the reverse strand, counting down.
TCCGAGCATGTTGCGCATCAAGCAAGGGACCGAGGAATCTTGCGTGCTGATGTTGTCCAAGTAATCCTGCCATCAGGTTGCCAATGCAACGTCAGCACGCAAGATTGCTCGGTCCCTTGCTTGATGCGCAACATGCTCGGAATGACGCTCCTTGTTGGACTTCTTGCCCCCAATAGCGGCCTTCCCACCGGGCTTTCCGGCCGGCCGGCGTATCTTCGCCGGCAACTTTTCCACCTTTTGACGATAGCGCCGATGTTTGACATGATGGGCATGATGGGTAAGATGAAAGAGCTTCAGGAGAAAATGAAGCAGGCCCAGGACCAGTTGCAGTACCTGACGGCCACCGCCGAAGCGGGTGGCGGGCTGGTGAAGGCCACCGCCAACGGCCAGCGCCGCCTGCTCAAGCTCGAAATTGATGAGAGCCTGCTCCAGCCCCAGGACCGCGACATGCTGGCCGACCTGGTGGTAGCCGCCGTGAACAAGGTGATGGACGAAGCCGCCGAGCAGGCCAAGCAGGAGCTGCAAAAGACCACTTCCGGCCTGATGCCCAACATTCCCGGCCTCGACCTAAGCGGCTTTGGCCTCTAGTACCCCGGCCGGAGCCTGCACCGACGTGGCGGTGGTCATCCTGAACTGGAACGGCCGCGACTTCCTGCGCCGGTTCCTGCCCGCCGTGCTGGCCCACTCCGAGGGTGCCACCGTGTTCGTGGCCGACAACGCCTCCACCGACGACTCGGTGGCCCTGGTGCGGGCCGAATTTCCGGCCGTGCGCCGCATTGAAAACAGTGGCAACCTGGGCTTCTGCGCGGGCTACAACCAGGCCCTGGCCCAACTGGGGCCGGAGTTTCGGTACTACGTGCTGCTGAATTCCGATGTGGAGGTAACGCCCGGCTGGCTCCGGCCCCAGCGCGAGCTGCTGGAGGCCCGGCCCACCATTGCCGCCTGCCAGCCCAAAATCCGCCAGTACAGCGCCGACGAAGTCCAGCGCCAGCTTTTCGAGTATGCCGGGGCGGGCGGGGGCTACCTCGATTCGCTGGGCTACCCCTTCTGCCGGGGCCGCCTCTTCGACACGCTCGAAACCGACACCGGCCAGTACGACGACCCGCGCCCGGTGGCCTGGGCTACCGGGGCCTGCCTGCTGGTACGGGCCGAGGCCTGGCACGCGCTGGGCGGGCTGGAATCCGAATTCTTCGCCCACATGGAGGAAATTGATTTGTGCTGGCGACTCCAGAACGCCGGCTGGCAGGTGTGGTACCACGGCGGCGCCACGGTGTTCCACGTGGGCGGCGGCACCCTGCACAAATCCAACCCCCGCAAAACCTACCTCAATTTCCGCAACGGCCTGGCCCTGGTGTTCAAAAACACCCACCCGGCCGAGCTGCCCGGCGTGATGATCAGCCGCGTGGCCCTCGACTGGGTGGCCGCCCTGCGCCTGCTCAGCCAGGGCCAGTGGGCCGATGCTCGGGCGGTGCTGCGGGCGCACGGGCACTTTCTGCGCCACCTCGGCTACTGGCGGCAGCAGCGCCGCAAGTTCCGGCCCCGCCTGCGCCTGGCCGAGCGCCCCGGCACCTACGCCGGCAGCCTCGTCTGGGCCTACTTCGGACAGGGGAAACGGAAGTTTTCGGAATTGGGTGTGAAGGAGCCAGGAAGATAGAGCGTAAAGAAAAGCGTCTGTCATCCTGAGCGGGGCTCAGGATGACAGACGCTTTTTTACGCTTCTACTTATCGACCTACTACAAATCCCAGACGGTGCTGCGCTGGCGACGCAGGGCCTGGCGCACGTTCATCCAGAAAGCCAGGGCAAAATAGAGCACAATGGGCGAGCCGAAGGTGAAGAACGAGGCGTACACGAACGAGAGCCGAACGCTGCTGCTGGAAAAACCGACGCGCTTGCCGATGGCGTCGCAAACGCCGAAGCTCTGCTTTTCGATGAAGTCAGTTAGTCGTCTCATAGCTGCTGATTTTTCGGAGTCCAACGGGAATTGCCGGAAGTAAGATACAGTAATTGTAACCCGGTATCAAGCACTTACGCCGGAAGCCGGCCGCAAGATACGTCTATCGGTTACCTTTCGGCGTTGGTAGGGCCAATTCCTGCCGTACTTGCCCCGTGCTTTGCCCAATGCCTATGCGAATGTTGTTGCCGCGAATTCTGCCGGGCGTGGCCGGTCTGTTGCTGACGGCAGCGGCCCTGCCCGCCTGCTCGCCCTTGTCGAACGTATTGAAGCAGGCCCAGGCCGGCCAGCAGCTCACGGTGCAGCCCACGGTGCTGGAGAGCAACGGCGAAAACGTGCTGTTCGAGGTAACGGCCAAAGTACCCGCCAGCCATTTGCGCAAGGGCGCGGCCTACAACCTGGGCCTGAGCTACCGCTACCAGAACGGCCTGCGCGAGGATACCGTGGGCCGCCTCACCTTCGTGTCGGGCGAGTTCGTGTACGATGAGCGGCAGAAAAATATGCTCGTCATCCGCCGCCAGTTTTCCTTCCCCTACTCGCCCCAGAAAAGCCCTGGCGAGCTGGTGGCCCTGCCCGACGCCCGTGAGCTGCGCCCCGGCGGCAAGCGGGTGAAGGCGGCGGAAATCCGCCTGGCCCGCGGCATCGTGACCACCAGCCGCCTGGTGGTGCGCCAGGATACGGCCCTGGCCCTGCTGCCCGAATCGGTGGACAACAACATGAGCGGTACCCGGGTGCTGCCGTTTTTCTTCGATGCGGGCCAGTCGGAGGTGCGCAATTTTCTGGGCACCAACGTGGCCGCGCTGGAGGATTTCATCGAGGCCAATCAGCGCACCGAAAAGGTGATGATTGCCGCCGGCCACTCGCCCGATTCGCTGGACCGCCACGACCCGCGCCTGGCCGACAAGCGCGTGCGGGCGCTGATGAACTACTACAAGAAGCGCGTCGATACCGATTCCTACCTCAACAAGGTCAGCCAGATCGACTTCGAAACCGAAGCCTACCACCGCCGCTGGGACCTGTTTTTGAGCAAGGTGCAGCAGTCGGCGCTCAAACCGGCTCAGATTGATTCGGTGCTGCTGCTCATCAACGACACGCCCGGCACCTACGCCCAGAAGGAAAAGCGCCTGCACCAGCTCAGTTTCTACGATTACCTGGAGCAGTACATTTACCCCGTCATGCGCTTCGGCACGGTGGCCGTGCGCTACACCGCCCCCAAGCGCTACGACTCAGAAATCTACCTGCTCTCCAAGAAGATTGTGGAAAAGCAGACCGAAACCGACGCCCTCACGCCCGAGGAGCTGCGCTACTCGGCCACGCTCACGCCCTTGCTGGCCGAAAAGCAGCGGATTTACGAAACCTCGGTGGCTACTACCGGGGCCTGGCAGGCCTACCACAACCTGGCCGTGGTGTTGCAGCTGCGCTCCGAGAAGGAAGTGAACCCCAAAGTGGCGCGGGCTTACCAGCGCCGGGCCGCCGTTAACTTCACGCTGGCCGCCCACCGCAACCCCACGGCCGAGCTGTTCTACCGCGTGGCCAGCGCCTACCACCGCGCCAACGACAAGCTCGAAGCCCTCCAGAACTACGATTACGCCATCAAGCTGGGTGGCTCCCCGACCATGCTCAGCAAAATATTCGCCGACAAGGCCGCCCTGGAAATCGAAATCGGCCAGCTCGATGATGCCCTGCGCAGCCTCAGCTACAGCTCCAAAACGTACCAGAACATCATGAACCGCGCCCTCATCTACGTGCTGAAGGGCAACTACCCGGGCGCGGCCGACATTTACCAGCAGGCCATTGCCCTGCGCCCCCAGGACCCGCTGCTCTACTACTGCCTGGCCGTGGTAGCCGCCCGCCAGCAGAACGAGTCGGCCGCGGCTATGCACCTGCGCCACGCCGTGAGCCTGGACCGCACCTACGCCAACCGCGCCGTGGAGGACCTGGAGTTCCGGGATTTCGCCAAGGGCAAGCCGTTTCTGGAGGCGCTGCGGTAGCAGGTGAAAGGGTGAGAGAACTGTCATCCTGACGAAGGAAGGATCCTATCAGGCACGAACCATTCACACGTGATGAGATCCTTCCTTCGTCAGGATGACAGTTCTCTCACCATTTGCCCAACCGGCCGGCTCGTTGTAGCTTTACGGGCCGGCTTTGGGCCGGCTTTTTTCTGAATCGAACTTTTCGACTTTCCTACCGATTATGCGGACCATCCAATTCCGGGAAGCCCTGCGTGAAGCCATGAACGAGGAAATGCGCCGCGATGGGCGCGTGTTTCTCATGGGCGAAGAAGTGGCCGAGTACAACGGCGCCTACAAAGTAAGCCAGGGCATGCTCGATGAATTCGGGCCGGAGCGCGTGATTGATACGCCGATTGCCGAGCTGGGCTTTGCCGGCATCGGGGTAGGCGCGGCCATCAACGGCCTGCTGCCCATCATCGAGTTCATGACCTTCAACTTCTCGTTGGTGGCCATCGACCAGGTGATTAACTCGGCCGCTAAAATCTACTCCATGTCGGGCGGGCAGTACTCCTGCCCCATCGTGTTCCGCGGCCCCACCGGCAACGCCGGCATGCTTTCGAGCCAGCACTCCCAGAACTTCGAGAACTGGTTTGCCAACTGCCCCGGCCTGAAGGTGGTAGTTCCCTCCACCCCCTACGATGCCAAAGGCCTGCTCAAAGCGGCTATCCGCGACCCCGATCCGGTGATTTTCATGGAGTCGGAGCTCATGTACGGCGACAAGGGCGAAGTGCCGGAGGAAGAGTACGTACTCGAAATCGGGAAAGCCAACATAGTGCGCGCCGGTGAAAGCGTGACTTTGGTGAGCTTCGGCAAGATGATGAAAATAGCCCTGGCCGCCGCCGATGAGCTGGCCAAGGAAGGCATCAACGCCGAAGTAATCGACCTGCGCTCGGTGCGCCCCATCGACTACGACACGCTGATCGAGTCGGTGAAGAAAACCAACCGTATGGTGGTGGTAGAGGAAGCCTGGCCCCTGGCCAGCATCAGCTCGGAGCTGGCCTACATGGTGCAGCGCCGCGCCTTCGACTACCTCGACGCCCCCGTGCTGCGCATCACCTGCATGGACGTGCCCCTGCCCTACGCCCCCACCCTCATCGAAGCCTCCCTGCCCAACGTGGAGCGCACCGTGAAGGCCGTGAAGGAAGTATTGTACGTGAATCGCTGATGTTGCAGATGTTGCAGATAGCGCAGATCTGTTCTGATGGGGGATTCGTTCTGACAGTGGATTCGTTCTGATGGCGGATTCGTTCTACTGATTAATAGCAAAAAAGCCCGCTTTGAGCGGGCTTTTTTTGTGGTAGACAGCTGTGCTCGCACCTCACTTCCTCGTCAACCAAGAACGAATCCCCCATCAGAACGAATCCCCCATCAGAACAGATCTGCGCTATCTGCAACATCTGCAACATCTGTGATTCAGTACCACGCGCTGATGTCCTCCAACTGCTTGCGCTTAATGTCGGGCACCCGGGCATCCGGGGCGGGGTAGCCGACGGGGATAAGCAGGAAGGGCCGCTCGTTTTTGGGACGGTCGAGCAGCTTGGTCAGGAAATTCATGGGGCTGGGCGTGTGGGTGAGGGCCACGAGGCCGGCCTCGTGAATGGCCGTCAGCAGGAAGCCCGCCGCCAGGCCCACCGATTCGTTCACGTAGTAGTTGTTGCGCTGGCTGCCGTCGGGCCGGGGCTCGTAGATTCGGCGGAACACCACGATAAGCCAGGGCGCTATTTCGAGGAACGGTTTGCGCCAGTCGGTGCCGAGAGGAGCCAGGTCTTCGAGCCACTCGGGCGGCATACGGTGGCCGTAACTCTCGGCTTCCTCCTGCTCGGCGGCCACCCGGATCTGGTGCTTGAGCGCCGGATCCTGGATCACGCAGAACGTCCAGGGCTGCTTGTGGGCCCCGCTGGGCGCCGTGCCCGCCGCCCGCAACAGGTTCTCAATCACGGCCCGGGGCACGGGCCGGTCGGAGAAGTCGCGCACCGAGCGGCGCTGGTCCAGGTGCTGGTAGTAGGCCTCGCTGCGGTGCAGCAGCTCGGTTTCCGACACGTTGGGGCGCTGGTAGGGTTGAAAGCGGTAGCTGGGCGTGGCGGACGATTCGGATGGCATGGAGTGGGGGGCAGCGACCGGGCGGGGGATATTTACGTACCTTTTCCTCAAAGCTACCATCTTCCGCCCACCTCCCCTATGAACCACCGCCTGCATCTTCGCCTGGAGCAACTCGAACGTTCCACTACCCGCCTGCTCGATACGGTGGAAGCCCTGGGCGACCGGGCCACGCAGGTCCCGGGACCCGGGCAGTGGTCGGCGGCCCAGGTCGTCCAGCACTTGGTAGTGTCCGAAACGGGCATCGGGCAGTACATGGAGAAGAAGTTACTTCAGGCCGAGGGGCTTCAGAAGTCGGGGTTTAAGGCCTTTGTGAAGTCGCGCCTGTTGCGGCTGGCGTTGCGGCTGCCCTTCATGCGTTTCAAGGTTCCGAAGTATCTGCAAGAGCTCACCCCTACTACCCTGCCGCCCCTGCCGGAGCTGCGGGCCGAGTGGGAAGCCGCCCGCCGCCGGCTCGAGCGCCTGCTCAACGAGTACCCGGGCCACTTGCTCAGCCGCGCCATTTTCAAGCACCCCCGCTCCGGGATGCTCACCATTCACCAAACCCTCGATTTCATGACCGACCACGTGCTGCACCACCAGAAGCAGGTCGAGCGCATCGCCAAAGCAGTGAGTGAGTGAGTGAGTGAGTGAGTGAGTGAGTGAAAAGAACGTCATCCTGAGTGGAGCGAAGGATCCTGTCACGCAAGAATGAGCCGTTGTTATGTCTCTTTCTTACGTGACAGGATCCTTCGCTCCACTCAGGATGACGTTCTTTTCACTCACTCCCCGCCGCCGCCGCGCACCATGTCCTTGTAGGACGCGTGGCGGGGCAGCTGGCCCATCAGGGCGGTGATGTCGGCGGGTGGCACCGTCAGCTTGCGGGTGCGCAGGTCCAGCCACGCCCCTTCCACGCTTACCGTAGCGGCGGGGCGGCCATCGGGCTTATAGAGCGTGTGCACGATGTTCCAGCGGGAACCGTCGGCGCTCAGCCCCGCCAGCTCACCCGTCACGCGCAGCTGCTCGTTGATGTGCAGCTCCTTCAGGAAGCGGGTGTCTTCGCGGAACAGGATGGGGCCGAGGCCGGCCTTGGCAAAGTAGGGCAGCGTGAAGCCATTGGCCGACAGGTACTCGATGCGGTGCTGGGCGGCGTAATCGGCGTAAGCCGAATGGCGCATGTGGCCGTTGGGGTCCATATCGGCCCAGCGCACGGTGTAGGTTCTCTCGAAAGCAGACATATTTCGTTAGCTGTTAGCTAAGTATGGAGGAGGAGCAGTAAGGTTGTTACGTCAGAACGAAAAAGCTACTAGCTGGTAGCTACTAGCCGTCAGCTAAACCAAGGTGAGGCGCACGAGGTACTGCTGCTGGTCGTCTTCTTCCAGAAACTCGACTTCGTAGCCGGCGGCCTGGGCGTAATCCTGCAACAAGGAGGGGTCGGTGAATATCCACGGGAATTCGGCCCCGGTCTGGTGCGCGTACTGCATCGAATACGTGACCTGACCGTAGTACGGGCCGTTGAGGTCGAAGACCAGGGCTCCATCCTCGTCTTCGTAGAGGTAGCTGATGTCGGAAGACGTGGCCAGGATCTGGCCGCCGGGGTTGAGCAGGGTTTTGGCGTGCATCAGGAAGCACTCCAGCCCTTCCAGCGTGCCGGTCAGCCCGATGCCATTCATGAGCATGAGCAGGGTATCGAACTTTTCGCCCCGGGCCAATGCCGGGTCGAAGATGTCGTGGCAGGCTACTTCGCGCACGCCCCGCTGCTGCATCACCTCCACGGCCCCCATCGAGATGTCGACAGCCTTTACCGTGAACCCGCGCTGCTGGAGTTCCAGGGCGTGGCAGCCGGCACCGGCCCCCAAATCAAGAATTCGGCCCCGGCATTCGTCCAGGGCAGTGCGCTCCATTTCGGGCATCTCCCAAAGGGAGCGAAAAAAGTAGGCGGCCGGCAGCACTTCCTCGTCGGCCACGGAACTGTGTACGGCCAGCGTGGCACTCAGGTGGCCTTGCTGGTAGGCCAGCAAGGCCTGGCCCAGCGTATCGGGCGCGGTAGAAACGGGGGTTGACATGGGACAAAGATACGCCGCGCGCCAAGTTGCGAACCAAAAGCGGGCGGCCGAAGCCCCTCCCCGGGCGCACAACCGGCTTTCAGACCCGGGGCGGCACTTTTGCGTAGACCGACCTCACCCTGTTTGCTTTTCTCCCTTGACTCAGCGCAAAGGCCAGTTGCCCACCAAGCTATGCCTCACCTGCGGCCGACCCTTCGAGTGGCGCAAGAAGTGGCGCAACTCCTGGGACGAGGTGAAGTACTGCGGCGAAAAATGCCAGCGCAACCGTCCCAAATCCCCGGCGGCAGCCTGAAGCACGCATCCCTGGCGGCCGTTTCTGCGTTCTGACGGCCCAACTCCCTCCACTTTCCACTTCCTGCCCCATGGCCAGCAACCTCGACTACCTCGCCCCCGAACTAAAGCCGCTCGAAGATCAGGTTACGGCTTATTTACAGCTGGAAAAAGACCTGGCCCAGGCCGAAATAACAGCCACCACCCTCACCCAGATGCCCGAAATCACTCCCCCTGGGTTCGACCAGCGGCCGGCCACCGGCAGCTACCCCCAGCACCTGGTTGAGGCCGCCAACCGCCTCCAGAACCTGCGCGACGATTTAACCCACCTGCGCCAGCAAATCCTGCAACTGCTGCCCGTCCGCGACGAGTGGATCAAGCTCAACCTGGGCTACGGCCCCAGCCGCGTGGGTGCCTTCCGGCTCCCCGGCCCCGCTGCCGACTACGAGCTGCGCATCGTCATCTGATCCTCTGCCCTTGGGCAGGCTTCCGCTGGTCTTTTAACCTAGGGGCTTAGGAAGCAAACTCGGTTAGAGGGGCTGTTGACGAAGTAATTTAAGGAGCAGTCTTCGACCACGTTGAGCGTCCGAAAACGCCGCCCATCGGTCAGCGCGTCGCTCATAAAGTACATCGACCAGCATTGGTTCGCCGACTCGGGCACAGCCAGCGGCTGGCGAACGCGCTCAGGCAAGCGGCATTTTTTGTGCCGCTTGCTCAGTTGCAGGCGCTGGGCCTGATAGAGCCGCCACATCCGCTTGTGGTTGACCAGCAGCCCGTCTTTGCGCAGCCGGTGGTAATATTTTCAAAAGCCCCAGCCGGCGTGGCGTTTGACCAACGCCAGCAGCGCGTCCACAAGCACCGCGTCGGCCGCCTGCCGTTCGTTTTGGTCGCCCCGGCCGGGCGGCGTAGCGTAGCTGGCGCGAGCCAGCCCCACCAGGGCGCAGGCCCGCCGCCGGCTCAGCCCCCACGCCACGGCGTGCTAGGCCACAGCTCGCCGCTCGGCCGGGGCCACTACTTTTTTCGCAGCACCTCCTTGACCACTTGGTTTTCCAAGCTCAAATCGGCCACCAATTGCTTGAGCCGTTACAGCTCGGTCAGCTCCAGGCCGCCGTACTTGCTCTTCCACTGATAAGACGTAGGCTCACTGATACTGTCGCGGCAAATCTGAACCACGGTTTGGCCCTGGCCTTGCTGGCGCAGGATGCCGATGATTTGGGCTTCACTAAAGCGACTCTTTTTCATGGGTAGCAGGAAAAGGATGGGAAAAGATACCCCCTTCCTCTACTTTTCACTGGCCTACTTCACGGGGAAGCGTACAATGGCAGCCAGGCTGTTGAGAATCCGCTACCTTGATCAGATAGGCAAGTAGGCACATGGATCCGAAGGTCGCTGTTCCCTGCTCAGGCAAATACGGTTACTATCTGCCTGCGTTTGCGCGGGTTTGGAATAATAAAAAAGAGCATTACATTTGGTCAACCAATACTATAGGCCACCCCTACTACATAATTAATGTATTCAGGAAGGTTCAGGACGTATTAGATGGTTGGTACCGAGCAGTAATATTGCTCCACCGAGAAGCTCATCAGAATTAACTCTCTCTCATACGCCCGCATCAGCGTTGGCTTATCGACTTCGATCATTTTGCACAGGGGACTGCCGACACCCCTTATCAAAAGAGGCAACCAAACATCCAACTAACCCCTTTTATGAAAAAAGAGCAACTCACCCGTAAATTGTCTCTGAACAAGAAAAACATCAGCCAGCTGGACTCAAACTCTATGAACAGCATCAAGGGCGGCCTTTATGCCTCAACAGGTGGAGAGTATCCAGAGCCCCGAAACACTATTGTGGATCATGATGCTACGATGGAGTGCTCCGATGGGTGCCAGAGCCGTGGCTGCACTGTTGCTTAGTAATACAGGTTACAGGCAATAGCCAAAACAAAAGCACCAAAGCGAAGAGGCGGAATTTTGCAGCGTTGTATAATGCTGGAAAATTCCGCCTCTTCGCTTTGAAACCCTTTTCTGGAACACCTTAACTAGCAACCTGTCTTACCGCCACACCAGGTGTAGCCGCTGGTAAAATGTACTGGCTGCTCTAGCCCACGGCAGGAGCTACGTGCTGGCAGTATCATGCAAACAACCGCTGCATCTCCGATGCTGATTACGGAAGCCTGAATGACTGGGGTATTTTCTGGCACGCTTAGCAAGCAAAGCCGGTAACCAGCTGGCAATCTGCCATTAAACATCTCCTTGATGACCTTACGAAACCGCGCTGAAGCGAAGCTCCTCGATATCCTTACCGCTCTAGAAACGATCAACCCGAATTCCCGCCCCTTGTCGCTCATGTCGGGCAGGAGCGGCTTGATACTGTTTTATTTTTATTTGGCCCGGATGCGCAGTTCCGATGCCCTGTATGACATTGGTTTCCAGTACCTGAATCAGAATTTGGATTTTCTGGAGGAATATGGGGCTAATCACTTCACTTATTGCAATGGTGTTGCCGGTTTTGGGGTGTTATTCAAACTGCTTACGGAGCATACGTTTCTTGATACTGACCCAGAAGATGTGTTAGATGCCTTGGATGAGGCAGTGGTAGAATCTACGCAGCAGCAACTCCTGGCAAATAACCTGGACTTTCTACATGGGGCCGTTGGCAATGCTTTCTACCTACTGATGCGGGCCGGCACTACAGCCACCGATCCATGCCTGCGGCAGCTGATTGAGCAGCTACAGACAACGGCTATTGCGGACGCAGATGGTATCCGGTGGCTGGAACCTGAGTCGGTGCGCAATCCGCTGGCCCAGGGTACCATCAACATGAGTCTGTCGCATGGCCTTTGTAGCAAGATCATCTTTTTAGCTAAGTGCGTAGCCCAACAGGTAGCGTCAGAGCAGTGCACGTATCTATTGGAAGGCTGTATTCGTTTTCTGCGGCTTCAAGCCGACTGGAGTCGCTCAGTGAACGTATACCCATCCGCTATTGCTGCCGACCATGCCAAAGAATTCGACAACCGCCTTGCTTGGTGCTACGGAGACTTAGGCGTGGTTGTAGCCCTGCTTTTTGCTGGCAAGGTGCTTAACCAACCAGCCTGGATACAGGAGGGCATTGCGTTGGGACTGCATGCCTGCTCCCGCACAACCATAGAGCAAACTAGCTTGGTAGATACCGAGTTTTGCCACGGAACCGCAGGCGTGGCACACATCTTTAACCGTCTCTACACCGAAACCGCCCTCGAACCATTCGAGGCCGCCCGGGATTACTGGCTCGAACAAACGCTGATTAGGGATACTTTTCCGGATGGGTTGGCTGGTTATAAAACCCATCGGTCTGATGGTTGGGTCACGGAACCCGCCTTACTGGAAGGTATAGTGGGGGTGGGCTTAGTATTGCAAAGTTATCTGCAACCCAATGCCGATCTTTTCTCTTGGGATAGTGTATTTCTATTGGACTTGCCAGGATCAAGCCAGTGAATCAGGGCAAACGCATGAAGCCGGGTGGGGGGTAGCTTTGGGTCATGAGCCACCCGATTCGCGACTACTTTCTGCAAGTTGAAGACTTGCGTCAAGCCGCCAAGTGCCGGTACCGACTGGCTGACATTCTGCTTATTGGCTTGTGCACCTACCTGAGCAACGGCCACGATTACGAGGACATGGTCTTGTTTGCCCAAACCCACGCCCGGCAACTAGATGAATTGGTAGACTTGCCCAGTGTGCCGTCGCACGATACATTAGTGCTTATGCGGGATGCTTGACCAGATTCGCCCGCTCGGGTGCGAGATACGCCCGGTGCGGACTGCGGACGCGAAAGTTATGCAGCCCGCAGGCCACCACCATGACCGTATCACGAAACCAGTCGCCACGTACCCGCACCACCTCCTTGACCATGCGTACGCGCTTGATGCCGCTGTGAACATGTTCAATCACCACGCGCAACGGGCTTAGCATCTGGTTGTAAATCAGTTGAGAAAAGCTTAGTTCGCCTTTAGGCGGCTTCTTGTGCGGCATCTCCACCCCCACCCCCGGTGGGTAGTGACCCACAAACCCTAAGTCCTGTCGCAACACGCTGCCAGCGGGCAGGTGCAGCGGGTACTCATCGGCTACTTTTTTATCGTCTACTCGCCCCGATTCGGTGGGCGAGAGATAATGCAGGTACTGCGTGTCGTCACACAAGGTGTTGTTTTTCAAGGCATGGACTTTTTTTAGCGCTGTATTCTTCTCGCTGCCCGTCCCAGTCGACATTGCGCGGAATGCCCCGCTCCACCCCGTCGTAGGGGAAGACATTGTCGGGATGCTGGGCCAGGCGCTGCGCCAGTTGTGCGCCATCACGTACCGGCAGCAGTTGGCGAGCGGCGAGCGTCTGATTCAGCACCGCTAGCAGTACCGCTAGCAGTACCGCTAGCAGTACCCCGGCCAGGCGGCTGACGCGGGTCTGCGACAGGCCAAAGCTGGCTGCTTGCTGCTGCTGTAACGAATTATTTTTCAAGTAGGTGAGCAGGAAAAAAAGCTTGGTATCCGTGCCCGGCAGCAGGGCATTGGCCCGCTGCTGATGCGCGACCGACTGGCGCAGTTTACCGTCGAGCGTATGGTAGCGGTGGTAACGCTCCCAGCGGGGGACAAAGTCGGTGAGCAAGTCGTCAAATTCGGCCACATGCAGACTGGTCAGCGCCAGAAACTGCGTCGGCCGCTCGCGGAGCGCTAAATAATTCATGCCCCAATTTACACCTTCGCCTCGCGTAGGATGATAACGATACTTTCCGCATTAGCACTAGGAGCTGTTCTCAATTAAGATAGAGGGTAATGACGCGTAAGCAGATGAAGGCATCAAATGAGCGGTCTAACTTATCGTAGCGCGTGGCAATACGCCGAAACTGCTTGAACTTACTGAATGTCTGCTCAATATGATGCCGCTTCTGG
>NZ_QYCN01000140.1 GCF_003583925.1 Hymenobacter rubripertinctus | reverse complement strand
CACGGCCAGCCAGAGCCACACTTTATTGCCCTTGTGGCCGACAAAGGTCCACATTTCATCCAACTCCAGCTCCCGTGGCCGGCGGGGCTTGGGGCGCAACTGGGGCGTGGCCTGCGCTTTTTTTTGCCAGTTTAACAATCGTCGGCCGGRCTACCCCGGTCAGGCGCACGATGGCTCGTTGCGAGACGCGCTCGACCAGCAGCTTCTCCACCTGCGCGTACTGGGCCGCCTTGCGGGCGGCGGCCGGCTCGAATAGGGCTTGGTGGCGGCAGGCTTTGCACTGGTATTTGGGCTGGCCGTGGCGGCTGCCGTTCTTGCGCAAGTCAGCACTGCTGCACTTGCCACACGTCAACG
>NZ_QYCN01000139.1 GCF_003583925.1 Hymenobacter rubripertinctus | reverse complement strand
AGTAAACCAATAACGAACTGAGCGATAAACTTTTGACGCGACAAATGGCGCATTCAGGTGCTGGGCCACCTCACAGAACTGCACATTACGGCTTTTGAGTAAACCAATAACGAACTGAGCGATAAACTTTTGACGCGACAAATGGCGCAAGGCCAACGGCGTGAACTTCGTCATGCGCCTACCCAAACACCACTTGCTCACCCATCCCGGCGGCCAGCGGCAGGCCGTGGACGACCTGGGCCTGGCCCCCGGGCAGGTGCGCCGCTTCACCCACTGCCAAGTCGATGGGGTGTGGGGCCAGGTCTGGGTCAAAGCGCTGGCCGATAACGAGTTTTTGTTCCTGTTTGGCAACGTGGGACTGGC
>NZ_QYCN01000138.1 GCF_003583925.1 Hymenobacter rubripertinctus | reverse complement strand
CACCGGCCCAGCCCCAAAGGCAGCGGCCAGACGAGCATCGTGGAGGCCATCAACTGTTCGTTGCGCCAAAAGTGCGGCGTGTTGGTGCGCAAGTCCTGCTCGTTTAGTCGGTGCGAGAAAATGCACCATACGCGCATCCAACTCGTCATCGACGAGCACAACCGGCGGTTAACGCCAACCTGAATCACCTCGCTCGTTCAGCCGGTGCGAGAAAATGCACCATACGCGCATCCAACTCGTCATCGACGAGCACAACCGGCGGTTAACGCCAACCTGAATCACCTCGCATTATACCACCGCCGATATGTTTTGGCAAGCGGGAACCGGGTGGCCAACTGTTTATCGCGGCTGGGTAAGCTGCGGA
>NZ_QYCN01000137.1 GCF_003583925.1 Hymenobacter rubripertinctus | reverse complement strand
CTGGCGTTCGACGGTCGGCTTTACGTTTGGCCCCGTCGTGTTGGTGCTGCTTACCCTGCTCGTTACCGGTCATTTCTCGCGGGTGCCAAAAGCCGATTTAGAGCAGGTCCAAACCGAGAACAGCCAGCTACAGCAGGCGAATGAGCGCCGGACGAGGGAAGGGGTATTCTATCGCGACCAAGGGGCGGTTGTTGTAGGCGCGTAGCTCCTGGGCAATGCGCTCAATCTCGGCCATTAGGGTAGCACCGCCGTTGCCGGGGGTGGTGGGGGGAGTGGGATTCATCACAAAAGGGAAAGATTATTCGATTCCGTAGCCGCCGCCGCGCTCGATGGTGGGGCGTGGGGGTTTGGGTGTTTGCTGGGGACTCGGGCG
>NZ_QYCN01000136.1 GCF_003583925.1 Hymenobacter rubripertinctus | reverse complement strand
CTAAACGAGCAGGACTTGCGCACCAACACGCCGCACTTTTGGCGCAACGAACAGTTGATGGCCTCCACGATGCTCGTCTGGCCGCTGCCTTTGGGGCTGGGCCGATGGGCAGCGGCTGGAAACACGCCCCGGTAGGCTTCCCATTCGTCCGTGTAGTACCACGTGCCCGTGCGATACTGCTCGGGCAAGGCGTCCCACAGGCGCTGGGCCGTGGCCCGGCTCCGGTCACCRAGCACCCAGGCCACGATACGGCGACTGGCCCGCTCCACGGCCAGCCAGAGCCACACTTTATTGCCCTTGTGGCCGACAAAGGTCCACATTTCATCCAACTCCAGCTCCCGTGGCCGGCGGGGCTTGGGGCGCAACTGGGGCGTGGCCTG
>NZ_QYCN01000135.1 GCF_003583925.1 Hymenobacter rubripertinctus | reverse complement strand
GCAGGACGATAAGCAAAATGTCGCTCAGGGCGTGGGAGCAGCGACCCGCTACGCGAAAGTCCTGGACGTCGGCAAAATGGTGGTGCAAGTTCATCTGACGAAGGTACCATCCCAGCCAAAATCACCCTATTTGGTGCGGTAGCCCTATATTCTTCAGGCGTGGTTGTTATTCTGGTAACTGGATTATTAAAGGTAATTGTTTCGTACAGGTTGTCGGTGGTCATAGTGCCCGTATGTAGTACTCCCCAAAGTTTGGACAGTTTGTGGTGGCTATCTTAGTCAACGCCATGAACCCAAAACGTACCCGTCGCCGCTTCACTGCTGAGTTCAAAGCAGAAGTGGCCTTAGCCGCCCTGACGGAGCGGCAGCCGCTGGCCGAACTG
>NZ_QYCN01000134.1 GCF_003583925.1 Hymenobacter rubripertinctus | reverse complement strand
CACGGCCAGCCAGAGCCACACTTTATTGCCCTTGTGGCCGACAAAGGTCCACATTTCATCCAACTCCAGCTCCCGTGGCCGGCGGGGCTTGGGGCGCAACTGGGGCGTGGCCTGCGCTTTTTTTTGCCAGTTTAACAATCGTCGGCCGGGCYACCCCGGTCAGGCGCACGATGGCTCGTTGCGAGACGCGCTCGACCAGCAGCTTCTCCACCTGCGCGTACTGGGCCGCCTTGCGGGCGGCGGCCGGCTCGAATAGGGCTTGGTGGCGGCAGGCTTTGCATTGGTATTTCGGCTGCTCTTTGCGGCTTCCGTTCTTACGCAAGTCAGCACTGCTGCACTTGCCACACGTCAACGTGGTCTGAAGCATGGGAGTAAGATACTACTCACCCCGCATTATACCACCGCC
>NZ_QYCN01000133.1 GCF_003583925.1 Hymenobacter rubripertinctus | reverse complement strand
AGCGCCAAACTTACTACGCTTTTGCGACAGGTGCCGTTTGTGCGCCATTTGTCGCGTCAAAAGTTTATCGCTCAGTTCGTTATTGGTTTRCTCAAAAGCCGTAATGTGCAGTTCTGTGAGGTGGCCCAGCACCTGAACGACGCCGTCAARCCCGCCTCSAACGAAACCCGCATTCAGGACTTTTTCCGCCAAACCGACCTGGATTATCGGCTGCTGGCCCACTTGCTGTTGAGCTTGCTGCCGACCACGGGCAAGTTGCGCTTATGCCTGGACCGCACSGAATGGGATTTCGGCCGCTGCCAGGTCAACATCCTGCTCGTCACCATCGGCCGGGGCGAGTTGCAGCTGCCCCTGTACTGGGAATTGCTCGACAACCGCAGCGGCAATTCGTCGGCCGCCGACCGCATCGCC
>NZ_QYCN01000132.1 GCF_003583925.1 Hymenobacter rubripertinctus | reverse complement strand
CTCGCGAGCGAGAAGCTCCAGTTGGCCTGCGCCGGCTGCTGATACATCCCGTACGCCACCACGTCCACCGTGTCGCCTTTGGCCACACTCAATTGCTTCAACGGCCCCAGCGGCTGCGGGGCAGCGCCGCCCGCGTTGAGCAGGGCCACCCCGTCGCCCGAGTGGGCGAACTGCATCCCCACCACCCGCCGGATCGGGGCCGACACACTCACCGAGTCAAAGGCGTGCTGCTCGCGCCGGGTCTGCTCGGGGTTGCTGTCGAGCCCGGCATAGTTTAAGAGCTATTGCATTTGATGGCGGTGGTATAATGCGAGGTGATTCAGGTTGGCGTTAACCGACGGTTGTGCTCGTCGATGACGAGTTGGATGCGCGTATGGTGCATTTTCTCGCACCGACTAAACGAGCAGGACTTGCGCACCAACACGCCGCACTTTTGGCGCAACG
>NZ_QYCN01000131.1 GCF_003583925.1 Hymenobacter rubripertinctus | reverse complement strand
TACTCTACCCTACTATTTTAGTGGGTTGTCCACGAGCAAGATAGCGACTAAATACATCCAGTAGGTTCAGAATTTTGCGTGCCAGCGGCTGGTCAGGGGCCGTATGTGGCCGGGTGAGTTGGCGCAACAGATTCAGGCCGTGCCGACTCAGGCTCGTGGCCCGGTAGCCGTGATTTTTGCGGGCAATGGGTTTGATTTTCGCGTTGGCCACCGTGCCTACACCCAGGCACAGCGCGTAGGCCAGGCTGACCAGCGCCACGAGCTTGCGTAGCTTACGGTGGCAGCGTAAATGAGTAGCCTCCAGGTTAAAACCGCGGCCCTTCAGGTTCTGAAAGCACTGCTCAATCGTCCAGCGTTTGGCGTAGAGCTGGTCCATGTAGGCCAGTCCCACGTTGCCAAACAGGAACAAAAACTCGTTATCGGCCAGCGCTTTGACCCAGACCTGGCCCCA
>NZ_QYCN01000014.1 GCF_003583925.1 Hymenobacter rubripertinctus | reverse complement strand
GTTGCGCCAAAAGTGCGGCGTGTTGGTGCGCAAGTCCTGCTCGTTTAGCCGGTGCGAGAAAATGCACCATACGCGCATCCAACTCGTCATCGACGAGCACAACCGTCGGTTAACGCCAACCTGAATCACCTCGCATTATACCACCGCCATCTTTTTAACTCCTCATCTCCAGTAATAAACTCATTACCACTTCCTCCCATAGCCCAACTAATCAATGTTTCCTTAATATAAAAACTATTTGGAGGTATATTGGCATTTACGTTACCATTGTACCTATTCATATTACTCTGGAAGACAAGTCTATATGCTTCGTCTTTTGTTCTTCGTGCTGTATGAATAGAAACAACTTGTTGGTACTTGAATATCTGCCTATGGGATGAGATACCAATACCTTTAATCGTTTGCATATTGCTTATATTAATATGGTATTGCGCTCCGGTATAATCTTGACCAGGGAGAGTTAAATCTACTTTTGCACCATTAGAGTAAACCAAATCACCTATATAGTCAACTTGTTGTTGACCTCCGTGTATTCCAATGGGAGAGTTAAAATTAATATTTATCAATCTACGCTTTGACCAATCTCTGCTAATATAGCCAAATCCGCCAGATACCTTATTTTTGATTGGCGTTGCAAGTTCAACATAGCTCCATCCAAAATGCCTTGATAATAAATTCAGCACGGTAGTTTTGCCTGAACCGTTAGCGCCAGTTATTATTGTTAAATTTCTATGAAAATCAATGTCAATACTTTCAAACTGCTTCCAAGAGGATATTCTAATACTTTGGAAATTTATACCGACCATATGATTCTATTTTTTGAATGCAACAATGATTGAATGCATATTACAAATGCATTTGTTTGCTTTGAACAGCCTATAAGAGCTTATTCGCTTGATGTATTGGGTGAGGTTTGGTTACTATCGCCGCCCCCAGTCGGCGGCGTAGAGCAAGCAGGCCTGAATCTGGTGTTGCGTCAGCTCCGGGAAGTTTTCTTGAATCTCCGCTATGGTTTGGCCGTGGCCCAGCCAGCCCAGCACATCGGCCACGCTGATGCGCGTACCCGTAATGCACGGCCGCCCGAAGCGTACTTCGGGGTTGATAGAAATCTGTGCGTAGTAGTCCATAAGTCCGGGGCTTTCTCAAATGTGCGGAATATGGAGGAAATAGTTCTCAATACTTGCCTCAGGTACGCCCAAACTGGCGCAAGTCCCCCGCCCGCCCCACCCACTCTCACAGCTGCTACAGCCTCTGCGGCGGCGGGCTGAGGGCGTTGCGGCCCCGTTACCAGCGGTTGCTATTAGGTCAGCACTTCGCGGGACTTGGTTACCGTAACTCCCCGTACAGCGTCAGGCAATACGTATCGGTGCCGGGGGCTGGTGCCGCTTCTATCGTAGCCTGATGCTGCCGCAGTAACGCGGCCAGGGCGGCGGTGGGTGGGGTGGAAATGGAATGCAGGTTTCGTATCTTCGCTAGACTCAGCCTTTATCCCGTATGACCGACAACGAGCGTATCAGCCAACTGGAAGAAATGATGTCCGAAACACTCAAACGAATCGACAACACGCTGGAGCAATTGCGCCTTTCTGACCAGCGGCAGCAGGTGATGTTGCGGGCGCTGATGCAGCAAACCGATACCAACACGGCCATGCTGCGCAAGCTGGCGGAGCATGATACCCGCTTGGACAACCTCGAAAGACCCGGCCCGAAGAACGCCGCCTAGTATTCTCTTACCAAGAGACAAAATGAAAGAGCGCTCCGATCCGGGGGCTCTTTTGTTTGTGGACACGTTGGATAGCGCAGCAGCTTCATCCGACAATACGCAGATGCCGCTCCCGGTCGGCGGCGTAGAGCAGGCAGGCCTGGATCTGCGTTGGGGTCAGTTCCGGGAAGTCCTCCAGAATCTCGGGTATCGTCTGGCCGCTGCCCAGCCAGCCCAGCACATCGGCCACGCTGATGCGCGTGCCCGCAATGCACGGCCGCCCGAAGTGTACCTCAGGGTTGATAGAAATTTGTGCGTAGTAGTCCATACGAACGGGGCTTTCCCAAATATGCCAAATATTGCCTGACTTTTACCTGACCCAGCGCGCCGCCGAAATAGCCGCCGCCCTGCTCGCCTGCGCCGACGAGCAGCAGGACATCCGCCTCCACACCGACGCCGACTACTCCGAGTACCAACTCCGCCACGCCACCGACAACGACCTGGCCCGCACAATGTAGCCGCGTAGCGACTTAATCATGCACAACGGCCGCCCCCTGATGGGGCGGCCGTTGTCGTTCCAGTCCCTTGCCCGGTGTAGAGTAGAGACGCGTCTTCGCGTCTCGTCGTCCGCGCCGTTTGGGCCGTAAGGCGCGGCCCCGGCCGTTCAACGCCGAGACGCGAAGACGCGTCTCTACAGCCGTGCCAGCCCCTGCCGGAAGTACTGAAAGCTGGCCGACGTGTTGCGGGCTGGGTCAAGGTGCGGGGCAATGGTTTCGGCCCATTCTACTTTGGCTTTGCCGGCCAGGTAGTACTTGCCTTCCCGCAACACGCGCCACAACGTTTCCCAGGTATCGGCAATGGTGTCGGGGTTCTGTGGCAAGCCACTGAAATGTTGCGGACGTACGCGGGGATACGCCGCCTGGATAGCCTCCCGGTCACCGAGAAACCACGCTTCCAATTCCTGAATGGCCAACCGAGTGATGATGCGAAACGGCTCGTGGGGGGCAGCGCTGGTTTTGGTGAGCAGACCCACGTTGGCTACCACCTGTTCCAGTTCCGCCTTTCGGCGGCGGCAGTCCGTGTCGGCGTCCATCAGGATAATCACCCGTAGGTCGGGCTGATGCGGTAGCTGGCGGGCGTAAGTTTTCAGCCGGCCCGGAAGCCGCTGAAACAAGTCGGTTTTGCCCCGGTGCGGGTAGCAATTCCAGGTAGTATCGGGGGGCAGCAGTTTGGGCAACAGGATATTCAGCGCCACCTCCGCCGAGGGCTCTTCGAGCAGAATCTCTAGGTGCATACTACTGCGCGGCTGAGGCGCGGGGAGCCAGGGGGTCGCCGAGGCGGAAGAAATTGCTGGTCCAGAGGTAGCCCAGCGGCGAGCCATCTTCCACCAGCTCCTTCACCTGCGGAATATCCGCCGTGCGCGTGGCCTGCGTGTAGCCATCGTCGCCCCGGTGCAGAATCCAGACCTGCTCCGGCTCCAGCGCATCGAGCAGAAACGGCGAATGGGTGGCCACCAGCAGCTGCCGCGTCTCGGTGGCCTTCAGCAGCTCCTCGGCCAGGCGGGGCAGCAGGCGCGGGTGCAGTTCGTTTTCCGGCTCCTCCAGGCCCAGCAGCCCGGTAACGTTGGGCTCATAAAGCAGCGTCAGCAGCGCCGCCAGCCGCATCGTGCCATCCGACATGTACTGGGCCGGCAGCGGCTTCTCAAACGCCGCATCCTTGAAGCGCAGCAGCAGCCGCTCATCGGAAGTTATTTCCGGCACCACATCGGCCAGCTGCGGCACCCAGCGCCGGAGTTGCGCCGTGATGCGGGCCAGCGTTTCGGGGTGCTTCTCGTGCAGGTAGTACAGCACATTGGGCAGGTTATCGCCGTTGGCCGAAAGCTTCTCCCGCGGCCCGGCATCGGAGTAGCCCTTCAGGTGGTCGTCGGTGAGGTGGATGTAGCGGTAGGAGGTGAGTGCTTTATTTAAAGCGAATGTTTTAGGAGCAGACTCTTTCCTGCTTCTTTCATCAGCAAACATCAGAGTTGAATAAAGTATCGGCTCGTTAGAAGGGTTATTATAATATCCTGTGTTACCATCTCTCTCATAAATATTGATACGAAATAGCTGTTCATACCCTTGCGGAGCGGGCTGTGCATCCACTAATTCAATTATCCTTTCCAACTGTGCTTTAGGTTCTGTTATACTTTCGTAAAATACATATAATGAACCTCTTGATTCATCTATGCTCAACTTATAACGGAGCCGAGGCAGCTCATCGCTCATGAAGTATTCTACCTCAAACTCAATCGGCCCCTCGCTCCCCCGCGTACGCATCCCAGCAAACCGATTCCGCTTTTCCCAGCCTTGTTGCAGGTTGCCGCTCACCGCTTCGGCCAGAAACGCCAGCGCATCGAGGACCGTAGATTTGCCGCTGCCGTTGGGGCCGATGAACACCGTCAGCGGCGTCAGGTCGTGCAGCTCCACGTCGCGCAGGGCGCGGTAGTTTTTGATGCGCAGGTAGGTGAGGCGGGGGTAGCCGGCAGCGACGGGAAGGGCAGACATAGGCGTAAAGCGGGAGTTGCTACAAAGTACGCGGGTTTGGCGGATTGTGGGCAACTACCTGCCGCCCGCCGAGACCCGCGTCGGCCCGGCCGCCGGCTGGCCCGCTGCCCGGCCCCGCTACCGGCATCCCGAACGCGGTGGGCGACCCGGCCGGAGTCGGTGCCGGTAGCGGGGCGGGCAGTCTGGCACGATATCGGCGGCGGCGCAGCTTCGCTTATTCCGGGCGGCTTAACCACTTATTCCGATGAACCTACGTCTACTTCCCGCGGCCCTGGCGCTGCTGCTGCTGGCGGCCTGCTCGCCCAAACAATACGCCGGCCGCACCCTCGACGCGCCCGCGCTGGCCGCCCACCGCACGGTAGCCGTTTTGCCTTTCGAAGTCCGCCAGGACCGGCTGCGGCTGCGCGATATCCGCTACGGGGGCACCGACACGAGTACGGCGGCCCTGAAGCGTGGGCAGCAGCAGTGGCGCGAAGAGCACCAGCGCGAAGTAAAGGCCACCGCCTACCAGCTTCAGCAGCTGCTCGTGGCCCAGCTTGTGGCCCAGCAACCGGCCGCTGGCTACTCGGTGCAGTTTCAGCCGGTGGCCGAAACCAACCGCCGCCTCCAGCAGGCCGGCATTAGCTACGCCAACTTGCCTGAGCAGTCGATGGCCGAGCTGCAACGGGTGCTCGGGGTCGATGCCCTGCTTTCGGGCCAGACCGACCTCTACCAGCCCCTGCCGGCCGGCGTGGGCCTGGCGGCGAAGGTGCTGCTCAACCAGCCCGTCATCGGCCCCTCGGCCATTCCGCCCAGCCAGGCTACCACCAACCTCACCCTCCACGACTGCCGCAGCGGCCAGCTGGTCTGGCGCTTCGACTACGCCGCCACCGGCCAGGCCGCCCTGCGCCCCGACCGCCTGACCGAGCGCCTCGTGAAAGCCGTGGAACCTACTTTCCCTTACCGGCAGCGGTGAGAAGTGGTAAGCGGGCGGGGTGAATGGGGCGACGTAGCTGGGTTAAGACTTCCGCCCCCGGGCTGCTTTTGAGCCCCGGCGAGGCGGCATGTTTATAGAGAAAGGCCTTTCTCGGACCATATAGCCCCAGCGGGGCGGCATAATTCGGTGGCCGATTGATGCCGCCCCGCTGGGGCTCCAACAACTCAACGCATCAGGTGCTATAAACATAGCGCCCCGCCGGGGCTCAAAAGCAACCCGGGGGCGGAAGTCCTGTAGACAAAGGATTCGGGATAAACGAAAACAGCCGCCCCGGTTTGGGGAGGCTGTTTTTTTGGCGCCAATGCGCGGCTTGGTGCTTAGCAGGCGCTGCCGTCGAGGCCGCAGGCGGCGCCGTCGGTGGCCCCGGCTACTTCCTCGAAGCGGGGCTTGGCTTCCGACCAGGCTTTCTCCAGGACCTCCTGAAACAGCGCGGCGGGCTGGGCACCCGACACGGCGTACTTGTTGTCGAAGACGAAGTAGGGCACGCCGCGCACGCCGATCTGCTGGGCTTCGTACTCGTCCTGGCGCACCTGCTGCTCAAACTCGCGGGAGGCCAGCAGGGCCGTTACTTCGGCGGCGGGTAACTCCAGGTCGGCTCCGAGACGGGTGAGTACGGCCGGGTCGTTGATGTCTAGGCCCTCTTCGAGGTAGGCTTTGAACAGGCGCTCCTTGGCGGCATCCTGGCGGCCGTGGCGGGCGGCCAGGTGCACGAGGCGGTGGGCGTCGAGCGAGTTGGCGGGCACCAGTTTATCGAAGTCGAAGGCCAGCCCCTCCTCGGCAGCCATCTGGGTCATGTTGGCGCTCATCTGATGCGCCCACTCCTCGGTGTTGCCGTATTTGCGGGCCAGGCGCACGTACTGGTTTTCGCCGGGTGTGGGGTCGGCCTGAGGATCGAGCTCGAAGCTGCGCCACTGCACGTCAATGGCGTCGGTGTGCCCAAAAGCAGCCAGCGCGCTTTCGAGGCGGCGCTTACCGATATAGCAGAAGGGGCACAGGATGTCGGACCAGATTTCTATTTTCATGGGATGGGGTAGTTACGATTTGAGCGGTTATAAACCCTGCTGCCCCCAAAAAGTTTGCTTCCCGGGTCTTTGCCGCCAACCCGGGCGGCGGCTCACTTCGCCAGCAGCGCAATACGAACCATCTTACCCGGCCCGCCATCAACCGTAAACTTGCAGTCGTCGAAGGCGGGGGGCGCGAAGCGCGGGCGCACGTTGTTGGAGAAGGCGAAGGGCTCGGTCGGGATGCCGAGCAGGTTCTTGTCCACCTTGTCGTTGTTGTTCAGGTCCTGGGTGATGGCCACGGCCCACTCGCCGGGCGGCAGCTGCACCGGCAGGCTCACCTGGCGCTGGCCGCCGGGCTTCACTACCCGCATAAACGCGTAGCCGCCCTTGATGAGGAAGGTTTCGCGCACGTTGTAGAAATACAGCTTCACGGCCGACGTTGGGGAGGCCAGGTCCGAGACGACCACCGTCACGGAAGGCCCCGTACCAAGGGCGGCGGGGGCTGAGGCGGCGGGAGCTGCTACGGGCAGCGCCAGCAGCGCCCCGCCGCAGGCCAGGCGGCGGGACAAGGAAAACACGGGCATGGGCGGCAAAGGGGCAGGTGAAACCATTGGCCCCCCAACACTCCGGCCCACAAAAACATTCGGCGGCCCGGCCGGGGGAGGTTAGCAGCCACGCCGGACCAGCGCATGGGCAGAACGTCTGCCCCCGGTGCGCCGCCCCGCAAGCGGGACCAAGCCGGCCCACGCGCCCCGGTACCGGCGGGCGGGCCGCCAACCGGGGGCGGGCAAGGGCTCAGAGGGAATGACGCAGCCAGTCAACCGCCGACTCTACTTCCTCAAAGGTGAGCACCAGGGGCCAGTTGGCGGCGGCCACGGAGGAGTCGGCGTAGGAGCGGCCCTCATCCACCGGCGCGTATACCCAGGCCAGATAGTGCAACCCGGCGGCAAACATCAGGTGCATGATTTGATAGCCCGCCTGCTCTTCCGACGTCAGATTCAGGGCTGTTACGCGGGTGTTGTCGTTGAGCAGTTTGGTGTAGCGGTGCTCCCGGATCAGGGCCAGCACCTGCTCCGAGCCTTCGCGTACCTGTTCCAGGCTGAGGGCACCCTGCCAGACCACGTGCAGCCACCGATTGGGGCCATCGTGCGTGAGCCGCACGAAGGGCCGCTCGAACAGTATAGCAGAGAACTCCGGCAAATCCGGGTCACTCGCGAAAGGCGCACTGGTCATGAAAAACTACGAAAAAAAATGATGTGCCAGGAGTACCGCATCAGGGAGAAGCCGGCCCTGTTTAGCCACCCAGCATAAGGGATACAATCCGGAATATCCTACGAATTAACGGGGAAATATACAAAAGAACCTTGTTTATTGTCTCATATCAAGAAAATTTAATAATACCGGCAGGATTGCTCAGGCAGCCGGCTGATCCGGTCAATGCCCCGGTTCGGGCCTGACGGGCACCCTCCTGCCCGCTAGCGGAGCCTGAAACCGGACCTGGAATCGACCTTTCAAGTCCGAATAGTGTGCCGGCCAACGCAACCACGCGGCGGGACCTTCGCTGCCGGCCCCAGCCCGGGCATCTTTCTCCGCAATGCCTCCCCCGTATCCTGATCGTGGCGAGGCAGTCATCGGGTTATCTGCTAGCAGGGGCTTACCGGAGTTCAGGGGGCGCGGAGCTTCAGCGAAAAACGGGATGTATGGCTTTCCGGCTACTGGAACGCGGGGTCCAGCCCCCCCCTTTAGCTAGGGTTGGGCCAGAACCGAGAGCACGGTTTCGGCGGTAACGGGCTGCCCATCGGCGGCAATTCCTTCAACTGAAGCGCGAAACGTACCGGCCTGGTCGGCCGTGTAGAAGGACAGGTGAGCCCGGCCGGATGCCGGCACCGTTAGGTGGGGCTGCCAATAGAGGGTCGTGGCGCGGGGGTCGGGCGTGTCGGGCCGGCGGCTGGTTTCGTAGCGGGGGCGTAGAACTCGCGGGTGCGGTGGTAGGCTGGCACCCGCCGCACGGCCACTCCGGCGGCGGGGGTTGTTGAAAAGTCGCCGCTGTTGCGCTTGGTATACACGGCCACCACGCCGTTGCCGCCCCGGCTACCGTACATGGCCGCTGCGGCCCCCTTCAGCACTTCAATCCGCTCCACGTCGACGGCCGGAATGGCCAGCAACGCGTCGCCATCACTGAGCGTCATGCCATCGAGCAGATAAAGCGGCTCGGTGGATCCTTTGAAGGAGCTCATTCCCCGGATGAGCACGGAATAGCCCGTGGTGGTAGTCGTTACCTGCATCCCGGTAACCCGGCCCTGCATGAATTCAAAAATATTCCGGTAGGAGCCGATGGTCGGAAAGTCGCGCGTCCGCAACAAGGCGCTCACATTGCCACTATGTAGCGATGGGGGGCTGTCGGGGGCTTTGCGGCCGGTAACAGTGACGTTGCGCAGCACGATGCCGCTGGTCGAGTCGGGCCGGTACAGCTGCTGCTGCTGCCGCCGACTCCGCTGCCCGTACGCCACCACCGGGGCCGACTCCGCCGTGGCCAGGGACAGGGGCACCACCGGTCGCCAGCTGTCAGCCGGCCGGGGCCAGAGCTCGTTGAGTTGGAGCAGGACGTTGTTGCTGCCCTTGGGCGTGCGGGCCTGGAGCAGGACGGCGGTAGTATCCTGCCCGGGAAATCCGGTAAACAGAAACATGCCTCCGGGGCCGGCAGTTGCCTGAACCAGGTTTTTGGTTTTGCCATACAGCAGCGTAATCTGCCCTTCGGGCACGGGCTTCTTGTTGTTGCGTACCAGCTGGCCGCTGAGCATGAGCGTGCGCTCCAGCGGAAACAGATACCCGGCGGCGAGTGAGGTAGGCGCCTGCACCTGCTGCCAGGTGAACCGGCTCCAGCCCTGGGTCAGCAACAAATCGTTTAGCGCCCGCTGCACGGCCGGGGTATGCGCCTGGAAGTAATAGGCGGGATTTTCAACGTATCCGCGCAGCTCGGAGGTGAGCAGCAGGTGGGCGCGCACGTCGGTGGCTTCGGCAGCGGCGCCCGGCAGCACAACGGTGTTGCTGACGGCCAGCGACAACTCGGCTGCCACCGGCTGGCCTGCGGCGGTGGTCACTTCCACGTCGAGGCCCACCGCTTCCCGCCGCCCGTAGGTTTGCTTCGAGGGCCGGAGCCGAACCTGTAGGCCCTGCGTTTCGGGCACAAAAACCAGCCGCTCGGCCTGCGCCGTCTGCCGGCCATCGAACAAAGTAATGTGCAGAATGCCGGCCGGGGCGTTGGCCTTGGGAATAACGGCCGAGAATGTTTCTCCCGGTGCAATCAGGCCGGTGCCGCTGTACACGGGCTGCCCCCGTACGTGGGCCACCAGCTGCAACGGCTCGGGGGTGGCCGCGCCAGCGCCCTGATGCCGCACGAAAACGCGGTAATTGTCCCCGATTTCGCGCACGTTCAGCAGCCAGCCGGCCTCCCTGACGGCGGGCAGCGCGTACGTAGCCGCAGTTCCTTCGGGCAGGGTTACCGTGGCCCGGTACCGCTGGTTGGCCAGGGGGGTGAAGTTGAACGAGCTCGTGCCCAGCGCAGGCGTTGTGAACCGGGCTACCGCGTTGCCTTTCTCATCGAGCACGGTACCCTGCAAGGCCAGGCCGTGGCCGCTGGCTGTTACCGCCTTCACGCCCACCGTCGTAGGCAAGCCGGCCAGGTAGTCGCCGCCCTCGGGGAAGAACTGCACGTCGGGGGCGCTGGCCGCTTTCAGCTGCTGGGCAGTAGCGCGGGCCCGCAATGCCCGGCGCGCGTCCGAAGCGGCCGGGCCGGCGGCGGCCGGCGCGGCCACCTGCCACACGGGCACCCGGCGCGTAAAGAACAGGTCTTCGGCAGAGTTGCGCATCCAGCTGGTGTAGGCGCGCAGGGTGTACACCCCGGTTCGCAAGGTATCGGGCAGAATAATATCGCCGGCGACCATGCCGTGCTCCAGGGCCAGGGTACGCTGAAAGATTACCTCCCGCTCCGGCGTCACCACATCCACGTACAGCACCCGGCTGAGCGAGTCGGGCTGGTGGGCGCGCGCATCTACTACGTAGGCCTTGAACCACAGCGTTTCGCCGGCCCCGTAGGCCGCCTGGTCGAGATGCAGGTAACTGACTTCGGGCTAAGCGGAGAGGTAGAACTGCTGAAGCTGCCTGAACAGGGCACTGGGGTCGGGGGTGTTATCGGGCCGGAAGGCCACCAGGGCCAGCAACAGCACTCCCGCCGGCCACCGGGACTTCCACCAATAGGATGCGCGCATAAAACGTAACGGATCAGGTATCGTAAGGCTTTTTTTTCGTGGGTGCCGGCTCACTATCCGCACCACCCCCGCTAGAACATGCAACTATAGGGGAACTTTTCTTCTCTTGCTGCATATCCGCTCCACGCTCCTTTTTCCTGCCTCGCTTATGGCCCGCATAGTCTATGCCCCCCTCCTGCTCGCCGCCGGGCTGTTCAGCAGCTGTTCCAAGGGCAGCGAACCGGTGCCCGCACCGGTGTATCTGTTCGACCAGCAGTGGCTGCTGACCCAGCTGGACGGGCAGGCCGTAACGGTAACGCCCGGCACATCCGCCCCCAACCTGACGCTGAGCTCGGTGGACAACACCAGCAGCGGCCACGTGACCTGCAATCAGTACGGGGGCACGTTCGTACTCAGGGCGGGCGCCAGCCAGCTCACGTTTTCGGGCCAGGCCAGCACCCGCGCCACCTGCCCGGATCAGCCCCTGGAAACCCGTTACCTCACGCTGCTGCCCCAGGTAACGCGCTACGTCATCAGCCACCGGGAGCTCCGGCTTTTTGGGGTGGAGACAGGGCAGCCGCTGCTGGTATTTGCGGCAAAGTAGGTTGGCTGGAAAAGCAGAAAGTCCGGATGATCAGGTTTCTTAAAACCCTATGTTCAGCACCAGGGGCTGGAGTTCCCAGTACTTGTTGTAGGAGTTGTACACGGTGCGCAGGCCCACTTCCAGGGGGGTGCGCAGGCGCAGGGGGTTGAAAACAGCCGACACGTCGAAGCCAGTGGCGTAGTAGGTGCGGCGGAAGGCGCCCTGCTCGGCCCGGACCCCATCGAAGAACACGTTGGCCTTGAGGCGCTGGATGTAGATGGCCCGGGCAAATTCCCAGTGCACATCGGCCAGGGGCAGGCGGTACTCGGCGCTGGCGGAGCCAAGGCGGTTGGTGCTGAAGTAGGGCAGACCACGGGGGTAGAAGATGGCCGCGCCGAACCGATACTCCTGCTGGCGCTGGTGCTGGTAGCCGGCCCGCAGGCGCAGGGCGTGGTGCTGGCCCAGGCCGGGCAGAAACAAACTTCCCTGCACGGCCAGCTGCCGGGCCTGCAACCCCGCGCCGAAGGGCGTGCCCCGGGCCGTGAGCAGCACGCTCTGGCCCCAGCGCGGGGCCACGTCGCGGTAGCTCTGGCGCAGGGTGCGCGCGAAGCTCAGGGTGCCCAGCAGCGCGTGCAGGGGCCGGCTGCCCACTTCGTT
Organism: Hymenobacter rubripertinctus; assembly: GCF_003583925.1. GTDB lineage: Bacteria > Bacteroidota > Bacteroidia > Cytophagales > Hymenobacteraceae > Hymenobacter > Hymenobacter rubripertinctus. The sequence continues at coordinate 137,068 of NZ_QYCN01000014.1, read as the reverse complement.
GATGTAGCGCCGGGCCTGGTCGTAGCCGTGGGTTTGCTCCAGCTGGTAGAAGCCGCCCAGGCTCAGGGATGTGAGCATGCGGGAACTGGTGAGCACCAGCGGCAGGCGGGTGCCCAGCGTGAGGCGGGTGTACTGCCAGTGGTCTTCGGCCACCGTGCCGGAAGCCAGCAGCCCGGTAGCGCGCCGTCCCCCGTGCTCAAGGCCCAGGTCCAGCACCGGCCACAGGCCCTGGTAGCTGACATCGGCAAACACGCGGCCGGTGCGCTCCAGGCCGTTGTAGCCCACGCCCGCCACGGCCTGGGTGGTACTGAGCACGTCCTGGGCCCGCACGCCCAGGTCGAGGCCGTTGCCGGAGCTGCTTTGCACCAGGCCCCAGCTGTAGGCGTTGGGGGCGTGGGGCAGGCGGCGGTAGCGGCGGGGTACCAGCACCGGGCCGGCTACCGAGTCCAGGGGCAGCACCGGACCCACCGTGGCGGCCCCGGGCTCCCGGGCGGTCAACTCATCGGCGTAGCGGTTAGCGGGGTTGATGGCGGGCGGGGCGGGTTGCCAGGCGGCGGGCGTCAGGGGCATTTCGAGGATGCGGCTGCCCTGGGCCCGGATTTCGTGGAAGGCCAGGCGCTGGCCGTCGGGGCTCACGGCGGGGTGGTAGCTGCCCACGGGCCGGCTGGTGACCTGGCGCACCTCGCCGGTGCTCACGCGCACGACGTACACCTCATCCTGGCCCGAGCGGGGCGAGTTGAACAGCACGTAGTCCTGCCAGGGCTGGGGGTGGGAAAGGTTGTCGTTGGCGGCGGGCAGCACAATTTGGGTCTGGCCGGTTTCCACTTCCAGCAGTTCCAGGCGCTTGCCGGCCACTGCCAGCCGCACCACGGCCGCCGTGCGCCCCTCGGCCCCGAAGCGCGGGTGCAGGTAGGGCTCGTTGGCGGGGTTCTCGAAGGTGCGCAGCACGCGGCCGGTTTCACTGTCGAGCAGGTAGAGGCGGTGCTGGTAGGCCGAGTCGGTGCTGACGGCCAGCAGGCGGCGGCCATCGGGGGAAAGCACGGCGGTGGTGTAGCGGGTGCGGCGGCCGGGGCGGCTCAGGCGGCCGGTGGCCAGGTCCAGCACCCGCAGCTCGGAGTACACCTGCTGCTGCCAGCGCGGGTCGTAGCGGAATTCAAGCCAGGCCGCCTTGCCCCCGCCCACCGACAGCTGCTCGGGATTATGGTGCAGGCCCAGCACCAGCCGGGTGCGCTCGGGCTGGCCCCGGCGCAGTTCCACCAGCCGGGGCGTATGGCCCAGGCCGCTCTTGAGAGCCAGTACCGTCTCATTGTTCACATACTGGGGGTACTGGTATTCGGTAAACACCTTCTCCGAAGCCGCCCCCGGCAGTGCGGTGGCCGGCGTTATCACGCGGCCGGCCAGCTCCCCGCGCCAGAGGCTGTCGAGCTCCTGCACGGTGCGCGCGTAGAGGTCGTCGGTGCGCAGGCCGGTGGTGCGGCGCAGCTTATCGGAGAACGACCACGGGTAGACCGGAAAGCGGTAGTAGCGGTTGAGCACGGTGCCCCACACGCCGGGGTCGGGGGCGGTGCGCTTGAGGCGGGAGGTGAGGAAATAGCCCAGCACGTAGTGGTTGGGCACGTAGTGGCGGTAGGAGCCACTCACGGCCTTGGCGTAGGAGTAGCCCCGGCCGGCCAGCAGGTTGGCCCGGAAGTAGGCGTCGAAGTTCGGAATCCGGCCCCGGCCGCTGCGCGTCAGGGCCGTTTCGGTGCCCACGGCGTCGCCCTCAAAAAACCAGTCGGGAATGCCGAGCGTGGTCAGTCCTAAACCGCCGAAGCCGCCCAGCAGGTAGCCCAGCTGGCCCACGCCCTGGTGGGCCTTGTCGTACTGCACCACGTGGCGGTACTCGTGCACCGTGAGCTGGTCGAGCCAGTCGAGGGTGCCGGTCAGGTAGGGGTCCTGGGGGAAGGTGGTGTAGAACTCGGAGWGGCGGGGCAGGATGGTGACGAAGCCGTTGCCGATGGTGGTGCGCGTCTGGAGTACCACCGTAACGGGACGGGCGGTCAGCCCCAGCGAGGCCCCGGCCGGCGCGTGCACCTGCTCCAGGCGGTGGGCCGTGCGCCGGGCGCGGTCCTCGAACCCCTCAGGATAGAGCACCCGGAAATGGGGCGTGCCCACCTCGTACCAGCGCACGGCGGCGGGCACCTGCTGCCCGATGGGCAGCAGCGTTTGGGCCGCCGCCGGCTTCAGACCGAAAAACAGCGCCAACCCAGCGGCTGGCAACAGGGTGGGCACAAAATACTTCACGCGGCAAAAACGGGTTAGGACGCCCGAAGAAACCACGCGGCCGCCCCGAAAGCAAATCCGGTGCTGCCCACTGCCGGCCCGGGCGGCGGCCGGCGGCGCAGCCCGGGCCGGGCACCCCTACGTCCGGGCCGGGCCGGACGCCGTATGTAGGAACCGGCGGCGCGGATTGCACCTTTTCCGGCCCGCCGCCAAACCTTCCCGTTCCACTTGCTGTCTGTAGATCCATGTCGAATTTCCTGAAAAACAGTGTTGCCGCCCTGCTGATTCTGCTGCTGGCCTCCTGCACCGAGCGGCGGCCCGCCGAGGCCCAGCAGGAGTCCTCGCCCCTGGCCCGCTCCACCGCCGGCCCCGCGCCCACCAACCTCAAGGGCCTGGCCACGGCCACCTTCGCGGGCGGCTGCTTCTGGTGCACCGAAGAAACGTTCGAGGAGTTGCGGGGCGTGCGGGCCGTGGTATCGGGCTACAGCGGGGGCCGCGAGGCCAACCCCACCTACGAGGAAGTGGGCCGGGGCCAGACCAGCCACGCCGAGTCGGTGGAAATCTATTACGACCCCCGCCAGATCAGCTTCGCTACACTGGTCGACGTGTTTTTCCGGGCCGCCCACGACCCCACCACCCTCAACCGCCAGGGTCCCGACGCGGGGGCACAATACCGCTCCATTGCCTTCTACCGCACCCCCGAAGAGAAGAAGATTATTGAAGCCGCCATTGCGCGCGTTGACGCCAGCCAGCAGTACGGCAACCCCATCGTGACGCAGGTGGTGGCGTTTCAGAAATTCTGGCCCGCTGAGGGGTACCACCAGGGCTACTTCCGCCTCCACCCTCAGGAAGGCTATGTGCGCAGCGTGTCGGCCCCCAAAGTGGAGAAGTTCCGCCACAAGTTTCCGGAGCTGCTCAAGAGTCCGCTGTAACATCGGGCCGTCCGTTGTTTACAAACCCCGGTTGCCTGCTGGCCGCCGGGGTTTTATTTTGCCTGCCACCCCCGCTGCCCCCGCGCTGCGTGCCGGCCACCAGCACCGGCGTAGTGGCCGACCGGCTCGCGGCCCCTATCTTGCCCGGGCACAACCTGCTACCTTATGCCCACTCCCCGCCTCACCTCCAAGCTTCCCGACGTTGGGACCAGCATTTTCTCGGTAATGAGCCAGCTGGCCCAGGAAACCGGGGCCATCAACCTGGCCCAGGGTTTCCCCGACTACGACCCGCCCCTGCCCCTGCTGGAGGCCCTGGCCCGCCACGTGCTCACGCCCGGCCACCAGCAGTACGCGCCCATGCCCGGCCTGCCCCGCCTGCGCGAAGCCATCAGCCAGAAAACGACCCGCCTCTACGGCCATACCCCCGATCCGGCCACCGAAGTAACGGTGACCAGCGGGGCAACTGAGGCCCTGTATGGCGTGCTGGCCGCCGTAGTGCAGCCCGGCGACGAAGTGCTGATTCTGGAGCCGGCCTACGACCTCTACGGACCGGCCGTGCGCCTCCAGGGCGGCGTGCCGGTGTACGTGCCGCTGGCGCTGCCCGATTTCCGGCCCGACTGGGACCGGGTGGCCGCCGCCCTCACGCCCCGCACCCGGCTGGTGCTCATCAACTCGCCCCACAACCCTACCGGGGCCGTGCTCACCCCCGCCGACCTCGACACGCTGGCCGGGCTGCTGCGCGACACCGATACCTTGCTGCTCAGCGACGAGGTGTACGAGCACATGGTATTTGATGGGGCCGCCCACCACAGCGTAACGAGCCACCCGGAACTGCGCGAGCGGGCTTTCGTGCTGTCCTCGTTCGGCAAAACCTACCACGCCACCGGCTGGAAGGTGGGCTACTGCCTGGCCCCGCCTACCCTCACGGCCGAGCTGCGCCGGGTGCACCAGTTCCTGACCTTCAGCGTGAGCACGCCCACCCAGCACGCGCTGGCCGATGTGCTGCCCGATTCCGCCCTCTACGACGCGTTGCCAGCCTTTTATCAGCAGAAGCGCGACCTGTTCCGGGAGTTACTGGCCCCCACCGCGTTCCGTTTGCTGCCCGTACCGGGCGGCTACTTTCAGGTGGCCGATTTCAGCGCCGTGGCCCCGGGCCTGGGGGATGTGGACTTCGCCCGCCAGCTCACCCGCGAGGCCGGCGTGGCCGTGGTGCCCCTGTCGGCATTCTACCACAACGGGCAGGATCAGCACCTGGTGCGGTTCTGCTTCGCCAAGCAGGAAGCCACCCTGCGGGCGGCCGCAACCCGGCTCCAGGCCTGATGGACGAGGCATAAGCAGCTAACCCCCGAATAGAATTATTTCCTTGTTGGGCAGGCTGCTTTTTTGTAAACTTCAAAACCGATCTTCCTGCTAACACCTACTCCTGTGTCCGACCTCACCGTTTCGTTTATTCAGGCTGCTTTGCACTGGCACGAGCCGGTGGCCAACCGCCAGGAAATGGACCGCCACATTGGGGCCATTTCCATCGCCACCGACCTGATTGTACTGCCCGAAATGTTCACGACCGGCTTCAGCATGGAAGCCGCCGCCCTGGCCGAGCCGATGGAAGGCCCCACCCTGGCCTGGATGCGCGAAGTGGCCGCCGCCCGCGACGCCGTGGTAACGGGCAGCCTGATTGTGCGCGACGACGCGGGCCACTACTACAACCGCCTGCTCTGGGTGCGCCCCGATGGCTCGCTGAGCTACTACAACAAGCGCCACCTGTTCACGATGGCCGGCGAGCACCACGTGTACACGGCCGGTACCGCACGCCTGATAGAGGAATGGCGGGGCTGGCGCATTTGCCCGCTGGTGTGCTACGATCTGCGTTTCCCCGTCTGGAGCCGCAACTCTGAGCAGCAGCCCTACGACCTGCTGCTGTACATAGCCAACTGGCCCGCCGTCCGCCGCACCGCCTGGATGACGCTGCTGCGCGCCCGCGCCATCGAGAACCTGGCCTATACCATGGGCGTGAACTGCGTGGGCATGGATGGCAACAGCCTCGCCTACGCCGGCGACTCGGCCCTGCTCGACATGCGCGGCGAGTACCTGGTGGAAGTCGGCAACCAGGAAACCAGCATCACCCGCGCCCTGCGCCACGACGAACTGCGGGCCTTCCGGGAACGGTTCCCCGCCCTGCACGACGCCGACCCATTTTCGCTGGAGGTGAGAAGTGAGAAGTGAGAAGTGAGAAGTGAGAAGTGAAACGTCATTCTGAGCATGTGGCGCATCAAGCTAGGGTGCGTATCCTTTTCTTCTTTTTACCTCCTCACTTGCTCACCACCAGGCGTTTCACCACCGTTTCGCCGCTCAGGGCGCGGCAGCGCACCAGGTACACGCCGGCGGGCAGGTTACTCAGGCTGATTTGCTGGGTGCTGGCGGCGGCCGTTTCGGGGCGCACCAGGCGGCCGGTAAGGTCGAGCAGGGTGAGGCGGACGGGGCGGGGGGCTTCCACGGTTACGGCGGTGGTGGCCGGGTTAGGATAGAGGCGCAGAGCCAGCGCCCCGGCACCTGGTTGGGCGGCCGTTACCACGCGGTTGCGCCCCACAAAGCTGCTGATACCCCCGCTTTCGAGGCCCAGGAACAACTCCGGCACCCCGTCGGCATTCATGTCGGCGGCGGCGGGGGCGTAGCGGAACAGGTTACCCAGCCCCCAGCGGCCCGCCTCGGGCTGTCGGGTAAGGGCGTTATAAAACACGTCGGTGCGGCCCAGGAAGGCCCCGCTCTGGGCGCGCAGGTCGGCGAAGAGGCGGATGTCGCCGCTGGCATCGGCCGTGAGCAGGTCGGGGCGGCCGTCGCCGTCGAAGTCTGCCACCACCGGGCTCAGGTAGGTGGGTCGTTCGCCGGTGCCGGTCCGGAGCTGGCCAAAGTCAGCATGCTGCAACGTAAAGCGCTGGGCCAGCGGGCCGGTCCCACTGTTGCGGTAGTAACGCAGCGGCCCGGCCGGGTCGCCGGTTACGCCCAGCAGCAAATCCGGGTGCCCGTCGCCATCCACGTCGGCGAAGGCGGGCAGGGCGAACCGGAGCGCAGACAGGCCGCCCAGCGTGCCGGCCGCGCCCAGGCTGAACGCGGCCGGCTGCCCGGCGGCGGCCGTGTTCAGCAGGTAGGTCAGGGAGTTGGTGGCCGTACCCAACCGGAACGAGGAATACACCAGGTCCAGGCGGCCATCCTCGTTGAGGTCCGTCAGCACCGGCCGCAGGAAGCCCAGCTTCTGGCTGCTCAGGCCCAGGTAATCGTCCGTAATCAGCTTGAAAACCGGTTTGGCCGCCGTACCCGCGTTGCGGTAGTAGCTCAGCCCGGCCCGGTAGAACCCGGTGCGCCGGCTCACGCCCCCCACCAGCATATCCACCAGGCCGTCCCCGTCCAGGTCGCCGAAGGCGGGGGCCGCCAGCTCGCTCACGTCCACCATGTCGCGTTGCAGAAAATCGGACTGCTCACGCACCAGCTGGGGGACCGCCGCCGTGCCCGCGTTGCGGTAGAGCAGCACCGACTGGCGGGTGTCAATGGTGTCTTCGTTGGTCGCCAGAAAGGACGATACGAGCACGTCGGGCACGCCATCAAAGGTCACGTCGACGGGGAAGGCGGCGGGGTAGTTGGGCAGCCGGGCCGGCTGGCTGCGAAAGGGTTCCACGGAGTTGAGGCCGGCGCGGGTAAAGCGGGCGTCCCGGGCCGTGCCCGCGTTGCGGAGCACGGCCAGCTCGGGGCAGTAGTCGCGGCCCGTGAGCAGGTCCGGGGTCCCGTCGCCGTCTACATCAAACAGGCCCACGCTGAAGCCCCCCTGGTGCTGGGGCCGCAAGGGCGCGGGCGCGGGCTGGGCATTGAAGGCAAAGCTGAACACGTTGCAAAGCTGGGAGCTGGCAATGCCGCCCCAGTAGGCGGAGGCTTCCGCGAATTCCAGCCCGCCGCAGGAGCCGCTGGTGGCGGTGTTGCGGTAGTAGTAAATGCTGGGGACGGGGGAGCTGAAATCGTAGGCCAGCACGTCGAGGCGGCCGTCGCCGTCGAGGTCCTCAATGGCGGGCAGGTTGGTGCCGCCCACGGCAATGTTCACGGCAAAGCCCCGGGGGTGCTGGTAGGAGAGCAGGGAGGTGATGAGGCGGAAGGCGGGCCGGCCCTGGGCATCGGGCTCGTGGCGAAACACGCGGATGTTGCTGCCCGAGGCGTCGGCCGTGAACAGGTCGGGGCGGCCGTCGCAGTCGTAGTCGCGCAGCAGCAGCCAGCCGCGCAGGTCGGCCGGAAACAGGCCGGCATACTCGGGCGCAAACTGCCAGGCCCGGCCGGTGGTGGTAGCCACGCTCAGAAACGGCACTACCCGGTTGGTCATCCGGTCGAAGGCCACCAGATCGGGCTGCTGGTCGTTGTTGAGGTCGATATTGGAAAACTGGGGCGAGTTGAGGCCGCCGGCCCAGGCATTGCGCAGCGTATCGGTACCTTGCACTACTTTTGCCAGGGCCCGGAACTCGAAGCTGAACGGCGGCGCGGTCTGGGCCGGGGCTTCGTTCAGGACTCCCGCCCCCAGCGTTAGCAGGGCACTCACCAGCAGGTGTCGGGGCATTCGGGGGGGCATGTTCATCGGAAGTACCGTTGGTTCAGTTTTTAATATTACGCACAAAACCGCATGGCAGACCTCGCGGCGCTCTACGCCCGTTTCCGGGCCTCCTCGGCCGTCAGCACCGACTCGCGCCAGGCCCAGGACGGCACTCTGTTCTTCGCCCTCAACGGCCCCAACTTCCGGGGCCGCGACTTTGCGGCCCCGGCCCTGGCCCGGGGTGCCCGCTACGCCGTGGTGGACGACGAGGCCCTGGCCGCCGCAAACCCCGGCCAGTACACCTACGCCCCCGACCCGCTCGCCGCGTTGCAGGCGCTGGCCCTGCATCATCGGCGGCAGCTAGTGATGCCCGTACTGGCCATCACCGGCTCGAACGGCAAAACCACCACCAAGGAGCTGGCCCACGCCGTGCTGAGCCGGCGGTTTCGGGTGCAGTACACCCAAGGCAACCTCAACAACCACATCGGGGTTCCGCTCACGCTGCTCAGCATCCGGCCCGGCGAGCACGAGCTGGCCATCGTGGAAATGGGAGCCAACCACCAGGGCGAAATTGCGCTGCTGTGCCGCCTGGCCGAGCCCACCCACGGCCTGATCACCAACATCGGCAAGGCCCACCTCGAAGGCTTTGGCGGGGTAGAAGGTATTGCCCGGGGCAAAGGAGAGCTGTTCCGGTACCTGGAGCAGGTGGGCGGCACGGCCTTCGTGAACACGCTCGATGCCCGCCTGCCCGCTCTGGCCGCCCCGGTACCCGAGCGCGTCAGCTACCCTGGCCCCACCGACACCTACCCGGCCGAGCTGCTCAGCGCCGCCCCCCACGTGGTGATGCGCCTGTTCGGCGGAACCTCCCTGGAAGCCCGGATCACGGGGGGCTATAATTTCCCTAACCTGGCCGCCGCCGCCGCTCTGGGGGCCTATTTCGGCGTCCCTACCGCCGACATCGGCGAGGCCCTGGCCGCCTACGAGCCCGCCAACAACCGCTCCCAGCTCGTGCGCACCGCCCACAACGAACTCGTGCTGGACGCCTACAATGCTAACCCCAGCAGCATGGCGGCCGCCCTGCACAGCTTCGCCGCCCGCCCCGGCAACCCCGCCGGCAAAGTGGTTATTATGGGTGATATGTTCGAGCTGGGTCGCGAAAGCGCCGCCGAGCACCGCGCCCTGGGCCAGCTGGTGCGGGGCCTGCCCTTCGGCCAGATCGTGCTCATCGGCCCCGACATGCACCACGCAGCCGCCACCGACTCATCGTTGCTGCATTTTCTTACCAAGTCCGAGGCCGGGTCCTGGCTCCGCGAAAACCCGCTTCGCAACCGCCAGATCCTCATCAAAGGCTCCCGCGGCATGGGCCTGGAAAGCCTGCTGGAGCTCCTCTAAATAATCATAGATGTTGCCGATTAAAAGGGACTCTCGAACTCGGCCAGGGTGGGCAACACCTGGTCTTTGGCGGAGATGGTGGGGCTCGAAACGCCCCAGTCGATGGCCAGGGCCGGATCGTTCCAGAGCAGGCCGCCTTCCGATTGGGGGGCGTAGTAATTGGTGCATTTATAGAGGAAGAGCGTGTTGTCTTCCAGGGCCGTGAAGCCGTGGGCAAATCCCACGGGTACATACAGCATGTTGTAGCGCTCCGAGTCCAGAATTACCGACACGTGCCGGCCGTAGGTGGGCGAGTCGCGCCGGATATCAACCACCACGTCGCGGGCCCGGCCGGCCGCCACGCGTACCAGTTTGGCCTGCGCATACGGGGGTTTCTGGAAATGCAGCCCCCGCACCACTCCCCGGTCGGAGCGCGACTGATTATCCTGGGCCCAGTCGCCCACGATGCCGGCTTCTTCCATTTTCAGGGCGCTGAACGACTCGAAAAACGCACCGCGGGCGTCGCCGAACACCCGGGGCAGAATTTCGACTACACCAGGAACATCGAAGTACTTAAATTCCATAAAAGAGCAGTAATGGGGCGCGGTAGCTTGGAGTGCGGCGCAAGTTAGGCAGATTTATGAGCGCCCGGAGCGGTTGGTGGTTAGGTGCTCCACCACGGCCAGGTATTTATTGAGCACGATTTGCTCATCGAACTTGGTTTCGGCCAGGTGGCGGCCGGCGCGGCCCATCTGCTCCAGCCCGGCGTCGGGCAGGCGCAGGATTTGCAGCATTTTGGCGGCCAGGTCGGCCGCGTCGCGCACCTGGCAGAGCAGGCCGTTGTGGCCATCTACCACGGTTTCGCGGCAGCCGGGCACGTCGGTGGTCACGATGGGTTTGCCCATGGCGGCCGCTTCGAGCAGCGTTTTGGGTGTGCCTTCGCGGTAGGAGGGCAGCACCACGCAGTCGGCTTCCCGCAGGAGGGCGGCCACGTCGTCGGAGGTGCCCAGGTATTCTACGTTCCCCGCCTGGAGCCACTGCTCAAACACGGCCCGTTTCACGCCGACGCCCCCGCTTTCATCCACGCCGCCCAGGAGCTGCACCCGGGTGCCGGGCACGGCCTCGCGCACCAGCCGGGCGGCCTCGAAATACTCCTCCACGCCCTTCTCGTAGAGCACGCGCGCAATCATGAGGAAGGTAAAGGGCGCGTTGCGTCGGAACGCCGGGGCGGGCCGGAACCGGTTGATGTCGACGCCGGAGCCGGGCAGCAGGTCGGTGATGGCGGGAGCCACGAGGCCGTGTTGCAGGAACAGCTGCCGGTCGTCGTCGTTCTGAAAAAACACCCGTTTCGGAAACTGAAAGGCGAACCGGTACAGGCCCAGGGCTACTTTGCTCACCAGGTTTTTCACGATGAACACCGTGCCCAGACCCGACACGTTGTTGACGCTGGGGATGCCGGCCAGCCGGGCCGCGATGGTGCCGTAAATGTTGGGCTTGATGGTGTACTGCAACACCACATCGGGCCGTTCGCGGCGGTAAATCTGGTAGAAGCGGCGCGTGAGGGCGGCGTCCTTGACGGGGTTGGTGCCTTTGTTTTCCATCGGGATGGGCACGAACCGGCAGCCCAGTTCCGTTTCCAGGCGCGCCGAATACGCATCCGGCGGCGCAATGGCCAGCACCTCATGGCCGGCCGCCTGCAAGGCTTTTACCAGGCTGCGCCGGAAATTCCAGATATTCCAGGAAGTATTGATGACGATGGCGACGCGCATTCGGGGACGGGTTGGAGTACGGCTGCAAAGGTAGCCCCCAGGAGGCGGCGGCACCTTACGAAACGGAAAATTCCGGCAGATTCCCCCAATAACCAGCGCGCTGAATGCAGGCGCAACAGGCCGTACGAGGGCCGCCGGAAAACGGCCTGCCACCGCCTGTTTATTGCCTCTGCTGCTTACATTCACCCCCCGTTGCGGAGGCCTGAAAATTAGCCGTTAAAAGCATCTCTTCTTCCTTTCTAGCCAGTACTACCCCTCTATGTATATGACGACCAACTGGCGGGCGCAAGGTCGGCCCGCCACGCTCCGGCCCTGGTGGCACAGAGGCCGGCTGCTGGCCCTGGCCCTGCTGCTCAGCCTGAGCGCCCGCGCCCAGTTCGAAACCAGTCAGTGGTATTTCGGTAACCAGGCGGGCCTGGACTTCCGGACCGGTACGCCCGTGCCCCTGACCAACGGGCTGCTCTACTCGGCCGAAGGCTGTAGCAGCCGGGCCGACAGCCTGGGCAACCTGCTGCTCTATACCAACGGCGTAACCATCTGGAACCAGCGCCACCAGGTGATGGCGGGCGGGGCCAGCTTGCGGGGCAACACCTCCACCACCCAATACCTGGTGGTGGCCCAGCCCGGCCGCCGGGGCCTGTACTACCTGCTCTCGCCCGATAAGAAGGATGAAACCAACGGCTTTCGGTACTCGGTAATAGATATGGGCCGCCAGAACGGACTGGGCGAGGTAGTGCAGCGCGAAGTGCCGCTGCACCCTACGTCCAGCGAGCGGGTGGCCGCCGTGCCCCACGCCAACGGCCGCGACCTGTGGATACTCGGCCATGAGCGCGCTACGGACGTGTTTTTCGCTTACCTGCTCACCGCTCAGGGATTGGGGGCATCGCCGGTACTCAGCCGCGACGCTTTAGCGCCGCGCAGCGTGCAGGTAATCGGGCAGCTCAAGGCGTCGCCCGATGGGCGGCGGCTGGCTATGGCCATTGGCAGCCTCGACCCGCAGCAACCCGCCGGCACTCCCAGCGTCGAATTGCTCGACTTCGACCCCGCCACCGGCCGCCTCAGCAACCCCGTGCTGCTGCCCCCGGCCCGCATGGCCAGCTACGGCGTCGAGTTCTCCCCCAACGGCCGCCTGCTCTACGTCTCAGACCCGTTTTCCAAGTCGATTTATCAGTATGATGTAACTGCGGCCAACGTTGCCGCGTCGGCTTTGCCCGTTCCATCCTCCGCGGGTCCTGACCAGCAAGGGGGCACGCCCAGCGCCTTGCAACTTGGCCCCGACGGGCGCATTTACGTGGCCCAATCCACCACAGTCGGCACCACCCGCATGGGAGTCATCATCGACCCCGACCGCCGGGGCGCGGCCTGCGCTTACCTGCCCCTGGGCGTTGAGCTGGCCGGCCGCCGGTCGGTACTAGGCCTGCCCTCGTTTGTGCAGCGCGACCTGTGGCACTTCACCGTGCGCGGGGCCTGCCAGGGCAGTCTGGTGAGCTTCGCGCTGCCCACCAGCTACGGGGCCGATTCCGTCCGCTGGCATTTCGGCGACCCCGGGGCCGCGTCGCGCAACGGGGCCACCGGGTTAGCGGCCACGCACACCTACGCTGCGGTGGGTCGCTACCTGATAAAGGCCACGCTGTATCTGCCCGGCGGGCCACCGGTGGTGCTGCGCCGCTACGTCGATATTCAGCCCCGGCCCGCAGTAAACCTGGGTCCCGACACCACCCTGTGCGCCGGCCAGGCGCTGCTGCTCACGGCCCCGCCCGCAGCGGCTTACCGCTGGCAGGATGGCTCGACGGCGGCCACGCTGCAGGCCACGCTGCCGGGCTGGTACTGGGTGCAGGTAACAAGCGCGGCCGGCTGCACCGCCCGCGACTCGCTGCGCCTGCGCACCCGCCCGCTGCCGCCCCCCGCCCACCTCGGCCCCGACACGGTACTGTGCCCGGGTGTTCTTCTGACGCTACGCGCCCGCGGTCCAAGCCTGCCCGACACCCGCTACCGCTGGTCGGACGGCTCGGCCGGCCCGACGCTGACCGTGCAGGCCACCGGCACCTATTGGCTCGAAACCACCAACGCGGCCGGCTGCGGCCAGCGCGACTCGATCCGCGTGCGCTACCTCACGCCGCTTGCCCTCCACCTCGGCCCCGATACGGTGGTCTGCCAGAACCCCGGGCAACCCTTCGTGCTCAGCGTTGCGCTGCCCGGCGGGCGCTACCGCTGGCAGGACGGCTCGACGGCGGCCACGTTCACGCCTACCACTTCGGGCACCTACCGGGTTACCGTATCCGTGGCCGGGTGCAGCGCCACCGACTCCGTTCAGGTACGCCTGCCCGACTGCCGGCAGCAGGTGTTCGTGCCCAACATCATCACGCCCAACCACGACGGGCTGAACGACCGGCTGGAAATAACCGGCCTGGGGGCCGCGGCCTGGGCGCTCACCATTTACAACCGCTGGGGGCAGCCAGTGTATACCACCGCCCACTACCGCCAGGACTGGACCGCCCCCGGCCTGGCCAATGGCGTGTACTACTACCTGCTGGAAGAGCCGGGCCGGGGCCGGCGGCTGAAAGGCTGGCTTCAGGTAAGCCGCTGAGGCGGCCGCGGGTGGCGGGGGCAACTGCGGCCGTACTGCCCGCCGGCTTATCTTTGCCCATGCTCCGATTATTTTCCCTGTCTGCCCGCCCGGCGGCCCCGCTGGTTGCCGCCCTGCTGCTAAGCGCCTGCGGCCCGGCCCCCGACGCATCCCAAACTTCGGCCGCCCCGCCGCCGCCCGCCGCCGCCCCGGAGGCCCTGGAGGCGCTGGAGGCCGGTGCCAGCCTATTTGCCCAGAACTGCGCCATCTGCCACGGGGCCAGCGGCAAGCTCGGCCTCAACGGAGCCCACGACCTGACCAAAAGCAACCTCAATGCCGCCGGCCGCACCTATATGGTCGTCAACGGCCTTGGTAAAATGCCCGGCTTCCGGGGCCAGCTCACCGACGAGCAGATTCAGCAGGTAGTGGCCTACTCGCTCACGTTGAAGTGAGTTGCCTGTGGTCAGTTGCCAGTGTCCACTGGCAACTGACCACTGACAAACCGCCCTATCCGCCGCTTTGGCCGTATGCTTTAAGAGCCACTTGGTTTAGCAGTGGCTTCTCACTTTTGTAACTTCTCTTTCTGATGGCAAGTAAACCTAGTCCCAAAAGCAACAACGGCGGCAAAGCCCAGAACAGCACCCGCCACCCCGGGGCCGTTGATGGCGTGAAGGGCCGGGCCGGTCGCATCCTGACCAAAGCCGCCCAAAATGGCACCTATGATACCAGCACCGACGACGAAACGGCCGTGCTGGTGGCCGTGCCCGATAAGCGCCAGGCCGACGCCCGCACCCAGGAGTATCTCGACGAGCTGGCCTTCCTGGCCGAAACGGCCGGCGCCACCGTCACCAAACGCTTCATCCAGCGCCTCGACAAGCCCGATATCCGCACCTTCGTGGGCGAGGGCAAGCTGGCCGAAATCAAGGCCTACGTGGAGCACACCAAGGCCAGCATGGTCATTTTTGATGACGACCTCTCCCCTTCCCAGCTCCGCAACCTGGAGGCGGAGCTGAAGGTGAAAATCGTGGACCGCAGCCTGCTCATCATCGATATTTTTGCCCGGCGGGCCAAAACGGCCACCGCCCAAACCCAGGTCGAGCTGGCCCAGTACCAATACCTGCTGCCCCGCCTTACCGGCCTCTGGAGCCACCTCGACAAGCAGCGCGGGGGGGGCGTGGCCCAGCGCGGACCGGGTGAAACGGAAATCGAAACCGACCGCCGGGTGGTCAACGACCGGATTGCCCTGCTCAAGGAGCGCCTCAAGGACCTCGACCGCCAGAGCCAGACCCAGCGCAAGTCGCGCGGCGGCACGGTGCGGGTGGCCCTGGTGGGCTACACCAACGTGGGCAAAAGCACCATTATGAACCTGTTGAGCCGGGCCGACGTGTTTGCCGAGAACAAGCTCTTCGCCACCGTGGACTCCACCGTGCGCAAGGTGGTGCTCGAAACCGTACCCTTCCTGCTCTCCGACACCGTGGGTTTCATCCGCAAGCTGCCCACCCGCCTCATCGAGAGCTTCAAGAGCACGCTCGATGAAATCCGGGAGGCCGATTTGCTGGTGCACGTGGTGGACATTTCCCACCCCTCCTTCGAGGAGCACATTGCCGTAGTTAACGACACGCTCAAGGATATCGGGGCGGCCGATAAGCCCACGCTACTCATCTTCAACAAGATTGACCAGTACAATACCGAGGCCACCGAGCCGGAGTACCATACCGGTTTTGAGGGCATGAATGCCGAGGACGACGAGGCCGCTGCCCGCCCGACGCTGGAGCAGTTCCAGGCCACCTACATGGCCAAGCTCCACGACCCGGTTATCTTCATTTCGGCCCAGGAGCGCACCAACATCGACGAGTTACGGGCTTTGCTTACGCGGCGCGTTTCGGCCATCCATAATGAGCGCTACCCCTCCGTGCATCCTATCCGGGAAGACGAGGCCGAATAAAACGGCCACTGTTTTCCTTTCGGAACCAGGAACCCAGCCTCTCGGCCGGGTTCTTTTTTTTGCAAAAATCCATCCCTACACCTTGCTTTCATTGACATTTATTCAATGATACAATGACATAGTTAACAATTCGATAATTTATCCGATATTGCTTTTCAGACGCTTCTCTCACCACACTAAGCAGTTTACACATGAAGAAAACGTTCTACTCGCTCACTCTGGGTCTGGCCTGCCTCACGTCGCTGTCGGCGGCCGCTCAGGGTTTATCCAGAGAGTTGTTCAAGACCACTGCTGAGCTGGCTCAGCAGAACCGGGGCCGGCAGTGCGCCGCCATGGACGTGCTGGAAGCCCAGATGGCCGCCAATCCGAAACTGGCCCAGCGCATGGCGGAAATTGAGGCTCAGACGGGCCGTTTCGTTGCCAACCCCACCGCCCAGCGTACCGCCGCCGCCGTTTCTATTCCGGTTGTGGTGCACGTGCTGTATAACAACAGCGCCGAAAACGTTTCCGATGCCCAGGTAATGGCCCAGATCAATGTGCTGAACCAGGATTTCGCCAAAACCAACGCCGATGCCTCGCTGATTCCGGCCGCTTTCGCCGGGGCCGCCGCCAGCACCAACGTGCAGTTCGTGCTGGCCAAGCGCGACCCCAGTGGCCGCGCCACCAACGGCATCATTCACAAGTCTACCCGGGTGAAGTCGTGGAGCACCAACGACGCCATGAAATCGTCCAAGCGCGGCGGCGACGACGCCTGGGACACGTCGAAGTACCTCAACCTCTGGGTCTGCGACCTGGGCCAGGGCCTGCTCGGCTACGCCCAGTTCCCCGGCGGCGCGGCCAGCACCGACGGCGTAGTTGTGCTGTATTCGTCCCTGCCCGGTGGCTCTTCAGTCCCTTACGATAAGGGCCGCACGGCCACCCACGAAGTGGGCCACTGGCTGAACCTGCGCCACATCTGGGGCGATGCCAGCTGCGGCAACGACTTAGTGAGCGACACGCCCACCCAGCAGACCAGCAACTACGGCTGTCCTTCCTTCCCGCACGTAACCTGCTCCAACGGGGCCGACGGTGACATGTTCATGAACTACATGGACTACACCGACGATGCCTGCATGTACATGTTCACCAACGGTCAGTCGAGCCGCATGAACGCGCTGTTCGCCAGCGGTGGCGCGCGCGCTTCGCTGCTCACCTCCAACGGCGGCACTGCTCCGCTCGTGGCAACCACGGCAGTCGAAACCCTGACCGTGTTCCCGAACCCCACGGCCGGCCAACTCTCTATCCGCACCGGCCTGAATACGCCGGCCGTTAAGTGGGAGGCCAAAGTGTACGACCTGCGCGGCTTCGAAATGAAGCAGGTGCGCCCGGCCGGCGAAGGCTCGGTAGATGTATCGGCCCTGCCGGCCGGTCTGTATCACCTGGTGCTCACCGACGGCATCAGCACCCAGCACCAGAGCTTCCGTAAAGAATAGGCAGCCGCCTGATCAGCACGTACTCAGCATAATACCCGTTTCAGCCTGGCTGGGGCGGGTATTGTACTTAACAGGAGTACCGGCCAGGCAAAAACGGCTATCATAAGATTCGGGCTTTTACGAGTATTCGCTATTTAGGCCATATTCATTAGAATATTTTTAATAATTTGCCACTTATAAGCCCCTTTTACCACAACCACACACCTAATTCCTTCATTTCTCGTTTCTCTCCACTCCTCCACAACCAACCCCCTAGTATGAAAAAAAACCTTTACTCACTGGCCCTGGCATTCCTGGGCCTGGGCGCGGCAGTTTCCGCCGAAGCGCAGCAAGTTCGTCAGTGCTCCACGATGGAGAACCTGGCGGCCCAACTCGCCGCCGACCCCGCCATGGCCCAGCGCATGGCCGCTATCGAAAACCGGACCCAGCAGTTTGTGGACAACCCGGTAGCCAAGCGCACCGCCGCCACCATTACCATTCCGGTAGTAGTACACGTGCTCTACAGCACGTCGGCCCAGAATATCTCCGACGCCCAGATCCAGTCCCAGCTTACGGTTCTGAACGAGGATTTCACCAAAACCAACGCCGACGTCAGCAAGACGCCTTCGGCCTTCGCGGGGCTGGCGGCCAACGCCAACATCCAGTTCGTGCTGGCCAAGCAAACGCCTTCCGGCGCGACGACGAGCGGCATCGAGCGCAAATCGGTAACGACTGCCAGCTGGGGCACCGACGACAAGATGAAAAAGGCCTCGACCGGCGGCCTGGACGCCTGGGATGCCACCAAATACCTCAACCTGTGGGTGTGCAACCTGTCGGGCGGGGTGCTGGGCTACGCGCAGTTCCCCGGCGGCACGGTAGCTACCGATGGGGTAGTAATCCTGAGCTCGGCTTTCGGTAAGGGCGGCTCCTCCTCGGCTCCGTTCAACCTGGGCCGCACGGCCACCCACGAAGTGGGCCACTGGCTGAACCTGCGCCACATCTGGGGCGACGCCAATTGCGGCAACGACTTGGTGAGCGACACGCCTACCCAACAAACCAGCAACTACAGTTGCCCATCCTTCCCGCGCGTAACCTGCTCCAACGGCCCCAACGGCGACATGTTCATGAACTACATGGACTACGTGGATGATGCCTGCATGTACATGTTCTCCAACGGCCAGTCGGCCCGCATGAACGCCTTGTTCGCCAGCGGCGGTTCGCGCGCTTCGCTGCTCACCTCCAACGGCGGCACGGTTCCCGGCGGCGGCGGTGGCGGCACCACGCCTCCCCCCACCACGGTTTCTTACTGCGCCAGCAAGGGCACGAACGTGAGCTACGAGTGGATCGACTACGTGAAACTGGGCTCTATTGCCCGCACCTCCAGCAAGGACGCCGGCTACTACAACGGCACGGCTCTGTCGACGTCGCTGGCCGCCGGCTCTTCCCAGACCATCAACTTCTCGGCCGGTTTCGCCTCTACGGCTTACACCGAATACTGGAAAGTATACATCGACTACAACCAGGACGGGGACTTCAGCGACGCCGGCGAAACCGTAGTATCGGGTTCTTCTTCGAGCACGGGCACGCTGAGCAGCACCTTCACGGTTCCGGCCACGGCTAAGTCGGGCGCTACCCGGATGCGGGTGGTAATGAGCGACAACTCCGCCACCACCAGCTGCGGCAACTACAGCTACGGCGAAACGGAGGACTACACCGTCAACATCAGCGGCGGGGCTCGTCTGTCGGCTCCGGCCGAAGTGGCTGGCTACCGCATCTACCCGAACCCGGCTACCGATGTGCTCAACATCGAAATCCCGGCCACCATTGATGCCAGCACCGTTTCGGTATCCGTGTACGACATGCGCGGAGCGGAAGTGAAAAATGCCCGCTTCGAAGGCAGCCTGCTCAACGTGGGCGAGTTGGCCAAGGGCGTGTACCTGCTCCGCATCACCGATGGGCAGCAAGTGTCGCACCAGCGCTTCGTGAAAGAGTAACTTCCTGATCCGGCCGCCAGCCCCCGGCTCCGGCAAGGCGTAAAAAAGCCTCCTTTCCCGCCTGGGAAGGGAGGCTTTTTCGTGAGGCTGCCCCCTGCACCAGCCCTGCCCTGCCCGACTGCCGTTGCGCCCCGGGTTGCGCCCGCCCCGGCAGCAACGCCCAAGGTGGCACGTGCGGCGCTTCCGGCCGGCCACCTGGCGCTTGCCCCGGAAGCCCGGGAAGGCCTGATGGGCCGGCGGTTGCCGGCCGCGGGCGGGCCGCAACCAGCTGCGCGGGCGCAAGCCCGGGGTACAACCTTTTCGGCCGGGCGAAGTAAAGAGGCCAGCCCCCTGCTTTGCCGCCCTTTTTCCCCTTCGCGTATGAAAACGCTGTACTTAATGCGCCACGCCAAATCGAGCTGGAGCTTCGATACGCTCAACGACCAGCAGCGCCCGCTCAACGACCGGGGCCGCGACGATGCCCCCCTGATGGGCCGGGCGCTGGCGGAACGGGAAGTGGAGCTGGACCTGATTGTGAGCTCCCCGGCCGTGCGCGCTCTGAGCACTGCCGCCTTGGTGGCCAAGGAGCTGGAGCACTCGCCCGAGCAGTTGCAGGTGATTGAGGGCATCTACGAGGCCACCGTGCCCGACCTGCTGACCATTGTGCAGCAGCTGCCCGACTCGGCGGCGGCCGTGCTGCTGGTGGGCCACAACAACACCCTCACCGACTTCGCCAACCTGCTCTCGCCCAGCGAAATTCCGCCCATGCCCACGGCTTCCATTGCCTGCCTCAAGTTCAAAACCGACCAGTGGGCCGACGTCAGCCAGGCCAACGCCGAGTACTATTTCTTCGACAAGCCGAAGAACTACTAGCCTCACCGGCCGCCGGTAGCCACGCCGCGCCCGGTTACGAAACGATGAACTCCCACGGGCAGGCCAACTATTGCCGGCACCCCGCGTTTCGGGGAGCAGCGTACCCGCGCTCGGCCAACGGTGGCCCGGTTCCTGCTGGGCGCTGCCCCGCCGTGGCCCGGCTGGGTCCGGCTGCTTGCCTTTCTCACCAAATCCGCATCCTCTATGTCCGAAACTGAACAGGCCCAACCCCGGCTGCTAAACCGCGAACTGAGCTGGCTCACCTTCAACCGCCGGGTATTGCAGGAGGCACAGAACCCCGCGGTTCCGCTGCTGGAGCGCCTGAAGTTCCTGGCCATCTTCAGCAGCAACCTCGACGAGTACTTCAAGGTGCGGGTGGCCACGCTGCGCCGGCTGGTGAAGCTCAAGAAGAAAACCCGCGCCAAGCTGGGCGAAGACCCCGCCCAACAGCTCCACGACCTGCTGCTGGAAGTGGGCCGGCAGCAGCAGGAATTCGGCGACACGTTCCGCAACAGCATTCTGCCCGAGCTGGGCCGCCACCACATCCACCTGATTTCG
Source organism: Hymenobacter rubripertinctus (assembly GCF_003583925.1). Lineage (GTDB taxonomy): Bacteria > Bacteroidota > Bacteroidia > Cytophagales > Hymenobacteraceae > Hymenobacter > Hymenobacter rubripertinctus. The sequence continues at coordinate 116,804 of NZ_QYCN01000014.1, read as the reverse complement.
GAACACGACCTCACCAGCGAGCAGCACACCTGGGTGCAGGAGTATTTCCGCGAAAACGTGCGCGATACCCTCTCGCCCATCATCCTCGACGAAAACCTGCACCACCTGTTCCTGCGCGACCAGAGCGTGTACCTGACTTTCTACCTGACCCAGCCCGCCAACCACAAGAAGCAGGACGAGGAGCGGGTGGTGGTGATGGAGCTGCCCACCAAGCGCCACGGCGGCCGGTTCGTGCGCCTGCCCGACGTGGGCGAAGACCACTACGTGATGTTCCTGGACGACGTCATCCGCTGCTGCGCCCAGGAGCTGTTTGCCACCTACGGCAAGGTGCAGGTGCAGGCCGTAAAGCTCTCCCGCGACGCCGAGCTCGACATTCAGGAAGAAGTATCTGACAACCTGTTGGCCAAAATCAAGAGCAGCCTCCAGAAGCGCGAAACCGGCTTCCCGGCCCGGCTGCTGTATGATCCTGCCATGCCTAAGGAGGTGCTGCGGGCCGTGATGGAGAAAACCGGAATCGGCAAGGAGGAGCTGGTGGAAGGCAGCCGCTACCACAATTTCCGCGACTTTTTCGGGTTCCCCGATTTCGGGCTGCCCCACTTGCAGTACGTGCCCATGCCGCCGCTGCCCCACCCCACGCTGCCGCGCACCGGCTCGCTGCTGGCCGCCCTGGCCCAGCGCGACCACCTGCTGCACCCCCCCTACCAGTCGTTCGACTACGTGACGCGCCTCATCAACGAGGCCGCTAAGGATGCCCAGGTGAGCGACATCAGCATCACACTCTACCGGGTGGGCAGCAAGTCCGACGTGGCTAAGGCCCTGCTCAAGGCCGCCAAAAACGGCAAGCAGGTAACCGTGGTGGTGGAGCTCAAGGCGCGCTTCGACGAGGAGAGCAATATGTTCTGGGCCGAAAAGCTCCAGAAGGCCGGAGCCAACGTCATCTATGGCATTCCCGACCTGAAGGTGCACAGTAAGCTGCTGCTCATTACGCGGGCTGAGGAAGGCCACAACAAGCTTTATGCTTACCTGAGCACCGGTAACTTCAACGAGCAGACCAGCCAGATTTACGCCGACCACGGCCTGTTCACGGCCAACCCCATCCTGACCCGGGAGGTGGCCGAGGTGTTCCGCTATTTCCACGACCGCCTCGACAAAACGGGCCAGTTCGAGCATCTGCTGGTAGCGCCCTTCGAGTTGCGCCAGAAGCTGGAGGCCCTCATCGACCACGAAATTACGCTGGCCCACAAGGGCAAGGAAGCCTACATCATTCTCAAGCTGAATGCCTTGCAGGATGAGCGCATGATTCTCAAGCTCTACGAGGCCAGCGAGGCCGGCGTGCGGGTGGAGCTGCTCATCCGGGGCATTTCCTGCCTGATTCCGGACCTGGCCGGCCAGAGCCGCAACATTCAGCAGCGCGGCATCGTGGACCGGTTTCTGGAGCACGCCCGGGTATACGTGTTCGGCAACGGGGGCGAGGAAAAGGTGTACACCGCCTCCGCCGACTGGATGAGCCGCAACCTCGACCGGCGGGTAGAAGTGGCCTTCCCCATCCTGCAAGAGGATCTGAAAGCCGAAGTCCGCCACCTGCTCGACCTCCAGCGCCAGGACAGCGTGAAGTCGCGCGACTGGCAGAATAACTTTGTGGGCTCCACTACCGACAGAGCCGGGGAAGCCGAGGAGGTACGTGCCCAGTTCGAAACCTACGCTTACCTGCAACAGCTGGCCAAAAAGAAGCGCAAGTAGAACGCTGGCACGCGGTGTTTGCAACGCAACAAGGCCGTTTCCCTAGCCGGAAGCGGCCTTGTTGCGTTGGCCTTCGTGGCCCGGCCAGACGTTGGGCTACCGCGCCGCAACAAGGGGGTAGCAGCGCGGCACTGCGCGTTTCTGCATTGAGCGGCATTGAGCGGCATTGGCCACCGGCCAACGCCAGCACCTTCTCAGGCGTGGGCTTTGGCGCGGGCAGTTTTGCCGGCTTGTCGCCCGGCCGCCGCTTCCGCCGTTGGTTCCGGCCCCACCCGCGCTGGGTGCAGCTTGGTGAGCTTGCCGGCCAGCTTGCCGGCCGATTGAGTGATGACGCGCGTTACTTCCGGGGTGCGCGCCAGCTCTTCCGCTCCGTGAAGGTGGGTATCGAGCAGGCCGGCCAATTGGTCGGTGAGGGCCTGGCGGGTGGTTTTGGCAGCGCTTCTCTTAGCCCGCTGGCGCAGAATCTGGTCGGTGAGGTGCTCAATGGTTTTGCCAATGTTCTTGGGCAGCTTGCTGGCACTGGGCAGCGCCAGGTGGGGCAACAGCACGATGGTGAGTTGGTCGAGCAGTAGTTTTTTGGAGGCTTTCATGGGTGGCAGTGAGGAGGAAGGCCACGGGGGCCGGCCGCAAAAGTACCACCACCGCCCCCTGCCCCAGGTTAGTAAATCATCATCTGTTCGTTATGCCTTGGCACCGGGAGCCGGCCATCCGGCTTACTCAGGCCCTAAAAATCTGCTAGTCAGAGACTCCGTATAGCCCCGGCAACCGGCCTGCCCGTGGCCGGTAAGGAGGAAGCCCCGGAACACTGCGCCCCTGTTGCGTGTTGCTGGCCGCATACTGCGTATATTCGGTTAACACGGCATGATCATCAGACCGTATTCCGATTCACTCCTGACGTTTCTTCCCCATGACTACCACCTTTTTTCCAACCGTCGCCGCCCCATTCACCACGCCCGTTCACGAGCTGAAAGTGTGGCCCGCCTGCTTTGCCGCCGTTGAGCAGGGAAGCAAGCCCTTCGATGTGCGCCTCAACGACCGCAACTACCAACTCGGCGACGCGCTGCTGCTGCGCGAGTACGAACCCGAAAGCGAGCAGTACAGCGGCCGCACCGTGGAGCGCTGGGTCAGCTACCTCATGCAGGGCGGCACCTTCGGCCTCGAACCCGGCTGGTGCGTACTCGGCCTGGCCGAACATCCGCCCCTGCCCCCCGGCGTGAGCGACACGCGACTGTGGTAAGTCCCGCCTGCCAGAACGGCTCCGCCCCTGCCCGGGACGGAGCCGTTTTGGCAGGCAACCAGGGGGCCAGGCGCAGCGGTCGGGTTAGCGGCGTATCTTCCCCGCTTTCCCGGCCTTCCGCGTCGCCTATGCCCCTGCCCTTGTCCGAGAGAAGCCGCGCCATCCGGTCTGCCCGGCAGGGGCAGCGGGCCACCGAAGAACGGGCCGATGCCCGGGCTTTCCGGATGGCTTTCCTCGGGCAGTACCGGCAGTTGCCGCCTCCCCTGCCGCCGGCCACCGTCTACATCGCGCCAAACCAAAACCGCCCCCGTTAGTTAACCCCCATGCCATTACCACCCGCCCCCGACTCCTACACGGCCGACTACCGCCCCGACCTGGGGGTGCTGGTTATGCGCTGGCTGCGCCCCCATTCGCTGCCCGAAACTCAGGCCTCTTACCAGCACCTGCTGGCCCTGGCCCGCCGGCACCGCTGCCCCAACTGGCTCCTCGACGGCCGCCGCGACGGGCCGCTGGTACTCGAAACGGCCCGCTGGCTCGGCCAGGACTTTCTGCCGGCAGTGGCCCGGGAACTGGCCCCGGAGTTGCTGCGCCTGGCCGTGTTCAGCTCGCCCGCCCGCCTGGAGCAGCGCTTGCTGGACGCGGAAGTGTCGCCGGCCGTGGCCGAGGCCCTGGCCCCTACCCAGCCCTACCGCACGGCCCTGTTTCTGGATGAGGGCGAAGCCCTGGCCTGGCTCACCGCCTCCCAGCCCTAGCTCAGGCAGTCTGCACGCGTTCTGATGGCCCCCAAAAAGCCCCGCAGCGCTGCCAACCGGGGCAGGGTACTGCGGGGCTTTTGGGGCCATCAGAACGGGTGAAGGCAGATTTTAGCGGCCCTGGTTGATTTTCTTCAGGAACTTGCGGGGCGGCACCAGGAATACCTCGATGCTGGCGTAGGGCACGGTACCCAGCGTGTTCTGCACCACGCGGTTGCGCGAGCCGCTGAAGAGTTGGGGCAGGGTACGTTCGTTGCTCGCCGCGTCAACGGCGTTGAAGTTGACGTTGTAGCGGTAGCCGCCCTCAATCCCGAACCAGAGGAAATCATAGATTTCCCGCTCCAGACGGAGGCGGAACTTCAACTCCGTTTCCCGCAGAATCAGCGTTTGCAGGCCGTTGGCCAGTGGCTCCCGCAGCTTGATGTTGTAGTTCATGCCATCGACGGTGTAGCCCCCGAACAGCAACGTTTTGGCGTTCAGGTTGCGGCGCACCGTCACGCGGGCCGGAAACAGCGACTCCACGCCCCAGCGCGGGTTGAACGTGCGGTTGTAGAGGATGACGGGGTAAATACTCTGCCGCCCGAACGTGTAGCCCACCTGCGCCCCCACGCCCCAGGACAGGTAGGGGCTGCGCTTCCAGCCGTAGATAAACTCGCCCGACATCTTCAGGTAGTCCTGGATGCTCAGCTCCGAGGAGGTGTAGTCGCCGTTGAGTTCGCCCTTCACCCGGGCCAGGTACCAGTGCACTTCATCCACGGGCCGGATAACGGCCAGTTGGGTACCGACGGTTTTAAGGCCCTTGTCTTCGAGGTTGCGGTAGAAAGAAGCGTTGTCCGGGTTCTGGAACTGGAACTCCTCCCGGTCGTAGTTGAAGCCCAGAATAACCTTGAGGTGGGGATGATTCCAGACCGGAATATAGCCCTTGATGAAGGCCCGCCGGTTCTTGACAACGGTGCTGCTGGCCTTGCCGGCCGGCGTCTGGTCGTTGAGGTCGGAGTTGATCTTAAAGTCGGCCAGTCCTTCCAGGTGCGCAATCAGGCCCTTGCTAGGCCCCTGCCCCACCACCGAGGGCACGGCAAACTCCTGGGACCGGCCTACCTGGTCGGCGCGCAGCGTGTCGTTGGGCAAGGGGGCCGGGGGCGGATACACGGGCGGCGTGGTGGGCCTTACCTGGGCCTGGGCCGCCAGGCCCCCGGTAAGTAGCAGCACCGTGGACAACGGTCGGATCAGGGAACGGAATCGAGGGGAGAGAAACGGCATACGCGGTCAAAAGAGATGTTACCGCCTTAACGGCTTTTCGCGCAAAAGGATAACCCTCCAGTGTCCAGTGGTCAGTTGCCAGTTGTCAGTTGCTAGTTGTTAGTTGCTAGTTGTCAGTTGTCAGTTGCCGGTTGCCGGTTGCCAGAACGACACTGACAACTAACAACTGACAACTAACAACTGACAACTAGCAACTAGCAACTGATAGTATTTAGAACAGGAAGTCGAAGCCCACGAAGACCAGGTTTTCCTCGCCCACCGAGTAGGTGGCGTTGATGACGGCCTGCTTGAGCACATCCACCCAAACGCCCCCGCCGTAGGCCTTATGCAAGGCCTTGAGGCCGGTTTTGGTGTCGTAGGCCGAGTAAACGCGGGCCGCGTCGGCCAGGCCCAGAACCCCAAACTTGCCGGGCAGCAGGTAGGCGTTGAAGCTGAAGAGCTGCACGCGCACTTCGCCGTTGGCGTACACCGATGAGCGGCCGGCGTAGCGGGTGCGGCGGTAGCCGCGCAGGTTGGTGGTGCCGCCCAGCGTGTTGGCCTGGTAGAAGCGGTAGTCGCCGAAGTTGCGGTTGGCCCCGATGCGGCCGGCCCAGGTGAGCTGGAAGGGAAAGTTGGGCGAGAGGTAGAACCGGGCCTCGCTAGCCAGACGGCCGTAGCCGAGCTTTTCGCCGTTGAGCTGGCGGTTGTACTCGGCCGAGTTGTAGATGCGCAGGCCGATCCGCGGGTTCTTGGGCGAGCTGGCTACGTCGAGGTTGAGGTAGGTTTTGCCACCCAGGTAGCGGTTGAGGCCGAAATCGGAGGCCCGGATGCCCCGGGCCGCCTCCCCTAAACCGTTGTAATTGCCATTCTGGTCCAAGCCAAGCTCAATCTGGCGGCCGATCTGGTCGCGGTCGACCCGGAACTGGTCGTACTGGGGGCCGAAACCGAATTTGAGGAAGCTGAACACGTCCTTTTCCAGCATCGGGCTGACAAAGAAGCGCGAGAAGCGGATGCGGTAGGTGTCGTTGATTTCGCGGTTGGTTACCCGGTCATCGAGGCCGGCCAGCACGTTCTTGGTGTCGTTGCCCTCGCCGAAGTAGTTGTACAACAGCTGGGGGCCGTAGAGCTGGGAAGTGATGCGCAGGTCGAGGTCGCCGAAGATATCCACGAAGTGGCCCAGGTAGCGCACGTTGTAGGCGCTCTGGGAAGGCGAGTAGTTGGCCGCCAGGCTCTGCTCGGTGGCATAGGGGGCCTTGCGGAACCCGTAGGTGCGGTACACCGCCCCCCCGCCCAGAAACAGGCGGTCGTCCACGTTGTAGCCGAAATACAGGGTCGGGCCGAAGTAGTTGAGCGTGTAGTCCTTGCGGTCGGTGCGGGTGTGCTGGTCGTAGCGGCTCACGTCGAGGCCTGGCTTGAGGCGCAGGCGGGCGTCGGGGCCGGGCACGATGACGTTGCCCGAATCGGCGTCGTACACGTGCAGGCGGTGGCGGAAGCCGGCCACGTTGGAGCGGTCCACGATGGAGTCGCGGTCGGTACCCCCGATGATGCGCACCAGGGGGCCGCTTTTCACCTTGCCGGTCAGCTCGTACTGGTCCTCGCCCTCGAAGCCGTAGAGGCGCAGCTCCTTGGTCACCTTGTTGTCGAAGGTACGGTCGAAGAGCATCTTGGTCAGCTGGCCCTCCTTGTTGATTTTTTGCACCGTAACGTGGGTTTTGTCGCCGGGCAGGCGCTCCACCACAAACCGTTCGCGCTTCCTGGAGCCCTTCACCTCCGTTACCTTGCTGAGCATGGTGTAGTAGTCGGCGGCCACCTGGGGCAGCAGGTCGCGGCGGCTTTTGAGCTTGGCCACGATTTCGGCCCCGTGCAGGGCATAGATATCGGCCGGCCAGCGGTCCTTAAACGTCTGCTCAATTACCTGGTCGGTGAGGGCGGCTTTCATCTCCTGGGCCTGCTTTACCCACTCCTCCCTGCTCACGGAGGCCAGGTACACCCGGTCGTTGCTGAGGGCCGTCAGGTTGAGGCCCTTCCAGTCGGCGTAGTCCTTGCCGAAATTCTGAAAGTTGCGGATGGCCCACTTGCGCGAGGCCAGGTACGGGAACAGCCCGTCGCCCTTGAAGAAGGCAATGTCGCGGTCTTCGGGCACGGCCGTAAACTTACGGTCCCCGTCCTTGTCCTTCTTCTCAGCCCAGCGCCACTGGTCCTCGTGCCGGTCCCAGTCGCCGATCCACATATCGAAGAGGCGGGAGCGGGCAAAGGCTTTTTCGTTGACGCGGTTATCGTTGTCGTCGGTGATGCGCTGGAACACCTTGTCGGTGCCCACCAGGTTTGTGGCGTTGCCCAGGCTTTCCACGTTGGCCTGGTCGTCTTTGGCATCCTCCTCCAGCGCGCCGGTGGTGTTGCCGAAACGGGGCAGGTACTGGCCCAGCAGCGGGTCCTGGGGGATGTAGCGCAGTTCGGGGTTGGTGTGCAGAATGCCGGCGGCCGAAGCCAGGGGCGGAATGGCGATGGAAGCGAACGGGTGCTGGGCCGAAATCTGGTCCTGCAAAATGTCGGCGGCCGCGCCCGAGCGCAGGGCTTCGGGCAGCACGGCGGCAGGATCCTTGTCGAGGCCGCGCAGGGTGTAGAGGCGGCCGGCTTCGTTGCGCAGCTTCAGGGAAGCCGTCTGCTTACCGCCCCCGATTTTATACGGGGTCAGGCCACCCTTCTCTGTGCCCAGGTCCAGGACCGGGAATTTCACGGGCGTTGCCCACTCTTTGCGGTAATGGTCGCCGAACAGGAACTTGTGGAAGCGGCTGCGGTCGGCGTAAGCCGGGTTCACGGCCGTCGTCACGGTGCTGTCGGCGAAGTGGGGGCGCTTGAGGCCCCGCTGGTCGGCTATTTCCTCCACTACGTCCGTTTTCTGGGCATACATGGACGTGCGGAACACCCGGCGGCCGGTTTCGCCGGTGCCTTCGGGCACGAAGTATTCCACCCACACCTCCCCGTTGTCGTAGTAATTGACGCGGGCAAAGCCTTTTTCCTTGTCCGAAAACAGGGCCTCGCCGCCGCTACCGGGCTTCACGTGCTGGGTTTTGCAGCCCGAGCCGCTCACGATGTGGTTGAGGCTGCCCTGCTTGAAATATTGCAGGTTGTGCTCGTGGCCGGCCGCGTACACCACGTTGGGGTACTTCTGGAAAATATCCATCAGCCCCTTTTTGTAGGCCTGATACAGCGGGTGGGGCAAATCCTGGCTCACGCCGCCGTACTTGCGGGCAAACGGGTAGATGGAGCCGATGACGGGCAGCGGCACGAAGGCGTACTTATAAACAATAGAGAGCGGGAAGAAATGGTCGGCCAGGGTGAAGTAGCCCCCGTGGATGCCGTCGGAAAACAGCGGGTGGTGGGCCACCACGATGATGTTCTTGCCCTTGTTGCGCTGAATGATGTCCTCCATCTGCACGAAGAACTCGGTTTCGTTGGCAATGCCGCAGCCGCTGTTGGTGCCGTAAGGCCGCTCGCCGGTGGTTTGCAGAAACCACTGGGAGTTGATGGCAATCATCACCACGTCGTCCTGGAGGCGGATTTCTACCGGCCCGGGGCAGGCGTCGCGGGGCAGCAGGAAGTCGCCGGTGTAGGGGAAGGCCGCCGAGTCGGAGCGCAGATAATCCTCCACGAACTGCTGCTCGCGGTTGACCTGGGCCACGGCCCCGCGCTGGCCCTGCTTCCAGTCGTGGTTGCCGGGTATCATGTACTTCTCGCCGTCGTAGTCGCGCAGCACCTTCAGCTGGTCCACAATGCGGCGCTCCGATTCCTTGCGGTCGGAGGCGCCCTCGGTGGGCAGGCCGTACTCGTAGATATTATCGCCCAGGTACACCGTGGTGCTCTTAGCGCCGGCGGCCAGAATCTGCTGGCGCATGAAGTTGAGCGAGGGCTCACCGCCTTCCGCCTGGGGGGCGGGCTTGCCCACGTCCCCGATCAGAAACACCGAATACCGGATGCGGGCGCTGTCGGGCGGGGTTTTCGACTCCCAGTTAACGCCCTCGCCGCGGTAGTTGGGCCGGGTGGGATGGGCCGTTTGGGTGGCGGGCTTCTGCTGGGCCAGCGCCGGCACGGTCAGGCCCGACAAGGTCAGCAGCAGGCAACAGTTCAGGAAATATTTACTCATACAGCAAAGGCGAAACGGAGTCGGCGCGTCGGCGGTTCACCAACGGGTAAAAGGCGTAATTAGAAAAGATTGCGGTAAACTTACCCAACCCAACGCGGAGAGCACTCCGAAGGTAAGCCTGGTGCGCTGCCCTACGCAAATCGGCCGGCTACGGTTAGGGGGCAAACGGGCCGGGCCTAACCGTAACCGGCGCATTTGCGTTGTAAGCCGATACCGCCCCGGTCGCTCCTTATTTGTTTGCCCCCTTCGCTCTGATGGAACCCACTCTTACCCCGAAACCGGCCAAAGCCGAGATTATCAGCCAGGCCAAGTCGTACGTGCTGGCGTTGCTGGAAGACCAGCTCCCCGGCCAGTTGGTGTACCACGCTCCCAAGCACACCACCATGGTGGTGAAGGAGGCCCGCGCCCTGGGCGAGGCCGCCGAGCTGGCCGCCCCCGACCTGGAAGCGCTGGTGCTGGCGGCCTGGTTTCACGATGTGGGCTATATTGATACCTACGACGGCCACGAGTTTCGCAGCGCCGAGCTGGCCGGCGAGTGGCTGAGCAGCCAGCACTACCCCCCCGAGCGCGTGGCCCTGGTCCAGCAGCTCATCAAAGCCACCCACCGCGACGCGGAGCGCACAACCGACCTGGAAAAACTCCTCGTGGATGCCGACATGAGCGGCATGGGCCGGGAGGATTTCTTCGCCAACGGCGAGCTGCTGCGCGCCGAGTGGGAAACGTCGTTGGGCAACGTTTACTCCAACACGGAGTGGGCCGAAAGCCAGCTGGAGTTTCTGACCGGCAGCAAATTCCTGACCCGGCCGGCCAAAGACCGCTACCGCCGCCAGTTCAAAGACAACATCAAGGCCCAGCGGAAACTGCTCAAGAAGACCGCCAAGAAGCAGAAGAAGAAGGTGGAGGAAGAGCAGGGCACCTTCGCCGAGCCCAAGCGGGGCATCGAAACCATGTTCCGCACCATGTACAGCAACCACATGAAGCTCTCGGACATGGCCGACAAGAAGGCCAGCATGATGATTTCGCTCAACGCGGTGCTCATGTCGCTCATCATCACCTATTTCGGGGCCAAGCTGGGCAGCAAAACGGCCGCCCTGGCCAACGTGGGCGTCCTGCGCAACCCCATCATTGCCGTGCCCATGGGCATTCTGCTGGCCACGGCCCTGGCGTCCGTCATCACGGCCATCCTCTGCGCCCAACCCGACGTGACGAGCTTCAAATGGCTCAAGCGCAGCCCCCAGATTGCCACCAACCGCCGGGTGAACCTGCTGTTTTTCGGCAACTTCAGCAAGCTCAGCCTCGACGACTTCCAGAGCGGCATGACCGAAATCATGAGCCAGCGCGACGCGCTCTACACCAACATGGTCACCGACATTTACTACCTCGGCGACGTGCTCACCAAAAAGTACCGTCTGCTGCGCCTGAGCTACACTATCTTCATGGTCGGCCTGATTCTTACGGCTCTCTCCTTCGGCATCGCCCTGCTCTATAAGATGTAGGCAGGCAGTGGGCGGAGTGCCCCCCAAGCAAATAGAGAAAAGGCCGGTGCCCAACTGCGGGGACCGGCCTTCCTTTGGGTAACAGCGTATCGCGGCTTACCTTCGGGCTAAATGCATTAGCATTATCCAGCGCTCAACGAAACATCGTCGGGCCTCTACCACCCGCTAATATTCTGATTTTGACCCTCCCCTTGTTCCCTCCAACCACAGTTCAAGAGCTATATACTACGCTACGTGACCGTAGTGCTCACTGGCGCAACGAAGAGGAAGTCCGCTTCGGTTGGATGAGTGCCATTCAGAGCACGCTCAATATTACGTTTGACTTGGAGCGGGGCCGGCGCGACTCCAGCTACAACAACATCATTATTGAGTTCAAGGGCAAGGGTTTTTTCAACGGGCGGGCCAACAGTGCCAAGTTCCGGGAGGCCATGGACGACCGGCTGGCGAAGTACATTCCTCGTCTGGCCCAGGAGCAAAGGTTAGACCCGAGCGACTACATCGGTATTGCCATTGACGGCAACCACATTGCCTTCGCCCAATGGCTGAATGGCGGATTGCAGGCCGGCCCGTTGCTCCCATTGTCGGCTACTTCCGTGGGCTTGGTGTGCGCCGCCATTAAAGCCGGTTACCGCCGTGCCGTTACCAACCAAAACCTGATTGCGGATTTCGGCCCGGCTTCGCCCGCTGGTATTGGCCTGATGCAAGAATTGGCCGACTTGCTTTCCACGGCACTTGCCGAGGAAGGAGGCAACAAAATCACGATGCTCTTCCAGGAGTGGCGCACACTTTATGGACAAATTTCTGACGCCGCGCGGCGGGCAGCGGAAGCCTGTCAGGCCGAGCTACGGTTTCAGGTTGCCGTATCCGCCGACTTGCTGGTGCCGGCCAGCCTGTTTATCATCCATACCTACAATTCGCTTTTGATGAAGCTGCTGGCCGCCGAGATTATCGCCAGCCACGGCCTCACTGCTTTCCCTTCGTTCAGCCAAAATGTACTAGCCCAGCCGGCCGCCCAATTGCCCACCACGCTGGCGCATGACATAGAAGGCGGGGCCTATTTCAACGCGGCCGGCATCAAGGGCTTTGTGGAGGAGGCTATTTTCTCGTGGTATCTGTCGGCCTTTACCGATGATCAGACCAACGAGCCCCTGCTGACCGCCATCCGGACGCTCCTGGCGCGGCTCTCTCTTTATCGCACCGATAAGCTGGAGGTGGCGCAGGCCACCGATGTATTAAAGAGCTTTTACCAGAACCTGGTGCCCGACGTGCTGCGGCGTAGCCTGGGCGAGTTCTACACGCCCGACTGGCTCGTGAAATACAGCGTGGATAAGGTAGCGCCCGCTACCTGGCAGGGAGTACGGGCTCTGGACCCTACCTGTGGCTCGGGGTCGTTCCTGCTCGAAGTTATCCGCCGCAAACGGCAGCAAGCCCAGCAGGCCGGGCTAAGCGCCGGGGAACAGCTCGACGAACTCATGCAAACCGTCTGGGGCTTCGACCTGAACCCGCTGGCCGTGCAAACTGCCCGCGTGAATTACCTCATCGCGGTGGCCGACTTGCTGGCGCAGGTGCCCGGGCATGAGATTGAAGTACCCGTGTTGTTGGCCGATGCCGTGTATTCGCCGGCCCGGCAACCCTACGAAACCGAGGATGTGGTGCGTTACCGGGTGGGGTCGGAAGTGGCCGATCTGGAAGTGGTTCTGCCCGCTACCTTATCCTTAGACCGGCCACGGCTGGACCAGGTTTTTACCCTGCTGGGTGCGGCGGTAGAACTTGATAAGGAGCCCGCCGACGCACTGGCAACCCTGGTAACCCACCGGGCCATTACGGCAGCCGAGGCGCAGCAGTGGGCCGGCTCACTCACCCAAACTTACCAGAACGTACTGCGGCTGCACCGCCGTAACTGGAACGGCATCTGGTTTCGTATCGTGCGCAATTTTTTCTGGTCAGCCACGGCCGGCGAATTCGATGTCATCATCGGCAACCCGCCCTGGGTACGCTGGGCCAGCCTGCCCCCTCTCTACCGGGAGCGGGTTAAGCCAACCTGTGAGCAGTACGACATTTTTTCCTCCACTCCGTTCAGTGGCGGAAACTCGCTTGACATTTCCGGCCTCATCACCTACACCGTAGCCGACAAATGGCTTAAACCCAATGGCAAGCTCGTATTCGTGCTCACGCAAACGCTCTTTCAGAACCCATCTTCCGAAGGCTTCCGGCGTTTTCAGATCAATGCTTCTACCTATCTCATCCCGCGCGAGATAGATGACCTAAAGGCCCTCAAGCCCTTCGCCGACGCCAGCAATAGTACGGCCGTGGCAGTATTCGAGAAAACCACGGTACCCGAAGACCCCTACCCGGTTGCCTACCGCGTGTGGGACCGGAGCGAAAAAAACTCCCGGACGATTCCGGCTTTACTCAGCCCGGCCGAAGTAATGGCCCGAGTGATGGTTACGCCCCTGGAAGCCCGGCCGGTAGGAGGCCTGGGTTCGCCATGGGCTATTTTGCCGGCGGGTCGTCATCAGCAACTGGCCGCCCTGCAAGGCACCTGCGATTGGGTGCAGGGGCGCAAGGGTATAACCGCCGACCTCAACGGCATCTACTTCGTAACGGTTGACGCGGAAAACGCAGCATCCAACCGCGTGCAGATTACGACCCGCCCTGAAGCTGGCCGTACCGACATTGGCCCCAAACGCCAATTCTGGATTGAGCCCGATTTGCTGTATCCCCTTCTGAAAGGCGCGTCGGATATCGGCCCTTGCCGGCTTACCCGCGCTCATAACCTGTTCACGCTGGTTCCCAACCAGGGTATTTCGCGTCAGCAGTATGCTACGGCTGAAAACCAATTAGCCGTTGATTTGCCGCTTACTGCCCGCTATTTCCAGCACTACTCCACGGCCTTGGCCCGGCGCTCTACCTACCGCCTGCGGATGCCGGGTGCCCCCTTCTACGCAGTGTATAGCGTGGGTTCCTACACGTTTGCGCCTTACAAAGTGGTATGGGCCGAGCAAGGCACGTTTGGGGCGGCCGTAGTAACGCACGCCCCGGTTCCATTGCAGGGAGAGAAGCCGTTCGTACCTGACCACAAACTTTTCTTCGCTGATTTCGACCACCCCGAGCCAGCCTACTATTTGTGTGGGCTGCTGAATGCGCCCAGCGTGAAGGAGTACATCGAGAGCCACAACATTTCCATTCAGCTAGGCGACGTATTCAAGCACCTGACCCTGCCGGCTTTTGATGAGCAGAATCCCCAGCACACGGCCCTGAGTGCGCTGGTAGAACAAACGCACTCCTGCGACCAGATCGATTACCCTGGCTTTCTGCAACTAGTAAAGGATACCGCCGACGCTATTTTGGTAGTAAGCTGACCGCTTTTCACTTAGTCAGGTTCCCACCCACTGCGTTTGGTAGAAGCCGGCTGTTGGGTTTCAAGCCCGCTTAGTACGTTACGAAAACCCTATTCCAATGGACCGCAAGAAACTGCAAGCCCTCCGCGCCAAAATAGAGGCTATCGACCTGCCCGCCGCTGACCGCTACGGCCGGAATTACCAGGATGAAAAGCTGCAAAAGGAGTTAGCTGCCGCTGCAACTGCGGCCGTGGGGCTGCTGGCCAAAGCCAAGCTGGTACGCGGAGCCAACCACCAGAAGAAGCTGATGGCCCTGGCCGACAAGCTGAAAGTAAACCCTAACTCCTTCGGGCATTCGCTGGTAGACACGGCGACTTTGCGCACGGCACGCACTGCTTTGCTCAAAACCCTGAAAACCGTGGATGCCGAAAGCCGCAAGGTGTTCATCGTGCACGGCCGTGATGAGGCCATGCGCCTGGCGGTGCAGGCATTCCTTCACCAAGTAGGGCTTGATGACGTGGTACTCAGCGAAGCCCTCAATAAAGGCGATACCATTATCGAGAAGTTTGACCGGGAGGCGCGCGACTGCGGCTATGCTATTGTACTGTGCAGCCCCGATGATGTAGGCGGGCTGAAAGCCGTTGGTAAGGCCGCTTCACCCTTAGCCCCCCGCGCCCGGCAAAACGTAATTCTAGAGCTAGGGTATTTCGTGGCCCTGCTGGGCCGTCGCCATGTATTCGTGCTTATGGCGGGCAGCGTGGAAATGCCCAGTGACTTTAGCGGCGTTGTGTATGAAGGCTACGACAAAGCTGGGACCTGGAAGCGCCGCCTGGCTGATGAACTAAGCGAAATGGACTTTTACATTGACCCCGCCGTACGCAAAAAGCTATAAATCCGGACCGGGACAAATTTCCCCATCTGCCCCCGTGCCCCTTGGCGCGGGGGCAGTTCGCGTACACGGGAGCCACCTTTGGTAGAGTCCGGTTTATTTTTTTACTGAACTCTACCGCCGGGTAGAGTTGCTTTTATTTTTTAACCGAACTCTACCCAGCGGTAGAGTTGCACTAGGTATTTTGTTCAGCTCTACCTACTTTACCCCGGCTATGCCCAACCCTGCCCTGCCTTCGCGGAGTGCCTGCGCTTTGGTGCGGGCGCACTTTGGCCTCACCCAGGCCGAGCTGGCCCGGTGGCTGGGCGTGAGCGCGGGCATGGTGGCCCACCTGGAAACGGGGCGCAAGCCGCTGAGCCTGGCCCTGGCCCGCCGCCTGCGGCCCCTGGAGCTGCTGCTGCCGCCCGCCGCCGGGGGCCTGGGACCCGAGCCGCCGCCCCCGCCCGACCCGCTGGACCTGACCACCCCCGCCCCGGCTGCCCTCCCGCCAGCGCCCCCCCTGGAAGCGGCCCCGCTGCGGGCGCGGCTGCGGCGGGTACGCTACCTGGCCGGCAAGGCCCGCTTCGAGTTGGAGGGCCGGCAGATGCTGGCCGGGCAGGCCGCCCGCCGGGCCTGGGGCCTGGGCGTGCTGGCCGCCCTGCTGGCCCCGGAACCCGGCACCGGCCCCGTGCCCGCCCCCCTGGCCCCCGACCCCGCCCTGCGCCCCGCCGAGGATGCCCGCTGGCTGGCCCGCCTGCGCGCCGATACGGCCCCGCCTCCCCTCACCCCCACCCGCCGCGCCCTGCTGGCCCTGCGCCTGCACCTGCTGCTGGAGGAGGCCGCCGCCCTGGAGGCCCTGCTGGCCGCGCCCGGTTCCGCAGACGCCACCTGAATGCCCAGGTAAACAGCTCGGCGACCTGGCTGGGGCACTGGCAGCGGGAAACCGCCCCCGGCTCACGCAAGTCCCCGGCGGCGGCTCCGTGTTCGCTCGGAATGACGTTCACTCACTCACTCACTCACTCACTCACTCACTCACTCACTCACTCACTCACTCACTCACTCACTCACTCACTCACTCACTCACTCACTCACTCACTCACTCCTTACCGCTTCGCCACCAGCTCCGCCAGCCCGATCAGGGAGCGGCCCAGGAAGCGGTGCAGGCGGCGCAGCTGGCCGAAGCGCACCAGGCGCAGGTCGCTGGCGATGTGGCCGTAGCGCAGCTCCAGGGTCAGGAAGCAGGTGTCGATATCCACTACTTCGAGGTGGTAGAAGAGCAGGGCGTTGGGGAAGAGGCGGAAGTGGGAAATCTTCTCCACGTAGGTGATGTGGCCCTCGTCGTCGTCGAGGCACTGCACGGTCTGGAAGTCGATCTGGCCGTTGAGCACGTCCACCTTGTAGCTGGTGCCCAGGCGGCCGGCCTTGGTCACGTCGTAGTGCACGGCGGTGGCCCCTTCCATCCATTGGGGGCGCAGGCGGAAGTTGCTGACCACGCGCAGGGCGTAGGCGGCCGGCACGGGCAGGGGGCGGCGCACCTTCAGCACCCGGCCCCGGCCGGTGGGGGCGCTGTCGCTCGGGGCGGCCGTGTTCAGCAGCAGGCGCAGGGGCGAGAGGTAGGCGTACTGGTAGGGGGTTTCGCCCAGGTACTCGTAGAACGTGGAACCGGGCGAGAGCCGGGTCCAGTCGAAGGCGGCGGCCAGCGCGGCCGGGGGCTGGGTGCGGGTGTAGCCGTCGGAGAGCAGCACGTACTCGGAGCCGGCAATATTGTTTTTCAGCAGCCGGTGCACCACAATCACGTCGCGGCCCATCAGCTTGGTATGCTCCCGGATGCGGGCCACGCTCACGCGGCCGTAGTGCACCACAATTTTGAGCGTGAGGGCCAGCTCCTGGAGGGCGGCGGCCAGCTCCGAGCCCGTATCGCGCTCCACCAGGCGCAGGTAGTTCTGAAAGTCGAGGTAGATGCGCCGGCACTGGCGGACCAGGTCGGCCACCGAGGGCGGCGGCCCGAGCCGGTAAAACAGCACCGCATCGCCCTGAATCTCGTTCACTTCCAACTCCAGAATGTTGGCCTCGATGAGAATTTCCAGCAGATCGGCCACCAGAAACGGCGCCTGCGGGCTGCCCGATTGCTCGATGAAGCGGGTGAAGCCGCTGATGTCGGGAATCAGCAGCAGCGCGGGCTGCTGCCCGTCGGTGGCCAGGGCCGAGGCGGAGCCCACTACCCGCCGCCGCGCCCGCAATTCATCCAGTACGCCCATCTGAGTCAGCTAACCGCTCCTGGATAGCGGCTGGCGCCACTCCGAAATACCGGCCTGCCCAACGGGGCCTCAAACTCCTCCATACACCAGTTGCTGACGAACACGTAACCAAAAAAAAGCCGGAGCCCCGAAAGCTCCGGCGCGAATATACGCCCCTCGTGGCCCCGGCCCCCGCCCCGGGGTTTGGGCAGCCCACGCTTTCGGCGTAGCTTTGTCGAGGCACAGTTGCCGGGCTGCGTAGTTCAACGGATAGAATAGGCGTTTCCTAAACGCTTGATATGGGTTCGATTCCCGTCGCGGCCACTTATGGTGAGGTGGTAAAATGGTGAGTGGGTGTTCGGCCGGCCCTGGGGGCACAGGTTGCGCGTTCAGGAACACCGAACATCCACTCACCATCTCACCTTATTCAATCAGTCCTTCCGTCATGGCGAGGCGGATGAGGGAGGCGGTGTTTTTGGCCTGGGTTTTCTCGATGATATTCTGGCGGTGGGTTTCGATGGTGCGCTTACTGGTGAAGAGCTTTTCCGAAATTTCGGCGTTGGTGTAGCCTTCGGCAATCAGCTGGAGCACTTCCAGCTCCCGCCCCGACAAATCGGCCCGCCCGGCCCCGGCCGCCGTGTTTTCTGCGGGGGCAAACACCCCCACCGGCCCGGCAGCGGGCGGGCGCTCCATCAGGCGCGTGAGCAGCGCCAGGCCGATTTCGGTGCATAAGAAGGGCCGGCCGGCCGCCACCGTCCGGATGGCGTGGATGATTTCGGTGCTGTCGGCATTTTTGAGCATGTAGCCCAGGGCCCCCGCCCGCATCAGGCGGTACACGTAGTTCTCGTGCCCGAGCATGGACAGCACCAGGACGCGCACCTGCGGAAACTGCTCGCGCAGCAACGGCATCGTGGCAAAGCCATCGAGCACCGGCATATTAAGGTCCATCAGCACCACGTCGGTGGGCGTGGTGGCCAGCAGCTCCAGCAGCTGCCGGCCGTTGCCGGCCTCCCCCACCACGCGCAAATCCGTTTCGCGCGACAACAAGGCCCGGATGCCGTTGCGCAATATGGTATGGTCGTCGGCGAGTAGTATTCGGATCATAGCGAGTATAACGAAGATGCCGGCGCTCCGGGTTGGGCTGAATTCGAGCCGGCCCCACCCGGGCAATAGTACGCAAAACCACCGGCTTTGCCGGACCCTTCCGGGCAGGGCACCGGGCTATCCGGAGTACCAGCAACCTCCCGGCAAGCGCAAAAGGGGTATAACTACCCCAAGCAAAACAGGTATTTTTACGCGAAAATCACTCTACTCTGGTGCTTATCTTTGGCAGGTTGGGTTCAGGCTCAACGGCTTATCCGCTCTGAAACAGAATTCTTTCCCTACCATTGCCACACCTCACATGGAAGTTTATCGCGAGATTCTACCCGACAGCTACCTGCTGATGCTGACCAGCCCGGCGGAGCCGGCCGATGCCATTCATCTGACCCAGGCGCTGCGGTGGGCCAGCCAGAGCGGCAAGCGTAGTATATGGGTGGATTGCAGCCAGCTACCCGCCCTGCCGCCGTCGTCGTTGCGGGTGCTGTTGCGCTACTACCAGCGGCTGCGGCGGCGCCAGATTCCGCTGGTGCTCTGCCACCTCAATGAAGCAGCCCGCCACTGCCTGGACGCGCTGCCCAGCGCCCAGCGCCCGCCGATGGTGGCCTCGCTGCTGGAAGCCGAGCACTACTGCCGCTTCACCCACCCGCTGCTGGCCCGGGCAGTAGCCGCATAGTAGCCGCATAGTAGCCCCCCGTTGCTGGCTGGTTCGGCCCGGCGGGCCGGCAGCATTCCGGTCTGAATGCGAATTTCTGCGTAAGCTACGGCGTCTCAACTGTTGCCTGCATGAATTCAGCCCCGCTTTCCGGCCTCTACGCGCCCTCCCTGAGCCTGCTCACCGACCTCTACCAGCTGACGATGGCCTACGGCTACTGGCAGCAGGGCTTGCAGGACCGCGAGGCCGTGTTTCACCTCTACTTCCGGCGGGCGCCGTTCCAGGGCGGGTACGCCGTGGCGGCCGGCCTGGCCCACGTGGCCGATTTCCTGGAAAACCTGCGCTTCTCCGACGACGACCTGACCTACCTGGCCAGCCTGCGCAGCGCCAAGGGCGCCCCGCTGTTTCCGGCTGATTTCCTGGCTTACCTGAAAACGATGGAGTTCCGCTGCGACGTGGACGCCATGCCCGAGGGCACGGTGGCCTTCGCCAACGAGCCCCTGCTGCGCGTGCGCGGCCCGCTGCTCCAGGCCCAGCTCATCGAAACGGCCCTGCTGACGATCATCAACTTCCAGACCCTGATTGCCACCAAGGCCGCCCGCATCCGCGAAGCCGCCGGCACCGATACGGTGCTGGAGTTCGGCCTGCGCCGCGCCCAGGGTCCGGATGGGGGCCTCTCGGCCAGCCGGGCCGCCTACCTGGGCGGCGTGGATGCCACCAGCAACGTGCTGGCCGGGCAGCGCTTCGGCATTCCCGTGAAGGGCACCCACGCCCACAGCTGGGTAATGGCCTTCGAGGATGAGGAAACGGCCTTTACGGCCTACGCCCAGGCCTTCCCCGACGACTCCGTTTTTCTGGTGGACACCTACGATACCCTCGAAGGCGTGCGCCACGCCATTAAGGTAGCCCGCACCATGCGCGCCAACGGCCACGAGCTGGGCGGCATCCGCCTCGACTCGGGCGATTTGGCCTACCTGAGCCGGGAGGCCCGGGAGTTGCTCAACGAGGCCGGCTTCCCCGGGGTACGCATTGTGGCCAGCAACGACCTGGAAGAAAACCTGATTACCAGCCTCAAGCTCCAGGGGGCCAAAATCGACACCTGGGGCATTGGCACCCAACTCGTGACGGCCTACAACCAGCCGGCCCTGGGAGGCGTGTACAAGCTGGCGGCCCTGCGCAAACCCGACGATTCGGGCTGGGATTTCACTATCAAGCTGAGCGAGCAGCTGGCCAAAACCAGCACCCCCGGCATTTTGCAGGTGCGCCGCTACGAAAGCGAGAAGGGCCAGCCCCGGGCCGACATGCTCTACAACACGGCCGAGCCCCTGCCCGCCCAGCTCACCATCGTGGACCCGCTGGATGCCACGCGCCGCCGGGCCGTGCGCCCCGAAACCGCGTTCCGGGAGCTGCTGGAGCCCGTGTTCCGCCAGGGCCAACTGGTGCAGCCCCTGCCCACCCTGGCCGAAAGCCGGACCCGCGCCCACCGCGAAGTGCTGGCCCTGGACCCCAGCATCCGGCGCTTCCTCAACCCCCACACCTACCCCGTGGGCCTCGAAGAAACCCTGCACGACTACCGTACCCGGCTTATCCGGGAGAAGCGCGGCGTACAGGGCGGGTAGTGTGCCGGAAGACCAGCGGGTTCTGACACGTCCTCCCCCACTTTGCGGCCCCGTCTTCTGGAGGAAAACCAGGAGCGTTCAGCTCCTGGCAAGACCAGCTTCTAGCCCTGCTGCCACCGGCACCAGAAGTCGTAGCCTTGCTGGTTGAGTGCCTCTTTTTCGGCTTCACTCAGCCATAACACCACGTAATCTTCGTGGCTTATGGTGCCCAGCACTAACTGGCCGTTGCAGTAGAAAGCAGGGTCCTCAAAATCATTTGCCGGCCAGTCGAGGTACTGCATGGCCCGGCAATACGCCTGGATGGCAGGGGTCAGCCGAAAGCGGTGCGTTGCTCCGTAGACCCTGGCTACCTGCTGAGGCAGCGCCACTTGCGCCTGCCGGAAAATGTCGGACAGCGGACCTTGCCGCAACAATTGATTTAGCGCCAGATAATTGACCGAGAGGAGAACCCGCTCCAACAACGCTGGCCATTGGTGCGCCCGCTGGCCGAAGGCAGCGTCAAGAAAGTACAGGGGGGCAGGAGTAAATTCCATGGGTTGCTGAACTGGCTGCAAGTATTCCCCCAACGGCAGGGACCAAGCTACCCCTCGTAGCGCAGCTCGCCCGCGCCCACGCGCAGCGTAACGCCCGGCGCGGCCGTGATGCGGCCCGCTACCTGGGCCTGGTAGCCGCCGGCGCGCAGGTTGGCTACTACGGCTTCGGCCTGGTTGTCGTCGGTGACCAGCAGCATGCCGTTGCCCATGTTCCAGTAGAGGTAGGCTTCGGTGGGCGTGATGCCGGCCAGCTCGGCCAGCTGCTGCATGGCGGGCAGGGGGGCAAACAGGTTATCAAGCTCGGCTCCTACCCCATTCTTAAGCACCCGCTTGAAGTTATCGGCAATGCCGCCCCCCGTGATGTGGGCCGCCGCGTGCAGGGGCAGGCCCGCATCGAGCACCGCCGCCACGCCCGGCGAGTAAATGAGCGAGGGCGCCAGCATCACCTCGCCCCAGGTTTTTGGTTGAGCTGTTAGCTGAGAGCTGTTAGCTTTTCGCTTTTCGCTTTCGGGGTCGTTCTGCCCGGCAACTTTTACTTCTTCCTTCTCACTTTTTAATTCCCCGAAGGGGGCCTCGTGCCATTTCTCGCCGAAGGCCTTGGTGAGGGCGCGGCGGGCCAGCGAGTAGCCATTAGAGCGAAACGAGGGCGAGTGCAGGGCCACCACGGCCTGACCGGCGCGCACGTTGGCCCCGCTCAGGGGGCGCTCCAGGCTGGGGTGCAGCACGCCCACGGCCGTCGAGCACCAGTTGAAGTTCATGCGGGCACCGGGGTAGCCGCCGATACGGTTACCGAGCTCGGCAATTTCGCCGCCCGTTACGGCTATCTGGCTGAACTGGGCCGCGTCGTGGAGGCCGCGCATGAGTTCATCGACCACCGCGTAATCGAGCGTGTGCACGTCGATGATGTTGGAGAGGTTGGTGGGCACGAAGCCGGCTACGATCAGGTCATCGGCGACCATCGCAATCAGGTCGTAGCCCAGCGTGTCGTAGCGGTCGAGGCGCTCGGCCACTTCAATCTTGGTGCCGATGCCGTCGGAGCCGATGCCCAGGCGTTCGTTGCCGAAACGGATTTCGTTGGAGAAACCGCCGGCCAGGTCGCGGGCCGGCTCGCCGGGTTTGCCAGCGCGGGTGGCAAAGGTTTTCTGGGCCCACTCGTAGGCGTTGCGGGAGGCGTTGTTGCCTTCTTCGATGGAATAGCCGGCGGTGGCTTTGAGGGAGGAGGACATGAAAGAAGTTAGAAGTTAGGAGCTAGAAACTAGTTCCCCTCCTTGGAAAGGAGGGGTTAGGGGTGGTTGATGAACGCCAGAACGAAACTATAGCTGATTCTTAGTGCTGTTCGACGATTGTCAACCACCCCTAACCCCTCCTTTCCAAGGAGGGGAACTAGCTGCTAGCTCCTGACTTCTAGCTCCTCACAAATCAATGCTCGGTGGGCTCGGGGGCTTTGGCACTCACGGAGGGCACAGCGTCCGCAGCGGGCTTTTTCGGTTTATCGCCGCGGTGGCTCTGGCGCTCCTCCTGGATATGGCCCAGGTACTTGCTCACGTCGCCGGTGGGGTACTGGCCCGTGAAGCAGGCGAAGCAGCCGCCGCCGTGGCCCTTATCCTCGGCAAACAGCTCCTGAAGGTCTTCTACCGACTGGTAGATAACCTTATCGGCTTCGATGTAGCGGCAGATTTCCTCCTCCGTGTAGTTGGCTGCAATCAGGTCAGTGCTCATGGCCATATCGATGCCGTAGATGCAGGGCGCGATGATGGGCGGGGCGCTGCTGATGAAGTACACCTCCAGCGCCCCGGCATCGCGCAAAATCCGCACGATCCGCCGCGAGGTGGTGCCGCGCACAATGCTGTCGTCAACTACCGCAATCTTCTTGCCCTCCACGAACTCGCGGATGGGGTTGAGCTTTTTGCGCACGATGTCCTCGCGGCCAGCCTGACTGCTGACGATGAACGAGCGGCCCATGTGGTTGTTTTTCACCAGCGCCCGCCGGTAGGGCACGCCGATGGCCTCAGCCAGCCCCGAAGCCGCAAAGTAGCCCGACGAGGGCACGTCAATCACCATATCGGGCTGAATGCCCGACTCGATGACCTTGCGGGCCAGCATTTTGCCCAGCCGCACCCGCTCGCGGGCCACCAGCCGGCCATGAATCGTGGAGTCTTCGCGGGCGAAGTAAATGTGCTCGAACACGCAGAACGCCTTGGGCAGGCTGTACGGGTTCTTGTAATGCACCTCGAAGTTGTTATCGATAAAGATGGCCTGCCCCGGCCCCACGTTCTTCACGAACTCGAAGCCCAGGTAGTCGAAGCAGGTGCTTTCGGAGGTGAAGGCGTAGATGGGGCCGGCCTCGGTAATGCGGCGGCCCAGTACCAGCGGCCGGATGCCCAACGGGTCGGTGAAGGCCAGCATGCCGTGGCCGGCAATGATGGTAACGGTGGCGTAGGCTCCCTTCACCAGCTCCTGAGTGGTTTCAACGGCATCAAAAATATCGACGACCGACAGCGCATCGAGGTTTTTGAGGCGCAGCTCGGAGGCGAAGGTGTACATGATCAGCTCCAGGTCGTTGCTGGTTTTGGGCAGCACGTGGTACTTTTCGTGCAGGCGCTTGGCAGCCGAGCGGAAGTTGATAACGTTGCCGTTGTGCACCATGGCCAGCCCGAAGGGGTAGCTGGTGGTAAACGGCTGGGCCAGCTCCGCATCGCCCGAGCCCTGGGTGGTGTAGCGGGCGTGGCCGATGCCGATGTTGCCCTTGAGCTTGCGCAGCTGCTTGGGCCGGAACACATCGGAAATCAGCCCGTTGCCCTTGCAGAGGTGGAAGTTGCCGTCGAAGGTGGCCATGCCGGCCGCATCCTGCCCCCGGTGCTGGAGCGCGGTGAGGCCGAACACAATGTCGTGGGCAACATCCTCGGGGCCGTAAAAACCTACTATTCCGCACATCTTGGGTTGTCAGTTGTCAGTTGTCCGTTGCCGGGCCGCTGGGGGTGGGTGGTGTTCTAGTAGGTCGCCTCACCCCCCGGTCCCCTGTCCTTCAGAGAGGGGGCCGGGGGGTGAGGACGTATCCTTGGGTAGTTTTACTGGTTGCCTTTGCCTTATCAGCTCCGCCAGGGTTTCGGCGTACACGTGGTGCTCCACGGCCAAACCGCGGCGTTCTACTTCGGCCAGCGTTTCGGCCCCGCGCAAATCCACGGGGTGCTGGGCCAGAATGGGGCCGGTATCGAGGCCTTCATCCACCAGATGCACCGTTATTTTGGTTTCGGCTAGCTGATTATCAAAGGCCCATTCGTAGGCGTGCAGGCCCTGGTGCTGGTGGGTGTCGGCGGGGTGGATGTTGACGATGCGGCCCGCGAAGGCCCGCACGAAGGTGGGCGAGAGGATGCGCATGTAGCCGGCCAGCACCACATAATCGGGCTGGTAGCCGTTGAGAATGTCCACTACCTCGGCATCGAACTCGGCCCGCTTGCGGCCCTGGCTGCTGAGACTGGCAGTGGGGCAATCCAGGGCGGCGGCCGTTTCGAGGCCGGGCGCGTCGGGGTTGTTGCTAAAGACCACGGCCACTTCGGCCAGTTCCTGCAACACACCCTGATGCACGGCCTTCACCAGGGCCACCATGTTGGAGCCCCGGCCGGAGAGCAGGATGGCGAGGCGGATGGCCTTATGAGTTGCCTCACCCCCCGGCCCCGCAAATGCTTGATGCGCATTATCCTTCAGAGAGGGGAAGCCTGACGATTCAGTTTCAACGGATACGTCAGGCTCCCCCTCTCTGAAGGAGAGGGGGCCGGGGGGTGAGGCAACCGTATGGGCCTGATTATTCTTCACCGCAGTTCACTGAAAATACGCGTCGGCTCCGGCCGTTGGCCAATGTCGGGACGGAGGTAAACATATTGAAAGTTAACCTTTTCCGCTTCGCGGTACACGTGCGCCACGGCATCTTCGAGCTCCGCGCCGTGGCCCACCAGCACCAGCACCCGACCGCCGTTAGTGAGCAGCTCACCCGTCTCATTGCGCCTGGTAGCCCCGTGGAAAGCCAGGATGCTGGGGTGGAGCTGGTCGAGGCCCGTGATGGGAAATCCGGTGGGGAAGCCGGCGGCCGGGTAGCCGCCCGAGGCCAGCACCACGCCCACGTAGTGGCCGGGGCGCTGACGCACAGTGCAACGGGCCAGCGTGCCGTCGAGGGTGGCCTCGATGAGCTCCAGCAGGCTGCTTTGCAGGGCGGGCAGCAGCACTTCGGCCTCCGGGTCGCCGAGGCGGGCGTTGTATTCGAGCAGCTTGGGACCCTGGGGCGTGAGCATGATGCCGAAATAGAGGAAGCCCCGGAACTCGAACTGCTCAGCCTGGATGCCTTCCAGCGTGGGGTCCACGATTTCGGTGCGAATGGCGGCCAGGATGTTATCGTCGCAGAACGGGACGGGGCAGTAAGCGCCCATGCCGCCGGTGTTAGGCCCCTGGTCGTGGGCCAGCAGCTGCTTATGGTCCTGGGAGGGGCTGAGCAGACGGATGCGGTTGCCGTCCGTCACGCCAATAATGCTGATTTCGGGGCCGCTTAGCTTTTCTTCGAGCAGGAAGCTAAACCAGCCGCTGTGCTGGGCCGCCAGGTCGTCGAGGGCGGCCTGGGCTTCTTCTACCGAGGAGCATACGTACACGCCCTTGCCGGCCGCCAGGCCATCGAACTTCACTACCACCTGCCCGTTCAGTTCGGCCGCTTTGGCGCGGGCCTCCTCTAGCTTATCGGAGCGGAACTGCCACGACATAGCCGTTGCCACGCCGTGGCGACGCATGAAATTCTTGCTCCACACCTTGGAGCTCTCCAGCGTCGCCCCCGCCCGACCCGGTCCGAACACGCGGATATCGGAACCGGCAAAAAAGTCCGTGACGCCCGCCGCCAGCGGCGCTTCAGGACCAACCACTAGCAGCTTCGCACCGTGTTCTTCGCAGAAGCCTTGGATGGCTGCAAAGTCGAGAACATCGATTTCGGGGTGGCTGTTGGGGATGCCAGCGTTGCCGGGCAGCACGTGCACGGTGGCCCCGTCCTGGGTGAGTTTCCAGGCCAGGGCATGCTCGCGGGCTCCGCCGCCGAGGAGAACAATATTTTTCACTGGGTCAAATTGTCAGAAGTAAAACCATACGCCCGCTCCACCTTGCACACCCGCACCTGATAGGCAGCGTACCACTGCGCCCGCCCCCGCTGCTGGGCTTCGAGGTGGTCGAGCTGCCGTTTCCACGCTCGGATTGACTCCTCATCCCGCCAATATGATACGGTAATGCCTAATCCGTCGCGTGCGCTTTCAAGGCCCAAATAGCCTAGTTGCTGTCGTGCCAGTTCGTCCATCAGCTCCGCCGTTTCGGCGTAGCCCTGGTCACCCTCGGTCCGCAGCGAACTGAAGATGACGGCGTAGTAAGGCGGCGCGGGTGTGGAGGCGAGGAACATAGTAAATGGTATCCTTACATCACCCGAAACTCGGCGTCAGCAGCGCGCAGCTTGGCTTTGGTTTGCTGGATTTCCTGGCTGAGCTGCTCGCGCAGGCGGGGCAGGTTCAGGGCGCGCACGGCCGCCTGAGCGGCGTTGTCGGGGCGCACCACGGTGAGGTTGGGCGTGGAAGAGGGCATAATAACCGACGAGTTGAGGTTGGCGGTCAGCTCGGCGAAATCCTTCCAGGGCGGGCAGCTGATGACGGGCACGTTCACGTTGGCGGCCAGCGCCCCACCGAGGCCATTGCTCAGGCCCGCCACGGCAATGATGACGCCGGGCTCTACTGAGTTATTCCACACCTCGGCCATGCCCGTGATGGCCTCGCCGTTTTTGTGGGCTGAGGTCACGCGCAGCTGGGTGAAGATGTTGTAGGGCTCGAAAAAGGAGCGAATTTTCAGGCAGTGCTCTTTGTCGGCGGGTGAGCCCATCACGATGTTCACCCAGGCATCTTTCATAATGCCGGCCCGCACGAGGTTGCCCACGAGGCGGGCGCGCACGTCGCCGCCGGTGGTAGTTTCGTTGCCGGTGGGCAGGGGCGCGCCGGTGATGCGCTCGTAGATGTCGAGGTAGCGACGGCTAACTTCCTGGGCCACTTCGGGGGTGAGGGCGCGGGGGTACTGGCCGTCCTGCTTGTTGGCAATCAGCCACTGGCGCACGTACTCCTTGTCCATCTGCTCCACCGCCTCGGGGTTGCGGGCGTAGTCCTCGGCGCTCCAGAACCGCGACGAGTCGGGCGTGTGGATTTCGTCAATCAGAATCAGCTCCCCCTCGAACAGGCCGAACTCATACTTGGTATCAACCAGGATAATACCGCGCTCGGCCATCCAGGCGGAGGCAAAGTTGAACAGTTCCAGGGCCTTCACCCGCATCTGCTCGTACAGTTCGGCCGATACCCAGCCTTCGCTCACCAGGTTATCGGGCGTGATTTCACGGTCCGATTCCTCCTTGGTAGTGGGCGTCACGATGGGCTCCGGGAACTGCTGGTGCTTGGTCAGGCCGTCGGTTACCGTGACGCCCGAGAACGTGCGCTGGCCCTTTTGGTAGCCGCGCAGCATGGAGCCGGTGATGTAGTTGCGCACAATCATCTCCACCCGAATCGGCTCGGCTTCCTTGGCCAGCGTCACGTTGGGGTCGAGCAGGCGGATGACGTGGTTGGGCACGATGTGCTGGGTTTTGTCGAACCAGAAAGCGGCCAGCCCGTTGAGCACCGCGCCCTTGTGGGCCACCGGCGTTTCGAGCACCGAATCAAAAGCCGAGAGGCGGTCGGTGACCACGATGAGCCGTTCGCCGGAGGGCGCGCGGTACGAGTCGCGGACTTTGCCGCGGTGCAGGAGTTCGAGCTGGGGAGTGGCGAAGTGGTTGAGGGTGTTCATATCGGGACCCCTCCCCCCGGCCCCCTCCCCAAAAGGGAGGGGGTGCCAGACGAGGATGTTTGGGGTAGTTTTAGGTGATGAATTGACTTTATTAAGGTCTGAATCTTTTTGAAAACCAGGGCTGGGTTTAAGCTAAACGAGCTCGGATCTGCTGCACTACCTGGGCGGGCTGATGCAGGATTTCGTGGTTACTGAAGCGCAGCACTTCGTACCCCAACTCTTGGAGCACCGTAGTTCTATCCTTATCGTAAGCGGCTTGTTCGGCATCGGCGTGAACTTCTCCATCCGCTTCCACTACCAGCTTGGCTGTTAAGCAAACGAAGTCTACGATATAGGAATCAATGGCATGTTGCCGCCGAAACTGTACGCCCAGCTTTTCCCGCCGTAACTCATCCCACAGTTTTGATTCGGCTTCCGTGGGCTGCTTGCGGTTTTCCCGCGCCCAAGACCCCAGGATTTTCCACTTCTGAGCAGTGGTCGTGAAAATATGCTCTTGCGCCGTCTGAAATTCTCCGGCTGGCTTCGCCACCACAGACAGATCATCGCCTATCGTAGGCTGGCTCCCCCTCCCTTTTGGGGAGGGGGCCGGGGGGAGGGGTCTACCGGGCAACGCCGCCACATGCGCCACAATGTTCCGAAACAGCCACAACCCGTCCCCGTCCTCGCTCAATGAAGCATCGGCCCTTTTCCGCCGTGCCCAGTCGGGGTGGTTGTACAGGGAGAGGAACGCTTCCGGGTGGGGCATCAAACCGAAAACGCGGCCAGTGGTATCGGTCAGGCCGGCGCAGTTCAGGTCGGCGCCGTTGGGGTTGGCGGGGTACACGTCCGTCGGCGCACCGTCGAAATCGGCGTAGGTGAGGCAGTTCAGGCCCCAGGCTTCGATGGCGGCCCGGGTTTCGGTATCCTGAATGATGAGGCGGCCCTCGCCGTGGCGCACGGGCACTTCCATGGAGGTAATGCCTTTCAGGAAGGGCGTATTCGACTTCGGGTTGACGGCCAGCCGCACCCAGCGGTCCTCGTAGCGGCCCGAGGCGTTGTGGGTCAGCGTCACTTCGGGCGTCACGGTGCCGCCCAGGTCGGGCAGCAGGCCCAGTTTCACCAGCACCTGGAAGCCGTTGCAGATGCCGAGCACGTGCTTGCCGTTGGCCACGAACTCCCTGATATCATCGAGCAGCGTGCGGCCCTGGTCGTTTTTGCGGTAGCGCAGCTTGTTGGCCAGCACCACGCCCGAGCCCAAGTCGTCGCCGAAGCTGAAGCCCCCAGGGAAGTTGAGGATATCGTAGTTGTGGATGCTGACGTGGCCGTGCAGCACTTGGTTGAGGTGCACGATGGTCGGCTTGGCGCCCGCCAACTTGTAAGCCGCCGCAAATTCCTCCTCGCAGTTGATGCCGAACCCGGTCAGGATGAGGGCCTGAACTTTGGAGTTGCCAGTTGCCAGTTGCCGGTTGTCAGGCTGTTCTTGTTGCGAGTTGTCAGTTGTCAGCTGCTCGTTGTCGGGCTGTTCTTGGGTGGTTTCTTCCGTGCTGCTTTTCAGCGGCTCATTGCTTTCGTGGCCGCCGTCAACGCTCTTGTAGCCGGGCAGCATGATGTTGCCATCGGCGTCTACTACCTCGTAGCCGGGGTCCTCGGGCCGGGGGCGCGGGGGCAGGTTCAGGTCGGGCAGGTTGGGTTGTTGCTTATCGTCTTCCATTATACATGCGCGGTTTCGTGCTGGCCAAAGCCAATAATACGGTTCACCGGCCCGTTGGTCCAGGTGTGGCGCAGAGCGGCGCAACTGGCCGATATAACCGGCTGGTCCTGGTGGCGCACCGTCAGCTGGCCGTTGGCCGTCACGCGGCCCAGACGGGTGGCGCGGCCGCCGAAGTGCTGCTCGAAAGCCACCACATCTTCCGGCGCCACTGTGGCCACGAAGCGCGAGTGCGACTCCGAAAACAGCTGCACGTGTATCGGCAGCCCTTCCGCCAGCTCCACCTTGGCCCCGAAGCCGTAGCCGAACGTGGCTTCGGCCAGCGCCACCGCCAGCCCACCGTCACTCAAATCGTGGCAGCTCTGAATCAAGCCCTGCTCGTTGGCCTCACCCATTAGTATATAGAGTGCCTTGGCGGCTTCGAAGCGTACTTGCGGCACGTTGGCGCCCAGCTCACCGAAGAGTTGGTAGAACTCCGACCCGCCCAGCTCATCGTAGGTTTCGCCCAGCAGGTACACCACGTCGTCGGCCTGCTTGAAGTCGGAAGTGATGGTGCGGCGGACGTCCTCAATTTTGGCGGTCATCGAATACAACACCGTGGGCGGCACCGAAATCTTCACGCCGTCGGCCTTGAAGTCGTTTTTCATCGAGTCCTTGCCGCTGGTGAGCGGGATGCAGTAGGCGGCCGTGGCGTCGCGCAGGGCTTGGGCCATGCGGACGAGCTTAGCCAGCTTGAACTTGCCGTCGGGGTTGTTTACGGGGTCGTACACCGAATCGGGCACGCAGAAGTTGTCGTTCACCGACCAGAAGTTGCCGTCGCCGTAGCGCAGGTTAGGCAGCTTGCCGCCCACGGCCACAATCTGGCGCACAGCCTCGTCAAACGAGCCCGCCGACATGGCGTAGGGGTCCAAATCACCGTAGCGGGGCAAGATGCCGTTGCTCACGGCCACGCCTTCCCAGCTCTCAAAGTTGAAGCGCACCACGGCCGCATCCTGCGGGGCCTGCCCCGTCGCGCCCATCAGGGGCTTGATGATGGTGCGGCCCTTCACCTCGTGGTCGTACTGCCGGATGACCGACTCGCGGGAGCAGATGTTGAGGCTGCCGAGCAGGCGGGTGAGGATGCTGGTGTAGGTAACCCCACCCCTAGCCCCTCCCTGGTGGGGAGGGGAACTAGTTTCTAGCTTTATACTAGTAGTAGAGCTAGTCCCCCTCCCCACCGGGGAGGGGCTAGGGGTGGGGTTCTCCAACAGAGCCGCAATAGCGGGCTCCTTCAGCTCCGGCCGTTTCCACTCCGCCTCCAGCACCTTGCGCGGCACGCCGTCGTGCAAAAACCCCATATTAATATGGGCCACCGAACTCCCGGCGAAGCGCACGTCCAGCGCACCGTTGGCCGTGAAGTAGCCGATGTCGGTCAGCTCCACTTCCATCTCGCGGCCCAGGGCCAGCAGCTCGTCCATCTTGGCCGGCTCCACCGCCAGCGTAAACCGCTCCTGCGATTCGGAAACGAAGATTTCCCAGGGACGCAGACCGGGGTATTTCAGTGGCACCTTCTCCAGCTCCACCACGGCCCCGCCCGAAATGGTGGCCAGCTCGCCGACGCTCGACGAAAGGCCGCCCGCGCCGTTGTCGGTGCTGCACCGGATGAGGCCGCGGCGGGTGGCCAGAATCAGGAAGTCCATGGCCAGTTTCTGGGTAATGGGACTCCCGATTTGCACGGCCGTGGCGGGCGAGGTTTCGTCTAGCTCAATCGATGAAAAGGTAGCGCCGTGGATACCGTCTTTGCCCACCCGGCCGCCGGCCATGATGATGCGGTCCTGGGGCTCGATGTTTTTCTCCCACGAATCAAGGCCAGCCAGCTGCATGGGCAGCACGGCCCCGGTGCCGCAGTACACCAGCGGCTTGCCGGCGTAACGGTCATCAAACACGATGCTGCCGTTCACAGTGGGCACGCCCGACTTGTTGCCGCCGTCCTCGATGCCCTTGCGCACGCCTTCAAAAATGCGGCGCGGGTGCAGCTGGTTGCTCAGCAGCGTACCATCGAACTCGGGGTTGCCGAAGCAGAGCACGTTGGTGTTGAACAGCAGCCGCGCGCCCCCGATGCCGGTGGCCAGCGGGTCGCGGTTGTTGCCCAGAATGCCCGTAATGGCCCCGCCGTAGGGGTCGATGGCCGAGGGCGAGTTGTGGGTTTCCACCTTCCACACAAACAGCGAGTCGGGGTTGATGCGCACGGCCCCGGCGTTGTCGGAAAACACCTTAATCAGCCAGTCGTTGCCATTAGCCCGCAGCTGGCGGTCCACTTCGGAAGTAGCGTCCTTGATGTAGGTTTTGAACAGCGAATCCACCTCGAATTCTTCGCCGGTGTCCAGGTCGCGGTACTTGATCAGGGCCGCGAATTCCTTATGCTTGCAGTGTTCCGACCAGGTCTGGGCAATAATTTCCAGCTCGCAATCGGTGGGGTCGGTGGGCAGACCAGCGGCCTGGCGTTCGGCCTGCATGCTGGTATAATGGTCGCGCACGGCGCGCATTTCCTCCAGGTTCAGGGCGTACAGGTTATCCTTGGAGAGCTTAATCAGCGCCTCATCCGAGAGGCCGGCCAGCGGCACCGTCTCCGTAATGGGTTCGGCCCCGCCACCGGGCCGCGGTGTGTAGTCGCGGATGTCGGTAACGGGGCCGGTTTCGAAGCGGTTGATTTGCTTGTTGCCGAGTAATTCCTGGGCTACGCGGCGCAGGTCGGCTTCGGGCAGGGCTTCTTCGAGGAAGTAAAGCCGCTTGCTGAAAATGTGCTGGGTGTGGGTATCGAGCGGCTCATTGAGCAGGTCGCCGAGGGCGTTCTGGGCCGAAATACCCTCGTCGTCAGTTACGCCGGGCAGCTTGGCGACCAGGATGTAGCTGCGGTATTCGGGGCCGTGGCGGAACTCATCGAGGGCCACGTCGTGCAGCACCGGGTCCTGGAGGCAATGGGTGGCGAAGTCGCGCAGCTGCGCATCGGTTACCGGGTAGCGCACCGTGTAAAGGGCGGTGCTTTGCACGCGGCCGGTGCGCAGGCCGAGGTGGCGCTGGGCGGCTTCCGCCACGCGCTGGCCGTCCCCGTCGTGCTGACCTGGCTTAAGCAGGAGCTGAATGGTTCTCTGGGTCGATTCCAAAAGAGAGGAGTTATCTATTTTTCGGGTTTCCCATGCACGAGGAACGTCTCGTCATGAGGAAGCACACCCCACGCGGAGGCACGCCGAAAATGCCTTGCTCCGGGGCCGTTTGCGCCGCAGTAGGTTTAAGAAAACGCTTTTTCCGGCCGACTGCCGGGTTTCACCACCGGAAGACTGGCCCGACAAAGCGGGCAATCAGCGGGTGCGTAGGTGGCCGCCGTAACCGGCAGCAGGGCAAAGTTCGGAAAAGAAAGGTCAGCTTGTCCACTGGTGCGGTCAATTAAACTGGCCACGGCCAAAACTTTCGCCCCCAACCCTTGCAGGAGGCGCGCTACCTCGTTGGTGCTCTTGCCGGTGGTTACCACGTCCTCGGCAATGACAATTTTCTGCCCCGGCTCCACGATGAAGCCCCGGCGCAGGGTCATCTGGCCCGCGTCGTCGCGCTCCGTGAAAATACCGGGCACGCCCAGCTGCCGGGCCAGCTCATAGCCCATCACCACGCCGCCCATAGCCGGCCCCACCACCACATCGGGCACCAGGCCGGCTTCCCGCAGTTGCCGGGCCAGCTCGGCGGCGGCCGGCGCGGCCAGGTCGGGCCGGCGCAGGAACCGGGCGCACTGCACGTAGGTGTCGGAATGCAGCCCGGAGGAAAGCCGGAAGTGCCCGCGC
This sequence comes from Hymenobacter rubripertinctus, assembly GCF_003583925.1. Taxonomy (GTDB): domain Bacteria; phylum Bacteroidota; class Bacteroidia; order Cytophagales; family Hymenobacteraceae; genus Hymenobacter; species Hymenobacter rubripertinctus. The sequence goes on along the minus strand of NZ_QYCN01000014.1, from coordinate 83,509 downwards.
AGCAGCGCGTCTTCCTGCAACAGTTGCTGCTCCAGGGTTTCGGGGGTGAAGGTCGGTTGCGAAGTTGTCAAGAGAGAAAAGAAGAAGGAGGTTATGCAGAGTGGATTAGGTAACAAAAGGTCATGTCATGCTGAGCGAAGCGCAGTCGAAGCATCTCTACCGCAGTGGTAAACTCAACGACAGTGTTAGCATTGCGGTAGAGATACTTCGACTGCGCTTCGCTCAGCATGACACGGCCTTTTCGTTCTATTACACCCCCACGGCCCGCAATTCCCGCATTTGGGCCACCAAATCCCGGGCCGTTACTGCCGCATCCTCCGCCTGCCAAAGGGCGCGGGAGGTGTTGATGAGCAGCCCGGCCCCATCAGGCCGCAAGCCGGCGCGCAGCGTGGCGGCCAAATCACCGCCCTGGGCACCCACGCCGGGCACCAGAAACCACTGTTCGGGGCAGATTTCGCGCACGTCAGCCAGGGCTTCGGGGTAGGTGGCGCCCACTACCAGGCCAATGCCGCCGATTTCCGCATCGAGCCGGCAGGCGACTGTAGCCACGCCGTGGGCCAACGAGCCGCCGCGGGTCAGGGCCATGTTCTGCATCGAGTATTGCGACTTATTGCTGGTTTTGGCCAGCACGAACACCAGCTTGCCCTCACGCACGAAGGGCCGCACCGCGTCGTCGCCCATGTAGGGGTTCACCGTCACGGCATCGGCCCCCACCACATCGTAAGCGAAGCGGGCGTAGTGCTCGGCGGTGCTGGCAATGTCGCCGAACTTGCCGTCCAGGATTACCGGAATGTCCTGCGGGATGCGCTGCACGGTTTCGCGCAGCAGCTGCACGCCGTTTTCCCGGCTCAGGAAGAAGGCCAGGTTGGGCTTGAAGGCGGCGGCAAACTCGTGGGTCTGGTCGATGACGTCGGCCAGGCGGCGGGCTACCTGGGCGTCGTCGCCCACCGGGTCGAGGCCGACGCAGAGCAGGGAGTTCGCCTTCTGAACGCGCTGAATGAGTTTTTGCATAGGTGGGAGAGGACTGTAGCACGAAGCTTTTGCTTCGCGGGTCGTTGAACGATATCGTTTGGCGGTCAGCAACGCCCCGCGAAGCTGGGGCTTCGCTGCGCTGTTCTGCGGTTCGCGCTGCGGCTACTGCTGCACCGGCACGAGGCGGCCGCACTCGGCGGCCACGCGGGCGGCCAGGCCGGGCTCCAGCCATTCGGCGCTGGCAATCTGCACGGCCGAGGCCCCGCAGCGCAGGTAATCGGTAACGTGGCTGGCCGTGAAAATACCGCCGGTCCCGAAGATGGGCAGCGTCAGCCGCGCATCATGAGCCAGCTCCCAGACGCAGCGCAGGGCCACCGGCCGCAGGGCTTCGCCCGAGAGGCCGCCGGCCACGGGTGGGGCCGTGGCATCGTCGGGCAGGTGCAGGGCCTTGAGCAGATTGGTGGCCGCCAGCGCGGTGGCCCCGCCCTCCTGGGCACCCAATGCGAGGCCCCGGATGTGCTCGGGCCAGGGCGGCAGCTTCACCACTACGGCCGCTTCGGGGGGCAATTCGTTGCGCACGGCTTGGGTGGCCTCGCGCACAAAGCGGGCGGTCAGCTCCTCGCCTTTCCCGGTGTCGGGCTGGGCGATGTACACTTCGACGCCCGCAATCAGACTACCCACCTCGCGGGCCAGGAAACGCGCGATTTTGCGGAAGCCCGGCACGCCGGGGGCCGTGATGCTCACGAATACCGGCACGCCGAACCGGCAAAGGCCGGGCAGAAACTCCTGCACCAGTATCTCGGCGCTTTCGGTGCGCATGTGGGTGGCGTTGAGCAGCGTCTGCTCGTTTACCTGCCAGATGCCTTCCTCGTAGAGCCCGGGCTGGGGCTCCATCGTGACGGTGCGGGTGAAAATGGCCCCCAGCCGCTCGTAGCCGGAGCCTTCCAGCTGCCAGGCGGCGGCGGCCAGGCACACCGGATTTTGCAAAGTGAGGGTGCCGAGTTGCATAGGTTTTCAACGTAAAATTTTCCGCCAAGAAAGGCCCTCCTGCGTGCGCAGCAGCCCTTCTCCCGGAAAAGCAGTTCTGTATCTCCGTCATCGGCTGAGCGCCAACCGATGCGAACCCGATAAACGGGGTGGCCAATTCGCGGACCGACTTGCGTCAGAATCCCCCCTGATTTCTATCACCCCGCAGCCTTGTACCACCCCGCCCCGGAGCCGCCGTTGGGTAGCATCGGGTTACTCTTTCGGTTGCCAGTATCAGTGTTCAGTTGCCAGTGCCCAGTTGCCAGTGTCCAATAGGCAAAACAGCGCAGTCTGGCAACTGGACACTGAACACTGAACACCCGTCCTAAAGCAAAGCGCCCGGTTGAAAACCGGGCGCTTGCTGGAAAGGAAAGCTAGATGACGTTTTCGCGGTTGATGAGGAAGGGCACGCAGTCGCGGATGTCGGTTTGGCCGAGGATGAACTGGGCCACCCGGGCCATGCCCACGCCGGCGCCGGAGTGCAGCTTCACATCGTGGTCTTTGTGGAAGTCGATGTACCAGTCGAAGTCGGAGAGCTTCATGCCCTGGCGCAGCAGGCCGGCCAGCATGGAGGAAGTTTCGAGCTTGTGGCGCAGCTTTTCGGCGTCGAACTCGCGCTCGGCCGAACCGGCCGATTCGCCGGCCAGCGGCAGCAGCAGGTCGGAGGAATTCACCACCCGCGGATCCTCGTCGTTGTTGCGCATGTTGAAAAACTTGATTTCCTCAGGGTAGTGCGTTACGAACATGGGACCCATCAGCTCAGTCAGGCGGCCTTCGTGGGGGGCCTCCAGGTCGTCGCCCCACACCAGCTCGGGGAAGCCTTCGGTCTTGAGCAGCTCCACGGCGTCGCCGTAAGTCATGCGCTTGAAGGTGAGGTTGCTCAAATCGGCCGGGTTGCGGTCGAACAGGGCCAGCTCAGCAGCGCAATCCTGCGACACCTGGCGGGCGGCCGAGGCCACGATGCCCGAGAGGTGGCCGAGCAGCTCGTCGAGGTCGCCGACGTGCTCAATTTCGAAGAGGCTGAACTGGGCCAGGCGGCGGTTGTCGGCCTTCAGCTCCTTGCGGAAGCTCTGGATTTCGCCGTACACCCGGCCGCCCCCGATGGCCTGGGTCAGCATTTCGATGTAGAGCTGGTTGGACTGGGGCAAAAACATCTTCTTGCCGTCGTACCAGTCGATGGTGAACAGGGTGTCGGTGTTTTCGCAGGCCCCGGTTACGCCCACAATGTGGGGCATGTTGTGGATGCCGATGAAGCCTTCCGATTCCACGTACTTGCGGGCGCCGCGCATCATGGCGTCCCATACTTTAATCACGGCCATCCGCTTGGGGTCCGTGCTCAGGTTCACGTTGCGGGTGGCGGCAGGAGCGGCGGCAACCATCTGCTGGGCGAGGGTGGTGTTGTCGTTCATGTGGGTAGGTACCAGTATGGGTGAAAAAAATCAAAAAAATGCGGGGTTACGCCTTGGGCACTCCGGCCCGGACCGAACCGGCCGGGCATAAAAAAACCGCTTCGGAAACCGGAGCGGTGCAAAACGGAAATACCAGAAAAACGAAAAAATCAACGGGGGAAACGACCTTTCGGTCATCTCGCAGGACGGCATTTCGCTCGGTCCCGCGCTTCATCAGGAAATGTTGATTGAGCTGAAGCACGATGCAAAAGTACCAATTGCCTGCAAGCCTGCAAGAGGCAGCATGTTACCCTTATGTTATCAAAATGTTACCCCGTCGTTCTTTTGTCTTTCCGACAATACGGCGAACTTATTTTTACTATATCCCTGTTAATCAGCCTAATTTGATTACCCTAAACATGTACGCAACTATTCTGATTGCTGTAGTATATTTGCTCTTTACTTACCACGAGTTGGGTTAATCATCTTACCATAGCAGAGGTATTTATAATTAAAGTACAATTTATCACCATCACATTGTCTGGTAGAGCAACAGCATGAGCCAGTGCTACCCGAAAAATTCATGCTTTTATTCCTCCTTTTTTCTGCCCCGCCAGGCGACCGTTGTTTCCGATCCGACTTTACTTTATCTTATCATATTCATAATGGCCCGCGTTTTATCCAATCGACTACCTTTGTGGAGGTCTTTTTCTTCTTCGGTTTTACTTCTTTTTCCCATTCATGACATGAAAAAAGTTCTACTTAGTCTGTTAGTGGGAGGAACGCTGCTGCTACCCTCTAAAGTATGGGCCCAAGCGGAGGAACCCGCCCCAGTGGAGTACAGTGAGCGGGTGCCCATGCCAGGCGCGGGCCGCACCGTACTCTACGGCCGCGCCCTCGACTGGGCTCAGAACAAATTTACTTACACGCCCAAATCGGGCCTCAGTACAGTAGAGGCGGCCGCCACCATCCGCGTGACGGGCACGGGCCAGGTAAAGCAGGTAGATAACCGGGGCAAGGACGAGCCGCTAACGGTGCTGTTCACGTTCTCCTTCCAGGCCACCGACAACGGCTACTCTTACCAAGTAAGCTCGTTCCAGATCGTGGCCGACCCTAAGCAGCCTTCCCAGACGATGGAGTTTGAAGCCTACCGGGCGCAACGGCGCGAAGACAAAAACAACGATAAAACCCATAATGACCGGCGCATTACGGCCCAGGCAAACTCCCTGGCCAGCGAAGCCGCCATGTCGTTCCGCTCCTATATGAACAGCCAGCCCGCCGAGGGCAATATCGGGCTGGTCGAAAACTAGCCGGTTCCGACCGACGGCAGCTATTAGCGCCGTACAAGCCCTGGTGCGTAGTTGCGCCTTGTCCTTACCCAAAACTTTTTCAGCGTCACAGAAACAGCGTCAGGGGCAATTTTCCGTCAGTTGATGCGGCTCAAACAGCGGTCAATTTGGGAAGCAACCGCACAAAAACGCCCTTTCGGCCACATGATCGAAAGGGCGTTTGAGTTTTGGGTAAGGACAAGGTGCGTAGTTGCGCCAGGGCTTTCGTGCCTGGCAGAAGCTTGCAGGGCTTGGCTGGGCCGTAGCGCCTGGGCAGCGTGTGCGGGCGGGCAGTTCGCGGGCATCAAGGGCCATGCGCACCCGTCGAGGGTATTGCTGAAACGGGGGTCGAGGTTAGAGACGATGATGCGCACGTGCTGCTTCACCTACCAGCGCGGCAGCACGCGCACGCCGCTACCACCCGGTTCCGGCTTCGTAAGCAGCTTCTGCCAATCGGGCAACTCGCGCAGGCGGGTGGGGCCATTTCGCCCTTGCGCGCACGATAGCAAAGCACCCTGACTCGGTACACCCCGCAGCCCGGCGGCATCTTAATTCCAGCCTGATATGCAGGTCGCGCAGCACCTGGCCGATGAATCCGCGGCCCGTCAGGTGGCCCTGCCGTTCATACGGGCGTGCAACTCGCGCAACTGGGCCAGATGCTGCCACAAGGAGCGCAACCTTTCCAGCGGCCACCGCCCCGAATTGCCCGAAAACCAGGACGGCGAATCCGATACGACAGCCATATGCCCTGACCGGAGGCTGGCAGCTCCGAGCCAGGCCTGCTGGTTTCAAATTTCCGAAACCCAGATTAGTCCGGCGTTATGAACGGGTTGCGAAACCATTGCGGATGCCCTTGCGGGGCACCGCATACAAAAAGCCGCGTTGCAGCGCGGCTTCCTGTTCATCTCCCCTCAATTCCTTCTCACTTTACTCAAAATAAAAGTACGCCCTTTTACTCAGCCCGGGAAACGACTTTAGACGAAGCAGCAGAAACCCAAAGGCAAAGGCCCGGTTTCCAACGACTAAACACTAAAAAGCCCTCGCTTCTGCCACCAGGCAAAACGCCAGAAGGCCCGGCGCAAACCGGGCCTTCTGGTAAGCGCAATCGAAACAAGTGCCTCAGTTAGTTGGTCGGACCGCTGTCTACGCGGGCCTCCACCACCGATTGCACGGACGTGGACACTGCCGACAGCAGGTTGTAGCCCGTAGCCGATTCGATGGCATCGACGGTGGTCCGGTAGGTGCCCCAGGAGGTATTCAGGGAGTTATCGTTGGGCGTATCGATGGCAATGACGCGGGTGCTGCTGGTGACGCGGGAGGCGTCGCCGGCGCCTGTCGGCAGCACGACCACTACTTTCCAGCAGCGGGCGGGCACGGTTACGCGGCCATTGTCGAGGGTGGTTTTGTAGCCAGCCGAACCAGTTCCGCCCTTGCCGTAGCTGCCACAGATGATGTAGAGCTCGTTGCCGGCATTGACGAGGGTGCGGCAGTAGTTTTCCAGGCCGGCCCAGGTGCGCTGGTTGTTGTTGGGCGCCTGCGGAATCATGTTGTCCATCAGGAAAGTAGCCGAGTTGTCGGCGACGGAGCCAGTCCGGTCGGCGGAGGGGCACTGGTGGCCCCGGTCGAAGCCAGAACCGGAGTAGCTGGTGCTCCCCACCCGGTACCAGCCGCTGGGCAGGGTGTTGTCGGCCGCGAAGTTGTCCTGGCGGGGAGTACTGCCAATCCAGGCGCTGCTCAGGTGCCAGCTCACCCAGTTGGGCGTACCCCGGTCGCGGTGATACGACATGGTATACTGGGGCTTGGTGATGAGGTAGTTCCAGTAGAAGTACGAATCGGCCTGCGCCCCGCTGGGGTTGCCCAGCGCCAGATTATTGTCACGCGTGGCCGTGGCGTCGGCACTTTGCACGGCGGCACTGGGGCTGGCGGTGGGCACTACGGCGTCTTTGGAGCAGGAGGCGGCAAGGCTGGTGAGCAGCGCCAGGCCGAGCAGGCGGATAACGGTACGTGACATGCAGTGTGGGGTGAAAGAGTGGAACAGTGCTTAGCGGCCGCAAAAGTGCTATTTTATCAACCGCTATAGGTTACCACAATATTATCATTTACCCGCTTATAATCACTCCCCTCCTCTTCATCTCCCACTCAGCCCCGACAGTTATTTTTTGATAATATTTCATCTAAACCAGGCCTTGCCCCCATACGCCCATCGATTTTCTAGTATGATGCTGCATTTAATTGCAATACCCTTAACAGCCGACTACGTTTCTCAACGCTTATGCAAGGCCGGTTGGTAAGCATTATTTGAAGCCTCCGCAGCCAGCTTCAGGACTGATTTGGCACCAGATTATGCAATAAGTCGATCCATTTTCCTCACCCTGTTTCCTGCCCGGATTCGGTGGAACGCGAAGAGCCCCGCTGACCTGCAACAGCGGGGCTCTCTGACTCGCATAACAATCAAGCAAACGAAGAATAGGGTAGTTTAAAGACGGTGGTTGCCCGTTGCCGGCCGCTTAGTGGCCACTCAGCACCAGTCGTTGCGACGCTACCTGCTGGCCAGCGGCATCCTGTACTATCACCTGATACATGCCGGCGCGCAACGTTTCCACGGCGACCCGACCTTGTTGCTCCGTTAGAGGCTGCTGGCTGACCAGGCTACCCTGCATGTTGTAGACCAGCAGCTGGTACTGCCCTTCGGGAAGCCCCGACATGGTTAGTCGCACGATATCGGTGGTAGCAGCTGGGTTGGGGTACACGGCCAGGGAAGCGGCCACGTCTTTGCGCGCTACCACTACTACCGAGGAGTACACTTGCGTACCATCCGCATCTACCTGGCGCAAACGATAGTACAGTACTCCGGCGGGCAGCAGAGCCGCCTCCGTATCGCGCAGCGTGTACGCCCGACCGGTGGCGGTAGTACCCGCAGCCTTCACCCGACTCACGGCCACAAAACCCTGGCTGGGGTTAGCCGACCGTTCTACTACGAAATAGTCGCTGTTGAGCTCGGTAGCTGTTTGCCAGGCCAGGTCCACGGTCTGGCCGTGGGCCTTGGCCGTAAAACCCACCAGTTGTACGGGCAGCGGAGCCGGAACCGTAACGATGCTCGGGAAACCAGTGGGGCGGTCCTCAGCAAAGCCGTAGTATACAGCCGTTCCGCTCAGCAACGATACCCCGGTCATCAGCTCCACTTCCACCCAGTCGAAATCCTGAGTTGTGCGGAACGACACTTCCCGCCGGCCATCGGCCAGCACTTCCAGTTTCAGCAAGGCGCTACCGGTGGCACTTTCGGCTAGCTCGGTGCCATTGGCAGTGTAGGTATTTACCCGGATGTTGGCCAGCAGATCCACGTCGAGCAGGTTCGTATTCGTTCCCAGGATTACGCCGGCCGTGTTGCCCGCCTGTCCCGGCCCGTCCAGCTTCATCTTCAGTCCGATGGTGTAACCGACGGTCAGGGGCGTCTGCACGGTAGCGAAATTCGTCAGGCTGTTGTCGGCGGTGCGCTCGGGGTTGTTTACCGAGCAGAGCAGGCAGAGGGCCAGCAGCGGATTCGACTTTTTGATGCTCACCTGGTACTTGCTGGCGGCATTCCCGAACTGGGAAAGCCGGGGAGTTTCGTCGCGGAAAACCCGGGGCTCCAAGCCGAAGCCATAATAAATGCGCAGGTTGTCGAGGGCGCTCAGCAGGCTGGTGCGCCGGATTTCTACCCGGTCGTAGGGCTTGCTGGTCGGGAAATGTACGGCATACTGGCCGCCGGGCAGCAGTTTCAGATTCAGCAGGTTGACATTGTTGCTGCTATCCTGCACGGTAGTGCCCAGATAGGTGGTAATGCGCAGGCCGTCGAGAATGCTCACGTCCAGCAGCCCCCCGTTGCCTACCACGAAGCCCGCCTCATACCCTGCCGGGGCGGTGCCTTCGAGTTGGGTGCGCAAGGTGGTTGGGCAGCTCAGGTCTACCAACGAACCCATGACGGCATACTTGGTCAGGTCCTTGTCCACGGCGTTCAGCGGGTTGCTCACCCGGTCGTTTACGCACACCGTAATGCCCCGCTTTATAACCGCAGTGCTGTAATTGCTGGCCGATGGGTTGTCGAAGCGCGACAGGTAGCCTTTTGCGTTGTTGATAACGTTGGCATCAATGGCATAGGCGTAATACACCTTCAGGTTGTAGCCCAGGCTCAGCAGGGAAGCTGCTTCGATTTCGATCTGGTCAAATGGCTTGGAGGCGATAAACTCCAACCGGACCGGGCCGGTGTTCTGGCCCAGCACCAGGCCTGCCAGCGCGGCACTAACCGGCATTTCTTCCTGCACTGTAGAGCTGGTTCCGTTCTTCTTCAGCGTGCGGATAATAATAGCATTGGTCAGCGTCAGGCCCGCCAGGTCCAGCACGCCGCCACTGCGCTCTACCACTACGCCCGCCCGGTAATTGGTAGGGGCACCCGGGGCCGGGCCAGTTAAGTCCATCCGCAACCGAATGGAACTGACCAGCGAGGAAACCGGCACGTTCATGACGGCGGCCGACTTAAAATCGGCATCGGTGGCCAGAGCCGGATTGGTTACGCTTCCAAAGCAGACGGTTATGTTGTCCTTGGTGGTGCAGGTTTGGGTAACTTGGGCTCCCTGGGGGCCGCTGTTGGCGTAAATGGCAGGGCTGGCGGCCCACCCGGGCAACGTACAAAAACTACAGACCAGGCAAAGAATGGCCGACAGCCATTGGTGTGTGCGGGAAGAGTAGAGGCGTAACATAGCAGCAGCAATTGGTTGGTACTCACCCATATGGGGGAGCCACATCCCTGGTACCAATTACGCCGCCAACTTTAAATAAATTCTTTTAAAACTTGATTATCAGTATCTTATGATAATAATCAAAAACACATATTGCTTCATTCCGGGATTCTGCTTCCTAAATCGGGAAAGTTTGGTATCCCCGTAAATCCCGCTTATACTCGCGTCATTGCCCGTTTTATCCCTTTTTTCGGCTTCGAAAACAGCTTTTCTGAGAATTGAACATTCCCGATACCTGCGCGTCCCAACTTTGGACGGGACGCGCGCCGGTGGTGTTCTGGTCTCGCTTCCCTCCTTTTTGCGATGAGCATCCCTTTTCCTATTTCTATCTTCATTGTTGAGGATAATGCCTGGTACGGTGAACTGCTGGAATACAAGCTGGCCCAGAACCCCGACTACACGATTCGCCGGTTCACCACTGCCCAGTCCTGCCTCGACAACCTGGGCGACAAGCCCGACATCATCACGCTCGATTACTCTTTACCGGACGGTAAAGGCGACCAAGTCCTCCAGCAGATCAAGGAGCGCCTGCCGAATGTGGCCGTCATTGCCATATCGGGCCAGGAAGACATTCGCACGGCCATCGGGATGCTGCGCCAGGGCGCGTACGACTATCTGGTGAAGGATGAGGAAACGGTTGACCGGTTGTGGAATACGGTGGGCAACATCCGCAAGCAGCTGGAGCTGCGGCAGGAAAATACGCGCCTGCGCGAACAAATCGGCCAGAAGTACGACGCTCAGCGGGCCATCCTGGGCGAAAGCAACCAGATCAGGCAACTGTACGCGCTCATTGAGAAGGCGGCCCGCACCAACATCACCGTTTCCATCAGCGGCGAAACCGGCACGGGCAAGGAGCTGGTAGCGAAGGCCATTCACTACGGCTCCGACCGGCGCAACGCGTCGTTCGTGGCCGTGAACGTAGCGGCCATTCCGCGGGAGCTGGTAGAAAGTGAGCTGTTTGGCCACGAGAAAGGGGCCTTTACCGGAGCCGTAGCCCGGCGCATTGGCCGGTTTGAGGAAGCCCACAAGGGCACGCTGTTTCTGGACGAAGTGGCCGAGCTCGACATGAGCCTGCAAGCCAAATTGCTGCGGGTGTTGCAGGAGCGCGAGGTAAGCCGGGTGGGCGGCAGCTCCACCATTCCGTTTGACGCCCGCCTGATGGTGGCCACCCACTGCGACCTGGCGCAGGAAGTGCAGGAAGGCCGCTTCCGGGAGGATCTGTACTACCGCCTGCTGGGGCTGCCCATCGTGCTGCCGCCGTTGCGCGAGCGGGGCGAGGATGTGCTGCTGCTGGCCGATTCCTTCCTGGGCGAGTTCTGCAAGCAGAACAACATGGCCACCTGCACCCTGTCGGAGGCGGCCCGCCAGAAGCTGCTGCGCTACTCCTTCCCGGGCAACGTGCGGGAGCTGAAGGCGGTAGTGGAGCTGGCCGCCGTTCTGGCCGAACACGACCAGATTCAGCCCCAGGACCTGCCGCTGCGCCATTTACAAACGGAAACAGCCGTGCCCGATGTCATCAGCAACGAGTCGTTGCGCCACCAGATGGCCGCCATTGTGCAACGGTACCTGGATGCCCACAACGGCAATATTTTGCAGGTAGCGGCCAAGCTGCAAATCGGAAAGTCCACTGTGTATCGTATGGTACAGAACAACGAAGTGCACATCCGCTGACCCTTTGCGGGCCGGCCTACCCTCCTGCCATGGATTCGATCAGCCACCGTCATCAGCGCCGGCAACTGCGCCACGTCCGCCGGGCCTGGCAGCAAGCTCACACGGCCTGCCTGGATGCTCGCTCCCAGCTGGCCGAGTTACAGGGCCGTTCCCAGGCCGCTACGGCCCAGGCCGCCGCCCTGCTCCAAACCATGACCACGGCTATTCTGGCCGAAAATCAGGACCATACGGTTATGCTGGTCAACCAGCGCATGTGCGAGCTGTTTGGCCTAAACCAGCCAGCAGCCTATTTCATGGGCCAGCCGGTGGCGCTGTTGCTGCGCAAAGCCCGGCTCCGGGTACCCAACCGCAAGCGCATCCAGCAGCAGAACCGCCAGCTAACCGAAGCCCAGGTGCGCAGCAGCGGGCAGCTCATCAGGCTGCACGACGGCCGCGTGCTGCAACAGGATTACCTGCCGGTGGTCCAGAACGGCGTCACCATGCTCCACATCTGGAGCTACGAAGACGTGACCGAAGCGCAGCTGGCCCAGCAGCGGGTGCAGGAGCTTTCGCAGCTGGCGGAGCAAAGCCCCCAGCCCATCATCCGCTTCCGGCCCGATGGCCAGGCCCTGTACCACAATCCGGCCGCCGCCCCCATCCTGAAAAACCTGACGAAAACCGCCGCCGCCGATACCCGGACACTCTTGCAGGCCGAAATCGGGCGGGCACGGGCCAGCGGCGAAACCCGGACGCTGGAGCTGAGCCTGGCCAATGAGTTCTACCTCTGGACCATCGCCCCCCTCGGCCACGACCAGGGAGCCAACGTGTACCTAACGGCCATTGGGGAGCGCCGCCGCGCCGAAGCCGAGCTGCTGCGCAACCAACTCTTCACGGCCCGTATCAACGACACGGTGCCGACTATCGTGTTCATCTTTGATCTGGTGGCCCAGCGGCTGGAATACTGCAACCGCCAGGTAGAGCTTATTTTAGGCTACAAACCCGAGCAGGTGCTGGCCATGGGCTCGGATATGGCCCGGCAGCTGCTGCACCCCGACGACTTTATAGTGGCCCAGCACCGGAGCGGGCAGCGCGATAAGCTCAAGGAGAGGGAAGTTATGCAGTCGGAGTACCGCTTTCGTCACCACGATGGTTCCTGGCGGTGGTTGAGCATACGGAGCACTGCCTTTACCCACCATCAGGATGGGCAGGTGCACCAACTGGTGGGCTCGGCCGCCGATGTGACGGAGCGCCGCGAAACGGACGAAAACCTGCGCCAGAGCCGCTTTTTGGTGGACCGCATTACCAACACCATCCCCAATCTGGTCTACATCTACGACGTGGCAAGCGCTTCCAACGTGTACTGTAACCGGTTCATGGAATCCATGCTGGGCTACACAGAAGCCGAGTTGCAGCAACTGGGCAGCAACATGATTTCCCATATGACGCCTCCGGCTGAAGCCCGGCGGCTGCGGCAGCACTTCGGGGAAGTGGCCCGCCAGCGCGATAGTGAGGTGCTGCACCTGGAGTACATGCTCTACCACCGCAACGGCTCTATCCGGTGGCTGCGCATCAGCAACACGCCTTTTGCCCGCAACGAGCAGGGCCACGTCACCCAGATTATCGGGAGTGCGGAGGATATTACCCGCTGGAAAATCGCGGATGAGCAGCGCCGGTCTGCCAACCGCCGCCTGGCCGAGCAGAACCGCCTGTTCCGGCAGGTAATCGATACGGTACCCAACCTGATCTACCTCAAGGACGGGCAGGGCAACTACCTGCTGGCCAATCAGGCAACGGCCCAGCTCTACGCCCTCAGCAACGAGGCCTTGCTGCAAACCCCGGCCGCCAACCTGCTCCGGCGCTTCCCCGACCTGCACCGCCACCATATGCAGGATGAGCAGGTATTGCGCACCCAGCAGGAAATCGACGTGGAAGAAACGTTTGATGATGAGCAGGGCCACTTACGCTGGTTCCGCACCATCAAGCGCCCCTTCGTGCTGGCCGACGGCACGGTGCAGGTGCTGGGCGTCGATAACGACATCACCGAACTCAAACTCACCCAGCGTGCCCTGGAGCAGGCTAAGGAGGTTGCCGAACAGAACGCACAGACCCGGCAAACTTTCCTTACTAATATGAGCCACGAAATCCGGACGCCCATGAACGGCATCATGGGGCTCACGGAGCTGCTGGTCAAAACAACGCTTACGCCCGAGCAACGGCAGTTTCTGCACCACATCCAGTATTCGGCCGAAAACCTGCTGGTCATCATCAACGACATTCTGGATATGGCCCAGCTGGGGGCCGGACGGGTGCGGCTGGAGCAGGTGCCCTTCGAGTTGCAGGAAGTGCTTAAAGCCAGCTGCCAGGCCCTGCTGCCCAAGGCCACGGAAAAGGGCATCAGTCTGCGCCTGCAACTCCCCCATGCAGCACCCAACTGGGTATCGGGCGACCCCTACCGCCTGCGGCAGGTGCTGCTGAACCTGCTCAACAACGCCATCAAGTTCACCGAGAAGGGCCAGGTGCTGCTCACCTACCAGCGGGTGAGTTTGCCGGGAGCAGTGGCCCGGTACCAGTTTTCGGTTCTCGATACCGGCATCGGCATTTCGGAGGGCCAGTTGCACCAGCTCTTCGAGCCTTTCACGCAGGCTTCGGCCAGCACGGCCCGCGAATACGGCGGCTCGGGGCTGGGACTGAGCATTTCGCGCGGTCTGGTTGAGTTGCTGGGCGGCGAGCTGACGGCCGAAAGCAAGCTGGGACAAGGCAGCACGTTCCGCTTTACGCTGGAGCTGCCCCCCGCGCAGGCCGTGGCCCAGGCCGTGGCCGCCCCCCCGCCCAATTATCAGCTGCTGCGGGGCCGGCGGGTGCTGCTCACCGAAGACAATGCCGTCAACCAGCTGCTGGTGCAGGTCATGCTCAAGGGCTGGGGAATAACAGTCGATACGGCCTCCTCCGGCGCGGAGGCCCTGGCTTTGTTCCGGCAGCACCAGTATGCGGTGGTGCTCATGGATATCCAGATGCCCGGCATGGACGGGGTGGCCGCTACCCAACTGCTGCGCCAGCACCCCGACCCGGCGCGGGCCGCCACGCCCGTAGTGGCCCTCACGGCCCACGCCATGCCCGGGGAGGAGGCGCGCTACCTTACCGCCGGCCTCGATGCGTACCTGTCCAAACCCTTCCAGGAAACCGAGCTCTTCCACGTGCTGGCCAAGCTGCTGAACCTGACGCCCGACGCCCCGCTGACGCCCACCGCCCTGCCCTGCCCCGCCCTACTCCCCCCCGAACGGCTCTACGATGTGGAGCAGCTGCGCCGCCTGTCCGACAACGACGAGGTATTTATCCGGCGGCTGGTGGCCATCTTCGTCAGCACTACCCCACCCGTGGTAGCCGACCTGGAGCGGCACCTGCGGGAGCAGAACCTGCAAAAGCTGGGGGCCGCCGCGCATCACCTGAAAAGCTCCATCGACGGCCTTCAGGTAACTCCGCTGCGAAGCGTGTTGCGCGACCTGGAAGCGGCGGCCTACGCCCCCGCAACGGCCGACTGGGAGCGCCTGACTCAGGGAGTGGAGCAGGTTCGCCACATCGTGGATGAGGTCATCCGGCAGCTCCAGGCTGACTTTTCCGCGTAACGCCGCGCCCGGCCTCCGCTGGAAAGCCGGCCAGTCCGGGTGCGCTGCGGCAACCCGCCCGCCCGCTGTCCCTGATCCGGCCCCGCCATCCATAGCCGGCCCAGCGCGGCCCCGGTTGGCGGGGCCGCAGCCACTGCCCGCTACGGGGCCGCGCACTGGCGCACTGGCGCCCAGCGCCCGGCGCGCAAGCACATAATTATGCGGCAACTTAGGCGGGGTATTTGTAGTTACTTGTCTGTACAGCTCCGGCAACGCTCCGCATTTCAAGCTGTAGTAGTTGGCTTAAGCTGCTTTTTTTCTCTTATTCCTTTTTCTGTATGACGCTCCTGATCTTTTTCGGAATTGCCCTGGCCACGGTTTTGCTGGCTTTTGATACCATCAACAATGTTAAGGCCATGCTCCGGCCCGAGCCCGTGCGGGTTCGCAACAACTAGTAGATTCCCGGCTCCGGCCCTGAACGCGCAAGAGGCCCCTGCAATTGCAGGGGCCTCTTGCGTAGCTGCTAATGGGTGCGTCGGTCAGCGGATGACGAGCTTGCGCATTTCGCTGGCGTTGTCGGCTTCCAGCTTCACATAGTAGAGGCCGTTGGCAAACTTGCTCAGGTCGAGGGTGCGGGTGTAGCGCTCGTTGAGCTCCGTCAGCGTTTCGCGGTACATCACCGTGCCGATAACGTTGAGCACGCGCAGCTCCAGCTTACGGCCTTCGAAGCCGTTGATGGCAATGTGCACGATGCCGGTGCTCGGATTCGGAAATACCAGCAAAGCCTTTTCTTCGCTCGGTTTGGGAGCCGGCCGGGCCGCCGCCTGGGCGTGGGCCCCGGATAAACTACTGGGCAAACCCACCGCTAAAAGAGCAAACAGGAAAAAAACGCGTAGGAGTGGCATCATAGTATACTTCTTTGGGAGGGCGGCGCAAGCGTGCCGGACGGACTATTCCTAACGACGGGCAAGGATTTAGGTTGACAAAAATACTAGCGCGGCCGGCTAAATCAGCAGAATATAATACTTCTTCGATGAAACCCTGTTCTTTCGGCTCACACTCACCTTTTTACCCTGCAAAATAAGTTGGACGTTGTCATTATAGGGGGGGGCTTAGGGGGCTTGTGCGCGGCACTGGATTTGCGCGGGCGCGGTCACGCCGTAACGCTGGTGGAGCGGCGGCACTACCCGTTTCACCGGGTGTGCGGCGAGTACGTTTCCAACGAGGTGCTGCCCTACCTGCGGCGGCTTGGCGTCGATCCGGCTGTGCTTGCGCCGGCCGTTATTACCCGGTTCGAGGTGAGTTCCCCGGCCGGCCGCCGGCTGCGCGCGCCCCTCGACCTGGGCGGCTTCGGCATCAGCCGCTACGTGCTCGATGAGTTTTTGTACCGGCGCGCGCTGGCAGTGGGGGTGCAGGTGGTGCAGGCCACCGTCAGCGACGTGGAGTTTGAGGCCGCCGCCGATGCCCACCATGTAGTGCTGGCCGATGGCCGCCGCCTGCCCGCCCGGGTGGTGCTGGGCACGTACGGCAAGCGCAGTGCCCTCGACCGGCAGCTGGCCCGCCCTTTCTTCACCCAACGCTCGCCTTACCTGGGCGTCAAATACCACCTGCGTTACCCCGACATGCCCCGCGACCTGATTGCGCTGCACAATTTCGCCGATGGCTACGCGGGCATCTCGGCCATTGAAGAGGACAAGTTCTGCTTTTGCTACCTCACCACCCGCCGCAACCTCAAGGCCCAGGGCACCATTGCGCGGTTGGAGGAACGGGTGCTGGCCCGCAACCCCCACCTGCGCCACATTCTGGCAACGGCCGAAGTGCTTTACCCGCAGCCGGAAGTCATCAACGAAATTTCCTTCGCGCCCAAAACCTGCCTGGAGCAGCACGTGCTGCTGGCCGGCGACGCGGCGGGCCTGATTACGCCCCTCTGCGGCAACGGCATGGCCATGGCCATCCACGGGGCCAGCCTGGCCGCTACCCATGCCGATGCCTTTCTGCGCCGCCAGCTTACCCGCCCCCAGCTGGAGGCTGCCTACACCGGCAGCTGGCAACGCGCCTTTGCCAGCCGCCTGCGGGTGGGCCGCACCGTGCAACGATTATTCGGGCAGCCGCTGTTGAGTGAGGTAGTGGTGAGTGGGCTGCGGCTGCTGCCCGGAGCCGTGCAGGGCCTGATGCGCCGGACCCACGGCCAGGTTTTCTGATCCTTCCCCGTTGAATTCAAGCGGTTTACCCGTTGAAATTCCATCATCCCGAATCCACCACGAAAAGCTGTAACCTTCGGGGTTGCTTTTTTACGTAAACTGCCTCTGATGAGTAGTTATTTGTGTGCCATTGGCACAGCCAACCCGCCCCACCGTATCCCGCAACTGCAAATTGCCGATTTCATGGCCAGCGCCCTGGAGCTGGACGAAAAAGGTACGCGCAAGCTGCGGGCCCTCTACCGGGTGTCAGGCATTGGGCAGCGCTACTCCGTGCTGCCCGACTACGCCCGGGCTAACGGGGAGTTCGAGTTTTTCCCCAACACGCCCGGGCTGGAGCCCTTCCCGTCGGTGGGCCAGCGCATGGCCGAGTACCGCCGCCACGCCCTGCCGCTGTCGGTGGCGGCCGTGCGCGCGTGCCTGGAGCAGCTGCCCGAGGTCGATTACGCCAGCATTACCCACCTGATTACGGTGAGCTGCACCGGCATGTACGCCCCCGGCCTGGATATCGAGCTGGTGGGGGCGCTGGGCCTTTCGGGGCACGTACAGCGTACGTGCGTGAACTTTATGGGCTGCTACGCGGCCGTAAACGGCCTGAAGCTGGCCGATGCTTTCTGCCGCGCCACACCCGGAGCCCGGGTACTGGTGGTGTGCACGGAGCTATGCACCCTGCACTTCCAGAAAAGCCAGCAGGACGACCACCTCGTGTCCAACGCCCTGTTCGGCGACGGGGCGGCGGCGGCCCTGGTGCAGAGTGCGCCCGCGCCCGCGCGGCCCAGCCTGGCCCTCACGGCCTTTCACTGCGGCCTGGAGCCCGACGGGCACGCCGATATGGCCTGGCACATCAACGACTTTGGCTTCGAGATGACGCTCTCCTCCTACGTGCCACGCATGATTCAGCAGGGCATCGGGCAGCTTACCCACCGCCTGCTGGCCGATTTGCCGGTGCGGCTGGCCGATATCCGGGCATTTGCCATTCATCCCGGCGGCCGCAAAATCCTGGAGTCCATTGAGCAGGCGCTGGGCCTGACCACCCACGACAACCGCTACGCCTACCAGGTGCTGCGCGACTACGGCAACATGTCGTCGGCCACGGTGCTGTTCGTGCTGCGCGACCTGCTGGCCGGTTTCACGGCGGCCGACGCGGGCGCCCCGGTGCTCAGTTTCGCCTTCGGCCCCGGCCTCACCCTGGAAGCCATGCTGCTGACGGTGGCCGTTGGCGAGGGGAAGCAGGTGGCGCAGGTGGCCAGCATGAAAAGCGCGGCCCCAGCCCCGGCGCTGGTCGCGTAAGCCCCCAGCTGCCGCTCAGGTCCCTCAGTATTGCCCTCAATGCTCACCTTAGTAAAACAGATGGCTGATTTGCGCGCTCGTTCCCATCAGGAAGAGCTGATGGATGACCTGACGCTGGCCTCGGAGGAATTGCGGCAGAACCTCGACGAGCTGGAAACCGTGAACACCTGGCTGGGGGGCTACGCGCCGGTGCTCGATGCCCTGGACCGCCTGCGCCCCCACTTGCCGGCCACCCGCCCCCTGCGCCTGGCCGACCTGGGCAGCGGCGGCGGCGACACGCTCCGCCGCATTGCCCGCTGGGCGCGCCGCCGGGGCGTGGGCGTGGAGCTGGTGGGCGTCGATGCCAACGCTTTCATGCTGGACTACGCCGCCGCCAAGTGCGCGCAGTACCCGGAAATCCGCTTCCAGCAGGCCGATATTTTCTCCCCGACCTTCCGGCAGCAGCCCTTCGACGTGCTCACGGCCAGCCTGTTCTGCCACCATTTCTCGGATGATCAGCTGACCACTATGCTGGCCCAGTGGCACCAGCAGGCCGGGGTAGCGGTCATCATCAACGACCTGCACCGCCATTGGCTGGCCTACCACAGCATCCGCTGGCTCACCCGGCTGCTGGGGGGCTCCCGCCTCGTTCGCCACGACGCACCCCTGTCGGTTGCCCGGGCATTCACCCGGCCGGAGCTGCAACGACTGCTGGCGGCGGCCGGCATCGGGCGCTACACCCTGCGCTGGCGCTGGGCTTTCCGGTGGCAGGTGGTGATCCTGAGTTAATGCCCCTCCGGGGCATGGGGGAACAGCTGCGCACGAAAAAACGAACAGGCCCCGCGGGCAAACCTGATTTGATGCCGGAGCCGCTTGCCTTACTCGCCAGCTACCAGCGCCTGCCAGGCCGCCACCGGATCGGGGGCTTGCCAGACGGCCCCGAGCACGGCGGCCCCGGCAAAACCGGCGGGCCGGATCAGGGGCAGGGTGCGGGCGCTGATGCCGCCCAGGGCCACCACGCTGGCGGCCGGCACTTCCCGCAGAACGGCCGTTACGGCCGGTAGCTCGAAGGCACTGGCATAGCCGGCTTTGCTGAGGCTGTCGAAGAGGGGGCTGAGCAAGACGTAATCGTAATCCGCCGCCAGGTTCCGCACCTCTGCCAGCGTGTGCAGGGCCGTGGAGAGGGTGCAGCCCCGGGGCAGCGGCGGCCGGCGGCCCGAGGCGCGGGCGGCGGCCGGGAGGTGGAGGCCACCAACGGCCAACTCCCGGGCCAGCTCGTGGTGGGCGTGCAGCACCACGCGGGGCAGCCAGGCGGCGGGCAGGGCCTGGAGCCAGGCAGCCGTTTGGGCGCGGGTCCAGGCGGGGCGGCGCAGGTGCAGGCGGGCGGGCGGAACGGGGGCCGTCAGGAGCTGCGCCAGAATGGTTTGCTCCCGCGGATGGGGCACGGGCGGCGTCAGCAGCAGCAACCCGAAGCCGGCGGGGCTCACGCGGTTTCGCCGCGCAGGCGGGCGGCGTAGGCTTCGGGCAGCAGGCGCAGCTTGCGGGTGTTGTAGTCGAAGCAGAGCATGCCGGTTTTGGCCCGCGCAATTTCGCGGCTGTCCTGGTTGTGCACCCAGTACA
Organism: Hymenobacter rubripertinctus; assembly: GCF_003583925.1. Taxonomy (GTDB): domain Bacteria; phylum Bacteroidota; class Bacteroidia; order Cytophagales; family Hymenobacteraceae; genus Hymenobacter; species Hymenobacter rubripertinctus. The sequence goes on along the minus strand of NZ_QYCN01000014.1, from coordinate 63,681 downwards.
CTAGGTCGAAGCCGTACTTGCCCAGGTCGGCGGCGCCCACCTGAATCCGGAGCGTATCGCCGTAGAAGCCCTCGCCCTTGTACTCGATGGCCACGTCGGCCATGATGTGGCCCAGGCCGGTGGCGGGGTCGAACTCGGGCTGGCCCAGGTGGCGCAGCAGCTGCACCCGCGCCTCGTGGAGCAGGCTGAGCAGGGCGTCGTTGCCCAGGTGAGCCCCGTAGTTGAGGTCGGTGATGCGGATGGGCAGCTCCAAGGTGAGCAGGTAGCGGTCGGGCAGGTCGATTCGGATGCGGGCCATAGGCCGGCAAGGTACGCACCGCCGCCCACACCGCGCCCGCTAAACGGGCGCGGCTTTGCCGGGGCAAACCGCTATCTTGGGCTACCGTGGCCGGGGCGGCCCGCCCGGCCCTAGCCGGTTTTTCTGTTCTCTTTCTGTATGCCTACCCCCCACCTGGAAGTACGCGCGACGGCCGATGGCTCCAGCACGCTTTTCGTTCCCGCCCTCAACGAGCACTACCACAGCACCCACGGGGCCTGGCAGGAAGCCCGCCACGTGTACCTGGCCGCCGGCCTCGAACCGGCCCTGGCCGCCGCCACCGGCCCGGTGTGGGTGCTGGAAATCGGGTTCGGCACCGGCCTCAACGCCCTGCTCACCCTGGAGCGCAGCCTCTCGGCCGCCCACCCCGTGTTCTACGACACCATCGAGAAATTCCCCCTGCCCTGGTCGGTGGTCGAGCAGCTCCACACCGAAACCTACCTGGGCCAGCCGGAGCTGCACGACTACCAGCACCAGCTGCACGCCGCCACCTGGGGCCGGGCCGCACTGCTCACCCCCCAGTTTGCGTTGCTCAAGCTGGCCGGCGAGCTGCAAACTACGCCCCTGCCCACCGATACCTACCAGGTCATCTACTTCGACGCCTTCGCCCCCGACAAGCAGCCCGATATGTGGACCGACGCCGTGTTTGCCCAGCTTTATCGGGCCACCGCGCCCGGGGGCTGCCTGGTGAGCTACTGCGCCAAGGGCTCGTTTAAGCGCAGCCTGCTGGCGGCGGGCTGGCAGGTAGAAAAGATTCCCGGCCCACCCGGCAAGCGCGAAATGATCCGGGCCTGGAAGCGGTAGCCGGAGCTCAGGCCGGCCATTTTACGTGGCCAGACCGGGCAGAAAGAAGTCCCTGCCCTTTGGAGCCATGGTCAGCTTATGCACCCCAAGCTGCCTTTAAATTTGTGGGGTAGGATAAAACCAGGACTGGCAACTAAGGCTGGCTCCCCCTCTCCATTTCATTCCGCGCATCAAGCGGCGTAGGGGGCCGGGGGGCGAGGTGAACGCGAGAACGGAAAGAGTACACTGACTCGGGAACCGCTCTAGGTGAGCGGGTCAAATTTCAGTTCGCTCCTGCCTGCTCCCACATCCTGCGTAAATGGCTGCCCTTGCAAGTCGAAAGTTACTGGGTACCGACGGGCCGGACTGGCGGCGGGGGCGGCTACTGGTCCACTATTTCCCCATATCGCAGCCACATAGCCAGCACACTCACTACCCCGGGCAGCATGGCGACCACGAATGCTGAGCGAGCTTCTGCGCTACCGGATGGGGTACTCTTCGGTTATGGACCACACGTTGGGCAGGTGGTGAGGGGCTATGGGGCACTATAAAAATACCCAGTAGTAGGTATATAAATTACTTACTATTTAATATAACTTTATCCCTACGTCTACTCGTCTCATTGATGGAGTGGATTCCCGCAGCTCCGTCGTCGTCCAGCACCCGTCGTTGCCTCGTCCTTGCCGCCGCAGTTTCGCCCGGAGCTTACCGCCAGTGGGGTGGGCTGATGGGCAGCCTTGGTTTGCGGACACCTGGCGGTTGCTGGCTCTTGAGTCCGTTGGCCCTCTGCAAGCCGCCGGCTTTGCCTCGTAGCCGCTCCCGGCCGTTTTTCTCATACACCCCCGTGCCCCATGAAAAAGCTCTTCCTCCTGCTGGCCGTTCTCATCAGCGCAGCCTCCCAGGCGCACGCCCAGCAACCCAATCTCTGCAACCTTGCCTTCAATACCCAGGCGCAGCTGGATGACTATGGCCGCACGGGGGGGTGCGTTATTGCCAACTCCCTGTCCATCAATGGGGGGTCCAACATCTACCCCGGCACCATCCGGCACCTGAATGCCTTGGCCCCGCTGCGGGAAGTAAATGGCGATGTAGTGCTCAACTTAGGCGACCTGACCGACCTCAACGGCCTGAAGAACATCACCCGCATCGGCGGCAATCTGACCATCTCCGGTGCCACCAGCCTCAATGGCATCGGGTTGCTGGCAAACAACGACCTGCTGGAAAGCTTGCAGACGGTGGGCGGCGACATCACGATCAACATCAACCCGTCCCTCGCCCTAATCTCCGGCTTCCTGCTGAAGCTGAGCAATGCAAAAGCGATTATTATCCAGGGCAACCCCAACCTGGTCGATGTCAGGGGGTTTGGGATGCTCTCCCGAAGTGGTTCCATCTACTTCGCCTCGAATCCCAAGCTGGCCGCCATTCAAGGCTTCAACAGTTTGTATACTATCGAGGGAACGTCCCGGGCAGCCGGGGCCCTGTACTTCACCGGGTGTCCTCAGCTGGAGATAATCGGGGGGTTCAACGCGTTGCACGACGTGGACCAGTTGTTTATCCAATCCAACCCGCTGCTGCGCGACCTGGCCGGTTTCAACAATCTGCGCCGCGTGCAGTATCTCAGCATCGGCAACAACGACCGGCTGCGTTCCATTACCGGGTTCAATAACTCGCTCCAGGCACTGACGGGAGCCGGCCAGGTTTCTATCAGTGGCAACGCCGAGCTGCGCACGATCAGCGGGTTTCGCGGCCTCCAGGCCACGAGCCTGAGCGTTAGCCGCAACCCCATGCTACAGGAAATCAGCGGCTTCAACAGCAGCCGGGTGGATGAATCGCTATACGTGACTGACAACGCGGGACTGGAAAAAATTACCGGCTTCCGCGACCTGGTTGCTCCCAAGTACCTGACCGTTTCACAGAACCCCCACCTTATCCTGCTCACCGGCTTTACGGGCGCGCGCGCGCCGCAGTGGCTGAATCTGACGGACAGCCCCTTGCTGACGTCCCTGCGCACGGGCTTCGCCTTCGCCGACTACTCTCCCCTGGCGAGCCTGTCCTTGGTCAGAAACACCTCCCTGGCAACGTGCGCCGAGCCCTGGGTGTGCCAGTACCTGCGCCGCAAGGGCCCGGCCACCATCACCGGCAACGGGGCCAGCTGCACGCCGGCCATCATTCTGCAAACCTGCACGCCCCCCTCTACTACCGATGTGGTCGTAGCCGGGGTGCAGGCTATCGGCGGTACTTACCGCAACGTCACGGTTACCAACACCGGGGTGGCCACGCTCAGCAGCCCCCTGGTAATAGATGGCACGCTCACGGTGCAGGGGGGCGGACTGCTTACCGCCTGCCAGCCCATAACCGGCACGGGCAGCTTCGTACTCGCCGCTGATGCCCGCCTGGTGGTCTGCGACACGGCCGGCCTCTCGGCTACCGGGGGCGAGGGGGCCGTGCGCGTGCTGGGCACCCGCAGCTACAGCCCGGAGGCCGATTACCGCTACGCGGGCACGCAGGCCCAGGCAACCGGCACGAGCCTGCCGGCGCAGGTGCGCCGGCTGGAAGTCAACAACCCCGCCGGCCTGATCCTGAGCCAGCGCCTGACGTTCACGGAAACCCTCACGCTGACCGCCGGCACGCTCACGACCACCCCCGACTACCCCCTGACCCTGCGCTCCGATGCCGCCGGCACGGCCCTGGTCGTCGCCGGCGGTGGCGTCGTCAGTGGCCCGGTTACGGTGCAGCGCTACGTGAGCCCAGCCCTGAACCCGGGGGCCGGGTACCGCCACCTGGCGGCCCCGGTGGGCGCTGTTACCGTCGCGGACCTGAAGACTGCCTCTTTCACTCCGGTGGTCAACCCCGCCTACAACACCGCCCCCGATCCGGCAGCGGTTACGCCCTTTCCTACCGTCTTTTTCTACGAAGAAGCCCGGCTGACCGGCCCCCGGCCCTTCGATGCCGGATGGGTTTCGCCCGACAGCCTGGCAACCCTATTGCCGGCCGGCCGGGGCTACCAGGTGCAGCTCGCCGCTCCGGCCACGGTGGATTTCGTGGGTCCGCTCACGAGCGGACCCGTAACCCAGGTGCTGGCCCGGGGCGCGGGCGCGGACGCCGGCTGGCACCTGGTAGGCAACCCCTACCCCAGCCCGCTGGATTGGAGCCGCGTGGCCGCCGCCGACCGCAACGGCCTCGACGCAGCCCTGTACGTGTGGCAGGGCACGGGCCCGACGACGGGCCGCTACCGGGTGCACGTGAACGGAATCGGGGCCTCCCCCGTGCTGGCCCTGGGGCAGGGGTTTTTCGTGCGCACCAGCACCCCGGGCCAGCCGGGTCGGCTGAGCCTGCACGACGCGCACCGGCTGACCACGCCCACTACCCTGCCCGTACTGCGCCCGCAAGCCGACCCGCGGCCCCAGGTAGCGCTGACGCTCCGCGGAGCCGGCGCGGCCGACACGGCCTACGTGTACTTTGAGGTGGGAGCCACGGCCGGCTTCACACCCGCCTACGATGCCCTGAAGCGCCCCAACCCCGGCAACCCCGGCCTCGCCACGGAGGCCGACAGCGTGGCCCTGGCCATCAATGGGCTGCCCGAGCTGCTGACAACCACCCGGGTACCCCTCCGGCTGGCCGTGCCCCAGGCGGGCAGCTACGCGCTGCAAGTGGCCCGGCTGGAGAATTTTGCCGCCGGAACCACCCTCTACCTGCTCGATACCCAGCGCAACACCCGTACTCTCCTGGCCCAGGGCACAGCCGTTGACTTCCCCCTGACAGGCACAGGCGCGCCGGACCGGTTCGCCCTGGAGTTCCAGCCTTCTCTGGTAACCACAACGGGACGCCCAGCCAGCAACCAGCTCCTGCGGGTGTACCCCAACCCCGCCCACCAACAGTTCGAGCTGCACCTGCCGCCGCACCCGGGGCCAGCCACGGCCACGCTCTACAACGCCTTGGGGCAAGCCGTACGGACGCAACCCGTGGCCGGCGACCAGGCAACAGTAGACACCCGCACGCTGGCAGACGGCGTGTATGTGCTCCGCGTCGTGACGGCCACGGCCAGCTTTACGCAGCGCGTAGTGATTGAGCAGTAGGACGACCCACCAACAGCAGCCCGGGGGCCGGGGCCGCGTGAGGCCGCCCTACCCGCACGGCCGACGGCGGGCTAACCGGCACCCGCTGCCCGGTTTTGGGAGGCTGCGTGGGGAAGGTTCAGGAGCGGGTTCAGGAGGAGAGTACGACAAGACCCGGGACCGCCGGCACCCTGCTTCCGCAGTGTGGCGGCCCCGGGCATACTACACCACCATGAAGCAGCGTTGTATGGGTATTTCCGGAAAACTGAAAATACCCATACACCTTTTTCCCGTTGCTATGCCTCGTCCTTCTCTTGCTTCCTCTCACCTGCTGGTGCGGCTGCGGGCCTGGTTTGGGCTGCGCCAGCCGGAGTTGGCGCTCTACCTGGGTCTGAGTACCATTCAGGTGCAGGGCATCGAAACCGGCCGCCGCCGCCTCACGCTGCCTGTCACGGAGGCGCTGCTGCCGCTGCTGGCCCACCTGCCCGCCCCCGACGCCGACGCGGCGGCCCCTACCGCCGCCCTGCCCCCCGACCAGCCCGCTCCCACCCCGGCCGACCTGGATTTCCGGCGGCGGGTATGCCAGCAACGGGCGGCCCGGCTGCGCACCCAGGCGGCCCGCCTCAGCCAGCAAGCCCACCAGGCCCACCGCTGGGCGCTGGTCCTGCCCGCGCTACTGGCCGCCCCCCCCGACCCCGACCCCGAGCGGGCCACCTGGCGCACCGGCTGGCTGCGGCGGCAGGCCCGGCCGCTATCGGCGGCGGCCGTCACGCGCTGGCACCTGCTGCAAGCCCAGGCCCAGGCCCTCGAAACCGAAGCCGCCGCCCTGACCGCCCTGCTGGCCACCGCGCTGGTTGAGCCGTTTCAGGCAAGCTAAAAACTAGCTCCCCTGCTCATCTGAGGAGGGGAGCTAGCTTTTAGTTGCCGTTCCAATACTATCACCTGCTCCGGCCAGCCGCTAAAAAATATTCCTGACTTGCTATACTAATCCGGCCGGTACGGCCGTTATCCGGGCAGTATTCACCTTTACCCCCTTTATTCTCATGGATTATGCCCCCCTCACTACCCGGGCTCTCTGCGACCAGGCCACGACCGAAGTCGACTTCGAGCTGGAAACCTTCACGGTCCGCGACGCCAGCCACGACCTGAGCGACAAGCGCGCCGAGCGCACCCAAACCAGCGTGGCCTCCCAGCTGGCCGTGGTGCAGGCCAAAATTGCGGTGGCCGACGCCATCCTGGCCGCCCCCGGCCTCGATGAAGCAACCATTGAGCAGCACACCGACGAGCGCGACGCCTACGTGGTGCAGCGCAAGAAGCTGGAGAAGCGCGCCCGCCGCGTCACCGGCCTCAGCGAGTTCCTCGCCGACGTGGACGCCGAGCAGAACGCCGCCCAGGTGGCGCTGCTGACTACCATCAAGGCCGGCATCAGCGCCCACCGCGCCACCCTGCCGGCCTAACCCGCCGCCGTTCCACAAGAAACCGCCCGCCACATTTGTGACGGGCGGTTTTTTTGTGATGATGCTTAAGATTTGCCCAAATAGGTAGTCGTTATTCCGACACCTAGCACTCTGCGGATTCGGTGATGGCCATCGCTACCTTCGAAGTGGGAGGCTGGTTGATGTAGCGGATAAGTTCAGAGGTGCCGGCCGGAGCCGGGGTAAGCGAATGTAAAATTTTCCCTCCTCTTCCACTGCGGAAGTGATCGAATGAAATCATATCTGCCCTCCTGCGCTCTGGAAATGCTTATGATGGGAAATAGGTGCTATATTGTTACCACACCACTAATACACACCGTTGCGGGCGACATTGATAATCTGAGTAAGCTGCTAAAAGACGAAACCATCAATATCCAGGGCCAGTAGTACTAAGACCAAGAACGGGTTTAAGCTGGCACAGAATATTTAATAATTCAATGAAGCCATAACACTGAATCTTTTTACTTTACTCACAAGATATTAACTCATAAAAAATAAATCATGCGTCAAAATCTTAGCGTCAAAAATATGAAATATATTTTAGATAAATTAAATGATTTAGGCAACGAAATAACAATATATCCCCTTAAATCAGAAGACCTTAGAAAATCATATTTAGAACTTTCTTTTTCTACTCTTGAGCTTTACTACCGTCAATGGTGCTCCATATATTCATCAATCATCATTGCCGACAAAGAAGTGGAATTAACTGATGAAGAAAGAAAAATCATAGAAGTTTTTGTAGCTACAAAAAGCGATACTACAACTTTTTATAGCCTTAGAAATAGCACAAATCGAAATTTACTAACAGAATCATGGTCTATATTTGAATTCTGTCTAACATATGTATGTGAGCAGTTATTCACCGACGAAATAATACATAGCTTACTAGAATACGATTACAAAGAGATTGAAAATATTTTAAATAAATATAATTTAAATCAATCTGATAGCAATAAAGTTAAAAAAATATTTTCTAGAGGTCATTTAACCCATGTTCCAGTAAGCAGAAAATATAATAAAATTTATTCTATATACAAAAACAACCATACAGGCAGCATTACTGACGACAAACTATTCTTAGAGTTTTATGGAAAATACAGAAATTGCATGCACACAAATTATATATATCATGGCAAAAGCAAGGAATATAGCTTCTTCGGTACAACATATTGGTTTAATGATGGTGAGGCTGTGGCTCATAGTAAAGAACCAGACATCACAGATATGTTCAACCTTGCGTTACATTTAAAAGACGTGTGTAAAAGATTATTTGATAGTATTGAGTATACAGACCTACTCAGATACCCTGAAGAACAAGTATTTCAACCTTAAAAACGCAAAAGCGGCGGCAGCCCCCAAGAGCTACCGCCGCTTTTGCGTTTACTGCCGGTTAGGGCGGAATTACATGTGAATCGCGCGGTTCTCGGTGGCGGCGAGGCAGGCTTCCTTCATGGCTTCGGCGTAGGTGGGGTGGGCGTGGCTCATGCGGGCCACATCTTCGGCCGAGGCGCGGAACTCCATGGCCGTTACGGCTTCGGCAATCAGGTCGGCAATGCGGGGGCCGACCATGTGGACGCCCAGGATTTCGTCGGTCGTTTTGTCGGCCAGCACCTTCACGAAGCCGTCGAGGTCGCCGGAGGCGCGGGCACGGCCGGAGGCGCGGAAGGGGAAGTTGCCGGTTTTGTAGGCCCGGCCTTCCTGCTTGAGCTGCTCTTCGGTGTAGCCCACGCCCGCCGCTTCGGGCCAGGTGTACACCACGCCCGGAATGAGCAGGTAGTTGATGTGAGGCTTCTGGCCGGCAATGGTTTCGGCCACGAATACGCCTTCTTCCTCAGCCTTGTGGGCCAGCATGGCCCCGCGCACCACGTCGCCGATGGCGTAGATGCCGGGCACGTTGGTTTGCAGGTGGGCATCGACCTTGATGCGGCCGCGCTCCTCCATTTCGATGCCGGCGGCTTCCAGGTTTACGCCCGCCGTGTAGGGCGAGCGGCCCACCGCCACCAGGCAGTAGTCGCCGGCTACCTTCACCTCCTCGCCCTTGGGCGTGGTGGCAGTTACCGTCACCACGTCGCCTTCGCGGGTGGCCCCGGTTACCTTGTGGCCGAGCATGAACTTGATGCCGATTTTGCCCAGCACGCGCTTGAGCTCCTTACCAATGCTGGAGTCCATGGTGGGCACCAGCGCGTCGGTGTACTCAATCACGGTTACTTCCGCGCCCAGGCGGGCGTAGATGGAGGCCATTTCGAGGCCGATAACGCCGCCGCCAATCACGATGAAGCTCTTGGGTACCTCGCGGATGTTGAGGGCCTCGGTGCTGGTGATGATGCGCTCCTGGTCCTGGCTGATGAAGGGCAGCACGGTGGGCTTGGAGCCGGTGGCGATGATGACGTTTTTGGTCTCGATCTGCTGCTCCTCGCCGCCGCCCGTGGGCACGATTTTGATGTGCGTTTTATCGACGAACGAGCCCAGGCCGTGGAGCACGTCAATCTTGTTCTTCTTCATCAGGTACACGATGCCGTCGGTGTTGGCCTTCACCACGCCGTTTTTGCGGTCGTTCATCTGGGGCATGTTCACCCGCAAATCGTTCAGCTCGATGCCGTGCTCCTGGAACACGCTGTGGGCGTTGTGGTAGTGCTCGGAGGAGTCGAGCAGGGCTTTGCTGGGGATGCAGCCCACGTTGAGGCAGGTGCCGCCCAGCGTATCGTACTTCTCGATGAGGGCGGTTTTGAGGCCCAGCTGGGCACAGCGGATGGCGGCCACATAGCCGCCCGGCCCCGAGCCGATGACGGTAACGTCGTATTGGTTCATAGGTAAGCGAGTGAATTCGGTGGAAATCAACTGGGCGCAAAGGTAGCGGTTGCGGCGGGGATGTAAACTGTCATTCCGACGCAGCAGGAATCCGGGTCAAGCCGTAGAACTGCATCGTTCGATGACTTGACCCGGATTCCTCCTGCGTCGGAATGCCAGCTACTCCACCAGCACCCCGATGTACTGGTTCCCGGTGTCCACCTCCAGGTTTTCCTTCGTCAGCCCCGGCAGGCTCACCGGCTGGAAGGTCGTGGTCAGGGGCAGGGCCACGAAACCGGCGGCGCCCCGCACCCGGATGCGGGCGGGCAGCGCGAAACCGGGCACCGCGGCAATCCAGCGGGCCAGGGGCGGGCCGGTGGCCGGGAAGCGCACCTCCAGCACCGGCAGGCTGGTGTGGCGCAGGTACTGGTCGAAGACGGGCGTGAGGGGCTGGCCGGTTTGCTGGTTGAAGTAGTCCACGATTTGCTCCGTGGTGACGGTCTGGTGGTAGAAGGTACGGGAGAGGCCCCGCAGCAGCGCCCGCCACCGGGCGTCGTCGGGCACGTAGCTGGTGCGGATGAGGTGGAGCAGGTTGCTGCCCTTATCGTACATGTCGGAGGAGCCCTCCTCGTTCACCTCGTAGGGGCCGATGATGGGCGCATCGTGGCGGATGTTGCGGCGCTGGCCGTGGAGGTACTGGCGGGCGGCCTCCTGGCCGAACTGGCTTTCCACGAACAGGGCCTCCGAGTAGGTGGTAAAGGCCTCGTGAATCCACATATCGGCAATGTCCTGGCTGGTGATGCTGTTGCCGAACCACTCGTGGCCGCTTTCATGGATGATGATGAAGTCCCACTTCAGACCCCAGCCGGTGCCCGAACGGTCCTGGCCCCGGTAGCCGTTCTGGTACTCGTTGCCGTAGGCCACGGCGCTCTGGTGCTCCATGCCGAGGTGGGGCGTTTCGATGAGCTTATAGCCATCCTGATAGAAAGGATACGGCCCGAACCAGTATTCCATGCTTTTGAGCATGGGCTGCACGTTCGCGCCGAACTGCTTTTTCGCTTTGCCGATATTCTCGGGCAGTACCCAGTAATCGAGGCTGAGCGGCCCCAGCTCGCCGGCGTAGGTATCCTGGAAGTGGGCGTAGTTGGCCACGTTCAGGGCCACATCATAGTTGTTGATGGGGTTGCCCACGAACCAGTCGAAGCGGGTGGCCCCGCCCTTGAGCCTGGTAGTGCGGCGCAACCGGCCGTTGGATACATCGGTCAGGCCTTTGGGCACCGTCACGCTGATGAGCATGGAATCCACCTCGTCGGCCTGGTGGTCTTTGCAGGGCCACCAGATGCTGCCCCCCACGCCCTGGCAGGCCGTAGCCACCCAGGGCTGGCCCCCGGCGTGCGCGGCAAACACGAAGCCCCCGTCCCAGGGCGCGTTTTCGGCCACCGTGGGCCGGCCCCCATAGTACACCGTGAAGGCGGCGCGCCGGCCCTGCCGGATGGTTTCGGGGAAGGTGACGAATACGGCGTTGAACTCGCGGGTGAAGGGCAGCGGCTGGCCCTCGTACTCCACTTTCTCCACGGTCAGGTTGGCAAACAGATCGAACTGCAAACGGGTAAAATCCCGGGTGGCCGTGAACCGGAACTCGTTGGAGCCCCGGATGGCGCGGCCGGCCACGTCGAGGCGCACATCGAGGTGGTAGTAGTTGATATCGTAGCAGGTGCGCAAAGCCGTGAGGTGGCCCCGGAGCGAATCGGCGCGGGTGAAGGTAGGGGCCGCTTGCAGCAGCTGGGCCGCCACGGGCCGGGAGAGGCCGGGCAGGGCGGCCAGCAGCAGAAGAATGGAAAGGCGCACGGGGAAGGCGAGTGTGGTGGGCTGGCAAAGAACGGGGCTGGCGGGTAAACGCCGCGTGCACCGGAGCACGCCGTGGCGCGAAAGTCCGTTGCGCGACGAGTGGAGCGAGTTCCGGGGCAGCGGGACGCCATGCCGGTCTGGCCGGCAACGTTTCTGCCAGGGCTGCCGACTACGTGGGTTTCAGTGGGGATACTCGCCGTGCTCGTCGCGCAACGAACTTTCGCGCTACGGCTTGTTCGGGCGTACCTTCGCGGCAGCTTTTACGCGCTTCATGCTCCCCACCTCCTCCCCCGCGCCCTCCCGGGCGGCCATTCTGCTGGCCTTTGCTTCGCTCTACATTATCTGGGGCTCCACCTACCTGGGCATCCGGTTCGCCATCGATTCCATTCCGCCCCTGCTGATGGCGGGCACCCGCTACGCGCTGGCGGGGCTGCTGCTCTACGGCTTTATGCGCTGGCGGGGCGAGCCGGCCCCTACCCGCCAGGGCTGGCTCACGGCCTTCATCATCGGCACCTGCCTGCTGGGCTTCGGCAACGGGGGCGTCACGCTGGGCGAGCAGTACCTGCCCACGGGCCTGACGGCGCTGCTGGTAGCCACGGTGCCCATGTTTCTGGCGGTGCTGGGTTGGTGGAGCGGTATTTCGCAGCGGCCCCGGCCCCTGGTGGCGGTGGGGCTGGCCATCGGGCTGGGGGGCGTGTACCTGCTGGCCCGCACGCCCGGGGCAAGCCACGTAGCCAAGCCCGGCCACGAGGCCCTGGGCATGGGCCTGGTGCTCACGGCGGCCCTGGTCTGGGCCATTGGCTCGCTCTACTCCAAAAACCACCAGCCGGCCCCCTCGCCCTTCCTCTCGGGCGGCATGCAGATGCTCTGCGGCGGCCTGCTGATGCTGCTGGTGGGCCTGCTGCGCGGCGACGCCACCGGCTTCCACTTCAGCCAGGTCACCACCACGTCCTGGCTGGCCTACATCTACCTGGTCACGTTCGGCAGCATCGTGGGCTTCACGGCCTATATCTGGCTGCTACGGGTGGTGGAGCCGGCCCTGGCGGGCACCTACGCCTTCGTGAACCCGGTGGTAGCGGTGCTGCTGGGCTGGGCCTTCCTGGGCGAAGTGCCCGGCCCGAAAATGCTGGGCGGGGCGGCCCTGATTACCGTGGCCGTGGCCCTGGTGGTGCTGGGCGGCCGCAAGCGCAAAGCCTGACCCGGCTGCCCACCGCAATAGCCCGGGCCGTCCCCCGGCCCCGGGGTGCCCGTGCGTTGTTGGGCGGGCTCTGCCCGCGGGGCTATTCAGGTGCGCGCCCCCGGGACTACGCCCTGCTGCCCGGGCCGCTGCAAACCAATTCTTCTGGTACTTTTGACGCCGCACGCTGCCCGGCCAGCCCCACAACGGCAGGCCGCTGGCGCGTACCAGTGAGGGTGGCGACGGAGCGGGGCGCAACCTCACTTCGCCGGTTGCTGTCCTTGCCTCCGCCGGCCCGCCGGCTGCCGGAATACCTGGCACCCTGGGCCTGCCCAGAGCAGCCGGCCAAACGCCAGCCGGCCACCATTATCGACACGTTAGGGACAGGGGCAGCCCGAGCGTACTGCCTGCATTGAAAACACCCCACTTACCCGCAAGAACTCTATGCGCCAGTTGATTACCGGTGAACCTGGTTTATATTTTTTAGCTACTACTCATCTGCCAACCCACGGCCAACATCCCGCAAATCCTTATCCGTTGTTTTGCAGGTGGCTGGCGTGCCTGCTGGCTTTCGCCCTGTTCCAGCTCCCCGTCCACGGCCAAACCACCCCTTCGGCCCTATTGCCCGCGGCGGACACCAGCACTGTTTTGCGGCTCTACGACGATGCCTTCGGGGCTCATTCGCAATTGTATAATGGCCCTGAATACGTGGAGTACGCCAAACAAGGCAGCCGCCAGATTGGCCACCCTTTTTTTCTGATTCCGGAAGTCCAGCCCGGCACCGTGCACTACAACGGCCACCTGTTTCAGCAAACGCGCTTAAAATACGATGCGCTATTAGACCAGGTAGTTCTGGCGCAGAACACCAGCCCGCTACTGGTGCGTTTGGTTGATGAAAAACTAACGTATTTCACGATAAACAACCATTACTTTATCCGGATACTAGCCGATAGCAGCGCAAAAAACACGTTGGCGACTGGCTATTATGAAGTCCTGCTCCGGGATAAGCCCATCAGCGTTCTGGCCCGGCGCGCCAAAAAAATACAGAAGAACATCGCCAATCAAACGGTAATCATAGAATACCTTGCGGATGAAAAATTATTTGCCAGAAAAGATGGCCGTTACTATCCGATTCGCTCCAAGCGTTCGGTCTATAATTTATTTAAAGACCATATTTCGGAGGTTAGAATTTACATGCGCAAAAACAAACTAAAGCTCAAGAAGAAAAGCTTCGAGAGTGATTTTCTCGCATTAAGTAATTTTTACAACAGCCTGCTGCTGCCCTAGCCTTTTGGTTAACCTATTCAGCCCTACACCCATCAATAATCAGGCAGCTGCGCCCGCATGAGAATTATCTACCTTCTTTTACTAGTGCTGCTTGCCAACGGAAGCGGTTACGCTCAGCAGGCCGGCCCCAAAACCGTTACCGGCGACTTCCGGCACCTGCCGTTCGGGCAATTCGTGCACGAGCTGGAGATTCAGACCGATTATCGTTTTTACTACGACGCGGCCCAGCTCGACACGTTCCGGGTGAGTGTGCAGGTGCGCGAGCAGCCGGTAGCCACCGTGCTGGAACGCGCCTTCCGGAATACGCCTTTTCACTTCGCCTTCGGCCACGAGCGGTGGGTGTTCATTACAACGGCCCCGGCCCCCGACCTGCAACTGCCCAGGGCCTTTTTCCGGCCGGTGGGCTCGCCCCCCGATGCGCTGGCGGCGACGCCTGAGGCCACGGCTCCGGCGGCCGCTCCCGGCCGTTCGCGCTACGTGAGTGCGGCGGAGTACCAGGTGCACGAAATAGGGCTGGGCGGCGGCAGTGGCCCCGTCACGCTGGCCGGCCATATCAAGGAGCTCAAATCGGGGGAGCCCGTGGTGGGGGCCACCATCTTCAGCGAGTCGCCGAGCGTGGGCACCAGTACCGATCAGTTTGGGTTTTACTCGCTCACGCTGCCGGCCGGCCGCTACACGCTGAAGGTGCGCAGCGTGGGCAGCAAGAACACCCAGCGCCAGGTGATTCTCAAAGGCAGTGGCCGCCTGGAGATTGAGGTGGAGGAAGACATTACCACCCTCAAGGAAGTCGTTATCGAAGGCGAGAAAGACAAGAACGTATCGGGCATGCAGATGGGCCTGGAAAAGCTCGACATCAAAACCATGCGCCAGGTGCCCACGGCCTTCGGCGAAACCGATATTCTGCGGGTGGTGCTCACGCTGCCGGGGGTGAAGTCGGTGGGCGAAGGCAGCACCGGCCTCAACGTGCGGGGTGGCAACACGGACCAGAACCTGATCCTGTTCAACGACATGACCATTTACAATCCGTCCCACCTGTTCGGGTTCTTCTCGGCCTTCAACCCCGACATTTTGCAGGGCGTGGAGCTCTACAAAAGCGCCATTCCGGCCAAGTACGGGGGGCGGCTGTCCTCGGTGCTCGATATTTCCAGCCGCGAGGGCAACAAGAAGAAGTTCAGTGGGGCGGGCGGCATCGGGCCGCTCACCAGCCGGCTCACGCTCGAAGGCCCCATCATCAAGGATAAAAGCTCGTTTCTGATCGGGGGCCGGGCCAGCTATTCCGACTGGCTGCTGCGGCGGCTTTCCAACAAGGCCTTTCAGCGCAGCTCGGCCGCCTTCTCGGACCTGAGCGCCCACCTCAGCCACGAAATCAACGAGAAGAACACGGTGTACGCGACCGGTTACCTGAGCACCGACCGGTTCCGGCTGGCCAGCGACACCACCTACCAGTACCTCAACAAAACGGCCAGCCTGAAATGGCGCCACAACTTCAACAACCAGCTCTACGGGGTGCTGACCGGGGCCTATACCCACTACGACTACGACATTACCAGCGAGCAGAATCCGGTGAATGCCTCCCGGCTCCAGTACGCCATCAACCAGACCAGCGGGCGGGCCGATTTCAGCTACTTTCCTAACCCGAAACACTCCCTCGATTTTGGCGTGAGCACGCTGCTCTACCAGGTGCAGCCGGGGGCGCTGCGGCCGTTGGGGGAAGAGTCGCTGATCCGGCCCAACGTGCTGGCCCGGGAACAGGCGCTGGAAAGCGCCCTCTACCTCTCCGACCGCATCGACCTGACCCAGCGGCTGTCCGTTTCGCTGGGCCTGCGCTACTCGCTCTACCATGCCCTGGGTCCCCGCACCGTGTACGAGTACGCCCCCGGCGAGTCGCGCACGGAAAGCACTATTCTCGATACCGTTCGCTACGCGGCGGGCAAAGTGCTGGCCACCTACCACGGCCCCGAGTACCGGGTGTCGGCCCGCTACTCGCTCTCCGATAATGCCTCGGTGAAGTTCAGCTACAACCGCACCCGCCAGTATATCAGCCAGCTCACCAATACGGCCTCCGTTTCGCCGGCCGACACCTGGAAGCTGAGCGACGCCAACATCCGGCCCCAGGTGGGCGACCAGGTGTCGGTGGGCTACTACCGCAACTTCAAATCCAACACCATCGAAACATCGGTGGAGACCTACTACAAGTCCTTGCGCGACTTCGTGGACTACAAGAGCGGGGCGGTGCTGCTGCTCAACCCCCACATCGAAACCGACATTGTGAATGCCCGGGGCAAGGCCTACGGGGTGGAGCTGATGGTGAAGAAGCTGACCGGCAAACTCAACGGCTGGATCAGCTACACCTACTCCCGCGCCCTGGTGCGCATCAATGCCGGCACGCCCGCCGACCAGATCAACGGCGGCACCTACTACCCCAGCAACTTCGACAAGCCCCACGACGTGACGCTGATTGGCAACTACCGCTTCAGCCGCCGTTTCAGCACCTCGCTCAACTTCACCTACAGCACCGGCCGGCCCATTACGCTGCCCATTGCCAAGTACTACGCCGGCAACTCGTTGCGCGTGTTCTACTCCGACCGCAACGCCTACCGGGTGCCCGACTACCTGCGGGCCGATTTTGCGCTCAACATCGAGGGCAACCATAAGGTGAAAAAGCTGGCCCACAGCTCCTGGACGCTGGGTGTTTACAACCTGACCGGCCGCCAGAACCCGTACTCCATCTATTTCAAATCGGAGAATGGCCAGATTAAGGGCTACAAGCTTTCCATTTTTGGCCGCCCCATTCCTACGCTCACCTATAATTTCAAATTCTAGATGAAGATGTCCCTTGTGTTTCACCGGCTGTCCTGGCTCGGCGTGCTGGTGCTGGCCTGGCTGGCCGGCAGCTGCGTGGAGCCCTACGCCCCGGCCATCGTGAGTGCCCCGCCCAGCTACTTGGTGGTGGATGGGTTTCTCAATGCCCGGGGGAGCACCACCATCCGGCTTTCGCGCACGACGGCGGTGGCCAGCAAAACGGCCCCGCCCGCCGAAACGAAGGCCAAACTGTTCATTGAGCAGGAGAATGGCCCGCGCTATCCGTTGGCCGAAACGGCGGCGGGCACCTACGTTTCGGCCACGCTGACCTTTGACGCGGCCCGCCGCTACCGGCTGCTCATTGCCACCCAACGGGGCCAGGACTACGCCTCGGACTTTGTGGCGGTCAAGCTATCGGTGCCCGTCGATGAGGTGAGCTGGAAGCCCGAAACGGACGGCGTCAGGGTGTTCGTCAGCACCCACGACGACACGCGGGCCTCGCAGTATTACCGCTGGGAGTACGAGCAAACCTGGGAAATCCGCCCCCCCTACCAGCCCCTGATCGAGTACGACAATGCCCTCAACGAGCTGCGGGATATCCGGGTGCGGTACCCGCTCAGCTGCTGGGTCAGCGACCAGTCGAACCGGATTCTCATCAGCAAAACCACTCCCCTGGCCAAAGACGTGGTCAGCAACTTCCGGGTGCAAACCCTTTCCCCCGACTCGCCCCTGCTGGCCGTCCGCTACAGCATTCTGGTGCGCCAGCACGTGCTCACCCAGGCCGAGTATGGCTACTGGGAGCTGCTGCGCCGCAACACCGAAAGCATCGGCACCTTGTTCGATCCGCAGCCGGCGCAAGTGGTGGGCAACATCTCGAATCTGCGCAACCCCGACGATTTGGCCCTCGGCTTTGTGGGCGCGCACTCCACCACCGAGCAGCGCCTGTTCATCGCCCAGCCCGAACTGCCCAGGGGCTGGGGGCGGCGCTCCGGCTACGAGAGCTGCGTTCCGCCCGACACGGTGTACGTTACGCCGCCCAAGACGGAGCTGGCCGACGTGCCGGCCAAACTGAAGTCGTCCTTCGGCAACCCGGGCTTTCTGCCCATCGACAGAGTGTATAGCGATATGGGAGTGGTAATCGCCTACATAGCCAAGGCCAAGGATTGCGTGGACTGCCGGGAACGGGGTTCGGCCGTACGCCCATCATTCTGGTAATCACTACTTTATGCATCAAGCTAATTTCAGGCAAGTAGTCCGGCTTCGGGGGTTGCTGGTGGGCTTGCTGGTGGCCGGCCTGGGCCTGCTGCTGCCGGGCCGGGTGGCCGCTCAGCCAGGCCCGCTGCAAGGCCTCACCCGCCAGTTCAGCCAGTATGCCCGGCTGCATCCCTACGAGCGGTTGTTTCTGCACCTCGACCGGCCCCTGTACCTGAGTGGGGAAACCGCCTGGTTTACGGTGTATGCCGTGGGTGGCCCCAGCCTGGGGCCGTTGGCCCTGAGCAGCGTGGCCTACGTAGAGGTGCTCGACGCCGGCCAGCAACCCGTCCTTCAAACCCAGGTGGCCCTCACCAACACCCGGGGCCAGGGCACGCTTACGCTGCCCGCGAGCCTGGCCTCGGGCAACTACACGGTACGCGCCTACACCCGCTGGATGCAGAACGAGGGGCCGGAGGCCTATTTCCACCAGTCCATCACCCTGCTCAATACGTCCGTGGCCTCGGGCCGCCCGCTTGCCCAGGACTCCACCGGCCCCAACGTGCAGTTCTTCCCCGAAGGCGGCACGCTGGTCCGGGGGCTGCGGAGCCGGGTAGCCTTTCAACTCACGGGCCTTCCCGGCCCCGGGAGCAGTGCCCAGGGCCAGGTGCTGGACGAACAGGGCACCACGGTAGCCACATTTAGTGCCCGCCGGGGCGGGATGGGCAGCTTTCTGCTCACTCCCACCACGGCGGGGAACCGCTACACGGCCATCCTCTCCCACCCCCGCCTGCCCCGGCCCGTAGTCCGGCGGCTGCCTTCCGTGGCCGAGAACGGGTACGTGCTGCGCGTGGCCGACAGCGGCCCGGCTCAGGTTACGCTCACGGTGCAGGCCACCCCCGATCAGGACCAGACGGTGCTGCTGCTGGTTCACGCCCGCCACCAGGCCGCGCTGGCCCAGCCCCTGCGCCTGACCAGTGGTTCCGCTACGCTGACGCTCGCCAAAAGCCAGCTTCCGGAGGGCGTTTCGCATTTCACGCTGTTCACGACTGCCCATCAGCCCCTCTGCGACCGGTTGTTCTTTCAGCGGCCCCGGCAACGGCTGGCCCTGGATGCCCGGCCGGATAAGAGCGGCTACACGCCCCGCGAAAAGGTCCGGCTTCAGCTCACTGCCTCCAGCCCCACCGGTACCACAACCCCGCCGGCCGCCCTCTCCGTGGCGGTATATCGGCTCGATTCGCTTAACGCGGACGCGCCACCGACCATCGACCACTACCTGGGGCTGACGTCGGAGCTGCGGGGAACGGTAGACAACCCGGCCTACTACTTCACGGCGACCGGCCCGGAGGTGGCCGAGGCCACCGAAGACCTGCTGCTGACGCAGGGCTGGAGCCGGTTTGGGTGGGACGCCGTTTTTGCGCCCGCGCCGGCCCCGCCCGCCTTTTTGCCCGAGCCCTACGGCCCCGTGGTCCGGGCCAAGCTCACCCGGGCCGGCACGGACCAGCCCTACCCCGACCTGCTGACGTATTTATCGGTCCCGGGCCGGCTCGTACGGCTTTACAACGCGCGCAGCAACGCTGCCGGCATCGTGCAGTTCGAAACGCCTGATGTTTTCGGCTCCCCCACGGTGGTTCTTCAGACGGACCCGCGCCAGGACAGTACGTGCCAGATAACGCTGCTCAGTCCTTTCTCAGCCCGGTTCGCCCCCCTGGCGGCCCCGCCCTTCGCCCTGGTTCCACGCTTCGAGCAGGCCTACGCCCGCCGGCACCTGCAAACCCGCGTGCAGGCCCTGTACGCCAACCGGCAGCAGCTTCCGTACCTGGCCGCCACCCCCGACAGCACGCCCTTCTACGGCCGGCCCGGCGAGTCGTACCTGCTGGACCGCTACACCCGCTTCAAGGTGCTGGAGGAAGTGCTGCGGGAATACGTGCAGGAAGTGGCGGTGCGGATCCGGCCCGACGGGTTTCACCTCAAGGTAGTCGACAAGCTCAACAGCACGGTTTTCACGGAGAACCCGATGGTGCTGCTGGATGGGGTTCCCGTGTTCAATATGAACAAAGTAATGGCCCTGAACCCGCTCAAAATCCGGCGGCTCGACGTTATCGACAGCCGCTACGTGCATGGGGGGGCCACGTACAGCGGCCTGGTAAGCCTGAGTACTTACGAGGGCAACCTGGAGGGCTTTGCGCTGGATCCGCGCGTGCTGATTCAGGAGTACGAAGGCCGGCAGCAGCAACGCGAGTTCTACTCCCCCCGCTACGAAACGCCCCAGCAGAAGCAGAGCCGCCGCCCCGATTTCCGGGAGCTGCTCTACTGGAATCCGCAGGTGACGACGACGACGGCCGACGGAGCCGGCCAGACGCTGGAGTTTTATACCGGCGACCAGCCCGGCCGCTACCGGGTGGTGGTGCAGGGCCTGGCCGCCACCGGCGCGGCGGGCAGCACCAGCTGCACTTTCGAGGTGGCACCGAACCTGTAAAGCGGCCGCAATAGCCCCGCAAAAAACACCCCGCCCGCCGCTTCAACTGAAAGCGGCGGGCGGGGTGTTTTTTGCGGGGCCGGAGTGCCGGCTTCAGACGCTTTACTTTGCTTGCAGATTTTTCAGCTTATCGTACGTCTGCTGCGATTTGCCATACTGGCGCTCTACCTCCTGGCGGAGCTGACCAGTGAGGGCCTGGCTGTCGAGGGCCTCTTTGTAGGCTTTGAGCGCCCATTCCTCGCCGTACACATTGGAGCCCAGAATGGCCTTTTCGCTGGTTCCCGTAAGCAGGGCCTTGGCATCCATCCAGCGGCGGTAGAGCTTGCCCTTTAGCGTGGTGCTGGTTTCGCGGCCCCCGCCCAACTGGCGCAGGTGCTGGTTGAGGCTGTTGGAGAACTGCTGGCTCTGGCTCACCAACTGCTTGTAGTAGCCGCGCAGCTCTGTGTCCTGGCTTTCGTCTACGGCCCGCTGGTAGCCCTCCACCCGGTCGTTCACGAAGAGCAGCAACTCGTGCAGCGCCTCGGTTTCGGAGTCGGATACCGCCGTTTTTTTGCCCTGGGTTTTGTTGACGAGGAAGCTGACGCCCAGCGCCAGCAGTGCGCCGCCGACCAGCTTGCCCATCAGGCCGCCGGTTTTCTTGGTTTCGGTTTCGGGGTTGGAAGATTTCATGAGAAAAACGAGTAAGGTTCAGGATTCGGCTTGCTTACGCCATTGGCCGGGGCTTGGTTAAGGTTGAGCTTGGCGGCGGCCTGGTTTTCTGGGGTCCTTGCCTGCCCGCCCGGCGGCCGGCAACCTTCTGCCGGCCGCCGTAGTTTGGGGCACACCGCCCGGATCCAGCCAGCTTTTTCGCACTCCTGGCCCTGGCCCCAACCAGCTTTTGCCATGATTGTCGACCGAAAAGCCTTTACCTACCAAGGGAACACCATTCTCGAAAAGCTACTCCTCAGCGCGCCTCACCGGCACGAGGCTGTTTTTCAGAACGAAGGCTGCTTCGTGCACATGAAGGGGGCCGGCACCCGGTTGCTGTCGGCCCAGGACAGATTGCTTATCCGGGAGCAGGAGTCGGTGCTGCTGAAATGCGGCACGTATTTTCTCGACTTCATCCACAAGCTCAAGGGCCAGACCGTCGAAGTACTGGCCTTTCACCTGTATCCCGACCTGCTGAAGCAGCTCTACCCCACCGAGCTGCCGGCCCTGATGGAGAAAAGGGCCGCAACGGGCGGCAGTATCGCCATTGCCCACGATGCCGTTATTGCCCGCTACCTCGACTCGTTGGAGTTCTACTTCCAGAACCCGGCCCTGGTCAACGACGAGCTATTGGAAGTAAAAGTGAAGGAGTTGGTGCTGCTGCTGGTGCAGACCGGTAGTGCCGACTCGATTTTGTCGTTGGCCACCCACCTGCACTCGCCCATGGACATCAACATAAAAAATACCGTCGACCTGCACACGTATTCCAATTTGAGCACGACGGAGCTGGCCGAGTTGTGTAATCTGAGTCTTTCTTCCTTTAAAAGAGCGTTCAAAAAGCTGTATCACGACAACCCGACCAGTTATTTTATCAGCCAGAAGCTCAAGAAAGCCAAGGCGCTGCTGACGGGTTCCGCGCTGCCCATCGGCGAAATTGCCTACGAGGCCGGCTTCAACGACCCGCTCTACTTTGCCCGCCTGTTCCGGCAGCGGGCGGGCGTGGCCCCCAGCACCTATCGGGCCAGCCACGCCCACCCCGCCCCGGAGGGAGCGGCCGATTGAACCGAATGTCCATAAGATCGGGCTCATTGTCCATAATTCGGGCTGGGGGTGGCAGTACCTTTGTCGTAAGCAAACCGGGGGTGGAAAACCATACCAGCCGCCCCCGATTATTCCACTTTACATCCAGACAACCATGCGCAATTTCCCCATCCACACCCTCGAAACCGCCCCCGAGCAGAGCAAGCCCCTGCTGGAAAAATCCCTGAAGGAGTACGGCATGATTCCGGGCCTGCACGGCGCGCTGGCCGAAGCCCCGGGCCTGCTAAACGCCTACCAGACGCTGCACCAGCTCTTCACCGAATCGTCGTTTGATAAGGACGAGCTGACGGTGGTGTGGCAGACCATCAACGTGGAGCACGACTGCCATTACTGCGTACCCGCCCACACGGGCATCGCCCACATGATGCAGGTGGACCCGGCCATCACGGAGGCCCTGCGCAACCGTACTGCCCTGCCCACCGACAAGCTCCAGGTGCTCCACGATACCACGCTTTCGATGGTGCGCAACCGGGGCCGGGTAAGCGAAGCCGAGCTGACCGCATTCTACGCGGCCGGCTACACCAAGCGCCAAGTGCTGGAAATCGTGCTGGGCCTCTCGCAGAAAGTCATCAGCAACTACACCAACCACCTGGCCGAGACGCCGGTGGATGCAGCCTTCCAGAAGTTCGCCTGGCAGCCCGCCACCGTCTGATTTCACCAGTCAGTAAGTCGTTGCCAAGCGCGGGTGCCCCGAAAGGGGTGCCCGCGCTTGTTTGGGAGCGTCTGCTGCGCGGCCTCGGGGCGCGGATTACCAGGCGTACCCCCCCCGTGCTCATTTCGCAGTGACTGACCGCATAGTCGGCCGCAGACTCCGGATGCCGGGCCGGCGGCCTTCTCTTTGCCGCCGTATATTCGCCCTATGACTTCTGAAACGCCCGCCGCGCCCGCCCGCAAGCTGTTCCTGCTCGACGCCTTCGCCCTGATTTACCGCGCCCACTTCGCCTTCAGCAAGAACCCGCGCGTGAACTCCAAGGGCCTCAACACCGGGGCCATTCTGGGCTTTACCAACACGCTGGTGGAGGTGCTGCAAAAGGAGAAGCCCACCCACATCGGCGTGGCCTTCGACGGCCCCAAGAAAACCTTCCGCCACGAGCAGTACGCCGCCTACAAGGCCCAGCGCCAGGCCATGCCCGAGGATATCGGCCTGGCCATTCCCTACATCAAGCAAATCATCCAGGCCTTCCACATTCCTATTCTGCTGGTGGAGGGCTACGAGGCCGACGACGTGATTGGCACCCTGGCCCGCCGCGCCGAGCAGCAGGGCTTTGGCGAGGTGTACATGATGACGCCCGATAAGGACTACTGCCAGTTGGTTACCGACTGCGTGAAAATCTACCGGCCGGCCTTCATGGGCAACGCCGCCGAAATCCTCGACGTGGCCCACGTGCTCCAGCGCTTCGAGGTGGAGCGGGCCGAGCAGGTAATTGACATTCTGGGCCTCCAGGGCGACGCCTCCGACAACATTCCCGGCATTCCGGGCATCGGCGAGAAGACGGCCAAGAAGCTGATTCAGGAGTATGGCTCGGTGGAAAACCTGATTGCCAACGTGGATCAGCTCAAGGGCAAGCAGCAGCAGAACGTGCGCGAATTTGCTGAGCAGGGCCTCATGAGCAAGGAGCTGGCCACCATTCACCTGGATGTGCCCATCGAGTTCGAGGCCGACAAGCTGGTGCTCGACCAGCCCGACCACGAAGAGCTGCGCCGCTTGTTTGATGAGCTGGAGTTCCGGCAGCTGGCCGCCCGCGTGCTGGACGGCGGCAGCCCGGCCGGCGTTACGGGCAACGTTAGCCCACGAGCGAAAAACGAAAAACGAAAAACGAACGCCGGCCAGGGCAGCCTGTTCGGCACCCCGGCTGATGCGGCCGTAGCCATTGGGGCCGAGGAAGGCGAAACGGGCAGCCTCGGGGCTCCGGCCGGTTTGCGTCGCACCCTCGAAGACGTGGCCCACCAGTACCACCTGCTGGACACGCCCGCCCTGCGGGCCGAGCTGCTGAAATTCCTGCTGCTGCAAACCGAAGTCAGCTTCGACACCGAAACCACCGGCCTCGATACCATGACGGCCCGGCTGGTGGGCCTGTCGTTCTGCTGGCTGCCGGGCGAGGCCTACTATGTGCCCGTACCCCAGGCTGACGACGCGGCCGCCCAGGCGTTGGTAGACGAGTTCCGGCCCTTCTTCGACGCGGAGCACATCCTCAAAATCGGCCAGAACATCAAGTACGACCTCACCATCCTCAAGCACTACGGCGTCGAAATCCGGGGGCCGCTGTTTGATACCATGCTGGCCCACTACCTGCTGGAGCCCGACATGCGCCACGGCATGGATGTGCTGGCCGAAACCTACCTGCACTACACCCCGGTGCCCATCACGGCCCTGATCGGCCCCAGGGGCAAGAACCAGAAAACCATGGCCGACCTGCCGCCCGCCCAGGTGTCGGACTACGCCTGCGAGGACGCCGACGTGACCCTGCAACTCAAGTATGTATTTGAGCCGCTGCTGAAGGAGGTAGGGTTGCTCGATTTGCTGAATGAGGTGGAAAACCCGCTGGTGCCGGTGCTGGCCGCCATCGAGTACGAGGGCGTGCAGATTGACTCGGCGGCCATGGGCGAGTACTCGGCCGAGTTGCAGGGCTACATCACGGAGCTGGAAACCCAGATTTACCAGGAAGCCGGCGAGGAGTTCAACATCGGCTCGCCCAAGCAGCTCGGCGAGGTGCTGTTCGACAAAATGGACCTGGGCGGCAAGAAAATCAAGAAAACCAAAACCGGCCAGTACGCCACGGGCGAGGAAATCCTGAGCCAGCTGGCCGCCGACGCCCCCATTGCGGGCCTGATTCTGGAGTACCGCCAGCTCAGCAAGCTGCGCTCCACCTATGTCGAGGCCCTGCCCCAGCTGGTGTGCGAGCTCGACGGGCGGGTGCACACGAGCTTCAACCAGGCCGTAACGGCCACCGGCCGCCTCTCCAGCACCAACCCCAACCTCCAGAACATTCCCATCCGCACCGAGAAGGGCCGCGAAATCCGCAAGGCCTTCGTGCCCCGCGACGCCAACCACCTGCTGCTGGCCGCCGACTACTCCCAGGTAGAGCTGCGCATCATGGCTGATTTCTCGGGCGACCAGACCATGATCGAAGCTTTCCGCCTGGGCCAGGACATCCACACCAGCACGGCCAGCAAGGTGTTCCGGGTGCCCCTGAACGAGGTGGACAGCGAGATGCGGCGCAAGGCCAAAACCGTGAATTTCGGCATCATCTACGGCATTTCGGCCTTCGGGCTGGCCCAGCGCATCGGTATTTCACGCAAGGAGGCCACCGACATCATCGACACGTATTTCGAGGAGTTTTCGTCGGTCAAGCAGTTCATGGACGACAGCATCAACAAGGCCCGGGAGCTGGAGTACGCCGAAACACTGCTCGGCCGCCGCCGCTACCTGCGCGACATCAACTCGCGTAACGCCACGCTGCGCGGCTACACCGAGCGCAACGCCATCAACGCCCCCATCCAGGGCACGGCGGCCGACATTATCAAGAAGGCCATGATCAACATTCATGAGTGGCTGCGCGACGAGAAGCTGGCCACCCGCATGATTTTGCAGGTGCACGACGAACTGGTGTTTGATGCCCCGCAGGAGGAGGTAGCCTACATCACACCCAAAATCAAGGAGCTGATGGCCACCGCTCTGCTGTTGCCCCATGGCGTGCCCCTGGAAGTGGAGGTAGGCACGGGCAAGAACTGGTTGCAGGCCCACTAACCGTTCGCAGCAGCGCCGCCCATGCAAATGCCCGCTTCTGAGTTACAGAAGCGGGCATTTGCATGGGCGGCGCTGCTGCGAACCTACTCGCCTACGTACGTCGTGCGGGTGGTCGTAGTCACTCCCCTATCGGTTTCCTGCGTAGTCAAGACCATTTTGTTCTCGCTCAGCTCGTTGATATCGAACTCAATAGCCGCGATAAACACGGTAATAAGCAACTTCGATTCATTGGAAGTCAAGGCCCAGTTACCGGCAAATTGCTGAGGATCAGAAGGGTCGCACTTGGTTTTTCCTTCATCGGCGATGAAGATTCCGTTCGCTATGAATTTTGCCAGGTCATCTTTCGTGCAGGCATCTTCGCTGCTAAATGTGTCCTGAGTGGCAGTACCTACTGACTCGGTCTGAGCGGTTACGCGCCAGCTTTTGGCCATCAGCAGCTCACTTTTAGACTTTGGTGCCGGATCGTTGTCGCTGCCGCAACCAACAAAGGCGCTGCTGGCCGCAATAGCCAGAGCAAGGAATGCAATACGTTTCATTGATAGGATAAAAAAAATGGATGAAAACGCGCGTGACAGGCCCGGGCTTTCCGTTTAGTATGGCTCCAAGAAAAATACAACTACCTAACTATCCTGCTAACTCTTACCTATCACTAGCGACGCAAATATAGCCCCTGATTTTCCAGAATCCCTAATCTACTGCCGGTCGGCACTGGCTCATACTTTCGCCCTGAACCGTTACCGGCAATCCTTGCGCAGCCGGAGGATGCGGGTGGCTCAGGTTCAGCACCCTTGGCCTGCGACGGCACCTGCGGGGGCTGCCGCCCCGCAGGTGCTGATGGCCGCCGCCCTGCTGCCCCACGGCGTGCCCCTGGAAGTGGAAGTAGGCACGGGCAAGAACTGGTTGCAGGCCCACTAGCGGAAAGTACCCGGGCCGGTCAGTTTGCCGTAGAGCTGAGCGCCGGACCACTCCCGGCCCTTTACTATGCTAAAAAACCCGCACACCAATACTCTCCAGAACGTAGCCCGCAGCCTGCTGGGCACGTTCATGGTGGTGGCCGGCACCGGCCACCTCACTTTCCAGCGCCGCGAGTTCCAGGCCCAGGTACCCGATTTCATCCCGCTTGATAAGGATACCGTCGTGCTCTTGTCAGGCGTGTTAGAAATTGGGCTCGGGCTGGGGTTGCTGGGGCTGAAGGGCCGCAACCGGATTCGGCTGGGCCTGGGGCTGGGGCTGTTCTACGCGGCCGTGTTTCCGGGCAATATCCACCAGTACACGCACCACCTGCCCGCCTTTGGCCTCGATACCGACGCCAAGCGCCTGGGCCGCCTGTTCTTCCAGCCCGTGCTCATTGGTTGGGCGCTGTGGAGCACGGGAGCCCTGAAGTCTCTCATGGCCCGCCGGCCAAACAAAGCCGCCGCCCGCCGGTAACTTCTGTATGACAACCAATTTCTCAGCCGACACCTTCTTCGATGTAGCCGTAATCGGGGCCGGGCCCGTGGGACTGGCCTGCGCCCTGGAAGTGCAGCGGCGCGGCCTTTCGGTAGCAGTGCTCGATAAAGGCGCGCTGGTCAACTCGCTGATCGGCTACCCCACCAACATGGAGTTCTTCTCCACGCCCGAGCTGCTCGAAATCGGGGGCCACCCCATGACCACGCTCCACTACAAGCCCCTGCGCGAAGACGCCCTCGACTACTACCGCCGCGTGGCCCAGACCGAAAAGCTCACCCTACGCCTCTACGAGCGGGTGTTGGGCCTCGAAGGGGAGCAGGGCAATTTCACCGTCGTGACGGACAAGGGCCGGCTCGGGGCACGCTTCGTGGTGGTGGCTACCGGTTTTTACGACGTGCCCAACTACCTGCGCGTGCCCGGCGAGGAACTGCCCCACGTGACCCACTACTACAAGGAACCCTACGCCCACGCCGACCAAGACGTGGTGATTATCGGGGCCAAAAACTCCTCGGCCAAAGCCGCTTTGCAGCTGCTGCGCGCCGGAGCCCGGCCCATGCTGGTGGTGCGCGGTCCCGAAATCAGTGAATCGGTAAAATACTGGATCCGGCCCGACCTGGTGAACCGCATTAAGGAGGGCCGGATCGGGGCCTTGTTCAACAGCACCGTGGCGCGCATTAGGGCCGGGGCGGTGGAAGTGAACACGCCCGAAGGCTTACGCACGCTGCCGGCTCAGCACGTGTACGCCCTCACCGGCTACCACCCCGATTTCTCGTTTCTGGCGGCCCTGGGCATCACCGGCGGCACCGACGCGGCCCGCACGCCCACCCACAACGCCGACACGCTGGAAACCAACCGCCCCGGGCTCTACCTGGCCGGCACCGTCTGCGGGGGCCTCAACACCAGCCGCTGGTTTATCGAAAACGGCCGCTACCACGCCCAACTCATTGCCGCCCGCCTGGCCGGCGAGGCCGCGCCCGAGTTGCCGGAGATAGTGCAGCAGGTGCAGTCCGGAAGTTAGGAGCGTTCAGGCACCAGCTGCTACGGCTATGCGCTTGAATGAACGGCTGCTCCCGGGCAAACGAAAAGTGCCCGTCTCATGTGAGACGGGCACTTTTCGTTTGCTTGAGCGCGGCGCTGATTACGGGAATTTTACGCCCTGGTAGTCGTTGGGGTTCACCGTCGGCACCTTGGCTCCGTAGGTGCTATTGATGACTTTGATCATCTCGTTGGCCACAATGGCATAGCCGCGCGGCGTAGGGTGTACGCCATCGAGCGAGAACAGATTGCCGGTAATAAAGCCCGCCGTGTTGCTGATCCCATTCGTGACGATGCCATTGCTGGCCACCTGGGCGAAGAAGGTATTCGCATCGAATACGCCCAGCCCTTTTTCGGCGGCTTTGGCCTTGATGGAGTTGTTGAACGCCGTAGTAGCGTCTTTCACGAGGACCTGCTCCGCATCGTCAAGCACCAGGGTGCTCGGGAAGGGGTGAGCCGCAGTGGCCCCGAAAGCCTGCACGGTATCCACGCCCTGCAATTGCAGAAACAGTCCCAGCGTTACGAAAGCGGGCAACGACGGCTTGGCCTGGTTGTATACATCGCGCCACGCTTTGCCTTTGTTGGGCATCCCGAATAACGGCAGGTACGGCGACGAGGTGAGGGTAAACAGCTGATTACCGGACGAACCGTTGGCATTGCGGATCGTGTTGACGGGAATCACTTTGCGGGTCGGTGGCGCACCGGGCGTACCCGAGAAGCCGCCCGTCGTGACTACGATGGCCGGCACCTTAGCCGCCTCCAGCGTAGCGCGGAAGGAGGGGCCTACCGTCGTGAAGAACGGAATATTGGTAACGTCCGGGATGGTAGCCACCACGCCCTTAGCGCCTTTAGCCGTCAGGGCATCGATAATCTTGGCATTCTTGGCCGTGAAATCAGCGGTGGGCGTCAGGAAGCTGGCGGCTCCACCGGCCGTGGCGTAGCCCAGCACATCGTTGTTGCCCAGCCAGTTGGTGAAGAAGGTGGGATTGGAAGCGGTAACCCGCGCCAGGTAGGTCTGGTTGCTGTTGTCGGGCGAAATCCGCTCGAAATACGGATTGCCCAGTACGCTGCCGTAGCCGGCCGTCTCCACGTCGGAGAGCCGGATGCCCGGTACGCCCAGGTTATTCACCGGATCAGTGAATTTGGTGTACAGGGGCCGGGTAGCCGTGGCTCCCTGGCGCAACGCCAGATTGGTGGCTACACTGGCCGTAATGGGCGAGCCGGCAGCCGTGAAGCCCGCCAGGCGCAGATAGCCCGAGCCGTTCTGCTGGTTGGCCACGTTGAACAGCGGCTGCACGAACTCGCCGCCGCCTACTGTTTTAAACTGCTGGGCCAGCAGGGCAGGATAGGACTGCTGCTGGCCCGTTAGGTAGAGGCCACCATCGGAGAAGCCGGCCGTGAGCGAGTTGCCCACGGCGATGTAGTTGGAGAAGTCGACGCCACCGTTGCTTGGGCTGAAATCACCTTCTAAGTCGGGCTGGCAAGCCGTCAGACCCAAGCCCGCCAGCAGGGCCAGCGGCGTAGCTTTGCGTAGTAAAAAAGAAGTCATCATGGAGTCGGAGAGTGAGTCGCGTTAGAAGGTGTAGTTCAGGCCCAGACCGGCAACTACCACGTTGGTTTTGTAGGTTCCGGCAATCCGGTCGGTGGTGCCGTTGTTGATGAGTTCGGCCTGCGTCTGCGTCCGCTTCTTGATGCCGATGTACTGGCCCGAAAGGTCGACGCCGAACTTGCCGAAGCTGTAGGAAGCGCCGAGCGTACCGGCCAGGCGGTCGTTGTCGGGCGTTTCGGGCGTTACGAACCCATCTTTTACCGGGCTCTCATCATACGAGCCGCCGGCCCGCACGGTCAGGCCGCTGGTGAGCTTGTACTGGGCACCCAGACGGAAGGTGAGAGCATCCTCGTACTCACGCCGCGACTCGCTGAAGTCGGCGCCGTTTACGGGCTTGGTAAAGTCGAAGCGCAGCGTTTTGTAAGCGCTCCAGTTGGCCAGGCTGGCATCGAGGCCGATGGTCAGGTTTTCGTTGGGCATAATGCCGATACCGATGCTGGTAGTGGCAATCAGGGGCAGCGTGGCCGCGAACTTGGTACCCTCCTGAAAACGAGGCTGGAATACGGGGGAGTTGATTCCGGTAAACGTCACGTCGCCGTTCTTCACCTCCGCATCAATCTTCGAGCGGTAGTTGAGGCCCACGCTCAGCTTGTCGGATGGCTTGAAGAAAACGCCGACGTTGTAGCCGAGCTTGGTTTCGGCTTTGCCGTCGAGTTCGATGTGGCCGAACGAGTCGGGCAGCGGAATATCGCGTTGCAGGTTCACTGAACCCAAGGCCAGCACCACCACGCCGGCACCCACGCTGAGCTTATCGGTAATGGCGTAGCTGAAAGTTGGCTGCACGAAAACCGACTTCAGGTCGATGTCGGTCAGAGCAGTCCGGCCTTCCCAGCCATCGGCGTACTGGAGCTTGCTGCCGAAAGGCGTGTAGACGCCAATGCCGGCCCGGAACTTCCCCTCACTCGGGCCGAAAGCCGCGAACAGGCCGAAAGGCGTCGTGACGGTATTGCGCAGCTCGCGCTGCTGGTTGCCTCCCTCGGCCACAAAAGAATTCCGGGCAAACGTGCCGTTGGCTCCCAGATGGATACCCCGGTCCTTCACCATGGCCAAGGCCCCCGGGTTGTAGAACATGGCCGCCTGATCCAGGGATAGCCCTACGCCAACCCCGCCCATGCCGTTGTTTTTCTGTCCGGCCAGCGTTACCTGGTAGCCGCCCGCCGAGGCGGCCGTGCCCGTAAGCAGCGCACTTCCTGCAAGAAGTAAAGACTTAAATTTCATACAAAGAGTGAGATGAGTGAGAATTTAGGGGGTCAATGGCCTAAATGTAGGGAAAAAGACAATGATTTAGTCGGCACGCCGAACAAATTTAGCCGCAGGTTTTTTTCGGGTTTGCGAGTGCTCACGCCCGCCTGGTGCGCGGGCGTGAGCGGTTACTGGGGGGAGCCGGTCACTTCCCGCGTCAGCAGGTTGAGGTGCTGGCCGGCCACGAGCAGGTGCACGCGCAGGCCCTGCCCGCTCACGGGCTCCCCCCGCCCGATGCGGCCCAGGTTGCTGCCGTGCAGGTGGCGGCCGTCCATCACCGTTGCCACCCCGTCGCCGAATACTTCGGCCCGCTGCCCGCCGCGCACAATCAGGCCGGTTTCCTCGGCCAGTCCGATGCCCAGAAACACGGGGTGCGCGAGCAGGGCGTGGGCCAGGCGGCCAAAGCGGCCGCGCTCGGCAAAATGCTGGTCGATAAACAGGCGGGGCAGCAGGTTCAGGCCGGCAGCCGTCTGGATGCCGCCCTTGCGCAGGGCGCGCCAGCCGTAGCCTTCCACCAGCATCTGCTCGGTGAGGGCGGCGGCCCCGGCGCTGGTGCCGGCCACCATAAAGTCCGGCTCCTGCTGATACCGCTCGTGCAGAACGCGCAGAAACTCGGTGCCCCGCAGAAAATCGGTGATGCGCTCCTGGTCGCCGCCGCTGAAAAACACGAGGCCCGCCCGGCGCAGGCGGCGCAGAGCCGAGGGCGAATCGGCGGGATGGTGCTCGTTGATGGGCAGGTGGCGGGCCGCCGCGCAGCCCAGCTCCCGGAACGAGTTCTCGTAGGCCGCCGCCGTACGCTCGGCGTTGCGCCAGGAGGCTGCCGTGATGATTTCTACCGGCGTGTCGGCCCCCGGCAGCAGGTCGCAGAGCAGGGCCAGCAGGGCGTCATCATCGCCCCCTCCAAGGGCAACGAGGGTGCCAAGCGGCGGGGCAACAAGGGGCTCAGACATAGGAACGAAGCAGGAAGGACGGCCAAAAGTACGCGCTACCCGCAATTCGGCAACTTCGCCCGCCCCGAAAGGCGGCGGGGCCGCCCCCCCCAACAGCGGGGCCGGCCGGCGCGGGGCGGCCAGAAAATTGGCTCCCCGGCAACCGATTGGCCCCGGAAAGCCGTACTTTTGCGCGCCGGTTCGGCCCGCTTCACCAACGCCTTCTGCCTAGCGAGAAACACGCCTTTTCCTACTTCATGAATCAGCACCCCACTCTCGACCACATCACGTCCCTGATTCAGGAGGGCGAGTTTTTCAAGCTCAAGGAGGCGCTCAAGCATTTCGAACCCAGCGAAGTGGTCGATTTGCTGGAACAGGAGGAGGAGCGCGAGCAGCTCATCATTTTCCGGCTGCTGCCCCTGCAACTGGCCACGGAGGTGTTCGAGTACCTCGACCTCGATATTCAGAAGCACTTTCTGGCCAACCTGAGCCAGGAAAAGATTTCGGACATCCTCAACGAAATGTCGCCCGACGACCGGACGGCGCTGCTGGAGTTCCTGCCCGATGAGCTGGTCCGGGAGCTGATCCAGACGCTTTCGGAGGCCGAGCGCAAGGTGACGCTGGAGCTGCTCGGCTACCCCGAGTACTCGGTGGGCCGCCTGATGACGCCCGACTACATTGCCATCCGCGAAAGCTGGACGGTGCAGCAGGTGCTGGAGTACATCCGCCGCCACGGCGGGCAGTCGGAAACCCTGAACGTGCTCTACGTAACCGACGAGCGGGGCAAGCTCATTGACGACATCCGCATCCGGGAGTTTCTGCTGGCCGCCCCCGACACGCGGGTGAGTGAGCTGATGGATAGCCGCTTCATCTCCCTGAGCAGCATGCAGGACCAGGAGGAGGCCATCGACGAGTTCCGGCGCAACGACCGGGTGGCCCTGCCGGTGGTCAACGACCAGGGCATCCTATTCGGCATCGTCACCATCGACGACATCCTCGACATCCGGGAAGAAGAAGACACCGAGGACATCCAGAAGCTGGGCGGCTCCGAAGCCCTCGACGAGCCCTACCTGGCTACTTCCATCTGGAACATGGTGAAGAAGCGCGCCGGCTGGCTCGTGATTCTGCTGCTGGGCGAGATGCTGACCACCTCGGCCATGCACCACTTCGAAGACGATTTGCAGAAGGCCGCCGTGCTGGGCCTGTTCATTCCGCTCATTATTTCGGCGGGCGGCAACGCCGGCTCCCAGGCC
Source organism: Hymenobacter rubripertinctus (assembly GCF_003583925.1). Classification (GTDB taxonomy): domain Bacteria; phylum Bacteroidota; class Bacteroidia; order Cytophagales; family Hymenobacteraceae; genus Hymenobacter; species Hymenobacter rubripertinctus. Next base: position 30,425 of record NZ_QYCN01000014.1, on the reverse strand, counting down.
ACCTCCCTCATCATCCGGGCCATGAGCCTGGGCGAATTCACGGTGTCAGACTGGTGGATGATTCTGCGGCGGGAGCTACTGTCGGGGCTGCTGCTAGGCGTTATTCTGGGCGTGGTGGGCTCGTTGCGCATCGTGCTGTGGGCCAACTACGTCGACCCCGGCTACTTCGGTCCCTACTGGTCGCTGATTGCCGTCACGGTGGGCTTCTCGCTGCTGGGCATTGTGCTGTGGGGGGCGCTGGCCGGGGCCATGCTGCCCATGCTGCTCAAGCGCCTGGGCCTCGACCCGGCCACGTCCTCGGCCCCCTTCGTGGCGACGCTGGTGGATGTGACGGGCCTGATTATCTACTTCTCGGTGGCCACGATGGTGCTGCGCGGCACGCTGCTGTAGGGCGAAGCAACGGACTGCGGCTGCCCGTAACAACATGGCGCTTGCAGTGTCTCTAAAAATCTACCCGGCCGCGGTTGGTCTTTTTGTCGCCGTGCTTTTTCTTGGACTCCAGGCGTTTGCGCACGGCGCCTTTGCCGGGCTTGGTGGGGCGACGGGCCTTGGGCTTATGCAGAGTTTTGGTGAGCAGCTGGTGAAACTTGAGCAGTGCCGTTTCGCGGTTGCGCAGCTGGCTGCGGTCTTCCTGGGCCGTGATGAGCAGCTCCCCTTCCTGGGTAAGGCGGGAAGCCAGCTTTTCCAGCAGCGTGAGCTTCTGCTCGTCGGTGAGCAGCTGGGAGTCGGCCACCCGGAAGCGCAGCTCTACGCGGCTCTCCACCTTGTTCACGTGCTGGCCGCCCGGCCCGCTGCTACGGCTGGTCTGGAACTGGAGTTCGGGCAGGAAGTCGGCGGCGGGGGGAAGCATGGTTTTTACTGTGAAATTTTGAAGGTGATACAGGCAGCACTTACGTACTCCGCTAACTTTTGAGCCCCGGAGGGGCATTATGCTTATCGAACAGGGCCTTTCTCCGGCCATAAAGCCCAAGGTGGGAGGCGCTAGCAACCCAGTACCCCACGCCGGGGCTCAAAAGTAAGCGAAGTACGTAAGCCCTGACCATGCCCTTAGGACTTACGCAGCAGGAAGGTAGCGCCAGCCGCAGGAAAGCGCAGCCCCGCCCCTACACCGGGCATCACCGGTAAACTACTTTAAAAAGTGCTCTGGGTTGCCTACGGGCAGGCCCACCGGCGAGTCGGTTGTTTCGCCCAGGTGCGGCATCAGGTTGCACTTGCTCCTCCCGTTGCCGTAAAGGTTGCCCCTTCTGCCGGCCCGCTCACCAGGCGCAGAAAGCCGAAGATGTGGGCCGCCACCACAACGCCCCCGCCCCCTGCCCGCCGGTAAACACCCGCTCAAAAAAACGACAGGTGTTTACCTGTGAGGTAAACACCCAACCAAAAAAACGACAGGTGTTTACCTGCGAGGTAAACACCCGGCCAAAAAAACGACAAGTGTTTACCTGCGAGGTAAACACCCAACCAAAAAAACGACAGGTGTTTACCTGCCTGCATAGGACTTACGCACCCCGGTTGCGGCTGAGGCCCGCAGAGGCATTATGGGCATCATGGGCAGCGAAAAAGGCCTTACTCAGGCACCAGCCCCCCAACGGGACGGTAGTATTCGGGGCACGACTAATTCCGCCCCGCTGGGGTTCAGCAGCAACCGGGGGGACGTAAGGCTTAGTAAAGGCACTGCCATCCCGAGGGAAGTTTGGCCCTTCACAGGCTCCACAGCACCCACCCCAGCCACCCGGCGCGGGCAGTCCAGGCCAGGGTGCGGGGCCAGTTGGTGCGCACCAGCCCGTCGATGGCCACGTAGTTGTAGCCCCGGGCGAGGCGGTTGTGGAAGGGCACGGTGATGAAGAACGTGCTGGCCCACACCAGCAGCACCAGCGCCAGTTGGCCCCAGCGCATGGCCGGCCCCAGTGCTTCGCCCTGCCAGGCCAGATACCCGGCCGCGCCCAGCTCCAGCAGCATCGGGGCCATTACTACCCAGCTGATGCGGGTGGAATGCTCCCGGTGAAACTGCTCGAACTGCGCGGGTTCCACGCGGGCGAAACCGGGATAATGCACCAGCTGCACCGTCCAGATCAGGCCGGTGAGGTAGGCGGCGAGGCCGAAGTTGAGCAGTAGCAAATGGGGCAGGGTCATAGCGTTTTTCGTTACTCGCTTTTTGTTGTTCGTCGTAGCCGGCCCATTAACAACTCAGCCGTTTCCGCTACCTTCCTACGAACAACGAAAAACGAGCAACGAAAAACGCTATGAAGTTTTCTCCTCTGCTGCTGACTGCCCCCCTACTCGGCCTCGCCCTGAGTGCCTGCAACTCCGGCAGCAACTCCGGCACGGCCAACCAGCCCGACCTGATTCAGGCCAACCTCGATACCACCGTGCGCCCCGGCGACGACTTCTACCGCTACGCCAACGGGGCCTGGTTCAAAAACCACCCTATTCCGGCTTCCGAGAGCAACTGGGGCATTGGTAAGGAAGTGCAGAACGAGATTTACGTGCGCCTGCGCCAGCTCAACCAGGAAGCCGCCCGGGCCAAGGCCGCCACGGGCACGGCCCAGCAGAAAATCGGGGATTTCTGGGCCGCCGGCATGGACAGCGCCGCCATCAACCGCCAGGGCGTGGAACCGTTGCAGAAGGAGCTGACGCGCATCCGCAGCATTACCACCGTGACGGGCGTGCAGGCGGCCATTGCCCGGTTGCAGCTGCTGGGTGTGAATGCGCTCATCGGGGGCTACGTGGGCCAGGATGCCAAGAACAGCGAAAAAATGGCCCTCCAGCTCTGGCAGGCGGGTCTGGGCCTGCCCAACCGCGACTACTACTTTAACCAGGACGCCCGCACCAGCAACATTCGGAAGGAGTACCAGAAGCACCTGACCACGATGTTCGGGCTGCTGGGTCAGGATGCGGCCACGGCCCAGGCCAACACCCAGCGCGTGCTGGCCCTGGAAACCAAATTAGCCGCCGCCTCGCGCAAGCTCGAAGCCCTGCGCGACCCCTACGCCAACTACAACAAGCTGTCGGTGGCCCAGCTCGATGAGCTGACGCCGGGCCTCAATTGGAAACCCTGGCTGGCCGAAATGGCCTTCGCGGGTACCGACACCGTGATTGTGGGCCAGCCGGAGTTCTACCGCGAAGCCGGCCGCCTACTGCGCACCGCCCCGCTCGCCGACTGGCAGGCTTACCTGCAATGGCAGCTGGTGCACACCTACGCCCCCACCCTGAGCCAGGGCTTCGATGAGGAAAATTTCCGCTTCTACGGCACCGTGCTGCAAGGTGCCAAGGAGCAGCGCCCCCGCTGGAAGCGCGTCCTCGACGCCGAGGAAAACGCCATGGGCGAGGCCCTGGGCCAGTTGTTCGTGAAGGAATACTTCACGCCCGCCACCAAGAAACGCTACGAACAGCTGACCGAAAACGTAGTGGCCTCCTTCCGGGAGCACATCAAGGCCCTGGACTGGATGAGCGACACCACCAAGCAGAAGGCCCTGGTGAAGCTGGGTAAAATCACGCGCAAGGTGGGCTACCCCGACAAGTGGAAGGACTACTCCTCGCTGCGCATCGACCGCACGTCCTACGCGGCCAACGTGATGCGGGCCAACGAGTGGCGCTACCGCTACGAGGCCCGCAAGCTGGGCCAGCCCGTCGACCGTACTGAGTGGGGCATGACGCCCCAGACCTACAATGCCTACTACAACCCCAGCAACAACGAAATTGTGCTGCCGGCCGCCATTTTCGCCGTTCCCGGCCTGCTCGATGCCGATGCCGACGACGCCATTATCTATGGTTACGCCGGGGCCAGCACCATCGGCCACGAGCTGACCCACGGCTTCGACGACGAGGGCAGCCAGTTCGATGAGAAGGGCAACCTGCGCAGCTGGTGGACCAAATCGGACCGGCGGGCGTTTGATGCGCGGGTGAAGGGCATCGTGCGCCAGTTCAACGGCTACACCGTGCTTGACTCCCTGCACATCAACGGCAAGGCCACGGCCGGCGAGAACATTGCCGACCTGGGCGGCATCGTCATCGGCCTTGATGCCTTCAAGAAGACGGAGCAGTACAAGAAGGGCGAGAAAATCGGGGGCCTCACGCCGGTGCAGCGCTACTTCCTGGGCTACGCCCTGGGCTGGCAGGTGCACCAGCGCGACGAGCGCCTGGCCCAGGCCATCCTCACCGACGTGCACTCGCCCGCCCAGTACCGCATCAACGGCCCCTTCGCCGACGTGCCCGCCTTCTACGAGGCCTTCGGCGTGAAACCCGGCGACCAGCTCTACCGCCCCGATTCGGCCCGGGTGAAGATTTGGTAGGGCTTAGCTTTTTGACAAAACGGGCTGTCATCCTGAGCGGAGCGAAGGATGTTATCACGCTGAAACGATAATCGTAAACACGACTCGTCCTACCGTGGTGATAAGGTCCTTCACTCCGCTCAGGATGACAGCCCGTTTTTTGCTGATATGTTCGCCTACTTCGGCCGGTTCATGAACTGCGCCAGTCCCCGGCGGGCCTTGGCCTGCACCGGCCGGCGCAGAATCCCCGACCAGCCCAACAGCCAGCCGGGCATTCCCAAGGCCTGCCGCGACCAGCGCCAGAAGCTGAACTCGTCGTGGTGGGTGCCGATGAGGCCGTCCTGAAAGGTGAACCGGGCCTGAATGTGGTTGTGCACGGGGCGGCCGGTTTGAGAGAACATATAGCGCGCATCCCAGGTAGCCTGGCCCTGGCGCTCATCGGCCGAAACGTCGTTGTAGGTCAGGCGTAGGTCGCCGCCCCGCTCGCAGAGCATACGCCACATCTGGCCGACTTCGGCTCCCTGCAACTGAAAAATGGCATCCTTGAAAGTGGCCTCGGGATGGTAGCAGGCGGCCATAGCGGCGTGGTCGCGGCGCTGGAAGGCCTGGTAGAAACGGGGCAGTAGGTCCTGGTGCGGGTGCATGATGACGGCCGGAACTGACCAGCCCGTTAAAGCTAGCCAAAAAGGCAGGAGAGCCGCACGGGGAAACGGCGGCGGCGCCCTTCTTTTTTCTGAGCCCGGGCAACGGTTGCCGGCCCCCGGCCATCTACCCCCGCAACTATCCACCATTCACTTTCTGCGCTTATGAAAACGCTCCGCCTTCTGTTGCCCGGCCTGCTGCTGGCCGTCCTGCTCTTTTCGGCCTTCCGGCCCGCCAACACCCGCGAAACCCGCCGCGTGGAGGCCTTTACCGCCGTGAGCCTGGGCGGCAGTATGCGCGTAATTGTGCGCCAGGGAAGCCCGCAGCTGGTAGAAGTGGAAGGCGACGCCGAGGACCTGGCCCGCCTCGAAACCACCGTTAGCGGCGGCAAGCTGCGCATTGGTACCAAGCCGCAGAACGGTATGCGCTGGTCGAATTTCAAGGGCAGCGTAACGGTATACGTGACCATGCCCATCGTTACGGGCCTGGCGGTAGGCGGCTCCGGAAGCCTGAAAGCGGCCGACGGCATCCGGGCCGATAACCTGGATCTGGCGGTCAGCGGCTCGGGCGGGATAGACCTGGCCAGCGTGACGGCCGATAAAATTCACTCCGCCATTTCGGGCTCGGGCAGCATCCAGATGGCCGGGGTTGCCCCGCGTCAGGAGGTAGCGGTAAGCGGCTCAGGCGGCCTGCGGGCCGAGAAGCTCCAGACCAAAACGTGCAGCGTGCGCATCAGCGGCTCGGGCAACTGCCGGGTACAGGCCACCGAAACCCTGGATGCCCGCATTGCCGGCTCCGGCGGCGTGTTCGTGAGCGGCAACCCGCGCATCAACAGCTCAATAGCCGGCAGCGGCCGCGTGCATCGGATTTAGGAGCTGGTTGTCAGTTGTCAGTTGTCAGTTGTCAGTTGTCAGTTGTCAGTTGTCAGTAAAAAGGTCGGTTATCCTGAGCGTAGTTCAGGATAACCGACCTTTTTACTGACAACCGGACTTTACTCCCGCACCAGCCGTTGCGTCGTCACGCCGTTGGGGCTCAGCAGCCGCACCAGGTAGATGCCGGTGGGCATGGTGCCCACATCAAGGATCTGCTCTTGGTGGGTGCTACCGGCCAGCACTTGGCGCAACACCAGGCGGCCCGACAAGTCCAGCACTTCCAGGGTGGCGGCGGCGGCCGTCGCCTGCTCGACGCGCACCGTGAGCTGGCCGGTAGTCACCGGGTTCGGAAACAGGCTCAGGCGGGCCGCTTTCGCACTGGTCCACTGGGTGGTCACGACGCTGGAATAATGCGCGCTACCGTCCAGGTCCAGCTGGCGCAGCCGGTAGTAGCTCAGGCCCGCCAAGGGCGCGGTATCAAGGAAGGTGTAGTGCTGGCTGCGGGCCGTGGTGCCGGCGGCGGCCACCTGGCCGGCGGCCTCGAACACCTGCCCGTTGGCGGAGCGCTCGACCACGAAACGGGCACTGTTCAGCTCCTGGGCCGTTTCCCAGCTGGCCAGCACGCCCTCGGAGCGGCTCACGATGCCGAAGCGGGTGAGCGTAACCGGCAGCGGGGCATTGGAAGCGGCCGAGCAGAAGTCGGCGGCGGGCGTGAGCTGGCGGGGTATGCCGGCCGCGAGGCTGGCGTACTCCAGGCGCAGGCTGTTGAGGGCCACGTTCTCGCCGTAGAGCACCAGAATATCGTGCAGGCCGGCCGCCAGGGTAATGGTGGCCGACTCGGTGGTGGCCGGGTGCTGGCCGCCATTGCGGATCAGGGCCGAAGCCAGCGTGGGCGTGGGGACCAGGGCCGCGTTATCGAGCCAGAGGAACGCGCCATCATCGGCCGTGAGGTAGAAGGTGTACTCACCGGCCGTGCTGATGAAGATCCGGCCCCGGAACCGGGCGCTGAAGGTGTCGGGGTTGTCGGGCGTGCCACTGGCGGCGCCGGTCAGGTTGCCCCAGCTGGCGGCGCTTTCAAAATCGAGCACCTGCACGTTGCGGGCCTGGGCAACTGCGGTAGTAGCAAAGAAGGCCGGATCATCATTGAAATAGCCGGGAAAGAACTCCGCAAACAAACCCGAGGAAGCGGGTTGCCCGCCCGCGTCGAGGCCACCGCACCCGGCAGGAGCCCGCGCAATTACCTGGGCCGTCAGCGAATTCACGAACACCGAGTCGCCGCCGGCGTTGCGGGCGGCAATGCTGAGCTCGTAGCTGGCCTCGGGCACGGTGGCATCCACGCTCACACGGCCGGTGTTGGGGTTGATGGTAATACCGGCCGGCAGCGTCGCTGCGTTGGCCAACTCGTATTCCACCACCGGGGAGGCACTGGTTACGGTGGGCATACCGGAAGCGCCGCTACTGCCCACCACTACGCGCAACGTGCCGGGCGAGTAACTCAGGGCAGTGGGCAGAGCCTTTGCGGGCTGGACCGCCGTGCAGAACAGGCTGCCGGGCACCACCTGCCGGGCGATGCCCAGCGCCGGGCTTTCGTACTCCAGCACCAGACTGTTGCCGAGCGTCTGTTCGCCATAGAGCAGCTGCACGTTGTGCAGGCCGGCTCCCAGCACCAGGGTTACGGCCACGGTGCGGGCCGGATGGCTACCGCCATTATCAATGGTAGCGTCGGCCCGAACGGGAACGGTTTCGAGGGCCGCGTTATCGAGCCAGAGGAAGGCCGCGTCGTCGGCCGTCAGGTAGAAGGTGTATGAGCCGGTAGCGGCCAGGTACAGGCTGCCGCGCAGGCGCAGGCTGAACAGGTCCGGATTCTGGGCCGAGCCGCCGGCTACCGTCTGCAAAGCCCCGAAACTATCATCAGCCGGGAAATTCACCTGCCCGTCCGTCCGGATCAGGCCGGCGGAGGTGCTGGAAAAGAAGGCCGGATCATCGTTGAAGAAGCCACTGAAATACTCGGCATACAGGCCCGCCGAGGCCGGGTGGCCCCCGGGGTCGGGGCCGCCGCAGCCCCCAGGCAGGGGCGCGGTTACCAGAAACCGGAAGGCATTGCGGAAGCTGCTGGTGCCGGCTGCGTTGCTCAGGGCCACCTCCAGATCATACGTTCCCTGGGGCACCGAAGCTGCCGCCGTGAGCACCCCGGAGGCCGGGTTAATGCTGATACCCGCCGGCAGGCTGGCGGCGTTGGCCAGCGCGAAGCCCGTTACGGCCATCCCTCCGTCCTGCACGGTGGGCACGCCGGAGCTGCGCGTACTGCCCGTGGGCAGCGCCCCCGAAGCAGGCTCGTAGGTGATGGCCTGGGGCGGCAGTGGCGCGGGGGCCAGGGCCGTGCACAGGGCCGTAGCGGGCACCACCTGCCGGGCCAGGTCGGGGCCTTCGTACTCCCACACCAGCACGTTGTCGCAGCAGTCTTCGCCGTACAGAATCAGCACGTTGTGCCGGCCCGCGCTCAGCGTAATCGTGGCCGACCGGGTCTGGCTGCTGTGGCGGCCGCCGTTGTCGATGAGGGCGGTGCCCACGGAGGGTGGCAGGGCCAGCGCGGCCCCGTCGAGCCAGAGGTAAGCCCCGTCGTCGGCCGTCAGGTAGAAGGTGTAGGAGCCCGCCGTGGCCACGTGCAGGCTGCCCCGCAGGCGCAGACTGAACCGGTCGGGGTCGAGGGCCGTGCCAGCGGACACCGGGCGCAGGTCGCCGAAGCTGGCAGTGGTGGCGAAGTTCACGCTGGCCTCCGTCCGGATCAGCCCCGCCGGCTGGCTGTTATCGGAGAAAAACCCCGGGGCATCTTCGAAATACCCACTGAAATACTCCGCGTACAAGCCGCTGGCGGCCGGCTGCCCGCCCGGGTCGGAACCGGAACAGGCCGTGGGCTGCGCCTGCGCCCCCATACTGCTCAACCAGAGCAACACGACCAGCCAGCAACAGAAAGGAACGCAAGCAGCGGAAGCGAGTATTTTTTTCATCTTAAGATGATTTTATGTAATAAAGACACTATTCACCGTACACCTAAGATAAAATAAATTATCAAATTATCAATATTTTAATTTTATTTTGTATTAATTATATCAGAGCAATTTCACTATTCCGGGTTGCCTGCGCTTTTACTGTCCAGCTGGCCGGTTCCGGTCAACCCGTGCCTGTTCTCTCCAAATGACTTTCGCCCCGGCGCGGCCGCCTCTTCACCGGGGGTGAGAAGGTGGCCGTGCCGGGGCGAAAAAAAGCTGGCTATTCGGAGCCGGACCGGGTGAAGGCGGGTTAGAAATTGAAGAGGCCGCGCCCGGACCTGGGCTTGTCCTTCTCCTTGTTTTTTGATTTGCTCTTCTTCTTGTCCTTGCTGCCGCCGAACAGGTTGCCGAACAGGCTGGTTTTCTCTTTGATGAGCACGTAGCGCACCGAAAAAGCGGTGGGAAAGCGGGCCCAGTCGGCGGAGTTAATCTCGACGGTAGGCTTGAAATCGAGGCTCAGCACCAGGGGCACGAAGGCCACCTTGTATTCCACGCCGGCCAGGGCATCGAAGCCGCCGAAGCCGCCGGTATCCTTGTGGTTGCCCAGGTGGCCGCCCACCCCGAAATAGTAGTTGAGGCTGGGCCCCAGGATGCCGAAGTGGCGCTCAGCCAGCACCGTGCCGCTGACCTCGCGGCTGCCGGCCAGCACCAGGCCTTCGAGCGTGGTTTTGTCGAACACTTTTTGCTGAACGGTGAAACCGTAGTTGTTCTTGCCCAGGCGCAGCCCGGCCGCCGTCCGGTATTTCTGGGCGTGGGCGGCTGGGGCCAGCCCACTGCCCGCACCGATTACCAGGGCCAGCAGGGCAGATTTTCGAACTAAATTTGAGAACATCATAATGTTGTTAGCAGGTGGCCGAACCCCACCCAGGACCCCGCGTTGAACGCATCGGGGGCGCACAAAGTACGGGAGCCCGCTGAAAATAACGTACCACTTCCTGGGAACCCCGTACCTTTCCTACTCTTTTCGCTTCGATTACCTTCTGCTTTTCGCGCCCGTGTACATTCATCAGGTGGCGGCTTACCTGCCCGCCGAAGTCATTGACAACGCCCATTTCACCCGCCTAAATGGCCTCTCGCACGAGTGGATAACCGAACGCACCGGTATCCGGACGCGCCGGAAAGCGGCCCCCGACGAAAACACGAATACCATGGCCGTGGAAGCCACCCGCCGGGTCCTGGCCCAGGCCCCGGACTTCCCCGCCGCCAGCATCGACCTGATCGTGGCCGGCACCTACACGCCCCACGACACCATTTATACCGTGGCCCACGCCGTGCAGCGGGAGCTCGACGTGTCGGATATTCCGGTGGTGAGTATTTCCTCGGCCTGCTCCTCGCTGCTCAACGCGGTGGAAATCGTGGAGGGCTACTTCGCCCTGAACAAGGCCAGCCGGGCGCTGGTGGTGGTTAGTGAGCACAACACGGCCTACAACAACGACCTCGATACGGTGGCCGGCCACCTCTGGGGCGACGGGGCGGCAGTGCTGCTGATTTCCAAGGAGCGCCTCGCCCCCACTGACCTGTTCGTGCGCGACATCCGCACGGGCGGGGCCGGCAACATCGGCAAGGCCAACGAGTCGGTGACGCTCAAGCCCGTGGAGCGCGGCATCGTGATGCCCTACGGCAAGGACGTGTTCATCCACGCCTGCACCTACATGACCCGCGTGACCCAGCAGATTCTGGAGCGCAACCAGCTGAGCGTGGACGATGTGACCTACCTGATTCCGCACCAGGCCAATCTGCGCATCACCAAAAACGTGATTCAGCAGCTGGGCCTGCCCGAAGACCGGGCCGTATCCAACATTGAGGAGCTGGGCAACACGGGCTGCGCCGGCGCGGCCATTGCCCTGGCCTCCACCTGGCCCGAGCTGCGCCCCGGCAACCACATCGTGGTCACCGTTTTCGGCGGCGGCTACTCCTACGGCGCCATGCTGCTGGAGCGGTGAGGTGGTGAGTGGTGAAATGGTAACTGATGTTACGCAGTAGCCGTTGAAGCATTCGTTTTTCGTTGCTCGTTTTTCGGGGCTGATTGGTCAATGAAGGTGAATCAGCCCCGAAAAACGAGCAACGAAAAACGACCTGCGTAACAGCAGTTACCACTTCACCACCTCATTGCACCAGCAGCGGCGCGGTGCCTTTGGGGCCGTTGGAGTCCGTCCAGCGCAGCAGGTAGTAGCCGGCGCGCAGGGTGGGCGCGCTGATGCGCAGCAGGTTCAGGCCGGGCAGGTAGTCGGCGCGGGAGCCGCCCAGGTCGCGGCCCACCGCGTCGTAGAAACGCACTAGCAGAGTCCCGGCCGTGGCCCCGGCCCCGTATTGCAGCCCCAGGCCCGCCCCGGTATCGGGCACCGGATTGGGGAAGGGCAGCAGGCGGGCGGCGGCCGTGGCATCGGTAGTGACGGCCAGCGGGCGGGCGGTGTCCAGGGAGTTATCGGGCCGCCGCACCCGCAGGCGGTAGTAGCTCAGGCCGGGGCGTGGCTGGGCGTCGGTTACGCCGTACTGATTCGCGCTGTTGCCGGCCGCCACGGTGGCGACCAGCTGCCAGCCCGCCGTGGTATCGGCCGACGCCCGCTCCACCACGAAACCGTTCAGGTTGCACTCGGCGCTGGTGGTCCACTGCACCGTAACGCGGCCACCGGCCGTGAAGGTGGCTAGCTGCTCGGTAACGGGCGCGGGCAGCATGGGGGCCGGGCCGCAGACATCGGGGCGGAAGCTGCGCGTGCGCAGCACGTAGCGGCCGCCGGCCACGTCGCTGGCGGCCGCCAGCCCCCGGCTGCGCTGCCCGCGGGCAATGGCGTAGTGCATGATGGCGCTGGGCAGAATCAGGTGGGAAAGCTGCTGGGCGTGTCCCAGCTCGTGCACCGCCACCGACTCAAAATCGAGCTGCAAGGCCGAGGGGCTGGCCGGCCCGAACTGCCAGCTGGCAGCGTCATCGAACTGGGTATCCACCTCGTGCACGTAGAAGACCACCGTGCCATCGGGGCGGTAACAGCCCAGGTAGTAGCTGGTGGTCCGGCCCAGCACCCCGGCCGGCAACTCCGCCCCAGCGTCGAAGCCCACCGAGTTTTCGCCGTCGTCGGCCACGCCGGTTTTGGTGCGGGTGGCCCCCAGGCTCCAGTTGATGCCCGTCTGGCAGCGCCAGGTAGCCAGCGCCCGCTGCCAGGCCGCCGCCGCCGCCGGGTTGGCCGCGAAACCGGCATCGAAGCGGAAGGTCATACCGCCGTCGGAGTTCTGGTCGCGGTGGCCGGGCACGGCCCGCTGGCCCGAGTTGGTATCGAGCACGTTGGTGGCGGCAAACACGATGGTAACGGGCACGGCACTCAGCGCGGCCAGCTGGCCGGCCGTGGTTACGCGCACCGGGCCGGTACCGGCCGGGTTGCGGGTGGCACTCAGCGAGGGCACCCGCACCAGAATCCGGGTATCGGACCAGCTCACGTAATCCGCCTCGCTTGCTCTGGTGTACGTGGCTCCCCCGTCGTCGGCGTTGCGGAACTCCACCATACCCGCCCCCCGGCTGGCCCCGAACCCGGAGCCCGTGAGGGTGAGCACCGTGCCCGTGCCGGCCGGGAGGCTGAGCGGGGCCAGCGCGGTAATAACCGGGGCCTGTGCCCGGGCTACTGCCGGCGGCTGCGCGGCCCGGAGCCGGGCTGCCGCCAGGGCCGGATTGGGTTGCACGGCTAGCGGTTGGGCCTGGGCCACGGTCTGGTAGAACTGCGCATCCAGCTGCTCGTAGTGGCGGAAAGGCTCGGTGGCCGTCAGTTGGGGCAGCTCATAGCGGATAAAGCCCTGCTGACTCCCGTAAACCTGCCAACCCGGGCCAGCTTCGGGCAGCGTGCTTGGCTCCAGAAAGAAAATACCCTGCTCACCGGGTTCCAGGTGCAGCGTATTGGTTAGCTCCTGCCGGCTCAGGCCCACCGTGCCGCCTTCCGTGAACAGGGTGAGCACGGAATCGATGGGGCCTTTGAATTGCTGAAAAACCCGCAGCTGGTGGCGGGTATAGATGCGGCCATTGGCGGCCCGGAACCCCTGGCACCCGGTCACGATAGCCTCCACGATGCACGGCGCGTGAGCCACGCGCTGGGCCGGGTCGAGGGGCACTAGCAGGCAGTGGGTGAGCGGGGCAATATCGGACGCAGGGGCCGGCGGCTGCGCCACCAGGGTATGGGCCGCTAGCAGCAGCGCCGCTACCGGCAGCAGAAAGATCGGGAGGTTCATACGGGAGGGCGCGAAAAGGGGCGGCCCGGCCCTGAAAGTACCACATTTACCAGGCTCGCGCCGGCTCGGCTTTCCACTTTTTTTTCGGGTCCGATCCGGCCGCTGCAACCCAGGAGCCGGCGGCCAGCTCCTCTGGCCATACCACTCCCTTTTCCTATCCGTTATGCTTCCTGACTCCGTAGCCGCGCCCGCCGGCCTGATTGCCCTCGTGCTGCTGTTGCTGGCCGCCTCTCCGGCCCTGGCCCAAGCGCCCGACTCCGCCACCATCGTTCCACCCGCAGCCCGCGCCCGGCCCTTGTTCAAGGTGGGCCTCATCGTGGGCAGTGAGCACGCGTTGAGTGGCTACCACGGCTTCTCGGTGCCCGTATTTGCCGGCCTGGAGCAGCTGCTGGCCCCGGGCTGGACCCTGACGCTCAACGGCACCAGCAGCTGGCACGTGGGCCGGCGCACCTTCCCGGGCCTGGGGTACCAGGCCCCGCTCGTCACCCAGCTCAGCTTCGACGCGGGCATCCGGCACTACTACCACCAGGCCCGGCGCCAGGAGCGCGGCTACCGCACCGGCCCCTACGAAGGACCGTACGTGGACCTGCAAACCCGCACCATCTTCAGCCCGGCCGCCCGGCAAACCCAGCTCAACTACCAGTACAGCAGCGTGGGCCTGGTGTGGGGCGTGCAGCGCCGCCTGGGCGGCCGGGGTCTGCTGGATGCTTACCTGAGCGGTGGCCTCGCCAACCCAGCCATTTTTCGCTACGAAGGCAGCGCCCAGCGCCGCCTTGGCCTGAGCCTGGAAGCCGGCGTAAAACTGAGTTTGACCCGCTGACTTCAAGCCAAAAATACCTCCCGCCCCTTGGTTCACGACCGGGGGCAGGAGGTGTTTTTTTGGGGGAGGGGCAGTTCCACGTCGGAACGGGCGCAGATCCTTTACCGCTTTCCGGCCCCGGATACTCACGGTGCTCAGTACGAACCAGACTTTCGCAGTACGGCGGTTCGTGCCCGCTAAAACAAGCTGCCCTGCACCGGCTGCGGAATGATGCGCGGGGGTTGCACGGCCATGCCCGTCAGCTCGTGCAGGCGGCGCAGGAAGTGCTCGGCCCAGAGGGGCGAATGCAGGATGTCTTTCTGGTGGATGAAGACGTAGGCCGTGTGCAGGCCCGCTTCCAGCCAACTGGCAATCCGGGCGGCCCAGTCGTCGGCGCGGCGGAAGTCGGAGTCGATCAGGCCGTGGCCGTTGAGGCGCAGAAAAACGGTGGGCGTGGTCAGGCGCTGGTGCAGGGCGTCGCGGCGGCCCGCCACGTCGCTGATGACCAAGGGCTTGTCCAGGGCCTCCAGCATAGCCGTGACGGAGGCCAGCCGGCCGGCATCGGCGAACCAGGCCGGGTGGCGCAGCTCCACGGCCAGGGGCACGTAGGGCGGGAAGTCGAGCAGGTAGCGCTCCAGGCGCGGCAGGTGCTCGGGGCCGAAAGTAGGCGGCAGCTGCAGAAACGCATGGCCCAGCGTCGGCCCCAGCCCTTCAATGGCCCGGCAGAAGCTCACCGTCAGGTCGTCGGCATTGTATAAAGCCCGGTCGTGGCTGATGATTTGCGGAATTTTGGGGCAGAAGCGGAACGTATCCGGCACCGCTTCGCGCCACTTGCGCACGGTGGGCGCGTCGGGAATGCGGTAGTGGGTGGTGTTGAGCTCGATGCTGTTGAACTGCCGGGCATAGTGGTGCAGGTAGTCGGCATCCTTGATGCCGGCCGGAAAGTAGGAGCCCAGCCAGGCCTTGTTGGTCCAGATGGGGCAGCCCACGTGCAGGGCCGGCGGGGCGGGCTGGGTGGCCAGGGCCCGGGCCAGCTGCACGGCCGTTTCGGGGTGGTCGGCAGGGAGCCGGAAATCAACGTAGCGCAGGTCGGAAAGGCGGCCAAAATCCATCCCCGAAGGTAATCAGTGTTCAGTTGCCAGTTGGTCGTTGTTGGTTATCAGTAGAAAGAACGTCATCCTGACGAAGGAAGGATCCTATCACATTGGAACGACATCGTTAGAGTGGGTTGCGCTGACGTGACAGGATCCTTCCTTCGTCAGGATAACCTTCCTTTTACCAACTATCAACAACCAGAAACTGGCAGCCGAATCTTGTTACTGTTCTTAGCACATTTCCGGGACAATTGCAACCTGCCTTCGGGCCGCTCGGGTAGCGGGAGGCCAAAATTTTATGACCCGCCGATAGTCGCATTTCTCAGGTAGGCGATTCAATATCTGAAAAGAGTACAAAAAACGTCTCAGCCAAACACAAACCGCTATTTAGGCCGCAGCGAGCAAATAAATTAAATACAAGATTTACAAGAAAAACACAATTACAAAGCAGGTCTTCTTTCGGCGGCAGCGTCCGGCAAAGCTTCGCTTTGGCGGACGCCTCTAGATTTGTCGTTCTCACCAACCAAAAGGACGGATGAAGTTGCGTTTACGACTGTATGTCTCGGGCTTGCTGATGGTTGTGCTGTTGGCCCTGCTTACCCTGGCTCCGGCCACTGCCCGCGCCCGCTACGGCGACGACGATGAAAAGGCCGCTACGGCCACTAAAAAAACCACCGTGCTGCGGGGCCGCGCTTCCTGGTACGGCCCCGGGTTTCAGGGCCGCCGCACCAGCAACGGGGAGCGGTTCGACCGCCGTAAATACACCTGCGCCCACAAAACGCTGCCCTTCGGCACCCGCCTGCGCGTGACCAACCCCGACAACGGTAAATCGGTAATTGTGCGCGTTTCTGACCGGGGTCCGTTCCGCCACCAGCGCATTCTGGACCTGTCGGAAATTGCGGCCGGGCCGCTGGGCATCATCACCCACGGGGCCGTGTCGGTAGTGGCCGAAGTAGTGCCCGATACCACGCCCCTCGGCCCGACAGATGCCCCCGATGACCTGGCGGAGCTGGCCGCCGATCCGGCCGAAACCGCCACCGTACACACCGACATCGTACCTGGCTCGACCGAGGCCGCTGACGTGGCCCTCACGGCGGAGCCCGCCGCCACCTACGTCATTCAGGCCGGCACCTTTGGTGACGCCCGCAACGCCCGCGCCGTGATGGACAAAATCCAGGGCCTGGAGCCCCAGCTGCTCGTGACCACCATTCCCGCTACCACGCCCCAGGGCAAAGTGCTCAGCCGTGTGGTGGTCGGCCGCTTCGCCAGTTCCGCCGAGGCCGATAAGGTACGCCTCCGGCTCGCCCGCCTGGGCATTGCCGGGATAGTCCGGCAGGCCGAGAACCTGTAGCACTTCTTTTTTTCTGCACAGCGGCGCTGCCCGCCGKCTGGCCTCCCMCTGCGGGGCCGGGCGGCGGGCAGCGCCGTTGGGGGCGGTGGGCTGGGGTGTTGGGTTGATGTGCTTGCCCGGCGCGAACAGGCAGTTCGCGCGGTGCTCCGGCTGGTTGGCTGGTAATGCGAGAGCTTCATAGTTGCTTCATGAAGCCGGGCGTTGCTTTGTGTCACTCAAGGGCCAACGCACCGAACTACGCGCTTGGTTAACCGCACTTCCGGGCCTGATTCAATGCCCGTCATCGCACCGCAGATAATTATGAAGAAAATGTTCCTGCTCATGCTCGTGGGCTGGAGTGGCGTGTACTGTTTTACAGGCTGCTCACAAGAAGTAGAAGCGAAAGAAGAGGTACAGAAATTTCTGGTCACCAGCCCGCTCCAGAAAGACACCACCATCACCAAAGAGTACGTGTCGCAGATTCACGCCTACCAGCACATTGAGGTGCGGGCGCTGGAAAAAGGCTATTTGCAGAAGATTTACGTGGACGAGGGCCAGACCGTACGGGAGGGCCAGCTCATGTTCCAGATCATGCCGATGGTCTACCAGGCCGAGCTGCAAAAGTCGAAGGCCGAGGCCAACTACGTGGGCATCGAGTACCAGAACACCAAGAAGCTGGCCGACAACAACGTGGTATCCAAAAACGAGCTGGCCCTGGCCCAGGCCAAGCTCGACAAGGCCAATGCCGAAGTGGGCCTGGCCAAAACTCACCTCGATTTCACCACCATCCGGGCCCCGTTCAACGGTATGATGGACCACTTCCAGGCCCGGTTGGGTAGCCTGGTGGACGAGGGCGACCTACTGACGACCCTCTCCGATAACAGCAAGATGTGGGTGTACTTCAACGTACCCGAGGCCGAGTACCTGGCCTACAAAGCCCACGCCCGCACCGAAGCCGAAACCAAGGTGAAGCTGCTGATGGCCAATAACGAGGTGTTCAAGTACCCCGGCGTGGTGCAGACCATTGAGGCCGACTTCAACAACGAAACCGGCAACATCGCCTTCCGGGCCACCTTCCCCAACCCCGACCGTCTGCTGCGCAACGGCGAAACCGGCTCAGTGCTGATGACTGTGCCGCTGAAAAACGCCCTCATCATTCCGCAGAAAGCCACCTTCGAGGTGCTGGAGAAGAAATTTGTGTACGTGGTGGACAAGCGCAATGTGGTGCACCAGCGCGAGGTGGTAGTAGGCTCGGAAATGCCCGACCTCTACATCGTAACGGACGGCATCTCGGCCGACGATAAAATCATGCTTGAGGGCATCCGCAAGGTGAAGGACGGCGACAAAATCAGCTTCAATTACGAAGCCCCGAAGACGGTGATTTCGCACCTGAAAGTGTACTCGGAATAATAGCAGACCCCTCCCCCGGCCCCTCCCCAAAAGGGAGGGGTGCCAGACGTAAATCGTCCTAGAACGCACTCCTCCCTTTTGGGGAGGGGCCGGGGCAGGGGTTGTACAAGCCACAACCCATGTTCAGTAAATTCCTCCGCCGACCCGTGTTTGCCATCGTTATTTCGGTGGTTATCATGCTCCTGGGTATTCTGGCAATCAATACATTACCCACGTCCCAGTTCCCCGAGATTTCGCCGCCGATGGTGATGGTGAGCACGGCCTACCCCGGCGCCAGTGCCAAGGTGCTCACCGAATCGGTCCTCATTCCGCTGGAGCAGGCCATCAACGGCGTGCCGGGCATGAAGTACATGACCTCCGACGCCGTGTCGGCCGGGGAGGCTAACATTCAGATTGTGTTCAATCTGGGCACCAACCCTGAGCAAGCCGTGGTGAACGTGAACACCCGCATTGCCCAGATCCTGAACCGTTTGCCGGTGCTGGTGCAGCGCGAAGGTGTGGTGGTGAACCGCGTGGTGCCCAACATGCTTATGTATGTGAACCTGTATAGCAAAGACAAGAATACCGACATGCGGTACCTCTTCAACTTTGCCGGGGTGAACATGCTGCCCGAAATTCAGCGCATCGACGGCGTGGGGCGGGCCAGCATCCTGGGTTCCCGCCAGTACGCCATGCGCATCTGGCTCAAACCCGACCGGATGCGGGCCTACAACCTGTCGGTGGATGATGTAATGGAAGCCCTCAACGACCAGAGCGTGATTGGCTCGCCGGGCCGCATCGGCCGCTCCGACGGCAAGGAGGCCTCGGCGCTGGAGTACGTGCTCACCTACAAGGGCCGCTTCAATGATGTGGAGGAATACAAGAACGTCATCATCAAGGCCAACGCCGAAGGCGAAACGCTGCGCCTCAAGGACGTGGCCAACGTGGAGCTGGGCTCCGAGTTCTACGACATCTACTCCAACCTCGACGGCTACCCCTCGGCGGCCATCATGCTCAAGCAAACCTACGGCTCCAATGCCCTCGACGTGATTAAGAGCGTGAAGGCCAAGCTGGAGGAGCTCAAGAAAACCATGCCCCCCGGCATGGACTACAAAATCAGCTACGACGTGTCGAACTTCCTCGACGCGTCCACCGAAAACGTGCTCCACACCCTGCGCGACGCCTTTATTCTGGTGGCCCTGGTGGTGTTCCTGTTCCTGGGCGACTGGCGCAGCACGCTGATTCCGATTATTGCCGTGCCGGTTTCGTTGGTGGGCGCGTTCATGGCCATGCAGGCGTTTGGGCTCACCATCAACATGATTACCCTGTTTGCCCTGGTACTCGCCATCGGTATTGTGGTCGATGACGCCATTGTGGTGGTGGAAGCGGTGCACGCCAAGATGGAGGAGAAGCACCTCTCGCCCTACGGGGCAGTGCGCGAGGTAATCGGGGAAATCAGCGGGGCCATTATTGCCATTACCATTTTGATGACGGCCGTGTTCGTGCCGGTGGCCTTCATGAGCGGGCCGGTGGGTATTTTCTACCGCCAGTTCTCGATTACGATGGCTGCCAGCATCGTCATTTCCGGCATTGTGGCCCTGACGCTGACGCCGGTGCTGTGTGCCATGATTCTGAAGAACACCCACGGCCAACCCCGCAAAAAAACGCCCGTCAACCAGTTCATCGACTGGTTCAACCGCGGCTTCGAGCGCCTGACCGGCCGCTACACCAACATCCTGGAAAAAGTGGTGGACCGCCGCGTGCTCACCTTCGCGGTGCTGCTGGCCTTCGGGGTGGGCATCTTCGGCATCTCCACTACCCTGCCTTCCGGCTTCATTCCGGCCGAGGACCAGGGCATGATTTACGCCGTGCTCCAGACGCCGCCCGGCTCCACCCTGGAGCGCACCAACGACCTCTCGCAACGCCTCCAGAAGCTGGCCGAGAAGGTGCCCGGCATTGAAAGCATTTCCACCCTGGCCGGCTACGAGATTCTGACCGAGGGCCGGGGCTCCAACGCCGGCACCTGCATCATCAGCCTCAAGCCGTGGTCGGAGCGCAAAGAATCGGTGCACGACGTGATTATGGCCCTCGAAGAAAAGGCCAAGCAGATTCCGGGCGCGACCATCGAGTTCTTCGAGCCGCCGGCAGTACCGGGCTACGGCGCGGCGGGCGGCTTCCAGCTCCAGCTGCTCGATAAAACCGCCACCGGCGACTACAAGGCCCTGGAAAAGGTGAACGAGGAGTTCATGACTGAGCTCAAGAAGCGCAAGGAGCTGAGCGGGCTGTTCACCTTCTTCTCGGCCAACTACCCCCAGTACGAGTTGCAGATCGATAACCAGCTGGCCATGCAGAAGGGCGTGAGCATCGGCAATGCCATGAACACGCTGAGCGTGATGGTGGGCTCGACCTACGAGTTGGGCTTTATCAAGTACCAGCGCTTCTTTAAGGTATTCGTGCAGGCTTCGCCCGAGTACCGCCGCCTGCCCAAGGATATTCTGGACATGTGGGTGAAAAACGACAAGGGCGAAATGGTGCCGATGTCGGCCTTCATGAAAATTGTGAAGGGCCAGGGTGCCAACGAAATCAACCGCTACAACATGTACCCCACCGCCTCCATCCGCGGCGACGCGGCCCAGGGCTACAGCTCCGGCGAGGCTATTAAAGCGGTGCGGGAAGTGGCGGCCAAAACCCTGCCCCGGGGCTACGACATCGACTGGGGCGGCTTGTCCAAGGACGAAGTGGGCCGCGGCAACGAGGCCGTCTACATCTTCCTGATTGTGCTGCTGTTCGTGTATCTGGTGCTGGCCGCGCAGTATGAGAGCTTCCTGCTGCCGCTGTCGGTTATTCTGAGTCTGCCGGCCGGTATTTTCGGCTCCTTCCTGCTCATCAAAATCATGGGCTTGGCCAACAACATCTACGCCCAGGTGGGCCTCGTGATGCTGGTGGGCCTGTTGGGCAAGAACGCCGTGCTGATTGTGGAATTCGCGGTGCAGAAGCACGAGGAAGGCATGACGGTGCGCGAGGCTGCCATTGAAGGCGCGAAAGTCCGCTTCCGCCCCATTCTGATGACGTCCTTCGCCTTCATTGCCGGCCTGATTCCGCTGGTTATTGCCACCGGCGCAGGCGCCATCGGCAACCGCACCATTGGTACGGCAGCGCTGGGCGGCATGCTGTTCGGTACCGTGTTCGGGGTGCTCATCGTGCCCGGCCTGTATTACATCTTCGGCACGCTGGCCGCCGGCCGCAAGCTGATTGGCGACGAGAACGAGAACCCGCTGTCGGAATTCGAGCCCCATGTACTAGTTAATGAAGAAGTTCCGAGCCATAGTCATGCTTAAAAAACGCATTTATCAGGGGCTGAGCGCCGCTTTGCTGGCCTTGGCGGTGGGCGCGTGCAAGATGCCCGAGCTGGCCACCAAAGCCGCCGGCCGACCGGTGCCCACCCGCTACGGCAGCGTCCCGGACTCGGCCAACACGGCCCGGGGCCAGTGGCAGCAGTTCTTCACCGACCCCAACCTGGTGGGCCTCATCGATACGGCCCTGCAACGCAACCAGGAGCTCAACGTCTCGCTCCAGGAAATCCAGATTGCCCGCAACGAAATCCAGATCCGCAAGGGCGAGTACCTGCCCTTCGTGGGCCTGGGCGTAAAGGCCGAAGCCGAGCGGCCCAGCCGCAACACGCTCCAGGGGGCCACGGAGGAGGCCATTCCCATCCAGCCCGAGCACCGCAACCCCGATCCGCTCCAGAACTTCCAGCTCGGCGCGTTTGCCAGCTGGGAAGTGGATATC
This sequence comes from Hymenobacter rubripertinctus, assembly GCF_003583925.1. Taxonomy (GTDB): domain Bacteria; phylum Bacteroidota; class Bacteroidia; order Cytophagales; family Hymenobacteraceae; genus Hymenobacter; species Hymenobacter rubripertinctus. The sequence goes on along the minus strand of NZ_QYCN01000014.1, from coordinate 8,983 downwards.
TGGCACAAGCTGCGCAACTCCCGCAAGTCGGCCGCGTTGCGCTACCTGGCCACCGTAGAGGGCCGCAACTTCACGGTAACCAACCTGATTGCCGAAATGGCCACCTCCTACTACGAGCTGCTGGCCCTGGATAATCAGCTGGCCATTGTGCGCCAGAACATCGAGCTCCAGACCAACGCTTTGGAGTTGGTGAAGCTCCAGAAGGAATCGGCCCGGGCCACCGAGCTGGCCGTGCAGCGTTTCGAGGCCCAGGTGCACACCACCCGCAGCCTGCAATACAGCATTCAGCAGCGCATCACGGAAACCGAAAACCGCCTCAACTTTTTGATGGGCCGCTACCCGCAGCCCATTGTGCGCAACGACGCCCTGTTTAACACCCTGGTGCCCGCCACCGTGCGGGCCGGCGTACCGGCCCAGCTGCTGCAAAACCGCCCCGACATCCGGCAGGCTGAGCAGAACCTGGCCGCCGCTAAGCTCGACGTGCAGGTGGCACGGGCCAACTTTTACCCGGCCCTGCGCATCACGGGTGGGGCAGGTTTCGGGGCCTTCAAGCCTGGCCTGCTCTTCACCACGCCCGAGTCGATGCTGTATTCGCTGGCCGGTGATTTGGTGGCCCCGCTGGTGAACCGCAACGGCATCAAGGCCATGTACGGCAACGCCAACGCCGTCCAGATTCAGGCCGCGTACCAGTACGAGCGCACCATTCTGAACGCCTACGTGGAGGTAGCTAACCAGCTGGCCAACATCAATAACCTGGAGCACAACTACGCCGAGAAGGCCCTGGCCGTGCGCTCCCTCGACCAGTCGAGCACCATTGCCAACAGCCTCTTCAAATCGGCCCGCGCCGATTATACGGAAGTGCTCTTCACCCAGCGCGACGCCCTGGAATCGAAGTTCGACCTGATTGACACCCGCATGCAGCAGCTCAACGCCACGGTAAACGTGTACCGGGCCCTGGGGGGCGGCTGGAAGCCGTAAACCGGCGGGTTGCGCCATGTCTGGCCGGGCATTACCAGCAGCAAGTGCTGCTGGTAATGCCCGGCCAGATACTTTTCCGGGTACCGGGTCGTTAGGTAGCCAGTTCATCTACTTAACCCAGCCCGTTTCTTATGCGCAAAACGTATTTTCTGCTGCCACTGGCAGCTGTACTGGCCAGCTTCACTGCCCAGGCCCAAACCACCCAAGGCACCCGCGTACTGGGGTTGAGCGGAGGAAATTTCACGTTCCAGCGTAACGATTTCGCCCTCAACTACGGTGGTTCTGTGGCCCCCTCGGCCGGCTTGTTCGTGGCCGACAATCTGGCCTTAGGGGCGGCCGTGCCACTGGGCTATTCGCGCTTTAAACCTAACATCGCTAATGCAATCACCGAGCAGAACCTGAGTCTGGGCCTGTTGCCGTGGCTCCGGTATTATATTCCCTCGGGAAGCCGGCACCGGGTATTCGGCGAGCTGAGCGCGGGCGGGGTACTCAACAGCTACCGTCGCCGCCCCCCCCTATCTTCCTCCCAGCGGACACAATCCAGCACCGTCGCGAACTTCCATGCCAGCGCCGGGCTGGGCTACTCCTACTTTATTACGCCAGCCGTGGGTCTGGAGGGGCTGCTGGCCTACCAGATTATCAACGGTAATAACGACTCCAATCCTTTCAGCGGCGGAGCGCTGAATTTCAACCTGGGCTTCCGGGTGTACCTGCCGAAAAGCTAGGCGGCCGGCTCAGGCTGAAAGGTCCTCACAACTATAGACTCCCGCCCAACTACGCAGCATTTGCTACCTTCCGCCTCCGCGATTTTAGGATAGCTTATGCTGCGTTATGTGAAGGCCCTGCTGGCCCTGCTTGTTGCCCTGGTACTGGCTTGGGTGCTCAACACCAAACAGGGCGACGTGCCGCCCGTGGCCCGGCTGCTGAGCCCCTACCAGGGCTTCTGGCGCAACGGCGAAACCGCCGCCGACTTTCCCGCCCAGCAAACCCTGCATCTGCCCGGCCTGCACCAAACGGTGCGCGTGCGGTTCGATGACCGGCGCGTGCCCCACGTGTTTGCCGGCAACGACCACGACCTCTACTACGCCCAGGGTTACCTCACGGCCCGCGACCGGCTCTGGCAGATGGAATTTATGACCCGGGTGGCAGCGGGGCGCATTGCGGAAGTCGTGGGTCCGAAAGCGTTGGAGTACGACCGGTTTCAGCGCCGCATGGGCCTGCCGCTGGGGGCCGAAAACTCGTTGCGCGAGATGCTCAAGAACGACACCACGCGGCTGGTGCTGGAGTCATATTCAGCGGGCGTGAATGCCTACATCAGCCAATTGAGTCCCGCCGATTATCCGTTTGAATACAAGCTGCTCGATTACGCGCCCGAGCCGTGGCAGCCGCTTAAGTGCGCGCTGCTGCTCAAGCTGATGGCCTGGGATTTGAGCGGGCGCTCCGACGATTTGCGCCTGAGCAACATCCTGAGCAAATACGGCCCCGAAGTCACCCGCGACCTGTTCCCCGATTACCCCGCCTGGGAGGAGCCGGTGGTACCCGAGGGCACCGCGCTCGACTTCAAGCCGCTGCCCGTACCGGTGGCCCCGCCCTTGTTTTCGGCGGCGCTGTCGGACCGCGTGCCGAGCCGGGAGCCCGATGCGGAGCTGGGCTCCAACAACTTCGCGGTGGCGGGCAGTCGCTCGGCCTCGGGCCTGCCCCTGCTGGCCAACGACCCCCACTTACAGCTCAACCTGCCCAGCATCTGGTACCAGATTCAGCTGAATGCGCCTGGCCAGAACGTGTACGGCGTGACCATTCCGGGGGCGCCGGCCATCATCATCGGCTTCAACGAAAGCGTGGCCTGGGGCGTGACCAACGTGGGCGGCGACGTGCTCGACTGGTACCAGCTCAAGTTCCGGGACGCCAGCCGGCGCGAGTATTGGCACGACGGCCGCTGGAAGCCAGTGCGCCGCGTAGTGGAGCGCATTGCCGTGCGCGGCCGCCCCGACCGCCTCGATACCGTGCTGTATACCCACCACGGCCCGGTGGTGTACGACCAGGAGGAAAAACCCTTCAACGCCCAGACGCCCGTGCGCCACGCCCTGCGCTGGACCGCCCACGAGGGGGCCGATGAGGTGCTGGCCTTCGTGAAGCTCAACCACGCCCGCAGCTACCAGGACTACGACCGGGCCCTGCGCACCTACGCCTCGCCGGCCCAGAACTTCATTTTTGCCAGCAGCCAGAACGATATTGCCATCCGGCCCAACGGCCGCTTCCCGCTCAAGTACCCCGACCAGGGCAAGTTCATCCTCGACGGCACCGATGCCCGCCAGGACTGGCAGGGCTGGATTCCGATGAGCCAGACGCCCCGGGTGAAAAACCCGGCGCGCGGCTTCCTATCGTCGGCCAACCAGCACTCCGCCGGCCCCCGCTACCCCTACTACCTCGGCTGGGATTACGCGCCCTGGGACCGGACCCACCGCATCAACGGGCAGCTGGCCCGCATGCACCGCGCCACCGCCGACTCGCTGCGGTTGCTCCAGAACGACGATTTAGGCATCAATGCCCAGACCCTGCTGCCCTGGATGCTGACCACCGTGCAGGCTGGTGCCCCGCCGGCCGGCCCGGCCGAAACGGCCGCCTTACGGACTTTGCAGGGCTGGGATTTTCACTACACCGCCGAGGCGGTGGCCGCCACCGTTTTTGAGCTGTGGTATCAGGAGTTAGTGAAACGCCTCTGGGAAGACGATTTCGGCCAAGTGGCTACGGGCCTGGAAATGCGCTTCCCGTCGCGGGACCGAACCACCCAACTGCTGCTGAAGCAGTCGGGCAACCCCGCCACGGGCTTTCAGGGAGCCAGTCCCTGGATTGACGACCGTCGTACGCCCCGCAAGGAAACCGTGCGCGACCTGCTCACCTCCTCCCTGCACTTTGCCGTCGACTCGCTGACCCGCAAGTTCGGGCCGCTGGGGCCGCAGTGGGCCTGGGCCAACCAGAAGAGTACCGACATCAACCACCTGGCCCAACTACCGGGCTTCGGCCACCCGGACATTGTGTGCGGCGGTAGTCCCGGCAGCGTGAATGCTACCGGCGCGCGCAACGGCCCCTCGTGGCGGATGGTGGTGGCCCTGGGGCCGCAGGTGCGGGCCTACGGCATTTTCCCCGGCGGCCAGAGCGGCAACCCCGCCTCCCGCTACTACGACGACATGCTGGAAAGCTGGCGCACCGGCCAGCTCGACGAGCTGGTATTCCTGCGCGCCGCCGACGAAAACCACCCCCGCCTGCAAGCCGCCTGGCGGCTGGAGCAGTAATGCTGTGGCCCGAACTTGCGTCCTCCGTAGCCCGAACACCCGCATTTTCGCCAGGCAGTCCGGGAAGCACCTCCCCGGAACCGGAGGCTACGGACGGAAGTCCGGGTCACAGGCCGCCGCCATTTATCTTCCGAATTATGAAACCCTTTCTCCTCCTCTTTCTGCTGATTTTCCTGCTCTCCTCCCTGGCCCAGCTCTGGCTGCCCTGGTGGGTGGTGGTGCCGGTTTGCCTGGGGCTGGCCGCGTGGCGACGGGTACCGGCCGGGGCGGCATTTCTGGCCGGCCTGCTGGGCGTGGGCCTGAGCTGGTGGCTACCCGCGGCCTGGTTCAATACCCACGGTGCGGAGCTACTGGCTACCCGGCTGGCCACGCTGCTGCCGCTGGGTGGCAACTCCTGGCTGCTGGTACTGCTCGGGGGGCTACTGGCGGGGCTGGTCGGGGGGGTGGCCGCCCTGMGCGGCGCGTGGKGGCGGGGCGCGGCGCGGGGGTGACGAGCAAACCTGATGCTGGTGAACCTGGGGCAAAATCCGTAAGTTGGCGCTTCCACTAACGTGCGTTTCATCATGGCCAACCTCCTGACGCTCAAGGTAAGCATGCGCTACACGCAACCGTCCATCTGGCGGCGCGTGGAAGTGCCCGATACGCTCACGTTCTGGGAGCTGCATTTCGTGCTGCAAATTGTGTTCGACTGGGAAAACTACCACCTGTTCGAATTCCGCCAGGGGCGCGGCAGCTTCCGGGCCGGCTCCCCGTCGCTGGGCTCTGAAGGTTCGGTCTGGGAGGATGAGCCGCCCCAGCAGGACCCGCGCGAGGTGCCGCTGAGCGCCGTTCTGCGGGTCCCCGCTGATAAAGTGACCTACACGTACGATTTCGGCGACAGTTGGGAGCACGACATTGTGGTGGAGCAAATAACGCCGCTAGCTGCTGATTCGCTCGCGCCGGCCGTGCGCTGCCTGGATGGCCGGCGCGCCGCGCCGCTCGAAGATATGGGCGGTATCCCTGGCTACGAGCAGCTGCTGGATTTGCTGGCCGAAAAAGCGGCCGGTAAGCGCAAGCGTATGCCCAGCGAGTTTGCCGGCCTGGGTAAGTTCGATCCCAACGAATTCGACCTCAAAGGCTACAACTACAGCCTGATCTTCCTGACCGAAATAGTGGCCGATTTCAATCAGCTGATGGCTGCTCGCCAGTGAGGGCACGCGACCAGCTGATGGGGGTGCTCTTTCATCCCCTGTTCACTTAAAACTGCGAGATGAACGCGTAAGCTGACAGGGTGTAGGGAGCGGCCGAGGTGAAGTGGGTGCCGCCCTGGATGGGGCGCAACTCCACCTGCGTGGCCCCGCGGGCGCGCATGGCCCGGTAGGCATCTTCGGAGTTGAAATAGGGTACATAATCATCAGCGGTGCCGTGAAAAAGCGCTACCGGGGCGCGGGGAAGCCAGTCGTACACGTCGTTGGCGCGCAGCGAGGCCGTGAGGGGCGCGTCGGAATCGGTGAGCACGGCCTGGCGGAAACCGGGCGCGAATAGCTCAGCTGCCTGGCGAGGCACGGCACTGAACGGGTCGGCCTGGAGGCCGGTGGCGTAGGGCTCCTGGTAGTAGTAATTGAACGGGCGGTTGAGCTGGTACACCCGGTCGTAGGTGCGCAGCACCCACACGTAGGTGCTCAAAAAATTCAGGGGCTGAGTAGAGCCCATAATGTACTTGGCGAAAGCCGATTTGTGGTAGGCCCCAGCCCCCGGCGCGCTGGCCGTAACGGGCAACTCGGTGGCGTATTTCTCCTCCAGCAGCCGGTGTAAAGCCATGGTGGCGTAGCCGCCCTCAGAGTAGCCGAGCAGGAAATTTTTCTGGTTGACGCTCACCTTTTCCCGGGCGCAGAACTCGCGGGCAGCCCGTAGCATATCGGCCGAGGCGGAGGCCAGCGAGGCGGCGTGCTCGTAGGGATGGGGCAGGCTTTTGGAAGCCCCGTAGCCAATGTAATCGGGGGCCGACACCACGTAGCCCGTGGCCGCCAGCACCGAAACGGCCGACCAGATTTCGCTGCTCGAACTATAGTACGACGGGGCGCGGGTTTCCTCGTCGGGCTGCAACGTGCCGTGCTGGTAGCTGATAACGGGCACCGCCGCTGCCGCCCCCACCGGCACCAGCACTGCCCCCGAGGCCGTAATGGTCTGCCCGTCGGTGTTGCGGGTGGTGTAGATGAGGCGGTAGACCCTGACAGAATTCCGCGCCAGCGCGCCCACCAGCGGAATATCTGATACCCGGGCCGCCAGCTGAGCCGGGGTGTACTCGCCGATGAGGCTGCTGCCCACCAGCATGGCGGCCGGCGGCGGGGCCACGGGCGGGGCCGTGGGCGCGGTAGTTGCGCCGGGCTCCGGCGAGTTGCTTTTGCAGCCGGGTGCCCCGCCCAGCACCAGCAGCCACAGCAGCAGTCCGGGACCGGAGAAGCGGGAAACGAAGGATTTCAACACGAATACAGGAAGGAGCGGGAAAATAACGGCCAGCTCACCGCCGGCCCGAAACCAGCCAACAGACCCGTCCGCCCCAGCGTTCCGCGAACGGGTGTAGCATAGACTTCAATCCGTAGATCCGGGCTGGGACCCACGCCCCGGGCTGGTAGTGAGGTCCGCCGGGGCTCCGGAACTATAATACCCGGATTGCTAGGCCCATATCGCCCTGCCGGGACTCACTACCACTCCAAGTACGAACGTTTTAACCTCCTTGGGCGGCCCGTTAGCAAGCGGGCTACGAACTAAAGTCCGTGCCACAGCCTCCTAGCTCGTTGTTTGTGTTCAGCCAAACAACGAGTTGTCTAACCTAACCCAAGTTGGGGTGTAGCAACGAAGGCTAGCTAAAAAAGTACGTATGCCTTCACTTACGCACCACTTCCTCCTCTGTTTTTGAAGCGGTTTAGAAAGTCAAGAAGCCACGCCCAGGCTACCCCCAGCCCCTGATCAACCCGGCGGCATTACTGCCCCTGCTCCCGACCACGACGGCCGCCCTGCTTGACTGGACCACCCCAAAACACCCTGGTGCTGGGCGCGGGCTGGCTGCTCTGCCGCTACGCGCTGCGGGCCGAGTGTTTTTTTGGCTACAACCACCGCCCGTTTCCCGCTCTTCTGCTGACTCGCAAAACGCCGCCCGGAGCAGTTCGGGCGGCGTTTTGGGGTTTGGGCGGAAACGGATTAAATCCTGTTTTATCCGGACTGCCTCCGGGGGCGGGTTGAATGGTGCGGCCAAAACCCGCTACCTTCGCAGCTCCATTCGCCTTCAATCCCCCCTGTTTTAGTGCCTTACCTTTCCACGCTCACCCGCCTCACGGCCCCCACCCTGGCCTCCCTGGGCCTTGCTTTCGCCCTGACCACGCTGCCCGGCTGCGGCTCCCGCTCCGTTACCGATACCGAAACGGCCGCCCTGGCCGCCGACACGGTGCAGCAGCCCGTGGTTGTTGATTCGGCCCAACTGGCCCGGCAGGTCATGCAGCGCGACTCGCTCAAGGCCGACTCCATTGCCAAGAAAACCGGCCAGCTGCCCGGCGCCATTCTGCCCGGCCACCGCATCGTGGCTTTCTATGGCAACATCCGCTCGAAGGGCATGGGCATTCTGGGCCGCGAGCCCAAGGAGCAGATGTTCCGCAAGTTTGCCGGCGTGTTGAAGGAGTGGCAGGCCGCCGACCCAAGCCGGCCGGTACAGGCCGCTTTGCACAACGTCACCATCACGGCCCAGGGCACGCCCGGCAAAGACGGCAAGTGGCGCCTGATGAACTCTAAAGCCACCATTGAGGAGGTGATGAGCTGGGCCAAGGAGCACAACTGCATCCTGTTTCTCGACGTGCAGCCCGGCCACAGCACCCTACAGGCTGAGTTGCCCAAGCTGGAGCAGTACCTCAAAGACCCGATCGTACACCTGGGCATCGACCCCGAGTTTTCGCTCTCGACCATGCCCGGCGTGCGCCCGAACCAGAAAATCGGGACGCTGGATGCCAAGGACATCAACTTTACCATCAACTTCCTGGCGCGTATCGTGAGCGAGAACAAGCTCCCGCCTAAGGTGCTGACCGTGCACCGCTTCACCCGCAAAATGGTGAGCAACTATAAAAACATCAAGCTCGACCCCCGCGTGCAGGTGGTAATGCACATGGACGGCCACGGCGACCCCACCCTCAAAAAGGATTCCTACAAGGCTTACATCGTTAATGAGCCCGTGCAATACACCGGCTTCAAACTCTTCTATGAGTACGACGCCCGCCCCAAGCCCCACCACATCATGACGCCGGCCGAGGTCATTGCCCTGGAGCCCTCGCCGCTGTACGTGCAGTATCAATAGGCGATGAGGTAGTGACCTGGTGAATGAGTAAATAGGTGCCTGGTCATCCTGACGAAGCAAGGACCTTAGCACGATGGAACGGCCGTAACAACGACTTGTTCTTGCGTGCTAAGGTCCTTGCTTCGTCAGGATGACCAGGCACCCATTCACTCATTCACCAGGTCACTCATTCACCGAGTTACTACCTCATCGCTAGCAGATCGAATCGGGGGCGGTGGTATAATGCGAGGTGATTCAGGTTTGCGTTAACCGACGGTTGTGCTCGTCGATGACGAGTTGGATGCGCGTATGGTGCATTTTCTCGCACCGACTAAACGAGCAGGACTTGCGCACCAACACGCCGCACTTTTGGCGCAACGAACAGTTGATGGCCTCCACGATGCTCGTCTGG
>NZ_QYCN01000130.1 GCF_003583925.1 Hymenobacter rubripertinctus | reverse complement strand
GTTGGCGTTAACCGACGGTTGTGCTCGTCGATGACGAGTTGGATGCGCRTRTGGTGCATTTTCTCGCACCGRCTRAACGAGCAGGACTTGCGCACCAACACGCCGCACTTTTGGCGCAACGAACAGTTGATGGCCTCCACGATGCTCGTCTGGCCGCTGCCTTTGGGGCTGGGCCGRTGSGCAGCGGCCGGAAACATGCCCCGGTAGGCCTCCCACTCGTCCGTGTAGTACCACGTGCCCGTGCGATACTGCTCGGGCAAGGCGTCCCACAGGCGCTGGGCCGTGGCCCGGCTCCGGTCACCRAGCACCCAGGCCACGATACGGCGACTGGCCCGCTCCACGGCCAGCCAGAGCCACACTTTATTGCCCTTRTGGCCGACAAAGGTCCACATTTCATCCAACTCCAGCTCCCGTGGCCGGCGGGGCTTGGGGCGCAACTGGGGCGTGGCCTG
>NZ_QYCN01000129.1 GCF_003583925.1 Hymenobacter rubripertinctus | reverse complement strand
GTCATGGTCTTCGGCTCGCTGATCTGCTTTATCTGCGGCTTCTTCTACCCGTTCACCGTCACCGTCGCCGGCTTCCTGGGCCTGCGCCTGCTCCACGGCTTCAGCACCGGCTTCAAGCCCACCGGCACGGCCGCCTTCATCGCCGATATCGTGCCGCTCGCCCGCCGCGGCGAGGCCATGGGCCTGCTGGGCGTGGCCGGCTCGCTGGGCATGGCYGCYGGCCCCATGGCCGGCTCCTGGCTGGCCACCCACTTCTCGCTCAACGCCCTGTTCTACTGCTCCTCCGGCCTGGCCCTGCTCAGCCTGATCGTGCAGGGCACCATGACCGAAACGCTGCCCGCGGCCCAGCGCCAGCGCTTTCGCTGGCGGCTGCTGCGCATTGAAAGCTGGGGCGAAGTGTTTGAGCCCCGGGTGCTGATTCCGGCCGCCGCCACGCTGCTGTTTCTGCTGCCG
>NZ_QYCN01000128.1 GCF_003583925.1 Hymenobacter rubripertinctus | reverse complement strand
GGATGCGGGTCTCGTTGGAGGCCACTTTGACTTCGTCGTTGAGATGGTGAGCGACTTCGCCAAATTGCACGTTGCGGCTCTTGATGAGTCCGATAATAAACTGAGCAATAAACTTTTGCCGGGACAGATGGCGCACAATGGGCACCTGTCGCAAAAGGGTCGTAAGTTTGGCTTTGAGGCGTTGCTTCACGGGGAGGAACGGGCTGAGAAGTGTAGGAACTCCAAAGGTCGGGCCTCCCCGTTTTTATGCCCCAATATTTAGTAGGGTAGAGTAACTTGTCACTTAACTTGTCTACTGCATTCCACCTATAGGGCTACCGCACCAAATTAGGCACTTTTGAGCAGTTCCAGCATAAATCCGTCGTCTCTGGCGGCCTTTTTACGCTTTCTTTTCAGACTAATCTTACTCGGTTCATGCGTGAGAAGAAAGAGGCTGAACTTGCGAAAGATGTTCAA
>NZ_QYCN01000127.1 GCF_003583925.1 Hymenobacter rubripertinctus | reverse complement strand
GACAGCGGGCACGAAACGGGTGTTGCCGATGATGGCGATGGCCTTCCTCCAGCGTGGCCCGCTCGTCGGAAGTCAGCTCAATGAAGCGTTTCTGCATCTGCGAAGATAGCCCCTTCTCAATTGTCTGACTAATTTTGAATAGGCACTTAAAAAGCCGCAATGTGCAGTTCTGTGAGGTGGCCCAGCACCTGAACGACGCCGTCAAGCCCGCCTCGAACGAAACCCGCATTCAGGACTTTTTCCGCCAAACCGACCTGGATTATCGGCTGTTGGCGCACTTTCTATTGACCTTGCTGCCGACCACAGGCAAGCTGCGCCTATGCCTGGACCGCACGGAATGGGATTTCGGCCGCTGCCAGGTCAACATCCTGCTCGTCACCATCGGCCGGGGCGAGTTGCAGCTGCCCCTGTACTGGGAATTGCTCGACAACCGCAGCGGCAATTCGTCGGCCGCCGACCGCATCGCC
>NZ_QYCN01000126.1 GCF_003583925.1 Hymenobacter rubripertinctus | reverse complement strand
GAGCAAGCCGTTGTGGGTAGCCGTGATGCTGACCTGCTGGCCCGAAGCCGAGGGGTTGGGCGACACGGATACGCCGCTGCTGCCGGTCCAGTAAATGGAGGTGCCCGCGCCCGCCACCGTCGCCGTTACGGTGGCCGTCACTACCTCGTCGGTACAAATCAGGGTAGGCACGACGCCCAGGGCTACGCTGGCCTGGGCAAAATAGGGGGTGGCTACCTGGCTGCCTGTGGTAATGGTAGCGGAGGCGGAGGCGGTGGTACCGCTGATGCCGCTGCAACTATAAGTGGCCGATACGGGGATGGTAGTGGTGCCCGGACTGCCGCTGGGGACCACGATTACGCTGGGGCCGGTACGCGGGGCAGGGGTTTGGTAGGTCCAGCCGTTGGGCAACGTGGTGGGCCAGTTATAACTGATGCTGGCTCCGCCGGCCTGGCTGATGCTGGCCGAGAGCGAGAGTGGGCGGAGTGGGCG
>NZ_QYCN01000125.1 GCF_003583925.1 Hymenobacter rubripertinctus | reverse complement strand
GACCCCGGCGCGAGAGCAGCACCTATGTGCGCCAGGGCACGGCCTGCCTGCTGGCCGCTTTCGAGCCCGGCACGGGCCAGCGCCTGGTCGAGGTCTCGGCCCGGCGCACCGGGGCCGACTACTGCCGCTTTCTGCAACGCCTGGCGGCGAGCTACCCCCAGGCCGCGAAAATTGTGCTCGTGCAGGACAACCTCAACACCCATACCGATGCCGTGTTTTACCARCACCTGCCCGCTCAAGAGGCCCGCGCCCTGGCCGCGCGCTTCGAACTGCACTACACGCCTAAAAATGCGTCCTGGCTCAACATGGTCGAACTCGAACTCTCGGCCATCGCCCGCCAGTGCCTGCACCAGCGCATTCCTACCCAAGAAGAACTCACCGCCCACGTCGCCGCTTGCGTGGCCGAACGCAATGCGGCCCGGGCCACGGTCAAATGGCAATTCACGCTGGAAAAAGCCCGTGTCAAACTCGACCGCCACTACCAGAAAATTAGGGTAACTAAC
>NZ_QYCN01000124.1 GCF_003583925.1 Hymenobacter rubripertinctus | reverse complement strand
CGGAATGGGATTTCGGCCGCTGCCAGGTCAACATCCTGCTCGTCACCATCGGCCGGGGCGAGTTGCAGCTGCCCCTGTACTGGGAATTGCTCGACAACCGCAGCGGCAATTCGTCGGCCGCCGACCGCATCGCCCTGTTGCAGGTCTGCCTCCAGGTGCTGGGCAAACACCGCATCGGGTTGGTGCTGGGGGACCGCGAATTCGTGGGCCACCAGTGGCTGAAATGGCTCAAAGCCAACGGCTTGAACTTCGTCATGCGCCTGCCTAAACACCACTTGCTCACCCACCCCGGCGGCCAGCGGCAGGCCGTTGCCGACCTGGGCCTGGCCCCCGGGCAGGTGCGCCGCTTCACCCACTGCCAGGTCGATGGGGTCTGGGGCCAGGTCTGGGTCAAAGCGCTGGCCGATAACGAGTTTTTGTTCCTGTTTGGCAACGTGGGACTGGCCTACATGGACCAGCTCTACGCCAAACGCTGGACGATTGAGCAGTGCTTTCAGAACCTGAAGGGCCGCGGTTTTAACCT
>NZ_QYCN01000123.1 GCF_003583925.1 Hymenobacter rubripertinctus | reverse complement strand
GACGCAACGCCTGATTGGGCTTGGTCTGGCGCTTATAAAGCAGTCCCAGTGGCAGGGCGCGGTTGTTTTTGAAGAAGCCGTCGAGCACGGGGCTGGCCGTCAGGCCCAGTTGGTGGCGGTAGGTGGCCACGGAGTCGGCGGGGGGGGCGGTTTGGGCGGCGGCGGCCAGGGGCAGGGCGGCGGCCAGCAGCAGGCAAGTAAGGGGGTTCATAGCGGGAAAAAAGGAGGAAAAGGAAAGGCCCGAAAAAAGCCACGCGGGCCCCGGCAGCCCGAGTGGGGGCAGGAGGCAGGCAGTGGCGGTGTGTGAGTGGGGTAGGCAAGCAGCGCGGCCCGGCGCGGTAGGTAGATAGAGCGGGCGGCGGTGGTAGCAGACAGAACGGTAATGCGGGGGTACTCTACCCTACTAAATATTGCGGCATAAAACGGGGCAGTCCGACCTTTGGGGTTCCTACACCATCCAAACCCGTTCTGCCCCGTGAAGCAATGCCTCAGCGCCAAACTTACTACGCTTTTGCGACAGGTGCCGTTTGTGCGCCATT
>NZ_QYCN01000122.1 GCF_003583925.1 Hymenobacter rubripertinctus | reverse complement strand
TGCTGGCGAATCTGGCCGGCAATGGCGGCCTGGCAGCCCATGGCGTCGGTGGTGACCACCGCCTGGCGCAGGTCCAGTTGGGCCAGCAGTTCAGGTAAGGCCGTGATTTCATTGCTTTTATCGGCCACTCGCTGCTGGCCCACACACAAGCGGTTCTCGCTCACCCAGGCATTAACCAGGTACAGGCCGGCGTTGCCAGCACTGCGCGGACTCACGCCCCGCAGCTTTTTGCTATCGAGGCAGAGTTGTTTCTCGGCCAGCGTATCGAGTAGCGCGTGGCCGTGCTGGGCCAGACAGCCCCGCAGCAAGTCGGGAGAGAGCAGTTGAAATACGCGRTTAAACGTATCGTGCGACGGCACACTGGGCARGTSYACCAAGTCGGTTAGGTGCCGGGCRTGGGTTTGGGCAAACAAGACCATGTCCTCGTAATCGTGGCCGTTGCTCAGGTAGGTGCACAAGCCAATAAGCAGAATGTCAGCCAGTCGGTAGCGGCACTTGGCGGCTTGACGGAAGTCTTCAACTTGCAGAAAGTAGTCGCGAATCGG
>NZ_QYCN01000121.1 GCF_003583925.1 Hymenobacter rubripertinctus | reverse complement strand
ATCGGGACGTTGGAGTATTTGAGTGAGTCGGAGCGGGCTCAGCAGCTGGAAGTCTTCAACGCCACGGCCGCCCCCTACGACCAGACCCAGACGCTGGTGAGCCTGTTCGAGGCCCAAGTGCGGGAGCGCCCCGATCAAGTGGCCCTGCTCTTTGCCGAAGAGCGGCTGAGCTACGGCCAACTCAACGCCCGGGCCAACGCGCTGGCCCACTACCTGCGAACGGAGTACCAGGTGGGTCCTGGTGTGCTGGTGGCCCTGCGTCTGGCGCGGGGTCCGCAACTGCTGGTATCCCTGCTGGGCGTGCTCAAGGCCGGCGGGGCCTATGTGCCGCTCGACCCGGACTACCCGGCCCAGCGCCTGGCTTATATTCTGGCCGATAGTCAGGCCCGCTTGGTGCTGGATGAGGCGGCGTTGACCGTTTTTGATGAGCAGGCCGGGCAGTACAGCGAGCAGAACCCCGTGCTGGTGAACCACGCCACCGATCTGGCCTACGTCATCTATACCTCCGGCTCCACCGGAAACCCCAAAGGATGCATGTTGCAGCA
>NZ_QYCN01000013.1 GCF_003583925.1 Hymenobacter rubripertinctus | reverse complement strand
GTGCAAAGGTAGCAAACCCGGTGGGAAGTTTGCAAGCCCGCAGCAAAACTATTTTTTCAAGCCCGGGCTGCCTGAGCGGCCGGTCCCTTCCGCGTTTCGGATTGGGAGTGCAAAAGTGCGCCCTTTCTGCTAACTGTGCAAACCCGGACCATAAAATAGCCACACCCCACCCGCTTCCGCTCACAGTATCAGCTACTTTCTTTTCCGGGACAACTAGCGGTAGGCTAACGGGTACCCTCGGTGCCGGTAAACTGAGCGGAAATATGGGCTGCCGGCCGCACGCCGGACGCTTCGTATCGATAGATCTGCTGACCCAATGCCTCCAGAAAAGGCAGCCCTACGGAGCTGTATTCATAGGTCCCGTCGTTGATGACGCCGTTTTTATTCACGTATAAGACCGCACTCAGCATGAATTCGACCTGGTGGGTGGCATCGGCGAAGTAGGCAACGTCGGCCAGGTAGCCGTGCGACATGCCTACTATATTATAGATGCGCAACTCTGGAGCGGCCGTGGCCGCTGGACGACGGCCGTAGTAGAGGTACTTCTTGTATGCATCGAAATACCGCTCGGGCTTATATAAGGAGTAGCCGGAACTGTGCGGAGTTTGGTGCAGGTAGTAGCGCAGGAAAGCGTAATCGTCCGGCGCGAGGTCGAAACGCTGGCTGGCGGGCACAGATTCGGGAAAAAGGACCGCGCGCAGCATGGTGGTGACGGATTGGAGCGGCAGGTAGTTGGCGGTGGTGAAATCGTAGGGGCCTGCCACGATACGGCCGCCGGCCTGGTGGGCACGCCCTTTGGCAATGTGCCCCAGCGGAAACCCGAAAGGCTGGCGGTTGATGGCAGCCGGTTGCTGGTAGCTGAGCACGCCCGTGGCCGGGTCCTGGAAATCGATGGGGTTGGTGTAGCGGTTGGCGGCCGTATCGCAGGGAGCAAAGCGCCGAACGATGCGCGTTTCCGGATAGCCCAGCGCGGCCAGCCGCTCGTTGAGGGGGCGCTGGCCCAGGAACTCGTAGAGCCGGTTATAGGCCTGGTTGTCGCTGACAAGCAGCATGCGCTTGGCATAGTTACCGACGGTATTCACGCGGTCGGAATCGGGAGAGGCCCCGAAGGGCGCGGGTGTCTGGCAGCGGAAGGCGGTGCCGGTGCGCATGGGCGAGCGGCGCGTGAGGCCGGGCTGGTGCAGGCGGTTCAGCTTTTCGAGGGCCAGCGCCACGGTGGGCAGCTTCACCAGGCTGGCCGGGTTGAAATACTGGCCGGCATCGAGCCGGAAGTTATGCTGCACGAACGTTGGCCGCTGCTGGTCGTCGCGGTTGATCTGGGTGTAAATCACCTGCAACTCGTACTCGTCGGCATGCTCGACCACGGAGCGCAGGCGGTCATCAGCGCGCAGCAGACTATCGAGGAGCAGACTGTTGGCTCCCGGAACCGGCGGCGGAGTGGCCGGTAGTGGCGCAGAACCGGCAGCAACCAGCCACAAGGGCAGCAGGCCACCGAAAAATAAGACAAGGGGGCGAATCATGTCATCAAAGTTCGTTAAAAACTCCTCCCTGCCCGCTGCAACCTGCTAACCACCGCTTACGGAAAGAGCCGGACCCCTGAATAGGAACCCGGCTCTC
Source organism: Hymenobacter rubripertinctus (assembly GCF_003583925.1). GTDB lineage: Bacteria > Bacteroidota > Bacteroidia > Cytophagales > Hymenobacteraceae > Hymenobacter > Hymenobacter rubripertinctus. The sequence continues at coordinate 107,109 of NZ_QYCN01000013.1, read as the reverse complement.
TGGAAATCAGGACTGTGGTACCGGGCTATTGCTGAACCGGCGTGGTACGGTGGGCCAGCAGCAGGTTGGAGTCGTTTTCGCGCCAGTTGTAGCCGGTGCCGAATGGCAGCGGGCGGGGCGGGTGGGCCTTATCCGTATAGGCGGCGGTGAGTTCGGGCTGGTACTGCTTGGCAAACAGGTTGATGGGGCGCTTATAGGTGCCGTAGTAGGTAAACTGCCAGTTGGTGGGCGTGAAGTACTTCATGGCAATGCCTGAATCGTCCTGCAAAACGTAGTTGCTGCGCTCCAGCACCAGATTCCGCACCTTGCTGAAGTAGCTTTTGTGCATGAGGTAGGTGGCCGATTTCACGTAGGTAGTGAGCGGGCCGAGGGTGCGCACGTACTTGAGGGCGGCCTCCTGGGTGGTGCTGAGCTTCCAGTCGCTGATATCGACGGAAAAGTAGAGGACCGTTTTTTCCTGGCCGTTTTGGGTGCGCAACTTCATCTCGACACCGGGTACATGTTTCGGGCCGGGCTTGCGGATGGTGGCCGAGTCGGCCTCGGTGAGTTGGCCTTCGGAAGTGAGCTGCACGTAGCGGATGGCTTCCACCTGATGATGGGTGCGGGTGGCGAACAGCAGCATCAGGGGCAGGGCACCGTCCAGCTCCACCGACTTCAGATCCACGGCCATGGCATTGGTGCGGAAAAAACTGAAGTTCAGCACCGACCACAACGAGGCCTTGAGGGCCGAAAACAGCTTGGCGTTTTCCAGCGTGGCGCGGGCCGGCACGGTCCCCACGGGTTCGAGGCCCATCAGCACGTAGGTCTGGCTGGTGGGAAACATGGTGGTCACGTTCAGAAAATCGGGGCCGCTGAAAGGATAGAAGATAGTGGGGCTGGCGGCGCGCACCGAATCCAGCTCGGTGGCGGCCCAACCCTCTATTTTAGCAGTGCGGGTGGAGTGGTACTTGTCCCAGCTTTTATCGGCATCCGTCGCGTAGGCCTGCCAGGCGGGTTGGGCCGCGAGGGGTTTCAGGTCGCTCTGCTCACTTACCCGGAGCCCGGCCAGGTAGGCGGCCACGTTGTGCGTGGCCGAGGTATCGGGAACAACGGGCTCCGGAGCGGCCGGTAGGGCGGCCGCTACCGTGTCGGGGGTCGCAACGGGCGGGGCGGCCGCCTGCCCGGTTTTGGTGGAAGTCGAATCGGAGCAGGCCGCCAACACGACCAGCAGCAGCGGGAATAGACCTTTGATAATGGGAAAGCGCATTCGGAGAATCATCAGTGAGCGAAAAATCAAAAAGTAATACCGCCCCGCGCCTACTGCGGCGCGCTGGTGCGGCTCAACCGCTGGCCGACTGCGTACACGAGCAGGCCCAGCAGCAGCGTGGCCAGGCCGTAGAGCGTTTCGGTGGGTTTGTCGCGGGCGATGAACCAGAGTGTCCAGCCATTGAGCCCCAGAAACAGCAGGGGGGTGAACGGGTAGCCCCAGGCGCGGTAGGGCCGGAGCAGGTCGGGCTGGCGCACTCGCAGCACAAACAGGCCCAGCACAGTGAGGAAGGTGAACAGGTTCAGCACGAAGCCGGCGTATACGACCACCTGGGCGAATGAGGATTCGAGCACGAACACCAGCGTAAGCACCAGTTGAAACAGCATGGCCCGTACCGGCACGCCGGCCGCGCTACGCCGGGCCAGAAAATGCAGGGCCGGCAAATCTTCGCCCATCACCTGCACAATGCGCGGCCCGGCGAATATCATGGAACTGATGGTGGACACCAGCAAAGCCGCAATCAGCCCGCCCATAAGCCGCCCGCCCGCCGGCCCAAATAGGGTGGTAGCCGCCACGAAACCGATTTCTACCTGCCCTTTGAGGGCGCTGATGGGCGTGGAATAGAGGAAGACGAAGTTCAGGGCCACGTAGAGCACGAGCACCAGGGCAGTGCCCGTCAGCAGAATGCGCGGCAGATTGCGCTGGGGCTGATCTACTTCGCCCGTCAGGTACACGGCGGCGTTCCAGCCCGAGTAGGCATACGACACGAAAATCAGGGACACCGCAAACGCCGGGCTCAACAGTTGCTGCCAGTCGGCCGGCCCCTGGGGCGTGAAAGCCAGCGGCTGAGGCGAGGCCACGGCCAGCCCCAGCCCGATAAATCCCACCAGCACCAGCACCTTCAGCGCCGTTACAATCACCTGCAACCGGCTGCCGGCCCGGCTGCTGAGGGCGTGCACCACCGTCAGGAGTACCACAACGGATACGGCCAGCAGTTTGGGCGGCAAACCGGGCCACACGCTGCCGGCGTACTGCTCCAGGGCCAGCGCCGCCGCCGCCGTGGGCGCGGCAAAGCCCACCGTAGCCGACACCCAGCCCGACAAAAAGCCCAGCGCCGGGTGGTAAATCTTCGACAGATAGTGGTACTCGCCGCCCGAGCGGGGTAGGGCCGCCGCCAACTCCCCGTAGCACAGCGCCCCGCACAGGGCAATGATGCCGCCCACGGCCCAGAGCATCAGCAGTACAAACCCGCTCTGAATGCCCATCACCTGAAACCCCAGGCTGGTAAAAACCCCCGTACCCACCATATTGGCCACCACGATGGCCACGCCCGTCAGCACACTGATTTTGTAGGGAGAAGCAGCTGTTTGGGGCATGAACGGGGCGTTTGGGCCTCAAAGATGCAGATGTTGCAGCTAAAAATACTCTCCCATCTTACCAACAACGGGCCGCCCGCCTCCTGCCGCCGGCCAGAAAGGCCAGCGGCCCGCTTCAGAATAGTGCCTCCCCCACAATAGGGTCCGGTTCGGCCAGGCCTTACCCTAACGCTGCTTTCGGGCGCTTATAGAGCGGCACCGTGCTGCACGGCTCCCCGTACATAATGCTACTGGCTACGGGTAGCAGTTTCTGCATAATGGCCACGTAGGCGTAGGTCGGCACCGGCTTCTCGCCGCAACCTTTCACCACGAGTTTGGCGTCGTGGTAGTCCTCGGGGTTGAGGGCGGCAATGGCTTCGTGGAACAGGTCCTGCTCCAGGGCATCCAGGCTGCCGAATACGTAGCGGTGGGCGTGGCCCTGGAGCTTGCCGGCCAGCACCATATAGGCCCAGGTAGGCACAATGGCGTCGGCAGAACAGATGATGGCCACATTTTTACCGTCGTATTGGCTCCAGTCGTGGTCTTTTACAAAGGCGCGAAAATCCTTTTCGCGCAGCATCAGGCCATGAAACAGATTGTCCTTGATGTCGTACTCGACCCGCTCGCCGGGATGAATAAACTCCTCCAGGTTGAGAGTGACGAGGGCACTTTGCGCTACGCGGTTGATGAAGTCTTCCATAGGTAGAGGGGAGAAGCAAAAGGGGAGCAGCGTGTTGTTCTGCGCAGCCTTTACTTCGCTTTAGGCGTGGTTGTGTACACTTCCTTCAGGTAAAACGGCTCGTAGTAGGCGACGTCCCGGAATTCCTGCCGTTGATAAGCAGCCAGTGCCAGCTCGCCTACCGCAATGGCCGAAGGCTCGATGCCCGAAAGAAAAGCCGCGTGCGGATTATCTGCTACCAGCGGTTGAAACTTGGCGGCCCCACTGCCAAAGCATAACAACGAGTGCCCGCCCAATTGTTCGGCCAGCGTGGTTTCGTCGAGCAGCAGGGGCGCGGGCGGCAGCACTTCGGAGCCGTCGGCGCGGTAAAGGGCGGCGTACACTTCCATCCGGCGCGCATCCAGCAGGGGGCAGTAGAGGTACTGCGCGGGCCGGGCGGTGCGCGTGGCTACCTGGTGGGCCAGGCTTTGCAGGGTACTGATGGCCAGCAACGGCACCTCCAGGGCATAGCACAGGCCCTTGGCGGCGGCCCCGCCAATGCGCAAACCCGTGTACGAGCCCGGCCCGTCCGACACGGCCACGGCCGCCACGTCGGCCAGCGTGTGCAGGGTGTTTTCCAGCAGCTGGCTGATGAGCACGCTCAGATGGGAGGAGTGCGACTTTTCCAGCCGCAGCTCCGTCTGCCCCACCAGCCGCCCCGTTTCGAGGTGGTGCAGGGCCACGGAACAAGCGGGCGAGGACGTTTCAAGAGACAGCAGCAGCGTGGACATACGGCAAAGGTAAGCGCTTAAGCAGGGATGCGTAAGTAGCCGCGCTGATTTCAGGCCCTCATGCCGGGGCTGGCGGCGGCCTGTTTTGCTACGTTCGCGTGTGCCCGCCTATTCAGAGCGAATTGCAGGTCAGTGTACGAACTTCAGATCATGATAGGGGCGGAGGCTAATTTGAAAACTACTCCGAGGTGTAGCGTTCAACGAAAAAAAGTGGAGCAACGCTACAGACCGTGTAGCGTTGCTCCACTTTTTTTCGCCGAACGTTACAAAACGATAGCCCATCCAGAAATGCCCCCGCGCCGGGGACTTTTCCGGATGGGCTCAAAACTAAAAAGCCCTATCGACCACGGGGACGAAAGGGCTTTTTTATGCGCCTGCTTCTCAAATTACCCGCTGCGTGCGTAGTGTCAGCTCACCAAAGTGCACTCCTGCCGCTACCGCTGTGGAGTTGAAAGAGGCTTGGGCAAAGACGGGGTGCTGGGGCTACCGAAGCTGGAGCTGTGTCCCCGGGTGTAGCACCTGATTTCAGCGCAGCAGTAAGGGAGCAGGTTGTTTTTTGGTTTTCAGTCCGGCAAACCAGCCGATGCCCGCATATGCTGGCATCGATTCTTCATGCCTGATGGCGGTGAAGTAACAGCCCCGTTGGTGGCTACTGCCGGCTGGTACTCGCGTTGCGGCGGGCTTCGGGGCGGGCCTTGGCTTCGTCGGTGCCGGCGCGCAGCAGGGCCGTGTAGCGGGGCTGGTCGTTGAGCACGTTCAGGGCCATCAGGATGTTGGGGTCGTCGTCGAAGCTGGCCTCAATGCTGCCCTTCTGGAAGTAGTAGCGCGACACGATTTCCTGCTCCAGCATCTCCCGGATTTCGGGCTTGAAACGGGTCAGGTCGTTGGCTTTGTTGGTGGTTACCTTACGGCGCATGGCTTCCAACTCGGTTTTCACGTCGTCGTAGTGCTTTTCGGCTTTTACCTTCTTGGTGAGGTCGGCCAACGACTTCTCAGCATCGGTGCTGTAGTTGATGTCCTTGTCCTTGAGGTAGTCCACGAACTTCTGGTAGTCGGCGTCGGTGAGCTTGAACTGCCGGGCCGTAGCAATGGTCGGGTGCTCGGAGCGGTAGCGCGTGGCGTAGTCGAAGAGGTAGCTCTTCTGGAGTAGCACGCGGGTGATGTCGGCAATTTCGCGGTCGTTCACCTCCACGTCGGGGGCCACGCCGCCGCCATCGAATACGGTGCGGCCGGCCTGGGTTTTGAAGGCCGTGCGCAACGAGTCGGGCACTTTGCCCAGCGTGCCGTCGTCGGCGCGGTGGGAGTAATCGATTTCCTGGATGCAGCGCCCGCTCGGGATGTAGTACTTGGCCGTCGTGACTTTGAGCTGGGAGTTGTAGCTGAGCGGACGCGTGGCCTGCACCAGCCCTTTGCCGAAGGTCCGCTCCCCCACCAACACGGCCCGGTCGTAGTCCTGCAACACGCCCGACACGATTTCGGAGGCCGAAGCCGAGCGGTTGCTGGTAATCACCACAATCGGAATCTGGGTATCCAGGGGCATATCCAGGGCCTTGTAGGTTTTATTCCAGTCGGACACCTTGCCTTTGGTACTCACGATGTCGCGGCCCTTGTCCACGAACAGGTTGGAGATGTTCACGGCCTCGTTGAGCAGGCCGCCGGGGTTGTCGCGGATATCGAAGATGAGCTTTTTGGCGCCCTGTTCCTTGAGCCGGGCCACCGCCAGGCGCACTTCCTTGCCGGCATCCACCGTGAAGCCGGCTAGCTGGAAGTAGCCGATGTCAGCCGTCAGCATCCCGTAATACGGCACGTTGTCGACCTGGATTTTGTCGCGGGTGATGTTGATTTCGACGGGCGCATCCTGGCCGTAGCGGGTCACCATCAGCTTCACCACCGAATTAGCCTGCCCCTTGAGCAGCTTGCTGATATCGGCGTTCGATTTTTTGTCGACGATGACGCCGTTGATGTTCAGGATTTCGTCGCCGGGCAGCAGACCGGCTTTCTGGGCCGGGTAGCCCTCGTAGGCGGCCTGCACTACCGTTTTGCCGTTGCGCTTCACCACCACGGCCCCGATACCGCCGTACTGGCCGGTGGTCATGGTGCGGAAATCCTCGATGTCGTCCTCGGGAATGTAGTTGGTGTAGGGGTCGAGCGACTTGAGCATGGCGTCGATGCCCGTTTTCACCAGCTTGGCCGGCGGCACCTCGTCCACATAATAAGTATTCACCTCCTTGAACAGGGTGGCGAAAATGTCGAGGTTCTTGGCAATTTCAAAATACCGCTCGTTATCGGAAGCCGGGCGGAAGGATACGAGCAGGGCAGCACCACCCAGGAAGGCAGCGGCGACAATAGATTTTTTGCGCATAGGTGGGGGCTGAAAGCAACGAAACGACCCTACGGTTGTCGTGCGGCCGGTTTTCAGTTCTCAACGAAAAGCCACCCCACACAACGCGCGTCAGTACTTAGGAACCAGTACTCCCGGCAGGGGTTGCATTGGCATCGGTAAGCAAACGCTCCAGCCCTGAAATTAATTTTTTTTCCACCACCGCCAACGGCTTTTTTTCTTTGCCGGTATAAATAATGGCCAGCTGGCCCACGCGGTGGCCGCCCTCGGCTTCCAGGAGCCGGTACTTATTGAGGCGGTAGGCCTCGCGCAGCAGCCGCTTGAGGTAATTGCGGTCGACGGCGCGCTTGAAGTTGCGCTTACTCACGCTCACCAGCACCTGGGGCGGAGTTGTCGAGGGCTCTTCTACGGGCAGCCAGATCAGCCGCAGGGGGTATAAACCAAAAGAAGAACCCCGGCCGAAAAGCTCGTCGATGAGCTTTTTGCGGCACAGATGTTCTTCTTTCGGAAACGAGTAGGAGCGCGCTGCCGGCGTTGAAACGGGTGTGTTCATCGGCGGAAAATGCGGCTGAATAGCCGTCGGCAGCGGTTTAGCGCTTATGACGACCTTCGTCGGATACGGTCAGGCGCTTGCGGCCTTTGGCACGGCGACGAGCAATTACGCTACGACCGTTAACGGATTCCATGCGCGAGCGGAAACCGTGCTTGTTGCGGCGCTTACGCTGCGAGGGCTGAAAAGTACGTTTCATGGTATGAGTAAGTGACTCTGTTACAACTAGGGCCGGCAAAGGTAGGAGGATGATTTGGAAAAGACAAGTATTGCCCCCGGTTTAGCCCGCCTATTTCCAACAATTTACGCCCAATCCGGGAGATTAAACCCGCTTTTGCTACCCGGTAAAGGGCCAGCCGCGTTTCAAAAAGAATGCTCCCGGACGCTGGAATATGCGGTAAATTGCGGCGGCAAACTGCCTGACTACCGCCGCCTCGCCCCTCTTCTGCCATGATTCATTACCACGTTTCCTTCGAGAACCCGCTCACCTTCTACCTCCAGATTCAGATGACGTTTGAGGTGCCCGCCGGCACCGAGGAAGCCTTGGAGCTACAACTGCCGGCGTGGCGGCCGGGGCGCTACGAGCTTCAGAACTTCGGCCAGAAGCTGCAACACGTGGTGCTGGAAGACGCGGCCTCGGGCGAGGCGCTGGCGGCGCGCAAAATTACCAAGGACCGGTGGCAGCTGAGCGGGGCGGCGGGGCGCACCGTGCGGGTGCGCTACAACTTCTACGCCCACCAGATGGACGCGGGCGGCTCCTGGCTCGATGAATCCCAGCTCTACCTCAACCCGGTGCAGGCCCTCCTGTACATTGAGGGCCGCCAGCAGGAGACGTGCCAGCTGCTGCTCGATATTCCGGAGGGCTGGCAGATTGCCTGCGGGCTGCCCCAGCGTGGCCCCAACACGCTCGAAGCCCAGAGTTTCGACCACCTCGCCGACTCGCCCCTGATTGCCAGCCCCAGCCTGCAATACCGCAACTACGAGGTGCAGGGCCTCCCCTTCTACATCTGGATTCAGGGCGAGTGCCCGGTGGACTGGGCGCGGCTGGTGCAGGATTTCCGGGCCTTCAGCGAAGAGCAGCTGGCCCTGTTCGGCTCGTTTCCGGCCCGCGACTACCACTTCCTGAACCAGATTCTGCCCTACAAGCACTACCACGGCGTGGAGCACCTGAACTCGACGGTGATTACGCTGGGGCCGGCCGAACTGCTCATGAGTGAGGGCCTCTACAAGGAGCTGCTGGGCGTGAGCTGCCACGAGCTATTCCACGCCTGGAACATCAAAAGCATCCGGCCCGCCGAACTACAGCCCTACGATTACGCCCGCGAGAATTACTTCCGCACCTGCTTCATTGCCGAGGGCCTGACCACTTACTACGGCGAGTACCTGCTGGCCCGGGCCGGCGTGCGCACCGCCGACCAGTACTTCCAGGAGCTGAACACGGTGCTGCGCAAGCACTTTGATGACTACGGCCGCTACCACCTCTCGGTGGCCGATGCCAGCATGGACCTCTGGCTGGACGGCTACAAGCCCGGCGTGCCCGACCGCAAGGTGTCGGTGTACCACAAGGGCGCATTGGTAGCCCTGCTGCTCGACCTGACGCTGCGCCAGCTCTCGGGCCACCAGCGCAGCCTCGATGAGGTGATGCGCCAGCTCTGGACCGAATTCGGCCAGACCGGCGTGGGCTACACCGAGGAAGACTACGGGCGGATAGTGAGCGAAGTGGCCGGGCGCGACATGCAGGCTTACTTCGACAAGTTTATCTACGGCACCGCCCCGCTGGAAGAGCCCCTGAACCGGGTGCTGGGCTTCGTGGGCTGCCGCCTGCTTGTCGAGGAAAACGCCTCGGCCGCCGAGGGCACCTACGGCTTCCGGGCGGTGGTAAAGAACGAGCGGACCGAGGTGCTCGACATTCTGCCCGACTCGCCCGCCGCCCTGGCCCTGACGGTGGACGACGAAATAGTGGCCGTGAATGGCCGCCGGGTGGAGATGAACCTGCAAACGCTGCTCAGCGACGGGGCCGACCACCACCAGCTGACCGTATTCCGGCAGAACCGTCTGCTGACGGTGGTACTGGCGGCGGATGCGGGCCAGCGGTTCTGGCAGAAAATCACCATCGCCCGCCTGACTGCCCCGACAGCCGAGCAGCAGACCAGCTTCCGGCAGTGGCTCAAGCAGGATTTCTAGCCCCGGATTGGGCCGCCTGCCGGGCAGTTGGTACCTTTACGGAGCGTGAAAAGCTAAACTGCGCCCACGGCCCGTTTGCAGGGTTTTGAGCCACTTCGGCTTCGTTTGCCGAAGCATTCTTTTCGCGCTTTCATCCCCGCTCTCTGTCCACCCGACCACTGCGCGCCTTCCGACCAAAGTCTACCCTCCCGCTCATGTTTCGGTTTCGTACCGTAGCTACTGTCCTGCCGCTGGCGGTGGTGCTACCGGCCTGTTCGTTGCGGATGCAGCCCGCCGAAAAACCCCGGCCCAATGTACCGGTGGTGGCCCTGCCCGCTCCCAAGCCGCCCCGCATCTACCGCCTCGAACACCTCGATACGCTGGTGCAGCTGCCCGGCCGGGTGTTGCGCATTTACCCGGCGGCCCGGCCCGTGTACGAGCGCCTGCCCGCTCCCGCCTGGGTGGTAGCCAAGCCGGCCTCGGCCGAGGAAGAGGATTCGTTCCTGGATTTCACGGCCGAGGAGCGCCGGCAGCTGGCCAAAGCCAGCGTGCGCGTACAGCGCACGGGCCGCACCCTGCACCTGCGCCCCACGGCGGCCAGGGAGGTGCGCCTGCTCAACAACCCGGCCGAGGACGAAAACAACGTCGCCTACGAGTACCTGACCGCTTTGCCCGATATCCGGCAGTGGCTGCTCTCGGTGCATCTGTATGAGGGCGGCTACTACCTGCTGGTGGATCAGCGCACCGGCCGCCGGACCCAGCTCATGGCCCTGCCCGTTATTGCCCCCGACGGCCGCCATTTCGTCTGCGGCAACTCCGACGTGCTGGCCCGCTTCGAGCCCAGCGGCCTCCAGCTCTGGAGTCTCGATGACGCGGCCCCGCGCCTGCTCTGGGAGCGGCAAACCGAGTGGGGCTGCACCCAACCCCGCTGGCTCGACAACAAAACCATCCTCTTCGAGCAGGATTTCTTCGACAAAGGCGACGTGGATACGCGCGTTGTACGGTTGCAGGTAGTGCCTTAGCTGGTAGCTGGTAGCTGGTAGCTGGTAGCTGGTAGCTGGTAGCTGGTAGCTGAAAAACGAAAAGGCCGCCGCACTCAGTTGAGTGCGGCGGCCTTTGTTGTGTGCAAAAAGTGCGTTTCTGGAACGAAAGCCAACAGCTAATAGCTCTCAGCTAACAGCTGATACTAGTGGTCTTTGCTGTTGTCGCTGCCTTTGCCGGCTTTGGCATTGCCGTCAACGGAGGCCGGCTTATTGTTCTGGGGGTTGCTGCGGGGCTTATTGTAGGGCGCCTGCGTGGTTTCGTTGAGGTTGCCGCCGGCCGTGTTGCCCTTGGTGGGGTTACCGTCCTGGGTGATGGAGTTGCGGCTCGGGTTCTGCACCACCGAATTATTGCTGTCGGTATTGGCGGGGTGCGTGTTTTCGGCTCCGCCATCGGGGTTTTGCAGGTTGGGTACCTCGGGGTTCTCTTTATATTGGGTGTCCTTGCTCATGACAGTGGGATTTACGGATGAGAAGATAAACTACCCTTTATTTTACCCCGGCCCGCCACCAAAGGTTGTATTCGGAGCTCACAGGATTTTGGCCACAAAAAATTCCGCCCCGACCAGACGGCCGGGGCGGGATGCTGTTTTTTACCGGATTGGTGGCCTGCTTAGCTCTGGGCAACGGCCTCCAGGGGCTGCACGGCTACCAGCTCGGCAAACTGCTGCTCGCGGGCTTCGATTTCCGCAGTCGTCAGGTTGAGCAGGCGCTCGGTGCCGAACTTTTCCACGCAGAACGAGGCCATGGCCGAACCGTGAATCACGGCGCGCTTCATGTTCTCGAAGCTGATGTCGTCGGTAGCGGCCAGGTGGCCGATGAAACCGCCCGCAAACGTGTCGCCGGCGCCGGTGGGGTCGAATACTTCCTCCAGGGGCAGAGCCGGGGCGAAGAAAATCTGGTTTTTGTGGAACAGCAGTGCGCCGTGCTCGCCTTTCTTGATGATGAGGTACTTCGGCCCCATCGCCATGATGAGTTTGGCGGCCTTCACCAGGGAGTGCTGGCCCGAAAGCTGGCGGGCTTCCTCGTCGTTGATGCTGAGCACGTCCACCATTTCGATGGTCGTTTTGAGCTCTTCCAGGGCAATGTCCATCCAGAAGTTCATCGTGTCCATTACGATGAGCTTGGGGCGGTTGACGAGGCGCTGGATCACGAGGCGCTGCACCTGGGGCGAGAGGTTGCCCAGCATCAGATACTTGCAATCCTGGTAGGAATCGGGCAGAACGGGGTCGAAATCGGCCAGCACGTTGAGCTCCGTCACCAGCGTCTCGCGCGAGTTCAGGTCGTTGGAGTACTTGCCCGACCAGAAGAACGACTTTTCGCCGGCCTTGATCTGGAGGCCCTCGGTATCCACACCGTGCTCCTGCAAACGCAGGATGTCCGACTGCGGAAAGTCGTCGCCGACTACGGCCACGATTTTCACGGGTTTCACGGAATACGAAGCCGACAGACCGATGTAGGTGGCCGCGCCGCCCACGATTTTGTCGGTTTTGCCGAAGGGAGTTTCCAGGGCGTCGAAGGCCACGGTACCGATAACAACCAGACTCATAAAACAAACGGGGGAAAAGTGTTCAACTCAAACGTAGTAAGGCCCTGCAACAGCGGCCGTGTCCGAATCCTTCCCTGAAGCCAGGAAAAGACGGGCCACCGCTGGGCAGACAAACAAAAAAGGTCTCTACCGGAGCGGAGAGACCTTTTTTAGGGGGTAAATAATGGGGCTCGAACCCACGACCTTCGGAATCACAATCCGACGCTCTAACCAGCTGAGCTATATCTACCGTGTTGGGTATTGATGCCACAAAAGTAGCGGGCCAGCGGGCATTTACAAAAGTTTGACGCTTTTTTTTTACTGACTCTCCCGCCATGCCCGCCCCTGCGGAGCCGGAACCGGCTGATTGAAAAGCACTAAGACCAGAATACCGGACGCTCATCCTTCCGGGCGGCGCATGGTAAGTGCCGCCGCTATTCGCCGTATCTTTGTGGTTTACTTCCCGTTTTTGTCATGTCCGATACGCCGCAGCCGCTCACCTTTGCCGATTTCAAGCTCAACAAACAACTCCTGACGGCCGTGGCGGAGGCGGGTTTCACGGAGCCCACGCCCGTGCAGGAGCAAACTATTCCGCTGCTGCTGGCCGGCCACGATGTGCTGGGCATCGCCCAGACGGGCACCGGCAAAACGGCGGCCTTCGGCCTGCCGCTGCTCATGAAGGTGAAGTATGCCCAGGGCGACCATCCGCGGGCCCTGGTGCTGGCCCCGACCCGGGAGCTGGCCATGCAGCTGGAAAAGCATCTCCAGAAGCTGGCCGTGCACACCGACCTGCGCATTTTCGCCATCTACGGTGGCCTGGGACCCAAAACCCAGATCGAAACCATCGCCCAGGGCGTCGATATTCTCATTGCCACGCCCGGCCGCCTGATGGAGCTGTACCTGAAAGGGGCGCTGGTGCTCAAGGAGCTGAAAACGCTGGTGCTCGACGAGGCCGACAAGATGATGGACATGGGCTTCATGCCCCAGATCCGGCGGCTGCTGGAAGTGATTCCGCGCAAGCGCCAGAACGTGCTGTTCTCGGCCACCATGCCCGATAAGGTGACCACGCTGAGCGAGGAATTCCTGGAGTTTCCGGTGCGGGTGGAGGTAACGCCGGCCGCTACTTCGGCCCAGAACGTGACGCAGAGCCTGTACGAAGTGCCCAACCTCATCACCAAAATCAACCTACTGGAGTACCTGTTCCTCGACTGGGACGCGTTTCACCGGGTGATGATTTTCACGCGCTCGAAGGCCAACGCCGAAAACGTGGCCAGCTTCCTGGCGCGCAAGGGCCACGGCGAAGTGCGCGCCATCCACGGCAACAAGGGCCAGAACACGCGCATCAACGCCATGGACTCGTTCAAGGCCGGCGACGTGCGCTTCCTGGTGGCGACCGACGTAGCCTCGCGCGGGATTGACGTGCCCGAGGTCAGCCACGTCATCAACTTCGACGTGCCGCTGATTTACGACGACTACGTGCACCGCATCGGGCGCACGGGCCGGGCCCAGCACACCGGCGCGGCCATTACGTTTGCCAACGAGGCCGAAATGCACCATATGCAGCGCATCGAGGAGCTGATTCGCCGCCCGATTCCGCTGCTGCCGCTGCCCCCCGAGGTGAAGGTGGTGCCCACTTCGTTCGAGGAGCAGCAGGGAATGGACCGGGAGAAGGACGAGCGCCGCAAGCGCGAAGACCCCAGCTTCCAGGGAGCTTTCCACGAACGCAGGGAGTGGTTAAAGGCCGGCGTGACCATCGATAAGCGCACCGGCCGCGAGTACGAGGCCAAGCCCGCCCGCAGCCAGAAGGGCAACAAGAACAACCCCGGCAAGGGCAAGAACTCCACCCCCGCCGCCAAAGCCCTCAAAGCCGCCCAGGGCCGCGTGGAGTACAAGCGCAAGAAGCGGTAACGGTGAGTGAGTGAGTGAGTGAGTGAGTGAGTGAGTCGGTGAATGAGTGAGTTGTTCGGTCGTGGGGCGGCCGGCAGCCGCGGCAATCCGTCCGTCACCCGCCTCCCAACTCCGACCTATTCGAAAAAACCCCTGACGTTAACACGTCAGGGGTTTTGCGTTTATCAGAACCTTGAGCCGCTTAGCGGACAGCCTGCTTCGGCTGCCACCCTTGCCACAAGTGCCGGCTCACTCACTCACTCACTCACTCACTCACTCACTCACTCACTCACTCACTCACTCACTCACTCACTCACTCACTCACCGATAGTGGTCGAAGATGGGCAGGTGGCTGAACTTGATGGCCAGCAGGGTGAAGGCGAAACCCCAGAGCACGGCGCTCCAGGTCATGTGGACCAGAATGCGCCAGCGGGGCACGTGCAACTGAGTGGCTATAACGGTGCCGCCCACCGGACTGAACAGGATGGGCGTGAGAAAGGCAATACCCACCATACCGAAGCGGCGGTAAATGCGCACCACCGTGCGGCTGCGGCGGCTGAACAACGGCTTGCCCTTGAGCTGCCGCCGCCGCCGCAGATGCAGCGCCCAAACCTGGCCCACGCCCGAAATCAGAATGACCGTGGTCATCATGCCGGCCACCGACAAGGCCCAGACCACCGGCATGGGCAGGCCCGCCGCCACTCCGGCAATGGGAGCGGCCACGAACTTGAACATGCCAATGGCGAAAACGGAAGCGTATTTGAGCAGGGCAGGCAGCAATTTTTTGGGGCTATTAGCTGACAGCTGTTAGCCGTTAGCTGTTGTTTTTGGAGGTAAATGGGCAACAGGAAGGGGCGGTGCGGGGCAGAACACCATCCGGCTGCAAATAATTTAATGGCCTCGGCTACCAGAACAAAACCTGTCCGCTAACCGCTATCGGCCAACAGCTCCAAAACCCTACAGTTTACTGCCATAAGATAAGTCGCCGGCGTCGCCGAGGCCGGGCACGATATAGGCCTGGGCGTTGAGGTCGTCGTCGATGGCCGCCAGCCAGAGGGTGGCTTCGGGCACTTCGCGGGTCACGTACTCCACGCCTTGCGGGCTGGCAATAACGGCCGCAATGTGCACCTGCCGGGGCGTACCGAAGCGCAGCATAGCCCGGTAAGTCTGCACCAGGCTCTTGCCCGAGGCCAGCATAGGGTCCACCAGAATCAGCACCCGCCCGTCGAGGCTGGGGGCCGAGAGGTAATCGACCTGCACCTGCACCTGGGCCGTGCCCTCGATGCGGTAGGCGGCTACGAAGGCGGAGGGCGACTGGTCGAAATAATTCAGGAAGCCCTGGTGGAAGGGCAGGCCAGCCCGCAGCACAGTGGCCAGCACCGGAAAATCGCGCAGGTGCTGGCTGCTCGACTCGCCCAGCGGGGTGCGCACGGTTTTATCGGTGTAGCTGAGCTGGGAGCTGATGTTGTAGGCCATGATTTCGCCCAGGCGCTGGAGGTTGCGGCGGAAACGCAGGGAATCCTTCTGCACTTCCACGTCGCGCAGCTCGGCCAGGAAGTGGTTGGCAATAGACGGCTGGGCACACACGACGCGCACGCGGGGGTTGGCGGCGGCGGCGGCGAGAGAATCGGTGGAGTTGGGGGTTAGCGCATCCATTTCAGGTACCAGGGGCGTTGGGTGAATGAGAGGGCCGCGTACGGGACGGGCACGGCCCCGAAGTTGGCGAAAAAACGGGCAATGGCGGGTAGCATCCCGCCTTCAAAATCGAGGATCAGCTCTGCGGTGCCGGCGTGCCGGCGAATGGCCTCATCCAGTAGCACTAACGGGGCGGCGGCCTTTTTGCCTTCCGGCGAGGCGGCGGCAAACAAATAAATCAGGCGGGTGCGGTAATGCACCAGCAAGGCCCCGGCCAGCAGCTCGCCGCTGAGCGGGTGGTACACGGCGCGCATTTCCAGTAGGTGCCGGGTTTGCAGCGCGGCCACCAAACGCCGCAATTGCCGGTAATGGCGCGGCCGCAGGCCGGCAGCGGGTCCTTTGGTTTGCTGAAACAGCGCCATCAACGGCTCCACGGCGGGCAGCTCCACCGCGCGCAACGGCGCGGTGGCCGCTTCGTTCAGGCGCAGGCGGCGGCGGTAATCGGCGCAGTAACCGGCCCGCAGCTGCTCGCAGGGGCTACTCAGGTCCAGGTGATACGTCTGGCGCGCCTGCAACGTGAGGGCAGCCGGGGCGGGTGGGGCCAGTGCCTGCCCGGGGCCGGGCAGACTATTGGCTTCGTTGAGCTGGGTGTAGAATCGGGTATAGCGGGCCGTCAGCAAGCTTAGCAGCGTCTCATCCGCCCACGAAGCGGCCGGGGCGGCCGGGTGCGTCAGGTGGCCCAGCTGCTGGGTGAACGGCGGCTGATACACCTGCCGCCCACCTGGCCGCCGCTTCACGGGCAGAGGCCATAGGGCGCGGTAGCGGCCAGTGGCTTCGTCCACGTCTACCAGCGCCTCCCACCGGCCGGCCGTGGCCGCCAGCCACCAGCTGTGGGCGTAGGGCACCGCCGGCCGGGCCTCAGCCACGCAGGCATCCCAGGCAGCCAGGTTGAGTTCCGAGAAGCGCAGCAGGCGAACGGGCATGGCGCAAAGGTAGAGAGTTGAACGGGGCAATGGGTGCAGCGGACGGATGAGCGAAGTGTCATCCACCCACCGCACCCATTCACCACCGAAACTCCGTAGGTTTGTTCACCCGTATGCCGGCCCTGGCGTACACGGCTCAGCTTATGAAAAAATCCTACCTGTTTTTAGCCGGCCTGCTGGGCCTGCTGGCCGCGCCGGCCGCCGCCCAGAACACGCCCACCCGGCCCACCGATGGCCAGGGCAACTGGCTCATGTACGACCAGCCGCCCAAGCCCGCGCCCTATCCCAAAACGGCCCAGGTAGCCCCGCTGCCCCAGGCCACTTCGCACGCCAAAACCACCATGGGCACCACTTACGTGCCCCTCGACAACGATATCTACCGCCTCATCGACCGGTACGCCATTCTGCGCGGGTCCGACTCGCTGGGCGAAATCCACACCTCCGTGCGCCCCTATACCCGGGCGGCCGTGGCCCGGCTGGCGGAGCGGATGCTGGCTGATTCGGCCGCAGGCCTTTCCCGCCAGGACCGCTTTAACGTGCGCTACCTGCTGCGCGACAACTGGCACGACACCCGCCAGGACTCGGCTATCAACCAGCGCGAAAAGCCCTTTTTCTCCTACTTCTACCAGCGCCCCACCGACCTGTACAGCGTGGAGACGCCCAGCTTTTCGCTGCGCGTAAACCCGGTGGCGGGCTTGAGCCTGGGCAACTCCGACGGGGCTAAAAGCTACACCTTCCTCAATACCCGCGGCGTGCAGGTGGAAGGCACGATTGATGAGCGGCTGGGTTTTTACGCCTTTCTGGCCGACAACCAAATGGCCGTGCCATTCTACGTGCAGGAGCGCGTGGAGCGCGACCGGGCCGTGCCCCACGAGGGGTTCTGGAAGCCGTTCAAAACCACCGGCGGCCAGTACGATTTCCTGTCGGCGCGGGGCTACCTGACGTACGCCGCCGGCCGCCACGTGAGCCTGCAACTGGGCCACGACCGCAACCAGATCGGCAACGGTTACCGCAGCCTGATTCTGTCGGATTATGCCTCACCCTACCTGTTTCTGAAGGTGCAGACCCGGATCTGGAAGTTTAAGTACCAGAACCTGTTCGCCCAGCTCACCACCGACCCCTCCGACAAGGACGACACCTACGGGCGTAAGTTTTTGGCCATGCACCACCTGAGTCTCGATGTGCTGCCCAACCTGAACGTGGGCCTGTTTGAGAGCATTCTGTCGGGCTCGCGGCGGCGCGATTCGGTTATCGTGAACGGCCGCGTGGAGGTGCAGAACCGCAACACCTTTGAGCTGCAATACCTCAATCCCATCATTTTTTACCGGGCCATTGAGCAAAGCGTGGGCTCGCGGGATGGCAACGCCCTGCTGGGCCTCGATTTCAAGTGGAACGTGCAGCAGCGGGTGCAGCTCTACGGGCAGCTGGTGCTCGATGAGTTCGTGCTGAGCCAGATCCGGGCCGGCAACGGCTGGTGGGCCAACAAGCAGGCCGCCCAGCTGGGCGCCAAGTATATCAACGTGGCCGGCATCAAAAACTTCGACTTGCAGGGCGAATTCAACTTCATCCGCCCCTTCACCTACCAGGCCCAGGACAAGTACCGCGACTACCAGCAGGCGGCCCAGCCCCTGGCCCACCCGATGGGTGCCAACCTCTGGGAGCTGATCGGTATTGCCAGCTACCAGCCCCTGCCCCGCCTCAACGTGGTAGCCAAGGGCTTTTTGGTGAAGCAGGGCCTCGACGCGCCCGGTCAGAACTACGGCTCCAATGTGCTGCTGCCCTACACCACCCGCCCCGGCGACTTCGGTTTCTCGGTGGGCAGCGGCCTCACGTCCTACCTGCTGCACGGCGACTTCACGGCCAGCTACCAGGCGGCCCACAACCTGTTCCTTGATGGCAAGCTCGTGTACCGGCACCGCACCTTCTCGGGTAGCCAGCCCCCGCCGCCCTACTTCACCGCCTCCAACGGGGTCCTGGCTTCCGTAGCCCTGCGCTGGAATATCGCCCAGCGCCTCCACGAGTTTTAAAGCCAGCACGCACTGCCGGCTGGTACAGTGGCGACTAAAGTCAGGACAGTTCCGCAACCCGGGTTAACGAAGGCTGCTACAGCCAACTGCCGGAAGCAGGGTCCGTCGCCCGGTTCGCTGACCGCATGCAAAAGCGCCCCTGCCGGATTCCGGCAGGGGCGCTTTTGCATGCGGTCAGCGAACCGGGGCGTAGCGACTACGCCCGGCGGCGGCGGCGCAGGTGACGCAGGGCGTAGCCCACGCCGCCGGCCAGCAGCAGCGAAGCCCCGCCGTCGATAGGCACGGCGGTGGGGTCGGCCGGGGCCGGAATTGGGCCGCCCGAGCCCGGACCCTGAGCCAGGGAGAAGGTGCAGCACCCCAGTACCAGGGCCGTCGTCAGCAAAACAGATTTCATATGCAGGATGCGGTTAGTGGAAAATAGCCGCTGGCTTGTTACCAGCGGCTTTCCATCGAAAGATTGATTGATCGATTAGTAGAGCACCACGCGCTTGGCCAGGATGCTTGTGCCGGCCTGCAAACGCAGCGTGTAGACTCCGGCAGCCAGGCCGGTGGCCTCCACTTGCAGGGTAGTACCGGCGGCGGGCAGTGCGGCCGACTGGCGGCGCACTACCTGGCCCAGCGGGTTCAGCAGCTCGACCTGCACGGCCGAAGCACCCGCTATGGCGGGCACCTGCACGCTGAAGGTATTGTGGGCCGGGTTGGGGTACAGGCTCACCTGCGCCGCCGCCAGAGCAGCCTTGCTGGCCAGCACCGTAGCCGAGAAGCGGAGCGTGAAGCGGCCCGTCAGCAGGGCCGTGGCCTGGGCCGCCGTTACGCTGAAGGTGTAGGCGGGCTGCGTGCGCAGGTTCACCGTCTGGCCGGTCTGCGCGTCGCTCAGGTAGGCGTCGAGGCCGGCGGGCAGGTTGCGGAGCGTGGCGGCGGTGAGGGTGTAGGAACCGGCAGTGGGTACGCCTACGCTGAGGGCCAGGGCGGTGGCAGCCGTGAAGGCCGGGCGGCCATCAATGGCCAGCTCCTCCCCCGAGGCAGCGCGGCTGCTCAGGTTCAGGCCCGTGGGGTTGGGCAGCTTAACGGCATCAAGCTGGGAGTCGAAGGCGGCCGTGGCCCCGGTTTCGGCATAGAGGTAGAACCCGTCGGCCAGCCCATTGCTACCACGCAGGTCGAGCTGCACAAGCGGGCGCGGGTCGGCGGCGGGGCGCTGGAAGGCAGTGGAGTCGGGCGAGGTCAGACGCTGGCTGTTGCGGAAGGTGAGCGAGCCACTGGTCTGGCCGCTGCTCACGCGGGCGAAGAAGCCCTGCCCCACGGGCAGCACGGGGTTGCCGCCCACGCCGTTGGCGTAGCTGCGGTACTGCCCGGCGTACTGGCCGGTGCTGCTGTACACATAAATGGCGGCATCCAGATTCGCACGGTCGGCGGGGGCCACGCGCGAGTAGTCGAGCGGAGCGGGATACGGGTTGCCCAGCAGCTGCCAGCCAGCATCGGCGTTGCCGGCCACCCGGTTCAGCGCCAGGCTCTGGGTGCCGTTGTTAAGCGTGCCCACGAAGTCCACGAGCTGGTCGGCGGCAATGCTGACGGAGTAGCCCTGGCCCACGGCCAGGGGCGTGGCGGGGGAGGCGGGCACCACGAAGCCCCGGTTAAACGGGTCGTAGGCGTTGGGCAGCGTCACCCGGCTCTGGTCGTAACCGAACACGGTGGGGAAGGGCGTGGTAGTGCCCGGCGTGGCCGAGGTGTTGTAGGTGCTGGCCTGGCTCACTTCGGGGGTGAAGCCCGTGGTGGCCAGGTCGGCTACGGTAGTGTTGGCCACCGGGGCCGAATAGTGGCGGTAGCCCAGGCCTGGGTTCAGGCTGGGGTCGATGTAGCGCTGCACCGTTGCGTTGCCCACCACGACGCCCGTGCTGCTGTTCACCACCACCGCGGTGCCCGTGTTGCGGCTCAGCAAGGTAAGAGCGTTGCCGGCCGTAGCCAGGTTGCCCGCGCCGGCTACGGTAAGCACCTGCGCCACGCTGGTAGCGGCCGACAGGGTTACGGCGTTGGCGTTGGTAGTGCTCAGGTTGCGCACCTGGCCTGGCAGGCCGTTGCCCGTGGTTTGGGCAGCCGTGCCGTTGTACACGTAGCTGGCATCGGTGCTGAAGCTGCGCGGCCCCGTGCTCTGGATAGCGCCCTGGGCGCCGCTGAGCGTGATACCAGCCGCGTTGCAGATGCCCAGCGTACCGCCGGCGGCCAGCGTGAAGCTGCCGGCCCCAACGATGTTGTTGCAGCCGTCGTTGAGCGTGCCGCCGCTGTTCACCGTCACGCGCGTGTTCACGGTTACGTTGCCGGCCAGCGTGCCCGTACCGCCGCTATTCACGGTAATGGTGTTGTACGTACCAGCCGGGATGCTTTGGCCGGGAGTATTGATGACCAGATCAGCCGGGGCCACGGTCACGGTGAAGACCAAGCCATTGCTGGTGCCTGCGGATGTGGTCACGGTGAGCAGGCCAGTGGTGGCCCCGGTCGGTACCGTGGCCGTAATCTGCGTGCTCGAATTAACCGTGAAGCTGGTCGCGGCCGTACCGTTGAAGCTCACTGCCGTCGCGCCCGTCAGGGCAGTACCCGTGAGGGTGACCACGGTGCCCACCGGGCCGCTGTTGGGGTTCACGCTGGTCAGCGCGAGGGCCGCGTAGGTCCCGCTATTGAGCAGTATGCTCACTGTATTGGCTCCGCCATTGGGAACTGCGATGTCGAGCCGGCCGTCGCCGTTCAGGTCGCCTAACTCCACGCCGTAGTGGAAGGCGGCCCCGATGGGAAACGACACGGCGGCACCAAACGTACCGTTGCCCTGTCCAGGCAGCACGTTCACGCTGGTCCCGCTCTGCCCGGTAGGTGTCACGATATCGGTCAGGCCGTCGCCGGTCACGTCGCCCAGCGTTACGGCCACATTGCCGCCGCCGCCGGGGTAGTTTACTCCCGCCGTAAAGCTGCCGGGGGCTCCCGAAGCCAGCAGCACGCTCACGCTGCCGCTGCCACCGGTATTGGCGGTTATGATGTCGAGCCGGCCGTCGCCGTTCACGTCGGCCAGACGTACTTCATCCGGCACGCTCCCATTCACCGGGTAGGCCACGGCCGTCCCGAGGGTGCCCGGGGTGGTCGCGGAATTGAGCAGCACACCCACCTGGTTGGAGGATTGCAGCGTAACGGCCACATCCGGCCGGCCATCGTTGTTGAGGTCGCCGAGCCGGAGCCCGTAAGTGACCCCGAAGCCGTACGAGTAGGTGGTGGCGGCACCAAACGTGCCGGGGGTGGTCATAGAGTTCAGCAGGATACCAACCGTCGCCTCGTTGCGGTTGGCCACCACAATGTCGGGCAGGCCGTCCCCGTTCATGTCGGCCACGCCCACGGGCAGCGGGTTGGTTCCGCCGGTGGTGTAAGCTACGCCCGCCCCAAACGTACCGGGTGTAGCAGCCGGGTTCAGGAACACGATTGTCTGATTGCCAGTGAAGTTGGTGGTGACGATATCGAGCCGGCCATCGCCGTTCAGATCGGCCACCGCCACTACATCACTCTCCGTACCTCCCACGCTGTATGCAACGGGGCTGCCAAAGGCCCCCGCCGCACCCTGGGCCTTCAGCACGCTGATTGCGCCGACACCGCCCAACACCAGGTCCAGCCGGCCGTCCCCGTCCAGATCCCCGGATACGATGGAACGGGGTTGGCTGAGGCCAGTAGGGTAATCCGTTTTGGAGGCGAAGCTCTGGCCAAATGCCGCCGGGGCCAGCAGCATAGCCAAACCGGCCAGCACCGGCCCTAGCCGATGCCCAGACGTTTCACAAAACCTCTTTGGTAAAAAGGGGATCATACAGTAGGGAAAAAAGAGTAAAACAGGACGAATGCCTGCCAGAATACTGAGGCGTGAATATACTACCTTATCCTATCTTTTTTTGCATAATTCCACTTTATAACTAACGTTACGCACCCATTGCGTCAGTGCTTCAGAAAACCACTTCAGCTGCTTCCGAAAAGGGCCTTTCCAAGCGCCCCGCTAAGGTGGTACGTAACATTAGTCATTAATTATTACCGTTACGCGGTGAGCGTAGCGAGTTCATGGTGCATAGCCCGGAGGCCGCCCGGATAGAGCGGCACTTTGAGCCGGAAGTGGCCGGATGCAACCACCGGCTAGGGGGCCGCATGAGAGTGGCAATCCTTTTCCAGGGCGGCTCCCCTTTTGTCCTCCCGCAGAAAACCCCGCTGGTGCGCTACCGGCGGGGCTTTCGCTGCGGCCCACGACCACCGTGCCGCTTAGCCCGTGATGCGGAGCGAGGTGCCCGTTTGCACTACGCTATACTGCTTGAGGGCGGCGGGCGGCGGCCCCGCCAGCACGGCTCCGGTGTTGCTGTAGGTGCCGCCGTGGCGGGGGCAGACGACGCGGTTGGTATTGCTGTCGAAGCTGAGCGTCACGCCTTCGTGGGTACAGGAGGCTTGCAGGGCCACGTAGGCCCCGGTATCCGTTTTGGCGACCAGTACGCTGTTGCTGGCTCCATAAACGAAACCGGTGCCGGCCGCCAGCTGGGCATTGGCTGGGGCAGTCAGGTCGAGAGTGAAATCGATGCCCGTGGCGGGCGGCGCGGGGTCGTTGGCTTTGCTGTCGGAACCGCAGCCACCGAGGCAGCCCGTAGCGGCGGCGGCGGAGCCCAGCACGAAGAGTTGGAGGAAGTTCTGGCGGTCCATGCGCGAAAGAGAAGATGTGGAAAATCAAACAAACGTTCCCCGCCCACGTGCCGGATTGGCGGAAGCCGTTTGGGAAGATACGCACCGGCCACCGGCTTGCCGCACCCGGGCCGGCCAGCGTGGCCGCCGCCGCGCGGCCCGGCCGCTTTTGCCCATCAGCGGCCCGGCCCGCCGGATGCCCTACCTTTGCCCCCGCCCATGAAGACCTACCTCCGCATTCTACAATACGCCCGCCCCTGGGCCGTTTTCCTGCCCCAGTACCTGCTGTTCACGATTCTGACCATCATTTTCAGCCTTGGCAACTTCACGCTCGTGATTCCGCTGCTGAGCGTGCTGTTCGACAAAGCGGACAAGACGGCCATGCCCGACCACCTCACCCGCTTCGCGCCCACCATTGATTGGGTGCACGACACGTTCTACTTTTTCTTCGGGCAGATGCTGGCCCAGCGCGGCAAGCTGGGGGCGCTGGCCTTCGTGTGCGGGGTGGTGGTGGTGTCGGTGCTGCTGAGCAACGTGTTCCGCTACCTGAGTCTGCGCCTGCTGGCCACGGTGCGCGCCCGCGTCATCCGCAACCTGCGCCACGACCTCTACCACCGCATTCTGAACCTGCAACTAAGCTTTTTCGGGGGCGAGCGGAAGGGCGATTTGATGTCGCGCTTCACCTCCGACGTGCAGGAAGTGGAAACGTCGGTGGTGAACACCATGACGGCCGTTATCAAGGAGCCCCTCACCATTGTGGCTTATTTCGTGGTCCTGTTCCACATTTCGGCCCCGCTCACCTTCTTTACGCTGGTGCTGCTGCCCATTTCGGGCGGCATTATTGCCACCATTGCCAAGCGCCTGCGCACCCAGGCCAAGCAGAGCCAGAGCACCCTGGGCTCCATGCTGTCGGTGATTGATGAAACGCTGGGCGGCATCCGCGTCATCAAGGCGTTCAACGCCCAGGACTATATCAAGGGCAAGTTCGCGGACCAGAACGACCTGTACGCCCGCACTTCCCGCCGCATCGACAACACCCGCGACCTGGCGTCGCCGTTTTCGGAATTCGCGGGCGTATCGGTGGTAGCCGGGCTGCTTTACTTCGGCGGCTCGCTCATTCTGGGTGGCGATTCGGCCCTGGACGGGGAAACGTTTATCGGCTACGTGATTCTGTTTTCGCAGGTGCTCACGCCGGCCAAGGCCCTGTCGGCGTCGTTTGGCAACATTCAGCGCGGGCTGGTGGCCGGCGAGCGGGTGCTCAGCATTATCGATACCGAGCCGCTGATCCGGGACCGGGCCGACGCCCGGGTGCTGCCCGCCTTCGAGCACCAGATTGAGCTGCGCGACCTGCAATTCGGCTACGGCGATACGCCGGTGCTCCAAAACATCAACCTGACCATTGAGAAGGGCAAAACGGTGGCCCTGGTAGGCCCCAGCGGCGGCGGCAAAAGCACCCTGGCCGACCT
Source organism: Hymenobacter rubripertinctus (assembly GCF_003583925.1). Taxonomy (GTDB): domain Bacteria; phylum Bacteroidota; class Bacteroidia; order Cytophagales; family Hymenobacteraceae; genus Hymenobacter; species Hymenobacter rubripertinctus. The sequence goes on along the minus strand of NZ_QYCN01000013.1, from coordinate 82,759 downwards.
GCTGCCCCGCTTCTACGACCCCACCGGCGGCCAGCTCCTTATTGATGGCCACGATGTGCGCGCCTGCACCATTCACTCGGTCCGTGACCAGATGGGCATTGTCACCCAGGAAAGCATCCTGTTCAACGACACCATTTTCAACAACATCCGCTTCAACACCCAGGCCACCGAAGCCGAGGTGATGGAGGCCGCTCGCATTGCCAACGCCCACGAGTTCATCGTGGCCGCGCCCGAGGGCTACCAGACCATGATTGGCGACCGGGGCTCCCGCCTCTCGGGGGGCCAGCGCCAGCGCCTGAGCATTGCCCGGGCCATCCTGCGCAACCCGCCCATCCTGATTCTGGACGAAGCCACTTCCGCCCTCGATACCGAGAGCGAGAAGCTGGTGCAGGAAGCCCTGACGCGCCTGATGCAGAACCGCACCAGCCTCGTTATTGCCCACCGCCTGAGCACCGTGCAGCACGCCGATGAAATCATCGTGCTCCAGCACGGCCGCATTGTGGAGCGCGGCACCCACGAAGAGCTGGTGCGCCAGCCGGGCGGTCTGTATCAGCGCCTGAGCATGATGCAGACTACGGGCGGGTTGGTCTGACCCGCCGGCGCAAGCTCGACCATAAACCGGCAACGGCTATTTGTAAAGCGCTATATTTAGTCCGCTTATTCAATCCTGCCGTATGAATAGGCCATTTATTACCCCCACTTTCTCCTTCTCCGCTTATGCTCGCCCTCAAACGCCTGGTTACGATTCTGGTCATGGTTTTTCTGCTACTGGCGTTGCTGGTGCTGTTGGTGCCGTCGGTCCAGACCAGTTTCGTGGGCATGGCCGGCTCGCCCCAGGCCCTGTATTACAGCTTGCTGATTGCGGCCGTGGTGCTGCTGGCCCTGCATCTGCTCACCGAAAACCTGGATAGCGTGCTGCTACGCCGCGAAGTAGCCGTGCAGGAGCGCAAAGTGAACGAGCTCAAGGCCCGCCTCTACGACCACCAGATGGAGCAGCAGCGCGCCGCCGAGCGCCCGCCCATCAGCCCGCGTACCGGCGTCACCACCTACCCCGAGGAAGCCCTCTACCCGCAGCCGGACCCCAACCTGAGCAACGCCTCCCTGCCGGACTCCGCCMCCCCCCTCCCGCCCGCCGACAGCCCCCGGGCGGTATAACACCCGCTTTTCGTGACCCAGCTTTCGCTTACCGAGCAAATCCGCGCCGAACTCCTCCAGGCCCAGTCCGTGCTGGAGCAGTTTGTGCAGAATCTGGCCAGCCTCCGGGCCATTGAGCAGGCCGCCCGCCTTATGGCCGCGTCCCTCAAGCAGGGCGGCAAAATCCTGACCTGCGGCAACGGCGGCTCCCTCTGCGACGCCCAGCATTTCGCCGAGGAGCTCACCGGCCGCTACCGCCAGAACCGCCGCGCCCTCGGGGCCATTGCCCTCACCGAGGCCTCGCACCTGAGCTGCGTGGCCAATGATTTTGGCTACGAGTATGTGTTCAGCCGCTACGTGGAAGCCCTGGGCCGCCCCGGCGACGTGCTGCTGGGCCTGAGCACCAGCGGCAACTCGCCTAACGTGCTGCGCGCCGCCGAAGCCGCCCGCGCCCAGGGCATGCAGGTGGTCAGCCTCACCGGCCAGGACGGCGGCCTGCTCGCCGCCCTGAGCGACGTGGAAATCCGGGCCCCGCACACCGGCTACGCCGACCGGATTCAGGAAATCCACATCAAAGCCATCCATATTATGATTATGCTCATCGAGCAGTTGGTGGAGGATGACGAAGGGAGGTGAAAATTAAAGGTGAAAAATTAAAAATTGCGCTGGCGGTGCCCCCGAAAACCGCTTTGCCATCAGCAGCAGATTAGCGTTCTTGCAACCGAGATACCTGCCTAATCCTGAAGGCACTGCAATTTTTAATTCTTCATTCTTAATTTTTAACTCCCCTTACCTATGCTTACCAAAACCTTCGGCTCGGCCGTGCAGGGAGTCAATGCCTACACTATTACGATTGAAGTGGTCGTGTCGCAGGGCACCGGGTTTTTCGTGGTGGGGCTGCCCGATAACGCCATCAAGGAAAGCCAGCAGCGGGTAGAAGCGGCCCTCAAGTTTCGGGGCTACCGGATGCCGCGCACCAAAGTAGTGGTGAACATGGCCCCGGCCGACATCCGCAAGGAGGGCTCGGCCTACGATCTGCCCATCGGTCTGGGCATTCTGCACGCCTCCCAGCAACTGGCCACCGAACTGCTCGGCGACTACGTGATTATGGGCGAACTGGCCCTCGACGGGGCGCTGCGGCCCATCAAGGGGGTGTTGCCCATTGCCATTCAGGCCCGGCGCGAAGGGTTCAAAGGCCTGATTTTGCCCCGCGAAAATGCCCAGGAAGCTGCCATCGTGAACAGCCTCGACGTGATTCCGGTGGGCACCATGCAGGAAGCCGTGGACTTTCTGGAAGGCCGCCTTGCCATTGCCCCGGTGGTAATGGACACCCGCGACGTATTCCGGCAGGCGGCCAACCAGTACGAGGCCGATTTTGCCGATGTGCAGGGTCAGGAGAACATCAAGCGGGCCCTGGAAATTGCCGCCGCCGGGGGCCACAACGTGATTATGATCGGGCCACCCGGCGCGGGCAAAACCATGCTGGCCAAGCGCCTGCCCGGCATTTTGCCCATGCTCAACATGCAGGAGGCCCTGGAAACCACCAAGATTCATTCGGTGGCCGGCAAGCTCGGTTCCCATGCCTCCCTCATTCATACCCGACCTTTCAGGTCGCCTCATCACACCATTTCCGACGTGGCATTGGTAGGTGGGGGGAGCAATCCGCAGCCGGGCGAAATTTCCCTGGCCCACAACGGGGTACTGTTCCTCGATGAGCTGCCCGAGTTCAAGCGGACGGTGCTGGAGGTGATGCGCCAGCCGTTGGAAGAGCGCCGCGTGACCATTGCCCGGGCCAAGCTCAGCATCGAGTTTCCGGCCAACTTCATGCTCATCGCCAGCATGAACCCCTGCCCCTGCGGCTACTACAACCACCCCGAAAAAGAGTGCGTGTGCGGCCCCGGCGTGGTGCAGCGCTACCTGAACAAGGTGTCGGGGCCGCTGCTCGACCGCATCGACCTGCACGTGGAAGTAACGCCCGTCACGTTTGACCAGATGACGGAAACGCGCCGCTCCGAGGATAGCCGCACTATTCAGCAGCGCGTGGCCGCCGCCCGCCAGCGCCAGACGGCCCGGTTCGCCGAGTTCCCCGACATCCATTCCAACGCCCTGATGCCCTCCCAGATGGTGAAGGACCTCTGCCGCATTGATGCGGCCGGCCTCGCCCTGCTCAAAACGGCCATGGAGCGCCTCGGCCTCTCGGCCCGGGCCTACGACCGCATCCTCAAAGTAGCCCGCACTATTGCCGACCTGGCCGCCACCGACGAAATCGAGCTGCCCCACCTGGCCGAAGCCATCCAGTACCGCAGCCTCGACCGCGAAGGCTGGGCGGGATGAGTGAAGGAGGAAAAAAGGAACGTCATTCAGAGCGCAGCGAAGAATCCCGCGTGCAGTCGTTGAGTTATCACCCCAATGACCGCACGCGAGGTTCTTCGCTGCGCTCTGAATGACGTTCTTTGTGGCCGGTTTCCCTCATTCACCGAGTCACCCACTCACTCATTCACCGATGTACCACGCCCTCGTCAAGCCCCTGTTGTTTCGGTTGGATGCGGAGCGAGCCCACCACCTGGTTTTTGATAACCTGAAGCGGGCCTACCGGATGCCGGGGGCCGCGGCGCTGCTGCGGGGGCTCTACGATTTCCGGCACCCGAATCTGGAGCGGGAGGTGTTTGGGCTGCAATTTCGGAACCCGGTGGGGCTGGCGGCGGGGTTCGATAAGAACGCCGAGCTGACCGACGAACTGGGCGCGCTGGGGTTCGGGTTCGTGGAAATCGGGACCGTAACGCCCCGGCCCCAGCCGGGCAACCCCGCGCCCCGCCTGTTCCGCCTGCCCCAGGATGCGGCCCTGATCAACCGCATGGGCTTCAACAACGCCGGGGCCGAAGCCGCCGCCGCCCGCCTGCGCCAGCGCCGCAACCGGGAGCTGCTTATCGGGGGCAACATCGGTAAGAACAAGGACACGCCCAACGAGCTGGCCGCCCACGATTACGTGGCCTGCGTGGAGGCCCTGCACGAGGTAGTGGACTATTTCGTGGTGAACGTATCGTCGCCGAACACGCCCAACCTGCGGCAGCTCCAGGAGCGGGAGCCGCTCATTGCCCTGCTTCAGCAGGTGCAGGAGCGCAACCAGGCCCTGCCCACGCCCCGACCCCTGCTGCTCAAAATTGCCCCCGACCTCACGGATCCGCAGCTCGACGACATCCTGCTCATCGCTCGCGAAACCAACCTGAGCGGGCTGGTGGCCACCAATACCACCATTGCCCGCACCGGCCTTACGACCTCCCCCGAGCACGTGGCCCGCCTGGGTGCGGGTGGCCTGAGCGGCAAACCGCTGCGCCAGCGCGCCACCGAGGTAATCCGCTACCTGAGCCGCCACAGCCGGGGGCAGCTGCCCATTATCGGGGTGGGCGGCATCCATTCGGCCCAGGATGCGCGGGAGAAGCTGGAGGCCGGGGCCGCGCTGCTTCAGCTTTACTCCGGCTTCATTTTCGAGGGGCCGGGTCTGGTAAAGGCTATCAATCAGGCGCTGGCCGTAACGCCCATCACCCCGCCCCACGCAATGGCGCATTCGCAAGTACATTGACTGACCTTACGCAGTAGCTCCAACGGAGCGACAAACCGGTAGCAACCGGACGCAACACGACTCTAAAGCCCCAGCGGGGCGACCCCAATCGTTCAACGGCTGGTGTCGCCCCGCTGGGGCTTTAGAGCGCTTTTTGGTTGTCGGCACTACCGCTATACCGCTCCGTTGGAGCTACCGCATAAAACCAGATAACCATACGCGCTATTTTATTCTGGTAAATATTTTTCGTATTTTTCCGGCATTTTATTATTTATTTTTCATTCACTATTTTTATTCAAGTAACTGATTACACATCAACAATATACACTAAAATAAACAACCCTGAACCCACTTCATATTTACCTAAAAAGCCATTTAATTTTGGTAATTAATTAATTTTTCGTATATTTGTATCATAGCAAAACGAAATCTTTCACTAAACCATATTAAATGCAGTATTTGATCAATGAAATTACCAGTATCCCCTCCAATCAAGTAACGAAGCTCAAGGAGCAAGGCATTCAGACCGCCGACGCCCTATTGAGTGCGGCCCGTACCCCGGCCGACCGTCGGGCCCTGGCTTCGGCCACCGGCATCGAAGAAATTAAATTATTCAAGTGGGTTAATTACGCCGACCTGTCCCGCATTGACGGACTGGATCCGGAACTCACTACGCTGCTCGAAGAAGTAGGCATTACCACCATGCTGGATCTGCGCGGCCGTTCGCCGTTCAGCCTGCACAGCAAGTTGGTTTCCACGAACCAGAAGCGTAACCTCGTAGATGAGGTACCCGATATGCTGCACGTGGCCGACATTGTGAGTCATGCCAAGTCAATGGAGCCCGAGGTATCCTACCGGTAACTGCCGGCGTACCGGCACCGAGCGGTTGGTTCCCACCCTTCCCACCCGCTTCCTTTTTGTACTCCTCTCCCCTGCTGCCGGTAGCCGAGTTTCCTAGCCCTGCCTGATTTGCAGGCTCCCCCAGAAAAGAGCTGCTCCTTCGTTGGAGCGGCTCTTTTTGCGTTCGGGCCAGCGGGTGGAAGAAGCTCAGCGGGGGAGTACGCGCGGGCTGACGCCGGTTCTGGGCACGTAGTGGCGTTGCAGCCAGAGCAGCAGCGGCACAAATACCAGCGTGGGCCACAGGAAATTGAGCGGAAACGAAATAAACGGGAGGCTGGTGGCCGAGAAAGCCGAAACGGCCGCAATGTAGGCCCCCACGAACCCCGAAATGTGGTTGCGCAGCCACTGCCCCGCCGGCCACGGCCCGGGCCGGCGGAAGCTCCGCACCTGCCGCACCGTAACGAATACCCCGATGGCCCCAAACACCACCACGGCCAGATTGAACGGCCGGTGCAGCAGACCATAGCCCAGCGTGCCCAAAAAAACGCCCAGCCCCAGCAGCACGCTGCCCCAGTCGTAAAGACCGGGCTGCTGCCCGCCGCCCAGGCCCTTGTGCTGCAAGGAGCGGTAGCCGAACTGGGCCAGGTAGAGGCTGAAAATGCCCGTCAGAAGCAGAAACGTGAGGCCCTTGAAGCTGGCCGCCGCAATGGCCGTGGTCCCGGCCACCATCATCGACCAGAAAAATACCCGGCCCCACAGGCGGTGGGTCCTGCTGCCCTTGCGCACCAGCAGGGCCACTGGGGCCACGAAAAACCCGGTAAATCCGGCGGCAATGTGCAGCCAGCGGTTGTAGAGCAGAAATGTTTCCATGGAAGCAGCCGGTTAGGTGAACACCCCAAGCAAGGCATTGCCCACCACATTTGCCCGGTTTTTTGCCCCATATGTATGCTGCCCCGGATGGAACGTCGCGCCAAGTAGCTGAAGCAGGTGGCCCTTCAGCAGTTGCACGCTGGTCAGCCCCCCTGTTCCTACAGCGTCATCCCCAGCCGCCACTCAATCACGTCGGCCGCGCCCCGGTGCACCTTCAGGTCTACGTTGCCGAACAGGCGGTTGGTGAAGTGGTATTTGAGGCCCAGACGCTCGTAGTAGAACTTGTTGGACTTGTAAGGATTGTAGAGGTAGAAGCCCAGGTGCGAGACGAAGGCCAGCCGCCCGAACAGCAGCTCGTGGCCCACGTAGGCCCCGGCCTTCTTCACATCATCCAGGGGGCCGCTGACGTAGCTGGGGTCCTCGCTCTGAGCCTGCCTCTCATCGGCGCGCTGCTGGGCGATAAGGCTCCGATCGTAGAAGCCTTCGAGGCCGGCCACCAGGTTGCTTTTGCGGTTCACGCGCCGGCCCGCTGCCAGGGTCACGGAGTTCACCAGGTAGTGCGCCGGGTCACTATCACTGCGCTGCTTCCAGCCCACCGACGTGCTCAGATCCAGGAAATTACGGCCCAGCTCGGCGGGCTCCGGGGCGGGGTCGGTACTCAGGGGCACGAAGGGCCGCTGCTGGTGGTAGTTGAGGCCCAGCAGCACGGTGGGCAGGTTGATGCCGAAGTTGGGCTTGGTGGTGGCCCCGTTGGAATAGTGGTTGAGCCCCACCCCCAGCAGCAGCCCCAGGTGTTCCGTCAGGGCCACATCGTACTCCACCCGCGCCTGGATGGTGGCGTTGAGCCGGGAGCTGACGATGGTGTTCTTGTGGTTGGTAGCCTGAAAGCGCACCGGGAAGTAGCCCACGCCGGTCCCGATGCGGAAGCTCACCTCCTGCCGGGCCGTGCGCCAGAAAGCCTTGTTCATGTACACGCTGGCCGCGTAGGAGCGGCCCAGTACGGGGTTGTGGTAGTCGTAGTACGTAAGGGCCAGCCCCACTTTGGGGTAGCGGTACCAGCTATGCCAGGGGGCCGCGCCGTTGGTCTGGCGCTGCACGTTCAGCTCCACGCCCGTGGGGTGCGATACGGCCAGATGGCGCACGGACGGCGTGTGGGGCAGAATAAAACTTCCCAGCCCGTAAGCCCCCACCACCAGCGGCCCGTTGGGTTGGTCGGGGGTTTGGGCGCGCGCCGGGCGCAGGGCGGCCCCGGCCAGCAACTCCAGCAGCAGGCCTGCATACCAAATTCTCATAAGTCCGGGGCTTGCACGTTGCTCAAAAGTAGCGAAAACCGCTTGGCCGACCAGCGGGAAACCCATCGATTTGCTGGCACGAGTAAATACCTGCCCATTTGCGCGTTAGCTGGAAACGAACGGATTATGGGGATGTGAAGTCTGAAGGAAATCTGGATTTATGCGCAACCCTGCCCCCCGGCTTTGCGCTATGAGGCCCTGAAAACCCCGCACGACCACTGGCTCGTGGCTGGTGAAGTGCTGGCTGATACGTGTTCTAACTCCCTCCTCTTTCCTTTCCTCATGAAAAAAATTGCTCTCCTGGCCGCCATGGGCGTTGCCTCCTTTTCTGCCGTACACGCCCAGGATGCCGGCGGCTTCCGCATCGGGGTGAAAGTAGGGGGCACCTACTCCAATATCTCGGGCGACAACGTCGGTCAGATTACCGGGGCCAACTACAGCACCGACCTGGGCGACTACAAGCTGGGCTACAACGCCGGCGTTGGCGCGAGCATTCCGCTGACGAGCGACGGGTTCCTCTCCTTCGCGCCCGAACTGCTCTATAACCGCAAGGGCTACGAAATAAAATCCAAGCAGACCGGCGGCTTCAGCAACCCCAACATCACGTCAGTGGAAGATGAGCAGCAGCGCGTGCTGCACTACCTCGACGTGCCGCTGCTGGCCAGAATCAACGCGGGCGGACTGTTTTTTGAGCTCGGACCCCAGGTAAGCTACCTGTTCGGCTCCAAGAACAAGCAGCAGACCACCATCAAGTACTCCGACGGCACCAAGGACAAAACGGAAAGCAACGGCGGTTTCCGCGACTACACCGGCATCAGCCGCGACGAGGCCTACAAGTCGGATTTGGCCCAGTTTGATATCAGCGGTGTGGCCGGCGTGGGCTACATGACGGAGGGCGGCATCAGCCTGGGCCTGCGCTATGCCCGGGGCTTCAACTCGCTCATCGACACCAAAAACCAGGACAACGAGCCCAAGGCATTCAACAACGCCTTCACCCTGCAACTCGGCTACCTGATTCCGACCCGCTAACCGGCCCAACCCAACAAGCTGGCTGCTCCTCTTGCGGGGGGCAGCCAGTTTTTTTGTCGGGTCCGTATATCGGCCGGCCGGATTTTTCGTTAGAGGCTACGATTCTGGCACATTTTTCGTCAGCCGCCCGAAAGTTCCCTTTTCTTCCACCTTTTTTTACTACCCCCTTCCCATGAAAAAGTCACTCCTGGCCGCTGCGGCCCTGCTGGCTACCGTCGCCGTTACCGAATCCAAGGCCCAGGGCGTCCGTTTCGGCCTCAAAGCCGGCGGCAACCTCTCCAACCTCTCCGGCGACCTGACCGACGAGGACCGCTACGAAAACAAGTTTGGCTTCCACGGCGGGGCCATGCTCAACATTGGCCTGCTCGATGACGGTTTCCTCTCGGTGCAGCCTGAAGTGCTGTTCTCGCAGAAAGGCTTCAAATACGCCACCAATGAGTTTGCCATCGGTTCCAATAAATTCAAGTACGAAGGCGACCGGACCTATAACTACATCGACGTGCCAGTGCTGCTGAAAGTCAATGCCGATGGGTTCTACTTCGAGGCCGGCCCTCAGTACAGCTACCTGCTGAAGGTAAAAGACGACAGCAAGTTTTCCGTTAACGGGACCACCGCCACGCAGCGCACCGGCACCCAGGACCTGAAAAACGTGAACCGCAACGAAATCGGGTACGCGGCCGGCCTGGGCTACCAGACCGATGCCGGCCTGATGATCGGCATCCGCTACAACGGCTCGTTCACCGACTTCGCCAAGGACGGCTACCAGGACTCCGACGTGCGCAACGCCCGCAACCAGGTGTTCCAGGCTTCGGTAGGCTTCCTGCTGCCGGGCCGGTAAGGCGCTGCGCATGTGCAAAAACAGCCTCAATCTGCCCGGATTGAGGCTGTTTTTGTTTACCGGCCAGCACCCTTCGGGCATTTGCGCGTAGTTTTGCCCTTCCGATTTCCCTTTTCCGCATGATGAAGAAAGCACTCTTTTCCGTTGCCTGCCTGCTGGCCGGAGCCGGAACCGTACACGCCCAAAGCGACGTATCACTGGGCCTGAAAGCCGGGGCTTCGCTCTCGAACTTCGCGGGCCAGCAGGCCGATGCTTACCAGAACCTGGGGGGCTTTCAGGCCGGCGTATTTGCCAACATCGGCTTCACCCGCCTGTTCGCGTTTCAGCCCGAGCTGCTGTTTTCCCGCAAAGGGGCCAAGCTCTCCCCCCCCGACCTGACCACCCGCCTCGACTACGTGGATGTGCCCCTGCTCTTTCACGTGAATGCCGATGGCCTGTTTTTCGAGGCCGGGCCGCAGGTGGCTTTTCTGGTATCGGCCCGCAACAAGCTGGGCACCGTCAGCACCGATGTGAAACCGGTATACAATACCGTGGATGCGGGCTACGTTTTCGGGTTGGGCTACCAGCGCAAAGCCGGCCCCGGCATTGGGTTGCGCTACAACGGCGGCTTCACCAACGTGGAAAAAGCCCTGACCCTGGGCAGCTCCAAAATCCAGAACAACATCCGCAACAGTGCCTTCCAGCTCTACCTGACCTATTCGTTCAACTAAAGCCCGCCCGCTATGCGCTGTTATCCTTTACCGCTATTCCCTCCTCCTGCTAGCTGATGCCACCCGTTATCCGACTCCTATGTATCCTCTTTATCATCCCCATTATTCCCGCGACAGGGCAGCGCTTGCTGCTGGGCGTGAAGGGAGGGGCCACGCTCTCCAACGGAATCGGGGCCGATGCCCAGGGCAGTACGCTGCGGCTGGGCGGCCACGGCGGCCTGCTGACGCGCCTGCGCTTGCCCGCCGGCTTCGCCCTCCAAACCGAGGCGCTTTACTCCCAGCGGGGCGATAATGCCACGGCCTACGGCTCCACTATCGGCCAACGCCTCACCTATCTGGACGTGCCGCTGCTGGCGCAGTATCATCAGCAGGACCTGTTCGTGGAAGCGGGGGGCCAGTATAGCTGGCTGCTGGCGCAGTCGGCCAACGAGCCCCCCGTATTCCGGCTGAACGCGCTGGCAGTGCGGCCGCGCGAAGTCAGTTTTGTGGTGGGCTTTGGCTACCAGGATACCGTGGGGCTGTCGGTGGGCTGGCGCTACGTGGGCGGGCTGCACAACGTGTTCCGGCCGGGCGAACTCAGCGGCTCCGGCCAGCGGCAGATTCGTAACGGCAGCCTGCAATTTTACCTGAACTACCTCTTCGAGCCCCGGCAGGTAGTACAAGCCGCCGTGCGCACCGGCCAGGGTACCGGCTGGCTGGCCGTGGCCACGGCGCGCCGGGCCGCAAAACTCCCCGTGGTGCTCTACCAGGGCGCGCGGTTTGTCTTCTACACCGGCCCCGCCGCGGTTATCCGCAGACTCCGGCGGCCACCCGCGCCGGAGTCCGCGCCGGAGTCCGCGCCGCCCTCCATTCCCTAACGTAAAGCGCCCCTTCCAAACAGTTTGGAAGGGGCGCTTTTGCCAGTTGCCCATTGCCCACTGGCAACTGGCAACTGGCAACTGGCAACTGGCAACTAACCGCTACTTCATGGCGGCCGCGTAGTTGCGGTAGAAGTGGGGGATGGTTTCGATGCCTTTCAGGAAGTTGAACACGCCATAGTGCTCGTTGGGCGAGTGGATGGCGTCGGAATCGAGGCCGAAGCCGAGCAGCACGGTATCCAGGCCCAGCTCGCTCTTGAACATGGCCACGATGGGAATGGAGCCGCCGCCGCGGGTCGGGATCGGGCGCTTGCCGAAGGTGGTTTCCATGGCATCGGCTGCCGCTTTATAGGCCACCGAGTCGGTGGGCGTTACCACGGGCTCGCCGCCGTGGTGGGGCTTCACCTTCACCGTAACGCCGCTGGGCGCGATGCTGGCAAAGTGCTTCTGGAACAGGGCCGTGATTTCCTCGGAGGTCTGGTTGGGCACCAGGCGCATCGAGATTTTAGCGTAGGCCTTGGAAGCAATAACGGTTTTGGCGCCCTCGCCGGTATAGCCACCCCAGATGCCGTTCACATCGAGCGTAGGCCGGATGCCCACGCGCTCCACGGTGGTGTAGCCCTTTTCGCCGTACACGTCGGGCAGGCCGATGCTCTGCTTGAACTCGTCGTCGGAGTGGGGGACGCGGTTGAGCTCGGCGCGTTCCTCACCCGTGAGCTCGGCCACGTTCTGGTAGAACTCGGGGATGGTGATGTGGTTGTTTTCGTCGTGCAGGCTCGCAATCATTTTGCAGAGCACGTTGATGGGGTTGGCCACCGCGCCGCCGTAGAGGCCCGAGTGCAGGTCGCGGTTGGGGCCGGTTACTTCCACCTCGTGGTAGCTCAGGCCGCGCAGGCCCACCTCAATGCTGGGCGCGTCGTTGGCCAGCATGCCGGTATCGGAAATCAGGATGACGTCGGCCTTCAGCTTGGCCTTGTTTTCGCGCACGAAAATAGCCAGGTTGTTCGAGCCGATTTCCTCCTCGCCCTCAATCATCACCTTGATGTTGCAGGGGAACGCGCCATCCTGCTGCATCACTTCCAGGGCCTTCACGTGCATGTACACCTGGCCCTTGTCGTCGCAGGCCCCACGGGCGTAAATCTTCTCATCCTTGATAACCGGCTCGAAGGGCGGCGAATCCCAGAGCTCGTAGGGGTCGGCGGGCTGCACGTCGTAGTGGCCGTACACGAGCACGGTGGGCAGGCTGGCATCCACCATTTTCTCGCCGTACACGATGGGGTTGCCGGCCGTGGGGCACAGTTCCACATTGTCGAGGCCCACTTCTTCAAAGCGGGCCTTCAGGTACTCGGCGGCCTTGGTAATGTCGCCCGCAAACTTGGGGTCGGCCGACACGCTGGGGATGCGGAGCCAGTCGATGAGCTCGGTCAGAAAACGGTCCTGGTTGTTCTGGAGGTAAGTAGAAGCCATAAAGGGTGGTTTGGGAAAGATGGTGTTAGCTGTTAGCTGTTAGCTGTTAGCTGTTAGCTGTTAGCTGTTAGCTGAAGAAACGAAAGCTAATAGCTAACAGCCATCAGCTAACAGCTCTCATTTAAGCAGCTCTCATTTAAGCGGCCGGTTGGCTGCACTCGCGCAGCCAGGCCATGGCCGTGTGCTCGTCGCTGAACACTTTGGCCTCAAAGGCTTCCAGTTGGGCGTAGAACGTAGCGGCCGAGCCGTCGGCCAGCGAATCGGGGGTGCTAATCATGGCAAAGTGGCGCAGGCCGGCGGCGGCGGCGTTGGGCGCCCACACGTTAATCACCCAGTCCATGGAATGGTCCCAGGGGCCGAGCACCTTGCGCGTGTCGTTGAGCACGCACGAGAAGCCCGACTCGGCCAGGGCCGTGGTGTAGGCCTGGGCCCCGGCCTTGATGCTTTCGGCCGTGAGGTAGCCCATCCAGTCGACGGCAATCCAGCGGTTCACCTGATCGTCTTCCACCGTAATGTAGGGCCGGCCCAGGGAGCTTTTAAGTTCTTGTTTCATGGTAGCAGCAGCGGGGGAGAAAGCGGGGAAATTAACCGGCGGCCAGTTCCTGCAAGGCCTGGCGCAGCCAGCGCTTGGCCTCGGGCAGGGTGCGGTGGTGGGCTACGTCGATGGCGTAGGCATCGGCGGCGGCCGTGTTGGCCGTGTAGCCCTGCACCGACATCTGGCCAAACACGCTCTCGGGCGACACGAAGCTTACGTGCCGGATGCCGGCGGCGTGGGCCCGCGGGTTCCAGTTGGTGCGCAGCCACTGCTGATCGTCGGGCGTAACGGCACTAACAAGGCGGGTATCGGCCAGCCAGCCCAGCGGACGGGTGCGGCGGCTTTCCTCCATGTAGAGGGCCAGGCCGCGGTCCATGAGCGACTGAAACTGCTGGCGGTTGGCGAAACCATGCCACTGCACGATCAGGCAGGGCACTTCGGCGGCCAGCAGCATGCTGCCGTAGGGTTCTGCGATAAGAGTGGTATCGGGCATTAGCGGGAAAAATGAGCCGGAACGAACCGAAAGCGGCCCTAGCGGCGACGGAGGCCCTGCCGGAAGCTTTCCTACAAACATACCTATCCCGGGCCGGATGCCCAAGCTGGGCCGGAATCCTGTTGGGACCGCCCGCCGCCGCCCTGGTCCCCGGGTTGGTTAGCCGGCGGGCGGCAAATCGGCGGGTGGCAGGGCGTTCAGTACTTCTTCGAGCCACTGCGTTTCCCGCTCCAACCCCGCCAGCCGGGCCTGCAACAGCTGCTGCGGCCCGGCCCCGCACACGTTCAGCAGCTCGTGGCGGGCTTCCTGCTCAAACGAGTCCAGCCACCGCTGCTCCCGCTCGGGGTTGGCACTTGGCCCGGGCCAGGCGCGTAGGGCTGGCACGGCCAGCAGCCGGTTGTGGTAAGGCTGCGCCTGCCGCCGCAGGCTTTCCAGCCGATAGCGCAGGTTTGCCAACTGGTGCCGCACTTGCCGCAGGCGGTAATTCAGCGGGCCGCGCTCCGGCGCAGGCTCCGGCAGTGCCGGAAACGTCAGTAGCTCGTTCTGGGGGGTGAACGTTTTGCCCAGCGTGGCCAGGTCCAGCCGCATTGCCTGCCTGTTCCCTATGCGCAGGGGCGCGTTCCGGTGGCCGGCTTCCACCATAGCCACCGTACTGCGGTTTTCGCCGAGCCACGCGGCGTAGCGGGCCTGGGTGAGCGCAAAATGCTGTCGGGTCGTATCCATCACGTAGCAGGTTAACAAGTTGCTTCTTATCTTTTTGTGACTAAACGAAGTGTGACACTTTAAATTGTCACGCTCCGCTTAGTCACCAAAAAGCAGAGGCCCAGGTAGCTGGTTACTGATGCCCTGAGAACTGGCTCAGTGGATCTGGGGCTGCTGGACCGGCACGAACTTCTTTACCCCTGCTGCTGGCGGAGGCATGCCCTGCATGGCTTGCTATGGAAGGACTCTCACCTCCGGGGTACCGCTCGCGAAAGAGAATTCTACCGTCAGCGTTTTAGCTACTACTACCGGCTTATTATTCTGAATACCAGGAGAAAAAGTAAGGTTCCTGACAAACTGCAACGCTGCGCTGTCACAGCCAGCATCAAAGCCCTGCATCAGTTGGGCCGCTAGCACTCGTCCGTCGGTGCCCACTGCATAGCCCACTTTCACTACGCCGTGGGCTTGGTTGGCGCGGGCCTCCGCTGGGTACCGCAGTTCTTGCTGAACATAGTGCGGCAAGGCATCATCGCCTCCGGCAAATTGCGGCATGTGCTCTACATAGGTGTACGGCTTCACGCTGTCGGGTAGCGACAGATCCGATATGCGGGAAGTATACAGCCGGGGGGATGATGGCTGATTATTTTGCCGGGCTTCCCAGATTGCCGCCGATACAAGCCCTACCAGTGCATAGCTTACGGCAAGCCCAACCGCTGAATTCGGCCGGTTTGTACGCCAGAGGTAGAGCCCTGCCGCCAGTACGGGTAACCCAAACACTACATAGTGCCACGCTCCTGCTATAAAGGCGGAAACGACAGACCATGCTACCAATACGGGTAAAAACAGGAAGAATATCCTGCCTGCTATGGCCCATGTTACGGCTGCAACGGGAGGCAGTTCGTTGCCAGCCGCTGAGGCAGGCAAGGAGCTTGTCTCAGCATTATTTTCACTGGCTGGGCTCGTACCGAAATCGGAAGTGACTCCTTTCGTAAGGGCTGCAAGGCTTTTGAAAAAGCCAATTATAAACAGAATCAATCCGCTCAGGATTACGGCGAGTAACAATAATCCCTTCCCCAAGTCTCTGAGAACAGACTCTATATCCAAGGCATATGCAAAGAGTGGCAGATAGCACAGCGTTGCTACCAGCCAAATGACACGTACCCGGATCTTGTTAGTCATGGCGGCACTTACACTAGATATACCTCCTTACTTCTTATCCCAGGGCATGGGCACGCGGCTTTCGGTGCCGGCGCGCAGGCGGCCGATGTTGGCGCGGTGGGTGTAGATGAGCAACGCGGCCAGCACGAAGCCGAACCAGAGCAGCAGGCTGTTGGCGGGCCGGAAGGCGGGCAGCAGCTGGAGCAGGGCAAACGTGAGGCCGGCCGTCATGCTACTCAACGACACGTAGCGCGACACGAGCAGCACCGTGATAAATACCAGAATGCACACGCCCACGGTAGCCGGAGCAATGGCCAGCATCATGCCCAGCACCGTAGCCACGCCCTTGCCGCCCCGGAAGCCGGCCCAGATGGGGAAGATATGGCCCACCACGGCCAGCACCCCGCAGGCCAGCTGGTAATACAGCAGCTGGGCGGGCAGAATGGCTCCCTGCCCGAGCATGAGCATGGCCAGCGAAGTAGCGGCCCAGCCCTTGAACACATCCACGGCCATTACGAAGGAGCCCGGCTTTTTGCCCAGCACCCGGAACGTGTTGGTGGCCCCGGAGTTGCCCGAGCCGTGCTCCCGGATATCGAGCCCGAAAAACGCCTTGCCCACCCACAAAGCCGTAGGGATGGAGCCGATGAGGTAGGCGGCCACCAGCAGGCCGAGCACGAGGGGAAGGTTCATGGGGAGGGAGGGTAGCAGTTCAGTCAGGAAGGCAAAGATAACGGCCGGCAGCCGGTGGCCCGGACTTCAGCGGGTTGCCCGACGTAGTAAGAAGGGTTGCCCTGGAGCGTATGGACACCTGGTTGATGGAGGCTTCACCTCTATCAACCAGGTCATGCTGCGCTGGTCGAAGCATCTCTACCGAACGTGTTGCCGCAACGAAGCGGTAAAGACGCTTCGACCAGCTCATTAATGCCGCGCACCCGCCGGTTCTGTTCGCGCCCACCAACCGTAAGTATGGCCTGTGGACGAATTCCGACCGTGTCTTTTCGTCCGAAGAGTTTACCTCCCGAAACAATTTCCCTTTTGATGCGACCTGGAAGAGCTTGTATGCCCAGACAAGCGCGGAAGCGCGTTCATTTTAACAGTCCGTTGGTGAATGCGCGCCGTTTGGTAAAAGGAGGCTACGCCCATTTCCCTCAAAGGGAACCGGGCGAGGAAACCACAGCTGAAACGCACTGCCGGCCCCCTCTACGGAATGGACCTGAATGCTGCCCTGGTGCAGCTGCATGATTTGCTTGGCTAAACTTAGTCCAATCCCGGAACCACTTGGACGGGTGGTGAAAAAGGGAATGAAGATGCTGTCGAGCACGTCGGCGGCAATACCGGTCCCGTTGTCTCTCACCTCCAGAACCACCCGCTGCTGTTCATTGGACCAGGCCCGCAGGCTGATGCGCGAGTGGGGAGTCTGGGTGAGGGCCTGCGCCGCATTGAGCACCAGGTTAATGAGCACCTGCTCCAGCAGGTGGCCATCGGCGTGCAGGGTGAGGTGGGCGGGCCGCACGCTGAGGGTGAGTTCGATGCCCTGCGCGGCCAGCTGCTCCGCCAGTAGCTGCCGGGTGGCTTGCAGTACTTCCTGCACGTGCAGGGTGGTGCGCTGCGGCGCGGCCAGGGTGCTAAAGTTGCGGTACACCTGGGCGAAGCGCAGCAGCCCTTCGCTGCGCTGCTGGATAATGCGGATGCCAGTGCCCACATCGTCGAGCAACTCATCCGAAGCATCCTGCTGCCGGGCGCGCTGCACGTGGCGGCCCAACGAATCGGCCAGCGACGCAATGGGGGCCACCGAGTTCATAATTTCGTGCGTCATCACCCGGAGCAGTTGCTGCCAGGCGGCCGTTTCGGTATCCGCCAGGGCCTGACTCACGTTTTTAAAGGCCAGGAGGGTAAACGCTTCGCCCTGAAGCTTAAACTGGGTGGCCGACACGAGCAGCTGCACCGTTTGGAGGCCCACCGTTAGTTTCACCACTGCGGGCTGACCGGGCACGGCCCGGCAGATAGCCTCGTATAAAACCGGCTGCCGGGCTTGCAGCGCCCGGATGTTTTTCAGGTACGGCAGGTGCAGCGTCTGCTTGAACGCCTCGTTCACCCAGCCTACGGTGCCCGCCGCGTTGTAGGACACAATGCCGGTATCGAGCAGCGCCAGGATAGTTTGCAGGTACTGAAACTGCCCTTCCTGCCCGGCCCGCAACTCCCGGAACGTGGCGTTTACCTGGTTGAAGGCCGCGTGCAAGGACCGCAGCGCTGCCGGGCCGGACTGCGCCGGATACTGCCGCGAAAAGTCGCGGTATTGCAGGGCCAGCGTGAAATCGGCCAGGGCCTGCTGGCCGCGCGTCAGGTAGCGGGCCAACTCCAGCGCCAGAACTAGCAGCAGCACCAGTGCCCCAAAGGCTGGCCCGTAGGCGTGGTGCTGCGCGGCATACCCGCTCCCGGCCAACGCGGCCACCAGCAGCAGCAACCGCCCCAGCAGGCGCACATCCAGGCGATTAAATAGCATGCTTGTCGAGCCGACGGTAGAGGGCGGTGCGGGTGAGGCCCAGTTCCCTGGCGGCTTTGGTAAGGTTGCCCTGGTGGCGCGCAATGGCCTGCTGAATGGTATTTTTTTCCACTTCCAGCAACGGCAGCGGCTGCTCCGCCACGGTCGCAGCTACTGCGGAAATAACCGCTGATTCGGGAGTCCGAAACGAGAAATCGGCCGGAAGCAGCACGGGGCCAGTCCCCAGAATAATGGCCCGCTCCACGGCGTGTTGCAGTTCCCGCACGTTGCCGGGCCAGGCGTGCTCCTGGAGCTTGCGCAGGGCCGCGGCACTGAATTCCGGCACGGGTTGCCGGTTGCGCTCTGCGTACACCTGCGCGAAGTGCCGGGCCAGTAGGTGCACGTCGTCGGCCCGTTCGCGCAGGGGCGGCAGCGTGATTTCGACCGTGTTGAGGCGGTACATCAAATCCTGGCGGAATGCCCCGCGGGCCACCAGCGCGTGCAGCGGGGCGTTGGTGGCCGACAGCAGCCGGATATCCACCGGCACGGGGGTGTTGCTGCCCACGGGTACCACCTGACGGTTTTGCAGGGCCGTGAGCAGCTTGGCTTGCTGGGGCAGGCCAATGTTGCCAATCTCGTCCAGAAACAACGTGCCCCCGGTGGCCGCCTCAAACCGACCCACGCGACTGGCCTGGGCATCCGTGAACGCGCCCTTGGTGTGCCCGAACAGCTCGCTTTCAAACAACCCCTCGCTGAGCGCGGCCACATCGGCGGCCACGAAGGGCCGGGCGGCGCGGCGCGACTGCTCGTGCAGCGCCCGCGCGACCAGCTCTTTGCCGGTACCGTTCTCGCCGAGTAGCAGCACGTTGGCTTCAGTCGGGGCGACCTTTTCAATAATAGCGCGCACTTCCTGCATGGCGACTGACTCGCCCAGTAGAACAGTAGTCGCGGCCGGCCCGGCTGGTTTTTTCAGTTTGTCCCCATTTTTGCTCCCGGTTTTGGGTTGAAGAGCGGCGGCCAGTGTTTGCAGCAGTTGGTCGTTGTGCCAGGGCTTGAGCAGGAAGTCAGTGGCGCCGGCCTTGAGGGCTCGCACCGCCGTGCGCACGTCGCCGTAGGCCGTGAGCAGGATAACGGCCGTGGCGGGGGCGTGCTCCCGGATGCGGCCCAGCCAGTAGAATCCCTCGTTGCCGGTGGCCTGGCCGCTGTGGTAGTTCATGTCGAGCAGCACGGCGTCGAAGGGCTGCTGACGGAGCAGGGAGAGCAGCAGTTCCGGGTTTTTCTCCGTCACGACTTCCCGCACCTCGGTTTTGAGCAGCAGCTTGAGGGCGAACAACACGTCGGGCTCGTCGTCTACTACCAGGATGCGGGCGTGCTTCAGATTCATGAAAAGTGACTTGGTAAAACGTAAAAGTCGGGCTTATCTGGCACCCGTACCAACCCAGGCCCCAGGCCAGGCCACTTAGTTCTCTGCTTTGTATTCTTCTCTAATCCAGCGAATGGCTCGCGGCACTACGTCTATTGGCCTGAGTGACACGTCGGGGGCTAGCGAGTGGCCATACCGTACCAGGCGGCGGTCAGCGAATACGGCGGTTGTCAGCAAGATGACGGACCCATCGGACAAATAAAAGTGGCTTCTGCTGGTCGATACCCCGCACGTACCCGTGCCAAAGCTTCTGGTGTGCTTTCTGGCTTTGAAGGCGACTGCAACGGCCTCGCCCGAACTGGCCGTTAGCGTATCGGTCAGCACGGCCACTACTGGGTTGGCAGACTTCAGCGTATAATAATTGGCGGTTTCTGCCTGTATGTCGCCGTCCAGCAATGCCTTGCCTTTTTCGTATCGCCACGCGGTTTTGGTGTTATTCGCGTCAATGCAATAGCCGAGCGTATCATCTCCCAAAATCGGCCCGGCCCCCACGAGCATCGGCCACATATTCCCGCCCATATTCCCTCTCAAATCCACAATCCAGCCTTTTAATGCTGGCTTATCCAGCGCCTTGATGTGGGCCTGTACGGTGGCTATATACGCGTCCAGCTTTTCCTGACTGCCGACAACCCACGGAATTCTGATGTAGCCGATGTCCCCAGGAACCGGCTCGTCGGGGTATAGCGGGGGCTGATTGGCAGGGGGCATTTCAAGGCCTTTCACCGGGCGGGCACCATAAAACTGTGTGTGCTTATCGCCTAGGGCCACAACGGCAAATTCAACCGCTGGATAGGCCTGCTCAATTGTTTGGGCGCCGCTTGCTTGGGCTAGCAGGTTCTGCTTGAAAACTACCCAGTTGATGGTCGCCCGATTAATGAAATTGGCTTGCATAATACCGACTACCTCCTCCAAATATTCCCGCACCGCAGGCGAGGGGGGCTTGCGTTCTGCACTATCTGCACTACAAGAGGCAAAGACGAAGAATAACAGGCAGAGCTTGACCCTCATGTTTGCGTGGTATGGTAAAACAGAGCCCAATATGCGAAGCTCATTCTGGAAAAACACTGCATTTAACCAGCGAGGCAATGGCCGCCCTGGCAGCCCCCTTGCAGCCCTTAACGTGCTCCGTTTTCCGTTTTCTGAGAGGACTTCATAAATCGTGCAGGCTTCGAAAAATACTGGCTTTCAGTCGGCCAAGCCCTTTTCTGCCCGTCGACCAATTTGAACTGTATCAGAACCGAACGGTCCACTGTATCAGAACCGGACGTTTGGCGGCAGCTGGCGACCAGGATTCAAAAGCATACTTCTGATTAGCAATAACTTGTGAGCAAGGCACCGTTCTTGGCATTTCCGGTCAATAGCTACTTACTGTTATTGCCTGCGCCGAACCGAATGGATGTTCTGATACCGAAGAAAAGATGGTCGTGGGTGGCCCGCTGGTGGTGGCTGGTGGTACTGGTGCTGGCGGGCATAGGAGTGGTCGGCCTCTACTGGCCCCGGCCGGGCCAGCGGTTGCACGTTGCGGCCAGCCGGCTGACCATCAGCCCTGTCACGCGGGGCAACTTTCAGGAGTTCACGGCCATTGATGGGGTGGTGCAGCCACTGCACACCGTGTACCTGGACGCGGCAGAAGCCGGCACGGTGCAGCAAGTGCTGGTGGAAGAAGGCACGACCCTGACGGCGGGCCAGCCCCTGCTCCGGCTGGTCAACCCCGACCTGCAACTGGAGATGGTGAACCGCGAAACGGCCGTGTACGAGCTGATGAACAACCTGCGCAACACCCGCAACCAACTGCTGCAAAACCGAATTCTGCGCCAAAACCAGCTGGCCGACATCGACTTTCAACTGGCCGAAGCCCGGCGGGTGTTTGACACCAACCAGGCGCTGTACGAGCAGAAGGTAATTGCGCGGCAGGACTTCCTGCAAAGCCAGAACGCCTACCGCTATCAGCTACGCCGAAGACAGCTCACGCAGCAGACCCTGCGCCAGGATTCGGTGGCTATGCAGCAGCAGCTGGGCACCATGCAGGAATCGGTGCGGCGCATGAGCAACAACCTGGCCCTGATGCAGCGCAAGCTGGATGACTTGCTGCTCCGGGCTCCGGTGGGCGGGCGGCTCAGCTCGCTGGCCGCGGAAGTGGGCGAGGCCAAAACGCGGGGCCAGCGCCTGGGGCAGATTGACGCGCTGGCGGGCGTAAAACTACACGCCACGGTGGACGAGTTTTACATTGCCCGCATCGCAGCCGGCCAGGCGGGCGAAGTGGTGGTGGAGGGCCAGGCCTACCCGTTGCGCGTGACCAAAATCTTCGCCCAAGTGGCCAAAGGTCTGCAAATCGACCTGGCCTTTACCGGTGCCCCCCCGCCGGGCCTGCGGCGCGGCCAGACCTTACCCATCCGGCTGGCGCTGAGTGCGAAGGCCCCGGCGGTGCTGCTGCCCAAAGGCGGCTTTTACCAGCAAACCGTGGGCAACTGGGCCTTCAAGCTGGGACCCGATGGCAGCCGGGCCCAACGGGTGGCTATCCGGCTGGGCCGGCAGAACCCCGATTATTACGAGGTGCTGGCTGGCCTGCAACCCGGCGACCAGGTCGTAACGTCCAGCTACGAAGGCTACGCCGACCAGCAGGAGCTGGTGCTCGACAACCGCCAGCCATAGGTACTTTACTCTCGACTTAGCCCTAAATGACGCGTACGCATGATTAAGACCGAAAACCTGGAAAAGGTGTACCGCACCGAGCAGGTGCAAACCAAGGCGCTCAACCACGTCTCGCTGAGTGTCGAGCAGGGAGAATTTGTGGCCATTATGGGGCCATCGGGCTGCGGTAAATCGACGCTGCTCAACCTGCTGGGCCTGCTCGACGAGCCCGACGGCGGTAGCCTGCAATTGCTGGGCACTGAGACCAGCCGCTACTCGGAGCGGCAGCGGGCCGAGCTGCGCAAGCGCAGCCTGGGCTTCGTGTTTCAGAGCTTCAACCTGATTGACGAGCTGACGGTGTTTGAGAACGTGGAGCTGCCCCTGCGCTACCTCGGCGTGGGGGCCGCCGAGCGGCGGCAGCGGGTGGAACAGGTGCTGGAGAAACTGCAGCTGCTGCACCGGCGCAACCACTTTCCGCTGCAGCTCTCGGGCGGCCAGCAGCAGCGCGTGGCCGTGGCCCGCGCCGTGGTGAATGCCCCGCCACTGCTGCTCTGCGACGAGCCCACCGGCAACCTCGACTCGGCCAGCGGCCACGACGTGCTGGGCCTGCTCACCGAGCTCAACGAGGCAGGCACTACCGTGCTCATGGTCACGCACTCCGAGCACGACGCCCGCTACGCCCGGCGCGTCATCCGCCTGCTCGACGGGCAGGTGGTGCTGGAAAACAGCCGCAGCCAATTCTAAGCACCCGTGCAAAAGTAAACAGGTTGTCAGTTGCTCGTTGTCAGTTGTTAGTTAACTCGCAAATTCCTGACTAACAACTGACAACGAGCAACTGACAACTTAACCGATAGCCATGCTTCCCTACCCCTTGCTGCTCCTCTACCGCAACTTTAAGCGGTTCAAAAGCACGTTCTTTATCAACCTGATTGGCCTTTCGACCGGCCTGGCCTGCGCGCTGCTTATCTACCTCTGGATAAGCGATGAGCGCAGCTTCGACCGCTACCACGCCCTGGACAGCCGTCTCTACCAGGTGCTGGAAAACCGCCGCACCGCCGCCGGCATCGAGACCCAAACCGGCACCGTGCCGCTGCTGGCCGAGGCCCTGCGGCGGGAAATGCCGGAGATTGAATTCGTGGCGACCACCACACCGGTCCCGTTTTTTCCTCCGTTCACGCTAACGGCGGGCGGCCAGCACCTCACTGCCGTCGCCAAATACGCGGACCCGGCCTTCTTTCAGCTGTTTTCCTACCCCTTGCTGGTGGGCACCCCCGCCACGGTGCTGCGGGACAAACACGCCCTAGTCCTCTCCGAAGCCCTGGCCACGAAGCTCTTTGGGTCGCCGCAGAACAGCCTGGGCAAGCCCGTGAAATGGCAACTGGCCGCCGATAGCACGCAGACCAGCCTGGTGGCCGGAGTGTTTGCCGACGTGCCCCGCAACTCGTCTGAGCAGTTTGACTTCGTGCTGCCCTTTGCCTCGTTCAAAGACCGGATGCAGATGAGCAAGGCCATCCAGTGGGACGACGACGGCCCCTTCAGTACCTACCTGGCCCTGAAGCAGGGGGCCGACCCCGCGCAGTTCCAAGCCAAGCTGGCGGGGTTGCTAAAAACCAAAAGCGCGCAGGCCCAGGCCCAGGGGCGCACGCTGTTCGTGCGGCCGTTCGCGGTGGGGTATCTGCACGGCACCTACGAAAACGGCGTCGCCACCGGGGGACGCATTGTCTACGTGCGGCTGCTGGCCCTGATTGCCGGCCTCATTCTGGTGATTGCCAGCATCAACTTCATGAACCTGTTCACCGCCAAAGCCTCGCGGCGGGTCAAGGAAGTGGGCATTCGCAAGGCCCTGGGGGCAAGCCGCGCCGCGCTGATAGGACAATACCTGACCGAATCGGTGGTGATGGCCTTGCTGGCCCTGGTCGTGGCCGTGGGACTGGTGCAGCTCGTGCTCCCGCAGTTCAGCGCGCTGACGGGCAAGCCCTTGGCCCTGCGGTGGGAGTGGCCGCTGGTGGGAGCCGGCCTGGCCCTGGCGCTGGGCACGGGGCTGCTGGCGGGCAGCTACCCCGCCTTCTACCTGTCGGGGTTCCAGCCGGCGGCCGTGCTCAAAGGCAAGCTGCCGACCCGGGCCGGTGAGGTGTGGACGCGGCAGGGCCTGGTCGTGCTGCAGTTCACGCTCTCGGTGCTGTTCATCGTGGCCGTGGTGGTGGTCAACGCCCAGTTGGCGTTTGTGCAGCGCCAGCCGTTGGGCTACGACAAGGCCCACGTGCTCCGCTTTGATACGGGCGGCAAGGCGGCGCGCGAGCAGACGGCCTTTCTGGCCGAGGTGAAGAAACTGCCGGGCGTCGTGCAGGCGTCCAGTGTGTTGGGCGGCTTCCTGGGCGGGCGCTACGTGGCCGAGAGGAGCTGGCAGGGGAAGCGCCTGCCCGTAGCGACGATGTTGGTCAACTACGACCTGGTGGAAACGATGGGCCTGCGCCTGGTGGCCGGCCGCAGCTTTGGGCCGCAGTTCCGCGCCGACAGTGCCGCCATTCTCGTCAACCAAGCCCTGGTGGCCGGCCTGGGAATGCCGGACCCTGTGGGTCAACAACTCGACGGCGCCCGCATCGTGGGCGTGGTCCGCGACTTCCACTACGAGTCGCTGCATGAAAAAATCAAACCTCTTGTTCTCCAGCTCGACCCTCAGGTGAACACGGTGCTCGTGAAGCTGCAGCCGGGCGCGGAGCAGGCCACCATTGCGCGGCTGCAGCAGCTATACGCCGCCTACAACCCCGGCTTTGCGCTCGACTACACGTTTCTGGATACTGACTACCAGGCCCAGTATGTGGCCGAGCGGCGGGTGGCGGTGCTCGCCCGCTACTTCGCCGGGCTGGCCATTCTCATTTCCGCCCTGGGCCTGCTGGGGCTGGCCGCCTTCACCGCCGAGCGGCGGCGCAAGGAAATCGGCATCCGCAAGGCCCTGGGCGCAAGCGAGCTGAGCATTGTGTGGCTGTTGACCAGCAGCCTGACCTGGCTGGTGGTCGTGGCCATCGTGCTGGCGCTGCCGCTGAGCTACCTGCTGATGCAGCACTGGCTGGAAGGCTTTGCCTACCGCGTAGCGTGGCAGTGGTGGTACTTCGCCGCCGCCGGGATGGGAGCTCTGCTCATTGCCTGGCTGACGGTGAGCGTGCAGGCCTGGCGGGCCGCCCGCCGCAACCCCGTGCTGAGCCTGCGGGCCGAGTGAGCAGCGAATAGGTTGGCCGCTCTCGCTGCCAGAAGGTAGGCGGCTAACCTAATTATCACTGTATGCAGGTGGTGGAATGTCCCAAGATTTCTCGTTCTGCCCTGTTGACTTTCCACGATAACCACAGGTCCGTCAGCCCATTCTGGTGCAACTCAACTGCGGCGAGGGGCACCACGCGCTGGCCCGCGCTGTCTTTCACGGCAAGAAGGGTGAGTTGCGCCAGCGCCATCGTGAGGGCATGGAAGACCAGTTAGGAGCCTTAGGATTGGGCATCAACGCCTTGAAGCAGTGGAATACCCGCTATTTGCAACAAGCCTTGGAGCAGTGGCAGGAAACCGGGGGAGGCCTGAATCCGGACGACGTGGCCCGCCTCTCGGCCTTGCTGCATGAATACGTTAACATGCTGGGCCGTTACGATTCCACGCTGCCCGAGGCCATTGCGGCAGGGCAATTACGCCCGCTACGTACCCTAACAAATTGCGAAACGTCGCTCAGTGAATTAGCTTACCCATAATTTCTGTTCCCTCACGCCCTAGTCTAGTGGTACCCTGATAACCGGAACGGCGGGGCAGCTGTGGTCCGGACTTCCGCCCGTAGCCCGATAGTGCTGGTGATACGGATGACGGGGCGGGCTACGGACTCAAGTCCGGGCCACAGGTAGTCAGGCCACACGAAAAGACCCGGCAGCTGGGCTACCGGGTCTTGGGGGTTACTCGCCGAAGGGGTCGTCGCCGGCCTTCTTCTTTTTCTTCTTGTCCTTTTTCGGGTCGTCGGCGGGCGGCTCGGTGGGGGCTGGCGCGTTCTCAACGGCGTCCTTCTTCTTTTTCCTGCCCGAGTCGTCGGCGGGGGCCGGGGCGGCGGGCGGGGTGGATTCTACCGCTTCGTCCTTGTTCTTCTTCTTTTTGCGGCCGGTATCCTCGGCAGGTGCATCGGCCGGCGGGTTGTCCTGCATAACATCGTCTACCGGGTCGTTCTTTTTCTTCTTTTTCTTCTTCTTGCTGGCATCCTGGTCGAACTCGAAGTTGCCGGTGCTCTGGGGCTGGGTGCTATTGACTTTGCGCTTGCCGGTTTCCTTGAGGTAGTCCTTGCGGAAGTGGTTGAGGAAGAGCTGCACTTCCTGGTCGTCGCCGAGGTAGAAGCCGTATTCGGTGGCCGTGTTGTAGTCGCCCTTGGCCTTGAGGCCGATAATTTCATCGAAGGAGCCGTGCTGGGCCTTGGCCAGCATTACGTTGTTGGTGTACTTGAGGTAGTACCAGGTCTGGGGCTCGGCTTCCAGGTAAAGCTCCACCACGTCGCCGGCGCTTTCCTTCTTGATTTCGATGTAGCCGTCAATCAGGGCGTTGATGTCCTTCTTGCCCACGCTCACCAGGCCAATTTTACCTACCGAGTACCAGGCCCGCCGCTTCTCATCCCAGCGCAGGTTCACCTGGCTCAGCACCAGCGTGTGCAGGAATTTGGCCGACACTTTCTGGAGCGGCACGTAGCTGCCCTTGCGGGTGCTGTAGTCCTGCACGGCCTTGCTGCCGATGAATTCGCCCATTTTGTAGAGCTGGTCCTGGGAGCCGGTCAGGGCCTCGGGCGCGCCCTTGGCATTGGAGGCCATATCCTGGGCCATGGCTTCCACTGCCTTTTCGGGCAGGTTGATGTCGAAAGTCAGGAAGGTATCCAGGTCGTAAATGGCGCTGTCGGGCTTGGCATAGCCCAGGCCGGCGGCTTGCAGGGCATAGTCCTTGTTGGAGTTGATGAGTTCGAACTTGCCACGGAAGTTGAGCTCCCCGGTCGAGTCTTTGAGCGTGAGCACCGAGCCCTCGTACACGTCGGGGTCGTAGGGGTTGTGCCGGCTGATGGCGTACACGCGGTTGCGCTGGTCGTAGCTGAGCGTACCGTCCACCGTGAACAGGTTCTGGTCCGTCACGCCGGGCTTGGGGGCCACGAACAGCGGGTAGAGCTTGCCCGTGCCTTCCGACAGGAACAGGCCCGAAAGCATGGGCGTACCGTCCTCGGCCTTGGGCGAGTTGAGCTTGATGCGGATGCGCTTAGGGTCGATGGTATCCTGGACGGCAAACCAGTCGGAAGCCGCCGCCGACTTGACGAAGTTCATCCTGGCCTGTCCGTCGAAGGTGAAGCCCTTCTTCTGGGAGTTCATCGTGATGCCGCCCCGGTACGCGATGCGCGGAGCCAGGTTGAACTTATCCGAGGCCAGAATGCTGGCTACGGCAATCGTCGGCGGCGAGGCGGGCAGGTCTTCCTGCGTGGGGCCCCGCTTGAGCAGGCCGCCGCCCTTCTTGCCGCCCGTGTTCAGGGCCGTAATCATAGCCGTGGAGTCGACGTGGAAGTTGGCGAACTTGATGGCGAACGAGTCGGCGGAAGTTTTGTAGTTGTAGAGGGCGTTGCCGCTGAAGGCCGTGCGCGAGAGCACCCGGATTTCGCCCTTGTACAGGTTGTGGTACTTGCGCAGGGTGTCCATCACGATGCTCGCGTTCTGGAAGGCGCGCATTTCGGCATTTGGCAGCACGTACACTTTGTTGGAATCGGGCACAATCCAGGCGTCGGCGGCCGAGATGCGCGGCACTCCGCCGGCCACCAGCCGGTAGCGGCTCAAATCGTACTGGCCGGTAGCGGCCTGGAACTTGAGGCCCCGCTGTTCGGGCTTGGTGCTGTAGAAGTAGGAGCGCGACGAATCGGCCCCCGGGGCCACGCGCAGCTGCACGAATTTCTTCTTAAAGTCCCACTTGCCTCCCGAGAGCGTGGTGCGGTAATCGGAGTAGGGCAGGTCGATGCTGGACTTGGTGTCGTCCGATTCGCGGGCAAATTCGGTGCTGCCGCCCTTCAGGTCGTAGGTGAAATTCACGTTGTTGGCCGTGAGGGCCGGCTTGTTCACCTCCGCCGATTTGATGTTGAACGTGGAGCGCTTGCCCGTGAACTGGGTGGGCTTGAACACAAAATCGTTGGAGCGGATAAACGACTGCGGCCCGTCCATCACGCCCTGGCCCAGCAGGCCGCCGGGCGTGTAGGTGAGCGTGCCCTTGAAGCCGTAGGCCACGTCGTACACCTTGAAACTCTCCCCCTTGTCCTGGGTGGTGAGGTACATGGAGTCCTGGCGCACGGCCCACTTCATCTGGTAACCGGGCAGGAAGGTGACCTTGGCAAACTCGGTACCCTTGAGCGGGCCGGGCAGAATGACGGCCGTTTTGCCCACCGTCACCACGGAGTCCTTGTAGAAGATAAACTGGTCGCTCTGGAAGTCGCCGGTCAGGTACTTGATGTTACCGATGCCTTGCAGGCCGCGGTTGCTCATACTCACCTTATTATAGAGCGTGCCCTTGCCCCCATACAGTGGAAACCCGGCCTTGGGCACGTTGTACACGAAGCCCAGCGAGCCGTCGTCCTGCATGGTGAGCTTGGTGTCGAAGCTGGGGATGATGCCGCCCGACACGAATGTGCCCTTAAAGCCCACGGCCGCCCGGTTCTTGTTGTTGAGCGAATCCAGCTTGAAGGGCGGAATATCGAAGTACATGGTGGTATCGTAGGCGCCGCCCAGCACTTCGGGCTTGTCGAAGTACACGTAGGCCCCGGTGCTGGCGTCGAAGGTAGGATACGCGCCCAGCTTCTTGCGGCCCGATTTGTTGTTGGGCGCGTTGATGTAGAGGCGGCCGGCCGAGTTCTTCTTCTTGTTGGTCAGCGTCCAGTCCAGGTCCTTGCGGGCCTTCATTACCGAGCCCTTCGAGCCCTTGCCCTTCACGATGATGGAGTCAATCTTGACCAGATCAATGTAGAAGCCGTCATAGTCGAACTTGAACTCCTTGCCCTTGAACACGAAAGCCGAGGCCACCACGGTGCCGTTGAAGAGCACGCCCCGGTTTTTCTGAATCCGCACGATGCTGGAGTCGGGCTTCACGAACACCGTCACGGAGTCGTCGGAGAAGTTGAAACGATCCACGCCCCGCACAATCAGGTCGTTGGTGTTCAGGTCGAGGGTGGCGTTGTGGCCCGAGGGCGAGAGGCTCTTGATGGCCAGGTGGTCGTAGTCCTTCTTGCCGCGCGACGAGTTCACGTAGTGGTAGGCCTTGGGCAGCACCACAATCTGGTCGCTCTGCGGATACCAGGCCACGTAGCCGTCGCGGGCCAGGCCGGCGGCCACCGAGCGCACGTTGTCGGGCTTGAGCTTGCGGAAGCTGGCCACGTCCTGCACCGTAAACAGGCGTTTATTGCCGTTTTCGGCGCTGTAGCCCACAATCATTTGCAGCGGGTGCAGCTTATTGATGGCCTTGATCTGCTGGTAGCGGGTGTTGGTGTAGAATTCCTTGGACTCGAAATCGGCCGTTACCTGGTTCTTGGCCGTCAGGATGGAGAAGTCGATGAAAGGCGTGCGCACGGGCCAGGTCAGCAGCTCGGTAGTCACCTCCATCTGGTGGTAGGAGTCGTGGTAGGGCGTGCTTTTGTAGAGGCCGGCCTCGCGGGTGAGCTGCAACACCTGGTTGCGCTTGTTGTACTTGAGCTTCACGCCGGGGTGGGTGAGCGAGTCGTTTTTATCCTGAAAAATGGATACCGAGGCGTGCTCGGCCGTGATGAGCGAGTCGCCCAGCTCGTAGGCCTTGGAGGAGGCCCGGAACTTGGGCTTGCCCTCCACGTCCACGATAATGCGCGACTCCGACCCGTCGAGGGCCGCCGACAACGACCGGTTGCCGGCCAGCGAGAAGCCTCCGAAGTAGCGGATGTTGTCGCCGATGTTCTTCACCCGCGCGTCGTTGGTGGTGGAGATAAAGCGCGGGTAGCCGGTATCGGCCCCGGCCTTGCGCTGAATGCTCTTGTAGGCCATCCAGCCCGTTACGGGGTTTTCCAGCACGGCCGGATACGTGAGCGTGACGGGGTTGGCCGCAAATTCGGCCTTGGTAATATCGAAGTCGTAGGAGGTGAGGCGGGCCGAGACGGGGCTGTTGTTGACCTGCCAGGCAAACTCGCCGCCGTAGCCCACGAAGCGGTTCTGGCCCGATACTACCGCCCCGCTGGTTTTGCGGATGTAGACCGAGTCGGCCGGGGAGGCCAGGAACAGGTCGGCGTCCTGGAGCATAATCACGGCCCCGCGGGTGGGCGGCATCACGTAGCCGCCGTAGGCCGGAGCGGCCCCGGCATCCCAGCCGGAGGCGGCGGCTTTGGCGGTCTTTTTGTCGGTGTTGGTGCCGCCCCAGGGGTCTTCATCGCCCCAGCCGTTGCTTTTGGCGGGAGCTGTTTTGCCGGCCGGGGCGGGGGCCGGAGCCGGGGCGGGCGGGGCCATCGGAGGCAGGTCGTTGTCGTTGTAGGCGAAGCGGAACGTGCCGCCCACCACGCGCAGGGTGCTGTAGCGGGAGCGGTGCAGAAACTTGGTATCCAGGAACTGGGCCGCGTCGGCCAGGAACTTTTCGGATTCGGCGGTCGGGTCCTTCTCCAGCGTCTTGCCGATGGTGGCCAGCAACTCCGTCATCTGCTGATCGGAGAGGTTCTGGACGGTAGCGCCGGCGGCAATGGCGGTGTAGAAGTTCTCGAAGTAGGGCCGGGCGCGCATCTTGCGGGCCAGCATGTACTGGCTCAGGGCCACGATGTAGCGCTGCTGGGTGGCCGTGAGGCGGTTGCTGGCCCACACCTGTTGCAGGCGGGTACCGGCCGCCACGGCCGCCGCGTTTTTGGTGGTCGCCATCAGCGACTGCACCTCCGTGATGAACTGCTCGGGCTCCGAGCTGAACTTGCCCGCGAACTTGGGCAGCACCGGCGCGGCGGCCGGGGCATCGGGCTTGGCGGCGGCGGGTTTCTGCTGGGCCCAGGCCGGCGCACCCAGCCCCAGCCCTACCAGTACCACCAACGCCCATTGAAAGGCAACGTGCTTCATATACCGCATTATCCAGGTGTAGTCCTAAAGTCCATCCGCAGCGGGCAACCAGCGGCCCGCTACCCTTCGTCAACCAACGAGCCGGAGGCCGGTAACCCAGACCCTCAGCAGCGAAGCCGGACGGGCCAATTACCTGATTCCTATGGCTCCCTACTCAGTTAGTCGCCTACAATTTCAGCAAAAGCCGGCACTTTCCGGCGACCAGCCCGTGGCTTTCCCGGCCGGCCTCGCCACAATTATACTCCGCCCGACTTTCGTTCAATTCCGACGGCCAGCCATTTTCCTGCCAAACACCGCTGCCCAAGCCGGGGGGCTCGGGCAGCGGTGTTTGGTCGGTTAGCTGACGGACGGCCCCTAAGCCGGCTGCCGGAACACGGCCGACACCCAGTGATTCTGCACCCGGTGGCTTTCGTAGGCGAAGCCGGACTGCTCGGCCGCCGCCCGGATCAGGGGCAGGTCGTCCTCGTAGAAGCCCGAGAACAGGATGGGGCCGCCGGGCTTGAGGTAGTGGGCGTACGCCCCCATGTCTTCCAGCAGCACGTTGCGGTTGATGTTGGCCAGGATCAGGTCGAAGGGCTCCTCCCCTTCCAGGGCCGTTACGTCGCCGAGGCGGGCTTCCACCTGGTTTTGCACGTTGTTTTCAAGGGCGTTGTCGGCGGCGTTTTCGGCCGTCCAGGGCTCCACGTCCACGGCCAGCACGTAGCTGGCGCCCAGCTGCACGGCCATCACGGCCAGAATGCCGGTGCCGCAGCCCATGTCGAGCACGCGCTTGTTCTGGTGGTCGATGTGGAGCTGGTTGGTGATCATGAGGGCCGTGGTATCGTGGTGGCCCGTGCCGAAGGACATGCGGGGCATAATCACGATTTCGTACTCCAGGTCGGGCCGGGCCGCGTGGAAAGGCGCGCGCACCGACACTTTATCGGCAATGACCAGGGGCTGGAAGTTCTTCTCCCACTCGGCGTTCCAGTTCTGGCGGGTAATAAGGCGGTGCTCGAACTCCACCTCGCCCAGGCCCTGGTAGCGGCTCATGATTTCGGCCACGTTGTCGGCACTGAACACGTCCTGGGTGGTGTAGGCGCAGAAGCCTTCGTCGTTGTCCTCGAAGGTGTCGAAGCCGATTTCGGCCAACTCGGCCACCAGAATATCCGACAGCTCGCCGGGAGCCGTTACGCGCAGTTCAATAAAATCCATTGGAGGTTGAGTCAGAAGAAAACAAGGACCAGCCGGCGGGGCCGGGGCGGCAAAGGTCGGGCAAAAAACGGCGGCTTCCCACCGGCGAATCTCCGGGAGAAAAGAACAAAAGCATTCAAGTATATAATTATTGCTTCTTTTACTGCTTCATCCTTCCTCTTTCTGCTATGAAGCAACCTTTGCGCTACCTGCTCACCGCCACCCTGCTGGCCCCGCTCCTCAGCGGCTGCGGCAGCAACGACCAACCCGCCGACGCGCCGACGGAAGCCACTGCGAATACCGAAACGACCGTGGCCAGCCCCGAAGTAGCCGCCGAAACCGCCCCAGCCGAAACCGCCCCAGCCCAACCGGCGGCGGGCGAAACGGCCGCCACCCCGGGCGGGGCCTTCAACATCAGCACCATACCCGTTTCCACCGCCAGCCTGGGCGGCTTCCCCTACGTGAGCGGCCCCAAGGGTTACAAGTTTCCCAACCCCAGCGACAGCGCCTACTACGAGTTCGACCGCTCGTACGTGTACGACGGCCAGCAGCTGGTGCCCATTGAGGGCAAAGTGCTGCGCCGCCAGTACCGGGTAATCAACAACAACAAGAAAACCTCGGAGCTGATGCAGCAGCGCAACTACGAAACCCTGATCAAGAGCCTGGGCGGTGTGCAGGTGTCGTCGGGCGAGCTGCCGCGTGAGGCCGTGGAGAAAATTGGCCGTGACACGTACAAAAAATACACTGGCAACATTGACGCCGGCGACCAGGTGGATACCTACGTTATCCGGCAGAAGGATAAAGAAGTCTGGATTCAGGTGAAGCCCGGCGAAACGTACATGAACATCAACGTGACTGAGCGGGCCGCCATGCCCCAGCAGGTATCCACGGTTCCGGCCGGGGAGCTAAAAAAAAATTAGACGCGGAAGGCCACGTGGCCCTCTACGTGAACTTCGACACGGATAAGGCCACCATCCGGCCCGAATCGGAGCCGACGGTGGCCGAAGTAGCGACGCTGTTGCGCCAGAACCCCACCCTGCGCCTGGCCGTGCAGGGCCACACCGACAACGCCGGCACCGCCGCCCACAACCAGCCGCTGTCCGAGGCCCGGGCCGGGGCAGTAGTGGCGTTTCTGAGGGCAGCCGGCATAGCCGCCGAGCGTTTGCAGGCCGCCGGCTTCGGCCAGACCCAACCCCTAACCGCCAACACCACCGAAGCCGGCCG
Source organism: Hymenobacter rubripertinctus (assembly GCF_003583925.1). GTDB lineage: Bacteria > Bacteroidota > Bacteroidia > Cytophagales > Hymenobacteraceae > Hymenobacter > Hymenobacter rubripertinctus. Next base: position 49,265 of record NZ_QYCN01000013.1, on the reverse strand, counting down.
CGCCCAAAACCGCCGGGTGGAGCTGGTGAAGCGGTGATTCGGTGAATGAGTGACTCGGTGAATGAGTGAATCATGCGGCCCAGTACGTATTCCTGGTAAACACGAAGCCCCTGACGTGCGCACGTCAGGGGCTTCGTGTTTATTTCGGCCGCTCCCCACGTGCAGAACGAATTGGTTCGCGCTACGTACCTGGGCCGCATGATTCACTCATTCACCGAGTCACTCATTCACCGCTTCCGGCAGCCGGCGTAGTTGCGCACTTTGGTGTACTGGAAGGAGAAATCGGCCAGGTTGCGGTTGTGGGTTACAAAGAGGGCGTAATCGGCGAAGTTGCGGCCTTCGGTGAGGTACCAGAGGCCGGCCTGGTCGGCGAAGAGCTTGTTGGTTTCCGGGTACACCAGCAAATCGGCAAAGGCTTCCTCGGGCTCCAGGTACACCACCGCGAAGCAGCCGCTCCGGCGGCGTGGGTCGTGCTCCAGGTACACCGAGCCGTAGAGGCGGCAGGGGTCGACGGAGCCCACGACGGCCGCCGGAACCGCTAGTGGCCCGCGCGGCCCGGCGGCAAACGGATTCAGCGCCAGCAGGCCGGAAAGGAGCAGAGTTGGAAGCATATTGGGGTAGAAGTGAGACAGGAGAAGCGAGAAGCAAAAATGCGGCCGGCAATACGTTTAACGGCCGCTACCTGTCTCCCTTCTCCCCTCTCTTGTCTCCCTTCTCTAGAACGACTTGATGATGTCGGTGAAGTCGCGGGATTTGAGGGCCGCGCCGCCGATCAGGCCGCCGTCCACGTCGGGCTGGCTGAACAGCTCGCGGGCATTCTGGGCATTGCAGGAGCCCCCGTAGAGGATGCTCGTGTTCAGGGCCGCCTTGGCGTCGTAGGCGCGGGCCAGCTGCTCCCGGATGAAGGCGTGCACTTCCTGGGCCTGCTGGCTGGTGGCCGTTTTGCCGGTCCCGATGGCCCAGATGGGCTCGTAGGCCACGGTTACCTGGTCGAACTCCTCGTTGCTGAGGTGAAACAAGCCGTCCTGGAGCTGCTTGCTGATGAAGTTGAACGTCTCGTCCTGCTCGCGAATTTCCAGGGTTTCGCCCACGCAGAAAATGGGTTTGAGGCCGGCGGCCAGGGCCGCTTTCAGCTTCTGGCTCAGCAGCTCGTCGTCTTCGCGGAAATACTGACGGCGCTCCGAGTGGCCCAGAATCACGTACTCGCAGCCCACGGATTGCAGCATTTTGGCCGACACCTCGCCGGTGAACGCGCCGCTTTCCTTCTGGTGGCAGTTCTGAGCCCCGAGGTGGAACTGACCGCCCTCGGGCAGCAGCTTGCCAATGGCCGGCAGGAACGGGAAGGGCGGGCAAACCACTACTTCCACGGCCGGGCCGGTGGTTTCGTCCTGCACCATGTGTACGATTTCGGAAATAAGCGCCTGGCCGTCCTGCAACGTGGTGTTCATTTTCCAGTTGCCGGCTACAATATTCTTACGCATAGCGGAAAGGGTATGGGGGTGAGAGTTGGACGCGCAAGTTAGGACAATGTGGGGGGAGGAAGTGATGGGGCGAAGGGAGAAACGGAACGTCATTCCGAGCGCAGCGCAGCGGAGTCGAGGAATTTCGCGCGCAATGGTATTGCTGACGGCTGGTTAGCAGGGCACCGTCAGCACGCGAGATTCCTCGGCTGCGCTCGGAATGACGTTCTTCTCGTTGCGTTCAATTCTTCCTTCGCCTCCTCACACTATCACCCCTTCACTGCCTCACCCCTTCTTCCTCGCCATACCAGTACCAAAGCCCCCAAGGCCACTACGGCCGCAGCCAGCAGCGCCGCCCAGGCCAGAAACTGCGTGTCGGGCGCCCCGTTGCGGGCGGCCCAGATGCCCACCAGGCCCCAGGTGACGGCCGCCGGGTAGGCCAGTTCCCGGAAGCGGCCGACTACGCCAAGGGCCAGGGCAGCTACTACTCCCATCAGCCCCATCGCCAGGACAAGGCCCGGGGCCGGGCCGGGCTGCCAGTGCTGGCCCAGGGCCACGGTAAGGTTCACGACCAGGGCCACCGAAATCCAGCCCAGATAAAGGCCGAACGGCAGGTTGACCCAGGCCGGTACGGTGGCCGGTTCCAGCCGGGCCAGCTGCCGTAGCCGCCCGTAGGCCAGGGCCAGCGCGGCCAGAATGCCGATCATCACCAGGGCGCTCAGGGGCAGCAGCTCATAGGCAAATATCACCAGCCAGCAGCCCGTGAGTACGTTCACGAGCACCAGCGGGCGGGCCAGGCGGTCGGGCAGCGGGTTGGGGCGCTGGGCCGGCAGCAGCTGCCAGACGGCGTAAGCCAGCAAACTCAGAAAAATCAGGCCCCAGATGCTGAACGCGTAGCCGGCCGGCGTAACCGGCGTCGGGTATTTGCCCGATACCACGGCGTTGGTCTGCCCGTTGAAGGGGTGGGCATTCGACCAGTAGTTGAGGAAGACGTTGGCGGTGGTAGCGGCAGCAGCCAGCCAGCGCCAGGCGCGGTTGCCAGGGGCCGACGACGACAAGCCAGAGGCAGGCAGCGTGGAGTTCATCTGCTCAAGAACCGAAAAAATACCCGGCTTTTCCCGGCCGGCCACCTGCCGCAGACTTACGCCAGGCGCGGGTCCGGCTCGGAATGGTCGGGCGGCCACTCCTGCCAGATTTGTTCCCCTGTCGGCTCACTTTCCATCAGCCAGCCGAACGCCGAAGCTGCGTCCGTGAAGAAATTCAGCTCGAATGGTGGGACCAGCCGGGGGTCGTGGACCGGTGCGGTAGCGACCAGGTAGTTGTGCATTTCCGAAGGCAGCACTAGTGCCAACTGGCGTACCGGCGTGGCCGTAATGGCCGTAAACCAGTGCTCGGTAATCCAAGTTTGCTCGGCATTGCCCAAGGGTGGCAGGCTCTGCATGTCGATGAGCCACCGCGTTACCTGGTGCTCCTGGCTAAACTCCATCAGCCACTCCAGCGCCGACTGAAAGGCCGACAACGGCTGGCCTTTGCGCCAGGCAGCCCGGAGTAGCCCCGTTGCCGCATCGTGTTGCAGCCGCAGCCGCAGATCGTGGATCATTACCATATTTGAGCGCTGCTTATCAATTCAGATCGGTTTTGAGCAACGATACCCGGCCAGCCAACGGCCGCCATGAGCCGGAACGCCACCGCCTGCCCGGCGCTTCATCGCCGAACAATATATCAAACCGAAAGCGCAAAACTCCGTCATAACCGGACAAAAACGTGACATCGTGCGGCCCCGCGCAGGGTGGCACAGCCCGGTAACCGGAACTACACCCGCCAGGGCGGGTTTTTGCGGTTTTCGCCGCCATAAAATAGGATGAGCTGGTTACCGGCCGGGTCCTTCAGGCGGGCCTCCCGCCAAAGCCAGCTTTGGTCGGTGGGCAGTTGCTCAAACTTCACCCCCAACCCGCGCAGCGTCGCCACCCACTCATCCAACTCTTCGTGCTCGAAATACACCGTTACACCTTCGCCCCGGGGCAGTTCTTCCACCCGATGAATGGAGAACGTCGCCTCCCCGTCGGGGCATTCCAGCCGGGCGTAGCGCGGGCAGGCATCCACAATCAGCCGCAAGCCTAACTGCTGGTAAAAGGCTACTGCCGCCGCCACATCCCGGGCAGGCACGGTTACCTGGTTGAGATTCATGAATCACAGCTGTTACAGATGGTGCAGATGGTGCAGATGAAAAGGATTCGTTCTAGTCGAAGATTAGTGCCGAGGCAAAAGCCGTTTGGTGAATCGTTGAACGAATCCCCAAACAGCACAAATCTTTCGTTAGAACGAATCCTTTTCATCTGCACCATCTGTAACATCTGTGATTTAGAGCTTTTCGGCCAGGAAGCGGGCGGTGTGGTTGGTGTCTTTCAGCTTCACCAACTGCTCGGGCGTACCCTCGAACAGTAGGTGGCCGCCGTTGAGGCCGCCTTCCGGGCCGAGGTCAATCACCCAGTCGGCGCACTTGATGATGTCCATGTTGTGCTCGATGATGAGTACGTAGTTGCCCTGCTCCACCAGCGCGTTGAGGGCCGTCATCAGCTTATTGATGTCGTGGAAGTGCAGGCCGGTGCTGGGCTCATCGAAGATGAACAAGATTTTATCGTGCTGATGGGTGTTGCCCTTGGTCAGGAAAGAGGCCAGCTTCACGCGCTGGGCCTCGCCGCCCGAAAGCGTGTTGGCCGACTGCCCGAGCCGGATGTAGCCCAGGCCCACGTCTTCCAGGGGCTTGAGGCGCTCCACGATTTTGGGCTGGCCCTTGAAGTACTCCAGGCTGTCCTCAATGGTCATTTCGAGCACCTCGTTGATGGCATGACCCTGGAACTGCACATCCAGCACGTCCTGCTTGAACTTGCGGCCCTCGCAGGCTTCGCAGGTCAGGTAGATGTCGGCCATGAACTGCATTTCGATTTTCACCTGGCCCTCGCCCTGGCACAGTTCGCAGCGGCCGCCGTCGATATTGAAGCTGAAGTGGGAGGGTTTGAAGCCCCGGGCCTTGGCCAGGGGCTGGTCGGCAAACAGGGTCCGGATGGCGTCGTAGGCCTTCACGTAGGTAACCGGGTTGGAGCGGCTGCTCTTGCCGATGGGGTTCTGGTCGACGAACTCCACGTGGGTTACCTGCCCGTTCACGCCCATCAGGCGGTCGAACTTGCCGGTGGCCTCGCCCGCGCCGCCGCCGAGCTGCTTGAGCAGGGCCGGGGCCAGAATGCGCTTTACCAGCGTGCTTTTGCCCGAGCCCGACACGCCCGTAACCACCGTCATCACGTTGAGCGGAAACTTCACGCTCACGTTCTTCAGGTTGTTTTCGCGGGCCCCGGTCAGCTCCAGGGCGTTGCGCCAGGGGCGCCGAATTTTGGGCACGGCCACCTCGCGCCGGCCGCTCAGGTATTCGCCGGTGTAGGTGTCGGAGGCCAATACTTCGGCGTAGGTGCCCTGGAATTGCAGGATGCCGCCGCCCGATCCGGCCTCGGGGCCGATGTCGATAATCTGGTCGGCCTGCTCCATCATCTTGTCCTCGTGCTCCACCACAATCACGGTGTTGCCGAGCTGCTGCAAGGAGCGCAGCACGCCGATCAGCTGCTCGGCATCCTTGGGGTGCAGGCCAATGCTGGGCTCATCGAGAATGTACATGGAGCCTACCAAAGCCGAACCCAGGGAGGTGGCCAGCGAAATCCGCTGGCTCTCCCCGCCCGAGAGCGTACTGCTGAGCCGGTTGAGGGTGAGGTAGCCCAGGCCCACCCGGTTGAGGTACTCCAAACGGTTGGTGACTTCGGTCACGAGGCGCTCGGCCACTTTGGCTTCGTTGGTGGGCAGGTCCAGGGTCCGGAAAAACGCCAGGGCCTCGCTCACGGGCAGCAGCACCAGGTCGGTAATGCTGCGGTCCTGCACTTTCACGTACTGGGCATCCTTGCGCAGGCGGGTGCCCCGGCAGTCGGGGCAGGTGGTGCGACCCCGGTAGCGGCTTTGCAGCACCCGGTACTGGATTTTGTGGGTCTGCTCGCTCACCCACTTGAAGTAGGCGTTCAGGCCCTCAAAGTACTTGTTGCCCTTCCAGAGCAGGGTGCGCTCGGCCTCGCTCAGCTCGTTGTAGGGGCGGTGAATCGGGAAATCGAAGCGGATACCGTTCTTGATGAGCGGCTTGAGCCACTCGCTCTGCTTGTCGGTGCGCCAGGGGGCAATGGCGCCCTCGTACACCGTCAGGCTCTTATCGGGAATCACCAGGTCCTCATCAATGCCCAGCACCGAACCGAACCCCTCGCAGGTCTGGCAGGCGCCGTAGGGGTTATTAAAGGAGAAGAAGTTCACGCTCGGCTCCTCAAACACGAGCCCGTCCAGCTCGAATTTGTCGGAGAAGCTTTTGGTTGTCAGGTTAGTTGTTAGTTGTTGGTTGTCAGTTGTCGGGCCGTTCTGCTCACTAACAACTGACAACTGATTACCGACAACTGACAACTGATAACTAACAACTAAACTCCCGTGGCCCTCGAAGAAGGCGGTCTGCACGGAGTCGGCGAGGCGGAAGGCCAGGTCTTCGTCGCCGGGCACGATAACGGCGCGGTCAATCATGATGAACACTTCGCCCGTTACTTCGGGCTGGCCCTCGGTGAGCAGGTCTTCAATGAACGCGGTTTCGCCGCCTACCACCACCCGGCTATAGCCCTTCTGGAGGAGCAAATCCAGCTCCTTGCTCATCGGGCGACCGTCCTCGGCACGTTGCAGGGGGGCCAGCAGCGTCAGGCGGGTATCGGCGGGTAGTTGCATGAGGAAGTCCACCACGTCGGCCACGTTGTCCTTTTTCACCTGCACTCCGCTGGCGGGCGAGTAGGTGCGACCCACCCGCGCAAACAGCAGCTTGAGGTAGTCGTAGATTTCGGTGCTGGTGCCCACGGTGGAGCGGTTGTTCTTGATGCTGACCTTCTGCTCAATGGCAATGGCCGGCGAGATGCCCCGGATATAGTCCACGTCGGGCTTGTCCATGCGGCCCAGGAACTGGCGGGCGTAGCTGCTGAGGCTCTCCACGTACATGCGCTGCCCCTCGGCATAGAGCGTATCAAAGGCCAACGACGACTTGCCGGAACCCGACAGGCCCGTAACCACAATGAATTTGTTGCGCGGCAGGGCCACACTCAGGTTCTTCAGATTATGGACCCGGGCGTTTTTGATGAGGATAAACTCGCGGGGGTCGAGCTGGTCAATGGGGTCGGCCGCGGGGGCGGCTACTTGCAAAGCGGAGTTGTCGGCCATAGGTCGGTAAACAGCAAGCGGGCCGGGTTTGGTTTCGGCCGGGTGCGTTTTGGGGAGAGCGAAGGTACGGCGGGGGCGGCTGGATTGGTTGCCTGGCGCAACTCAGGCAAAACGACCGGGTAGCGGCAAGCGCACCACCGTTGGTATGCTTGCCGCTACTATCTTGCGTGCCAAGGACGGCTTGCCGCTACAAGGAGTAGCGGCAATACAAATGTTATGCGTAATGCTAATCGACCACGAACAATAAAACATCAATACAATGACAGACAATAATCCAATCGACACAATTGACCAAGTTGACTTTGACACTCAACTCAAAGCAGACCGCAGAAAAACTCTAATCAGAATTGGTGTACTAATTATCTTTAATACAATAATGTTCGCAGTTTTCATCAAAGGACGAGGCTTTACTGACAATTTATTGACATCATTAAACGCTAATTTATTTGGTTTTAATATAGTTGGTTTTATCCTTGGGACAATTGTTGCAATTTTCCCTTACAAGGGACTTAGCTACAACAAAAAATATTTGAGAGCATCTATATTGACAATATTTGTTTTGCAGTCAATTATGGCGGTTGGACTTATTCTGATTGCACTTATGACTTTTTTAGGTTGGTATTAACAAAACAAATGACACGAACAGAATTGACAAACAAGAAAGCACATACGCATAACAGGCGTTTGGCAAAAGTGGCGGTTCAGTACTCCGCGGACACATTTGTGGTTAATCAAAATTTGGTTCTCCGCATGAACATTTGTGGTAAAAATCGCCACCTTCGCCAAGCGCCAAACCGTTAACCCATAATTACGCCGGAGCCGTGCAACAGCACGTTCCGGCCCCTCCGTCTTGCGTGCGGGTTTACTGTCTGGCACGGCGGCGGCGTCCTTCCTCTGGCACGCGTTACGCTGCGCTGAACTCCCGCCAGAGGAAGGACGCGGCCGGGCCTCTTTCCTGGGCAGAGCATAGCCGCTCCACCTCCGCGCCGCTCGCAACCCGGGCCGCCGCGTCCGCAGGCTCACTGGCCGGCTAAATCCCAGAAACTCGTAACATTGTGCAGTTACGCTTTTACGCCCGCTGCTCATGTCAGAACCGGATACTACGCTCGGCCACAAAATCCTGGGCTTCTTTATCAAGGATGCCCCCGCTCCGGCGGGCTCCCCGCCGCCCGGGGCCGCCGTTGCCACCCCCGCCGCCGCCCGGCCCACGGGCGCGGTTGATTCGCGGTTTTCGGAACATCTGGCCAGCGTACTGGCCAAGCACAACCTACCCGGCCCCGACTACTTCGAGTTCCGCGACGCCCTGCGGGGCCTGGGCGGCCTCGACCTGAGCGAAACCAAGCAGTTTCAGGCCGCCTGGGCCAGCTTCAAGGCCCTGGGCGGCTCGGCCGATGTGAACCAGCTCGTGAGCACGGCCAACCAATACCTGAACGTGCTGGGCGAAGACCGCACGGGCTTCATCAAGAGCGTGGAAGCCGCCATTGCCGAGCGCGTGGGCGGTTTGCAACAGGAGCAGCAGCAGCTCCAGGCCGATACCGAGGCCCTGACCCAACAGCTGGCCGAGATTCAGCAGAAATTAGCGGCCAACGCGGCCCGGCTCACGGCCATCGGGGGCGAGGTGACGGAGCAGAGCGACAAACTCAACCAGAACCGCCAGAACTACGAGGCCACCTACGAGCACTTCACCCAGCAAATCAAAAACGATATTGCCCGCATAAGCCAGCATTTGACGTAGAGACGCTGTCGAGACGCCTCCTGGCGTCTCATCGTTGAACGGCCCGGTATCCAACGGTCAATAGCAGCCACGACGCAACGCAAGGAGGCGTCTCCACAACGTTCGGCCAATCACCCTTAACATTCCTTCCCTCATGGCAACTCCTGATTTCTCCCGGCTGGGCGGCGGTACCGACGCAGAAAAACGCTCGTTCTGGTCGCGGCCCGAAGGCGTGCTGGGCCTGGTGGTGCTGGCCGGGCTGGCCGGCACGGGCCTCTACTACTTCAACCAGATCGTCGAATTCCTGATTAAAGTAGCCGCCAACACCCTGCACCTGGCGTTGCTACTGGGGGCGCTGGGCGTGGTGGTGTTCCTGGTCACGAGCCGCGACGTGCGCACGGCCACGTTCTTCCTCTTCAAAACCCTGATGCGCAAGATTGCCGGGCTCGTGATTCAGCTCAACCCGATTGCCATCCTCAAAATTTACGTGAACGACCTGCGCCAGAAGCGCCAGAAGATGCAGGGCCAGATTGACACCCTGGCCGGGCAACTGGTGAAGCTCAACAAAAAAATCGGCGAGAACAACGAGGAAATCAAGCAGAAATTCGCCGAGGCCAACAAGGCCGGTACCATGCTCGATCGGCCCGGCATGAAGGAAACCGCTTCGCTGGCCACTATTGAGGGCGCGGGCCTCCAGGAGATGAACAGTAAGCTGCTGCCCTTGCAGCGCAACATTCAGCAGGTGCTGGCCTTCATGGAGAAGGTCAACCAGAGCGCCGACTACATCATCAAGGAAACCGAAATCAAGGTGCGCCTCAAGGAGGTGGAGTACAAGCTGGTGAAGGAAAGCTCCAACGCCCTGCGCACGGCCGTGAGCATCTTCAAGGGCGACCCCGACAAGAAGTTCTACTTCGATGAGTCGATGGAATACATCCAGGACGACATGAGCCAGAAGCTGGGCGAGATGAAGCGGGCCATGGACCTGTCGATGGACTTCATCAACTCGGTGGACGTGCAGAACGGCATCCTCTCCGACAAGGGCGACGCGCTGCTGGCCGCCTACAACAAGGGCGAATTCAAGTTTGTAACCCTCGATGCCCCGGCCCCCGCCTATGTGGCCCAGCCCGGCCAGCCGGCCCCGCCCAAAGATGCGGGCTACCGCAACCTGCTGGAATAACGAGGCGTTTCGCCCCCCCCTACCCAACACTCACCCCTGCTTCCTTAACCTTCCTTTTCTATGCAACGACTTACCCTGGCCGGCCGCCTCATCATCACGCTGGCCATCCTGGCCGCCGCCTACTTCGGCTTCCGCTACTTCCTCGCTGACCGGCTGCCCGCCGCCGCTACCGCCCCCACCAGCGCCACGCTGCCCGGGGCATCGGGCGCGGAACCCGCTACGCCAACCGCCGCCGCCGGTTCCAACGCGGCCCCGTTCAGCTACTCGCCGCCCGCCCCCGTTGATGGGAAGCTCAAGGGCGTGGTGGAGCTGGGCGCCAGCGGCTTCAATTCCTTCATCGTCCGCATGGATGGCCGCAAGAACTGGAAGCTGGAAAAGGCCGAGTTCGGGGCCAGCCTGGCCATTGAGAACATGGCCTCCGACGCCGACATCCGGGCGGGCCTGAAAAACTACATTGCCAAGATGCTCGACTTCGGCGTACCCGGGCGCGACATCCAGTTCGTGGTGAGCTCGGGCGCCCAGAAGGCCAGCGGCACCCAGAAAATCATCAGCGCCCTCAAGTCGTTGGGCTACGTGGTGAACACCGTGACGCCGGAGCGCGAGGGCATGCTGGCCCTGCGCTCGGTGCTGCCCCCCGCCTACGCCGACAAATCGTTCGTGGTGGATATCGGTTCGGGCAACACCAAAATTTCCTGGCTCGAAGGCGGTACGCCCAAATCGGTGGAAACCTACGGGGCCAAGTACTTCCAGAACGGCACCGCCGATGCCGTAGTGGCCGCCGATGTAAAGGCCAAAATGGCCCAGGTGCCGGAAGCCTTGCGGGGCACCTGCTTCATTGTGGGCGGGGTGCCGTTTGAAATGGCCAAGGAAGTGCGCCAGGAAAAGGAGCGCTACACCACCCTCAAAGCCCCCGACGCCTACCAGCTCGACAACGCCAAATCGAAGGCCGGCCAAACCATTTACCGGGCCGTGCAGCAGGCCAGCGGCTGCCAGCAGTTCGTCTTCGACTGGGACGCCAACTTCACCATCGGCTTCCTGCTGAACAAGTAGCAGCCGCTGATTCGGCCCCATTAGCTGGCCCTGTTGATGTACGCCCGTACCCGCATTCGCTGCCGGTACGGGCGTATTGATGAAGGACCGGACCTGCTGGGGCCTTTGCCCAGCCGACGGGCAGCAACCGACCCGGCAGTAGTACCAGCTTCAGCAGCCGTGGTCAACTCAGCGGTAGTTTCGGCTCGGTTCGGAAGGCATAACGGTCTGGCGGCGGCGGATGGGCCGTTTGCTTGGCGCAACAAGCCCAGCATAACCGGGTAGCGGCAAGCACCCCACCGTTGGTATGCTTGCCGCTACTATCTTGCGTACTAAGGACGGCTTGCCGCTACAAGGAGTAGCGGCAATACAAATGTTATGGGCAATTTTAAAGCCGACACCACGAATGAGAAACGATATATTTACTTTATTACTTTTACTAACAACATTAACTGCTTGCGGACAAAATAAAATGGAAAATAAATATATTACTTGGGACAATTTTGTAAAAGGTTTTGGAAAGGAAATGGTATCAGCAGAAGACGTTTTTAATAGTATGGTTAAGAATGGACTTAAAGACAACACTCTGACAAAAATGGACTTCACATTTGTTTCAGACCAAAAGGAGAACTTATTAAAATTGGGAGAATTTATTAAAACACATTATCCATATACAGTTCAAGAAGTAAAGAAATTTGAAAATCTTTGGGAAATAAATGGAGAAACAAATGAATTCCCAATGTCTGCTGACAATTTATTGTATTGGGCATTAGATATGTACAAACGTGGATATGAATTCGATGCAACAATTGATGCTTATGGTGGACTTGCTGATTCAAAAACAGCAAAGTTCCCAATTATGGACACAACAAAGGCAGACATTTATTTTGACAAAGGGGTTGAATGTTATAACAAAGGAGATTTAAGTGGAGCAATTTTTAATTGGACTTTGACAATTGAAATTGACCCGAAAGACCCAAACGCATACTATTCAAGAGCCATAGTTAAAAACGAACTTTACACTTGGAAATCTGCACTTAAAGACTACGACAAAGCAATAGAAATTGCACCTAAATTTGTTAGTGCTTTAATAAATCGTGGCGGACTGAAAGACGAAAATGAAGATTACCAAGGTGCAATTGCGGACTATGAAACAGTCTTGAAACTTGACAAATTGGAACCCGAAGAAAAACAACAAGCATATTTTAATTTAGGTAACACATATTTCAATTTGAAGGACAAAAATAAAGCTTGTGAGAATTGGGGAAAAGCACTTGACAACGGAGCAGAATACGCAAAAGAACGAATAAATGAACATTGTAAATAAGAAAAACTGCCCATAACAGGCGGTTTGGCCATATGGCGGGGCGACGAATATATTCTCAACTTTTTGTTCATTAATCAGCTTTAGTTCCAGCTTGACATTATAAATTTGGCAATAGAATAAACAATGAACTTTTAATTATAAATTTAGCTGCGGTTACGGGCTGACGATTTTCAAATACCGCCACATCGCCAAGCCGTACCGTTATGTGTAACCTTATGAAGAAAATACAGCAAACAACAACAAAATATTTATGACAAATTACGACATCGAAAACGAGTTAAAATCAAACTTAATTTCAGACGAAAAACTTATCTGGACAGGAAAACCAAAGACAGGAATTGTATTTAGAAGTTCAGACGCTTTTTTAATTCCCTTTAGTTTGCGTTGGGGTGGCTTCGCTGTATTTTGGGAAACAAGTGTTCTGGCGACTGGAGCACCTTTTCCTTTTGCTCTTTTTGGAATTCCGTTTATTTTGGTTGGACTTTATATTACAGTTGGGCGATTTTTTCTTGACGCAAAGAAAAGAGCAAACACTATTTACGGTATCACTCCTGACAGAATTATTATTAAAACAGGAATATTTAGCATGGAAATAAAATCATTAAATATCAGAACACTCTCAGACGTTACAATTAATCAAAAGGCAGACAATAGCGGGACAATAACTCTTGGACCGACCGACTTTAGATATGCTATGATGCAAGGAATGGAATGGCCAGGAGCAAACCAACCACCAAGACTTGAATTAATCGAAGACGTAAAAAGTGTTTATGACAAAATCATCAACTTGCAACGACAAAAATAATGGACGACAAAAAAGCCGAACCGCTAACAGGCGTTTGGCAAAAAAGCGGGTTCAGTGGTTAAATGAAGCTTTGTGCTTCGTATCAAATGCAGTGCTGGCAGACAGTTTTGTACTTCGAAATCCGCTTCTTCGCCAAGCGCCAAAACGTTAACCCATAATTACGCCGGAGCCGTGCAACAGCATGTTTCGGCCCTTGCGTTTTGCGGGCGGGTTTGCTGCTGACGCGGCAGCGGTGCCCCGGTTCCCACGGCATGTTTGGGTACGCGTTACGCTGCGCTGAACTCCCGCCAGAGGAAGGACGCGGCCAGGCCTCTTTTTGCTGGGCGGAACCCGGGCCGCTCTCGCCCCCACCCTGTCTGCCCCCCTCGCCGCGCTGCCCGCCCCCGCCGCCACCCGCGCCGCCGCGCCCGAAGTCCCGCCCACCACCCCCGCAGCCCTGACAACAGCTGTTGAAAGACCTTCGGTTGCCGTGCAAAGCCTTTCGGAGGCGGTGCAAACCCCTTCGGGTACGGTGACTGGCGCTTTGGGGGCCGGGGCCGGAACGTTGGGGGCGGTGGGACGCGCTGGGGCGGGGCTTGGCGGCAGTTCGGGGGCGGTGGCGGGGGCTTCGGGGGCGAGGGCCGGCGGACGGGCGATGGTGGTTGCGCAGAGGATGGCTATTTAGTAGCTTACCGGCCGCCGGGGTCGCGCTGGCCCCGGACTACTTTATCCCCCTTACCCCCTATTCCTATGCTTGACAAAGCCCCGATTGCCGAGTACCCTTCTACCCAGGCCGCGCTCTGGCAGCGGAGCCTGGACCTGCAACCCGCCCTCGACCGCGACGCGGTGCAACTGGCGGCCCGGGGGGTTACGGCGGCCCGGATTCAGAAATTCAAGGACGATACTGCGGAGTTTGGGGAGCTGGACCCCGACACGGTCCTGCAACAGGAAGGCGCTACCGTGACAGCCGAGAAAGAAGCCGTGCGAACCGCCCTGGAAACGGCCATGCAGCAGGTCCTGGGGATTATCGGCTCCCAGGACCCGCCCCGCACGGCCCGCTACAAGCGGTTTGGAGCGGCCAACGTGGAGAACCTCTCCGACCCCAAGCTGCACCTGGCCGCCACCATGCTGGTGAAGCAGGGCCGCAAGTACCAGCCCGAGTACGCGGGCGTGGGCCTCACCGAAGAAATGCTGACCCTGGTGGAAACCCAGAACGCGGCCTTCGTAGATAGCCTGACCGACCGCAAGGAGGCCGAAAGCACCCGCAGCGGGGCCACGCGGGCGCGTGTTCTGTTTGCCAACGGCCTCTACCGGCAGCTGGCGCAGCTCTGCGCCACCGGCGAAGCCTACTGGCAGCTCACCGACGCCAGCAAAGCGGCCGATTACATCATCAACCCCACCCTCAGGGTGCAACCCATTCCGGCCCCGGCCAGCTAGTCCGGCCCCGCCCCCCCTGTTCGGAACCCTGGCCCGACCGCTACCTGCGGCCGGGCCTCTTTTTCTGGCCCCGGCAGCGGCGGGTGGGGGCCAACTATAGCGACTAAGTTGCCCGGAGGCCGCAGAGCGGTTTTCGGTTGGTAGGCTCGCCGGCCCCCCGGGCGGGGCTTGGCGGGGGCCTGCCGCCGGCTGGGTGGATAGTGGGGCACCCGGTTATAGTGCTAAAAAGCACCCCGGCCAGCAGAAGGCGAATCGGGAGTAGGAAGGCGGCTATTCTCCTACATAGCCGCCCCCTGAACCGGGCCGGGTTTAAACGTTGGAGCCGATGCCCGGAGGGTACAGCCGGCACCAGCTGCCCGGGGACACGTTGCTCCTAACATAGCCCGAATTCAATACACATTGGCCCCGTTTACGACGGGACCCGGAGTTTTTTTTGGCGGTTTCACTGTCATACAGCAACTTCTGCAACACTGGATGAAACTTAAGGTGGCAAGAGTGCGTCCATTTTAATAATTTCAATTCCATCCTTCATCAAAGGCGGTAAAATACCCTTGTTGACTTTCACTTTATGAAGAAACTCTTACTCGCTCTAGTTCTCGTTCTGGGGGTTTTCGGCTGGCTGCCCGCCGTTGCGGTGGCGGCCGGCAGCGGCCCCGTCCTCAACGGCCAGTGGTCGGGGCCGCTCAAGGTGCCCGGCGGTCAGCTCACCCTCATCATCACGGTAGTTCCCCTCTCGAATGGCACCTACTACGCGGCCCTCGATGCGCCCCAGCAGCGCATCAGCCGGATGCCCGCCGAGGTGCAGGCGAAGGGTGCCGACATCACCATCAGTATCGAGCAGGCCGGCAGCCGCTTCGTGGGAAAGATCAAGAACGGGGGTACCGTGTTCCAGGGTACCTGGACGCAGCCCGGCCTCTCGGCCCCGCTCACGCTCACGCGCGTGGAAGCCCCCAAAACCGACGTGGCCCGCAAGCCCCGCCTTACCCCACCCTACCGCGAAGAGGACGTGATGTTCACCAACCACGAGGCCGATATCCGCCTGGCGGGCACGCTCACTACACCCGCCGGGCCGGGCCCCTTCCCGGCCGTGGTGCTGCTCTCCGACAGCGGCCCCCACAACCGCGACGTGGACCAGCAGGATTACCGCATGTTCGGCTCGCTGGCCGACCACCTCACCCGCCGGGGTATTGCCGTGCTGCGCTTCGACGACCGGGGCGTGGGCAAGTCGCAGGGCAACAACCTGGCCGCCACCACCGCCGACCTGGTGGGCGATGCCCAGGCCGCCATGGTGTTTCTGCGGGCTCGTGCGCTCATCGACCAGCGCTACATTGGGCTGCTGGGCCACGGCGAAGGGGCCAATGTGGCCCTGCTGGCGGCCGCCCAGCGCGAGCCGGCCACGCCGGCCTTCGTGGTGTCGCTGGCCGGCTACGGCGTGCCGGGCCGCGACGTGATTCAGCGCCAGCAGCTGGAAATTATGCGCCTGATCGGGTCGAACCCAGCCCAGGTGAAGGCCGCCTTGGATATGAACCGGGAAATGATCCGCATCATCCGCCAGACGCCCAACGATAACCAGGCCCGGGGCAAGGTGGCCGCCACGCTGCGCTTCAACAGCACCGATATGGATCCGCACATGGCCCGGGCCCGGGCCGTGCAGCTGACCTCGCCCTGGTCGCGCTACTTCCTCGACTTTGACCCGATCCGTGCCCTGCCCGAGGTGAAGTGCCCGGTGCTGCTGCTCAGTGGCTCCAACGACCTGCAAGTGGATGCGCACCAGAATATGCCCCCCCTCAAAAAAGGGCTGAAGAATGCCAAAGTCAACGCTACGCGGCTGGCCGGCGTCAATCACTGGTTCCAGCCCGAAATGAAGGACTGGCCGCTGGTGGATGGGGAACAGCAGCCCACGTTCTCGCCCAAAACGCTGGAGGTGGTGCGGGAATGGATTTTTACGAACACGGAACGCCCCCAGCCGCTGCCCACCACCGGGGGCTCGCAGGCGGTCGAAGCCCAACCCAAACCCTCCGGCAAATCCCTTAAAAAATCGGTACAGTCAACCCAAGCCAGCCGCTGAGCTGGCAGAGGCAGCCGTTGCCGGCCGCGCCACCCCATGGGTGGCGCGGCTTTTTTGTGGTGGCTATTGCCGGCCGGGCAGCCGGTTTTCCGCCTGCGGGGAGGTGGCCGACAGCTCGGCCGTAGGAACCGGTAGCGCGGACCTGCGTAGCAGGAGCAATTGTATTGCTTCTTCCGCTAACCAGCTCGTGTATGCCTCGTCTTCTGTTGCCCGTTGCTTCCCTGCTACTGCTGCTGACCGCCTGCCAGGGCCGCGAACAGCCCTACGGTACCGGCCCCGAAAACGCGGCCGCCGACCACGACACCGGGGCCGCCACCCGCGCCCTGGCCGGCGTGTACGCCGATACGATACCCTGCACCGACTGCCAGGGCATTGCCACCCGCCTCACGCTGAAGCCCGATAGCCTTTACGAGTTGCAGGAATATTACCTGGGCCGTGCCAACCCTGCCAGTTCCCAGCGCGGCCCGTGGCGGGTGCGGGGCCAGGTGCTCACGCTGGCTCCCAGCGGCAATGCCCCCGGCCGCAGCTACCAGGTGGCCCCCAACCAAACCCTGCAACTACTCGATGCCACCGGTCAGCCCATGCCCGCCGGCGACCGGGGCTATACCCTGCGCTACCGGTCTGATGGGAACCTGAATGCACCGGGTACCCGCCGCGAGTTCACGGGCCTCTATTCGGGGGCGGCCTTCACGGAGTGCGGGACCGATACGCGGTACACGCTGGCCACGGGCAGCCTGGATGCCGAGCTGGCCCGCCAGTACGCCGCTATCCGGCGCCAGGACGGCCAACCCGTATTCCTGCGCGTGTCGGCCACGGTTCAGCCGGCAGCCGGCACGGCCGCACCCGCCCTGCTGGTCGACAATATCCTGGAAATAAAGCCCGATCCACTTTGCCCCCAGCAGTAAGGACTTGCGAGCTGGTGAGGTGGTAAGTTGATGTTCAGTTGGCCGTGTTTGCGCAAGCGGCGCAGTCAGGCCTCTCGAACATCAACTTCCCCTTTTCACCTTGCGCCCTCCGGCGTCTCCGGCGTCTCCGGCGTCATGTCCAGGCGGCGCAGCTTACCGGCGCGCAGGGCCGTGAGGGCTACGACCACCAGCGTCATCGTTCCGCCGAAGACGACGGAGGGCACCACGCCCAGCAGCCGGGCCAGAGTGCCCGATTCAAAGGAGCCGATTTCGTTGGAGGAACCAATGAAGATGTTGTTCACGGCCGACACCCGTCCCTTCATGTGCTCGGGCGTGAAGGTGTGCAGCAGCGTGGAGCGCACGATAACCGATACGGAATCGAAGACGCCCGTCAGGAACAGCAGGAAGAGCGACAGCCAGAAGTTGGTGGACAGGGCGAAGAAAATGGTGGCCACTCCGAACCCGGCCACGGCCCACAGCAGCTTGCGGCCGGCGTGGCGGCGTAGCGGGAAATAGGTGAGCGACACGGCCATCAACACGGAGCCGACGGCCGGGGCGGCCTCCAGGTGGCCGAACCCGGTAGCCCCGACTTTCAGAATATCCGCCGCGAAAATGGGCAGCAGTGCTACCGCTCCCCCAAACAGCACCGCGAACAGGTCCAGCGAAAGGGCCGCCAGAATCAGCTGGTTGCTCCAGATAAAGCGGATTCCGCTCAGCACGCTGGTTTTCAGGTCGGGCCGTTCCCCTTCCATTGCGGGTAGAGGCCGGGAGGCAATGCGCGCGAACTGCACCAACGCCAGCCCCAGCAGCACCGCCGCTACGCTGTAGGCGTTAGCCACGCCTAAATGCGCAATCAGATACCCGCCGATGGCCGGCCCCAACACTGAAGCAGCCTGCCAGGTGGTACTGTTCCAGGTGATGGCGTTGGCCAGGTTTTGGCGGTCGGGCAGCAGTTGGGGCATAAACGAAAACGTGGCCGGCCCCAGAAACCCGCGGGCAATGCCACTGCCGAATATCACCGCGTAGAGCGGCAGCGTGGCCAGGGCGTTTCGGGTGAGCAGCCGCAGCCCCGCCGGGGTGGCCAGCAGCGCCAACGCCACCGCGCACACCAGCAAGCTGGCTACCGTGGCCATGATGATGTTCTTGCGCTTCACCGAATCGGCCAGGTGGCCGGCGTAGAGCGATACGCCAATGCTGGGTACCGCCTCCGCCAGCCCGATCAGGCCCAGGGCCAGCGGGTCGTTGGTCAGCTCAAAAATCTGCCAGCCGATAACCAGCCCCTGGATGCGGGTGGCCAGGGTCAGGCAGATCCGGGCGGAGATATAGCGGCGGAAATCCGGAATTCGCAGCGCGGCGTAGGGGTCGTGCCGGGCAGATTCGGCGGCGGGTACTGACATAGGGCAACGGGCCGGAAAACCAACGGCCGCGCAAAGGTAGGGCCGCCCCGGTTGGCCGCCTACTGCCGCGCCAACCCGGCAGCTACTTTCCCGCGTATAGCATTTTACCCGCGCAAGTGGTTGGCAGAAACTGTATACTTGAGTCCGTCGGCAGCAGATTGCGAACCAGTTACGCCCCGGCAGGCGGCGGGCTCGTTGGGGTTGTCGGCTCCTCCTAACCTTCCAGTTCCTATGGCTCAGCTCTCCGATTTCCCCCGCTGCCTCCTGCTGGCGGCCGCTTTGCTCATCACCGCCCCCACGGTTCTGGCCCAGACCAGCCCTGGGCCGGCAGCCATCCAGCTCAAGGATGGGGCCTTCCGCCGCGAAGGCAAAGTCTACCGGCTGCAAGCCGGCCAGCAGTTTCCCCTCACAGTGCCGCTCCGCTTCGACAACGGGCTTACGTTGCGGCCGGATGGCATTATGGTGCACAAGAGTGGCAGCCGCCAGTTGCTGGAAAACGGGAAGGCCATCAACCTGCAGGGCGACGTGGTCATCTATCAGGATGATATGATGACGCCCGCCGCCATTGAGCAGCACGATGAACAGGTAACCGGCGGCAGCACCGTGGTTATGCAAGCCCCCACGGCCGCAAACCTGGCAGCTCTGGTGCCGCTGCTCGAAAGCACCGCCCAACGCCTGGAGCTGCTCCAGCAACTCAGTGCCCTGCTCAGCGAGCGGGCCGGAGCCCTGGCCGACGGCGCTTCTCCACCCCAGGAGCTCAACACCCAGATTACCCGGCTCAGTGAGCAACTCCGCCCTTAACGCACGGCTGCCTGCGCTTACGGAGCCCCCACTGCCCTTACCCGCCCCAGTAAGCGGGTAGCGCGCTCCTGGCTGCCAGCCATTGGCTACCCGGACTACAGGGCTTTATCCTCCTAAAAAATTTTGGCATTTTTAAGAGATGTCCGTTGTGAATGGACAGGCGGTTCTCTACATTTGGTTTCCGTGAGTTCTTCATCTCTGCTTCACGATTTCCAGCTCTCATCGGTAACTGCACTCTATGGCATAAAGCTCTACGTTCCCTAATTTTTCGTAGTCTTTATGAAAACCATGCAGCCGAGCGATTCCGCGCTCATCTCGCTCTATATTGCCGGCCAGGAAAACGCCTTCGCTCAACTGCTTGAGCGGCACAAATCCCGCGTATTTACGACTATCCAACTAATCGTCCGCGACGCGCACGTGGCTGATGACCTGTTGCAGGATACCTTCATCAAGGCGATCCACACGCTCAAGAGCGGGCGCTATAACGAAGAAGGAAAATTTTCCTCCTGGATCTGCCGCATTGCCCATAATATGGCCATCGACTGCTTTCGGAAAGAGAAACGTAATCCTTTGATGACCGTTGATACAACAACCCACCCCTTCACTTCGTTGTCAGTGGCAGAAGAGGTAGTCGATGACGTATTTACGCTGGAGAAATCCCACGTGCGGCTTCGGGAACTGATTCAGGAATTACCCGCCAAGCAAAAGCAAGTCCTGATCATGCGCCATTATGGCGACATGAACTTTCAGGAAATTGCCGATGCCACGGGGGTCAGTATTAACACGGCGCTGGGGCGGATGCGTTACGCGCTAATTAACCTGCGGAAGAAAATGACCGCGCAACCCGTTTTCTATGATCAAAATCTTTACCCAGGAGACACTGCTTCGGTATGTGTACAACGAATTGCCAGCTAAGGAGCAGCAGGAGGTAGAACAGGCGCTGCTCCACGACGCCGACCTGGCGGCTTCCTGCGCCGACCTGCTGCTGGCCCAACGTGCCCTCGACGGTTTGCGCCGCACGCCCAGCGCAAAATCCACCGAGGCGATTCTGCATTATTCCCGCTCCTTTCTGCGCAAGGAATAACGCTGACTAGCTGACAAACGCCGCGCCGCGAAGTGCCCCAGGTGGTACCTTCGCGGCGCGGCATTTTTGCGGCCGGCACCCGGCGGCCCTTCCTTCCTTGTCTTGTTCTCTGCACGATGCGTACAACTGAGCGGTTTCGTCTGTTTATTGACTACTTCACTACCAATTTCCCCGAGCCGGAAACGGAGCTTACCTACGCCAACCCCTACGAGCTGCTGGTGGCCGTGGTGCTCAGCGCCCAATGCACCGATAAGCGCGTGAACATGGTGATGCCCGCCTTGCTCCAGCAGTTCCCAACCCCGGCCCACCTGGCGGCCGCTTCGGCGGAAGATATCTTCCCGTTTATCCGCAGCATTTCCTACCCCAACAACAAGGCCAAGCACCTGGCCGGGCTGGGCAGGATGCTGGTGCAGGATTTCGGAGGGGAAGTACCCAGCACCATTGAGGAGTTGCAACGCCTGCCGGGCGTGGGTCGCAAGACGGCCAACGTGGTAGTATCCGTCATTTACAACCAGCCCGCCATGGCCGTGGATACCCACGTTTTCCGGGTGTCGCACCGGCTGGGCCTGGTGCCAAAAACGGCTACTACGCCGCTGGCCGTGGAAAAGGGATTAGTGCGCCATATTCCGGAGGAGTTGATTCCGAAGGCCCACCATTGGCTGATTCTGCACGGCCGCTATATTTGCCTGGCCCGGCAGCCCAAGTGCGCTTCGTGCCCGCTCACTGGCTGGTGTAAGTACTACGCGGCGGTAGTAAAGGACGCTGCACCGGCTCCTAAAAAAGCCAAAATGGCCGTTAGCGCCTCGAAATCAAGCACCGACAGCACAACTTAGTATATAAGTAGTTATAAGAAGTCTATAGCATCATCTTCCTCCCTGTGCGGCTTGCTCCAGTATCTGCTGCATGGTCGCTCCTATGCGTTGCCGGTCGAACTGCGCCTGCGCCACCTGCTGGCCCCGTTGCCCGGCCAGATGGAGCTGTTCGGGCTGGGCCAGTAGTTCGCTTAGGCGTTGGGCCAGCGCTGGCGCATTACCCGCCGGGGAGTACCAGCCGCAGCCGTGGCGCTCCACCAGTTCCCGGGTCCAGCCGGAGTTGGTTACCACCACCGGCGTGCCCACGGCCAGGCTGTCGTAGAATTTGGCCGGCGAGTTGGCGTCGAGCACCGGCAGCCCCAGAAATGGCACCACCGCTACATCGGCCAGCCGAAACCAGGTGAAGACCGCGTGGCGGGGCTGGGCCGCCACCACCCGGATGTAAGAGTGCCGCCGGGCTGCGGCCGCCACCTGTTCGGCGTAGAAGCCGTGCCCCATAAACAGCCATACTACTTCCGGATGCGTGGCCGCCAGCAAATCGGCCGCCGCCAGCAGCAATGGAATGTCGTTGGCCCGCCCGAAGGTGCCGGCATACAGCACCACGCGCTTACCCGTCAGCCCCTGCTCCCGTCGCAGCGCGGTCACGGTTTGCGCAGTAGCCCGCGCCGCCAGGTCGAAATCGGTGCCGTTGAGGGTGGTATGCACTTTCTCCGGGGCGAAGGGCCAGCGCCGGCCCTGCCCTATCTGCCGCACATGCTCGGTCATGTCGGGTGAGAGGGTCATAATGGCCCGCGCCTGCTGGTAAAGCCGGCCTTCGAGTCGATAGAGCTCCTGCCGGGCCAGCCGGCTGGGCACCGCGCCCATGGCCACCGGAAATGCCGGCCACAGGTCCTGCACCTCGAACACCCAAGGTACCCGCCGCCACCTGGCTACCTGCGCGGCGGCCCAGGCGGCCGTTAGCGGCGTGCTAATGCCCCAGATAACGTCGGGGGTATCGATGCGCAACCCCTCCCGCAGCGCATACGCTGCGTACTGCCCGAACGACAGCGCCCGGCGGGCCACGCCCATCTGGTTCTCATACGCAATGTCAGCGGCCCGTAGGTCCACGCCGGCCGGCACCCAGGCAAACTCCCGCGTCAGGCGCTGCGGCTCCCAGGTGCGGGTACTGATGAGCGTCACCCGGTGCACGGCGGCTAGCTGCGTCAGCAACGAGTAGTGCCGGCTCGTTGCCGGACAGTCGGGGTTGGTGTGGTACTGGCTGAAGACGGCAATGTGCATCCATTCTTTCCTTAAAAATTAAGAATCAAGAATTGTCCTGACGGAGCAGTTCTGCCCTTACTTCCTAACCGGTGGCCAATCGGGTCTTTCGCTGCAATTCTTAATTCTTTACCCTTTTCCCCGATTTACCTTCGGGCGGTAGCGGGAACCGTTAAGGATACTCTGGCCATCTTTTTCGGCCATGAGCTGCTTCAGAGTCACATCCGGGTGCTCGGCCATGTACTTGCGCACAATCTGCCACCCCACCCAGGCACCTACCCTACCAGGGCAGGTTTTGTCGATTTCCGGGATGTTGGGCCGCTCCCCGATATATTTCTGAATGGTGAACGAAGCGGTGTTGTAGAGCAGGTTCTTCTCGATGAAGTGGGCCCAGATTTTCCCCTCGTTGAAGTATACCCCGGCCATTTCCTTATCAGTATAGCCCATGAGCAGGGAATCGGCGGTGCAGGGCAGTAGTTTCTCGGCAAAGTAAAGTGCCTTGCCGAACTGCACCATCTCGCTGAGCATGGTCTGGTTGGTGAGCTGCTTCTGGTTATACTTGCTGCTGATAGCCAGCGCCACGGTAGGCAGCAGGTGCTCCCGGGTATAGCGGCGCAGAATATAGGCCGGTACATTGGGCTGGTACACGGCCTGGGGTCCTACGAAATAATCCGTACTGACAACCAGCAGACTGTCGTTGACAAACAAATCCTGACTCAGGCCGCTCACAAACGTTTTCACGGGCGGCACCTCAAACTCGGGAAAATAGTAGCGCAGGTGCTGGAACAGCGGGTGCAGCTGCTGCTCCAGGCCGGCCGCCGTAAAGGTCGTATCGGCCTGGGCTCCGAGTTTTTGCAGCCCGGCGTTGGTGGCCAGGCGTACCAGCGTAGTACGCAGCACCCCGGCCGGGTACTGGCTGCTTTGCAGAAACTGCCGCGCGAACAGACCGTGCTCCCGCAGGAATTGGTCGGCGTCGGCGGTAGTGCGGATTTGGAAGAAGGGTTTCTCCAGGCGCTCCAGCCGCACCGGAGCTTTCACCTTGGCCACGGCCGGGTTCAGCTCGCAGGTTTCGGGGCTTTTGGAACAGGCCAACAGCCCCAGGGTGGCGGCGGCGGCCACCAACAGGGTACGCAAACGGGCAGGAATATGCATCTCGCTTCTATCTTTACACAACAAAATTAGCTAAATCCCCACGGCCCACGGCCGGGCTTCGTGTTTACTCTCACCATAAATCTTCAGCTGCCATGAAAAACGCTCTGCTAGTTCTCCTTTTCAGCGGTGCCACCCTCGGGGCAGCATCGGCCCAGGTCGAAATCGGCCTGAAAATTTCGCCCTCCGTTACCAACCTGCGAGCAGCTACTCCCAGCGGCGACGACTTGAAAGCGGAAAACTCCAAGCTCAGCCTGGGCGGCGGCATTATTGTCGATTACTTCTTCGGCCAGAACTACGCCTTCAGCACCGGCCTGGAGCTGGTCGGCCGGGGTGGCAACGTGAGCTACTTCGACCAGCGTAACCAGAAGCGCTACGAGCAGAAAATCAGCCTCCAGTACCTACAGGTGCCCCTCACGGTGAAACTGTTCACCAACGACGTCGCCACCGACACGAAGGTATACTTTCAGCTGGGCGGGGCACTGGGCGGCACCATCGCGGGCCGCATCAACGGCGACAAATACTACAACGACCCCCTCCCTCCCTCCGCCCGTACCAAAGCCATCAAGCACGTTATCGTGCCCGACGTCAACCTGCGGCTCGGCACCGGCATCGAGTACCAGCTGGGCCAGAGCACCAAAATGGTGGCCGGCGTGAGCTACCACCGGGGCCTGCTCAACGTCGACAAGTATTTTGCAGATACCCGTGGCATCAAGGACGCGGAACTCAAAAACAGCGAGTTTGCGCTGGATTTAGGGATTAAGTTCTAGCAGTTCCTCGAAGCTCAACCACGAAAAAGCCCGCGTTGCATACAGCAGCGCGGGCTTTTCTTCTATCAGGGGGAGTTTTCTCGCAGAAAAAATCCGTCAGTCAAGTATTTCTATTTCCCGGTCCTGCAACCGGCTCATGGCCGCGGCGGCCGAGTGCAGCTCGATTTCCTCGCCGTGCTCGTCCTCAATGCGGTATTCGGTGAGGCCCAGACTGGTGTCCTTCATCACCTTCACCCACTTGTAATACTTCAGGTACCACTTCATCTGGCGGCTTACCAACCCTTTGGTATAGTAAGCGTGCAGGAAAGGATGCACCGAAAGCGTAATGCCCGACTGGTTTTGGGCTACCAGCAGGTCGTCAATGCTGTTGTCGATTTCGTCCGTCACGAGGATGGAAGCCGAAATCTTGCCCGTACCGCCGCAGGTGGGGCACACCTCGCCGGTTACAATGGCTTCGGCCGGCCGCACGCGCTGCCGGGTAATCTGAAGCAGGCCAAACTTGGTGATGGGCAGAATCGTGTACCGCGCCTTATCATGTTTCATGATGCTGTGCACGGCGTCTTCCACCTTCTTGCGGCTCTCGCCCGATTTCATATCAATGAAATCGACAACGATGATGCCGCCCATGTCGCGCAGCCGGAG
The DNA here is from genome assembly GCF_003583925.1 of Hymenobacter rubripertinctus. Lineage (GTDB taxonomy): Bacteria > Bacteroidota > Bacteroidia > Cytophagales > Hymenobacteraceae > Hymenobacter > Hymenobacter rubripertinctus. The sequence goes on along the minus strand of NZ_QYCN01000013.1, from coordinate 24,175 downwards.
CTGGCGGGCTACTTCCTTGGCAGCCGAGAGGTTCACGTGCAGGGCCGTGGCCTCCTGGTCGCCTTCCTGGTTGCTCTTGTTGCCCGAGTTCACGTCGACAACGTGCAGGGCTTCGGTGTGCTCGATGACGAGGTAGCCCCCGCCGGGCACCGTTACGGCCTTGCCAAACAGCGTTTTTAGCTGCTTTTCAATGCCGTAGTGCTCGAACACTTTCACCTTGCCGGTGTGCAGCTTCAGCAGGCCGAGCTTGTCGGGCGCAATCTGCTGGAGGTAGCTGCGCATCTCCTCGTACATGGCCGGCGAGTCCACGGTAATGGCATCGAACGACTCGTTGAGCATGTCGCGCAACATGGAGGACGTGCGGCCCAGCTCGCCCAGAATCTTGTCGTTGGGCTTGCCCGCCTTCAAGTTCAGGAACAGCGTGTTCCACTTTTCCACCATGTTCTGCATATCCCGGTCGAGCTCAGCCACCTCGCGCCCTTCAGCTACGGTGCGGATAATCACGCCAAAATTCTCGGGCTTGATGGAGGCGATGAGCCGCTTGAGACGGTCCCGCTCCGTGCGGCTGACAATTTTCTTGGATACGCTGATGGTGTTCGAAAACGGCACCAGCACCAGGTAACGGCCGGCCATCGAAATATCGGTGGACAGGCGCGGGCCTTTGGTGGAAATCGGCTCCTTCACAATCTGCACCAGCAGCTGCTGGCTCTTCTTGAGGGTGGCGTCGATCTTGCCGACTTTGTCGAGCGTCCCGTCAAACTGGAAAGTTTTCAGGGGGCCGACGGTTATTTTCTGCGATTGAACGCCTCTGCCCCACTTCACAAGGGAGGGAAAATTCTCCCCCAGGTCGCCGTAGTGCAAAAAGGCGTCTTTTTGATACCCGATGTCGATGAACGCGGCGTTCAGACCGGGCATAACTTTCTTGACCGTGCCCAGGAAGATGTCACCAACCGAGTAGGCGGTGTCGTTGCGGTCGAAATGATATTCGATGAGCCGCTTGTCCTGTAGCAGGGCAATCCGTTCTCCGTCCTGAGTAGAATTAATGATTAATTCGTTACTCAATGGATTAAGCGGTTAAGATAGACTCCCGGCAAGTGTGACGCCAGCAACACAGAACCCCCGAAACCCGCAAAGGGAAGCCAGCGCACGTAGCGCCGGCTTCCCTTCCAAGCCACGGGGAAAGCATGTTTCTGACCACTCTCAGAGAACCTAAGTGAGAGATAGACGACTGCCGTTTCCCGCAGGAAAAGCGCCGCCAGCAAACCCCGTTGGGGCTTACTTCTTCTTGTGACGATTCTTGCGCAGACGCTTCTTCCGCTTATGGGTGGCAATCTTATGACGCTTTCTTTTTTTACCGCAAGGCATGTGGATGTGGGTTAAGTGGTTGAATGTTTTCTTGTTTAGTTGTCAGTTTTTAGTTGTCAGTTGTCAGTTGTCAGGTCTGACAATTAACAACTGACAACTAAAAACTCATCTACTGGAGTTTTTTTAGCTCTTCGTCCACCGAGGCGGCCAGGGCCGGATCGGAGCTGATGCTCTTGGCTTTGAGAAAGGCTTTGCGGGCCTCCTGCTTCGCGCCGGTTTTGGCTAACGAAACGCCAAGATAGAACTGTCCGTTGAGGTTTTCGGCATTAACCTCCGTCAGTTGCCGGAAACGGTCGGCGGCTTTGTCGTACTGCCCGCTCTGAATCGCCAGTAAACCAAGGTTATACAGGGCTTTTTCGTTGCGGGGGTCGGCGGCCAGTACTTCGCGCAGCAGCGTGATGCCCTGCACCGGATCGGTGCTGGCCATGTACGCCATGCCGAGATTGGTTTTGGCGTCGAGGTTGTCGGGATTGTTCTTCAACACTTTTCCGTACAGTTCCTGACACTTGGCCCCCAGCAGCTTCTGGCGGTCCTCGGTGGTGGCAAAGCTGAAAGCCTCGTAGTACTCGTCGGCGGCGCGCTTCCACGTTTGTTCACCCGGGCGCACCCGGGCAATCTGCTCCAGGTAATACCCGGCGCTGTCGAAACGTTCCACTGCCTTGTACTTCTCGGCCAGCTGCTGAGCTAGCCGGAGCTTGGCCGTCTGGTCGGTTTCGGCGCTGAACTTAGCCGCCAACGAGCTGATTTCCCGGCGCTGGGCCGGGGGCAACGTCATGTGGGGCTGTTCGGCAGTAGCGCCCTGCTCGTGGCTGCCGGCCGGGTGGCCGTGCTCATCCAGCTCACCCACATTGGGTGCGGCGGCCCCCTGGTCGCGGTTGGCCGTCCGGGCAGCATCCTGGGCCAGCGTTCCTTTCCCTTGCTTAGGCTTCACAATCACCTTCGGCAACAAAAACAAACCGGCTACCAGCGCAAGCGCCAGAGCCAGAATCAGGAGTTGATGCTTGGAAGGGGAGGAGGCAACAGCCATCGGCAGGGAGGAAAAAAGACCGGCCGCCGGGGTTTCCAGAGTGGAATTCCCGGCGGCTCAGCCGGCAATAGTACGACGAAGTGAGGGCTTAGGCAGCCAGTTCTTTGATCTTTTTGCTGTTTTTGATTTTGCCGATGAAGGTTTTCGACGGCTTGAAGCTCGGGATGAAGTGCTCGTCGATAATGATCGACGTGTTCTTTGAGATGTTACGGGCTACTTTTTTCGCGCGTTTCTTGTTGACGAACGAGCCAAAACCGCGCACGTAAATGTTGTTACCGTCGGCCATCGAGTCTTTTACGACTTTGAAAAATGCCTCTACGGTCGCCGAAACATCGGCTTTCTCGATGCCGGTCTTGTCGGCAATTTCGGCAATTACTTCTGCTTTAGTCACGCTGGTAGGTGTACTGGGGAGTGAAAAAAATGTGGTTGGCACCGGGTGCCACCCCCAAAACGTAAGCACTTGCCCGGTAAGAGTTTGCCTACGTTTTGAGGGGCACAAAGGTAGCCCGCTTTTTTGGGAATACAAACCGTTTACCTGCAATCCGCGTTTCCGTCCCGATTGATTCCAACTAATTCTTTCTCAAAGCATTGACCACTCGCCTAACTTCCTCTCCCCCATCTGTTTCCCGGCCCTGGTTCGCGGCCGCCTTGCGGGCCTGGTACCCGCACCACCACCGCGACCTGCCCTGGCGCCACACCCGCGACCCGTATCTGATCTGGCTTTCGGAGGTGATTTTGCAGCAGACCCGCGTGAAACAGGGCCTCCCCTATTATCAGAACTTCAGCTCCACCTACCCCAGCGTGCAGGCGCTGGCTGCCGCCGCCCCGGATGAGGTGCTGCGCCACTGGCAGGGCTTGGGCTACTATTCCCGGGCCCGCAACATGCACCACACCGCCCAGCAGGTGGTAGCGGAGTACGGTGGCCGGTTTCCGGGCTCTTATCAGGAGCTGCTCAAGCTGCGCGGTGTGGGCCAGTATACGGCGGCGGCCATTGCGTCCTTCGCCTACGATGAGCCGGTGGCCGTACTCGACGGCAACGTGTTCCGGGTGCTGGCCCGGATATTTGGCCTGAGCCAGGATATTGCCGTGCCCGCCAGCCGCAAAGTGTTCCAGCAGCTGGCCGATGAGTTGATTCCGGCCGACGCCCCCGCCGAGTTCAACCAGGCCATCATGGAATTCGGGGCCCTTCAGTGTACCCCTGCCAAACCCGACTGCCTGTTCTGTCCCATGCAGGCCCAGTGCTTCGCCTTCCAGCATGGCATGGTGCAGGAGTTACCGGTAAAGAGCAAGGCCAAGGCCGCCCGCACCCGCTACTTTCATTACCTGGTACTACGCCACGCCGATACGGTGTACCTGCGCAAGCGCGGCCCGAAAGACATCTGGGAAGGTCTTTACGACTTCGCCCTGCACGAAACCGATTCGGCCGACTTAGCGGCCCCGGCCTTGCTGGCCGTGGTAGACGAGCTGGGTGGCCGCTTGGCTACCAACCGGGCTGAAGAACCCGTAACCGCCCTCCGCCACGTGCTGAGCCACCAGAAGGTGGAGGCGCGCTTTCACACAGTATGGCTGGCGGAACCACTGCCGGTTGCGCCCCAGGAAACCGGGTTGCAGCCGTACGGAAGCCAGGAAATCGATGACTTGCCAAAGTCAATTCTAATTACCAATTACATTAGCAATTCAGGAATTTAACCACCTAATAATTTTGGCAATCCAACTATTAATCATTATCTTTATTCACTTGATTTATCATTTTTCTCTTCCCCAACTCCTTCACTAACAAACACTATGGCAAGCGTCAACAAAGTTATTCTGATCGGTCATCTGGGCAAGGACCCGGAGGTACGACACCTGGAAGGTGGCAACTCGGTGGCCAACTTCACGATGGCCACCAACGAATATTTCAAGGATAAGCAGGGCACCCGCGTGGAGCGCACTGAATGGCACAACATTTCCGCCTGGCGCGGCCTGGCCGAGCTGGCCGAAAAATACCTGCGCAAAGGCCAGCAGGTATACGTAGAGGGCCGCATCCGCACCCGCCAGTACCAGGACAAGGAAAACCAGACGCGTTACATCACCGAAATTGTGGCCGACGAAATATCCCTGCTTGGACAGCGGCCCGGAGCGGCCCCGACCACCCCGGCCACGGCCGATGCCTCCGCTGTGGCCGAGGCACCCGTTACTTTCCGCCAGGAACCCGAGCTGGATCAACTACCCTTCTAACATTTCCGGCAGGTTTGCTGACGCACAAAGCCCCGGTTTCGCCGGGGCTTTGTGCGTCAGCAAACCTGCTGMCGCAGGCCGACCGCTGCATAGCCCGCTTTGGCCGGGGCACTCGTGCGCCGGTTGGCCGCTGCGCCAGTAGGCAATCCGCTTATCGTTAAGCAGACTTTCCCTTACGTAAGCCACGCGGCTTTCCTGGTTACCTTTACTGCTTCACTCGTCCCGCTTACGCATGGTCGCTTTCTGTTTCTCTGGACTCCGATGCCCGGCCCTTCTGCTGGGCCTGCTGGTTGCCGGCTGTACATCTGCCCCCGATTTCACCCCCAAACCCAGGGGATACAACCGTATCGATTTGCCGCCCCACGCCTACCAGCAGCTCGCTCCGGGCCACCCTTACACCTTCGAGTATTCCCGCGGGGCCAGAATCCTGCGCGACTCCTCCTACCTGGCCCAGCCCCACTGGATCAACGTGTATTATCCGCAGCTCAAGGCCAACGTGCAGCTCACCTATGCCGATTTGCGGCAGGATCCGCAACGCTATACCCGGCTGCTGGAAGACGCGCGCAAACTTACCAGCAAGCACGAAATCAAGGCTTCGGCTATTGATGAGCAGGTCCTGAAAACGCCCAATGGCATGCGCGTAGCCGTGTTTGAGCTCCAGGGTGAAGTACCCAGCCAGTTCCAGTTCTACACCACCGACAGCACCCGCCACTTCTTCCGGGGGGCTTTGTATTTCCGCACCGCCACCGCCAACGACTCTCTGGCTCCCGTTATCGAGTACGTGAAGCAGGACGTATTGCATCTGTTGAACACGCTGCGCTACACCAAGTAAGCTATTAGCTAATGGCTGATAGCTGTTCGCTGTTAGCTTTCCGTGCGGAATCAAACGCCTTACCTAATCCTAAAAAGCTAGCAGCTAATAGCTAATAGCTATCAGCTAACAGCTCCGACAATGAGTTTTTTTCAGACCAAAATAGAGCACCTGCGGGGCGTGGGGCTGCAACGGGCCCAGCTGCTGCAGAAAGAGCTGGGCCTGTTCACCTACGGCGACCTGATCCAGCGCTACCCCTTCCGCTACCTCGACCGCACGCAGTTCTACAACGTCGTGGACTTGCACGACGATTTGCCCTACGTGCAGGTGAAGGGCGTGCTGCGGGGCCGCGAGGTGATTGGCGAGGGCCATAAGAAACGCATGGTAGCTAAAGTGGCCGACGAGAGCGGGGAGCTGGAGCTGGTCTGGTTCAAGGGTGTGAACTACCTGGAGAAAATCATCAAGAACCACCAGGAGTACATCGTGTTCGGCAAGCCCACGATGTTCAACGGCCGGCCCCAGATGGCCCACCCCGAAATGGAGGAAGTAACCGAGCAGAAGCCCGGCCAGAGCTTCCTGCAACCGGTGTACAACACGTCCGAGAAACTCAAGAACTACCACCGCGTGGATAGCAAGGCCATTGCCCGGATGGTGGCCGACTTGCTGAAACTAGCCCTGCCCCACGTGCAGGAAACCCTTTCGCCAGCCCTGATTGAGCAGTACGCCCTGATGGGCAAGGCCTCGGCGCTCCAGCAGATTCACTTCCCGCAGACGCCCGACCTGCTCCAGACGGCCCGCTTCCGGCTCAAGTTCGAGGAGCTATTTTATATTCAGCTCAAGCTGCTGCGCCAGCGCGACCAGCGCAAGGTGAGCCTGGCCGGCCAGATTTTCAAGGAGGTGCCCACGCTGGTCCACTTCTACAAAAACGTACTACCCTTCGACCTCACCGGGGCCCAGAAACGGGTTATTCACGACATCTACAAGGATTTTTGCGCCGGCCAGCAGATGAACCGGCTGCTCCAGGGCGACGTGGGCTCGGGCAAAACCATCGTGGCCTTCATCGCCATGCTGATGGCGGCCGATAACGGCGCCCAGAGCTGCCTGATGGCGCCTACCGAAATCCTGGCCAACCAGCATTACTCCGGCCTCAAGGAATTTGCCGACCTGCTGGGGCTGAAAATCGGGTTGCTGACGGGCTCTACCCGCCCGGCCGCCCGCCGGGTGCTGCATGAGCAGCTGCGCTCGGGCGAAATGCACATCCTCACGGGCACCCACGCGCTGCTCGAAGACGTGGTGCAGTTCAAGAACCTGGGCCTCACCATCATGGACGAGCAGCACCGCTTCGGGGTGGCCCAGCGCTCCAAACTCTGGCAGAAAAACCCCCACGTGATACCTCACGTGCTGGTGATGACGGCCACGCCCATCCCGCGCACGCTGGCTATGACCTTGTATGGCGACCTCGACGTATCGGTGATTGACGAGCTGCCGGCCGGCCGCAAGCCCATCGTCACGGTCCACCGCTTCGACTCGAACCGACTGAAGGTATTCCAGTTTCTGCGCGACCAGGTAAAGCTCGGCCGGCAGGTGTACATCGTGTACCCGCTGATTGAGGAAAGCGAGGCCATGGCCGACTACAAGGACCTGATGGACGGCTACGAGAGTATTGCCCGCGCCTTCCCCGAGTTCCAGATCAGCATCGTGCACGGGCGCATGACGGCCGGCGAGAAGGACGCCGAAATGCAGCGCTTCGTGCAAAACCAAACCCAGATTATGGTGGCTACCACCGTAATCGAGGTGGGCGTAAACGTGCCCAACGCCTCGGTAATGGTGATTGAGAGCACCGAGCGGTTCGGCCTCTCGCAGCTGCACCAGCTGCGGGGTCGCGTGGGCCGGGGCGCCGACCAGAGCTACTGCATTCTGATGAGTGGCTACAAGCTCAGCAAGGACTCGCGCACCCGCATCGAAACGATGGTGCGCACCAACAACGGCTTCGAAATCGCCGACATCGACCTGAAACTACGCGGCCCCGGCGACCTGATGGGCACCCAGCAAAGCGGCGTGCTCGACCTGCTGATTGCCGATCTGGCCAAGGACGGCCGCATTCTGAGCGAGAGCCGGGCTGCGGCCCAGGCCCTGTTGGAAGCCGACCCCAACCTGGCCCTGCCAGCCAACCAAGCCATCCGCCACCACATCGAGAGCCTGCCCGCCACGGCCGTTAACTGGAGCCGCATCAGCTAGCCTCCTGCCTGGCACCATTGCAACTGGTCGGGTGCTGTACGCATCCCCCTTTCCGCACCCGACAAAACCGGCAGCACCATCGAAATGGGGCGTGTATTCTTTCAGAACAGGACTTGGGCTACAGCCCGAAGCTCCGGCTGCGCATATTACTGCTGATCATTCGTCTATTTCGTTCTGATATAGCGCGATACAGGGGTTTCACGCTGTATTTCTCATATCCTATCCTGCAGAAAACGACTTCACCAGCTCTTGAATCGGATAGCAGGCCAATAGCTTTGTTTGAGCCGGGGGTGCGCGGCTCCGGTATTCGCCCGTCAGCAGCTACTATCGTCAGACGGCTCGTTACCTGAACCAATTACTTGCATCTGTTTGGCTTTTGCTGCGGAAGCAAACATAAAAAAAGCGGCTTCCGAAGAGCCGCTTACCGTTGCGTTACTGGAGCGAATTGACTGGCATCGGAGCCGCTAGCTGCCAGAACCGCGAGCCACCACCCGGCTTCAGCACCGACTCGGGGGCCGGGCGTTCGCGCAGCAGGGAGGCGTTGCGAACCGGAGCATTGAGAACCGGAACGTCCACTTTGGTAATTGTTGCTGGTCCGGCAGATTGCTGGTTCAGCTTGCCCACCGCTACCAGCGAAATCATGAGTGTAAACTGGAGTAAGGATTTCATAATACGCTACTGGTTTTGAAGAGTCCGATGCGTTAACAAAGATCAGACCAATGACTTATTTTCTTTAAAGGAACGAGCCTGTCAATGATGCGAGAAACCCATTCACGAGCTAAGGACCCTAAAATCAAGCTCTTTTCTTTGATATTCAGATAGTGGAAATACAGATTTCATGCTATCTGGTTGACTTCAGTCACTTAAAAAACAGTGTACTGCGCTGGTCGGGGAAACGAATTCGTCGCATCCAGGTTACGTTCGGGCAGGAATAAAGCAGGGCTAAGTCTACTTTTTTGCCCTCTGGCTACGACCGATTTGGCGCATGTACGCAGTCCGTCTAAAGTTGGATACCTTTGAAGAGTACAGTTTTTTGGCTTCGGTCATTTTTCTTCCTTAAACCGACTTTGCTCGTGCGTTTTTCTCTTTTGTTTGCCACTGGTTTTTCCGTCGCGGCGCTGTTGCTGGCTCCGGCCTCAGCTTCGGCACAGCGGGTAAAATCTGCCGCCTTTAGCTACCTGCCCGAAACGTCCCAGGATCGGTACAACCAGCGCGTGGCGCATAAAACCTTACCCCTGCCTGCGGGGGGCTTCGTTATTCTGGCGCATAAAGCTGCCAACGAATATGCCGTAGAGCGCTACGATCAGGACCTCAAGCAGGTCTGGAGCACTTCCCTGCCGCTGGCCGCCGGGGAGGTAGTGGAGGGCTTCATGCGCAGCAACGGCCAGGCTACCGTCGTGGTACACCAGAAAACCGACGCAGCCCAGCAGTTGAATGCGTATGCCATCAGCCTGACCAATGGGCAGAAAAGCCCGGCCAAAAAGCTGCTTTCCGCCAGTGCGCGCGACCGACGCCCCGGGGCCGCCTTTTCGCCCGATGGCAGTCGGCTGATTGTTTGGAATTATACCCTCCAGAGCAACCAGATCAAGGCAATCAATGCCACCATTTACGACGAAAAGCTGCTCAAGCTCAAAGACCGCACCTACGATTTCCACGATCAGGGCGGCTTCTTCTCCGTGACGGTTCACGTGGGCAACGATGGCTCTCAGTTCGTGACCCTGGCCGGCGACGAGATGAAAAAGCTCACCGTTCGTCGCTACCGCAACGATTCGCCCGAGGTGAAGGTCATGTCGGTTTCGGTAGGTGGCACATTCAGCGGCAAAGTGGTCAACATCTTCGACTCGCGTTTTGAGCTGCAACCCGATAATACGCTCTATGCCGCCGCCATCTGCAACGAGCGGCAAACGGGTCTTTATCACAGCCTGAAGGTGGTCAAGTTTGACTTCTCGGGTGAGGGCGACATGAAGTTTGCGCCCGCAACTGAATTTACTCCCCAATATCTGGCCGATGCTAACGCTGCCAACGGTGCGGCGGCCAAGCGTCTGGAAGACATCTACCTGACCGACCTGCTGCTCACGGCCGATAAGCAGCTGGTAGTGGTGGCGGAGAAGAAGTACGAAGAGGGCGGCGAGGACTCGCCCGGGCACACCCAGGAACTTCACCTGTTCGGCTACAACGAGTTCCTGACCCCCAGCTGGCACAGCATTATGGCCAAAAATCAGGTGGCTCCGGCCTCGGAAGGCTACAGCAGCATCGGCTACCAGGCAGCCGTGTTCGGGGCGGATATACAGTTTCTGACCTGGGAGAAGCTTAAAGGCAAATCTGACCTCTACCTGCGCCGCCTGAACGTGCCAACGGGCGTGGTAAGCGAGCCGAAAGGCCTGGGCCTGAACGTAGCCGCTGACCAGAACCTGGCCTATGTTAAGGATTTCACAGCCTGGATCGACTCCAAAACCATCATCGGCGTGAGCCGCCCCAGCAAGAAATCGGCAGCTCTGATGCTCAACAAGATAGTCCTCAAATAAGGATCACGTACAGGATCATGGATTAGCACGGATTTTAGCGGATTGCACGGATTTTGTAGTCGAACCTTTAGCATAAAAGATAAGCGCCCCTTCCCGACAAATGTGGGAAGGGGCGCTTTTCGCTAACAGCTAACAGCTAACAGCTAACCTTTACGGGAAGATGCCGAGCGACTGGTAGCTGACGCCGATTTTCTCGATGGCGCTGTAGAAGGCAGCCGTGCGCAGGTCGGTGATACCGGGCACGTCGTGCATCACTTTACGGATGGACTGGTAGGCCGTAATCATCGTGTCTTCGAGGCCTGAGTGCACGAGGTCGATTTCGTCGGCGCCGTGGATGATGGACTGGCGCTCCGCGTCCGTTACGGTGCGGCCGGTGGTGCGCTCAATGGTGGCCACCAGGCGGCGCATGGCGCCTTCCTCGGCCCGCTTGCCCATGCGGCCGAAGCGCACGTTCGACAGGTTTTTCAGCCACTCGAAGTACGATACCGTTACGCCACCGGCGTTCAGGTACAGGTCGGGCAGGATGACGATGCCGCGCTCCAGCAGGATTTTCTCGGCTCCCTGGGTGGTGGGGCCGTTGGCGCCCTCGGCCACAACTTTGGCCTTCACTCTCGGCGCGTTTTCCTCAGTAATCTGGTTTTCGAGGGCGGCTGGTAGCAGCACGTCGCACTCGTATTCGAGCAGATCGAGCGACTCCTCAATGTCTTTGGCGCCTTTGAAACCCAGGATGGAGCTGGTGCTCTGGCGGTGCTGGAAAACAGCCTCCACATCGAGGCCCTCTTCGCTGTAGATGCCGCCTTCGCGCTCGGCAATACCGATGATGAGGGCGCCCGCTTCCTGGCAGAACTTAGCCGCGTAGTAGCCCACGTTGCCCAGGCCCTGCACGATGATGCGCTTACCAGCCATGCCTTCGCTCAGGCCCATTTTCTTCAGCAGCGGCTCATCCGCCATCAGTTCGCGCAGGCCGTAGAACACGCCCAGGCCGGTGGCTTCGGTCCGGCCCCGGATGCCGCCCTGGCCCACGGGCTTGCCCGTTACGCAGCCCAGCGCGTTGGTGTCGCCGTACTTGAAGGTCATGTAGGTATCGGCAATCCAGGCCATTTCGCGGCTGCCGGTGCCGTAGTCGGGCGCGGGCACATCCATGCCGGGGCCGATCAGGTTTTTCTTGACCAGCTCGCTGGCGTAGCGGCGCGTTACGCGCTCCAGCACGTGCTCGGGCGTGGTGCGGGGGTTGATTTTGACGCCGCCCTTAGCCCCGCCGAACGGCACATCGACGAGGGCGCACTTGAAGGTCATAAGGGTGGCCAGGGCCATTACCTCGTCCTCATCCACGTAAATGCTGTAGCGGATACCGCCCTTGCTGGGCAGCTTATGATGGCTGTGCTGCACCCGGATGCCCTCGAATACCTGCACGTGGCCATCCACCTCGACCGGGAAGTTGACCTTGTAAATACTGTTGCAGGCCCTAATCTGGGCCAGAATGCCGGGGTCCAGCTTCGAGAAGCTGGCCGCGTGGTCGTAGAACCGGAGCACGCTTTCGTAAAAGTCTTTGCCCTGAACCTGTTCGTTGGCCATAAGTGGGGGAATTTGGGTGGGATAGTAGAACTGCTAGCACAAACGGCGTGAGCCGCCCGGGTGTTGCCTGGCCTCCGAAAGCTACTAAAAAGCAACCAGCCGCCCCCAAATGGGAGCGGCTGGTTGTTTGAGCTGTTTTGGAGTGGCGAAAAGTGACGGATTTGCCGGCGCCAGCGCCGGACAAAAAATTCGCACAACCCGTTTAACTCCGCCCCAATTCGTGGTCCTTAGTAAGCGTACTCGTTGGCGGCAATCAGCTTGTCGGCAATGCGACGACGGGCTTCCTTGGCGTTGTAGAGGTCGGCCTTGGTGAAGCGTTTGAGGCCCATGGCCAGCAGGCGCTGCTCGTCGCCCTCGGTCATGGTGCCGATGGCGTCCTTACCGAACTTGTTTACCTGGTCTACCGTGTCGTAGAGGTACACGCGGGCCATGTCAATCTGCGTCGAAACGGCCTCCTCGCCCTTGGTTTCGGCCTCTTTCTCCACGCGGAGCAGGATGCTTTCGGCAGTGTACACCTTGATGGCCATGTCGGCGATGTTCATGAGCACTTCCTGCTCCTTGGCCAGCGAGTTCATGTACTTCTGCACGGCCGTACCGGCTACCATCAGAATGGCCTTCTTCAGCTTGGCCAGCGTCTTTTTCTCAGTGGCGAACAGGCCGTTTTCCTCTTCCAGGTTCATGTCCGGAATGGCCATCAGCTCCTGCTGCACGGCCTGGGCGGGGCCCATCAGGTCCAGCTCGCCCTTCATGGCCTTCTTCAGGATCATATCAACGGCCAGCATGCGGTTGATTTCGTTCGTGCCCTCGAAGATGCGGTTGATGCGCGAATCCCGGTAAGCGCGGTCCATGGGGTAGTCGGCCGAGAAGCCGTAACCACCATAAATCTGCACGCCTTCGTCCACCACGTAGTCGAGCACTTCCGAGCCTTCTACTTTGAGGATAGCGCACTCCACGGCAAACTCGCGGGCGGCACCCAGCAGAGCCTCGTTGTGGCTCTGGCCCTTGGCCAGCAGCTCCTGCTCCATGCGGAAGATATCCATGCCAGCCCGGTAAATCGCCGATTCGACGGCGTAGATGCGGATGGCCTGCTGGGCCAGCTTGAACTTGATGGCGCCGAACTTGCTGATGGGCAGCTTGAACTGCACCCGCTCGTTGGCGTAGCGCACGCTCTGGGTGGCGCACATTTTGGTAGCACCCAGGCAGGCAGCAGCCAGCTTAATGCGGCCGATGTTGAGGATGTTGAAGGCAATCAGGTGGCCCTTGCCAATCTCGCCCAGCACCGCCGATTTCGGCACTTTCGCGTCCGACAGGAACACCTGACGGGTCGAAGAACCTTTGATGCCCATTTTGTGCTCCTCGTTGCCGAGGGTCAGGCCGGGCGTTTCTTTATCCACAATAAAACCCGTGAACTTGTCGCCGTCCACCTGGGCGAAAACGATGAAAACGTCGGCGAAACCGCCGTTCGTAATCCACATTTTCTGGCCGTTGAGCACGTAATGCTCACCGTCCTCGGTGGGCATAGCCTTGGTTTTGGCACCAAGGGCGTCGGAACCGGAGCCGGGCTCGGTGAGGCAGTAGGCTCCCATGAGCTCACCGCTGGTGAGGCCGGGCAGATACTTGGCCTTCTGCTCCTCGTTGCCGAAGTACAGAATGGGCAGCATGGCAATGCCGGTGTGGGCCGCGAAAGCTACCGGGAACGAGTGGCCACCGCCCACGCCCTCCGTCACGCGCAACGACGTGGGGAAGTCCATGTCGAGGCCGCCGTACTGCTCGGGAATGCTCACCCCAAACAGGCCCAGCTCGCCGGCTTTCTCCATCAGGCCGCGCATAAGGCCCTCCTCATGGTTGTCGAGACGGTCGAGCAGCGGCGTCACCTCCTTCCCCACGAAGTCGAGGGCGGTCTGGTGCATCATGTTCTGCTCTTCCGAAAAATCGGCGGGCGTGAATACGTCCTGGGCTTCGGTTTCCTTGATGATAAACTCGCCGCCTTTCACTAGTTGATTGGTAACTTCCATGATATGTTGAAGGTTGAGGTGGGAAAAGTAGAAAGTAAGTTGCTCGGCTTGCCTACTACTTTAAGCGAAGGCGGCCAGCGTTATACTCGTAGCGCAAGATACAAAAATTTGTTATGCTTGCCGAGTACTTTGTGTTAAGAAAACCCCGGAATGCCTTCCGGGGTTTTCGTTTAAGCGGATGGCGGGGTTGTGATACCGCCTGTTACTTCAGCAACTCGTAGATGCCGGCTACGCCCTGGCCGCCGCCTACGCAGGCGGTAACCATGCCGTATTTCTTGTTCTGGGCGCGCAGCTCGTGGAAGAGCTGGATGCTGAGCTTGGCGCCGGAGCAGCCGAGCGGGTGGCCGAGGGCAATGGCGCCGCCGTTCACGTTCACCTTGCTCTGGTCCATTTCCAGCTCGCGCATCACAGCCAGGCTCTGGGAGGCGAAGGCCTCGTTGAGCTCGAACAGGTCGATGTCCTGGAGCTTCATGCCGGCCTGCTTCAGCGCCTTCGGAATGGCCTTCACGGGGCCCATACCCATAATGCGCGGGTCGATGCCCTCAGTGGCGTAGGTGACCATGCGGGCAATGGGCTCCAGGTTCAGCTCTTTCACCATGCGCTCCGACATCACGATAACGAAAGCGGCACCGTCGGAGGTCTGCGAGGAGTTGCCGGCCGTTACCGAGCCGTTGGCCGCGAATACCGGGCGCAGCTTGCCCAGTACTTCCAGGGAGGTATCGGCGCGGGGGCCTTCGTCGGTATCCACTACGTAGGAGCGGGTTTTCTTCTTGCCGGTGGCCTGGTCGAGGTAGGTTTCGTTGACCGTGATGGGCACAATCTGCTCCTTGAACTTGCCCGCCTCAATAGCCTTGATAGCCTTCTGGTGGGAGTTGTAGGAGAACTGGTCCTGGTCTTCGCGCGACACCTTGTAGTCCTGCGCTACGGCTTCGGCCGTCAGGCCCATGCCGAGGTAGTAGTCGGGGTGCTTCTGAGCCAGGTTGTAATTGGGAACCGTTTTCCAGCCTACAGTGGGCACCATGCTCATGCTTTCGGTGCCGCCGGCCACAATGCAGTCGGCCATGCCGGCCGCGATTTTGCCGGTGGCCATGGCAATGGTTTCCACACCCGAGCCGCAGTAGCGATTCACGATGAGGCCCGATACGTTCATCGGCAGGGCGAGCAACGAAATCAGGCGGCCCATTTGCAGGCCCTGCTCGGCTTCCGGCACGGCGTTGCCCACCATCACGTCGTCGATGCGGGTGGGGTCGAGGGCGGGCACCGAGGCGACCAGGTGCTTGATGACGTCGGCGGCGAGGTCATCGGGGCGGGTGAAGCGGAAGCCGCCGCGGTTGGCTTTGCCAACGGCCGTACGGTAACCGGCTACGATATATGCGTTCATGCTTTTGAGTCTAAGAGAAAGTGGGAGTTACACTAGGCTAAGCTAGCTCCCCTCCTTGGAGAGGAGGGGCTGGGGGTGGTTGATGGTCGTTGAGCGTTTCTAGTTTTAGCACTAACTATCGCTCAACGCCAGTCAACCACCCCTAGCCCCGCCTTTCCAAGGAGGGGAACTAGATTTAGCACTAGTTCCGCAGCGGCTTGCCGGTCGTCAGAATCGACTGGATGCGCTCCAGCGTTTTCCGCTCGCCGGTGAGGCTCAGGAATGCTTCGCGCTCCAGGTCCAGCAGGTACTGCTCCGATACTTCGGTGGGGGCCGAAAGGTCGCCGCCGCACATGATAAAGGCCAGTTTGTTGGCGATTTTCATGTCGTGGTCGGAGATGTAGTTGCCCTGTCGCATGGCGTGCACGCCGGTCATGAACATGCCGAGTGCGCCTTTGCCGTGTACCTTGATGTTGGTTTTCTGCATCGGCTGGGTGTAGCCATCCTCGGCCAGCCCGATGGCGGCGGCTTTGGCCTGGGCCAGTACCCGGCTGCTGTTCACCACGATTTCGTCGCCGCGGCGCAGGAAGCCCAGGTCGAAGGCTTCGGCGGCCGAGGTCGAAACTTTGGCGGTGCTCACGGTCATGAACGTGTTGCGGAGCAGGTTGTACTCGGGCTCGCCTTCCTCGTATTTGAGTGCGGTGCGCAGCGTCATTTCTTTGGTGCCGCCGCCGGCCGGAATCAGGCCCACGCCGAATTCCACGAGGCCCATGTAGGTTTCGGCCGCGGCCACCACCTTATCGGCGTGCAGGTTCAGCTCGCAGCCACCGCCCAAAGCCAGGCCGTGGGGGGCACTTACCACCGGAATGCTGCTGTAGCGCATCCGCATCATGGCCTGCTGGAACTGGGCAATCATCAGGTTCAGCTCGTCGTACTCCTGGTCGAGGGCGTACATGTACACCAGGCCCAGGTTGGCGCCGGCCGAGAAGTTCGGCGCGTCGTTGCCCACCACGAGGCCGCAGAAGTCCTTTTCGGCCAGCTCCACGCCCTTCAGCAGGCCCTGAATTACGTCGGAGCCCAGCGCGTTCATCTTGCTGTGGAATTCCACGTTCAGGATGCCGTCGCCCATGTCGAGCACCGAGGCGCCCGAGTTCTTCCAGACCACCTTGCCGGTGGCCCGCAGGTTGTCGAGAATCACGAAGTTCTCCATGCCCGGAATGGGCTGGTAGCTTTTCGAGTCGAGGTCGTAGAACTGCTTCACGCCCGCCTCGTTCACCTTATAGAAGGTTTCGTGGCCGGCAGCCAGCATCTCTTCAATCCAGGGCGCTACGGTTTTGCCCTCGGCCTTGGCTAATTCCAGGCCCTCCTGCACGCCCAGCGCGTCCCAGGTTTCAAACGGACCCATATCCCAGCCGAAGCCGGCGCGCAGGGCATCGTCAATCTTATACAGGGCATCGGTGATTTCGGGAATCCGGTTGCTCACGTAGGCAAACAGGCCCGCGAAGCTCTTGCGGTAAAACTCACCGGCCTTGTCTTTGCCGGCTACCAGCACCTTGAAACGGTCGGCCAGCTTCTCGATGGTTTTGGTGGTTTCGAGGGTGGCAAACTTCACCTTCTGGCTCGGCTGGTACTCCAGCGTGTTCAGGTCGAGGGCCAGAATGGCGGTTTTGCCCTTGTCGTCCTTGGTTTTTTTGTAGAAACCCTGACCGGTTTTGTCGCCCAGCCACTTGCTCTCGCCCATCTTTTTCAGATAGTCGGGCAGCTCGAATACGGTTTTGGCTTCGTCGTTGGGCAGGTTTTTCGCCAGCCCGTTGGCCACGTTCATCAGCGTATCCAGGCCCACCACATCGGAGGTGCGGAAGGTGGCCGACTTGGCGTGCCCGATAACCGGACCGGTCAGCTTGTCTACTTCCTCCACCGAAAGGCCGAGCTGCTGCATCACCTGAATCACGTCCATGATGGCAAACACGCCCACGCGGTTGGCAATGAACGCGGGCGTATCCTTGGCCAAAACCGTGGTTTTACCCAGGTACAGGTCGCCGTAGTGCATCAGGAAATCCACCACCGCCTGGTCCGTGTCGGGGGTCGGAATGATTTCGAGCAGCTTCAGGTAGCGCGGCGGGTTGAAGAAGTGGGTGCCGCAGAAGTGCTTTTTGAAGTCGTCGGAACGGCCTTCGGTCATCATATGAATCGGGATGCCCGAGGTGTTGCTCGTAATCAGGGTGCCGGGCTTGCGGAACTGCTCCACGCGCTCAAACAGGCTCTGCTTGATGTCGAGCCGCTCCACCACTACCTCAATCGTCCAGTCGCAGCCGGCAATATCCTTCAGGTTATCATCAAAGTTGCCGGTTTTGATGCGGCTCACGTCCTGCTTGCGGTACAGCGGCGAAGGGTTGGCCTTCACGGTGGCTTCCAGGGCGCTGTTGACGAGGCGGTTTTTCACCGGCACCGAGTCCAGCTTGAGGCCTTTGGCCTCTTCGGCGGGCAGCAGCTCCTTCGGGGAAATGTCGAGCAGCAGCACCTGAACTCCGATGTTGGCGAAGTGGCACGCAATGCGCGAGCCCATCACCCCGGAGCCCAGAACAGCTACTTTTTTGATGGTACGGTTCATATTGGTGGGTAGTGGTGGTTATTCGTTATGCTTTGTTCGTTTTTCGTTGCTCGCTATCTGCCTTTCGAATCGAACAACGAAAAACAGACAACGCATAACGAAACAAGCCCCGTTACGCGGCCGATGATTCGGCGGAGCGCAGGGGCTTGAGTTTGAAATTGTCGTAGAGCGTTTTGCCCTCAATCATGGTCGTGATCTGACCAACGACGCGGAAAAACACGTCCAGTTCGCTTTGCGGGATGTCTTCGCGCACCTTCAGGTTGAAGTGGCGCACGGTCTGGCGCGAGATTTCCTTGTTGCGCAGCCCGTCCTCGGTCAGGAAAATGCGCACCGAGCGTTTGTCGTGCCGGTCGGCCTGTTTGTAAATCAGGCCCTTCTCCTCCATCGAGCGCAGAATGCGGGTCAGCGAGCGGGTTTCGAGGCCCAACAGTGGCGCGATTTTGGTGGCCGGTGTGCCGTTTTCCTGGTCGATGTTGAGCAGCACGAACCCGATGCTGGTGGTAATATCGTGCTTGGCTGCCTGCGTATTGTACATGCGCGAAATGGCGTGCCAGGCAACCTTGATGTTATAATCGACGGTTTCTTCAGGGGTCATGGGCAGGGCTATCAAGTCTGGTAAACATACGGATAATATGTTATGCTTGCATACTAAGTTACCCGAAAAAAGTTCGGGCCAGCCACGTGACCTACTACCGCGCAGTCGGCCCCAACCCATACGATAACCGAATCTAAGGCATCGTGAAGTTACCCCTTACCGGGCTACTGTTAAGATTGGCAGTCACTTTCCTTACGCGGTTGGTAATCGGGTCGACACCATACGGGATGGTATAGTAAGCCTGGTTACCTATCCCTCCTTCGGATATATTGACGGGTGATCCATAGGCTACCACGTACACCTGGTCGCCGCTTTTGAATCCCAGCGCCTGCAACTCAGCCTCGTGGAACGCAATTCTATCTTGCCGCCCCCCCCGTACTGCCGGGGCCGGTGTGCTTTCGGAATAGCCGTAGGTACCACTGCTCAGGTATTCTATGTTGCTCACGGCGTTGGTTTTGCCCACATACACGGCCATAGCAAACTTCTTAGGAGCAGGATATAAATCGGGGTTGTAGCGTATCGTGCATTCAAAGGCGGCTACCTCGCTGGGAAAGGAGTTGCTGGTACGACCTACGGGGCGCAAGCCGGTTACCTGCGTGCTGCTTTCCTCGTCCAGCGTTACCTGCTGCGCAGTTATTGGGGCAAGAGTCACGACGTTGGCCTCGTAGCGCATAGTACCCATCCCGGTCCGGCTTACATTCAGCACGTGCTTGCCTATCGGCACCTGCTGCAACTGATAGCTACCTTTGGCATCGGTGAGGGCCTTGATAGTGGTACCTTCCAGCGTTACCAGCGCCCCTGCCTGGCTGACGGGTTGCAGGGTTTCGTTGCGTGCTTGCACTACTCCCGTAATGGTTGTAGCAGTGGCCGCCGGAGCCGGCAGATCAGACGTTGAGTTACCGCAAGCAGTCAGGCCAAGCGCTACACCACCAATAAAGCTGGTTGACAAAAGATTGAGTGTCATATTTTTATAAAAAAAGTATTGATGAGGAACTTTTTCCCGCTGTACAAATTGTGTGCCATTGCCCAACATGCTGTAAAGGCAAGAAGGTCCTACCGGATTGGCAGGACCTTCCGCACTGGCACATGAAGCACTGTTAATGATAGAGGCCCTCAATCAGGTCCTGGTTGTTGGCCGTAATGGCCTTGCGCTTCACTTTCATGGTGGGCGTCATCTCCCCCGATTCTACGGTCCACTGCTCGGGCAGCAGCACGATTTTCTTTACCTGCTCCCATTGGGCAAAGTGGCTGTTCTGCTTGTGCACGAGGTCTTCGTACATCTTTACCACCTTCTCGTTTCGGATAAGATCCTCATTGGACCCATCGCAGGAAACGCTGTTGCGCCTGCACCAGCCCTTCAGGTCATCGAAGGACGGGATGACCAGGGCGGAGGGGAACTTCTGGCCGTCGCCGACCACCATGCACTGCTCGATGAGGGGCGACTCCTTCATTTTGCCCTCCAGCACCTGCGGGGCGATGTACTTACCGCCCGAGGTTTTAAACATCTCCTTTTTACGGTCCGTGATTTTGAGGAATTTGCCCTGCACCAGCTCCCCGATGTCGCCGGTGTGGAACCAGCCTTCTTCGTCGAATTCTTTGGCCGTGAGTTCGGGCTGGTTGTAATAGCCCTTCATCACCGATTCTGACTTGGTCAGAATTTCCCCATCGGAGGCAATTTTCACTTCCGTATTATCGATAACGGGGCCTACGGTGCCAATCATGTTGTTTTCGGGCTCGAAGCCGCCCACTGCAATAACGGGGGATGTTTCGGTCAGACCGTAGCCCTCCATCACGCGGATACCGGCCGCCCAGAACACGCGGGCCAGCCGCGGCTGCAAGGCCCCGCCCCCGCTCACGATGCAGCGCAGGTTGCCGCCCAACGCCTCACGCCACTTATTGAAAATGAGCTTATTGGCCAGCTTCAGCTGACTATTGTAGAAAAAGCCGTGGTTTTGCTGGTTGTCGTATTTGAGACCCAGGTTGAGAGCCCAGAAAAACATATTTTTCTTCACGCCTTCCAGCGCGTGGCCCTTGGCCACAATCTTGTCGTAGACCTTCTCGAGCAGGCGCGGCACGGTAGTGAAGATCTGGGGCTTCACTTCGCGCAGGTTGTCGGCAATGGTTTCCATGCTCTCGGCGTAGTAAATACTCACGCCGTTGATGAGGTAGAGGTGGGTAACCATGCGCTCGAAAATGTGGCAGAGCGGCAGGAAGCTCAGGGCGATATCCTCTTGGCTAACCGGCACGAACCGCTGGGTGTTGCGGCAGTTGCTGAGCAGGTTGTTATGGGTCAGCATCACGCCCTTGGGCTTGCCGGTAGTGCCACTGGTGTAGATGAGGGTGAGCAAATCGTCGGGCTGCACGGCGGCTTTGATTGGCTCCAAGTCAGCGGGGTTGCCCTGCTGGCCCAGGGCCAGCAACTCCGCGAAGTGGCGGGCTCCGGCCAGCCTGTCAAACGTGAACACGTTTTCGGCCGGAATGGCGAGACCTTCGGTGGCTTCGCGTACTTTATCGAGCAGTTTTTGATCGGCCACCAGCACGGCTTTCACGCCCGCATCGGCAAAAATATACTTGTAATCCTCCACTGTGATGCTTGGATACATCGGCACGCTGGTGGCCCCGAGCTGGGCAATGGCGAAATCGGCAATCATCCATTCGGGCCGGTTCATCGAAATGATGGCCACCTTATCGTTTTTGCCAATGCCGAGGGCGCGCAAGCCCAGACTGGCCTGGTTGACCTGCGCCACCACCTCATCGGTGCTCATGGGCGTGTATTGGCCGTTTATTTTGGCGGCGAAGCAGTCGGCTTTGTTGTACTTCTGCTGCAAATGGGGCAGAATATCAAATGTGCGACGAATATCCATGCGGAGAGAGGGCACTAAGGTGGGAGTTGGCAAAACAAGGAGGGGGCGCGCCGGCCGCAGGAGGTTGGTGAAGGCCCCAAAACGGAAAAGGCTGCTTAAATAACTACTTTTTTCGCGGGAAAACGATTACTCTCCCCCGAAATCCGGTAGGGCCATGCTCTGGTTTTGCGTAGCTTTGTCGGGGTCCGCTCCTTCCGCGCACGATGAATCTGGCTATTTTTTTTGATCCGCTTTCCGAGGAGCTGGTAGCCACTGCGGCTACTGCTACCACGCTGGCCGGCTACGTAAAACCGTTCCTCGACACGTTTCCGGACTGGCGCGCTGCCGATCTGGCCCTGATTGGTCTGGATGAATGGCGGGGCAGCGCGGCCGGCCCGCCGACCGGCCACGGGGCCGATGCCGTGCGCCGCCACCTGTACCAGTTGCAGAAGGGCAGCGGCCCCTGCCGCCTCGTGGACCTGGGCAACCTGCGTCCCGGGCTCACGCTGGAGGATACCTACCAGCGGCTGCGCGAAATTATTGCGGCCTTGCTGGAGCAGAACACCGTACCCCTGCTGCTGGGCGGCTCCCACGACCTCGACTACGGGCAGTTTCTGGCTTATGAAACCCTGGACCGGCCCGTGAGCTTCGCCACCGTGGATGCCCGCGTAGACATGGCCGAACCCGACAGTGCCCCCCCCGAAGACAGCCACCTGCGCCGGATGCTGCTGCACGCGCCTACCTTCCTGTTCAACTTCACCCAACTCGCCCACCAGCAGTACCTGGTGGCCCCCGATGTGCTCACGGCCCTCGAGAAGCTGCACTTCGAGACGCTGCGCGTGGGTCAGATCCGGGATGACATCCGGCAGGCTGAGCCCTTACTGCGACAGGCCGATTTCGTGAGCTTCGACATCGCGGCTTTGCGCTGGAATGATGCCCCCGGCTACTACCCGGCTAACCCCTTCGGCCTCACCAACGAGGAAGCCGCCAAGCTGGCCTGGTACGCGGGTTGCAACGACCAGCTCACCTCCTTCGGCCTCTACGGCTACCGCCCCGACCACGACACCCACGGCCTAGCGGCCATGGTGCAGGCTACCATGCTCTGGTACTTTGTGGAAGGCTATTACTACCGCCGCCGCGAAACCGATTTCCGGGGTCCCAGCTTCGTGCGCTACGCCGCCGGGCTGCATGGGCCGCCCCGCTACGGCTTCCAGACCGATGTGCGGGACGACGACGACAGCCCCGACCGCATCGTGTTCTATAAATCCCAGCAAACCGACCGCTGGTGGATGGAAGTAGTCAATTTGACCGGCAACGCCCGCCGCATCGTGCCCTGTAGCTACCAGGACTACCTGCGCGCTGCCCAAGGCGACGTGCCCCACCGCTGGATTCTCACGCAGGCGCTGCTGGGATAGGGAAATGAAATGTGAACCATTGAGAATTAAAACATGAACGGGGGCGAAGGCAGTTTCGAGCCGATTACGGGTGATGGGCGGCCGGTGGCCGAGCAGCCCACCTACACCCGGGGCCAGCTGGCGTTGCGCAACGGCCAGGACCGGGACGAAATCTGGGTGGCCTACCGGGGGCTGATTTACGACGTAACCCGCTCGCGGCTCTGGAAGCGCGGCAACCATTACGAGCACTGGGCCGGCCAGGACCTGACCCGCGAGTTGGACCAGGACGCGCCCCACACGCCCAACGTTTTCGACCGGTTTCTGGTTATTGGACAGCTACGGTAGTCAGGTCACGATTACCAGCTGCCTTCTGCTCGGCACTATGCTGAGTAGTCGATTGCCCACTTAAACGGACGCACCCACACGCCCTCCCCTATGACAACTGAGAGCCCCTCCTCCTTCGACCACCTTGAAACGCTGAGCACGACGGAGTTGCTGACCGGCATGAACAGCGTCGACCAGACCGTACCGCAAGTCGTGGCCCGGGCGCTGCCGCAGCTCACCGCTTTGGTAGAAGCCACCGTGGCCCGGCTAAGCGCGGGCGGGCGACTGTTTTACATCGGGGCCGGCACCAGCGGCCGGCTCGGCATTCTCGACGCCTCGGAGTGTCCGCCTACGTTTGGGGTGCCCCACGGTGTGGTTATCGGAATCATTGCGGGCGGCGACACGGCCATTCGCAAAGCCGTGGAAAATGCCGAGGACGATGCTCAGCAGGCCTGGCGCGACCTTTCGGCCCACAACATCACCAGCAAAGACATCGTGGTAGGTATTGCCGCCTCGGGCCGCACGCCCTACGTGATTGGCGGGCTGGAGCAGGCCCGGCAACATGGGCTGGCCACGGGCTGCATCGTGTGCAACGCCAACTCGGCGGTGGCAGCGGCGGCCGAGTTTCCGGTGGAGGTGGTCACCGGCCCCGAATTCGTGACGGGCAGCACGCGCCTGAAGGCCGGCACCGCCCAGAAGCTGGCCCTCAACATGCTCACTACGGCTACCTTCATCCGGCTGGGACGCGTGAAGGGCAACAAAATGGTGGACATGCAGCTCAGCAACGCCAAACTCGTGGACCGCGGCGAACGGATGCTGATGGAGGAGCTGGGCCTGGAGCAGCCCAAAGCCGCCGAACTGCTGGAGCTCCACGGCTCGGTACGGGCGGCTTTGGCGGCGTATAGTGGTCATTAGTGTGGTTCGGGCTAATCGGGCAATCAACGCTTTCACGTGGGTGCTGATTTTTACGCAGTTAGGTCTGTATATTTTGATCATTGCTTCCGGCGAAGGCTTGTTAGCAATGCTCGGTTCGCTTCCCTTTACTGGGTCAATCGCGATTTTGCTGCTTGTCGCGGCTATCCTAGCCGTTGAACAAAAGCAGTGGATTAGCGCAATAGTCTCCCAGGGCAAACGCATGAAGCCGGGTGGGGGCTAGCTTTGGGTCATGAGCCACCCGATTCGCGACTACTTTCTGCAAGTTGAAGATTTCCGTCAAGCCGCCAAGTGCCGCTACCGACTGGCTGACATTCTGCTTATTGGCTTGTGCACCTA
>NZ_QYCN01000120.1 GCF_003583925.1 Hymenobacter rubripertinctus | reverse complement strand
ACTAGGAACTGTTCTCAATTAAGAGCGTTGTATTTTCCATGAATGCAGACCGCACATTATTAACCGATTCGATGTGGGCGGAATTGTCCCCCCTTTTACCTGGTCAAGCCGGCTGCGTCGGCGTGACGGCCAAGAACACGCGCGGCTTTGTCGAGGCGGTCTTATGGCTGGGGCGCACCGGCGTTGGCTGGCGGGACCTGCCCCCGCATCTGGGCCAGTGGCATCGGGTCTACGTGCGCTTCAGCCGGTGGCGAGATACAGGCGTTTGGGAGCAGGTAACGGCCCTTCTTATCCGCCATAAACGCCAACTGCCCCACCCCCGCCAGCAACAGGTACAAGTGGATTCGACCAGTATTCGGGTGCATSAGCATGGCACGGGGGCGGAAAAAAAAACGGCGAACAAGGCATAGGACACAGCCGGGGTGGCAACACGAGCAACATCCATTTGGCGGGTGATGGGGAAGGCAACGTGTTGGGCTGGCAAGTCACGGAAGGGCAAGCCGGCGACGCGCCGCAAGCCGCCGGACTACTGGCGGGCTGGTTGGCGG
>NZ_QYCN01000119.1 GCF_003583925.1 Hymenobacter rubripertinctus | reverse complement strand
CTAAACGAGCAGGACTTGCGCACCAACACGCCGCACTTTTGGCGCAACGAACAGTTGATGGCCTCCACGATGCTCGTCTGGCCGCTGCCTTTGGGGCTGGGCCGATGGGCAGCGGCTGGAAACACGCCCCGGTAGGCYTCCCAYTCGTCCGTGTAGTACCACGTGCCCGTGCGATACTGCTCGGGCAAGGCGTCCCACAGGCGCTGGGCCGTGGCCCGGCTCCGGTCACCCARCACCCAGGCCACGATACGGCGACTGGCCCGCTYCACGGCCAGCCAGAGCCACACTTTATTGCCCTTGTGGCCGACAAAGGTCCACATTTCATCCAACTCCAGCTCCCGTGGCCGGCGGGGYTTGGGGCGCAACTGGGGCGTGGYCTGCGCTTTTTTTTGCCAGTTTGACAATCGTCGGCCGGGCCACCCCGGTCAGGCGCACGATGGCTCGTTGCGAGACGCGCTCGACCAGCAGCTTCTCCACCTGCGCGTACTGGGCCGCCTTGCGGGCGGCGGCCGGCTCGAATAGGGCTTGGTGGCGGCAGGCTTTGCACTGGTATTTGGGCTGGCCGTGGCGGCTGCC
>NZ_QYCN01000118.1 GCF_003583925.1 Hymenobacter rubripertinctus | reverse complement strand
GAAGGTGCTTGGCCTGCAGCGGCAGACAGTCTACAGCTGGTTTGCGCGCTGGGAGAGTGCCGGTTTGGCCGGGCTGGCTAACGCCAAGGGCCAGGGTCGGCCGGCCATTCTCACGGCCGCCGACACGGCGCAAGTCCAGGCGGCCGTGCAGGCCAACCGCCAGCAGCTCCAGGACGTCACAGCCAGCCTGCGCCAGGAGTTGGACCGCCAGTTCTCCCCCTTGACCCTGAAGCGTTTTTTAAAAAGTGTGGTGGCTAATGGCGACTTTAGACCAGGTTGGAACAGCATACCGCATCCGGTTTCAAACCTGAAATCGTCTGATTAATTCTGAACAAGCGCTTAAGTTGCTTGGGTAACCATCGGAGGGGTTTTTACTCAAGGCACCACCAAGTGCGTAATTCCTAGTTATATACGACTTAAACACAAGTCACAAAAGCTATTATACACTCCTTGATATGATCTACTCTACCCTGCTAAATATTGCGGCATAAAACGGGGCAGTCCGACCTTTGGGGTTCCTACACCATCCAAACCCGTTCTGCCCCGTGAAGCAATGCCTCAGCGCCAAACTTACTACGCTTTTGCGACAGGTGCCGTTTGTGCGCCATTTGTCGCGTCAAAA
>NZ_QYCN01000117.1 GCF_003583925.1 Hymenobacter rubripertinctus | reverse complement strand
CAGTCCGATTGAAGCCCAGTTGGCGCAGGTAGGTTTGGTAGGCCCGGCAGTATTTCAATTCCACACAGTCCGATTGAAGCCATCGAGCACGCGCCGGGCCTCGGCGGTGCTTTCGTATTTCAATTCCACACAGTCCGATTGAAGCCGTATCGAGTACACCCTCGCCAACACCAACAGGGCCTATTTCAATTCCACACAGTCCGATTGAAGCAGTTTTCTAAGCTAATGGGTTGCAGTGCGCCCACCGATTTCAATTCCACACAGTCCGATTGAAGCTTGGCTATATTCCCGGCACCCTGGGGACGGGTTTAATTTCAATTCCACACAGTCCGATTGAAGCTCAGACATTGCTTTCGAAGTCACTCACGACAAGAATGATTTCAATTCCACACAGTCCGATTGAAGCCATTACGGTCGTACTTCTTTACCCAAACGTGCCCGTATTTCAATTCCACACAGTCCGATTGAAGCTATTAGGCGGCGGTGGTATAATGCGGGGTGAGTAGTATCTTACTCCCATGCTTCAGACCACGTTGACGTGTGGCAAGTGCAGCAGTGCTGACTTGCGCAAGAACGGCAGCCGCCACGGCCAGCCCAAATACCAGTGCAAAGCCTGCCGCCACCAAG
>NZ_QYCN01000116.1 GCF_003583925.1 Hymenobacter rubripertinctus | reverse complement strand
GTTGCGCCAAAAGTGCGGCGTGTTGGTGCGCAAGTCCTGCTCGTTTAGTCGGTGCGAGAAAATGCACCATACGCGCATCCAACTCGTCATCGACGAGCACAACCGTCGGTTAACGCCAACCTGAATCACCTCGCATTATACCACCGCCCAGTCGGATCTGTAATGAAAACACCAATTTCAACACCCCCCGGGGCGCACTCATCAGTCTACCCCGCGAACTGCTTATCACCCGTCCCGTGCCCACCATCACCAGCGTCACCGCCTCGGCGTCGGCCCTGAGTTGCGGCGACCAGCGCCCGCTCTCGCTCGCGGCCTCCACCAGCCAGCCCGGGGCCTCCTCCTTCGCCTGGAACCTGCCACCCGGCTGGAACTACGTGCCCAATACGCCCACTAATACGACCACCGTTTCTGTCGACGAGCAAGCAGGCACTGTCGGCGCAATAACCCGGCTATAGCCCCCTCATCCACTAATTTGCTTGCTTGCTTGCTTGCTTGCTTGCTTGCTTGCTTGCTTGCTTGCGTTACCCTATACTTGCCCCCGCATACTCTACCCTACTATTTTAGTGGGTTGTCCACGAGCAAGATAGCGACTAAATACATCCAGTAGGTTCAGAATTTTGCGTGCCAGCGGCTGGTCAGGGGCCGTATGTGGCCGGGTGAGTTGGCGCAACAGATTCAGGCCGTGCCGAC
>NZ_QYCN01000115.1 GCF_003583925.1 Hymenobacter rubripertinctus | reverse complement strand
TTTGAACATCTTTCGCAAGTTCAGCCTCTTTCTTCTCACGCATGAACCGAGTAAGATTAGTCTGAAAAGAAAGCGTAAAAAGGCCGCCAGAGACGACGGATTTATGCTGGAACTGCTCAAAAGTGCCTAATTTGGTGCGGTAGCCCTAGATTACTAATGCTCCATCAGCATTTATCACTTTGTGTTTTACGGTAATTATATCAACGCCATCCTGTTCTGTTACGGACTGTTCCAGCAGGTTAGGGTAATCCGTGCCAAGCATCAGCGGAATAGCCCGGCCGGTGTAGTAGCTTTTACGCGCCTCAAATGTGGGGGCTAATGTGGGCTCTTTCGCCAGTGGAATTTTAATCACTACATACACTGCATTCGTGTCACGTAGCACATATGCCTGGCTGTTTTGCATCATAGCATCCTGCCTGCGTGCTGGGACGGCAGCGGCCATAGTTCCCGGTACATCCATTTCCTGCGGTTGGGCGGGTAGTTGCACGGTAAGCTGCTTATCGATGACGATGGTTTGCCAAGTGCTTTCCGGAGTATGTTGGACACTACTCTACCCTACTAAATATTGCGGCATAAAACGGGGCAGTCCGACCTTTGGGGTTCCTACACCATCCAAACCCGTTCTGCCCCGTGAAGCAATGCCTCAGCGCCAAACTTACTACGCTTTTGCGACAGGTGCCGTTTGTGCGCCAT
>NZ_QYCN01000114.1 GCF_003583925.1 Hymenobacter rubripertinctus | reverse complement strand
GGCAGCACCCCACAGGGTTGAACGGGCAATTCGCTAAAGCTGGTAACCTGACGGAGCGCTACAGGGAACTTGAGCACGAGCAAGACATTTTGGGTGGTAGCCGAAGCATTTCGCCGCCGCAGGTTAAGCATGAACTTCAGAAATACTGGGTATTGTATATTTTGATTGCTGCCGATGCTGGGCACGAATTCCTTAATGGCCGGATCCTGAATGTTGCTGCCGCTTACTTCCAATTCCAGTATCGAATTACTGAGGCAACCGGCATCTATATAATCGGTACGCATTACATGGCTGGTGGCCGAACTCATGCCCTCATAATACCAGATAGCAGAGCCAGTTGGAAAAACGGCCGGATAATTATTGCCCTCCTGTAACAGGGCAACCTGAAAATCCTGGACTTCCAATCCCGAAGCGGGGTTGATTAGATACTGAATCGGATCAGGCACCCGGTACTGATGTAGGCGGCGAAGGCGGCCATCTTCATCGGTATAATTGGAGGTTTTCACTTCTACCACGGGCTTGCGCAGTACGCTGAACACTCCCAACGCCTCATTATAGTAGGGGTATTCTTCATAGGGCTACCGCACCAAATTAGGCACTTTTGAGCAGTTCCAGCATAAATCCGTCGTCTCTGGCGGCCTTTTTACGCTTTCTTTTCAGACTAATCTTACTCGGTTCATGCGTGAGAAGAAAGAGGCTGAACTTGCGAAAGATGTTCAAA
>NZ_QYCN01000113.1 GCF_003583925.1 Hymenobacter rubripertinctus | reverse complement strand
TGCGCCATTTGTCGCGTCAAAAGTTTATCGCTCAGTTCGTTATTGGTTTACTCAAAAGCCGTAATGTGCAGTTCTGTGAGGTGGCCCAGCACCTGAACGACGCCGTCAAGCCCGCCTCGAACGAAACCCGCATTCAGGACTTTTTCCGCCAAACCGACCTGGATTATCGGCTGCTGGCCCACTTGCTGTTGAGCTTGCTGCCGACCACGGGCAAGTTGCGCTTATGCCTGGACCGCACCGAATGGGATTTCGGCCGCTGCCAGGTCAACATCCTGCTTATTACCGTCGGCCGGGGCGAGTTGCAGTTGCCCCTGTACTGGGAACTGCTCGACAACCGTAGCGGCAATTCCAGCGCTGCCGACCGCATTGCCCTGCTGCAACTCTGCGTCCAGGTGCTGGGCAAACACCGCATCGGGTTGGTGCTGGGGGACCGCGAATTCGTGGGCCACCAGTGGCTGAAATGGCTCAAGGCCAACGGCTTGAACTTCGTCATGCGCCTACCCAAACACCACTTGCTCACCCATCCCGGCGGCCAGCGGCAGGCCGTTGACGACCTGGGCCTGGCCCCCGGGCAGGTGCGCCGCTTCACCCACTGCCAAGTCGATGGGGTGTGGGGCCAGGTCTGGGTCAAAGCGCTGGCCGATAACGAGTTTTTGTTCCTGTTTGGCAACGTGGGACTGGCCTACATGGACCAGCTCTACGCCAAACGCTGGACGATTGAGCAGTGCTTTCAGAACCTGAAGGGCCGCGGTTTTAACCT
>NZ_QYCN01000112.1 GCF_003583925.1 Hymenobacter rubripertinctus | reverse complement strand
CGCCGCCAGGCGTTGCAGAAAGCGGCAGTAGTCGGCCCCGGTGCGCCGGGCCGAGACCTCGACCAGGCGCTGGCCCGTGCCGGGCTCGAAAGCGGCCAGCAGGCAGGCCGTGCCCTGGCGCACATAGGTGCTGCTCTCGCGCCGGGGTCGCCCGGCTTTGGCCGCTTGCTCGCCCACGGCCGGCTGGGCCGGCACGGGGGGCAGCGGCTCGACGGGTTGGCCGTGCAGCACGCAGGGGCGCTCATCGAAGCAGACAACGGGAAACTGCGCGTCATAAGGCCGCTCGTAGACAGCCAGCACATCCTCCATCCGGGCTAAAAAGGCGGCGTTCATCGCCCCCAGGCACCAGTGCTGCTGGCGGTGGGGCTGCAACTCGTTTTTTTAAGCACCTGGCTCACCGTTTCGTGCGAAATGGTGTCCACCAAGGCCAGTTCCACGGCTTTATCGGCCAGCAGGCGCAGCGTCCAGCGGCTGTGCCCGGTGGGGGCAGGCGTGCAGGCCAGCGCCGTGAGAGCCGCCCGTTGGGAGCCGTCGAAGCGCGGGGGCGTGCCGCTACGTGGGGCTTCAGCCAAGGCATATTGCCAGCCGGCTTGCTCATAGCGGGAGCGAAGCTGGCTCACGGTCTGGCGGCTCAGGCCGGCCGCCTGACCGGCGGCCTGCTGGCCGATGCCGGTAGCCAGCGCCAGTAGGGCCTGCGCGCGGCGCACCGCCCGCACGGGCCGGCGACCGGTACGCGTGAACTTTTCGAGGGCAGACTGATCAGCAGCCGGCAGGATAAAGGGAGTCAGGGGACGGGCCATATCATCTCAACTCCGACTCCCTTATTTTGTTGGCTAACTT
>NZ_QYCN01000111.1 GCF_003583925.1 Hymenobacter rubripertinctus | reverse complement strand
AAGCCGTCGCGTTGTTGGGTGAGCACTTGCAGGGTGAGCTTGCGTAAGGTGGCCAGGTTTTCCGGCCCGTAGCCCGCGCGCACCCGACAGGCATCTTCTTTCAATGTTACGTCCAGATGCCAGTGCAGGTGGTTTTCGATGCTCCAGTGCCCCCGCGCTAACTTRCTGTARTARAGYGGATTTTCTTCCACTTCATCACTCAGRTAATAGCGCACCTGGCGKGTCGTCTTGCCCGCCACGCACCGGCTGGCCTCGACTTTGACCAGCGTTTGCAGCCCGGGCCACGCGGCCACGAACGCGGCATCCAGGCTGCTGGCGGCCAGGCACCAGCAGCGGCGTTGCTCRAACCGGTCACGGSCATATTCCCATTTTTCCTGCGCGCTGTCCGCCGCATTGGCTTGGAACGCACAGCTCACTTCTTCCCACAACTGGCCCTGGTTGCGCTTGAGAGCCAGAGGTAATGGCCCTGCTGCTGGCGAATCTGGCCGGCAATGGCGGCCTGGCAGCCCATGGCGTCGATGGTGACCACGGCCTCACGTAGGTCCAGTTGGGCCAGCAGTTCGGGTAAGGCCGTGATTTCATTGCTTTTATCGGCCACTCGCTGCTGGCCCACACACAAGCGGTTCTCGCTCACCCAGGCATTAACCAGGTACAGGCCGGCGTTGTCAGCACTGCGCGGACTCACGCCCCGCAGCTTTTTGCCATCGAGGCAGAGTTGTTTCTGGGCCAGCGTGTCGAGCAGCGCATGGCCGTGCTGGGCCAGACAGTCCTGCAGCAAGGCGGGAGAGAGCAGTTGAAATACGCGGTTAAACGTATCGTGCGACGGCACACTGGGCAAGTCTACCAA
>NZ_QYCN01000012.1 GCF_003583925.1 Hymenobacter rubripertinctus | reverse complement strand
GAAAACCTGGCTACTTTGCGCAAGCTCACCCTGCAAGTGCTCACCCAACAACGCGACGGCTTAAGTCTGGCTAAACGGCGCGTGAAAGCGGCCTACGACATTCACTACCTCAAACAAATCCTCACGTAGGCTTCATGCGTTTGCCCTGGTGCCCCGCCCCGTAGGCCAGCTTTTTCGGGTAGGCTGCGTATAGGGAGCCCAACCCGTAACCTTCTGTCCCGCATGAATACGTCCGATCTGATCAAGAAAGCAGCAAAAACCCTGGCCTGGGCAGGTGGCGGCGTGGTGGGCACGGTGGCGCTCTACCTGGTGGCTTCGGCCGCGCTGTCGGTTGTTCCGGTGGCCGGCGGGCAAGCCGGGCTAGCCCCCGGTGAGGAACCCATTGAAGCCTATATCCTCTCCAACGGCGTGCACACCGACCTGGTAGTGCCCGTACGTACCCGCCAGATCGACTGGTCGCGCCTGCTGCCTTACGCCGATACGCCCGCCGCCGACCAGAGCCGGGAGTTTATCGGGTTTGGGTGGGGCGATAAGGGGTTCTACCTCGACACGCCCACCTGGGCCGAGCTCAAGCTCAGCACCGGCCTGAAGGCCATGTTCTGGCTCAGCAGCACGGCCATGCACACCACCTTCCACCACCGGCCCGCCGTAGGCGAAGACTGCGTGCGCCTGAGTCTGACGCCCGCCGAATATGCCCGCCTGATTCATTTCATTCAGGCCAGCTTTGCCCCCGGGGCCGCTGGCCGGCCCCAGCACATTGCCGGCCACAGCTACGGCCGGCACGATGCTTTTTACGAAGCCCGCCGCACCTACAACCTGTTTTATACCTGCAACACCTGGGCAAATGAAGGCCTTAAGGTCGCGGGCCAGAAAGCGGCGCTCTGGACGCCCTTCGACTTCGGTATCTTCTGGCAGTATCGCTGAAACCGGGTTAGCTTAGCCACAAAAACATACGGCCGTGCATCTGGACGGGCGCAAAAACGCAGGAACTTCTTATGACAACGTACGACGAAATCTTCGACAACAACCGCCAGTGGGTGGCCGCGAATACGGCTACCAACGCCGACTTCCTCCAGCGCCTGGCCGCCGACCAGAAGCCAGACTACCTCTACATCGGGTGCAGCGACTCGCGCGTAACGGCGGAGGAACTCATGGGTTTGGCCCCCGGGGAAGTATTCGTGCACCGCAACGTGGCCAACTTGGTCATCAACATCGACCTCAACGCTATGTCGGTGGTTGAGTACGCCGTGGCCCACTTGCACGTCAAGCACATTGTGGTGTGCGGCCACTATGGCTGCGGGGGCGTGAAAGCCGCCATGCAGGCCCAGGATCTGGGGATTCTGAACCCCTGGCTGCGCAACATCCGCGACGTGTACCGCCTGCACCATGTGGAGCTGGATGCCATTGCCGACGCCGACGCCCGCTACGACCGGCTGGTAGAGCTGAACGTGCAGGAGCAGTGCGCCAACATTCTCAAAACGGCGGTAGTGCAGAAAAGCTACCTCAAGCGGCAGCAGCCCGCAGTACACGGCTGGGTGTTCGACCTGAAAACCGGTTTGCTGAAAGATCTGAAGCTGGATTACGAAAAGATGCTGCACGATATTCAGGCCATCTATAACCTGAGCGACCAGCCCTTATTTGTGTACGAGGAAGGCGAAAGCCCCGCCGAGGAAATTGCCAGGCAGGGTAAAGACGAATCGGAGCGGCTCTAAACAAGCACCGAAAAAAGTAGCTTCAGTTGGCGTGGTAAGCCGTCGTACCCTTGAATAGGCTCAAGGGTACGACGGCTTTTTCGGGGAATAAAGCGCTGTGGCAGGCCCGGCGGCCCGCAAAAAAAGGCTGCCTCCGGAGCGGTTTCCGGAAGCAGCCTGCCAAAGGGTGAAAAAAGCGGCTAGTTCAGCCAGAGTTGGGCCACGGGCTCGAAGCGCCGACGGGCGAAGGCCCCGTAGGGCCGCTCGGCGTAGAAGCCCAGCACGTGAACCTGCACCTGGCCGGTACGGGCGTTGCACCGCATTTCAATAGGGTATACCTGCCCGGCGGCGGGCCAGTCGCCGATGTGGTCGGCGGGGCGTCCGTGGGCATCAATGCAACGCGCGTACTGCTGCACCGGGAGAGGAATAGGAAGCTTGGTTTTGGACATATGTAAAGGTACGAATATTGATGCTTTTTACTAACTAAGTTAGTTGTAATTTTTCATCTGAAACCAATGAAATTCAGTCAATAAAGACTCGATATTGGGATGAGGTCCATATTGATGAATTTCATAAAATGATTTTATACTATATATTAATTATCTATAAATATCTATAATAGCTAAACAGGGTAGTTGAAAAAGCAACTGAATCAGGGCTGCCGGACTACGCGGTAAGTGGCCGCGCCCCGGTCGTTCCGGATGCGGATCAGATAGACTCCAGCCGGGTATGGACTTAGGTCTAGTGTAGCCGCTCGTTGATTCAGCGAATACGTGCCCAACTCCTGCCCCAGCACCGAGAGCACCTGCACAGAAGTCGGGCCAGCCGGCAGGGTGAGCCGCAACAGGCCGGCCGTCGGATTGGGGTAGAGCACCACGCCGGCCAGCGGCGCGGCGGCCCGTACCGGCAACACCTGTTGGTAGTGGGCACGGGCGGCATCGGCGGCGGCCTGTAATTGGGCCAGTGAAGGGGCCGCCAGCACGGCGAAGGCCACCGTGGCCGAATCGGCGGGTGCCAGGTAGGGCAGCCGCGCCCCGATTACCTGCGACACATCGGTACCTCCGGCCGGACTGCTGGCCGCGTGGGTAGTGCCGCTGCTGAGGGCCAGCCATTTCTCGGGGGTACTGAAGCCATCGGCCAGCCGGATTTCGGTGCCGGCCGGTGCCTGGTTGTCGATGGCGTAGGCCGTGGCCGCGCCGCCGGCCAGCAGCTGCACCCCGGCGTACTGGCGGGGGGCGGCCGGGTCGAAAACGTAGCCGAGCTGGCGGGAAGCATCCCAGGCGGCCACGTTCCGGGCCGCCTCGCCGGGCAGGTCCCAATCCATGAACAGCCCCAGGTGGAGAGGCCGCAGGGTGTCGGCGGTAAGGTTGGTCAGCCGATACTCCAGCAGAACGTAGTCCTGGTGCGAGGCGGCGGCCCAGGCGTAGGCGTGCTGGCGGATACGCACGCCCACGGCCCGGGGCTGGGCCATGGTGGGCAGGGCATCGCGCAGCACCCCCACGGCCTCCTGGTCGGCGCGGGGCGGCGTGGGCAGGTAAGCCACCGCCGCCAGGGTCGCGAAGTCCGTATTACTCATCCCCGGGACCGTGCGCACGTTATCGGAAACGCGGGTGGCAGAAGTGCCCAGCAGCAGGCCGCCCTCGGCCAGCAGCGGTGGCCCCTGGCGGTAGCTCACGCCCTGGCCCACCGCCGTGTTCAGCCCTTCGTAGCCGATGTTGCCCCGGCCGGTCAGGGTCAGGCTCAGGTTGTTGGCGGCCACCACCACGTAGCTGGGATTGAGCAGCACGGTTTCGTACTGATCCTGCTGGTAGCCGGTGGCCGGGTCTTGCAAACGGAAGCGGAGCACGGCCCGGGTGTTGAGTGGGACGGTGGCAGCCACGGCCAGCCGGAAAGGGGCGCTGGTATTGGCGCGTTGCTCCAGCGTAGCCAGCGGCCCCACCGCAAACGTGCCCTGGCGCACAAGCAGGTGAGCGGAGAGGGAGGTGAGCGTGACGCTCAGGTTGCTGAGCGGCTGCAACAGGTTCTGCACGCGCACGCTCAGGCGGAGCGTGTCGCCGGCCCCGTAAGCGTAGCGCTCGGGGGCATAGTCGGTTTGCTGAATGCGGGCCGAATGCTGAGTTTCCGTTACGGCCCGGTAAACGTTCAGGCGGCCTGAGCCGAGCAAGCCGGCGTAGGCGGCATTGCCCGGCAGGGCATCAATGTTGTCGGTGGTGCGGCGGAGCTGGGCGGCTACCTGGGCGGCCGTAAACTGCGGAAACCGGGTGCGAACCAGGCCGGCCGCGCCCGCCACCAGCGGGGCCGCGAACGAAGACCCGCCCACGGCGATATAGTCGGAATCGGTGTTGCCGAACGTGGTCAGAATCTGCACCCCGGGGGCCGATAAATCGACGCGGCGGCTGTAAGTGGCATTAGCACTCCGCTCGTCGGTGGCCGAAGTAGTAGCCACCGACAGCACGTGCGCGTAGCTGGCGGGGTAAAAGTCGAGGTCGGCGGGGGTGTTGCCGGCGGCGGCTACCACTACCACATCCTGGTTGATGGCGGCGTAGGTGATAACGTCCTGCTCGTACTGGGAATAGCCCCCCGGCGCGCCCCAGGAAAGGTTGATGACCCGGCAGCCGTGGTCGGCGGCGTACACAATGGCCTCGTAGCCCCCGAACGAGCCGGTGGGTGTGCTCGGGTATATTTTCAGGGGCAAAAACCGGCAGTGGTAGCCCACGCCGGCAATGCCCTTGCCGTTGTTGGTGGCCCCCACGGCGCAGCCGGCCACCAGAATGCCGTGCACGCTGCCCGGCTCCCGCACCGGGTTGTTGTCGTTATCGGCGAAGTCCCAGCCCGCGTAGTTATCCACGTACCCGTCGCCGTCGTTGTCGAGGCCATCCACCGGGTCCTGGCGGTTGGGCTGAAACTGGGTGGCCAGGTCTTCGTGCGTGAGGCGGGTGCCACCGTCGATGATACCGATAACGAGGCTGGTATCCCCCTTGGTCACGTCCCAGGCCTGGTAGGCCCGGATGTTTTTGAGGTGGTACTGGCCCCCGGCCCGGGTGGAGTCGGCCAGTGGGTCGTTGGGCTGCTCCAGCACCGGGTAGCCATAGAGCGGCTCGGCGTAGTCCACGGCGCCGGTTTTGCGCAGGGCCTGGCCGGCGGCTTCCACGCCTACGCTGGCCGGCAGCTGCACCTGGTAGATCAGGCCCAGGTTCACCGCTTCGGGCTGGTCGGGACCCGGGGGGCGACTGTGCGGGAATTTGGGTTGGGCCGCCCCCGCGCCCAGGCGGAGCAGCGTGGCCGTGAGGGCAGGGGGGAAGGTGGTGGTGCCCGGCCGGAGCTTAAACACCAGGCGGCCTGGCAGCACCGTTTTGGCGGGCGGCGGACCAGTTTGCCCCCGGGCGGGCAGCGTCAGCCCGAAACCACCGCCTAGCAGCAGCGCACAGAAAAATACAGTCCGGAATAAGGGTAGCAGCATGGGGAGAGGCGAAGAGAAAAGGAGCCGCCAGCTATGGCGCGCCAGCACGTTGCCGGCCATAACAGCATCAGTACAAACGCAGTAGCACCCCTAAGAGGTTTGGGCGGAACGGTTCGGGGGTGATTACGTAAATTTAGCCACTTCGAAGCCCGCTGGCCCCCTGGAAAACGGATGTTTCGACTAACGCGTTGGTTTTGCTTGCCAAGGGCTGCGCTTTCCTGTTACCACGCCGGGCGGGGCCGCCCTTCGCCCGAACTTCATTTTCCCATCCCACTCCTACTTATGACCACCGAAACCACCCAGAAGCACCAGGCTACCCTCGACGCGGCCGTAGCGGCCCTGCACGGCCGTACGTTCTTCGCCGCCTTCCCCGAAAACCCCTCGCCCGACATCTACGGGGCTGATGCCGACAAGGAAGGGCGCGAGAAATTCAAAACGCACCGCAACCAACGCTTTACCGAGTTGCAGCAGGGCGAGCCCACCGCCTGGGCCGGCCAGGAGGAAAGCCCCTACGAGCAGCAGCCCCTGGGCACCACTTATCCGTTTTTCGCCCCCGATACGCTGGTGGCCAACGCCCAGGAAGTGTTTGGGCAGTGGCGCAAGCTGAAGCCGGCCCAGCGCGCGGCCCTGCTCACCGAGAGCCTGGAAGGCATGAAGGAGCGGTTTTTTGAAATTGCCTACGCCACCATGCACACCACCGGCCAGGCCTACATGATGTCGTTCCAGGCCAGCGGCCCCCACGCCGCCGACCGCGCCCTGGAAGCCATTGCCGCTGGCTACGAGGAGCAGACCCGCTTCCCGGAGGAAACCCGCTGGGAGAAGCCCATGGGCAAGTACAACATCACGCTCAACAAAACCTGGCGGGCCGTGCCCAAGGGCGTGGCCCTGGTTATCGGCTGCTCCACGTTCCCGACCTGGAACACGGTGCCCGGCATGTATGCCTCGCTGGTAACCGGCAACCCGGTTATCATCAAGCCCCACCCCAAGGCCGTGCTGCCCATTGCTATTGTGGTGGCCGAGGTGCAGAAGGTGCTGGCCGCCCACGGCCTCGACCCGCGCATCTGCCAGCTGGCCGTGGATGCCGACGACCGCCTGATTGCCAAGGAGCTGGCCGAAAACCCCGCCGTAAAACTCATCGACTACACCGGGGGCTCGGCCTTCGGCGAGTACATCGAAGGCCTGAAGGGCAAAACGGTGTTCACCGAGAAAACCGGCGTCAACTCCATCATCCTGGATTCCTGTGCCGACCTCGACAAGGTGGCCCAGAACCTGGCTTTCTCCGTGAGCCTGTACTCGGGGCAGATGTGCACGGCCCCCCAGAACTTCTTCATTCCGCAGGATGGTGTGACCGTGGCCGGCGAACTGGTGCCCTACGAGGACGTGGTGCAGAAGCTCTCGGCCGCCGTAACGGGCCTGGCCCAGAACCCCAAGGCCGGCCCGCACGTGCTGGGCGCTATTCAGAGCGCCGCCACCCAGGAGCGGGTGCAGCAGCTGGCCTTCGACGGGGGCCGCAGCATCCTGGCCCACGGCACCGTAGACAACCCCGTGTTCCAGAACGCGCGGACCTGCTCCACGAGCATTCATGAACTGGATGCCAGCCGGGTGGAGCAGTTCAGCCAGGAGCTGTTCGGGCCTATTATGCTGGTGATCAAAACCCAGAACACCCAGGAGAGCATCCGGCTGGCCGCCCAGCTGGCCCGCGAGCACGGCGCCATTTCCTGCGGCGCCTACACCACCGACCCCGACATCAAGGAGCAGATCATGGACGAAATGAGCCTGGCCGGCACGCCGGTAAGCTTCAACCTGACCGGCGGCATCTACGTGAACCAGAACGCGGGCTTCTCCGACTTCCACGTGACGGGCGGTAATCCGGCCGGTAACGCCTCGTTTACCAACCCCGAGTTCGTGATTAAGCGCTTCACCTGGGTGGGCTTCCGCGAACCGGTTTCTTGAGCTGTTCGCTGAGAGCTATTCGCTTTCGTTCGGATGAAAATAGATTTTCCGCATAAAACAAGGCCCCGCACTCAATCGAGTACGGGGCCTTGTTCGTTTTCGCTAACAGCTAACAGCTAACAGCTAACAGCTCAGGAAATCAGTGGCCTTTGCTGTACTTGTACTTTTTAGGCGCGTCCACGGTGCGGTGTTTCTGCGCATCCTTGGCGTTCAGGTCGAGGTTGAGGCCCAGCCCTACTTTCTGGCGTCTTTTATAGGCTCTCGATTTGTCGTTGCTGCGCTTGTTGCGGTGGGTAGAAACGGTGCCGTAGCGGCTGGTGCGCTCCATCATTTTGTCCTCCCCCGAGCAGGAGGTACCTAGAAACAATAAAACGAGGGCGGAGCAGAGTAGGGAAGCTTTCATACGGAACGGCAATACGGGGATGACTGGCAGTTGATTCCGGCGGGAAATCAGCTACGTACTCGTCCGTGTACTCCGATGAAAGCCAAAAGGATACACCTAAACCGGAATAATCCTGCCAGAATTCTGTTCACTTCACAGGCTCAGCAGCTCCCGGAAACGGCCCGACTGCTGGCGCGAAACTTCCACTTCGGGGCCGCCCCGCAGCCGGATTTTGAGCGTGTTGCTGAACCAGGGCTCAATGCTTTCCACCCACTCCAGGTTGATGATCTGCTGGCGGTTAGCCCGGAAAAACACCCGCGCATCGAGGCGCAGCTCCAGGTGCTGGAGGGTGCGCGGAATCAGGGGGCGGTGGTCCTCAAAATAGATTTGGGTGTAGCTGCCGTTGATTTCAAACAGGCGCACTTCCGCCAGCCGCACAAACCAGCACCGCTCCCCATCCTTCACAAACACCTGATCCTGGGCACCGAGCGGCGTGGCAGCGGCCTCCGCCGGCGGACTGGCCGGCAGAACCGGGGCTGCGAGCCGGGGCCGGACTTTTTCGAGGGCGGCGGCGAGGCGGTTTTCCTGGATGGGCTTGAGCAGGTAGTCCAGCGCGTTCACCTCGAAGGCCCGCAGCGCGTACTCGTCGTAGGCGGTAGTGAAGATGACCTGGGGGGCTTCGTCGAGGGAGGCCAGCAGCTCGAAGCCGGTTTCGCCGGGCATGTGAATGTCGAGAAACAGCACCTCGGGTTTCAGGGCCTGGAGCTGGGCGCGGGCTTCCCCGGCGTGGCGCGCTTCGCCCACTACCTCCACCTCCGGAAAAGCCGTCAGCAAGTGGCGCAGCTCGGTGCGGGCCAACCGGGAATCGTCAACGAGCAGAACCTTCATGAATCACTGATTAGCGCTGATTGAATTGATTTCACTGACTTTCTTTGGCAAGGAAGATCATGCGTCCGTTCTTTTCTCACTTCTCACTTCTCACTTCTCACTTCTCACTTCTCACTTCTCACTTCTCCCCTGACCGGCAGTTGCAGGTGGGCTACTACGGTATCGGGGGTGTGCGGGTCGTTGGCCAGGTGCAGGTGGGCGGCGGGGCCGAAGAGCAGGGCCAGCCGTTCGCGGGCGTTGCGCACGCCCACGCCGGGGTGGCTTGAGGCAGGGGCGTAGTGGCCGGTGTTGCGCACGGTAATGTGCAGCGTGTTGGAGTCGTTGAGCTGGGCCGTGAGCTGAATGGTGCCCCCGGCTGGCCGGGGCGCGAGGCCGTGCTTGATGGCGTTTTCCACCAGCAGCTGGAGCGTCATGGGCGGAATGGCCACGTCGAGGGCGGCCGGGTCCACGTCGAGGCAGTAGTGCAGGCGCTCTTCCAGCTGAATGGCTTCCAGGGCCAGGTAGTGCTCCACAATTTCCAGCTCCCGGCGCAGGGGTACCTGTTCGGTGCTGTTGAGCTGAATGGAGTAGCGCAGCAAATCGGAGAGGTGGGTAATCATGTGGCGGGCCCGGGCCGGGTCCTCCATCACCAGGGCCCGGATATTGTTGAGCCCGTTGAACATGAAGTGGGGGTTGATCTGGGCCTTGAGAGTGCGCATTTCGGCTTCCCGCACGGCGGCGGCCAGCTTCCACTTGTCCACCTCGGCCTGCTTGTAGCGGCCCAGGTAGTGCCAGCCGAAGTAGAATCCTTCCCAGAGCCAGAGAATGAAGTTGACGTTGAGCACGTAGCCCACAAACTGGCCCCAGCCGTGGGGCTGCCCGTCGGGGGCCGGCCGCACTACCCAGTAAATCAGGGCCCAGATAATTACCTGGCTCAGCACCGACAATACCAGGTTGGTAACGAGCAGCCGCCCCAGCAGCGGCAGCGGCGACAGGCTGGCCCAGTCCCGCGCCCGGATACAGTAGCGGAGCGCATGAGTAAGCGCCGCTATCGGCAGCACAATGGCCACCGTAATAGCCACCGAATCGAGGGAAAACCGGCCAAACGCGGAAAACAGCACCAGGTTGAACCCCGCGTACAGCGTCCAGCCCAGGGCCTGGCAGTACCAGTAGGCCCGGCTGGGGGCGGGCACGGAAGCGAAGGAGAGCATAAGAGGCGGGAAGATAATCAGGCAGCGACCCGGGGCTGTTCCGGTAGCTGGTTGTAGGCGCGGACGTTGCGGCGGTAAGAAACGAAAAGTAAGCCGGCCAGCATCAGCAGAGGGTTTTTGCCCGGTGTAGCACCGGGCAAACCGCCCTACTTCCGGGCCACCGAAGGCTGCTTCAGAAAAGCATCGGCCTGCTGAAAAAACCACTGGGTGTCGTCGTACATGAGGAAGTGGCGGCCGGCCTCCGACATTTCCACCCGGTGCTGGGGCAGTTTGGCGTACTGCTGCTCAAAAATGGCCCGGGTGCTCTCCTTGGTCGAGCCGTAGGCCTGGTAGGCGGCCCAGGCGCCCAGCACCAGTACCGGCTGCTGAATGCGGGCCACCTCGGCGCGCAGGTCGGTGACGTACATATCGTACATGGCCTGGCCCACGGTGGCCGCGTCGGAGGCCTGGCCCCAGCGCGCTACCTGGCTGATGCGGGCCGTATCGGTGACCAGGCCGGCCACCATCTGGCGCTGCTGGGCGGGACTCATGCCGCCCAGGCTCATCTGGCGGCGCATGTTTTCGGCCATCGGCCGCACCTGCTCCACGGTGGCGGCCGGGTTCTGAATGGCCCCGATGAAGGGCAGCGAATCCACGATAACCAGCGGCCCCAGCGCCCCGGGGTCGGTGCTGCTCATCCAGAGGGCCATGAACCCGCCCAGGCTGTGGCCGATAACGGTCGGCTGGCTGAGCTTCTGGGTTTTAACGTAGGCCAGGAGCTGGTCGCGCACGTTTTGCAGCAGGTGGTCGGGGCTGGCCGGGGCGGCGTTGCCCCCGAACCCGGCCAGGCTGATGATGTGGCACTGGTACTGCTTCTGGTAGTGGGCCACGGTTTCGTCCCAGACCGCACCGGGGCAGGTCAGGCCCGGAATCAGCAGCATCGGCCGGCCCTTGCCCACCACCCGCACCGTGAAGTTGGGGTGGTCGGCCGGGTTATCGGTGAGCTGGGCCACGGCGGCGGCGGGGTGGCCGGCGGTAGCAGCGGCGGCGTTGGTAGCGGCCAGGGGCAGCGCGGCGCTGAGGAGCAGGGCGGCAGTCAGGGGGCGGAGGAAGGCGGTCAGTTTCATGGCGAAAAGCGGTTAAAAGCGAGGATTGAGGCGGAAGAATGAGTCAAACCTACTACTGCCGGCCGCGCCGGGAAACGGTTTTTGGGCGAATGGTACCAGCGGCGGCCGAACGGTGCGGAAGCCCCGCCGAATGGTTGGCCGCCGGAGTCCGCAAAAGGGTCCGGGCTGGAGTCGGAGCCGTAATCGTTTGCGTAGATAAACTGCTGATAGTGCCCGGCAGGCCGCCGGAAAGTGCGCAACTTGAGGTTCCGGGCCGCTGGTCCGGGCCGTTGTTCCGCCCATCCGAATCCCCCCGTTCATGCTTGTCCACTTCACGCTGCTGCTCACCTGTTGGCTGAGCCTGCTCCGGCCCGCTGCCGGCCTGCCCCACCAGTCGGCGGCGTCCGGTTTGCGGCCGGCCGTAGTCCGCACGCTGCGGGCCACGGTGCTGGCCGAAGCCGCCTGGGCTTTGCAACAGGCGCCGCGCACCGTAACCGACAGCGTGGCGGCCCGGAGCGCGGGCGGCCCCCACGACTTCTTCTCCGAAGGCGACTACTGGTGGCCCGACCCGGCCCATCCCGGCGGCCCCTACGTGCAGCGCGACGGCCAGACCAACCCCGCCAACTTCGGGGCTCACCGCCGGGCCATGATCCGGTTCAGCCGCATTGTGGGGGCGCTGGCCTCGGCCTACCAGCTCACGCACCGGGAAAAATACGCCCGCCACGCCCTGGTGCACCTGCGGGCCTGGTTCCTCGATCCGGCCACGCGTATGCATCCGTCGCTGCTCTACGCCCAGGCTATTTCGGGGCGCTTTACCGGGCGCGGCATTGGTATCATCGACACCATTCAGCTGCTGGAGGTGGCCCAGGGCGTGCGCGTTTTTGAGGGTGCCCGTTGCTTCGGGGCCGCCGATGTGGCTGGCATAAAGGACTGGTTCAGCCGTTACCTGACCTGGCTCACCACCCACCCCTACGGCCAGGACGAGAGGAACGCGGCCAACAACCACGGTACCTGCTGGACCATGCAGGTGGCCGCCTTTGCCCGCCTCACCGGCAACGAGGAGCTGCTAGGCTTCTGCCGGGAACGGTACAAAACGGTGCTGCTGCCCACCCAGATGGCCGCCGACGGCAGCTTCCCGCTGGAGCTCAAGCGCACCAAGCCCTACGGCTACTCCCTCTTCAACCTCGATGCCTTCACCACGCTCTGTGCCATCCTGAGCACGCCCACCGACAACCTCTGGACTTACCAGACCCCCGACGGCCGCAGTATTCGCCGGGGCATCGAGTTCCTGCATCCCTACCTCAGCGACAAAAGCCGCTGGCCCTTCGCCCCCGATGTGATGTATTGGGAAAACTGGCCCGTGGCCCCGCCCGCGCTGGTACTGGGCGCGGTGCAGTTCCGCAACTGCCAGTGGCTGGCCACCTGGCAGCGCCTCGACCACTCGCCCCGGGTGGCGGAGGTACTGCGCAATCTGCCCGTACGCCACCCGCT
The DNA here is from genome assembly GCF_003583925.1 of Hymenobacter rubripertinctus. Lineage (GTDB taxonomy): Bacteria > Bacteroidota > Bacteroidia > Cytophagales > Hymenobacteraceae > Hymenobacter > Hymenobacter rubripertinctus. The sequence goes on along the minus strand of NZ_QYCN01000012.1, from coordinate 169,996 downwards.
CCTCTGGCTCGAATAGGAGAGAAAGCACCCGCTTTTCCGGTCCGGCTTACTGCGGGAGCCGAGTCCGGCTAAAAAATGTCGCGCAGGTCCTGACGCAGGTTCTCGATGCCGCGCCAGATTTCGTCCCAGGCATTGTGGTCCTGCTGGGGGATGGCGTGGGCATTGGGGGCCGGCGGCATGGCCTGGTGCAGGCGCTTCACGAGCAGGGCGCGCTTGGCTTCCAGGGCCACCGCGTGCTGGTGGTAGGTGGCCGTGGAGCCGGCCACCGTGGCGTGAGCCCGGTTGTGCAGGGTCCGGATTTTCGCGTCCAGCTCGGTCAGGGCCTGGTGCAGGGCGTCGGGGCTGAGGTTGGCCGGCGCGCGCATGTGGTCGGGGGCGGGAGTGGTAGCCATAGAAAGCGGTGACGGGTAGGAGGGGCGCGTGCCAGGCAGCGGCAAGGCTGGTAAATAGTGCTATAGGCGGATGAAAAGGGATGCAGCCTATAGCACTAACAATTCAACAATATAGCCATAATAATACGCTCATGCTGCTCCCGGGCATGTTTTCTAGCTTTGTCGGTACCTGTTATCATTCAGATGATTATGCTGCCAAAACTACTGCTTGCCGCCCTGGGCCTGGCGTTACCTTCGGGCACACTGGCCCAGACTGGCCCCGTTGCCCTCGTCGACAGCGGCCATACTATACCACCCGCCGCACCCGAAGCTGACCCCGCGCCCGCCGCAACGGCACCCGCCGCAACGGCGCCGCCGGTGTACCATACCGCCGAGCTGCCGCCCGCTTTCCCAGGCGGCCCGGCCGCCCTCCAGAAGTTTCTCAGCAAGGAGCTGCACTACCCCGAGTCGGCCCTGCGTCAGGGGCTGTCGGGAAGGGTGTACGTGCGCTTTCTCATCACCGAAGCCGGCCACATCCAGGACGCGGAAGTGGTTAAGGGCCTCGGTGCTGGCCTCGACGAAGAGGCCCTGCGCCTGGTGCGCATTATGCCCTGGTGGACGCCCGCCCGCATCGGCGGCCAGCCCGTGCGCCTGTCCTACACGTTGCCCATCACCTTCCGGGCTCTTAATTGAGGTGGTGAGATGGTGAGTTTGACGTTCTGATTGCGCGAATGGCGCAGATTATTTTTGCCGCGCAGTAAGGATTCCGGAACGTCAAACTCACCACCTCACCGGTATACCCAGCTCCCGGGCCAGGGGGGCGGCGGCCGAGGCGTAGAGCAGGGCCAGCAGCTCGTTCACGGCGGGGGCGTACTCCACTTGGTAGTCTTCGTGGCGCTTGCCGATGGCCCCGAGCACCTCCTGGGTACGGCGAACCAGGTGTTGGAGCAGGGGCTGGGTGGGGCCGTGCAGGCGACGGGTGGCTCCGGGCTGGTGGTGCAACACGTTGCGCAGCAGCCGCAGCGTCAGCTCGATTTCGCCGGGCACGTCGCCCGTTATTTTGGCGTGGTAGTTCAGCCGTTGCTGGAGCTGGCGGAGAATGTGGAGCAGGTCGTTGGGCGTTTGGTGGAAGCCGCGCACCGGGTCGTCCACCTGCTGGCGCAGCCGCTCCCGGCGCAGCTCCAGCCCGTCTTCGCCCTCCAGCAACCGGAACGCGAGCTGCTCGGTCAGCACGGCATCCTGGGCCACGAGGCGGGCCAGCAACTGGTCTTTTTCCTTTTGCGGAAGGTTCAACAGGGCTTTGCGCAGGTCGGGGGAGAGGGCGGGCATAGGGCAAACGGATGAAGATGCGTGCTGTTTGGGCGAGCGAAGCGAAACAATCCGCCCGCTGCTCTGCGCCGTGCCAAGCGGCGGACAAGAAAGAACGACGCGGCATCGCGCCGAAAAAGTTGTATGGGTATTTTTAGAAAACTGAAAATACCCATACAACTTTTTCGGGCGGGTAGCTTGATACGCGGACGGCAGAAAGGCAACCCACAACCAAAGCAGATGCTTGGGCAACTGCCGCCTAACAGCAGTCACTCATGCGCCAATAGCCTGCCGGTTCTTGTCCTCGTCGAACTCGCCCTCACTCTTGGCGATGACGACGGTGGCCACGGCGTTGCCGATGAGGTTGGTAATGGCGCGGGCTTCCGACATGAACCGATCCACGCCCAGCAGCAACGCCATGCCCTCCACCGGAATAACTTTGATGGCCGCCAGCGTGGAGGCCAGCACGATAAAGCCCGAACCCGTAACGCCCGCCGCGCCCTTGCTGGTGAGCATCAGGATGCCGATAATGGTGAGCTGCTGGCCCAGTGTAAGCGGCACGTGGAAGGCCTGGGCCAGGAAAATGCTGCACATGGAGAGGTAGATGGTAGTGCCATCGAGGTTGAAGGAGTAGCCCGTGGGCACCACCAAGCCCACCACCGGCCGGGCGCACCCGAAGGCCGTGAGCTTGTCCATGAGCCCCGGCAGCGCCGACTCCGACGACGAAGTGCCCAGCACAATCAGCAGCTCTTCCCGGATGAAGACCAGTAGCCGCCACAAGCTGAACCCGTAAAAGCGCGCAATACCGCCCAGCACTCCGAAAATGAACACGAACATGGTCAGGTAGACCGAGCCCATGAGCAAAGCCAGGGGCCGCAGCGCCGCCAGCCCGTACTTGCCGATGGTGAAGGCCATGCCCCCGAACGCGCCCAGCGGGGCCAGCTTCATCACGAGGCTCAGCACGCCGAAAAACACCCGGCTCAGGCGCTCCAGCGTACCCAGCAGCGGCCCGCTCACGGCCACCGGCACGCGGGCCAGCGCCGCCCCGAACAGCACGGCCACCAGCAACACCTGCAACACCTCGCCGCTGGTGAAGGCCCCCAGGAAGTTATCGGGGATGATGTGGGTGAAGAAGGCCAGCCAGTCCATGTCGGCGGCTTTTTCGGTGTACTGGCGGGTGGCGGCGGCCCCGGCGGCCACCGGGCCGGTATCCACGCCCGCGCCGGGCTGGATGAGGTTGGCGGCAGCCACCCCAATGATGAGGGCCAGGGTGGTCACGAGTTCGAAGTAGAGCAGGGCCTTGCCGCCCAGGCGGCCCACCTTCTTCAGGTCGCCGATGTTGCCCATGCCCAGCACCACCGTGAGGAAGATGATGGGGGCAATGAGCATTTTGATGAGGCCGATGAAGGCGTCGCCGAGGGGCTTGAGGCCGGCCCCGAAGGCGGGAAAGAAAGCGCCCACCAGCACGCCCAGCCCAATGGCCACGAGCACCTGCACGGTGAGGTTACGAAACAGTTTCGGCATACCCCGGCAAAATAAGCCACCCGCCGCCGAATTCCCCCTACCTACGCCATATCCGCACGGCGTTCAGGCTCCCGATGAGCAGCAGCAGGAGCAGGGAGTTGCGCCAGTCGGGGGTGAGGAGTGGGATGTAGGTGGCAGGAGCAGAAATCAAGCTCAGCCAGTTGAGAATTCTTGCTTTTGAGGTAGGCCGTACTGGTGGCGGCGCGTCGATATTCACTACGTCATTCCAAAGAGCAATACCAGCAGTGCTGCCTTTCACGGTGTATAAATAGAACGTGATTGGTTCATGTCTTATGTCCAGCCAATATCTCTTGAGTTCGTATTGATTGGCCCAGTCGTAGAGTTGAACCAAGTGCCCATAAGTGGATTGCGGGCCGAGCGTTACGCGGATTCCATCCTCGTCATTCGGAAAACTATGGAGTTGGCGATACGCCGCAAGTAATGTGCGTAAGTCAAAATAGTCAAGCCACAGATTCCCGGTAAGTTTGAAATTCTGCCAGGGACGAAAATGCTCCAGCTCCAGCACGGAAGCATCGTAAGGGCGTCCCCAAGACAGATTGCCGGACTCCAATAAGGGAGGCATTGTAATTTGCATGACAGTCTGCTGCTTCATCCCCCGCAACTGCGGCACCGCCACGCAGCCCAGCCACAGCAGCCACGCCAGCGCCAGCAGGCCCGGGGGGAGCAGCAGGCGGCGGCGGTGGCGGCGGGGTAGGGGTAACAGGAGCACAGAGCTAGGGGGCAGATAATCAGGAATGAATAGACGGTTTCGGGCCGATGTTCGGGCGAAACCAACTCCGGGGGTAATTTTGGGGTTAGTACGACTCAATCTACCTGTTTTTCCTCTTGATGCGTTACCGTTCCGCCGCGCTGCTACTCTTCCCTCTGCCGGCTCTGGCCCAAACTTCCGCCCCGCCCGATACTACCCGGGCCGTAGCCCTGCCCGAAGCTACCATCACGGGCTATGGCCAGCAGTTGCCGCTCCGCCGCACGGCCGCCGCCGTGGGCGTGCTGAGCCAGGCCGATTTCGAGCGGTTTCCGCAGAACGCCCTCACCCAGGCCGTGAACACGCTGCCCGGTGTGCGGCTGGAGGAGCGGGCCACGGCCAGCTACCGCCTCAGCGTGCGGGGCAGCACGCTCCGCTCGCCCTTCGGAGTACGCAACACCAAGGTATACTACCAGGGCATCCCGTTCACCGAAGCCAGCGGCAGTACACCCCTCAACCTGCTCGACCCCAGTCTGCTGGGCGGCCTAGAGGTGATTAAGGGGCCGGCCGCCAGCGTGTACGGGGCCGGCACCGGCGGGGCGGTGCTGCTCACCGGCCGCCGCCCGGCCGCCGGCGAAACCCACGTATCGGCCGGGTTCACGGCTGGCAGCTTCGGGCTGCGGCGCACCACGGCAGCCGTCGAAACGGGCACCGCCACCGGCTACTGGCGCGCCGCCTACGCCCGCCAGACCCTCGACGGCTACCGCCAGCAAAGCGCCCTGCGCCGCGACGTACTTACCATGGATGGCGAGTGGCAGCCCACCACCCGCCAAACGGTAGGCCTGCACGCACTTTACACCGATATCGACTACCAGCTGCCCGGCGGCCTTACCCGGGCGCAGTTCGCGGCCGACCCGCGCCAGGCCCGGCCGGGTACCGCTACGGCCCCCGGCACGGTGGCCCAGCGCACCTACTACGCCTCGCGCACGGCCCTGCTCGGGGCTACCCACGAAGCCCGGTTCACCGAACGGCTCAGCCTGCGCTCGGTGCTTTACCTGAGCGGCAGCCGCATCAACACGCCCTACCTGATTGATTTCGAGCGCAACACCCTGCTGGGCGGGGGCGGGCGCACGGTGCTCAGCTACCGCACGGCCCTGGCCGGCCGCACGCTGCGCCTCCAGGCCGGGGCCGAGGGGCAAAGTGGTTTCGAAAGCGCCCGCAGCTACCAGAACCGCGCCGGCCAGCCCGGTGCCCTGCGCTACGACGACGAGATTCGCACCCTCACGGGTTTCGCCTTCGCCCAGGCCGACTACGAACTGCCCGCCGGATTGCTGCTCACGGCCGGGGCCAGCTACAACCGCCTCCGCTACCGCATCAGCCGCTTATCCGATGCCGCCACCAACCCTACCGGCTACGAGCTGACGCGCGATTTCCGGCCCCAGGTGTCGCCCCGGGTGGCATTGCTGCGCGAATTTGGGCCGGCCCTGGCGGTGTACGGGAGCGTGAGCACGGGCTTCTCGCCGCCCACCGAAGAGGAAATCCGGCCCTCCGATGGTTCCATCAACCGGGCGTTGCAGGCCGAGCGGGCCACCAGCTACGAAGTAGGGGCGCGGGGCACCATCTGGCACCAGCGCCTGCGCTACGAGGTGGCCCTCTACGACCAGCGCCAGCGCCAGACCATCACCACCCGCACCACCGACCTGGGCACCCAATTGTTCCTGAACGCCGGCACCACCCGCCAGCGCGGGGTGGAGGTGGCCGTGAATGGGTTGTTATGGCGCCGCCGTTGGGTACGAAACCAATACTTTTCGGGAGGTTCACATCAGCAGACCCGTACTGAATCTAGCCTGCGCGCCTTCGTGAGCTATGCCTACAACCACTACCGCTTCGGCAGCTATCAGCGGGCCGGGCAGGATTTCAGCGGCCACCGCCTCACCGGCACCGCCCCCCATACGCTCACGGCCGGCCTCGATTTCAGCCAACGCCAGGGCTTCTACCTCAGTCCCACCGTCAACCACCAAAGCCGCCTGCCCCTCAACGATGCCAACACCGAGTACGCCGCCGGCTACTGGACCTTCGGCGGCCGGGGCGGCTGGCGCGGCCGCCTCGGCCCGCTGGTACTGGACGTGTTCGGGGGCGGCGAAAACCTGACCGACCGCCGCTACTCGCTCGGCAACGACCTCAATGCCTTCGGGGGCCGCTACTTCCAGCCCGCCCCCGCCCGCAACTGGTACGCCGGGGTGGCAGTAAAATGGTGAGGTAGAACGCGCGGAATTCGCCCCTTCACACGCCGTTCAGGTGCCGAACCCGGCGTACTGTGCCAACCGGCCGGGAGTGCGGGGGCCTGCTGCGGGAACTGCGGCCGCCGGCCGCGCTGCTTCCGGGGCAGTAGCCGGCCCCAGAGTGGTGTAGGCCTTTTACCCGTCTTCTGCCTGAAATCACCGGCTGCCGGCCCCGCAGTATCCGCCAGCAGCGGCTGTTCATACCGCAGAGTCATTGCCGCGCAGCTACACGTTCAGCACGCAAGGCAATGGGGCACCCCCAGCCGCCTGGGGTGCCCCGTATTTCGGAGCGGTGCATGTCGTTAGTCTGCGGTAGGCAGCAGCAGCATGGGCAGGCGGCCGTGCAGAATAACCTGGGAGGTAACGCTCCGGTTAAACAACTGCCCCCAAAAACTGCGCCGACGGGCTATGAGCACCAGCAGATCGGCGTGGGTTTCGGCGGCGGCCTGCAAAATGCCGGCCGGCACACTCCGGTGTCGGGTGCCGTGGGCATGCAGCCGGGTCGCCAGTCCGGTAACCAGCCCGCTGGTCGTCACGGCATCCAGGGCGGCGGTGCAGGTATCACTGTATTCGGGGGCGGCTATGTGGGTCACCGTCAGGTGGGGCTGAAGCACCCGCAGCAGCTCCCGCACCCCTTCCGGCGGCACTCCAAAATGAATGGGGGAGTTATCGGCCGCAATGTTAAGCCGCCGGGGCGGGGCGGTGGCAGCACTGTCCTGAGGAATCACCAGCAAGGGCGTGTGGGTAGCGCGCAGCAATTTCAGGGATGTACTGCTTACCAGTTCGTCGGGGGTGCCTTCGGTATTGGGTTTGCCCAGTACCACCAGGGCCGGCGCATAGCGGCGCACGGCCTCCGCCAGCGCGTCCTCCACGCTGTCCACCGTCGATTCCACGGTTACCGGAACGGCCAGCGCCTTCACGCGCTCCTGCAAAGCGGCAGCTACTTCGCCCTCGCTCAGGTGCCGGATACTCCCATTAAAAGTATCGGGGTCGAGCAGGGTTTCGCGTCGGATATGCAGCACGACCAGCGCCGCCTTCACGGGCACCGCCAGGGCAGCGGCATAACGTAGCGCCTGGTCGGCGGCTGGGGTGAAATCAGTCAGGACGAGGAAGGACGTAGCCATAAGCATAACGAATTAAGCGTGAGAAAAACGGTGTATATGCCGGGAGCAGTATACGTAAAAACCCGCGCTAGACCGTCGGAACCAGCAAAAAAAGCTGCCTCTGCCGCCAACGCGCGGTACGCAGGACTCCGCCCCCGGTCGGCCCCGGGGCCGGTGAAGCCGTGAAGTTCGGTGTAGAGGAGGAGCAGGCGTCAAAAAAGCCCCCCTACACTCGGTAGGAGGGCTCCTGATACGGGATGAAGGCCGACCCGTGATTAGCGGTTGTTGTCGTCGATCGGGTTGTTGAACCCAGGATTCATTATCTCATCGGTCATGCTGGAGTTATCCGGATCCGGCCCCGTGGTGGCGCTGCCGGCCGGGGTACCCGACATGGCGTTTTCGAGGCGGGTAGACGTGTCCAGCGTGCCTTCTTCGTCGCGCTTGTAGCCGTAAAGCTCACGGCGGTGCTTGAGCTGCTCCTCGGTCAGGTTGCTGTTCTCGGCATCCAGGGCGGCCGCAGGATCCTGGTTGAGTTGGGGGGCCGATTCTTTCTTTTTATCAGTGCTCATAGTAAAGTCAGTCAGGGGTGAACGGAAACAGGGAAGACGATGCGCCTACTCTTTGTCGGGCTTGGGCATTTCATCGCCTTTGCCGGAGCCGGGAATACCGCGCCCTTCGTCGGGCCGGAAGGCGCTGAACTCGTCAGGGTTGTCGTTCTTGCCCACGTTCGGGTTTTCGCGGTGCTCGTCGCCCTCGGGAGCGGGGGCATCGGTGTGGTTGGCGGGCTCGTTGGTGGGCCAGTTGCGGGTACCGCCACCGTAGCGCGGGTCGTCCTTGGCCCAGCCTTCGCGCTGCTCTTCGTATTCGGCGTCCTGCACCGCACGCACGGCGGCCGGGTCGAGGTTCTGGGGGGTACTACCGCGCTGCTCGGCAAAAGCGATGGACGGGGCGGCCTGTCCGCCCTGGGTAACGCTGTCGTCGGGAGTAGCCGGGGTAGCGTTTTCGGGCTTGCCAAACTCCCCATAGTTGGGCGTATCGTGGCCGTTGGAAGCGTTTTCGGGCGTAGCGGGGGAATTGGGCGCGTTGTTCTGCATGAGATGGAGCGTAGGAGAGAAGAATAGAAAAGAAGCCGCCGGGTAAACGGCCACCGTAGCTCTGCATACGTAAAACCTCGGCAAACGGCGGTGTCCGGCAAATTTCCCCCGGAATGCTCCGCTCACCGGCCCGTCTCCGCTATTCCCTTTCTTATGTCCGCCACTGTTCAGCACCACCCCCAAAACCAGGAGTTTACCACTACCAAAAGCGGCCACTCGGCCGAGTTAGCGTACAGCGTGCCTGCTGAAGGAATCATGGACTTCACGCACACCTTCGTCGATGAAGCCCTGCGCGGGCAGGGGGTGGGGCAGCAGCTGGCCCATGCCGGCCTGGCATATGCCCGTCAGCACCAGCTGCGGGTGCGCACCAGCTGCTCGTTCATGCGCCAGTTTGTTGCCGCTCATGCGGAGTACAGTTCCCTGCTGGAGTAAAAGCCGCCTAAACGAACGAAATACGTGGGACAATGCGGCGCGGCGGCTACTTGTTGGCTGCGGCAGCCCGGGTACTGGGCGCAGTATGGCCGCCCCTTTTCGTTGGAGAGAATCCCCGCCGGCAGACCGCTTGGAAGCTGGAGAGTAGCGGTAAATCTTGATTAAACTATATTATGTCAAGAAAAAATTTAATGGATTAGCGCCTCCTTCCATCCGATAAACTGATATATTGTCTGATCGGGGAGCCTTTAAACTGCATCTTCATTACGACAGTATGTTGATATTTAATGTCTTGACCGATTTTTCTGGCGCTGCGGCCAACGCGCTGCATTATGCGGTGGTGCTGGCGCAGTACGTTGGAGCCCGGATTCAACTCTGGCACATTGCAGCGGATGCGGGAATCGGGGCAGTGGCAACGGCTTATTTCTCGCTGCCTGCCCAACCCCTGACGCCTGCGCAAGCCCTGCAACTACTCACGCAGCAAAGCCGGCAGGTCAACCGATTGGTGCCTTGCCAGGCCGCCCTGATATCTGCCGCCGCGCTTCACGACCTGGCTGCCCCTGCCGGTGGCGGCCCGGCCCACCACGTGCTGGTCGTTGGCAATAGCCGCCCCATCAAGTCTGTGAGTTCGGCGGAAACCAGCACTGCCCTCCATCTCATCCGGACGATGCGGCACCCTCTGCTGGTCGTGCCGCTGACGTATCGGGTGGGAGGCATTCCGCGCCGGATTGTGCTGGACACCGACCACCGGGCGGTCCGGGTGCCGGTAACTGCCGAGACCATTGCGGCTCTGCTGGCCCGGCTTACGGCCTCACCCCGCCCGCTCACCCTTACCCACCTACCTGCCGATGTGGACCACCTGCTGCAACAGGTTATTCCGGCTATTCTCGGTTTGCACGTGTATACCGGTGAAAAAGCGCCGGAATTGCGGGAAACGGCCCACCAGATCCGGCAGACGGGACTGGTAAGCGACCTGGCCCATACCGTTGCTACGGTGCGCCATTCCAGCGTCGAAGAAGGTATCCGCCACGCCGCTATGCGCCACGGGGCCGAGTTGCTGGTTTTTATCGCCCGGCAGCGCACCTGTGCCGGCCCCCGGTTTCTGCGCAGCGTCACGGCCGGCCTGCTGGCCCACAGCCGGATTCCGGTCCTGGCCGTGCCCGAAGCCTGACGGTTCACCGCGCTCAGATGGCCCGATGGCCCGATAAGTGCTACGCCCCGGCTTCCAGAGCGGAAACCGGGGCGTAGGGCCTAATCAAGGGGAAAGCCGGTGGCCAGTTAGCGTTGTATGGCTACGCGGCTGGTGTAGCGCACGCCGGCGGCCGTAACGCGTACGAAGTACAGTCCGCTGGTTACTGCCTGCACATCCAGCGTCGCGGCCTCGGTGGCGGTAAGGGTTTGCGTATAGTGCAGCACTTCCTGCCCCAGAGCGTTGCAGAGGCTGATAACGGCCGTCTGGCGGCCCCGCAGGCCCGGCAGGCGCACTTGTAGGCTGCCCACGGCCGGGTTCGGGAATACCTCGATTCCACGATTCAGCGGAGCGGCCTGCGTGGCGGCCGTAACGGTGGCGCAGGTGCTGGTGTGGCTGCCTACGTTGGTGTACACATCGGTGCCGAGGAACTGCCATTCGCCCGCCGCGTTGCTCCAGCGCTTCTGGCCGCCCTGCACGCTGGCCTTGCGCACGATGGTGGCGTTGGTGGTGCTGCCGCCGCCCGGCAGCTGCCAGCCGCCCGCCGGCTGTTGGCCGATTACCCCAATGATGTCCAGCGTATCGGTGCCGTCCATGAGTAGGAGGGCATCATCGCCATTGAAAAAGCACACGCTGGATTGCAGATCGGCCTGGGCCTGAACGATGGGCGATGCCACGCCGGTATTGGCAATAACGTACACGTCGCCGGGGGCGATGATGCCGGTCAGGGCCTGGGTAGCGGTGGGAGTGGTGGCCCCGTTGGCAAACAGCCGCACCTCAATACCGCTCAGGCTGATGGGCGCGGCCGACGGATTGTAGATTTCCAGGGCCTTGGTATTAGTGGCCGAGCCCTCCACGTACTCCGAGAAGTAGAGGTCGGTGCAGGGGGAGTTGGCGGGGGCCTGGTCGTCGTTGGCGATGGTGAGTACGTGAGCCGCCGGAGAACCCAGGATGGCCCCTCCCGTGGTGGGCGTGCCCAGCACCAGCCGGACGGTTTCGTTGGGTTCGGGCTGCGTGTCGCCCACGATGGTTACAGTTACGGTCTGCGTCTGGCTGGCCTGGCCCGCGCTGAAGGTCAGGGAGGTGGTGTTCAGCACGTAATCATCGGGGCTGGTGGCCGAGGTGCCGCTGGCACTTACCGTTACCGGAATAGTCACGGCCGCCGAAGGAGCGCTGCCACTCAGCGTCACGCTGACCGTGTAGAGGCTGGTACCCGCGTTGCCTTCCGGAATGCTGCCCGCCGCCGTAGCAAAGCGGATAGTTGGGGCCGCGCCATCGTCGTTGGTGATGGTGAGTTCGTGCTGGGCGGGGCCACCTACGGCCGCCCCGCTGGAGGGGTTGCTCAGCGCCAGCACAACGGTTTCGTCGGCCTCGGGCGTCGTGTCGCCATTCACCGTCACCGTCACCGGCTGCGAAGTCTGGCCCGCCGCGAAGGTCAGGATTTGGGGTGAGCTGAAGGTGAAATCCTGGCCGCTGGTAGCCGTGGAATTAGCCGCCTCGAAGCCCACCTGCACCGTCAGCGCCGCCGTGGGGGCTGGTGCAATGGTTACGTTAACGGTGTAGGCAGCCGTGCCGGAGTTGCCCTCCAGAATGCTGCCCGTAGCGGTAGCAAACGAGAAGGTCGGCAGCACCTGGAAGCCCCAGGCACGGGCCACCAAGTCCGGATAAGCCACGTAGGGGTTGAAGTTGCCCTGGCTTTTAGCTGCCCGCCGGTTCCGTTCCCGCTCGCGGGCATCCACTGGGTCGGCCAGGTGCCACTGGTAGAGCGTGTTGAGGTCGGCAGCGGCCGTAATTACTCCCTTGCCCGGATCAAACGACTGATTCTGGTGCATGGTGTAGAAGTAGAAAACGGCCCGGGCCAGATTGCCTTTATGGTCTTCCCGGGGCTCGAACTGCGAGTTGGTATCCTCGCTGTACTCATCGATATTGCTGGTAGGAATGGCCGTCTGACTCTGCGTATTGCGCATCCAGAGCTGGGTTTGCGCGTCCGGAATCTCGGCAAACGGATCGGAGCCCCGGTTCGAGTTCCAGGTATCGTAGGTCGGAAACAGGTGGTGAATATCGGAGCGCATCCGCACCACCTCATTGAACCACGACTGCGGCACCGTATGCTCGCAGTTGATGCGGCTCACTACGCCGGGGCTCGTATTTGAAGAATCCAGTTTGACGGTTTCAGTATAACCCGAGTACACGCATACTACGCGGCCGCTCTGGTTATCCACGTAGTTATACATCTTGCCCCGGGCCGCACTGTAGCTCAGTTCCACCCGCTTGCCGTCGTACCAGTTCTGGCGGAGCCAGTCTTTCAGGTTCTGACCTTGCAGGCTGGTGGCAGGGGCGGCTGGCAGGGTTTGGGCCGTAGCAGTAGCCAGGCCGAAGCTCAGGACAACGGCCAGCATCCGGGTAAAGAAGTGTTTCATGAACCAGTGGATCAGGTGTGTGAAAAAGAACCGACTTCAAATATCGGGAAACTTTCAGCATTGGTCCAGTGGCCCCCAGGTAGTGCATTATGCCCCGGCCAGCGCTGAATTTTGCGCCAAGGCAGGGGCACAACGCACGACTGCCAGCCGGTGAGGGCTGGCAGTCGTGCATCAGTGAAATTCGGTTAGCTTATTTGGTCGGCATCAGAACGGTGTCGATAACGTGCGTAACCCCGTTTTTCGACACGGCATCGGCCACAACTACGTTGGCCATGCCTCCTTTGGCATCATGAATCATAACCATGTTGCCACTGCGGTGCACGGTTAGCTGTTCCCCTTCCACGGTTGTCAGCATCTGGCCGTCCTTCAGGTCGGCGGCCAGCAACCGGCCGGGCACCACGTGGTAGGTCAGAATGGTAGTGAGCTTCATCTTGTTCTCGGGCATGACCAATGCGCTTACCGTACCGGCCGGCAGCTTGTCGAAGGCGGCGTTGGTCGGAGCAAAAACGGTGAATGGCCCGTCGCTTTTGAGCGTACTAACCAAGTTGGCAGCCTTTACGGCCGCCACCAGCGTAGTATGGTCGGCCGAGTTGACGGCATTATCCACGATATCCTTATCGGCCGTCATCATGGCTCCGCCAACCATCACACCGGCTGGGGTATTCATTTTCATATCGGCCATATCAGAACCTTCGCGGGGCTTGGTGGTGGCCTTCATTTTGGCTCCGTTGGCCGATTTGCCTTTCACCTTGGTCTTGCCGTCGTCGGCTACCTTGGTCTTGGTCATCATGCCATCATCGGTTGTGACTTTGGTTTTCTCATCATCCGATTTCTTTTTCGTCTTCCCCTGAGCTACGGCCGAGCCGGTAGTCAGGGTAAACGAGAGGGCCAAAGCGGAGAGCAGGTACTTATTCATGGCGGAGGGGGGTAAAGTGAGGATGCACATCAGGTAAGTGCCCGCCTTGTACGCTTATCCGCCGGATAAAGATATAAACCGGGCAATGCCTATACCGGCGCTATACCCTGGACAAGGGATGCCGGAAAAGAAAAAAAGCTCCTCTGCGCAATGCAGAAAAGCTTTTTAGTGGTCGCGCTAGGAATCGAACCTAGATCTAGAGCTTCGGAGGCTCCCATACTATCCGTTGTACTACGCAACCCGGTAGTGAGGGGCAAAACTAGATAGAAAACACTCGTTTGCCAAACCAGCACTGCCTTTTTCTGCGAAATCCTGTACCTGCTAAAGGTAACCTTCCGGTACTCAGCAGAGTTATTTACGCAAAACCACTTTCTGACTACATATTCCCCTTATGGCAAGCACTGAAAAGAAGACCCTGTACACCGCCGATGCCACCGCCATTGGCGGCCGGAGTGGCCACGTCCGTTCCGCCACCGGCCTCATCGACATGGATATGTCGGTACCCGAAGGACTGGGGGGCAAAAAAGGCGCTACCAATCCCGAAGAGCTTTTCGCTGCCGGTTACGCGTCCTGTTTTCAGCAGGCCCTGCTCGTTGTTGCCCAGCGCGCCGGCGACAAACTCGACCCCCAGACCGAAGTGAAATGCGCCGTTTCTCTGTTTCAGCAGGGAGAGGGCTACGGCCTGAGCGCCGTGCTCGACGTGGACCTGAAAGCCTTTGACGAGCAGAAAACGATGGACATGGTTCGCCAGGCCCACCAGATCTGCCCGTATTCCGTGGGTACCCGCGGCAATATGGAAGTAGAACTGCGCGTGAAGGGGGAACTCATGCCCGTGGCAGGCTAACTGCCTGATTGCAGCGCCCGAATGCCCGAACGGCCCCGGAACCTTAGGATTCCGGGGCCGTTCGGGCATTCGGGCGCTGCAATCAGCTATTCGCGTTTACAGCCCATTCGCACTGGCCGACTTAGCCGTGGGCAGATCTGACTGGGAAGGCGACGCATAAAAAGTAGCGGCGGAATTGGTATAGCGGATGTTATGAATGGACTCGGTCCGCTGGAACACCACGGGCTTATGGGCACCCACCGGTACCAGCATCAGGCCTGTGCGCGCCGACTTTACATCGTAGCGGTTGTCCATCACGGTATCGAAGTAGAACAGGTATTGATTTACCCATCGGAAGTAGGAGCCGGCCCGCGCGTTCGTGGAGCTGAGTACGGTCAGCTCGTCGTTCTTGGCCAGCAACGCCTGTTGCAACTCCACGGCATTCAGCGGCTTGTCAGCCAGCATGGGAATGATATTGGCCTGGGCATCAACCATGACCCACTTGCCCAGGTCGGGGAGCCAGGCTTCGGCCAGGGCATGGCCGGCGGCGGAGCTGCGGGTTTGAACATCGGCCGACTTCAGGTACAAGGGGCGGGCCGGAATGCCCACGGCGTTAAAGGCTGCCGTCAGAACCAGCCCATATTCCACGCACTGCACTTCCTGCCCAGCCTGGGCGGCTTTCAGGATGGCGAACGGGTCCTGGGACTTGAACGTCTTGTGCCCGTCGTGTTCCAGCCGGAAGTGCACCCATTCGCACAGGGCGCGGGCGCGGCCTAAATCGGAGGTTTCTTTGGCAACGACGCCTTTCAGCCCGAACATTTCCCGGAAGCGGGTCAGGTAAGGGGTACCCGATGAACTGAACTCAAACGGATACGCTACCGGGTCGAGGGTGGTGAGGTAAGGGTAGTCGTGTTCCCGGTTGCTCACGTTAGCGTCCTGAGCCTGAGCAGCAAACGTCAGGCTCAGCGCGGTTAGCAGCAGGGTAAAAGTCTTGCTTTTCATAAAATAAAGCCAATGAGCTGCTCTTAACGCGGGCGGGCGGGTGCGGGTTGAGAAGCGGGCAAACAAAAAGCCCGCCCGAGGAACGGACGAGCTTTTCGTTTAGCAAACTAGTCGAAAAAAGCTGAGTTAAATGCTCTGGGCTGCCAGAACTTCCTTCACTTTCTGGGCCGCATCCTTCAGCAACACGGCCGAGAATACCTTCAGGCCGCTCTCATCAATGATGCGGGCTCCTTCTTCGGCGTTGGTACCTTGCAGACGCACGATGATGGGCACCTTAATGTCGCCGATGTTCTTGTAGGCTTCCACTACGCCGTTGGCAACCCGGTCGCAACGTACGATGCCACCGAAGATGTTGATCAGGATGGCTTTTACGTTGGGGTCCTTCAGGATGATGCGGAAACCGGCTTCCACCGTCTGGGCGTTGGCTCCACCCCCTACGTCGAGGAAGTTGGCCGGCTCGCCGCCGCTGAGCTTGATGATGTCCATGGTGGCCATGGCCAGGCCAGCGCCGTTCACCATGCAGCCCACGTTGCCATCGAGCTTCACATAGTTGAGGTTGGAAAGCGACGCTTCTACTTCCAGCGGGTCTTCCTCGTTGGTGTCGCGCAGCTCGATGAAGTCCTTGTGACGGTAGAGGGCGTTTTCGTCGAGCGTTACCTTGGCGTCCACGGCCAGGATTTTGTTGTCCGAGGTCTTCAACACGGGGTTGATTTCGAACATAGCCGAGTCGGTTTCGTCATAAGCCTTATAAAGGGCCATTACGAACTTCACCATCTCCTTCTGCGCCGGACCGGTCAGGCCCAGGTTGAAGGCGATTTTAGCGGCCTGGAAGGGGCGCAGACCCACGCGCGGGTCAATGTGCTCGCGGTGGATTTTCTCGGGGTGCGCTTCGGCAACTTCCTCGATGTCCATGCCGCCTTCGGTGGTATAGATAATCACGTTCTTGCCGGTCGCGCGGTCCAACAGCACGCTCATGTAGTACTCCTTGGTTTCCGACTCGCCGGGGTAGTACACGTCCTGGGCTACCAGCACCTTGTGTACTTTGCGGCCTTCGGCGCCGGTTTGCTTGGTAACGAGCTGCATGCCGATGATCTGGCCGGCAATTTCTTTTACCTGCTCCAGGCTTTTGGCGAGTTTCACCCCGCCCCCTTTGCCGCGGCCGCCCGCATGAATCTGGGCTTTGATCACGTACCAGCTGGTGCCGGTTTGTTCCGTCAGCTTTTGGGCCGCTGCCACGGCTTCTTCGGCCGTATCGGCCACGAGGCCTTCCTGCACGCGCACGCCGTAGCGCTTCAGAATGTCTTTGCCCTGATACTCGTGAATGTTCATAGAGGTCAGTTATGGATCCGTTATGGGGGTGTTTTCTAACCGCGAAAGTAGGGAGAATTGAGTTGGGAGTTGGTAAAGGCGCGGGAATAGTTGGGGCTTGGCCGCAGGTAGAAGCGTCAAAACCGGGTCATCCTGAGCGGAGCGAAGGATCTTATCACGTTAGAACGAGCCGTTGATGCAGCCGTTCTAACGTGATAAAATCCTTCGCCCTCGCTTGATGCGCGAGAGGCTCAGGATGACAAGCTCTTTTTTGCTCATTCCTCCGTACCACCTCTCACTTCCGAAACCACTCGGCCATAATGTGCTCGGCGGGTTTGTGCTGGGGTGTGAAATCGAGGTGGCGGCGGGCGGGGCCGTCGGGCTGGAGGGCGGGGTACCACTTCCAGATGAACAGACCCCCGAACCAGGGCCGGGGCCAGAACGTCTCGAACATGGCCGCGTAGCAGGCCGCCTGGGTCGCCTCGTCGGGGGGCGTGAGCACGTCCAGGTGGTTGGGCCAGGCCCAGGGCTCCACGGCGGCGTCGGGGGTGGTTTTGTAGCCGATTTCGGTGAACACGAGGGGCTTGCCGTACTTCTTCTGCACGGCTTCCAGCCGGCGCAGCGGCTCCCGCCAGGCCACCAGCAGGGCCTTCTTCGTGGGCCGCTCCGTGGTGCTGAGCGGGAAGTAGGCCTGCACGCCAATGAAGTCCAGCGCGTCCCAGAAACCGACCTGCTCGAACTCCCCGCTCCAGTTGGCCGCGTACGTGAGCGGCCCATGGTACGCCTGCCGGATTTGCTTGATCAGGGCCCGCCACTCGGCCTCGTGGCTCACCGTCTGGGCCAGCTCCGTGCCGATGCACAGGCCGTCCAGCTGCGCCGATTCAGCCAGGCGGGCATAGTGCAGGATGAACGTGGAGTAGCTGGCAAACCAGGCCTGCCAGTCGGCTTCGGAGGTCATTTTTACATCACCGGGCCAGGTGCCGCCCCCGCCGCGCAGCCACAGGTGGGGTTTGAGCAGCGTCCGGATGCCCTGCTCCCGCGCCCGTTGCGCCGTTGCAATCAGACCCGCGTCGCTCTCCCCCCAGTAGTGGCGGTTGCCTTTGCCGATGCTCAGGCGCACTGCGGGCGTAGCCGCACCGGCCTGCCAGCCGAAGGGCGTCTGGGCAATCCAGCTGACGCCGGCCCGGGTAAGCGGGGCCATATCCAGGGACGAAACCGAGTCGGTGCCCACCCAACTCACGCCCCGCATCCGCTCCGGGAAGCGCCCGGGCGCGGCAGCGGCGGATGTAGTTGCGGCTACGGGCGAGCCCGGAACCAAGCGGGGCCGCAGCCACCAGCCCGCGCCCAGGGCCAGTAGCAGCAGCACTGCCAGCAGTAGCCGGGAAAAGACGAGAAAACGGTTTGACAAGGTGGCAACAGGCATAGGTAGGAGGGAAGATAGGCGAATTCCGAAGCGTTTGGGCGCATGCCACGCACAACTCCTGCTTATTTACCACCGCAACGCCCGACATTCCGTAGATTTGTTTTCCGTACTCCGGCTCACTTTACCCCTCGCTCCGTTTTGCTGCAAGCCATCAACGTCCGTAAAAGCTACAATACGCTGGAGGTGCTCAAAGGCATCGACCTGACCATCGAAAAGTCGGAAATCGTATCCATCGTGGGCTCGTCGGGGGCCGGTAAAAGCACGCTGCTTCATATTCTGGGCACGCTCGACAACCCCGACTCGGGGGAAGTGCTCTTCGATGGCGAGTCGGTCAGTTCGCTGGGCCGCTCCGATCTGGCCCGGTTCCGCAACCGCCACATTGGGTTCATCTTCCAGTTTCACAACCTGTTGCCCGAGTTCACGGCCCTCGAAAACGTGTGCCTGCCGGCCTACCTGGCAGGGCGCTCGGAGAAGGAAACCCGGGTGCGGGCCCGCGAACTGCTCGGAATGCTGAACCTGGAGCGCCGCGCCGACCACAAGCCCTCGGAAATGAGCGGGGGTGAGCAGCAACGCACGGCCGTGGCCCGGGCCCTGATCAACTCGCCCGAAATCATCTTCGCCGATGAGCCCAGCGGCAACCTCGACTCGCAGAACGCCCACGAACTGCACCAGATTTTCTTCCTGCTGCGCAAAGAGCTGGGCCAGACCTTCGTCATCGTCACCCACAACGACCAGCTGGCCGAAATGGCCGACCGTACCATTACGATGAAGGATGGTAACATCTGGGAGGGCGACCATTAATAGCAGAAGTCAGGCACGCCCTGCGCAACGGAAAACGCCGGCCCCGAGCCGGCGTTTTCATGGGCCAACAGGCCGCTGAGTTGCTGACAAGCAGCCCCGTATTTTGTGCCGGTTGTTGGGCAACTAAGCAAAGGCGCGCTGGGGTTTAGCCTGTATTCGACCCCGGTTACGCGTCCGTTCAGAGCCGGACCGTGCCGTGCCAAGTAACCCGCACTTCCGTTGATGCGCAAGCAGACGGGGCTGCGGGTTTTCAGTTTGGTGGAAAGGGGTCGGTCGGTGCAAATCAGGTTAGCTGGATTGGATGAAAATACTTTCGGCTAACCTGATTGGTAATATTATTTGTAAGTGTCTGTATATCAACGATAAAAATTATATAAAAACCTGCTAATTATTGCACGTTTTACGGACTGGCTCGGTTATATTTACGTAAACAAGTACGGTATTACAGGAACCTAACGGAAAACACCATGAGCCAAGCAGTGAAAGCCCCCAAAGAGCCCATCCGCAAGCCCAAAGTAGAAAGCTACGACTTGTCGCATTCCGATGAGACGCTGCATCTGGCCACGGATCTGGCTAAGTTCATCAAGGAAAACAAGCTTACGACCAACGTCCAGGGCAAGGAGTTCGTGAATGTGGAAGGCTGGCAGTACGCCGGCTCCCGCCTGGGCATCGTGCCCGTGGTTGAGCACGTCATCAACGTGAGCAACGACCAGGAAATTAAGTACCAGGCCAAAGTCATCCTCTTCGATCTGAAAAGCGGGCAGACGGTAGGTGCCGGCTTTGCAGTGTGCTCCAGCAAGGAGCAGGGCAAGAAATTCTACCAGGAGTTTGCCATCATGAGCATGGCCCAGACCCGCGCCATTGGCAAGGCCTACCGCAACATTCTGGCCTGGATTATCCGCGCCGCCGGCTACGAGCCCACCCCGGCCGAGGAAATGGACTACGGCAACAACATGCCCGCCGTAGCTGAAACGCCCCCCGCTCCGGTGGCCCAGCCGGTTGCAACTCCTGCTGCCGTCGCCATGAAGGCCGTTCCCGCTGAGTCGGCCGTCGCGGCTGTTTCGGAGCCTGCGGCTTTGGCGTATGCCTCGGCTTCGCAGAAGGAGGAAATCATTCGCCTGTTGAATCACCCGGTCGTTACGCGGGCCGAGAAGACCAAAATGCTGCTCAACATCAACCGCCTTGACGAGGAGCGCGCCACCCAGGCCATTGCCAAGCTGAAAAAGGCCATCGACGACCGTGAGAACGGACCGACGGCCGTGGCCGCCTAATCCGCTGACACTGCCTTACAAGAGCCCGGTTCCGCAAGGAATCGGGCTTTTTTGGGTTCCTTTCCTAATGCTTCCCCGAAGGCCGGGGTGGGGTTTGTACTTTTGCCCCATGCCCTCTGAACTCGCGACCGACGATATTCTGCACGTGCTGCGCCAGACCTGGGGGCACACCCGGTTCCGGCCCTTGCAGGAAGACATTATCCGGGCGGTGCTGGCGGGGCAGGATACGCTGGCGCTGCTGCCCACCGGCGGGGGCAAAAGCATCTGCTTCCAGGTGCCGGCGCTGGCCCGGCCGGGGCTGTGCCTGGTGGTGTCGCCGCTGATTGCGCTGATGAAGGACCAGGTGGAAAACCTGCGCCAGCGCGGCATCAAGGCCGAAGCCGTGTACGCCGGCATGAGCCACCAGGAAATCGACCAGACCCTCGACAACTGCGTGTACGGGCCGGTGAAGTTCCTGTATGTGAGTCCTGAGCGCCTGCTGACCGATATGTTCCGGGCCCGGGTGTCGAAGATGAAAGTGAGCTTATTGGCCATTGATGAGGCGCACTGCCTCTCCCAGTGGGGCTACGATTTCCGGCCGCCCTACCTGCGCATTGCCGAGCTGCGGGCACTGCTACCCGGGGTGCCCTGCATCGCCCTCACGGCTACCGCCACCGAGCAGGTGCGCCTCGATATTGTGGAAAAGCTGCTGTTCGGGGCCACACACCGCGTTTTTCAGCAGAGCTTCGCCCGGCCCAACCTGTCGTACTCAGTGCTGAGTACCGAGGACAAGCTGAAACGGATGCTGGAAGTGGTGCGCGGGGTGGGGGCCGAGAAAACGAGCATCGTGTACGCCCGCACCCGCCGCCAGACCGAGGACGCCGCCCACTATTTGCAGCAGCAGCGCATTGCCGCCGCCGCCTACCATGCCGGCCTGCCCTCCGACCAGCGCACCCGCGTGCAGCAGGACTGGATGCAGAACAAAACCCGCTGCATTGTGGCCACCAACGCCTTCGGCATGGGCATCGATAAGCCCGACGTGCGCCTGGTAGTCCACCTCGACGCGCCCGATAACCTGGAGGCCTACTACCAGGAGGCGGGCCGCGCCGGCCGCGACGAGAAATATGCCTTTGCCGTGTTGCTGACCGGCCCCAACGACGCCGACGAGCTGCGCCGCCGCACCCGCCTGAGCTTCCCGCCGCTGGATACCGTGCGGCGGGTGTACCAGGCGCTGGCCAATTTTTCGCGCACGGCCGTGGGCGGGGGCGAGCTGGTGGCCTTCGATTTCGACTTGCAGCAGTTTGCCGAAACCTACCGCATCCGGGCCCTCGACGCCCACAACAGCCTGCGCACCCTGGCCCGCGAGGGGTTCGTGCAGCTCAACGAAGCCGTCAGCAACCCCGCCCGGGTCCACATCCCCATCGACCATACCGACCTCTACCGCTTCCAGGTAGCCAATGCCCAGCACGATCAGCTCATCAAGAGCCTGCTGCGCTTTCACGGGGGTGAGATGTTCGCCGGTTTCCAGCGGATTTCCGAAAACAGCATCGCCCAGCACCTGCGCCTGAGCGTGGTGGATTTGCGCAAGATGCTGGTGTTCCTGCACCGTTCGGGCATCATCCAGTTCCAGCCCCGCCACGAGTCGCCCCAGGCCCTGTTCACCACCCCGCGCCACGACGCCGACAAGCTGCCGCTGGAGCAGAAGCGCCTGCACCAGCAGCGCGACCTGGCCATTCACAAAACCGATTCCGTGATTCGGTACGCTGCCGGCAGCCGCTGCCGCCAGCAGCTGCTACTGGAGTATTTCGGGGAGCTCGACGCGCCGGCCTGCGGGGTGTGCGATTTCTGCCTGGCCCGCAAAAAGGCCCGCCAGGATGCCACCCCGCTGCCCGAGTTGCGGACCCAGCTGCTGGAGTTGGTGAGGGTCACGCCCCAGACGCCCCGCGAGGTGCTCGCGCACTATGCCCCCGGTCAGGCTTCGGCCATTACGGCCCTGCTGCGCGATTTGGTGGAGCTGGGCGAACTGCGCTACACCGCCGACGGCCGGCTGAGTGGATAGGAACTCACTGCTTTTGGTAGGTTATTTTGCTGGTGCAGGAAAATAACCTACCAAAAGCGCATGATCACATTGCCGCAGAACCCTGTCCGCATCTTGTATCTTCGCTACCCAATGGCAGCAATTTCCTCCCCTTCCGACCTGACTACCCGCCCCATCGGTATCTTCGATAGCGGCATTGGCGGCCTCACCGTGGCCCGGGCGGTGGCCCAGGCGCTACCCCACGAGCGACTGGTGTACTTCGGCGACACGGCCCACCTGCCCTACGGCGACAAAAGCACGGCCGCCATTCAGGCGTACGCGGTTAAAATCTGCGACCTGCTGCTGCGCCAGCAGTGCAAAGTCATTCTCATTGCCTGCAACTCGGCTTCGGCGGCTGCCTACGAGCTGGTGCGCGAGTACGTGGGTTCCAAGGCGCGGGTGCTCAACGTCATCGACCCCATCGTAGAGCACGTAGGGCAGCAGTACGCCGGCCGCACGGTGGGCCTGATTGGGACCAAGCAAACGGTGAACAGCAACGTGTATAAGAAGAAAATCGACGACTTGGATGCGGGCGTTGATTTGCGCAGCCTGGCTACCCCGCTGCTGGCCCCCATGATTGAGGAAGGCTTTTTCAACGGCTCCATTGCCAGCAACGTCATCGAAACCTACCTCTCCAACCCGGCCCTCGACGGCATTGAGGCGCTGGTGCTGGCCTGCACCCATTACCCGCTCATCAAGCAGCAGATTACTGCCTTTTACCAGGGCGGCACCGAGGTGCTTGACGCCTCCGACGTAGTGGCCCGGCACGTGCGTAGTTACCTCGAAGGCCGGCAGTTGCTGGCCGAAACCAGCCCCACACCCCCGCGCCACCACTTCTACGTATCGGATTTCACGCGCTCCTTCGAGGAGAGCACCCGCATTTTCTTCGGGCAGGAGGTACAACTGGAGCATTACCCGCTCTGGGAGTAGCCGTTGCGACACACAATTTCCGAACGGGTGTAGTACCCGGTTGGCGCTCCGGCGGTCAACCGGGTATTACTTTTTATGTGCGCCATTAGTTGGCTGACAGCACCGTACAGCCGCTTTTCGGTTCCAACCAAGAAGAAGGGACCATAACGGGAAGAATATTGATTTGTATTATTTTATTATATAATTACATTTATGTCGATTTAATGGCGGTTGCTACTTGATAAGATTCAACTAACGAATCTGGCTGTGTTGGCCCGCTATGTACCTGCTTGGTCCCCGCTCGTTATGCCCGCAACCCCGCCGCCGCCTGCTACTGCTCACCCCATCGTTTGCTCCCTGTGGTGGCGGCCGTGGGTGTGGGGTGTGTGCTGCTTGCTGCTCTGTTTGCTGAGTGCAACGGCAGAGGCGCAGATAGCGTCCCCCGAACTCCCGCCGCCGCCGTCGCCGCCCAAAGAGGCCGTAGTCAAGGAATCGGAGGCGGCCGCGCTGCCACCCAAGAAGCTGGAAGAAGCCCTGCGCCTGCTTTTGCAGGTGGTTTCCGATTCGTCGGCGGGGCAGGCGCGGCGGCAGTTCAAGGCCACCGAAATCGATGGGCTGGTGATGGACCAGACGATTTCCAAATTCGGCCACGACTTCTACGACCAGTTTTACACCCATTGGGAAGTGCCGCCGGGCGTGACCGATTTCACCATTGTAGTGCGCGAAAAGCCCGCCCGGGGCACCAGCACCCTGATTTCGCTGGAAGTCAACGACAACGAGCTACTCGAACTGCCGCTCCAGCCCAAGGCGGAAGTAGTGGAAGAGCTGGCCGCCTATGCCCTGTCGGTGGCGCAGAGCTTCCTGATCCAGGCCCGCGAGGAAAGTCGCCAGCTGGAGCATGGGGGCCGGGTGCCGCCCGAAGTTTTCTGAAATGCCGATTCTGCTCTGTTCTTCCCACTATTCCCATCGTTATGAACTCTCCCGTACTCCGCGCTGCGCTGGTGGCGCTGCTGGCCCTGGTTTCTCACTGCGCGCTGGCCCAGGATTTCGTGTATGAGCCCAAAAACCCCGCTTTTGGGGGCGGCAACACGTTCAACTATTCCTGGCTCCTGAGCTCGGCCCAGTCCCAGAACGCCATTGCCGACCCGGCCGCCGCCACCTCCAACCCCTTTCAGCAGGACCCGATCAAGCAGTTCGAGCAGAACCTGAACCAGCAGATTCTGGGGCAGCTGGCCCAAAAGCTGGTGGGCAACCAGTTCGGCAGTGCCGGGCAGGGCTTGCAGGCGGGCAACTACAACGTGGGCTCCTACCAGATCAACGTGGTGCCCTCCAGCGGGGGCTTTTCTATTCAGATAACGGACACCAACACCGGTAACCAGACCACGGTTACGGTGCCTTATTTCTAATTCTGCCAACTCTTACCTATGGTACGTTCCGCATGTCGTCGGGTGTTGTTGGGAGTGGGGGTTTGGGGGTGCGCTACGGCCTGCGCCCCGTTTTTTCATCAGCCGTTTAGCCAGGAGAAAGCCCGGTTGGGGGCCGACGCGGATGCCAACCGCTCCCTCTACCAGCTGCCCCCGCCGCGGGAACGGATTGTGGCCGCCGTGTACAAGTTCCGGGACCAGACCGGCCAGTACAAGCCCAGCCAGAACGGGTCGAGCTTCTCGACGGCCATTACCCAGGGCAGTACCAGCATTCTGCTGCGGGCTTTGGAAGAGTCGCGCTGGTTCAACCCCATTGAGCGCGAAAACCTGGGCAACCTGCTGAATGAGCGCAAAATCATCCGTTCCAGTCGGGCCGAGTACCAGGACCTGACCGGTCAGCGGCAGCCGGCGCTGCCTTCGCTGCTGTTCGCCGGCATTCTGCTCGAAGGCGGGGTGGTCTCCTACGATGCCAACGTGATTACCGGCGGGGCGGGCCTGCGCTACTTCGGGGCCGGGGCCTCGGGCCAGTACCGCCAGGACCGCGTGACGGTGTACCTGCGGGCCATCAGCACCAGCACGGGCGAAATCCTCAAAACCGTGTACACCTCCAAAACCATCCTCTCCCAGCAGGTGGATGCCAGCCTGTTCCGGTTCGTGAACTTCAAGCGTCTGCTGGAAACCGAAACCGGTTTCACCTACAATGAGCCTACTGAAATGGCTGTGAAGGAAGCCATTGAGAAATCGGTGGAAGCCATGGTGTACGAGGGAATCCGCGACAATCTGTGGTTCCCGCTCAAGGAAGCCGATGGACAAGGCCCCGCCGTGGCCGCTTACTTGCGCGAAAAAGAAGAAAACCAGCAAACCGACGTGCTGGGCCGGACCCAGCGGGAACGGCGCGGCCGTTTGGGTATTGGCCTGAGCGGGGCCGTCACGCGCTACAACGGCGACTTCAAAAGCCCGCAGCTACGGGCCGGGGGGCAGCTCAGCCTGCATTACCAGGCCGCCAACCCTAAACTGGCGGCGACCGTGAGCGTGGGCCGCTTCGAGCTGGGGGCCGGCGACTTCTACCGGGAAACGTTCAACTACCTGGAAGTTTGCGGGCAGTATCGGCTGTTTCCCCAGGACCGGTTCACGCCGTTCCTGCTGGCGGGGGGAGGCGTTACGGCCCGCGCCCAGGGCAACAGTACGCGCACTGCCCTGACCCACCTGACGGCCGGAGCAGGGATGGAGTATCTGGCCACCGACCGGTTGGGACTGAGCCTGGGCGTGGAGGGCCGCTACTTCCTCACGGATAAGTTGGATAGAATTACGCTGGGGAAGTATAACGATTCCTATGGCACATTACGCGCCGGGCTTACATTTTACCTGGGCCGCAACCCGGCCGGCCGGAGTGAGCCTATTCGTTAAGTGCTAAAATACGGGTTTTTCAACTGGTTATCAGAAAGTTAAGTTGGGTTGGGTAACTGTTGGTCTGTTTTATGATTATTTCAAATAATATTTTAACTTTTTTTATTAGATAACACTTGACTTTTAATTTTAACTATATAGATTTGTATTATTACTCCGGAGGTAATAAGAAAATAGAATTTTAATGCAAGAAAAGTTAACGTCAAACCCCACTCCCATCATGAAAAAGCTCTCTTTCTTCGCCGCATCGTTGTTCATTGCCGGAGGCGCTTTTGCCCAGGGCAATACGCAGTCTTCCACTTCTACGGGTAGCAGTAACAATGTAACCGTTACCCAATCCGGCAGCTCCAGTACGGCTCTGGGTACCCAGACGGGCAACAGCAATAAAATTACCCAAACGCAGAATGCCGGCTCATCCAACTTAGCTTCTTCGGATCAGAAGAACAGTTTTCAGACCTCAACCCAGACCCAGACGGGTAGCAACAACCAGGCTCGGGTAACGCAGGGGGACTTCATTCCGCTCGACAACGGTAACGTGGCTACCCAGACCCAGAACGGCAACGGCAATAAAGCCACGGCCACCCAGCTCAGCGGCCTCAACCGCTCCACCCAGGAGCAGACCGGGGCCAACAATGAGGCCACCATCTTCCAGAGTGGCAGCGAGAGCAACGTGGCGCGCCAGCGCCAGCGGGCTTCGCTGGACTACGGGGCCTTCGACAACAAGGCCAGCATCTCGCAGATTGGCCGCGCCAATAACGCGGATCAGGATCAGCGCGGGCTGCTCAACCAGGCTACGGCCACTCAAAGCGGCTACGAGAACACCTCCACCCAAACCCAGGGCGGGCTGATTCACAGCTTCAACAGCCGGGCCTACGTGGAGCAGATCGGGGGCAACAACCGCGCCTCCCAGACCCAGCTGCTGGACGAGCAGAACGCCCGCATTGAGCAGGATGGCTTCAGCAATACGGCCGTGCAGGAACAAAGTGCCGCCGCCGACTTCCGGCCCGGTAACAGCGCCTACATCGATCAGGATGGCAGCTCGAATTATGCCCGTCAGCGCCAGCTGGGCTCCGGCAACGCGGCCTCAACCTACCAAGGCATGAGCGGCAACTCCAGCGACGTGCTGCAACTGGGTAACAACAACAATAGCCTGGTGAAGCAGAACCATCCGTAATCGGGGTCTGCTAATCAGCCGGCTGGTGCGCCGGGGAGGTGCAGAGTGGCCCGGCGGGGTTCCGTCGGCTCAGTCCGGGCCTCCACCAACCGCCCCGGTTCGTGTGCCTGCCAACCGATAGCGCACTGATTGCAGTTGTCTGCGCGTACGTTCTCTCCTATAAAAGCACCATGCCGCTGCACGTAGCCGGCTGGTGCTTTTGTGGTTTATGAATATAATTTGCATTATAATTTTATTGTTAATAAATAACCTTATTTTTATACGTGCCATCCGTTATCCACGTACTTACCGGCCATTATCGGGTAGTCAACCTCTTCTTCCACGCATTCAATCTTGTGAGCTATGATACCATCATCCAAGTATTTGTTCTGGGGCCTGGCGCTGCTGGTCGCCACGCAGGCCCAGGCCCAGAGTCGTCAGGACCCGGCCGATATCAGCACGGGCCAGCAACTGATTCAGCAGGGCGGCACCATGCAGGGGGGGGCAGCGGCTAGTGCCACCGAGAACCAGGCCATTCTGAATCAGCAGGGCAACGGCAACCAGGCCACCATCGAGCAGCAACTGCTGAGTGCCGGTCGGGGCAACGTGGCAACCATTCTGCAAACCGGTAACGGCAACGCCGCTGCTGCCCTGCAAACCGGATTGGCCAACCGCACTACCATCACGCAGGTAGGAGCGGGCAATGTGGTCGTCAGCGACGTGACGGGCTACAACACGGAATCGACCATTTCGCAGACCGGTAACCTTAATCAGGTGAATCAGCAACTGGTACGGGATAATCAGCGCTATTCGGTGGAGCAGCAGGGCAACGGCAACAACCTGTTGCAACGCGAAACCGGGGGCAATGCCCCGGGCTACAACGTGACGATGCACGGCAACGGCATCAAGGTAATGATTGAGCAGGGCCGAGTCTCGGCGCAACCCTGAAACCCCGTTTCGGAGGCATTCGGGGGGTTCTCGGGTGCCTCCTGCGGTTCACCTCTTGCTGCGCTCTCGGCAGATGACGGTACCGGGATACCGTTCTCGGGTGCCTCCTGCGGTTCACCTCACCTGGCTAAACTCCTTTTGTATGTACCCTCTGCTATTCGTATTACTGACGCCCCTGGCCGGTATGTGGCCGCAGCCCACCGGCCCCTGTCAGGCGCGCCTTGACGCCCAGCGTACGGGCGAACTGCTGACGCTGGTCGGCCATTGTCAGAATACTTCTGACCAGCCCATGGAGGTGCGCTACGAAATGGTGACCGACAAGCGCGGCGCGGCGGGCACCAGCCACAACGCCCAGTCGGGGTACGTGACCGTTGCGGCCCGGGAAAGCGGCGTGCTTTCGCAGAGTACCATGAATGTGGGCGAGGCCGACCACTACGCGGTGCACTTGCGCCTGTTTGGGGCCGATAACCGCCTGCTCGCCCAGGATTCCCTCATCCGGCCCTGATTGGCCCGATTTCCGCTCCTGCTCCCCGATTTTTTTCGCTTGTTTCCCACCCGTTTTCCCCTGCTGATGTTTTCTTATCTGCGCCTGGCAGCCCGGCTGCTGATGGTTGTACTATGCGTGCAAGCCCTGTTGGGATGTGAGGATACGACGATTGAACCGGCCCGGAACGGCGGCCTCACGGGCGTGGTGCTCGATAGTAAAGACAATCAGCCCTTGGCCAACGTGGCCATTACCACTAATCCGGCTACCTCATCTTACACGACCGATGCGCAGGGGCGGTTTGACATTCCCAGCCTGCTGGTGGGCAAATACGCGCTGAGCATTAAGAAGACCGATTACAAGCAGGAGACCGTGAACGTGCAGGTCAACCTGGGCGCTACCACGGAGGTAAGGGTTATCCTGGAGAAATCGGCGGGCACCAACCGCCGACCGAACGTGCCCGCCAGCCCCAGCCCCGCCGACAAGGCCACCGACCAGAACACTACCCTCACGCTGAAGTGGCGGGTGAGTGACCCCGATGGTAAGAGCGACACGCTCCGCAACGACGTGCTGCTCTACGAAAGTAACTCCACCGACCGCCGCCAGCTGCTCACCAACTCCCGCGACACGACGGTGAGTGCGACAAATCTGAAGTATAACACTACCTATTTCTGGCAGGTGACCGTACGCGACAAGGCCGGCGAAACCGTGCGGGGCGACGTCTGGAGCTTCCAGACCAAGAGCCAGCCCGACAACCGCTACCTGTTTGCGCGCACCCAAAACGGCAACACCGACATCTACTCGTCCGACGAAACCGGGGCCAGCCTGCTCCGACTCACGTCCTCGCCGTTCGTGGAAACGGCCCCCCAGCTCAGCCCCAACCGCGACCGGGTGGCGTACACGTCCAATGCTACCGGCCAGTTTCAGCTCTACACCATGAACCGCGACGGCTCGGATAGCCGCCAGGTAACGCTACTGCCCGTGGATGGCTATTTCAACCAGGGCATCGGCTACCGGTGGTCGCCCGACGGGGCGCAGCTTATTTACAGCAGCTACAACAAGCTCTACCGCATCAACCGCGACGGAACCGGCCTGACGCTGCTGGCCACGGCCCCCGCCAACCGCCACTTCCGGGAGTGCGACTGGACGGCGCTGGGCAACCGCATTGCCGTGCAAACGGTGGGCGTGAGCGTCTACGATGCGGAAATCTACCTGCTCAACGCCGATGGCACCAACCCTACGCTGGCCGTCAGCAACCAGCCCGGCCGGCTCGATTCGCCTTCCTTCAGCGTGGATGGCCGCCGCCTGCTCTACACCCGCGACGTGGACGGGTACGAGGACGGCACCGGCCGCCAGCTCAATGCCCACGTGTTCACCCAAAACCTGGACGGCACCGGCCTAGTCGATGTATCGGCCGGAGTGAGTGGCACCACCACGTCGGGCAAGCCACTGGGGTTTAATGATGTGCTGCCCCGGTACGCCCCGGACGGGGCGCGCATTATTTTCGTGCAGGTGAACAACGTCGCGCAGTCGGTGCCGGATACCTGGGTGATGGACCTGGATGGCCGCAACCGGGTACGGCTGTTCCAGAACGCCACGTTGCCCGACTGGAAATAGGCCGGGCCGGCAGGCTGTTTTCAACTGGCCCTTGCTTGTCGGTCAAGGAAAAAATCAGGGAAATAGTAAGTCCTTAAGCCACGTCGCGCAGCTGGCGACGGAAGGAGCAAAACAGGAAATTCTGGGTGGTTTGGAAGGGCGTGCAGTGGTCCTCGGTGCGGCAGCGCAGCTTCGTGAAGCCGGTTTGCAGCTGCGTGCTCAACTCCTGCTCGCTGTACTGGCGGATGGGCAAACCGCTGCACGAAGTAGGGCCGGTGGGCGAAAACGTGCCCATGGTGAGGTAGCCGCCGGGGGCCACTGCCGCCCGGGCCAGCGTGAGGTAACGGGCCACGTCGGGGGCGGTGGTCAGGAAGTGAAACGCGGCCCGGTCGTGCCAGAGCGCATAAGGCTGGGCGGGCTCGAAGTCGCGCACATCGGCTTCCACCCAGTGCACCCGCGCGGCCAGCGGCCCCAGCCGCTGGCGGGCCCGCGCCAGCGCCGCCCCCGAAATATCGAGTACCGTTAGGTTCTCGTAGCCCTCGGCCAGCAGATGGTCTACCAGCCGACTGTCGCCCCCGCCCACATCAATGATGGGCGCCTGGCGGGGTAACCGGAAATCGTGAATGAATTCGAGCGAGGTGGCGGGTACCGTCTCGGTCCAGCTGACCTGGTGGGGCTGACGGGTGCCATATACGGTTTCCCAGTGCTGCTTGGAATTGGGGGTGGCCATAGTTAGTGGATTAGGGTTTGGGACCAGTTGAACACGCTGCCGCGCAGGTAGCCGCTGGCACACGCATCGGGCCGGCGCACATTGGGCAGCAACACGCCGGGTTAGCACAGGTGTACGGAGAACCTGGCGGATTTGCGGCTCTGGTGAGCCCAAGTGGAAGGTTTCAGAAAGTTGAGCATGCAATCAGGAGGTGGCAGGCGGGTGCTACAGGACGGTATTGAGCCGTACTGGCCGCCGCCCGTGGTGTCCAGAGGAAAGACCAGCGCAGAAGGCCGCACCATAGCCGTAGGAGCAAACTATGGGCGAGAAAAAAACGCATGAAATAATGAAGGGGCATTCATGTGTTGAGGTAAAAAAAGCCGCACCGCCCTACAGGAACGTGCACGCGGCCAGGCACTGAATCACGTCCACCACTTCGCGCATTTTGAGCGAGTAGAACACGTGCTTGCCCTCGCGGGTGCTGCTCAGGATACCCTTGAGCTTCATGCCCGACAAATGATGGGAAGCCAGGCTTTGCTCAATGGTCAGCCGTTCGCAGATATCGTTCACCGATAAGCTCTCGTGCTGGGCGAGGAGCTGCACAATGGCAATGCGGGTAGGGTGGGCGGTGGTTTTGAGAATAAACGCCACCTTTTCCATCTTCTCAATGGACATGTTTAACTCAGCGGAGGAGATGGGAGTTGTCATAACGTGTTGTAAATCTATGATCATTTATTCATAAGTACAAAACGCCTGGGGGAGTTGTTCCCTCCAGGTAGAAAACACCGCTCCCATACCCGTAATGCACTCCACTTATCACCGGAAGACAGTAACTAACCACTCCGGCTACTACTCCACAATGGTAAACAGGGGCAGGGGCTGGAGCTTGGCGTACGTACCGCCGAGCTGCTGCAACTCCTGAGCGTGTACCACCAGGTAATTGTTGAAGCGGGTCACCGACTGATCGTAGTGCACGCGGTAGGCAATCAGGTCCACATCAGCGGTCTGGATACGCTCGGTCAGTTCCCGGATGATGGGGGCCGGCTCCCGGTTTTCGGGTAGTGCCAGGGCGTAAACAACGCGCAATAAAGAGTCCTGGGCAGCATCGTAGGCATCAATGCGGGCCGATTCGGCCATCGTCTGCTGGGTGTAGCGGCGCTTGGGTAATTTGTCGTTGGCGTATTGCAGTTGGGCTACCCGGGCGCGGTCGGTACCGGGTTGGGTGGTTAGTTCGCGCAGCAACCGGCGGGTATCGCGCAGCTTGGCATCGTCGGATTCCAGCATTTCGCTCCAGTTGGCCGCCACGGTGTCGCGCAGAATGTTGAGTTGCACCTTTACTGCTTCCGCCGAAGCCGGATCGAGGGGTTTGGGCGTACGGTTACAGCTGGCAAAAACGAGGGCCGCCACCAGCAGCAGCAGCGAGGTAAAGCGCTTCATAAAAAGGCAGACAAGAAAAGAGCGTGTAGCAGCCCAACGAAAACAACCCGAAAATCAATCAGTCTAACTCCAAAAAAAACGCCCACCAGCCCGCTCCCGGAAGGCACCCGGGAGCATGTTGTTAGATGGGTTTGAACTGCTCGAAGAGCTGGCGGCAGTCGTGGCAGTAGTGCACGGCCCGGCAGAGGGTGGCCCCGAAGGGCGTGCGCAGCTCCGTATTGGTGGTGTGGCAGCGCGGGCACTCGGCGTACTCCAGAATATCGAGGTCGAGGAGGCCGCCGTTGAGCTTGGGCGGCGTGGCCAGCCCGTGGCGGCGCAGGCCCTCCCGGCCCCGGTCGGTCACCATATCCGAGGTCCAGGGGTCGCGCAGGCTGATTTCGGTGGTTACGCGCGGGATGCCGTGGGCTTTGAGCGTCGTTTCCACATCGCGGCGCATGTAGTCCATGGCCGGGCAACCGGCGAAGGTGGGCGTGAGGCGCACGTACACGCCGCCGTCATCCTCCACCCGCACCTCCCGAATCACGCCGAGGTCCACGAGCGAAATCGTCGGAATCTCGGGGTCAGTCACGGCTTGAAGCCAGTCGAGAATCTGGGTTTCAGTGGGCATGGCGGGTGGGTGCTTAGTTAGGGAAGCTATTTAGAATGTCTGCTTTGTTGGTTAGCTGTCACCCTGAGCTTGCGAAGGGCCTTATTACGTGGGCGTATTTCACCTTCTTTCCGAGTTGTGCGGACGCGATGAGGTGCTTCGCAAGCTCAGGATGACAGACTTTTTGACTTTCTAAACAGCTTCAGGAGAATTTGCTTGAAAAACGTCATGCAGAGCGAGCCGAAGCATCTCGCGTGCTGACATTTAGTTACTCTTGCAACGTTAACACGCGAGATGCTTCGGCTCGCTCTGCATGACGTTTCTTCGCATCGCGCCAGCCTACCAATCGGCCGTAGGGTCAAGGCGGAATACCTCGGCCATTTCGTCGAGGAGCGGTTGCAGGTGCTCGGTGTGCTGGCCGTGGCGGCCGCCGGCTACGGGCGTGAGGGTGCGCAAGTCGGGTAACGTAAGGGCGGTTTGGGCCAGCACTTTGCTGACGCTGGCTTCCCAGCGGGTTTGCAGTTCTTTCTCGCCGATAAACAGGCCGCTGCTGATGATTTCGGGCTCGGCGTCGGTAGTTTCGAAAATGCCCAGGGCGTAGGGCAGCGTGAATTCCAGGGCCGCCTGCATGCGCTCAATGGCCTCTTCAGTGGCCGTGCCCAGGCGTTTCACCCAGGTGTTAGCGTGCAGTACGTGGTACTTCAGCTCGCCCTTGATCTTGCGGGCAACCAGGGCCAGCGGCTCGTAAGAGCTGTCGGCCAGGGCCTCGAAGCGGAGCAGCTCGGCATGATCAAACAGGAAGTGCCGGATCAGGCTGAAATCGTACTCGCCGATGGGCAACTCCGTGAGCTGGCAGCAATGAAACTGGGGGGCGTTGCGGGTGAAGGCCACCGTGTCGGGCTCGGCTTCGCCCAACTCGTGGAGCAGCGTGTAGAGCTGCAACGAGTGGCCGAGCTTGTCCTGGGCCATGCTCGAAAACGCAATGTCTTCTTCCAGAATCGGACCCAGCCCGTTCCATTCGGAGTTGCGGTGGCCCAGAATCAACTGGTCGTCGGCGAGGCGGTAAAGGAGGTCGAGGGTGGGGTTCATTCTTGGGAATGGGGGAAATGTGCAGCTAGTTGTCATCCTGAGCGGAGCGAAGGACCTCATCGGATAAGGGCAATTCGTCTTCGCATGACAAGATCCTTCGCTCCGCTCAGGATGACAAGTAATTTCGTGTCAGCCAGAATCTAGCCTTCCTGCTTGAACCGGTCGATGCGGTCCTGGACTTTGTAGGAAATGGCTTCGCGGTACTTCTTGTCGGGCGTAGTCGTCCACATGTCGCGGTCCTCGTCGTCGGAGCGTAGCAGGTCGGCGCTGCGAATGACCCACACGTTGACTACCGGGCGCTGGTCGCCGAAAGCAGCTTTAGCAGCTTGCAGGGCCGCTTCGGGCGAAGAAGCCGACACCTGGCCCACGTGGGCGTGGGCCTTGCCGCGTTTTTTGAGGTGGAAGATGTCGTACGCCTGCTGGCCGGTTGCGTCGGCCGTCGCAGACTCCACAGGTAGCAGTGGCAGCAAGTTGTACACCGATTCCTGGTCGTTGCCGTAGGGCGTTACCTGAATGGCGCTGGTAGGAGCCACCCACATACCCGTGCACGGGAAGCGCCGGCTGAACTGCTCCTTGGCAAACAAGAAGGCCACGTCGGCTTCGGGCGCGTGCACCGGACCCACGTAGGCGTAGGCCGCGTTTTCCTTGCGCTGATGGAATACCTCGTAAGTCGGAAACTGGTCCAGGGCCACCTTATCCGTAGGAATCGAGGGGGCGTCTGGCAGTTCCAGCCGGTTGATGCGCGGGTCGAAGGAAGAAAGCAAAGGGAAGGAATTAAAAATTAAACGTGTCTGGGAGTGTCATGCGGAGCGGAGTCGAAGCATCTCTACCGCTTCGGTGCGGTAGTCAGAAGTACCATGGTGGTAGAGATGCTTCGACTCTGCATTGCTGCACTCAGCGTGACGAATACTCACTACCCATTAAGCCAGCGGGCGGACGTACCGGGCCTGGGGCTGCTGCATGGCGCGGCGCACCCAGGCACCGTTTTCCTCGGCGGCGCGGCGCACGGCAATGCGCTCGGCGTTGCAAGGGCCGTCGCCGTTGATGACGCGTTTGAAGTCTTCCCAATCGGGCTCCGAGAATTCCCACACGCCGTCCTCATTCTTGCGCAGGTTGGCGTCGGGCAGCGTCAGGCCGATTTCCCAGATTTTGGGCACGTACATATCCAGAAACTGCTGGCGGCAGGCGTCGTTGGTGGCCATCTTCACCTTCCAGCGCATCAGGATTTCGGTGTGCGTGCTCATTTTGTCCGAGGGGCCGAAGAAGGTCATAATGGCGGGCCACCAGCGGTTGAGGGCCTCCTGCATCATCTTCCGCTGAATGGGTGTGCCGGTGGCCATGTGCACCACGGCGTCGTGGCCGTACTTGAGGTGAAAAGCTTCCTCGGCACAGATCCGGTCGAGGGCGCGGCAGTAGGGGCCGTAGCTGCCCTTGGCGTTGGCCAGCTGATTCACGATGGCGCCGGCATCAATGAGCCAGGAAATTACGTTCGAGTCGGCCCAGGTGGGCGTGGGGTAGTTGAAAACGTTGCTGTACTTGCTCTTGCCGTTCACCAGGTCCGAGAGCATCTGCTCGCGGGTTTTGCCCAAGGTTTCGGCGGCCGAATACAGCAGCTGGGCGTGACCTACTTCGTCCTGCACCTTGGCCATCTGGGCCATTTTGCGGCGGAAGCCGGGGGCGCGGGTAATCCAGGTGCCCTCGGGCAGCGAGCCAATGATTTCGGAGTGCGCGTGCTGCTCGATCATGCGCGTGAGCTGCTTGCGGTAGAGCTGAGGCATCCAGTCGGTGGGCTCGATTTTCTCGCCCCGGGCAATGCGGGCCTCAAACTCGGCCAGCAGAATCGGGTCTTCATTTTCGAGGCCGGTGGTAGCCTTGGCGGGAATATCGTGGGTGGAAGCGGAACCGTACATAGCTGGAGAAGTTAGAGGTGGGATGTGAGAACTGAGATGATGAAGTGGTCAGACGGAAGAGGTAGCTGAAGGGGGAAAGCAGGGTGCATGGTAGCACGCTACTCTCACCTGCGCCCCTCTATAATCTTTCACTTCTAATTTTCCCGCACTTCCAGCCCAAACAGGAGCTGATTGGCGAGACGGTGGGCAATATCGGCGGGGGCTAGTTTGCCCCCGGGCGCGTACCAGGTAGGCAGCCAGTTGAGCGAAGCCAGTAGGGTGAGGGAGGCAAAGGCCGGGTCGGGGGCGTACAGGGTGCCGGTTTCCGCCCCGTTGATCAGTAGCTGGCGGAACCCCGCTTCGTATTGCTCCCGCAGGGCCAGGAACTCCGTCCGGGCTGGCTCCGACAAATGCCGCCACTCGTGCAGGAACACGGCCGAAGCGGCAACGTCTGCCGTGAGAACCTGTACGTGGCTCTCTATTGCCCGGCGCAGGCTATCGGCTATCGGCAGCGTGTTG
This sequence comes from Hymenobacter rubripertinctus, assembly GCF_003583925.1. Lineage (GTDB taxonomy): Bacteria > Bacteroidota > Bacteroidia > Cytophagales > Hymenobacteraceae > Hymenobacter > Hymenobacter rubripertinctus. The sequence goes on along the minus strand of NZ_QYCN01000012.1, from coordinate 133,817 downwards.
TTCTGGGTGGCGTCCTCGAAACCGGCAAAAAACTGGTCGGCCAGGCGGAAGCAGATGCGGTGCAGGATTTCCTCCTTGCTCCGGATGTGCGAGTAAATGCTACCGGCCTCAATGCCCAGGGCCGTGGCCAGTTCACGCATGCTGGTAGCCGCAAAACCCCGAGCCCGGAACAGTACCGTGGCCGTGTGGTCAATCTGGTCTTTGCGGGAAAGCAGGGCGGTTTCCATGGGAAGAGGGCGGGTGGGAAAGGAAAGCCAAATATACCATTGCTAACGTTCGTTAGCAAGAAAAAGTTTAAAGCTTTTCACTGGCTAGTGCCCAGACAGTCAGCGGCTCTGCCAAGGGTGATGCGAGGAGGCGTTATCCATTTTCTGATGCACGTATTGCCCACGACCGGCCCAAAAGCCTTATCTTAGCGGTCGGTTAAATCACACCTTTACCATTTGTACGCATGAAAAAGAACTACATTCTGGCTTCGGCCTTGCTGCTGGCGACGGCCACTACTTCGTTTGGACAAGGAACTGAGCTGTTCTTCTCAGAATATATCGAGGGCGCTCACCAGTCGGGCACTACTTACGGCGGTACAACTCCTTCAACCGGTAACGAGCGGGCTATTGAGGTGTTCAACCCGACCGTAGCCGGCGTCAGCCTCGACAAGTATTCGGTTCGTCGCTATTCCAACGGCTCCAGCACGCCTTCGGAGGAAGAAAAACTAAAGCGCACCACGGGCTCCAACGTGCTCAACTCGGCCGACGTGTTCGTGTACGCCAACGGCGAATCGACCCTGCCCGCCATTCTGAACGTGGTGGATCAGCTGGGCGCCTCGCCCTACGGTACGGTTGGCCCCAACACGATTACCAAGAGCGGCATTGCCTATTTCAACGGCAACGATGCGCTGGCGCTGGTGCGCTGGACGGGTGCTACGGCCGGTCAGGGCACGGGCATTCTGGTGGACATTTTCGGCGTAATCGGCCAGGATCCGGGTATCTCGTGGTCGGCGGAAGATGCGAACGGGGTATTGGTTACCTCGGCTAACCAGTCGCTGATGCGCCGCCCCTCCGTTTCGGCGGGTACCAAAGTGAACCCCCAGCCCCAGGGCGGTAATGATCCGAAGGCGCGTACCGGCTACAACATTTCCACTGAGTGGGATTCGTACTCTACGGCTTTCCCCGGCGGGGTGCAGGATCCGGCGGCCCAGAGCTACGCCCGCCTGGGCGAGCACAACGACTACAACGGCCCGTACGGCGCCTACGCGCCCCTCAAAACGCTTGCGAAGTTCAACTCGTCCATCGGCATTTACCCGAACCCGGCCAGCGGCCAGGCCATTGTAGAAATCAAAGGGGCCAAAGTGGGCTCTATCACGGTGCTCAACTCGGTGGGCCAAACCATTATGGCCCAGCCCCGGGGCCTGAACGAGGAGACCGTGAAGCTCGACATCTCGCGCCTTTCCCCCGGCCTGTACTTCGTGCAGTTTATCTCCCAGGATGGCCAGCTGAAAGTATACAAGGAACTGCTGGTGAAGTAACGCACGGATACCCGCTGATTGATCCTGATGTTCTTGATTATTGGCTTAGGATAAACAAAGAGGCCGCCCTATACGGGCGGCCTCTTTTGTTCTGGTTGGCAGGGGGGAGGGGCCAGGCAAGCAGCTGGTGCGGCACTTGTCTTTGGGGACCTTACCTTTGTGCCTACTCGTTGGCAACGGACCCGCGCCGTCCGAATCAGCGAAATCAGTGAGCAATCAACATACTCCGTGATTACTATGACGCCCCTTGACCAAGTAGGTGAGTTCGGCCTGATCCGTCGGATTCAGGAAACCGTGCAGCTCACCCAACCCAGTACCATCCTCGGCATCGGCGACGACGCGGCCATTCTGGCTCCGGCCGCCGGGCAGGAGCTCGTCATCAGCACCGACTTATTGGTGGAAGGCGTGCATTTCGACCTTACGTTCTGCCCCCTTAAGCACCTGGGCTACAAAGCCGTGGCCGTGAACGTGTCCGACATTGCCGCTATGAATGCCTTGCCCACCCAGATTGTGGTGGCGGTCAGCATTCCGGCCCGCTTCACGGTGGAAGCCGTGGAAGAGCTCTTCGAAGGCGTAAAGCTGGCCTGCGAAGCCTACAACGTGGACTTAGTGGGCGGCGACACTACCGGCAGCCGCGCCGGCCTCACCATCAGCATTACGGCCCTGGGCCAGGCCGAGGCCGGCCAGGCTGTGCGCCGCAGCGGGGCTGGCCCCAACGATTTGCTCTGCGTAACCGGCGACCTGGGCGGGGCCTACTTAGGCTTGCAGGTGCTGGAGCGCGAAAAACTGGCCTGGCAGGCCGACCCCGAAACCCAGCCTGAACTGGATAAGTATCCCTACGTGCTCCAGCGCCAGCTCCGTCCCGAGGCCCGCATGGACGTCATCCACGAGCTGCGCGACCTGGGCGTGACGCCCACCAGCATGATTGACGTATCCGACGGGCTGGCTTCCGAGGTGCTCCACCTCTGCCAGGCCAGCGGCACCGGCGCGCGCATCTTCACCGAGAACCTGCCCATTGCCAACCCCACGCTGGAAGTGGCCGAAGAATTCAACCTCGACCCCATCATGTGCATGCTCAACGGCGGCGAAGACTACGAGCTGCTGTTCACCGTCCCGCTCGCCGACCACGCCAAGCTCAAAAACCACCCCGACATCACCATCATCGGCCACATGGTGGACAAGAGCGAAGGGGCCAACCTCATCACCAAAGCCGGCCAGCCTGTGCCGTTGAAGGCGCAGGGGTTTAGCCATTTTTAATCACAGATGTTGCAGATGTTGCAGATGAAAATGGATTCGTTCTGCTAGTAGATTCGTTCAACGACAGATTTCTGAAGTCAGCAAATTTGATTGTCGAACAAATCCAGCGTCAGAACGAATCCTTTTTCATCAGCAACATCAGCAACATCTGTGATTTAGTCTTCCGGGTAGGGGATATATACGAAGTTGGTAAACTCCTCGTCGAGCACGAACAGGCAGCAGTACTCATTGGCGTCGCGGTAGGTGCTTTGGAAGGCTTCGATGCCTTCTTCGCTGATGATGCCCTGCTGCACAAACAACTCCAGGTAGCTGGCGAAAACGTGCCACTCCAGGTCCATTTCATCGGCATTTACCAGCAGGCCGCCCAGTGGTACTTCCTGGCGGGCAAACACGAAGATGGGGTACTTCGAAATGTCGCGCTTGCGGATTTGCGACGAGGCTTCGCTGAGCGTATCGGACACGGTGGCGAAATCCTTGGTGATGGTGCCGAGGTATTTGCCGTTCAGTTCGGGGTCGTTGGTGTAGTCCATGTGGTATGGTGTACATCTGTCATCCTGAGCGGAGCGAAGGACCTTATCACGTGTAAACGATACGTTCAAGCGTGATAAGGTCCTTCGCTCCGCTCAGGATGACAGGTAAATATTCACGTTTCTAGAAAGACCCAGTTAGAGTTGTCAACTGCAATCAATGCTTCTTTCTTTGCTCGCGTCCAGCCCTTCAATTCCTTCTCACGGGCAATAGCAGCTTTGCTATTCTGATGCTCTTCAAAGTAGATCAGATTATAACAGAAGTACTTGCCTGCAAAAGTTTGGGCTGAACCACGATTAGCATAGTGCTGAGCCATTCGATTTGCAAGGTCGTTGGTAATGCCGATGTACAAAACTTTCCTCGCTGGGTTTGTAGTGATGTACACATAGTAGGACATAGCAACGACATGTCTGAGCGTGATAAGGTCCTTCGCTCCGCTCAGGATGATAGGTGGTTACCGCAACTCCAGCAGCACCACGTTCTCCATGTGGTGGGTGTGCGGGAACATATCCACGGGCTGCACTTTCACCACGCTGTACGCTTCATCCAGTAGCTCCAAATCCCGGGCCTGGGTGGCGGGGTTGCAGCTGACGTAGACGATGCGGGGGGCGCGCATTTCGAGCAGGCGGGCCACCACGTCGGGGTGCATGCCGGCGCGGGGCGGGTCGGTGATGACGACGTCGGGGCGGCCGTGCTTGGCAATGAACTCGGCGTTGAGCACGTCCTTCATGTCGCCGGCGTAGAACTCGGTGTTGGTCGTGCCGTTGATTTCGGAGTTGAGGTAGGCGTCCTGTACCGCCGACTCCACGTACTCGACGCCCACCACGTGCCGGGCCTGCCGGGCCACGAAGTTGGCAATGGTGCCGGCCCCGGTGTAGAGGTCGTACACCAGTTCCGAGCCGGTAAGCTGGGCGAAGTCGCGGGTGATTTTATAGAGGTTGTAGGCGCCCTCCGAGTTGGTTTGGTAGAACGATTTTGGCCCCACGCGGAAGCGCAGGCCTTCCATTTCCTCGTGGATGTGTGGCTCGCCCCGGTAGCAGACCACCTCCAGGTCGTTGAAGGTTTCGTTGCCCTTTTCGTTGAGCACGTAGTTGAGGGAGGTGATTTGCGGGAACCGCTCGGCCAGGAAATCCAGTAGCGGCACCAGCGCGTCGTGGGCGTAGTAGCACTGCAAAATCACCATCAGGTCGCCGGTGTTGGCCGTCCGGATGATGAGGTTGCGCAAAAAGCCCTCCTGGGTCACGAGGTTGTTGAAGGGCAGCTCGTGCTCCAGGGCATAGTCGCGCACCGCCAGCCGAATCTGGTTGCTCGGGTCGGGTTGGAGCCAGCAGTGGTTCACGTCCAGAATCTTATCGAAGCGGCCGGGGGTGTGGAAGCCCAGCACGCGCCGCTCGTAATCGTGGCCGCTGGCAATCTGCTCGTTGGTCAGCCAGCCGTTGTGGCTGAAGGTGTATTCCAGCTTGTTGCGGTAATAGGTCTGGTCGGGCGAGGGCGTGATGGGCAGGATTTCGGGTAGGGCCACTTTGCCGATGCGTTGCAAGGTGTCGGCCACCTGCTGGTGCTTGAACTTGAGTTGGGTTTCGTAGCCCAAGTGCTGCCACTTGCAGCCCCCGCAGGTGCCGAAATGCTCGCAGAACGGCGTTACGCGCAGCTCGGAATACTTATGAAACTTGGTGGGCACGGCCTCCAGAAAGTTCTTCTTGGCCTTGGTCACGCGCAGGTCCACCACGTCGCCGGGCGCTACCTGGGTCACGAATATCACCAGATTCTCGCGGCGCACCAGGCACTTGCCCTCGGCCACCATGTTGGTAATTTCGACTTCGCGGAGCAGCTCCGCGGGGATGTTTTTAACGGATTTCCTCACGGGCACAAAGGTAATCACGGATTGCCGCGGATTTTCGGGATTGCGCGGATTTTGTGAGCGGTGGTAAGCAGGGGTGGTGCCACGCCCTGGAACCTGGTCGGACGGCCAGGGGCCGCACCACAGAAGGTACGAAGCCGGTAAAGCAAAAGAGCCGCTCGGAAGCTCCGAACGGCCCTTTCAGGGTAAGTCAGTATTCGCTAGCGGGTAATCTCGAACCAACCCTTGTAGCTGGTGCCGTTATCGAGCTTGAAGAGGTAGTAGTACATGCCCGGGCTGCACCCTTCGCCGCCGAAGGTGTTGCGGTAGTTGCGGGTTTCGTACAGCTGCTTGCCCCAGCGGCTGTACACGGTGAGCGTATTGCTGGGGTAGAGCTGCACGTTGTCGATGACGAGAAAATCGTTCTTGCCGTCGCCGTTGGGCGTGATGATGTTGTAGAAGCCCAGCTTGTTGTCGAACGATACGCAGGCGTCGTTCGAGAAAGCCGCGCGGGCGGTGGCATCGGTACTCACTGCCTGCACCCGGAAGCACTGGCTGAAACCGGCCGTGCTGCTGGTTTGCTCCAGGCTGAGGGTGGTGCCGCTTACCGTCGCCACCAATTCGGCCGTGCCGTTATCGGCCACCCGGCTGATGCGGTACTCCTTCACCGCGAAGCCCTGGTAAGCCGTCCAGCTCACCTTCACCTGGCCGGGGAGGCGGGTGTCGGAGCTTTCGGTGGCGGCGGCCTTGGTCAGGATGGTGGTGTGCTCCTGGCTGCTGAGCACGGTGCCGCAGGCGTTGGTCAGGTCGAGGCGGTACTGGTAGGCGCGGGCATCGGCATCCACGCCGGTATCGGTGAAGGTGGCAGCCGTGTTGGCCACGTTGCCCACGGCCACGTAGGCGGCAGTGCTGCCCGCGTCGCGCCGCAGAATCTGGACCCGGTTGCCGTTGCCAGTATTATTGGGCACGGCCAGGGCCAGCGTGATGCTGCGGTCCTGGCTGGCCGCTTCTACCGAAGCGGTACTCAGGGCCACGGCGGCGTTATCGGGCCGGAGGGTGAAGGTGGCCGCGCAGCTCCGGACGGCGGGGTTGGCGTCGGCTACGCTCAGCGTAACGGTAGTGGTGCCCGCCGGTACATCGAGGGTCACGGTGTTAGTGCCCTGGCCGGCCGTAATGGTCGCCCCGGGGGCCGTCCACTGTAGCTGGCTGCCGGTGTAGGTAGGCACCGTGAAGCGCAGCCCCGTGCGGGTCTCGGGGCAGTAGCTGGCCGGACCGGCAATGGCCAGGGCCGGTACTACCAGGAACGTTTTGGTGTAGAGCGGACCCGCGCAGCCGCTGGCATTGGTTTCGCGGATGGTGAGCGTGTATGGCGTGGCGCTCACGGGCGGCACGGGCAGCGTTACGGTTGTGCCGGTGCCGGTTACGGTTGCCCCGTTCAGGGTGAAGAGGTAGGCCGAATTGGCGGCTCCGGGCAGCGTGAAGGTGAGGTTGCCGCTGTTGGCACACACCCGGTCGGGGCCGGCTACGGCCAGCGTGGTGGCCGGTGAAGGCAGCACCGTCACGTAGAGCGTATCGCTCTGGCCCCGGCAGACACCGCCGGCCGGGTTGCTCGATTCGGTTACGACCAGCTTAGCAATGCCGGGCTGGGTAAAGCGAATCTGAACCGAAGACTGAGTAGAGCTGATCTGGGTGCCGCCCACAATCTGCCAGCCATAAACCGAGCCGTTGGTGTAGGGCGTCTGGTAAGTGAAAGGGCCGTCGGCGAGGCAGACGCGCAGCGGGCCGGTGGGCCGGGCCGTGGCCAGCTGCTGATTCACCCGCACCGGCAGGGCAATGGTATCGGAGGAGCAGCCAAAGGAGTTGAACTGGAAGGCCCGCACCGAGGCGTTGGGGGTAGCCGCGCCCCAGTTTACGGTAATGGCAGGGGTGCCCTGGCCGCTGGCAATGGTGCCGCCTGTTACTTGCCACTGGTAGGCGGTGTTGGTGGGGTTCAGAATGCTATAGGCCACGCCCTGTACCGTGGGGCAGACCGAAACCGAGCCCCGGATGCTGTCGGGGGCGGGGCGGGGGTTCACCGTCAGGCGTACCGTGCTGGTGGCCGCGCAGCCCTGGGCCGTGGTGGCCGTGAGCACGTAGGTCAGGGTGAGGGGCGTGGCGGTGGTATTGCGGCCCGTAAACACGGGCTGGGCGGCGGTGCTGCTGCTCAGGCCGGTAGCAGGGCTCCACTGGTAGGTGTAGCCCGTGAGGGCGGCCGAACCGATGGTCCGCTGCTGGCCGTCGCACAGCGCGGCATCGGCCCCGGCGTTGGCCACGGCGGCCGGGTTGATGGTGACGGCAACCGTGCTGGTGGCCGCGCATCCTTGGGCCGTGGTGACCGTGAGCGTGTAGGTGTACGTGATGGGCGTCGGGCCGGAATTCACCCGGTTAACTACCGGCTGGGCAGCGGTGGGGCTGCTCAGCCCGGTAGCCGGGCTCCACTGATAGGTGTAGCCCGTGAGGGCGGCCGCGCCGAGTGTCGTGGTTTCGCCCGAACAAATGGCCCGGCTGGCCCCAGCGTTGGCTACGGCGGCCGGGTTCACCGTCACCGTTACGGTGCTGGTGGCCGCGCAGCCCTGGACCGTGGTGGCCGTGAGCGTGTAGGTAGCCGTGATGGGCGCGTTGGTGGTATTGGCAAGCGTGAGCGTTGGCTGGGCCGTAGTGCTGCTGCTCAGGCCAGTGGCCGGGCTCCACTGGTAGATGTAGCCCGCGAGAGCAGCCGCGCCGAGCATCGTGGTTTCGCCCGAACAAATGGCCCGGCTGGCCCCGGCGTTGGCTACGGCGGCCGGGTTCACCGTCACCGTTACGGTGCTGGTGGCCGCGCAGCCCTGGGCCGTGGTGGCCGTGAGCGTGTAGGTAGCCGTGATGGGCGCGTTGGTGGTGTTGGCGAGCGTGAGCGTGGGCTGGGCCGTAGTGCTGCTGCTCAGGCCGGTGGCCGGGCTCCACTGATAGGTGTAGCCCGTGAGGGCGGCCGAACCCAGCGTCACGGCGCTGCCCGAGCACAGGGCCTGATTGGCCCCGGCATTGGCTACGGCGGCCGGGTTCACCGTCACCGTTACGGTGCTGGTGGCCGCGCAGCCCTGGACCGTGGTGGCCGTGAGCGTGTAGGTAGCCGTGATGGGCGCGTTGGTGGTGTTGGCGAGCGTGAGCGTGGGCTGGGCAGAGGTGGCGCTGCTCAAGCCGGTAGCAGGGCTCCACTGATATGTGTAGCCCGTGAGGGCGGCCGAACCCAGCGTCACGGCGCTGCCCGAGCACAGGGCCTGATTGGCCCCGGCATTGGCTACGGCGGCCGGGTTCACCGTCACCGTTACCGTGTTGGTAGCCGTGCAATTGCCCGGAGCCGTGGCTACAAGCGTGAACGTGTAGGTGCCGGGGGTGGCAGCCGTAAACACGGGCTGGGCAGCGGTGGCGCTGCTCAGGCCGGTGGCCGGACTCCACTGGTAGGTGTAGCCCGTGAGGGCGGCCGCGCCGAGCATCGTGGTTTCGCCCACGCACACGGTGCGGTTGGCCCCCGCGTTGGCGATGCCCGCGGCATTCACACTCACCGTTACCTGGCGGGTCAGCACGCAGGTTGTGCCGGTGGTGGTGACGGTGTAAGTGGTGGTCTGGGTCGGCGAAACGGTGATGCTGGCTCCGGTGAACGTCTGGCCGCCGCCGGTCCAGGTGTAGGTCTGGCCGCCGCTGGCGGTGAGGGTGGTGGAGGCCCCCGCGCAGATGCTCACGTTGGGGGTCACGTTCAGCGTACCCTGGTCGAAGGTAATGCTGCGTGACACCGAGTCGCTGGGACAGCCCACGGCCGAAACGCCCCGTAAAGTAACGGTGCCCAGTGCGCTGTTACCCCACAACACCTGGATGCTGCCGGCCGTAGCCGGCCCCTGAATGGTGCCGCCCCGCACCGTCCAGCGGTAAGTATTGGCGGCGGGGCCGGTGGCGGTATAAGTGCGCACCTGCCCCCGGTCGCATACCGTGGAGTCGCCCACGATGCCGGTGGGGCCGGCAGCCCGGGTTACGGTAATGCGGAACACGTCCGATACGCTCTTGCTGCCGCAGGTATTGTCCGTCACGGTTACCACCACGTCGTAGGGCGTGGCGCGGGCATCGCCGCAGTGGGAGTTGAACTGAAACTGGCCCGTTACGCTTGCCGTGGCCGTTACACTCACGCTGCCAATCGGGTTGTTCACCGGCACGGTACCCTGGCTGCCGTTTACGCTGAAGTCAAACGGCCCGGTGCCATCCAGCAGCGGGCTGCTCACTTTCATGGTCAGCGACTTGCCTTCGGGGTCGGTGCCGGTTACGCTGAAGCTCAGGGGCCGGCCTTCTTCCACGGTGTAATTTTTCACCGCTACTGAGGGTGGGGTGAACACCGGAGGCTGGTTGGCCTGGCAGGGGCGCGACACCAGCTGAATGTCGCGCCGGGTAGTGCCCACGAGCACCTCCCGGCCATTGATGGTCCGGTACTCCTTCACATCAACGGCCACCACGTACTTGCCCTGCATGGGGGCCGCGTACTGGCTCAGGCCGGTGCTGGCGTTCAGGGCGGCATAGCTGCCCGGCCCGAAGGGCTGGGTGGCGCTATAGCCCGACGCATACACCACCGAGGGCGGGGGCGGGGTGAAATTACCGAAGGGCGCCTGGCCCTGGTAGGGCGTGCCGAAGGAGTAAATCAGCCGGTCGCCGTCGGCATCGTAGGCGTTGTTGAGGATGAAGCTGGTATCGCCCTGGCAGATGACGGCCACGGCCGTATCGGAGAAAACGGGGGAGGTGTTGGGCAACAGCGGCGGGGCCATGTCCGTGTACAGGGTCAGGTTGGTATTGCCCGGGTTCTGGAGGTTGGTCACGTCCACGTTGCGCGCCAGGTCCGTGTACACGGCGTAGTAGCCATCAAACGAGAGCGGCAGATTGACGATGGTCACGTACTTAGCCAGCGTCACGCGGGGCGGCTGGCTGTTGGGCAGCGTACAGCTGACCGGACTAGGCGGCGTCACTTCCGCGAAGCTGGTGCGCGGCACCGTTACCACCATAATGCGCGCCCCGCTCTGCGACTTATTATAAAAGGAAATGTCCACGCTGGGCCGGCCGTCGGGAGCAACGGAGCCGGCTTCCTTGTTCAGATACACCAGTACCGTTACCTGGTAGCGAAACGGGGCGCTGGCCGGGCCGTTGGCATCGAGGTACTTATAGTTCATTTCGCCTCCCAGCAGGTGAGTGGCCGCCGCTGGCCGCGCCCCGGCCAGCAGTGCCAGCCAAAACACGAGAAACCCAATACGCAGTAAACGAGGGTGCATAAATCAGAATAAGAAAAGAGAGGGCCGGACCGCTGCGCGATCCGGCGTAAAAAGCAAAGACAACGAAAATTAGTCGCGCACGAGGCGGCGCACGGCGCTCTGGCCGTGGGTGCCGCGCAGGCGCAGCACATACAGGCCCCGGGGCAGCTGGCTCAGGTCGAGGCTGGTTTCCAGGCCGGCCCCCAGCCGAAGCTGTCCCCGGTAGAGGCGGGCTCCGAGCACATTTTCCACCTCCACCGTGTAGGTGTCGGGGGCGCTGGTTTCCGTTAGCCGGAGCCGGCCGTCGGGGGTAGGGTTGGGATACACGGCCAGCGTGGGCAGCGAAAGGGCCGCCGTGGTGGCCGTAACGGGTACTACCAGCACGCTGTAATCCTCAATCTCGCTGTTGTTGCGGGGCTGAGTGCCCGTGCAGGCCACGGCCGTGTTGTTGTCGAGGCGGGCCATGATGCGCATGCGGGTGATGCCGGCCAGCCCCTGGGTGGTCGGTACGGTGAGCACAATGCTGGCCGGGTTGGTGCTGATGGCATTGGACACCAGTTCCGATGTAGCGAAAAAGCCGTCCCGGTTCCAGTCGACCCACACGCTGGTCACGCGTTGGAAAGCAGCGTTGGTCGTTACGCTGAGAGTGGAGTTCTGGCCCTGGCGTACGGTCATCACCTGGCCCGCGTAGTTGCCATAGCCGTTGGCGTCGGCCGCGGAGTTGTTGACGAAGGCTGCCGACTGGGGGGTGGTAAGGGTGACGTTGGTAATCCAGAAGGCCGAGTTGAGGCCCGAGGCCGCGCAGTATTGCAGGCAGGGCACCGTCACGACCACGTAGTTGGCGCGGGTGCTGGTTGCCGTGCCGTAGGCATTGGTGGCGGCCAGGGCTACCGTGTAGGTGCCGGTGGTGGCGTAGGTGTGGGTGGGGTTCTGGAGGGTACTGGTCGTGCCGTCGCCAAAATCCCAGCGCCAGCTGGTGGGGCCGTTCTGGCTCAGGTCGGTGAAGCGGATGCCGGTCTGACAGCTGCCGGCCACGTAATCGGAAGTGAATTCCGGGGTGGGCGGAAACGCATTCACGCGCACCGTGAGGGTGTAATCTTCGGCCTGTCCGTACTGAATACCGCCGCAGGCCGTAAAGCCCGAACCCACGAAATCGGATATCACCCGCAGGCGCAGCGGCTTATCGAGCACGGCCGTGGCCGGAATCTGGAGCGTGCCGGCGGGGCTGGTGGTATTCAGGGCCTCGTAGAGCAGTTCGGTGGCCCCAAAAATGCCGTCGTTGTTGGCATCCAGCCATATACGGGTATCCTGGGGGTTGCTCGGGCCGGTAGTCAGGCTCACCGGATAGCGGTTGCCAGCCGTCACTTCCGCCTTCCCGGAGCAGGTGAAATCCTGGTAGCCCACCTGGCCGTTGGCCGACGCCTGGGTGAAGTTGCCCAGCGTGAACTGCGTGATGCCGTAGCCGCAGCAGTAGGCCGCCGTAGCCGGGGTGCAGGTAGCCGCCACGGGCACCACGTTGTCGTAGGTGATGTAGCTGGCGCGGGTTTTCGAGCTGCTGCCCACCGCGTTGGTAGCCGTGAGCATCACCGTGAATGTGCCCGCCGTGGCGTAGGAATGCGAAGGGCTGCGCAGGGTGCTGGTGGTGCCGTCGCCAAAGTTCCAGAGCCAGCTGGTGGGGCCGTTCTGGCTCAGGTCGGTAAACTGCACCACTCCGGAACAGGTTTGAGTGGGGGCGGCCTGAAAGTCGGCCACCGGGGTCTGGGTGCTGCTGGTGGCAATCAGGGCGTAATCCTCGGTCTGGGAATACTGGGGGGTAGAACAGGGAGCCGGCACGGGGGCGTTGGCGTAGTCGGCGGCCACGCGCAGGCGCAGGCGCACGCCCGGTACGGTGGTAGCGGGCAGGCGCACCGTGCCGGTGTGCAGGCGCTTGGCATCGGAGCTGAACAGCAGCTCGGTGGTGGTGTTGAACACGCCGTCGTTGTTCAGGTCGGCCCATACCCGCACGGTTTCGTCGGCGTTGTTGTTGGTCCGGATACTGATCGGTACATCGGTGCCCACGGCCAGCGTAGCCGCCGCCAGCGTGCAGGAGTAGTCCTTGTAGCCCTCCTGAGCCCCGGAGGTGGTATTGTTGAGGCTGCCCAGGGTCACGTTGAAAATACCCATGCCGTAGGCCACATTTGCGGTGGGCGCGTTGCCGGGCGTGCAATTACTGGGAGCGGCCGGGCAGCTCTGGGCTTGCGTCAGCAGTGGAAACAACGGCAGTACCAGGGCCAGAACGGCCGTGGCAAACCCGGTTTTCCCACCCCGGAGCAGGGGTACAGGTTGGTTCATATAAATCGGAATAGAAGCGGGCGTAAGACAAAGGTCGAAGGTAACCGCAATCCGGGACAAAATACGCTTTCCGGGGGGGCGATTTTACGAGGCACAGGAATAGTTTTGCCGGGTGCTACGGGCGGCCAAGCAGGGCAGCGCGCGGGCAGATCGGGGGAATTTGCCGTAGGTTTGCGGGCCTCACGCAGGGCTTCGGCCTTCTCGTATTTTCCCCGGATTATGAAAGATAAAGTAGTGCTCATTACGGGTGGTACCTCCGGCATTGGCCGGGCCACGGCCCTGGCCTTTGGCCAGGCCGGAGCCCGGGTGGCCATCACGGGCCGCAATGAGGCGCGCCTTCGCGAAACCGCCCGGGAACTCACGCGCCTCGGCATCGTTCACCTCACCATCCGGGCCGACGTGGGCGTGGAGCAGGATTCGGCGCGGGCCGTGCAGGAAACGGTAACCGCTTTCGGCCGCCTCGATGTGCTCATCAACAACGCCGGCATCAGTATGCGCGCCTTGTTCCGCGACGCCGACCTGGACGTGATTCGCCAGCTGATGCAAACCAATTTCTTCGGCACGGTTTACGCCACCAAGTTTGCCCTGCCCCATATCACGGCCGTCAGGGGCTCGATTGTGGGCATCAGCAGCATTGCCGGCTACCGGGGGCTGCCGGGGCGCACGGGCTACTCGGCTTCCAAGTTTGCCATGCACGGGTTTCTGGAAGCCCTGCGCACCGAGCTGCTGCCCCAGGGCGTACACGTGCTGCTGGCCTGCCCCGGCTTCACGGCCTCCAACATCCGCAACGTGGCCCTGGCCGCCGATGGCTCCCCGCAGGGCGAGTCGCCCCGCAACGAGCAGCAGATGATGAGCAGCGCAGAAGTGGCCCAGCACCTGCTCACGGCCGTGGTCCAGCGCCGCCGCGACCTGGTACTTACCGGCCAGGGCAAACTCACCGTACTGCTCAACAAGCTACTACCCGGCCTGGCCGACAAACTCGTGCTCAAGCACTTTCGCAAGGAAGAGCCCGACTTCAACCTATAGCGTGTCCAGTGTTCAGTTGCCAGTGTTGAGAACGAACTGGCAACTGGACACTGGCAACTGGACACTGGCAACTGGATATGCTACTCCACTACCAGCAGATCGGGGCGGCGGATGTAGGCGTCGCGGCCCTGCCACTGCACGCGGTACCAGATATCCTGGTGGCCGCGCACCTCAAACCGGTCGCCGGCGGCGGCCGTGGTCAGCCAGGCCGATCCGGCGCTGGGGCCGGCCATGAGGGGGGCGCGGGCGCGGGCTACCAGTCCTACCCGAACCGGAGCCAGCAGATTCAGAAACAGCCCGATTCCGACCAGGTAAGCGGCATAAATGCCCCACCAGGCCCGGTCGGCGGTGCGGCGGCGCGCCAGCAGGGCGGCTCCGCCCACAATGGCCAGCAGCAACGAACCCTGTAACAGGCGGTAATAGTACCGGTGCAGGGTAATGAGCAGGCTCTGCCGCCAGGTATCAGGATAGCCAATCAGGCGGTGCTCCTGAGCCAGGGCAACCATCTTGCGCCAGGTGCCATACCGGGGCTGCCAGACCTGGGCCACGCTCAGGTAGTAGAGTGCCGCCGGATAGTGCCCCAGCGTTTCCTGAATGTAAGCCATGCGCAGCAACTGCCGCGCCGATTGGATGCCATCCTGCTCCCGGGCCTGCCGGAACCAGGGGTAGGACTGGGCCACTTGACCAGCCTGAAACAGAGAATCCGCCTTTTGAAGCGCGAAACTAACTTTTTGGGCCTGAATAGGTTGAGCAACCACCATCAGGAATAAGAAAAAAAGGAAGGCTTTTTTACGCAAAACAGTTGCACGGTTAAGTCTGGGCCTCTACTTTTGTGCCACAATCAGCGAATAATCGACGCCGGTTGCAAAGTAAAGGATTCTGTAGCTCAGCTGGTAGAGCAATACACTTTTAATGTATGGGTCCTGGGTTCGAATCCCAGCGGGATCACCAAAACCCCTCACTACGCTTCGTGGTGAGGGGTTTTTTCGTTAGTAGGGCCGTGAGTGGGACTGTCCATTCTACCGGCCGGCCTCCCCGACATACTAATCCGCCTGCGGCCGCGTTGGAGCAGCGGATTTCACGGCTGCTATCATGACGCTATTCAACTATCTGCGGGCGCTGGCCCTGTTCTACCGACTGCTACTGCCCCAGACCGCGCTGCTTTCGGCCGTGGTGCTGGGGGCTACCTGGCTGGGAGCGGGCCTGCTGAATACGCCCTGGCCACCCCGGCTGGGTCCGGGGCTTGTTCTGATGAAGCTGGCCACGTTTCCGGTCGTGGCCTATCTGGGACAGCGCCTGCGGCCGGAGCAGCACTGGCTTTTTCGGAACCTCCACCTCTCGCCCGGGCAGCTGTGGGCACCGGTGCTGGTTCTCGATACGGTGGGCTTCGGGGCATTCGTTGGCCTACTGAATCAACTATGGGCCTGATGGAGAGGAATTCAACGCCCCACTTGCTGGAGGCCGATGGAATTCAGCTCACGTTGGGCGGGCGCGTGCTGCTGTCGGACGTGTATCTGCGCGTAACAACGGGGCAGGTGGTGGGGCTGCTGGGTCGCAATGGCTGCGGTAAATCCACCCTGCTCCAAGCCGTGTTCGGAACCCAGCGGGTGGCCGATGCCTCGGTGCGCGTGGATGGCCGACGGGTGGTGCCGGCCTACCGCCAGCCGGGACTGCTCAGTTACCTGCCCCAGGTGCCCCTGCTGCCCGCTCATCTTACCGCCACCGGGGCCGCCCGCCTGCTGGGCGTTGATGTTGAGCAGGCCCTGGCTGCCTTTCCGGAGCTGCTCGAACAGCGGCACCGGCCCGTGGGCGAGCTGTCGGGCGGTACCGCGCGGCTGCTGGAGGTACTGCTGCTGCTGCACACCAATACGGCCTTCTCGCTCCTGGATGAGCCCTTCACCGGCGTCATGCCCGTGCACATCGACGCGCTGGCCCAGGTAATCCGCGACCTAAAACAGCGCAAAGGAATCCTGCTCACCGACCACCGTTACGCCGAAGTGCTGGCCCTCTGCGACGTAGTTTACCTGCTGCACGACGGCCGCCTGGAATGTCTGCCCGATCCGCTCTCCGGCCTCCGCGACCGGGGGTATCTGAAATAAGAGGTGAGAAGTTACGTGTGAGAACGAACGTTATTCCGAGCGGAGCCGGGGAATGACGTTCTTTGAAACCCGGATTTCCGTACCGCTTCTCACTTCTCACTTCTCACTTCTCACTTCTCACTTCTCACTTCTCATGTCCGAATTACCGTTGCACGGGCTACGGGTGCTGGAGCTGGCGTCGGTGCTGGCCGGGCCGCAGGTAGGCCAGTTTCTGGCCGAGCTGGGTGCCGACGTGCTCAAGCTCGAAGCCCCGGCCGGCGACGTGACCCGCACCTGGCGCACTGCCGCCGAGCCGGCCGACAGTACCGTTACGGCTTACTTCAGCAGCGCTAACTGGGGCAAGCGCAGCCGTATTCTCGACCTGACCACCGCCGCCGGTCAGCAGGAGCTGCACGCGCTGGCCGCCACCGCCGACATCGTGCTGACCAGCTACAAGCCCGGCGACGCCGAAAAGCTCCGCGCCGATTACGCCACCCTGGCCGCCCGCAATCCGCGCCTGATTTACGGCTCCATCACCGGCTATGGCCCCGCCAGCCCCCGGTCCGGCTACGACGCCGTGCTCCAGGCCGAAACCGGCTTCATGCACCTGAATGCCCCCGGTCCTGGCCAACTGCCCCAGAAAATGCCGGTGGCCCTGCTCGATGTGCTTACGGCCCACCAACTCAAAGAGGCAGTGCTGCTGGCTCTCTACCAGCGCGCACGAACCGGCCACGGCAGCCTGCTCGAAGTTTCCCTCCACGACAGCGCCCTGGCCTCGCTGGCCAATCAGGCGGCTACGTACCTCGTCACGGGCCACGACCCGCAGCCGCTGGGTTCGGGCCACCCCAGCATTGTGCCCTACGGCACCGTATACCGGGCCGCTGATGGTACGCGGCTCCTGCTGGCCGTGGGTTCCGATGGGCAGTTTCGCCAGCTCTGCGCCGTGCTGGCCCGGCCCGGGTGGGCCACCGATGCGCGGTTCAGCACCAATCCGGCCCGGGTAGCGCACCGCCAGGAGCTGGAAGAGTTGCTGCGCGCCCGCCTGGCCGAAGTGCCGGGAGCTGGGCTGCTGGCGGCGCTGGCGGCGCGCGCCGTACCCGCCGGGGCCGTGCGCACGGTGGGGGAGGCGCTGGCGCAACCGGCGGCCCGGCCGATGCAGCTACCGCCGACTACTGCTTTTCCGCACAAGGGGCTGCGTACGGTAGCGTTCCGCAGCAGCAGCTGGCCCGTGGCGGCCGAGCTGCCGCCGCCGCCCGAACTGGCTCAACAGTGAGCCAAGAGCCGCCGCCAGGCCAGCAGCCATCCGCGCTGTAAAACTCGCGGGGGCGTACTTTGCGTAGATACAGCTCCGCCGCTGCCCCTGACCGGCGCGCCCGGCGGGTACCTTACCTCCGACCCCCKTATTCTGCATGGAAGACGAATTGCCCCACACCGATGCCCGCCCCGCCGCTGCCGCCGAACAAGCCGCGCCCCGCGCCAAAGCCCGGAAAAACAACACGGAGCCTGCTATCGGCAGTACCCCCAATACCGACGGCAACCGCCCCAACGCCCCCGGTGCCCCCGCTGCTTCCCCCACCGACCGGCTCGACCAGATTTTTGACGGCCTCCAGCAGAAATCATCGGCCAAACAGGCCATCTACCGCAGCACCGTAGCCACGTTCGATCTGCTCCGGCACGTGTCGCAGGAGCTGGTGGTGGAGCTAAGCCGCCGTATTACGCCCGTGGATTCGTCGGTAGTGATTGAGTACCGGCCCGTGAACGACATGGAATTCCACATCCGCTTCAGCGGCGACCTGCTGGTATTCGTGCTGCACTCCAACATCGTCACCTTCGCCGACGACTACGGCCCCATGCCCACCAAGTATGTGCAGGCCGACTTCTGGCGGCGGTTCTTCGGCCATATCATGGCCTACAATTTTATGGCCGACAGCATCAAATACCAGCGCTTCAACGACCCGGGCTACCTGGTAGGCCGGTTGCTCATCAACATCGACCGGCATTACTTCCTCGAAGGCGTCCAGCAACTGGAACTGCCCGACAACGACATGTCGGACAGCCCCGTGACGGACGACAGCCTGCGCCTGTTTGTGGAAAGCGCCATGATTGCGGCCGTCAATAACGACCTGGTAGCCCCGCCCATGAGCGAAATCCAGAAAATTACCGTCAAGCAGAAACTCGAAAACCAGCAGGTCAGCCGCGGTAGTAAGCTGGGCTTCAGCTTCTCCCACCAGCAGCAACCCCACAACATCGACGGGCTACCGTATTGAATGAGTGAATGAGTGCGGCCCTTTCATCCTGACCATTTTTTCACCCATTCAACACTTCACTCATTCACCGAATTACCGTTTCAGGTAGCCTACTTTTTCGCGGACTTTGTTGAGGACTTCGGTGCCATAGGCCTGGGCTTTGCTGGCTCCTTCGGCCAGCTTGCGGTCTACTTCCGGCAGGTTATTCATGTAGAAGTTGAACTGCTCACGCTCTGATGCAAACCGGGTGCGGATGGCCTCGAACAGGGCCTGTTTGGCGTGGCCGTAGCCGTAGTTGCCATTCAGGTAGTGCTGGCGCATTTCCTCCACCTGGGCGGGCTCGGCCACCAAGGAGAACAGCTTGAACGTGGTGTCGGTATCGGGGTTTTTGGGCGCTTCCAGCGGCGTGCTGTCCGAGATGATGCTGCGGATGGTTTTGAGCAGGGCCTTGTCATCCACGAAAATATCGATGATGTTGCCGTAGCTCTTGCTCATCTTCTGACCATCAAGGCCGGGCACGAGCATCACCTGCTCATCCACGCGGGGCTTGGGCAGCACGAAGGTTTCGCCGTAGCGGCTGTTGAAGGCTGCGGCAATGTCGCGCGTGATTTCCAGGTGCTGCACCTGGTCCTTGCCCACGGGCACCGAGTCGGCGTCGTAGAGCAGGATGTCGGCCGCCATGAGCACGGGGTAGGTGAACAGGCCCGCATTCACGTCGGAAAGCCGGTCGCTCTTATCCTTGAAGCTGTGGGCGTTGGCCAGCATCGGGAAGGGCGTGAAGCAGCTCAGATACCAGGCCAGCTCCGTCACCTGGGGCACGTCGGACTGGCGGTAGAGCAGGTTCTTATCGGTATCGAAACCGCAGGCCAGCCAGGCCGCCGCCACGGCGTAGGTGTTCTGGCGCAGCAGCTCAGCGTCGCGCACCGTCGTGAGCGAGTGCAGGTCGGCAATGAAAAGCAGCGACTGGTTCTGCGGGTTCTTCGACAGCTCGATGGCGGGCAGGATGGCCCCGAGCAGGTTGCCGAGGTGGGGGCGGCCGGTACTCTGAATGCCGGTAAGGATGCGGGACATGTATTTTGAGCTGTTAGCTAACAGCTGTTAGCCATTAGCTTTTTAGTGAATGATCAGTAGAAGGTCGGCTAGTAGCCAGAAGCGGTAAGCGAATAGCTCAGCGTTATACGGCCCCATCGGCTTCGGCCTGCTCCTGCAACACTTCGGTTTCCTCCTGGCCCAGGTACCGGTCGATGACGTAGTGGGCGAGGTAGAGGACGGGCGTGAGCAGGATGGCCGCCGCAAATTTATACCAGTAATTGGTATTGGCTACGCTCAGCACCTGTTCCAGCGTCCAGTTGCCGAACACATAAAAGGCCACGAACAGCACCACCACCGAATCGACGAGCTGGGAAATGAGGGTGGAGCCAGTGGCCCGCAGCCAGATGTAGCGCCCGCCCGCCACGCGCCGGAACCATTGAAACACGCTGGCATCGAGCACCTGCCCGATGATAAAGGCCACAACGGAGCCGATGATGATACCCAGTCCCTGCCGGAAAATGCGCTGGTAGGCAAATTCAATATTGAACGGCCGCCCTTCGGCATCCTGGCTGTTTACGTCGAGCCAGAACTGGGCCGGGGGCAGTTTGGTGGTGGCCAGAATCACGAGGAAGGCGTACAGAATCAGGCCCACCGTGAGGAAGCTCACGCGCAGCACGCCCGCTCGCCCGAAGTACTCGTTGATGATGTCGGTAGTGATGAACACTACGGGCCAGATGATGACGCCCGCCGTGAGGTTGCCGGGCAACCCGAGCACGGCTTCCACCGAGAAAATCTTCACCCCGATAATTTCGGCCAGCAGCGCATTCACGATAAAAATACCGCTGAGCACGAGGTAGAGCTGCTGCTTTTTGTGGGCGAAGGTTTTGGCCATAAGGGGCGCGCTACTTGTCATTCCGATGAAGAAGGAATCGGGGGTACGGTCTTGGAACAGGTGAGTGGTATACCCCGGATTGCTCCTTTATCGAAATGAACAGGGAGGGCTGCTGACCCTCACTCGGTCACCGAAAACGACAGCCCTTCCAGGGCCAGGCTGGTCCAGGCGAACTGGGTTTTGGCCTCGGCCAGCAGGGGCTCCAGGTCGCGGTAGCGGCTGCTGAAGTGGCCGATGAGCAGGCGCTGCACCTGGGCCCGGCGGGCCAGCAGGCCGGCCTGGCGGGCGGTGCTGTGGTGCGTTACGGCGGCCCGCTCGCGCATATCGTCCAGGAAAGTGGCTTCGTGGTAGAGCAAATCCACGCCGTGCACCAGGTCGGCCAGGCTTTCGGTGTAGAGCGTGTCGGAGCAGAAGGCGTAGCTGCGGGCGCGCTTGGGCTCGGTGGTAACCCGGGCATTGGGCACCAGCAGCTGGCCGGCTTCGTCGAGCACGTCCTCGCCCAGGGTAAGGGCCGCGAGCTGGGCGGGCGCGAGGCCCTCGGGGAGCTGGTCGGCCAGCAGGCGGCGGCGCTTGGGTTTTTCGCGGAACAGGTAGCCGCAGCAGGGCACCCGGTGGCGCATGGGCAGCGTGTGCACCGTCAGGTTTTTGTCCTCGAAAATCTGGGCGTGCCGGGTGGTGTCCACGGCCGTGAACTCGAGGTCGAAGTTGAGGTGGGAGTGGGAGTGCCGGAACTGGGTCGTCAGGATTTCATCGAGCCCGGCCGGCCCGAACAGGCGCAGCGGCTCGGTGCGGCCCGTCAGGTTCATGGTGCCCAGCAGCCCAAAAAGCCCGAAAAAATGGTCGCCGTGCAGATGGCTGATGAAAATGGTCTGGAGGCGCTGGGGGCGGATTTTCTGCTCCATCAGCCGCCGCTGGGTGCCTTCCCCGCAGTCAATCAGGTACTGGGTGCCGTTCACGGTCAGCACCTGGGCCGTGTGGTGGCGGTCCTGAAACGGGGTGGCCGAGGCACTGCCCAGAATTTTCAGCTCAAACTCCAAAATGTAGCTGCTAGCTGTCAGCTGTTAGCCGTTAGCCTTTTTTATGATGGTGAGAAAAGATGTTCCGAAGACGGCTGCGAGGCTTTTGAGCGGAAAAGAAAAAGCTGCTGGCTGATAACTATCAGTTGAAAACTAACAGCTAACAGCCAACAGCTAACAGCTTTTCAAAAAAGCTACTCTTTGCTGGTCAGGTCCCGCTCGATGGCGTGCAGGAAGATGCGGTCGATGCCTTCTTCTACCGTGGGCAGAATATTGAGCACCGACTCCAGTTTGGAGATGGTGATGAGCTTCATCACGTGGTCCTGGAGGCCCGTCATCACCAGCAGCCCGCCAGTGGAGTTGCACAGGCGGTTGGCAATCAGGATGGAGCTGAGGCCCGACGAGTCGGTGTACTTTACGTTGCTCAGGTCCAGGATTAAGTTGTTGATACCCTCCGCGTTGAGCTTCACGAACTCCGATTTCAGATCCGGCGCAACAGTCGTGTCGAGCTTCTTCTCGTCAATCGTGATTATCGTGTAGGTTTCTTTTTTATCTATGGAGTACTTCATACCGCAGGTCGTTCGGTGATTATGGGAGTTGCGAAGGTAACAAAAAAACTATTCGGGTGTGAACCTCTAATGAAGCCCACAAACCGGCGTGCCTTTAGGGGCTAAGGACGCTCTTTATCTGCGATGCCAAAGGTGAGCGTACTCCAGGTGCTGTGCCAGTGGGCTGCGGAGGCAGCCGGGGCCGATGCCATTTCCACGCAACTGATGAGGTAGCTGCCGGCCGTGGGCAAATGTAACAGGACGCGGCCGTTTTGGTTACTGTGGAGCTTGCCGAGCAGAACCGGGCCCCGCGCCCCGCGCTGCCAGAGCCGCACCAAAAGCCCGGCCACCGGCTGGCCCGCTGCCAGCACCCGCACCGTGAGGGCGGCCCCCGGCCGCAGCCCGTACGGGTTCTGCTCGGGTACCAGCTCCAGGGCCAAACCCGCCGGCCGGCCCCAGGCGCGGGCCGTATCGGTGGCCGCATAAGCGCCGGCCTGCACCAGCGTAGTGGCGCAGCGCCGGTAGGCTTCGCGGCCGGGCGCGGCGGTCTGGCCCCGCTGCGCGCGCTGGGCCAGGGCATAGCCGAAACCCTGCTCGTGCAGGTAAGCCGTAAACTGGTCGGCGGGCAGCGTAACCAGCGCGTAGTCGGTTTGCAACGCCACCAGGTGCGTGCCGGGCTGGCCGAGCGTTACGGTGCTCCGGATAGTATCGGCGACCGGGCCGGCGGCCGTCAGCAAATCGGCGGGCGGCTGGCCGGGGGCGTAGTGGCGGAACGCGGTGAGGCGGGCGCTCCGGCCGGGCCAGGGGGTGCCCGCGAAGTTGTCGCCCACCAGCCGCCGCAGGTACACGGCCGCGCCGGGCACCACCCAGAACTGCGCCGGGGCCAGCCAGAATTCGCGGGCCAGTGCCGTAGTAGCAAGCAGCAGCAACAGCAGCGGGAGGACGCGTTTCATGGAYGGTTTTGCCGGCAAGGCTTCCCGCCCCGGGTTCCGCGTACCCTACTCCCTACTCAGCCCCGCTCCAGGGCCAGCTGGTAGGCGTGGTCGTAGTGCACGCGCAGGTTTTTCCAGTCGAACATTTCGGCCGAGCTTTCCACGTTGTTGCGCTGCATGATTCGCTCCCGACGGTTGAGCTGCACGAATTCCCAAAGCATGTCGGTGAGCTCCTCGGCAGCTTCGTCGAAGCTCTTTTCCTGGCGCTGGACCACAAAAATGCCTTTGTCCTCGTGGTGGGGCACGGTCTGCAGCACGTAGTCGCCGAAGCCCGACAGGTCGCTGGTGATGGCTGGTACGCCGCGGGCCACGCATTCGAGGGGGGTGTAGCCCCAGGGTTCGTAGTAGCTCGGGAAAATGCCCAGGTGGCAGCCCCGCACGAATTGCCCGTACTCCATGCCGAACAAAGGCGAGGTAGGCGACACGAAGTCGGGATGATACACGATTTTCACCCGGTCGTGCTCGTTGTTCACCAGGTTGGAGCGGCGCAGGAAGTTGAGAATGTCGTCGTCGGTATCGTCGACGAGGTTGTGGGTGATAACGGGCGGCAGGGCCTTGGTTTTCCAGCTTTGCAGGGTGCGGCGGTAGCGCAGCTTCCAGTAGTCGTCCACCATGGTGCTCAGGTCGGGCAGGCGGTGGTCGTCGGAGGCGGCGGCGGCGTAGAACAGCCGTTCGCCCACCTGCTGCTCGATGGCGGCGCAGGTTTCGCGCACTTCCTCCAGCACGGCCCGGCTTTGCAGCACCTGCGGGTTGATGCTGTGAAACGGCCGTTTGGTGATGAAGAACATGACCACGTTGGTGGCCAGGCCGCTTTGCTGGAGGCGGTAGTTGAGGCGGGCCAGCGCTTCCAGCGTCAGGTCGAAACCCTTGTTGTGGTATTCGTAGCGCCCGCTCGTGAACAGGTAGAGGGTTTCATCGAGGTTGAAAGAGTACGACTGGAAGAAGTGCGCCATCACGAACTCATGAATCTTGCTCTTGTACTGCTGGTGCAGGTTCTGGAACTCGTGCAGGGCCACGAACCGCTCGATGTTGAGGCCGTTGGGCAGCACCGCGTCCGGAATCCGGTCGAGCAGGTAGATGCACTCGCGCACCGTCAGCTCGCTTACCGTCGTGAACACGTGGCTGCCGTGGGCGGCGGCGCGCTCCATGGTCACGGCGGGCTCGATGTTGAAGTGGCGCGCCTCCGCCTGCCACTCCACCTGCATGAGGTGGTCGTAGAAGTTGGGGTCGTTCATGGCCAGGTAGCGGCCCAGCAGCGTGGCGTGGGTAGTGAACACCAGGTGGACCGGCACCTGCTCGCGGCGCAGGGCCGGAATGGCTACGCCCGTCATCCACTCGTGGAAATGGGCAACCAGACGCTGGGGCGGCGTTACTTCGGCGGCCAGAATCTTCAGAAACACCTTCGTCAGCTCCCCAAAAGCCACCACCTGGTGCAGCAGGTCGTCGTGCTCGGGCACCGGAATGTGGTGGTGGTCCCAGAGGTCGGATTTGATCTGATGCAGGCGCGGATACGCCTGGAACGGATCGATGAGCACCACCCGGGGGCGGCCCGTCACGAGCCAGATGCCCAGCTGCACCTCGTATCCCAGGGCGTGCATGGCGCGCACGGCCCCGGCAAACGGATCGGTGAAGTCCGCCAGCTGCGCATCGGTGTAGGGCTCAAACTCGCTCTGGGCCTGCTGGGCAAAATAAGGCCCGAGCAAGCAGTACCGGTCGCCCCAGTCCTGCATGGTGGCGGGCACTTTGCTGCGGATCACGGTATAGATGCCGCCCACCTGGTTGCAGACCTCCCAGGCAACTTCAACCAGCAAGGCATCGGGGGCAACGGCAGGAGCAGGGGCAGCGGGTACGGAATGAGGCATAGGAGCAGGAAGTATCAAAAATGGAGCTACAGGAGGTCAGTTGCAAGCTACAAGCTTTCTTCTGAGTGGCAACCCAGGAGCGGCAAGCTGACGTTTGAACATCAGCTTACCGCTTGTGGCTGACAACTTGCCGCTCAAACTATGCTTCCTGCGAGATAATGAGTACCGAGTACGGGGCCAGGCCGAAGGTGCCGTGGAAGGGCTGGTCGTCGTAAATGCCCTCTTCGGCGTGGCAGTCGACGCTCTCGAAGTTGCCGAATTCCTGGTCGTAGCCTTCCCAGTCGGAGTTGAAGCGCACGCGCCAGCGGCCCTTACGGGGCAGGCCGAGGCGGTAGTTTTCGTGGGCCCGGTCGGCGAAATTGCACAGGACTACCGTCGTATCGCCGGGGCCGCCCTGGTCGCGGCGGATGAAGGCCAGCAGCTTGTCGTCGTTGTTGATGTGGTGCACCTCCACATGCTGGCCCAGCAGGCCGCGGGTGTGCCCGTCGAGGTTGCGGCGCAGCCGGATCAGATCGTGGTAGAGGCGCACGAGGCCGGCATGCTCGCTGGCCCGGTCCCAGTTCAGGGGCCGGTCGTCGGAAAACGAGCCGTCGGCGAGCATGGGCTGGCCCTGGAAAATCATCGGAATGCCAGGTACTGTGAGCACCAGGGCCGCCCCCAGGGTAGAGCGCTTTTTGGGAAACCAGGAGGCCGCCGCGCCGGGCATAATTTCTTCCGGTACGCGGGCTTTGCCGTTGGCTACTTCGTCGTGGCTTTCGGTGTACACCACCCGCTGGAAGGCGTCGTGGTTGTAGGCGTGGGCCACGGCTTGGGCCACGGCGTGCATGTTGCGGTCGGCATCGGCGGGCGTTACCAGCGCGTCGCGGATGGGGTACACGAAGCGGGCATCCCACTGGCTGGAGAAGCCCTGGCCGCCCTCTTCCGGGGCGCGGGTGATGAACTCGTCGCCGAGCAAATCCTCGGCAATCATAATTTTCCAGGGCATTTTCTCCCGCACTTCCTCATTGATCCACTTCATCAGATTCCAGCCGTCGGGCAGGTCGTGGGCGGGGTCGGTGGTGCCGTTCACGTTACGGATGTGGGCAATGGCGTCGCAGCGCAACCCGTCGAGGCGGTAGTCCTCCAGCCACATCAGGGCATTGTCGCGGATGTAGCGGCGCACGGCTTCGCGGCCGTAGTCGGGGCGGTTGTGGCCCCAGGGGGTTTCGGCGCGCCAGTCGTTGTAGAAGTAGATGCCGCCCCCGTCGTTTTGCTGCCAGCCATCAAACTGCCACAAATCCAGGTCGCCGGGGCCAAAGTGGTTGTAGACCACGTCCAGCACCACGGCCATGCCGCGGCGGTGGGCCTGCTTGATGAACTCCTTGAAGGCCGTGGCCCCGCCGTAGTCGGTTTCGATGGCGAAGGGGTGGGCCGGGTTGTAGCCCCAGCTCAGGCTGCCCGGAAATTCAGTGGCGGGCATAATCTCCACCGCATTAATGCCCAGCTCG
Organism: Hymenobacter rubripertinctus; assembly: GCF_003583925.1. Lineage (GTDB taxonomy): Bacteria > Bacteroidota > Bacteroidia > Cytophagales > Hymenobacteraceae > Hymenobacter > Hymenobacter rubripertinctus. The sequence goes on along the minus strand of NZ_QYCN01000012.1, from coordinate 107,857 downwards.
CGCAGGTAATCCAGCTTCCCGATGGCGTCGTAGAACGTGCCGGGGCGGGAAGGGTCGGGGGCGTAAAAGGTGCCCACGTGCAGCTCGTACACCACCAGCTCGTTCCAGGCCGGCATCCGGAAGTGGTCGTCCTCCCAGTCGAAGTGGGGGTCCTGGACCACCGAGTTGCCGGCCGAGTGCGTGACTTCGCGGGCGTAGGGGTCGTTCTTGGTGAGCTCGCCGGTGGGCGTGATGAGGCGAAACTTATACTCGGTGCCCGGGCCGAGGTCGGCAAAATCGGCGGCCCAGTAGCCGTCGGTTTCGTGGGTGAGGGGATGGGTGGCGGAGTTCCACTGGTTGAACGGGCCTACCAGGGCCACGGCCGTGGCCGCCGGGGCCCATACCCGGAACGTGGTGCCCCGGGCGTGCGGCACGGCTCCCATACCGCCTTGCAAGGGGGCGGCCGGTGAGGAAGTATTGGTAGTTGGCATGTAGCGGGTACAAAAAAGCAGCCCCCGGAACCCGGCGGCTGAGCTTTCTTTACTGCGAGTGTCTGCGCAAGGTTATCGAACCCGGGTAAGCAGCTGACTGTTAGGTGGCTCGGTCGGGCCGGGGTAAGCGGGCGCCGGCGGGCCGGTGTTTGCCCCGTAGCTTTGCCCCGAACCTCACCGGCCTGGCGGTGGTTATGTGCCCGTCTTTTACCCTCTTAATTCTCCTTTCCGTGCCCCGACCCAAACCTGTTGTGTTCGGCCTCTACGCCTGGACGCCCGACTACGGCTACCGCTACATCCATCCCGCCAACCGCCGTTCCTTCGAGTGGCTGGAGCCGGTGGGCAAAGTGTTCGAGAAGATTGACGAAACCGATGACTGGATCAGCCTGCGCTACGATGAGCAGCAGTTCCTGGTAAGCTCCGAGCTGTTCAAGGAAATCCACCAGAAGCCCGCTTTCAGCTTCGGCGACCTGGTGAAAACCACCGTCCTGCCGCTCCACCAGGGCCTCGTATCCGACGTGTTCTTCCACGAAGCCGACGATACGTTCCGCTTCCAGCTAGTCGAGAAGAAGCGCAAAGTGCAGCGCGTGTTTGAGGCAGAGGAGTTGGTGAGTGAGTGATTTGGTGGCGTGGTGAGCGGTGCTGCCGTAAGTAGGTCCTTCGCTCCGCTCAGGATGACAGCATCTCTCACCACGCCACCAAATACCACCTCACCTCACACGCCCACCAGAATCCCCGCTACGATGGCTACTGCGCTCAGGGCCAGCAGCAGCAGGTAGAGGGGCAGCACGAACTTCCACCACTCGTCGAAGCGCACACCGCAGGCGGCCACGATAGCCATGAGCGCACCGTTGGTGGGCGTGATGAGTTCGCACAGGCCCGCGCCGTACTGGTAGGCCAGCACCGTCACTTGGCGCGAGAGGCCGATGAGGTCGGAGAGGGGCACCAGCAAAGGCATGGTGAGCACGGCCTGGCCGCTCACGCTGGGCACGGGCAGGTGCAGGGCCGTGTGCACGCCCATCATGCCCAGGGCCGCTACCCAGGCCGGCAGGCCCGCCAGCGGAGCCGAGAGGCTGTTGACGATGGTATCCACAATCTGCCCCTGCTCCAGGACCACGAAAATGGCGCGGGCAAACCCGATGAGCAGGGCCGAGAAGGCAATGTCGCGGAAGCCGGCAATGAAGCCCTCAGCGGTGCCCGTCAGGCCCAGGCCGCCCACCAGCCCGGCCACCACGCCCAGGGTGAAAAACAGGGCCGCCATCTGCTCAAACTCCCAGCCCAGCTTCAGCACCCCGTAGGCGAAGAAAGCGAAACCCCCGAACAGCAGCGCCAGCACGATGCCGTGGTTGCGGCCCGCCGCCAACGCCCCCGGGTCGGCAGAAACGGCTGATTCGGGAGCTACGCGGTGCTTCTGGGCGTGGCGGACGGTGCCGCCAATCCAGATGAGCAGGGCCAGCAGCAGGAACACCAGCCGGAAGCCGCCGCCCGAGAGCAGGGGCAGCTGGGCCAGTTTCTGGGCAATGCCCACCTGGAACGGGTTGAGGGGGCTGAACGCCGCGCCCACCGCCGCCGAGCCGATGCTGACCGCCGCCGCCGTAATGGTGGGGTAGCCGATGCGCCGCATCAGGATGAGCAGCACCGGCACCAGGGGCACAATTTCTTCCTGCATGTTCTCCAGCGCGCCCATGGTGGCAAACAGCACCGAAATGATGGGAATCACGACTGCCTCGCGGCCCCGGAACTTCTCCAGTAGCCAATCTACGCCCCGGCGCAAAGCGCCCGTCAGGTCCACGACGGTGAAGGCCCCGCCCGCCAGAAACACCAGGAAAATCACGGCCGCCGCATCAATCAGGCCCCTGGGAATATCCACCAGGGCCTGGAGGGGGCTGACGGGCGAGGCGGGCACACGGTGGTAGGAGCCGGCCACCACCACGTCGCGGCCGGTGGCCACGTCGGGGTGGCGCTCAAACACGCCGGCCGGCAGCACGTAGCTCAGCAGGCAGGCCAGCAAAATAAACCCCACCAATAAAACCAGCGGATGCGGAAAGCGAATCGTCTTCATCCCGCGAAGGTAGGCGTTCGTGGTTTTTGGTTGTCAGTTGTCAGTTGTCAGGGAAAAGGAACGTCATTCCGAGCGAAGGCGTAGCCGGAGCCGAGGAATCTCGCGTGCTGACGTTGCGCCAGCAAAATGACCAAGCACAAGGAGTGCTATTGCACGCGAGATTCCTCGGCTGCGCTCGGAATGACGTTCTTTTACTGACAACTGACAACTGACAACTGACAACTGACAACCAACAACCAACAACCAACAACCACTCATCCGTCCAGCGACTGCCAGAGGTACTTGCTGGCCAGGGTACGGTGGGGCCGCCAGGGTTCGGCCAGCTCCTGCATCCGCCGGAGCAGGGCGCGGCCGGTTTCCTCCAGACCGTAGTGACGGCGCATGGCGTTCTGAATGCCCAGGTCGCCCTCCGGGAATACGTCGGGCATGTCCAGGGCGAACATGCACAGCATCTGGGCCGTCCAGCGGCCCACGCCTTTGATGCGGGTCAGGTGCTGGCTCAGCTCTTCCTCGTTGAGCTGGCTGAGGTGGGCGTGGTCGAGCTGGTCCTGGAGGGCGAAGTCGGCAATGGCGCGCAGGTAGCCCGCTTTCTGGCGCGAGAGGCCGGCCGTGCGCAGCTCCTCATCCGAAAAAGCCCGCAACGCCGCCGGCTCGGGGTAGCCCTCGGGCGCGAACAGCGCCTGGAACTTGCGCCAGATGGCCGCCGCCGCTTTGGTAGAAATCTGCTGGCTCACAATGGCGCGCAGCAGGCCCAGGTAGAGGTCTTCGTGGGCGGCGGGCACGATGGGGCGGCCCGCCGCAATGAGGCGGGCCAGCACCGGGTCGGCGGCGCGCAGGTGGCGCAGGGCGGCTTCAGGGGTAGTAGGGGGGGCGGCAGACATGGGCGGAAGCGCAGAAAAACGGGGCTACACCAGGGCAATATCGAGGCGGGAGGTGGGCACCGGAAACTCGGCCAGCAGCTCCCCGATGGCCGAGAGGCGCACGCCCGTCAGGTACTGGCCCAGGTAGGCCCCGGTATCCACGTAAAGGGCGTTGGCGACGGGGTCGAAAACGGTTTCGCCGGCGGGCGTGGGCGTGTGGCCTACCACCTGCCGCCGCCCCAGGTTCAGCAGTGGGCCGCGCCGCCAGAGTACGCCGTCGGGGTCTTCGGGGTCCAGGGGGCTGAGCGTGTTGGCAAATCCGGCGTGACTGATGAGCAGGTGCTCGTTTTGCCAGCACAACGGGCGCTGTTCCAGCCAGAGCAGGTGCTCGCGTAGCAGGGTGCGGCGGCCCTGGTACTGCTGCACGGTCGCGTCGCCACCCCAGGTCAGCCAGCGGGGGTTGGGCCCTTGGGGGCCGTAGTGGCGGAGCATTTCCTGCTCGTGGTTGCCCCGCAGAAACACCGTCCGGCCGGGGTGGGCGGCCTCCAGCTCCCGGGCCAGCTCCACGCACTCGGGGGCAAAGCGGCCCCGGTCTATCAGGTCGCCCACCTGCACCAGCAGCTCGGTGGCGGGCCGCCAGTGCCCCACCACCTCGCGCAGCGTGTGCTGGCAGCCGTGCACATCGCCGATAACGAATAGATCCATTTTTTTTTGGCTTTGGCTGTTAGCGAAGGAACGTCATGCCAAGTGAAGCGGATGAATCCCGCGTGAGGTAGCCGAATAGCTGGCCTTGCACCACCAGCATGCGGGGTTCTTCGCTCGGAGTGATATTCCTTCGCTAACAGCTAACAATTAATGCATACCCGGCTCGGCTTCGGTGCTCAGGCCGAGCTTTTTCACCAACGGGCCGATGGTGAGGCCCTGCACGATGATGCTGAACACGACCACTACGTAGGTGGCCCCCACAATCAGGTCGCGGGGCATTGTATCGGGTAGCGACAGGGCCAGGGCCACCGAAATGCCGCCGCGCAGGCCGCCCCAGACCAGCACGCGCAGGGTAGGGGCGTTGAAATCGGAGTAGTGCTTGAGCAGACTCAGGGGCAGGGCCACCGAAATAAGACGGGCCAGCAGGGTGAGGAAAATGGAAATCACACCCACCAGCAACACCGTGTTGCTGATATCGAGCACCAGCATTTCCAGGCCGATGAGCACGAAGAGCACGGCGTTCAGAATCTCGTCGAGCATCTCCCAGAACTTGTCCACGTACTCGCGGGTGAGGTCCGACATGCCCTTCTCCCGGCCTTTATCACCCACGATCAGGCCGGCCACCACAATAGCCAGCGGCCCCGAGGTATGCCACTGCGAAGCCAGGGCCGTGCCGCCCATCACCAGGGCCAGCGTAATGAGCACTTCCACTTTGTAGTTGTCGATGGTGCGCAAAGCCCAGTACGTCACGTAGCCCAGCGCCACGCCCAGCACTACGCCGCCCAGGGCTTCCTGCAAAAACAGCTTGCCGATGAGGGCGGGCGTGGCTTTGTCGGTGCCGTAGATGGCAATTTCGTAGAGGCTGGCGAAAACGACCACCGCAATGCCATCGTTGAACAAGGACTCGCCCACGATTTTGATTTCCAGGTTTTTACTGATTTTGGCCTGCTTCAGAATGCCGAGTACGGCAATGGGGTCGGTGGGCGAAATCAGGGCGCCGAACAGCAGGCAGTAAATAAACTGGGTGGCGATGCCAAACAGGGGCAGCACGTAGTAGGTGCTCACGGCCACAATCAGGGTGGAGAGCAGCGTGCCGGCCACGGCCATAGCGGCCACCGAGCCCCGTTCCTTGCCCAGCGTGCGCACATCCACGTGCAGGGCCCCGGCAAAAAGCAGGAAGCTCAGCATCACTTCCATCAGCACATCGTGGAAGTTGATGCCCCGCACCAGCTTGCTGGCCGTCAGCAGCCAGGGCACCCCCAGCCGGCCCAGTGCAATGGCGATAAGCGACGAAACCAGGGCCAGCACCATGAGGCCGATGGTGGAGGGCAGGCGCAGAAAACGATGATTGATGTAGCCGAAAGCCGCGGCAATGACCAGCAGTAACGTCAGCGTATTGTATAATTCCATGCGGGGGCAAAAGAGGACTGATTCCGTAAAAGACGCGAATTAGCGGCAGAAAGCCCAGCCGTAGCCGGGCTTTCTGCCCGGCCTAGAGCGTCGCCAGCGCCGCTTCCACGCGGGCCAGCACGGTGTCGTCCACGTCGAGGTGGGTCACGAACCGGATCAGCTGGGGGCCGAACGAGGTGGCCCGGATGCCGTGCTGCTTCAGGTGGGCCAGAAACGCGGCGGCGGGCTGCTGGTCGTGGAGGCGGAAGATAACGAGGTTGGTTTCCACGGGCAGCACCTCGGCCACGTGGGGGCAGGCGGTTAGGGCGGTACTCAGTTCCCTGGCCCGGCGGTGGTCGTCGGCCAGGCGGGCCACGTGGTGTTCCAGGGCGTAAAGGCCGGCCGCGGCCAGGTAGCCGGCCTGGCGCATGCCCCCGCCCATCACCTTGCGGATGCGCTTGGTTTTCTCGATGAAGGCCCGGCTGCCCAGCAGCACCGAACCCACGGGCGCGCCCAGCCCCTTGCTCAGGCACACCGAAATGGTATCGAACAGGCGGCCGTACTCGCGCCCGTCCTGGCCGGTAGCCACCAGGGCGTTGAAGATGCGGGCCCCGTCCAGGTGCAGGGGCAGCTGGTGGCGGCGGGCCACTTCAGCCACCGCTGCCAGCTCCGAAAACGCGTAGCAACTGCCGCCGCCCCGGTTGTGGGTGTTTTCGAGCGAGATGAGGCGGGTAATGGGGTAATGCACGTTGGCGGGCCGGATGGCCGCCTCCACCTGCGGGGCCGTCAGCCGGCCCCGGTCGCCGGCCAGCAAGGCCACCGAAGCCCCCGAATGGAAGGCAATGCCGCCCACTTCCCACAAATAAATGTGCGACGTCTGCTCGCAGATAACTTCGCTCATCGGCTCGGTGTGGGCCTTGATAGCAATCTGGTTGGTCATGGTGCCGGAGGGGCAGAACAGGCCGGCTTCGAGGCCGAAGCGGGCGGCCGTTTCCTGCTCCAGAGCCCGTACGGTGGGGTCTTCCTCGTACACGTCGTCGCCGACGGCGGCGCGGAACATGGCCTCCAGCATGGCCGGGGTGGGACGGGTAACGGTATCGGAACGCAGGTCGATTACGGAGTGTGTCATGGACGAAAGAAGGGATAAAATCGGGAAAGGTTTCCCGGTGTCAAATTTAGTCGTTACTTTTGCCCCTCATTTACAAGAAGACTTTAACCGACCCGGAAAAATGAGCGTTACCCGTCTGAAGCGGAAGCACCGCAAAAACATTGCTCGCGCCAACAACAAGCAGCGCATCATCAAGCAACTCCTCCTGACCCCCGTTCTCAAGAACGTGGACCTCGACGAACTGAAGTCCCGCTTCGGTAAGAGCGAAGCCAAAACCGAAGCCGCTGCCTAAGCAGTGCTTCCCCTGGCTTACCCCGTCCCGGCGTCGGTGGGTTTTTAAGTCAGCCTTCACAAAAGTGCCTTTCCCACGCTGGGGAAGGCACTTTTTTTATTGAAGCAACGGGCGGGAGCAGGGCAATTGCCCCGCCGAGCGAAGCGGCAAGCCGTGGTCCGGGCGCTGGGTGGGCGCTGTTGGCTCATTCGCCCTTGCCCTCGCTGCCCCGGCTGCCCAGCTCCACGGCTTGCAGCTGCTGCACCTTGCCGTTTTCCACCTCAAACCGCAGAAGCGTGCGCACCGTGTGGAAGCCGTGGCGGCCGGCCGCGCCGGGGTTCAGGTGGAGCAGGTGGCGGGCCTTATCGGGCATGACTTTGAGGATGTGGGAGTGGCCGCTGATGAACAGGCCGGGCCGGTGTTCCGCCACCAGGGCGCGGCCGGCGGGGCTGTAGTGGCCCGGGTAGCCCCCAATGTGGGTCATGAGCACGCGCAGGCCCTCCACCTCGAAGCACTGCACCAGGGGCTGGGTCAGGCGCACGTCGCGCCCGTCGATGTTGCCGTACACGCCCCGCAGCGGGGCCAGCTGGGCCAGCTCCTCCACCACGGCCGCCGTGCCGAAGTCGCCGCCGTGCCAGATTTCGTCGCAGTCGCGCAGGTGGTGCCGGATGCGGGCATCGAGGTAGCCGTGGGTGTCGGAGAGCAAGCCAATCTTTTTCATGGGGCGAAGGTAAAGGCTGAGAGGGGGAGCGGAGCGAACGGAACGACTGGTGCTGGCGGCCCTTATACAACACAACCGTTCACATCCCGTATCTTGCCCGGCCCCCGGCCGCTTTCGTTTCCGGGGAAATATGCTGTGCTTTACGGCAACCCGCCTCAGTCCCTTTTCGTCCTCCAGATTACCCCGCGATGAACGTTTTCATCAACGATATTCCGCTGATTATCAAAAAAAACAGCGAAAAGATTTACAAGCACAAGTACGACCTGATTCTGAACCCCGAGGATGAGTTTATATCCAAGGATCTGGTGGGCGACGTGCTGGTGCGCGACGTGACGGATGTGTTTGTGGATCGGCTGCTGCGCCTGATGGAGGTGAAAAAGTTGAAAAAACTGACCTCCCTCACCTTGCTGGCCCGCAAAAAAAAGCGCCTCATCCTCCACCTCAAAGACCAGTTCCGGATTGTGAAAGCCGCCGGCGGCTTAGTGGAAAAGGACGGTATGGTGCTGATGATTTTCCGCCTCGGCAAGTGGGACCTGCCCAAGGGCAAGCTCAAGAAGGACGAAGATCCGGCCCTGGGTGCCTTGCGCGAAGTGGAGGAGGAGTGCAGCGTGCAGGTGGAACTGGGCGAAAAACTGCCCAGCACCTGGCACTCGTACGCCTACAACGGCAACAAAATCCTGAAAAAAACGAACTGGTATATCATGCGCTGCCTCGACGACTCGCGCATGAAGCCCCAGGCCGAAGAGTATATTGAGGAAGTCCGCTGGATGTCGCCCCAGGAAGCGCTTGACGTGCTGGAAGCATCCTACGCCAGCATTGCCCTGGTGGTGCGCCATTACCTGAGCAAAATGGCTGGCCAGCAGCCCGTCGTCAGTCAGGAGGAACCAACCGCCTGATTTTTTCCCTCCAACCCCCCCGTCTATGCACCCGTTCCGTTACGCTGCCTTTGTATTACTAGCCGGCACTGCTGCCTGTAGCGGTTCCCAGACTGCTTCCGAGCGTGGCAACCCTACCACGGGCAGTGTGGAAGCCGCCCGAATGGCCACCGTGGACCTGCCGGACCTGATGGGTCGCAACATCGACCAGGTCCGGCGCAAGCTGGGCGCTCCCCGTGAAAGCAAGGAGCAGGCAATTGGTCTGGAGCCCACCGCCGAGCAGATGCAATCCACCAAGGGCCAGGACTGGATCAATACCTTCGAGCAGAACGGCCTGACCATTGTTGCCACCTTCAACGCCCGCAGCCGCAAAGTGCGCGACCTGGTAGTGGTAGGCAGCGACGAGGATGAAATTCTGCGCCGGGCCAACCTGAGCCTCACCGCCCCCAACTACATGGTGCTGCCCGTGGCCAACCCCAGCAACAACCGCGAAATCATCGGTATGCGCGTAGTAGACCGCAAGTAGGTCGGCGCGCACCGGCAGAAGCCCCCCCGAACTTCTCTTAACGGAGTGTCTCGGGGGGGCTTTTCGTTGGGGCTGGTGTCGCCGGCAAAAGCCCGGGTGGGCCGCACACAGTGTTGCGTGATAATGCCGTTTCGTGGGGGCTTTAGCCGCAACGAATCCTCTTTTCTGCCGCTGTGCCGCTCTGCTGGCACTACCGTAGCGCCTTACCTCGGCGCGCGTACGCTCACGGGTTCAGGTAGGCGGCCAGGGCGGCGGCCTCGGCCCGCAGGCCCGCCAGCCGGGCTTCGAGCAGCTGCTGGCGGGCCGGGCTGCCGCTGGTTGCCAGGGCGGCTTCGGCTTCGGCCGTGGTGGCCGCCAGCCAGAGCTGCTGGCGCTCCGCTGCCGGCGGCAGGGTTGCCCCCAGGGCCGGAGCTGCCCGCAGCCAGTTGGTGGCGCGCCGGACCCCCACCAGCTCGCGGGCCAGCTGGCGGCTGAGCCGTTGAATTTCGTAGGCCACGGCCCCCGCGCGGGCTGGTAGCGGGCCAGTGGGGGGTAGGGGCAACAGAAGGGGCGCGGGCAAACGGCCCGTCGGCAGGGCCTGCGTCAGCCAGAGCACCGCCTGGCCGGCCGACGCGGGGAGTACCCGCTGGCCGGCTTCTATCTTGGTAACCAGGTGCCGGGAAATGCCCAACGCCCCGGCCAGCTGCTCCTGAGTCAGGCCCAGGCCGTCCCGGATCAGGGCGAGGTAGTGCGGGACGGCCGCCAGGCGAAGAGAACGAGACAACCACCAGGTTATTGTTGTGGTCAGCGGGGTAATGGGGGCTGGCCGCCAGCAGCTACCGGCCGGCTACGCCTGACCCGGGTAGGAGGGCAGCGCGAAAGGCACGAAATCATCGACGTTGCCCCCGAAGCGGTGAATTTCGCGGATGATGGTGCTGCTGATGGCGGCCAGGGCGGGGGAGGTGATGAGAAACACGGTTTCCAGGGCCGGGTTGACGTGGCGGTTGGCCTGGGCAATGGTGTTTTCGTACTCGAAGTCGGTGGTGTTGCGCAGGCCGCGCAACAGGAACCGGGCTCCGGTTTCGCGGGCAAAGTCGGCCGTCAGGCCCTTGTAAGCCTGCACCGACACCCGGGGCTCGTCCTGAAACACGCCCTCAATCATTTCCATCATCTGCTCTACGGGCAGGTAGCGCTGCTTGCTGCTGTTGTTGCCGATGGCAATAATCACCTCGTCGAACAGCTCCGTGCCGCGCCGTACCACATCGAGGTGGCCGTTGGTAAAAGGGTCGAAAGAGCCGGGAAACAGAGCAATGCGCATGCGGTGTAATAGTGAGGTGGTGAACTGGTGAGTTGACGTGCGGAGGACCCGACTGCGTGAGTGGCGCGAATTGAGCTAAGGTGCCAATAGTGCATAGCGCGCAAGCAGCTTTCCCGCACGTCAACTCACCAGTTCACCACCTCACTATGTCATCTACTCACAGAGGTGGAGGGCGAAGAGCTCGAAGTAGCGGTATTCGAACAGGTCGTTGAGGCGGTAGCTGTAGCTGAGGTCGAAGGGGCGGTTGCCGAAGCGCAGGTTGCGGATGTACTTGCGCAGGATGGTAAACAGCTCCGAATCGTGCATCAGGTCGCCCCACACCATCACCAGGTCCTGGTCGGGGTCGAGCTGGAGTTCCTGCATCACCAGGATGGTGTAGTAAATCAGGTCTTCGGGCGTGCTGTAGGGGAACACGTTGCAGAATTCCGGCCGCTTACCCCGCATCACAAGCACCGTCAGCTGCTGGGGACCAATGCTCAGGTACACCCGGGCGGGGCCGTTCTGCTCGCTCTGCTGCACCACGCCCTGGAGCAGGGCGCTGGTGCGGTGCACGAGGCGGCCGGCCGGGTAGGTGCGCGCAAACCAGTCGGTGAGGGGCTTTTCGGCGGCAAACAGGCTCACGACATCCAGGCCCTTGTGGGTGTAGGCGTGCACCGATTCGTGCTGGCCATCGAGGGCGTGGTGCAGGCGCAGGTAGGCGGTTTCGTCGCCGGGGCGGAACAGGGGGGCGGGCAGCAGCGTGAAGGCGCGGTTGTGCACTGCCAGCCGCACCCGGTTCCAGCCGGGGCGGCCCAGCAAATCGTGTTCGGCGGCCAGGGCCTGCACCTGCTGGGCCAGCGTGGTGCCGGCTTCGGGCGCGGCGTACTCTTCGAGGACCAGAAACTTATTGCGTTGCACATCGGCCACGCCCAGGCGCAGGCCGGCGGGGCCGGCCGTGAGGTAGAGGTTGTAGGCCGCCAGCTGCCCGGGGTCCAGCGTTTCATCGCGCAGGCGGTGCAGGGCCGCCGGGGCCAGAGAAGCAGCAGGAACGGTGGACGACATAAGCAAAGAAAGGGAAAGGCAGAAAAAAGGCCGCCCCGGCACTCAGGCACCGTTTCGGCCGCTAAAGATACAAAAGCGGCCCGCTACTGAAACCGCGTCTGGGGGATGAACACGTCGTCGGTGCTGATCAGGTCGCGCAGCACCGGGTGCACCTGCTGGGGCAGCAGCCGGCCCAGCTGCCGGGGCGACACGAATTCAAGGTGGGTCAGCAGCTGCTCGTCGGGGCCGTGTTCGGGGTCGCGGCCGAGTTGGGGCTGGGCCTGGGCGTCGAGGGGCGTTACTTCAAAAAACAGCTCCAACGCCTGCAAGCCCGGTTCCCGGTACTCGTGCAGGTGCAGGAAGCGGCCCACGCGCACAGCCAGGCCGGTTTCTTCGGCAAACTCCCGCTGCAAGCCCTGCTGCAACGTTTCGCCAAACTGCCAGCCCCCACCCGGCGGCGACCAGAACGGCAGCGCATCGGGCAGCAGGCCCCGGTGGGCGGTGAGCAGCAGCGTGCCCTCGCGCACCAGCAGGCCACACACCCGCACCCGGGCCAGCCCGGCGTAGGCTTGCAGCAATTCGTTGGGCTGGGAAGAGGAAAACGAAGTCATAGGCGAGCGGGCTGGAAGGTGAGCAAAGCTACGGTACGCAAAGTAGAACGCCCCATCGGCCCCCGATATTTGCCTTCGTCGCCCGGCTTATGGGGCAGCCTCGCCCAAAAAACGCCAATTTCGCGTCATGACAACGCCTGAATCCTCCGAATCCCTCGAAGCCCGCATCCGCCGCAAGCTCGTTCGCCAGCACTTCATGCACCATATCGGGGCCAACCTCACCCGCATCGAGCCTGGCCGCATCGAGGCCGAGCTGACCCTGGAGCGGCAGCACCAGCAGCACACCGGCTTCGCCCACGGCGGGCTGGTGGCCACCATGGCCGACTTAGTGGCCGGTTTCGCGGCCGTTACCCTCGTGCCCGAAGGTACGGGCGTGGTCACGGTGGAGCTCAAAACCAGCTACCTGCACCCCGGCGTGGGCCAGCGCCTGCGGGCCGTGGGCTGGGTGCTCAAGGCCGGCCGCCGCCTGCACTTCTGCGAGTCGGAGGTGTGGTGCGACGACAAGCTGATTGCCAAAGCCACCGCCACGATGGCCGTGATTGAGCCCCACTCTTGAGCTGATAGCTGTTAGCTCAAGGAACGTCATTCAGAGCGCCGCGAAGAATCTCGCGTGCTGACGATAGGAGGAATACCCTGACGATTTCCACGCGAGATTCTTCGCGGCGCTCTGAATGACGTTCCTTCAGCTATCAGCTCAAAGAAGCGGTACCTTTGCCCCGTATGCTAACCGTCAGAACTCCTTCCATCCGCGACTACTTTCCCTTCGAGCCCACCGAGGACCAGGCCACGCTGTTCCGGCAGCTCGATGGGTTTCTGGGCGATGCGCTGCCGGGGCGCAAGGCATTTGTGCTGCGCGGCTACGCGGGCACCGGCAAAACCACCGTGGTGAGTGCGCTCGTGCAGTTTCTGCACCAGATGGGCCGCAAATACGTGCTGATGGCCCCCACCGGCCGCGCCGCCAAAGTAATGAGCACCTACTCGGGCGTGGCGGCCAGCACCATCCACAAGAAAATTTACCGCCAGACCAGCGGTTCGCCTTCCCAGGGCCTCACGTTTCAGCGCCAGCCCAACCGCGCCCAGGACACACTGTTCATTGTGGATGAGGCCTCCATGATTTCCGATGAGAAGGCCTTCGGGGTGAACGGGCTGCTCGATGACGTGATGAACTTCGTGTTCGAGAAGCCCAGCAACCGCCTGCTCTTCATTGGCGATACCGCTCAGCTGCCGCCGGTGGGCCAGCTGCTCAGCCCCGCCCTCGACCCCGACTTGCTGCGCGACCGGTTCCGGGCCGAGGTGGGCTCGGTGGAGCTGCGCCAGGTGATGCGCCAGGCCGAGGAGTCGGGCATTCTGATGAACGCCACGGTGCTGCGGGAGGAGCTGCGCGAGGATAATCCGCGCATTCAGTTCTTCACCAAAGGCTACCCCGACATCTTCTCGATGGGCACCGATAAGCTCGAAGACGGCCTGCGCTGGGCCTATAAGAACTTCGGCCACGAGAACAGCACCATCATCTGCCGCTCCAACAAGAACGCCAACCAGTACAACCAGTATATCCGGCGCATTTTGTTCGAGGCCGAGGACGAGATTGAGTCGGGCGACTACCTGATGGTGGTGCGCAACAACTACTACTGGCTGCCCAAGGACTCCGACATCGGTTTCCTGGCCAACGGCGACTTCGTGCAGGTGGTCAAAATCATCCGGACTACCGAGGAGTTCGGCTTCCGCTTCGCCGATGCCCGCGTGCGCCTCGTGGACTATCCCGACGAGCCCGACCTGGAAGTAAAGCTGCTGCTCGACACCCTGCACACGGAAAGCCCGGCCCTGCCCGCCGACCGCAACAAGGCCCTCTACGAGGCGGTGGGCCAGGATTACGACCACCTCACCACCAAGAAAGACCGGAGCGCGGCCCTGCGCAAAGACCCGTTCCTGAACGCCTTGCAGGTGAAATTCGCCTACGCCCTTACCTGCCACAAAGCCCAGGGCGGCCAGTGGCAGGCCGTGTTCGTGGATCATGGCTACCTGAAGGATGAGATGGTGAACTCCGAATTCGCCCGCTGGCTCTACACGGCCATCACGCGCTCCTCCGAGAAGCTGTTTCTGCTCAACTTCAACCAAAAGCTCATCGGCGACGAGCCCGAGGAGTAGGGCCGGGCTGAACCAGAACGGCCCGGGCGGGTGTTGCTAGTTGTGCCAGCTACCGCAGCCGGCCGCCAACCTGGCCCGAAACTTGGCTGCGGGAACAGCCCCGGATTTTTGCTTACTTTTCACCGTCTTTTATATGTCCGCATCATGAAAAAAGTCCTTTTTCTGGCCCTCTCGCTGTCGGTGATGGGCCTGAGTGTTCAGGCTCAGTCGGTACAGCCCGCCAATGCCCAGGCCAAAGTGGCCGGCCCGCAGATTCAGTTCGAGGAAATGAAGTTCGACTTCGGCGCCATTCACACCGGCGACATCGTGGACCATACCTTCAAGTTCAAGAATGTGGGCACCCAGCCGCTGGTCATCTCCAACATCGGCGTCAGCTGCGGCTGCACCACCCCCGACTGGACCCGGGAGCCCATCATGCCCGGCAAAAGCGGCACCATTACCGCCAAATTCAACTCGGCCGGTAAAATGGGAATCCAGAACAAAGTGCTCACCATCGAGTCGAACTCGGCCAGCGGCAACGCCATGGTATCGTTGGTGGGTGATGTGAAGGAAGTCGGTGCCACCTTGCAGGCCGCCGCTCCCGCCAACGCCGCCGAAGCCGCCGTGAACAGCGACGCGCCCGACGGCAAGCAGAAAGTCAAAATGGACGACCGGAAAATCAAGGTCAAGAAGAAGTCGTAAGGCGGCAACTATTGCTACTAAAAAAAGCGCCTTCCCAAACCGGGAGGCGCTTTTTTTGTGGCTGAAGCGCAGAATTTGCCCTACAGCTGGCGGGCGGCCAGCGCCAGCACAATCCAGCCGGCAATGAAGAGCACGCCCCCGATGGGCGTAACGGCCCCGAGTTTGGTGATGCCCGTCAGACAGAGCACGTAGAGCGAGCCGCTGAACACGAGAATGCCGCCCAGCCACAGCCAGGCCACGGTGCTCAGGCTCCGCAGCTCGGGCCGCGCCAGCAGCAGCAGCCCAATGCCCAGCAGCGCCAGCGTATGAAAAAACTGGTAGCGCACGGCCGTTTCAAACGTCTCGAAGCGCCCGGCGGCTTCCAGACTCTTGCGCAGCCCGTGGGCTGCGAAGGCCCCAATGCCCACGCTTAGAGCGCCGAGCATAGCGGCCAGTTGAATAATGATGCGAGCAGTCATGGCAGGTGGTTTTTGGTGTTTGGTTTTTTGGTGGGTGGCTAAAGCCTTCCTGTCGCTTTGTTCAACGCGCTACCTCCCCCCCGGCCCCCTCTCCGAAAAGGAGAGGGGGAGCCAGACGAGCTAGACTAGCACTCGGATAGAGGGGATTCAGCTGCGTGGACGGCAGGTTCCGTACGATGCGGGTCCGGTTACCGGCTCCCAAAAATAGCACTGCCCACCCGAATCAGGGTGCTGCCTTCGCGCAGGGCCAGCGGGTAGTCGGAGCTCATGCCCATCGATACTTCCCGGAACGTGTCTTCATCGGCGAAATAGAGGCTTTTAAGCTTGTCGAAGTAGCCGCGCAGCTGGCGAAACTCGCGGCGCAGTTGGTCCTCGTCGGTTGTGTTGGTGGCCACGGCCATCACGCCGGTCAGGCGCACGTGGCGCAGGGCGCGGTACTCAGCGGAGCCCAGAATTTCTTCGGCTTCGGATAGGCTGAGGCCGGTTTTGGTATCCTCGTCGGCAATCTGGAATTGGAGCAGGCCCTCGATAATCCGGTCGGACTTGGCGGCCTGCTTTTCGATTTCGAGCAGCAGTTTCAGGCTGTCGATGCTCTGGATGGTGTGCACGAAGGGGGCAATGTACTTGACCTTGTTGGTTTGCAGGTGGCCGATGAGGTGCCACTCCACGTCGGCGGGCAGCTCGGGCTGCTTGGCGGCCATTTCCTGGGCCCGGTTCTCGCCGAAAAGGCGGGCTCCGGCCTCGTAGGCCTCGCGCAGTACTTCTACGGGGTGGGTTTTGGTCACGGTTACCAGCCGGGCATTGGTGCCGGTCAGGGTTTGCTCGATGCGGTGCAGGTTGTCCTTAATCACAGATTTTCACAGATTTTTTGCTGCTGCTGCCGATTTTTGAATGCAGCGTCAGCAACGGATGAAACGGTACCCTGTTTTGGTTAGCTCAACAACCGCCCAAGTTCCCCCGGGTTCTGCTCCAAGGGCCAAATTCAGCACCGGAACAGCGTGAACGAATCAGCGGTTTAGTCCTCCAGCGCGTTGGTGAGGAAGGTGTTTTTGAGGGCCAGCCAGACCAGCCACAGGCCCAGGCACCAGAACAGGTAGAGGCGGTAGTAGTCCTGGGTGTTGCGGTAGCGGGTTTGCTTGATTTCGGACTTCTCGTAGCGGTTGATCTGCTGGAAAATCTGGCGCAGGCCGGCGTTGTCGGTGGCCCGGAAGAAGCGGCCCTCGCCGGCCTGGGCAATCTGGCGCATAGTGGTTTCGTCGAGGCGGGTTTCCACGAAGCGGGTCTGGCCGGACGCCTCGGTGAAAAAGGGCACGGTGCCGTCCTGGCCCAGCCCGATGGTGTAGAGCTTGAGGCCGTAGGCGTGGGCCAGCTGGGCCGAGGTAAGCGGGTCGAGGGAGCCGGCCGTGTTTTCGCCATCGGAGAGCAGGATGCACACTTTGGTGTGCGAGGGCGAGTCGCGAAGGCGGTTGGTGGCCACGCCCAGGGCCGTGCCGATGGCCGTGCCGTCGTTAGGAATCATACCCAGACGCAGGCTTTCGATGTTTTCGCGCAGCAGCTCGTAGTCGGTGGTGAGCGGGGCCAGAGAGTAGG
The DNA here is from genome assembly GCF_003583925.1 of Hymenobacter rubripertinctus. Classification (GTDB taxonomy): domain Bacteria; phylum Bacteroidota; class Bacteroidia; order Cytophagales; family Hymenobacteraceae; genus Hymenobacter; species Hymenobacter rubripertinctus. The sequence continues at coordinate 91,068 of NZ_QYCN01000012.1, read as the reverse complement.
CGTCGCCGGCAAATACCACCAGTCCCACCCGGTCGCCGCGGCGGCCGTGGAGGAACTCCAGGGCCACGCGCTTGGCCGCCTCCAGGCGGTTGGGCCGCAGATCCTGCAATTCCATGGAACCCGACACATCCAGGACCAGCAGAATGTCGATGCCCTCGCCGGTCTGCACCACGCGCTCATCCACGCGCTGGGGCCGGGCCAGGGCCACCACCCCGAAGCACAAACTCAGCACCAGCACCATATCGGGCAAGAAGCGCAGCCCCGTGCTCCAGTCGCGCGGCACTCGGCCCGCCACGAAGGCCACGCCCAGCTTCGAGCGCCGCCGCCGCGCCAGCGCCCAGCGCAGCACGAACAGCAGCGGCAGCAGCGGCAGCAGCAGCAACAGGCGCGGCTGCTCCCAGCTGTAGCTGGCCAGCGTGGCATACCGCACACTATCCAAGGCCGCAGTCAGCAAATCGGGCATGAGGTGGTTGAATGGTTGAATAGATGGACTGTCATTCCGACGAAGGAGGAATCTGGCTCAGAGCGTTGTGATACTGTTCAATGACTTAGCCAGATTCCTCCTTCGTCGGAATGACAATTTACGCGTTTACCTCCGCGTACTGGCGTTCGGCAAAGTTGCGCAGCAGCACGAAGGCGAGGTCGGTTTCGGTGTCGTCTTCGGTGAACAGGTTGCCGTAGATGACGCGGTCGGCTAGTTGCAGGGCCAGGCGCACATCGGCATCGTGCTGGTAGCGAGCCACGATTTCGCGGGTGGTCAGGCTGGTGATGTTGGTGTGTTCGAGGGTGGAGAGGTAGTTTTTCCAGAGCGTGATGGCGCGCTCCATGTTGGTGAGCGAGCGGGACAGGGTGAAACGCTCCACATGGCGGGCGTACTGGGCCAGGAAGTACACGTGGTTCTTACGCAGGCGGTAGCGGCGGTAGCGCTGGCGCAGCCGGCTCCGGAAGGCCAGCACCAGCCCGCCGGCCAGCAGCAGTCCGCCCGCCAGCCCCGCCAGCCAGTAGGGGTAGTTGAACCGGGCCGGCACGGGCCGCAACGCCAGGCTCTGGCGCAGCACCGGCGGGCCGGATATGGGCGTGGCCGGCGCCGTGCGCACCAGCCGGATACTGGCCGGGGCCGTGGGCACGAGCAGCGTATCGCGGCCCCGCAGCACCGTGACGGGTAGCGTCAGGGTCAGGACCGAATCGAGACGGAAGGTGCGCAGGCGGTAGGTGGCCTGGTCGAGGCTGCGGCCCTGGCGGGTGCGGGTGGGGGTGTAGCGGCGGCCCACGTATTCGAAGGGCGCGAAGTCGGCGGCCGAGTCGGGGAAGATGACCTCCTGGCGGGGGGCGTGCCGGGAGCTCAGCTCGTACTCCACGATTTCGCCCACCCGCACCGTAGGCTGCCGGAACCGGCCCCGGGGCACCGAATCGAGCGGCAAGCCATTCTGGGCCTGGGCCGAACCCGCGCCGGCCACTAGCAGCAGCAGCAGGGCCACCAGCCATCCGCCGCGCGCGCCGCCGGGCATCGTTGGCAAAAGGGGCTTACCCACGGCTGCCGCGCTGGTTACGCCGCCGGAACAGGTTCACCAGCTGGGGGATGAAGTCGGTGTCGGTGGCAATGGAGAGGTATTCGGTGCGGTGGCGGCGGCAGATCTGGCCGATTTGCTCCCGGTTCTGCTCGTAGGTGGCGCGGTAGCTGGCCCGGAACGATGCCGACGACGTGTTCACCCACACCGTGCGCCCCGACTCCTGGTCGTGGAGCGGAATGATGCCCAGGGGCGGAAACTCCCGCTCGCGCTGGTCGAGGAGCTGCATCACCACCAAATCGTGCTTGCGGGCCAGCATGGTCAGCTCCCGCTCGTACTCGGCATCAATAAAATCGGAAATCAGCAGCACGATGGTGCGGCGCTTGAGCAGCCCCAGGGCCTGCTTGATGCCGGCCGCCACGGCCGTTTGGCGGCTGTGGGGCTCCAGGGCAAACAGCCGCTTGATGAGCGAGTAGGCGTGGTTGGTGCCCTTGCCGGGGGCCAGGTAAAGCTCCTTCTGATCGGAGAAAGCCAGGAGGCCGAGCTGGGCGTCCTGGCGGGCGGCGGCCAGGGCCAGCACCCCGCAGATTTCGCGGGCTACGTCGAGCTTGCGCCGGCCGGCCGCGCCCACTTGCTGAGACGCACTCACGTCGAGCAGTAACAGCACCTGCTGCTCGCGCTCCTCTTTGTAGGTTTTTACAAACGTGCCGTGGCCCTTGCTGGACACGGCCCAGTCGATGGCCCGCACTTCGTCGCCGTACTGGTAGAGGCGCACGTCGTCGAACTCCAGTCCGGTACCTTTGAACACGGAGTGGAAATTGCCCTGCAACTGCGCGTCGACGGCCTTCAGAATGCGGATTTCCATCTGCCGGAGCCGGCGCACAAGTTGCTGAAAAGGAGAATCGGCGGCTTTCATTCCGACTAAACTACGGCATCCGCCTAACTTTGCCCCCGTGAAACGACATTCCATTTTCCTGCTCACGGTCCTAAGCGCCCTCGCTCTGGGAGTTAGCGCCTGCCAGAAGTCTGAAGAAGTGCCCGCCCCGCCCCAGCTCATCGATTCGGAGAAGATGGTGCGCCTGCTGGTGGAGCTGCACACGCTGGAGGCCCGCACCGATGGCTCGGGCCTGCCCCTGGACTCCACCCGGGCCTTGTTCCGGCAGGAGCAGAAGAAAATCTACTGGCAGTTCGAGGTCACGGACTCGACCTTCATGCAGAGCTACCGCTACTACGCCACCCACAACCAGGACCTGGACGGCATCTATTCAACGGTCGTCGACAGCCTGGCCCAGCGCGAAGCCCGCCGCAAACCCGCCGACGCCCCGCCGGAGCATCGGTAAGGAAACTGTCATTCCGACGCAGGAGGAATCTGGGGCAAATCTTCGAACGGTGCTGTTCAACGACCTGACCCAGATTCCTCCTGCGTCGGAATGACAGTTCTACTCCTTCACGCCAGGCGGCTGCCGTTGGGCAGGGGGGCGGCGAGGGTGGCCAGCACAATGTGGCCGTTGACATCCGGCGCGCCGGTAACCAGCACTTCGGAGAGGAAAGGCCCGATTTGTTTGGGCGGGAAGTTGACCACGCACAGCACCTGGCGGCCAGGCAAATCGGTGGGCTGGTAGTGGTGGGTGAGCTGGGCGCTGGACTTTTTCAGGCCGATTTCGGGTCCCAGATCAATGAGCAACTGATAGGCCGGCCGCCGCGCCGCTGGAAATTCGCGGGCCTCCACAATCGTGCCCACCCGGATGTCAATCCGCTCGAAATCAGCCCAGGTTATCATGCGTTTAGAAGGTAATAAGTTGAGCAGTCAGAAAGTGAACAGGCCGTAAATAGTACCCTGTCTTCTGCCTGAACCGCATAGCGTAGACTTGCTGACTTTTAAAGTCATTGCCTTCTAAACTCACTTCGCGTAAGCGGCCAGGGCCTGGAGGCGCTGCTGGGTTTTCTGGTCCCACTCCTGCTGTTTGGGGGCGTTGAGGCCGTGGTTGGTTTCCTGGTCGTACTTGGCTTCGTCGCGCTGCCAGGTCAGGAAGGCCACTTTCGTGAGGTTGTTGAAGGCCGGTTGCAGGTGCAGGCAGTCGAACTTGATGAGCGTGAGCTTCTGGCGCAGCAGGCGGGCGTGTACTTCCGTCAGGTCGAAGTGGACTTGCTCGTGGCGCAACAGAGCCGGGGTGGCGCGGGCCGCGTTGCGCACCCACGACTCGGAAGGTGTGAATACGGCGCGCACCTGCCCCGAAAACGCGTAGTCGATGCAGCCGATGGTGGCATCAATAGTCGAAGACGTGAGGGCCTCCAGGCGGTCGGTATTGGGGCGGGCCTTGAAGTCGTCCCAGGTCAGAAGCCGGTCGGCGTGCCACTCCAGCTTCGGGGCCGGCGGCGTTACCTGGGCCACGGACGGGTTGGTAACGGGAAAGAACAGACTCAGGAGCCAGATGGGAGCAAACGGAAGCGACATATGGGGCTGAACGGAAGCGAAATAAAGAAGCCGCCGCACTTGTTGCGGCGTTGCTCGCTGGGTTAACGCAGGGCCAGGGCGGGTTCGTTCACGGTGGCGACGGCGGAGGCCAGCACCGGCCAGCGGTAGAAGCGCAGCAGCAGCACCCCGGCCACCAGCGAAAGGCCGGTAAGCAGCCCCAGCCACACGCCCAATGCGCCCCAGTGCAGCCAGAAGCCCAGCACGTAGCCCAGGGGCAGGGCCACGGCCCAGTAGGCCAGCAGGGCCACCACTGAGGGTACCTTCACGTCTTCCAGCCCCCGCAACGCACCCAGGCCCACCACCTGCAAGCCGTCGGAAATCTGAAATGCGGCGGCCACCAGCAGCAGGCTGGCCGCCTGGGCCACCACTACCGGGTCGTGGTTGTAGTAGTGCGGAATAGCGTGGCGGGCCAGCACCAGCACCAGCCCCATCAGGCCCATAAAGCCGAGGGTAAGCAGGTAAGCCATCAGGCCGGCCTGGCGGGCACCGGCGGCATCGTGGGCTCCGAAAAACTTGCCCACCCGGATGGTAGCCGCCGCCCCGATGCCGCTGGCCGCCATGTAGGTTACGGAGGCCACGTTGATGGCAATCTGGTGGGCGGCCAGCTGGGTGGCCCCCAGCCAGCCAATCATGATGGCCGAGAAGCTGAAGGCACCCATTTCGAAGGTCATCTGCACCCCGATGGGCGCGCCCAGGTTCAGCAGGCGGCGCAACCCGGCCGCATCGGGGCGCGGGTTGAGGGCGGCGGCTTCGCGGTAGGGGCGCAGGCGGGCGGCCCGCAGCACGTAGGCGGCCATGAGCACGGCCATCAGCACGCGGGCTATAAGCGTGGCCCAGGCCGCGCCCATCATGCCCAGCTCCGGCAGCCCCAACTTCCCGAACACGAAGCCGTAGCAGAGCACCGCGTTCAGCAGGTTGGCCTGCACCGAAAGCAACATGGCCTGGCGGGTGAGGCCCAGCCCCTCGGCAAACTGCTTGAAGCCCTGGAAAATCATCAGCGGGAAAAACGACAGGAACATCACCTTCACCCAGGGCGCGGCCAGCGCCACCACGGCCGGGGCCTGCCGCAGGTGGGGCAAAGCCAGCGGCACCAGCAGACCGAGGGCCGCCAGCACCAGCCCGGCCACCGCGCTCAGCCACACGCCGTTTACCAGAAGGCGGCCCAGGCCGGCCACGTCGCGGCGGCCGTCGGCCCCGGCTACCAAAGGCGTAATGCCCATCGTGAGGCCCAGGCCGAGCACCATCACCACCGTACTCACGCTCACGCTCAGCGACACGGCCGCCAGCGGCACCTTGCCCGTCTGGCCCACCACCATGCTGTCCACCACGTTCACCAGCACGTGCCCGAGCTGACTCAGCATTACGGGGTAAGCCAAGGCCAGCGTGGGCCGGAGGTGGGAACGAAACGGGGTAGCAGACATACGGCGGCAACGAAATGAGCCGTAAAGGTACGAGTTGGTGGGCGGTGAAATGAGGGAATTGTTGGGCGACAGTTCCCCCATCTACCCAATCCCCCATCTATCCATTCGCCCCACCCAGCACCCCACCCAGACGGCGGAGGGCTTCGGTGAGGTCGGCTTCGGAAACGGCGTAGGAAATACGGGCGAAACCGGGGGTGCCGCAGCCGGTACCGTCCACCACATCCACGCCGGCTTGGCGGAGGCGGTTTAGCAGGCCGGCAGCGGCTTCGGCGGGCGGCAGGTCGGGGCGGAGGTAGGCGCGCAGGTCGGGGTAGGCGTAGTAGGTGGCCGTGGGCAGAGCGGGCGGAATGGCGGCCTGGGCGGCCAGAAAATCGAGCAGCCGTGCCCGGTTGGGCCGGAGCTGGGCCAGCAGTTCGGCGGCTATTGCGGGGGCCTGCCGGGTAACGGCCAGCGCCGCCGTCTGGGTGGGGGCCGGCACGGCGCAGCCGGTGGCATGCTGCCACTCGGCGCAGGCGCGGGCCACGGCAGCCGGGGCTACCAGGTAGCCCGCCCCCCACCCAATCAGGGCCAGCGACTTGCTGAACCCGTTCACGACCAAATGCCGGCCGTGCGGGTCCGGGAAGTCGAGCAGCGACGGGGTGGGTTCCGCCTCGAAGTTGATGAGGTTATAAATCTCATCGCTGAGCACGAACAGGTCCGGGAAGTCCCGGGTCACGGTGAGCCACCCGGCCAGCTCGGGGCGGCGGTAGAGGCGGCCGCTGGGGTTGTTGGGGTTCGAAAACAGCAGCACCCGCGTGCGGTCCGACAGGGCGGCGCGGAGCTGGTCGGGGCGCAGGGCGTAGTCATCGGCCGGGTCCAGGGGCAGGGTGCGCAGGGTGCCGCCGGCCTGTTCCACCAGCGCGGCAAACCCGAACCAGTTGGGCGTGGGCAGCAGCACTTCATCGCCGGGGCGGAGCACGGTTTTCAGCAGGGCAAACAGGGCCGCCTTCGCACCGGGCGTAATCACCACGTTATCGGCGCTCAACGGCCCCGCGCCGGCGGGCCGGGCCGGGGCCACCAGGGCCGTGCGCAGGGCCTCGGAACCGGCGGCGGGCAGCACTTCGAGCAAACCACTGCCCAGCAAATCGGTGGCGGCCCGGGTGGCGGCGGCCGGCACCACGAAATTGCCATATCCGGAGGCCAGGGAAATCGGTGTTTTGTGCATCAGAAGCTTGTTTGATTAAGCGAAAGGAGGACTTTTTTCCCTTGTGCCGCAAGTACGGGCATCGGTTTCTTCCAAGGAGTACACCAGGAAAAAGGGTTTCGCCAATGGGGCGGGAGCCCGCCGCATCCGGCAACGGCTGCGGGCTGCTGGCCGACTTTTGCACGTCCCGCAAAGGACTTAAACAATTTGGGGGTAAACAATTTGAAATTGTTTACCCCCAAATTGTTTAAGTCCTCCGTCAGGGGAAATCTTACGAGGCGTTTGGTTAATTCTCAAGCACGGCGCAACAGCACATCGGCAAAGAAATCCTGCTCGTCGGTGAAGAAATCCGCGACCCGCAAGCCGGCTTCTTCGGCCAGTTCACCAATGATAGCCTCGGTGAATTTGTAGGAGTTTTCGGTATGAATCATCTCCCAGGCTCGGAATTCCACGGTCCATTCCAGCTTGGCGAACCGTACCGTCTGGGCGCGGGTGCTCACCAGGAACGAGCGCACGGCTCCATCCAGCGGGTCGTAATCGGTGTAGTGCTGCCAGTGGCCGAGGTCGAAATCGGCCCCCAACTCGCGGTTGAGGCGGCGGAGCAGGTTGAAGTTGAAGGCGGCCGTTACGCCCTGGCTGTCGTCGTAGGCGGCCCGAATCCGGCGCGGGTCTTTCTGGAGGTCGAAGCCAATGAGCAGGCGGTCATCGGAAGTGAGGGGCTGGGCCAGGTTGAGCAGGAAGCGGTGGCGGTCGGGCGGCAGGAAGTTGCCGATGTTGGAGCCCAGAAACAGCACCGCCTTGCGGCCCGGCCGGCCGGCCATCAGGCGCAGCGCGTCGGCGTAATCGGCCACCACGGGCTCCACGCGCAGCTCGGGCAGCTCGGCCCGGAGGCTGGTGGCCAGCCCCTCAAGGGCCGCCGCCGAAATATCGACGGGCACGTAGGTGAAGCTGGCCCCGGTTTCGAGCAGCTCGCGCAGCAGAATCTTGGTTTTGAGCCCGTCGCCGGCCCCGAGTTCGAGCAGAAAAAACGACTCGGCCGGGTCTTGGGGGCGTAGCGCCCGGCTGATGGCCGCCCGGTGATGGGTTAGCAGACCGAACTCGGTGCGGGTAGGATAATACTCCGGCAGGGCCATAATCTGCTGGAACAGCCGGCTGCCTTCGTCGTCGTAGAAATACATCGACGACAGCGTTTTGAACGGCCGGCTCAAGCCCTCGCGCACGTGCTGGCGCAGAAACGTGTTCGGGTCCGGCAGTTCAGGAGCAGCAGTAACGGGCAAAGCGGGAGCAGGCGAGGTAGATGGTGCAGGCATGAGAGAGGCAAGAGGAGAGAGAGGCTACAACTACGGCAGCGCCAGGAGGTTTTTTTAAGCTGATAGCTGATAGCTGATAGCTGATAGCTGATAGCATTGGCCAATAGCTTTCTGGCTACCAGCTACCAGCCAAAGAATCAGCGAGCCAGGCGGATGCCGGTAAACTGCCAGCGCTTATCGGCGTGGAAGAAGTTGCGGTAAGTGAGGCGGATGTGGCTTTCGGGGGTGACGCAGGAGCCCCCGCGCAGCACCAGCTGGTTGAGCATGAACTTGCCGTTGTACTCGCCCAGGGCTCCGGCGGCGCGCTGGTAGCCAGGGTAGGGGTGGTAGGCCGAGTACGTCCACTCCCAGGCATCGCCGAGCAGTTGGTGGCACTGGTCGGGGGCGGCATCGGGCGCCAGGGGCTGGGGGTCGAAAAGGCAGCTTTCCAGGAACGTGCCGGCCGCTTTATCGGGGTTGAAGCGGCGGGCCGCTATTTCCCATTCCTGTTCGGTGGGCAGGCGGCAACCCCGCCACTGGGCGTACGCATCGGCCTCGTAGAAGCTCACATGCGTGACCGGCGCGGCCGGGTTCACGGGTTGCAGGCCCTGGTGGGTGAAGCGGTGCCAGCCTCCGTCGCGCAGCACCCAGTACAAAGGCGCTTCCCAGCCCTGCTGCTGGACCAAATCCCAGCCTTCGCCCAGCCAGAACCGGAAGTCGCGGTAGCCGCCGGCCTCCATAAACTCCAGGTATTCGGCGTTGGTCACGAGGCGGTTTTGCAGCTCGAAATCGGCCACGTAGGTATCGTGGGGGGCCTGCTCGTTGTCGAAGCAAAAGCCCTCCTCCTCAAACCCGATGCGGTAGACCCCGCCCGGCACCGGCAGCCAGGTGGCCGGCGGCGGCAAGTGGGAAGGAGCAGGTAACGTAGCGCCGGCCGCGCCGTTTGCCGGCAATTTTTCACTCAGATACGCCGGCGCCAAAGGGCTGGTGCTGAGGATGTACTTGATGTCGGTGGCCAGCAGCTCCTGGTGCTGCTGCTCGTGCTGGAGGCCCAGCTCCACCAGCTCCCGGAAGGCGGGCGGCAAAGCATCCGCCCGCTCCAGCAGCTGGTGCATCTGGGCATCGATGGCGGTGCGGTAGGCGTACACGTCGCCCAGGGGCGGGCGCGAAAGAGTGCCTCGGTCGGCCCGGTTCACGCGCGAGCCCAGGGAGTTATAATAGGAGTTAAACAGGAAGGCGTAGTCGGGGTGGAACACCTGGTAGCCAGGCTGGTATTCGCGCAGCAGAAACGTTTCCCAAAACCAGGTGGTGTGGGCCAGGTGCCACTTGGGAGGGCTCACATCGAGCATGGGCTGCATCACCGTGTCTTCGGGCAGCAGCGGCTCGCATAGGGCCACCGACTGCCGGCGCACGGCTTCGAACCGGGACCGGAGTGAGGAAACAAGCGGGGCCGCCGGGGCCAGCACGGGAGCAGAAGAAACAGGCATAAGAGGCAATGAGTAAGAAACCGAAGGTATAGGTGTAACGGCAAACCGGCCCGGTAGTTTGCGGGCCAGCCGAGCAACAACGCAGATCAGGGTTTGCCGAAGCAACTCCGTATTTATACGCAATAGCTCCTCCGTAGAAAGCGGTATTTTGGGGCATTACCCCTGAATTACCCCCCTCGCAGATAACTGCGGGCGGCTTTTTCGGCGTAGGATAACCACGCTCCGCACCAATGCCGGGCCCTTGCTTTCCTCCACCCTCCCAAAGGCTAACCATATGAAATCTGCCACCTCCACTACCGGTACCGACCAGCCGGTTACCAAGCGGCCGCGCGGTTTTGCCGCCATGGACCCCGCCACCCAACGACGCATTGCCAGCGAAGGCGGCCGCGCCTCGCACCTGAGCGGCCGGGGCCACCGCTTTACTTCGGAAGAAGCCCGGGAGGCCGGCCGCAAAGGGGGACAGGCCAGCCGGAGCACCGGTTTGCCGACCAGCGTAGCCACCTGATCGGCAGCTCCGGCCACAACGGGCCGGGTACTGCGGTGCCGGCACTGGGCCGCCCATCAACCGGTCTGCCGGGGGATGGGCGGCATTCCGGTTTCATCCCCGGGCGTATATTGCCGCCTTCCGCCCTTCCGCCTTCCGTATGCTCCAACTGCGCCACAGCCGCCGAATCCTCCGGTTCAATTTCCCCGCCCGTACTTCCCGCGGCGCCCTCACCGAGCATACGGCCCACTACCTGCACCTCTACGACGAAGCTGCGCCCGGGCAGGCCGGCTGGGGCGAGGCGGCCCCGCTGGCGGGCCTGAGCCCCGACCACCGGCCCGACTTTGAAGCCACCCTGGACGGTTTCGTGCGGGAGTTCAACCGCCGTCAGCTGCGGGAATTGCTGCCCGAAGAAGCCGCCGCTTTCGTCGGTCCGGAGTGGCCGGCCCTGCGCTTCGCCCTCGAAACGGCCGCCCTCGACTTGCAGCGGGGCAGCCACCACCAGCTCTACGACAACGCCTTCAGCCGGGGGGAAGCCGGCCTGCCCATCAACGGGCTGGTCTGGATGGGCGAGGCCGCCTTCATGCGGGAGCAAATCGAACACAAGCTGGCGGCCGGCTACAACTGCCTTAAGCTGAAAATCGGGGGCCTCGATTTTGCCGCTGAACTCCGCATCCTGGCCGACATCCGGGCGCTGGCCGGCCCCGGGCAGCTCACCTTGCGGGTGGATGCCAACGGGGCCTTCAGTCCGGCCGAGGCCCTGGGCAAGCTGGAGCAGCTGGCCCGCTACGATTTGCACTCCATCGAGCAGCCCATTGCGGCCGGGCAGTGGCCTGAGCTGGCCCGGGTGTGCCGCCACTCGCCGGTGCCCGTTGCCCTCGACGAGGAGCTGATCGGCCTCACCGACCCCGCCCGCCAGCGGGAGCTGCTGGAGCGCACGCACCCGGCCTACCTCATCCTCAAACCCACGCTGCTGGGCGGCCTGCGCGCCAGCCACGACTGGCTGACCCAGGCCGAAAGCCAGGGCATCGGCTGGTGGCTGACCTCGGCCCTGGAGTCCAACGTGGGCCTGAGCGCTATCAGTCAGCTGGCGGGCACCTACGCGCAGCCGGGCCTTCCGCAGGGCCTGGGCACCGGTCAGCTCTACCACAACAACCTGGCGGCTCCGCTCAGCATCCGCAACGGCCGCCTCTACCACGAGCCCGCCGGCCTCTGGGAGGAGCCGGGCTAAACAGCCGCGCCCGCAATGCCCCCCCAATAGGATTTTTCAGTATCTTCCCTGAGACGATTTTCTCAGGCTATGTGGGTGCGAATCCGGATTTTACTGCTGTTAGCCAAAGGCGGCCGGTGGACCATGCTTGGCGCTTTGCTGCTGGTAGCCGGCCTGGGCGAGAGCCAGGCCCAGCCGGCCGTATACCGGTTTCAGCGGCCGGCGGCTAAGCGGGCGCGGCTGCCGTTTCTGCTCCAGCGCAACCTCATCGTTATCGGGGCCACGCTCAATGGCAAGGGGCCGTACAATTTTCTGCTCGATACCGGAATCAGCAGCTCGCTTATCACGGATCCGTACCTGGGCCAGGAGCTGAATCTGCGTACTCAGGGGCGGTTTCTGGTGGCCGGGGCGGGGGAGGAGCGCCCCCTCGAAGCCTACCAGGTCAACGACGTATCCGTGGTGCTGGCCAACGGCGTGCAGGCCCCGCAGGCGTCGTTTTTGCTGCTCTCCGATGACGTGCTCAACCTTTCGGGCTACGTGGGAATGCCCATTCACGGCCTGCTGGGCTCGGATGTGTTCCGGAGCTTCGTGGTGGAAATCGAACCCGAGCAGCAGCAGCTGACTTTCCACGACCCGGCCCGCTACAAGGTGCCGCGCGGCCGGCGCTGGGCGCGGCTCGGCCTCGATATGGAGGGGCGCAAAGCTTACCTGACGGTGCCGGTGCAGCTCAGCGCCGCGCTTTCCATGCCCGCAAAGCTCGTACTCGATACCGGCGCGGGCCACGCCCTGTCGCTGGAAACCACCTCTGACCCCCGGCTAACCCTGCCCGCCGCTCACCTGCGCACCCAGCTGGGCCGGGGGCTCAACGGCAATATCAACGGCTACCTGGGGCGGGTAGCGGCCCTGCAACTGGGCCGCTACCGGATTCCGTCCCTGCTCACCTCGTTCCCCGACTCCACCGATGTGGCCCTGCGGGCCGACACGCCCCGCAATGGCAACCTGGGCTTCGAGCTGCTCAAGCGCTTCACCATCATCATCGACTACCGCCGCAACCAGCTCTTGCTCCGGCCCAATAGCACCTTCCGCGACCCGTTCGAGCATGATATGTGCGGGTTCGACGTGCTGGCCTTCGGGCCGCAATACCGCCAGTACCGCCTGTTGCGGGTGGAAGAGGGCAGCCCGGCCGACCAGGCCGGCCTCAAACCGGGCGACGAAATTACGTCCATCAACCTGCTGCCGGTCGAGTTTTTCAACATGAGTCAGCTGAGCCGGATGCTGCATTCCCAGGATGGCCGCCAACTGCTGTTCGTGGTGCGCCGGCCCGATGGGGAGCTGTACACGGCCACCGTGCGCCTGAAGCGTCAGATATGAGCCCGTCTGCCCCGCGTGGCCGGAAACGGGCAAAATCAGTACATTAGGAGCCCGTCCGTACTCCCTCCTGCCACCCCATGGCCCCGACTCCCGCTGCCTTGCCCCCGCCGCCGCCCGCCATTCGGGCCAACCAGCACATTTACACCGACTATTTCGACGAGCAGTTCGTTGAAACGCTCGACCAGAACATCATGCAGCTGCTCGACCGGGTGTGGTTCCGCTCCGAGCTGGTGGGCTTCGAGGATTACCCCCAGCGCAACCGCCCCGACCGGCCCCTGCTGTTTGCCTCCAACCACTCGGGCATGGCCTTCCCCTGGGATGCCATGGTGGCCCTGGCCCACCTGTGGCGCCACCTGCCCGATCTGCGCGACCTGCCCCGGCCACTGTCGGCGCCCATGCTCTCGCAGTCGATTTTGATGAACCCGTTCCTGGTAAAAGACTTTTGGAAGCGGGCCGGCTGCGTGGATGCCACGACGCTCAATTTCGAGACGATGATGTATTACAACGACCATAACCTGATGCTGTACCCCGAGGGGGTGCCGGGCATCGGCAAAGGGTTCAACAACAAGTACCGCCTCCAGCGCCTGGCCACCAGCATCGTGCGCCTGGGTATCGAGCACCGCACCGACATCATCCCGTTCTACACCATCAACGGCGAGTACCTCAACCCCCACACCTATAGCTGGGAATGGGTGAACCGGCTGAGCAAGAAAATCGGTATTCCATTTATTCCGGTGGGGCCGGTGCTGCTGCTGGTGCTGCTGCAACCCTGGTTTTTCTACATGGCGTTCCCGGCCAAGCTCACCTTTGTACTGGGCAGCCGCGTGAAGCCCTACGAGCTGACCGACAAAGCCCCCGCCGAGCTCACCCGCGACGATTACCGGGCCATTTCGGAGCAGCTGCGCGCCCGCATGCAAACCGAGCTGGACGCCGCCGTGACCAAATACGGGCAGCAGCCCTACCGCTGGGGCGAGCTGTGGCAGCGCATCAAAACCAACTGGCGCTACTTCCCTTTTTTTCTGCCCTGGGCCTGGCCCGCCATGTACCAGGAGTTTGAGCGCCAGTACATCCGCGCCGGCCGCCGCCACTTCGACCTCGATCTGCGCACGCCCGGCGCCTACTGGCGCATGCTCTGGCGCAACCCCTTTACCATCAGCTTCTTCATTCCGTTGCTCGGCTGGATTCCCATCGCCATCCGCGGCTACCGCAACCACCGGATTAACAAGCAGCAAGCGCCGCCGCCGCCCCAGCAGCATTCTTAATTCCTAATTAATAAAGAGAATGGCCTCGCCCCAACACGCAGTATTGAAACAGTTTTTGGTGGCGGCGACGGGGCCGCTGGCCGAGCGACGGCCCCAACTGCCGGCTATGCGCCTGTTTGCCGAGCTGCTGGCCTTCGGGCAGTTTATGCCCTGGGATGTGTTTGTGGAAGATGCCGACGTGGAGGGCATTCCGGCCGAGTGGGTGCGGCTGGCCGATGCGGCCGCGGGCCGGGTGCTGCTTTACCTGCACGGGGGCGGCTACGTGCTCGGCTCACTCAACACCCACCGGGCACTGGTGGGCCGCCTGGCCCAGAAGTGCGGCGTCACGGCGCTGGCCATCAACTACCGCAAAGCCCCCGAGTATCCGTTTCCGGCCGCCCTCGAAGACGCCTTAACGGCCTACTACTGGCTGCTGAACCAGGGCTACGCACCCGCCGATATTATCGTGGCCGGCGACTCGGCCGGGGGCGGGCTGGCCCTGGCGGTACTGCTGGCCCTGCGCGACGCCGACGAGCCGCTGCCCGCCGCCGCCGTAGGCCTCTCGCCCTGGACCGACCTGAAACTGCCCGCCGGTACGCTGCGCAGCGTGTGCCACCACGAGGGTATGCTGCTGGAGGCGCTGGAAATCCGGAGCTGGGGGCCGCTCTACGCCGCCGATACCCCCCTGAGCCATCCGCTGCTCTCGCCGGCCCGCGCCGCGCTGCACGGGCTGCCGCCGCTGCTGCTGCAGATTTCCGACGCCGAGGTGCTGAGCGACGATGTGCGCCGCTTCGCCGACAAGGCCCGCACGGCGGGTACGCCCGTTACGCTGCAGATTTTTGCTGGGCTGGTACATTGGTGGCACCTGTTCTGGCGCTTTGTGCCCGAAGCCGACCAAGCCCTCGGCCAGGTAGCCGACTTCACCCGGCAGATATGGACCCAGGCCGAACTCGCTCCTACTGCTGCCATGGCCCCGGTCCTACCCCTGCCAGCCCGGTAAGCAGTCTGAAAATGAGCCTCATCAGGCAAGAAAAATCAGATTGCCGCCTAACTATATAGCAGGTATTTCGTAGGTTTGTGAAAAATAGTAGGCTTGCATACTATTTTTGGCCCGTTGGCTTCGGGCGGGCGGTTTTTCATTGCTTTCCTTCACTTTCCACTCATTCAACCCCAACTCCTTATGGAAGATCTGTTCAAGAAGTTCGTTAATGCCGGTGTGGGCTTCGTGTCGCTGACCAACGACCGGGTGCAAAAAACTATTGATTCGTTGGTGAAGGAAAGCAAGTTGTCGGAGAAAGAAGGCGCCAAAATCATGGACGACCTCAAGAAGAACACCGATGCCAAGCGCAAGGAGCTGGAGAAGCAGGCCCAGAGCCTGGCTTCTAAAATGCTGAAAACGGTAGGCGTAGCGCCGAACTCGGAGCTGGAGGAGCTTAAGCGCAGCAGCAAGGCCGGCAGTAAATCGGCCTCGGGCAGTGCCGCCGCGTCGGGCAGCAAGAAGACCGCGCCTTCGAAGGCCGCCAGTGCCGCTAAAGGAGCCGTTGCCAGCGCCACGAGCAAGGCGGCCAGCACCGTGAAGAAGGCGGCCGACAAAACCAGCGCCGCCGCCGGCAAAACCCAGAAATCGGCCGCCGGCTCGGCCGGTGCCGCCAAGAAAGCGGAGAACAAGGCCGACGCCGCCGACGCTAAATCGTAAGCTCAGCCGCTGTAGTCGTGCAGAATCCCCGTCCGTACTTTGCGGGCGGGGATTTTTTTTCGGGAAGAATGACCAGGGAAGAGCGTTATTCACCAATCTACCGGCCGTAACTTGCCTTGCCCATGTTCAAGAACACCATATCCAACCTTTCTCGCATCCGGCAGGTGGCCGAAGTGCTGATCCGTTACGGTTTTGAGGATGTGGTAACCAGCACGGCCCTGCGGCGGCTGGTGCCCCAGAGTCGGCGGCGCTCCTGGCGGGAAGGCGAGCAGGCGGTGTTTGAAACCACCCGCTGGGAGCGGATCCGGATGATAATCGAGGAGCTGGGCCCCACTTTCATCAAGCTGGCCCAGGCGCTGAGCAACCGCGCCGACCTGTTGCCCCAGGCCCTGATCGACGAGTTTGAGAAGCTCCAGAGCAATGTGCCGCCCTTCCCGGTGACCCAGGCCCGCCAGATTATCGAGCAGGAGCTGGGCTGCCCGCTGGAAGACGTGTTTGATGAGTTCGACGAAGTGCCGCTGGGCTCGGCCAGCATTGGGCAGGTGCATGGCGCGCGGCTGCGGACGGGCGAAAAAGTGGTGGTGAAAGTGCAGCGCCCCGATGTGCAGGAGAAAGTGCGCACCGACCTGAGTCTGCTCCATGAGCTGGTACGCCTGACGGCTGGCTTCCTGCGCAAGCAGGGGCTGAGCAACCCCCAGGACATCGTGGATGCCTTCGAGCGGAGCATGACCAAGGAGCTGGACTACACCTCCGAGGCCCGCAGCATGGAGCAGTTCCGCACGCTTTACCAGGACTACGACACGTTCTACATTCCGCGGCCCTACCGGGAGCTGAGCACGAACCGGATGCTGGTTATCGAATTTGTGAGCGGCTGCAAGATTACCGACAAAGTTCAGTTGCTGGAATGGGGCCTGAGTCCGGAGCAGGTGGCCGAAACCGGTATGGACATCTACTTGACCCAGATCTTTGAGTTTGGGGCCTTCCACGCCGACCCCCACCCGGGCAACGTGCTGGTGCGCCCCGACGGTACCGTAGTGCTGATTGATTTCGGGATGGTGGGCCGCCTGACCAAGCAGCAGAAGTACGCCTTCGCGGGCGTGTTTATCGGCATGGCCCGGCAGGACCCGCGCAGTATGGCCCTCAACTTCCGCCGCCTGGCCCTGACCTCGGAAATCCCCGATATGCGGGCCTTCGAGGCCGACCTGGCCCAGCTGATTGAGGATTTCGCGACCCTCGACGTGAAGGAAATGAGCATGTCGGACCTGGCCGATTCGTTGCAGGGCGTCATTTACCGCTACAAGTTGCAGGTGCCGGGGGCGGTGTTCCTGATTCTGCGAGCCCTGGTGATTCTGGAAGGTATCGGCAAGGTGCTGCACCCGCGCTTCAACACCTTCGAGTTCGTGCGGCCCTACGGGGCGCGCATCGTGGCCGAGCAGTACTCGCGGGAAAACATCCAGAACGAAGCCCTCTACACCGGTACCCAGCTGCTGGCCCTGCTCCAGACCCTGCCCACCGATATCCGGCAAATCGTGCGCAAAATCTCGCGCGGCGACCTGCGGGTGCGCGTGGAACTGAGCGGCTACCAGCTGCTACTGCGCAAGGCCGACGAGCTGGTAAGCCGCAGCATCCTGGCCGCCGTAACGGTAGCCACCATCCTGTTTGCGGGTCTGAGCTTATTGGGGCACTACTCGCCGGCCATGCCTTACTACCGGGGCCTGCCTGTCATCACCTGGTACAGCCTCGCCATTGCCGCGCTGGAGCTGCTGATTCTGTTGCTGCTGGGTACCCGCCGACCCCGACGGCAGGAATAAAGAACTCTCGTTGCCTGTTTGAAAAGTCAGGTAGCTAAAAGGCCTAACGGCTTTTTGCGGTGGGAGAGGATGATTATTGGCATGTTTTGACTTTCTGGAAAAGTCTGACGGGGGATAATATTGAGCTGTTTTTAGAAGCACAACCGACCAACTTGCCGGGGCCTTCTACTATTAGGAAGGGCTTACGGCTAACTTCTGAATCATGCGCTTTTTCTCCCGTTCTTTTTCCTGGCTGGGACTCTTCCTGTTACTGAGCTTCGGCAGTATTTCCGGCGCGGCCGCTCAAAGCAGCACGGAGCAGGAAACCTACGAATCTCAGAAACGCCTGACGGTGGGCGTCACCAAGTACGCCGAAGCCCGGGGAGCCGTCACCGGTTTCATTCGGACCCGGGCAGCGCGGGTGCAGAAGCAGGAGGAAACCCCGGAGCAACTCACCGCCGAATTCGTGCTGCCAACCGCTGCGCTGCCCGCGCTCGACTCACTGGTGGCTACCCTGGGTTTCGTGCTCGAAAACAACCTGAACGCCCACAACCTAACCGCGCGCTTGGAGGAGCTGGCAGCCGATGAGCAACGGCTCACGATGCAGCTGGAGTACACTAAAACCCGCCTGCTCGCTCCCCAACTGCCGGCTGAGGAGCGCGAAACGCTGGTAACGGAAGCCGCGAATCTGGAAAGTCGCCTGGCGCATGCCCGCCAGCAGCAGCAGCGGCTCCGGACTCACCAGGGGCAAACCTACGTGGTATTGCGCCTCTACGATGAAGTCAGCTTCCCGACGGGCAACCACAAAGTGGCTTTCGTGAACATGCCGGGGGTAGAGTACGGTTATCTGCGCCTCGACAACCCCCGCGCCGGCCTCACCAGTAAAGCGTACCAGGGCTACTCCATCAAATACCACTTCACCCGGGGCAAAAGCTATTTCAACCTGGGCGTGTATAAGCCCACGGAAAAAAACGCCACCGACTCTACCTTCATCAACGAGCTGTTCGTCATCAACTTCGGGCAGGATTTTTACCCGCGCAACTTCGGCCGGGGCCGGCGGCAGTTCCTCAATCTCTACACCAGCTACCAGATTGGGGGTTTCATCCTGAACCGCAACGACGACCAGAAGAACGACTTCATCCCCAACCTGAACCTAGGTCTGGGCCTGGAACTGGTTAAGACCCGCCACATCCTGCTCGACAACAAAGCCAGCTACTTTATTCCGCTCGATAAGCGCAGCCGCGACCTGCGCGGGCTGCTGTACCAGGCTTCCTTCAGCTTCGTTTTTTAGCCGCTCCGCCCGCCACCGGGACTATTCATCCTCCGCTTTCTGCAAAACCGTTTCCTGTTTCAACTGGTCGTAGCCCAGCACGGGTGCCCGGAGTGCCTGACCCAAGTAGCAGGCCACTTGAAATGCCAGCTTATAGGTGGCCGTGCTGAAGAGGCGGTAGGCGCGGGGGCTGCCTGGAACCGATAACAACACCAGATAACGGGCATCCTGGTTGTATTCCAGTCCACCCCCGTCGCCGCTGGAAACAGCAAGGTCGGAGTAGTAGCGCAGGACAACGCGCTGAACCGCCGGTAACGGGTGCCAGCGCCCCGGGTTGAAGCCCGCCAATTCTATCCCCAGCCGGTAACGCCGACGGCCAGCGTCAACTTCGAGCGTGCGTTTGCCGGTGCCGTAAAACAAAGCCAGGAGCAGGGCGGGAATGAGTAAAACAACTTCCCCGTAGTAACCCACCCAGGCTGCCAGCCCAATAAACACTGCCATCATCAGCAGGCTGGGGCCTTGCAGTACGAAGCGAGCAGGGCGGGTAATAGCTACTGCGGGCGAGCGGGACATAGCAACGGATATTTAGCAGAGGGAAACCAGTTAAAATGGGCGTGAATACCACAAAATAGTGGTATTCGGCTCGTAAGTTAAACCCTGGCCCGTCCGCTACCCGTATCATTAAGCAGCAGGTGGCCGGTTTGGGGCTAGGTTCTGCACCGGCCACCCGCTCTTTTACTCTTTTTAGTTCCTAAACTTCCCATTCCATGACCGATTCCAAGAAAGCCTCCGACCAGAACGACGACAAAGTATATTCGACCAAAACCGGCAGCACCGCCACCGACCTGACTGGTGCTACCAAGAAAATGACCACCGCCACCGATGGCGAAACCGACGCTGCCGCGCCCATCAGTGACCAGGTAGACGAGTCGGCTATCCGCAAAGCTGCTAAAGACGACCAGGACAAGAAGTAGGCCCCGCCGCTTTTGGCACCCTCCTGGTACTAAAGCAGAAACGCCCCGCACACTTGTTGTGCGGGGCGTTTCTGCTTTAGTACCAGAGAAGTATGAGGCGGCTACTGGAGCTGCATGTCCGCGATAATGGCCTGAATTTTCTCCCCGGCCAGGCGGTCGGCCAGGTCGAAGTCCACGGCCGATTCCAGGGGCTGCTTAACGCTGAAGTAGAACTTGATTTTGGGCTCGGTACCGCTGGGCCGGGCCGAAATTTTGCTGCCGTCTTCGAGAATGAACTGGAGCACATTGCTGCTTTCGAGGCCGGTTTCGGTTTCGAGGCCGGTGCGCAGGTTCTTGATTCTGCCGGTTTTGTAGTCGCGCAGCTCTACTACGGGCTGGCCCGCGATGGTAGCGGGTGGGGTGGCGCGCAACTCGCGCATCATCTCCTGAATTTCCTGGGCTCCGCGCTGGCCCTTTTTGGTGATGGAAATCAGGTGCTCCTTGTAGAAACCGTAGGTCAGGTACATCTGTACCATTTCCTGGTACAGGGTGTGGCCCTGGTCCTTGGCCACGGCAGCCATTTCGGCCAGCAGGGCGCAGGCGGAAACGGCGTCCTTGTCGCGCACGAAGTCGCCGATCATGTAGCCGTAGCTTTCCTCGCCGCCCCCGATGTAGGTTTCCTGGCCCTCCAGCTCCCGGATAATGCCGGCAATGTACTTGAAGCCGGTCAGCGTCTGGTAGGCCTTCACGCCCTGGGCGCGGGCAATGTCGCCGAGCACGTCGCTGGTCACGATGGTATAGACGATGAAATCCTGATCGGTGCGTTTGCCGGCCTGCTGGCGGGCCGAGAGCAGGTAGTGGGTGAGCAGGGCAGCCGTCTGGTTGCCGTTGACGAGCACCCACTCGCCGGCGTTGTTTTTCAGGGCGATGCCCACGCGGTCGGAATCGGGGTCGGTGGCCAGCACGAGGTCGGCATCGAGTTGCTGGGCTTCGTCGAGGGCCATCTGCATGGCTACTTTCTCCTCGGGATTGGGCGAGAGCACGGTGGGGAAGTTGCCGTCGGGCGTGGCCTGGGCGGCCACGATGTGCACGTTATCGAACCCGAGCTGGGCCAGGGCCGCCGGAACCAGCGTAATGCCCGTGCCGTGCAAAGGCGTGTACACGATTTTCAGGTCGTGCTGGCGCTGCACGGCGGCCGGGTTGATGCTGAGCTGTTTCACCTGGGCCAGGTAGGCGGCATCAATTTCGGCTCCCACCAGATGAATGCGCGCCGGGTCGGCCTGGAACTTTACCTCCCGCACCGACTGGATGCCTTCCACCTCCCGGATGATGTTCTGGTCGTGGGGCGCCACTACCTGGGCCCCATCGTTCCAGTACACTTTAAAGCCGTTGTACTCCTTGGGGTTGTGCGAGGCCGTGACCACGCAGCCGCTCTGGCAACCCAGGAAGCGGATGGCAAACGACAGCTCGGGCGTGGGCCGCAACGCATCGAACAGAAACACGGTGATGCCGTTGGCGGAAAAAATATCGGCCGCGATGCGTGCAAATTCAGGGCTGTTGTTGCGCGAATCGTGGGCAATGGCCACCTTAATTTCCTGACCCGGGAACTGCTGGAGCAGGTAGTTGCTCAGGCCCTGGGTGGCCATGCCCAGCGTGTAACGGTTCATGCGGTTGGAGCCCGCGCCCATGATGCCGCGCAGCCCGCCGGTACCAAATTCGAGGTTGCGGTAAAACGCGTCGGAGAGTTGGTCGTCTTGGTTACCGGCCAGCAGGTCCCGGATTTCCGCCTGAGTGGCCGCGTCGTAATCGTTGGTCAGCCAGGTGTTGATTTTGGTTTGCAGGTCGGGGGAGAGGGCCATTGTTTAGTGCTTAGTTGTTGGTGCGTAGTAATTAGGTCGGGTCAGCCGGTGCGGGGTGGCGGCGGGAAAGAAAAAGTTGGTTTCGTTATGGGCTGCTAATGTATAGTGCCTAGGCCGAACAACCGAACGCAAGGTTCAATCACCAGCCTAAGCACCAAGCACTAACAGCTATGCACTCAACTACAAGTTGCCGCGCAGGTCCTGCTCGCGCTCAATGGCTTCAAACAGGGCCTTGAAGTTGCCTTTGCCGAAGCTCTTGGCGCCCTTGCGCTGGATGATTTCGTAGAACACGGTAGGCCGGTCTTCCACGGGCTTTGTGAAAATCTGGAGCAGGTAGCCTTCCTCGTCGCGGTCCACAAGCAGATTCAGGTCGCGGATGCTGTCCAGGTCCTCGTCGATGTGGCCCACGCGCTCCAGCAGGTCGTCGTAGTAGGTGTTGGGTACGTTGAGGAACTCCACGCCGCGGCGGCGCAGCTCGGTTACCGTCGTGCGGATGTCGTGGGTGAGCAGGGCCATGTGCTGCACGCCGGGGCCGTGGTAGAAGTCGAGGTACTCCTCAATCTGGCTTTTCTTCTTGCCTTCGGCGGGCTCATTGATAGGGAATTTCACGAAGCCATTGCCATTGCTGACCACCTTACTCATCAGGGCCGAATACTCGGTCGAGATGTCGTCATCGTCAAACGTGATGAGTAGTTTGAAGCCCAGCACGTCCTCGTAGAACTTCACCCACTGGTTCATCTCGCCCCAGCCCACGTTGCCCACGCAGTGGTCCACGTACTGCAAGCCCACGGGGTTGCCCTGCGGAATGCCGCTGCTGCGGGCCACGAAACCCGGCAGGAAAGGGCCGGAGTAGGCGCTGCGCTCCACAAAAGTGTGGATGGTTTCACCGTAGGTGTAGATGCCGGCCAGCGTCACGGAGCCGTGCTCATCCTCGATAACGTAGGGCTCGAAGGCCACTTTGGCGCCGCGCCTGGTGGTTTCCTCGAACGATTTACGGGCGTCGTCCACCCACAGGGCCATCACCTTCACCCCGTCGCCGTGCTGGGCTACGTGGCGCGTAATGTCGGAGTCGGGCAGCAGGGAAGTGGTGAGCACCAGCCGGATTTTATTTTGCTGGAGCACGTAGCTGGCCCGGTCGCGCACGCCGGTTTCGGGGCCGGCGTAGGCCACCAGCTCGAAGCCGAAGGCAGCCTGGTAGAAATAGGCCGACTGCTTGGCGTTGCCGACGTAGAATTCGAGGTAGTCGGTGCCGTTGAGGGGCAGGAAATCGTCGGCGGGATGGGCCTGAACGGCCGGGGAGGTCATGGTTTGCATAGTGAGTAGAAAGAGGGGTGGGGCGGAGGAAATTCAGTCAGGTAAAACTACTGGTTTCGGACAAATGATTCCGGCATTGGTCAATTTGTTGGCTTCACTAAGCCAAAAGTGCCTGGTTTTCGTACGCCCGCTAAGGGGAAAAGATGTGCGAAACTGCCGAATCCTCCCCACCTTTGCAGCTGAACCCATTGCCTTAGCCTTATGAATTCGGAAGAGCTGAACCGCGCCCTCGTAACCATCATCGAGAAAAAAGCCGAGCTGCACAAGCTCACCTACGATGATGCCCGCTACGACGACGTAGAGGAAGAACTCCACGACCTCGAAGACGATTTCAACGATGAGTACGGCACGTTCCTGGAAACGGCCCTCGAAAAAGTCCACGACGAGCTGAGCTCCGACACCGATGTGCTGCTGCCCACGGCTTACCTGCCGGCCAACACCAGCGGTAAGCCCGGCCCCAAGGAAGGCGTCTGGATCGATTCGGAAAAATATTCCGGCAAAGAAGCCCGCCTGACCCTGGTGCCCACGCCCGTGCGCCTGCTGCTCACCGTGGGTAAAGCCGTGCAGCAGGAAGTCTGGAAAGCGTAGCATTTCAGTTGAAAAACAGAAGTGAAAAATTGTAAAAGGGAGCTGGCGGCACATGTCGCCAGCTCCCTTTTTTTGTGGCGCGAAGCAGAGGCTTCGCGCATTTTTTTCCAATGACACCGGTCGGGTTTATCGGGGAGCGGGTAAGTCGCGCTGCCACAACGTTCGGCTACAGCCATTTCGTGAACGATGCACCGGGTCGTTGTCGAGCCGCCTGGTTGCGGTCCGGCGTTGAACGACACAGTTGAACCACGACGTAACCACGGCGCGAACGACGAGCCGCAACCAGGCGGCTCGACAACCGGGTGTCCCGTATAGGGGATGTTTCAAAAAAGGTAGGTTATTTTTTTAGCACAGAAAAATAACCTACCTTTTTTGCAGGGCAAACGCCTGACCAAACAGCCGAATGCTTTGGCCGCGTCTGAGGGCACTGTGATGAGCGTGCGGCTTTGGAAACGCTCACCGCTACAGTAGCCCTGGACGCTGAAAATGACAGGACCTACCGTTCATGCGTTTGTTCTGTCTTTTCTAAAGGACGACAGTCCATGTGGCTCGTTTATTCCCGACGTGCGTTTGAATGCCATTCCCATTTCGTGAACAGTTCATCCGGTTGCAATAGAGCCGCCTAGCTGCGGCTCGTTGTTCGCGCCTATGTAGCGAGTTTGGCGAACCATAAACCCGCGCCGTAGAGAGGCCTCATTGCGTCTCGGCGTCCGCGCTGTTCGGCTGGTTTCGTTCCACGAGCAGATGCCAAGATGCGTCTCTACAACCGACTGGGCCACCGTTCTCGAAACCGCTACAGTGCTGACTTGTCACTCTTAATTTTTAATTCCAGTTGATCTACCGCATCGCCCAACCTGCCGACTGGCAGCAGGCCCAAGAAACCGGTTTTTTCGCCAGCGCCGATCTGGTCGCCGAGGGGTTCATTCACGCATCCGAGCTGGGGCAGGTGCTGGAAACGGCCCGGCTCTATTACCGCGCCAGCCCCGGCACGGTGCTGCTGGAGCTGGATGAAGCCGTTCTGGATGCGGCCGGCGTGCGGGTGGAGCGGGAATGGGCCGCCGGGCGGCAGGCCTGGTTTCCGCACCTGTTCGGGGCCATTCCGCTGATGGCCGTGCGCCGTACCTGGCCTTTTCCGGTGGATGCGGCCGGGGCCGCGCGGTTGCCATTGGTGCTGAAGTAGCCGAAACAGGCCCTATTATTGCCAGCAGCGTCTATATAGCGCCGAACCAATTATTGGGTCGGCGTTTGGTTTGTCTTATCGTCAACGTTATTGCTTTTGCCTGATGCTGATTCGTGTTTTATTGCGGTGGGCGCGGCCCGTTCTTGCGGGGGGCTTGCTCACGGCCTGCGCTCCAACCCGGGTGCTGAGCTTGCAGCCCACCGGCGGGGGTAGTGGCCCGGCCCGCGACTTGGTAAGCCACCCCGACAGCGTGTACGTGCGCTTCTGGTTTTTGCGGGCGGAGCAGGAGGAGCTGGTGTTTCAGGCGGAGTTCAGCAATGCCGGCGCCCACGCCGTGACGGTGAATCCGGCCACGTTCTACTACCAGCCACGGCCCGATAGCCTCCACGCCCTTGCCCTGGGCCGCCGCCCGGCCCGCGACCCGGAAGCCTTCCTTACAACGTTGGCGGCCCGCCGCGACCAGGAAGCCGCCA
Organism: Hymenobacter rubripertinctus; assembly: GCF_003583925.1. Lineage (GTDB taxonomy): Bacteria > Bacteroidota > Bacteroidia > Cytophagales > Hymenobacteraceae > Hymenobacter > Hymenobacter rubripertinctus. The sequence continues at coordinate 66,275 of NZ_QYCN01000012.1, read as the reverse complement.
AGGCAAACGGATCGAGCTGGTTTGAGCTGCTGACGATGGTCGTTAACACGGTCGAGGATGTCGCCAGCATCAAAAAGGACGAAACCAAGGCCCAGGAGGAGGCTCGCGAAGCCCGTCACCAGGACGACCAGATCTACTTCGACAGCCAGCGGGCCGGCCATGCCGACGAAGCGCAGGCCCTGCACACCGCTGTGGCGCAGCAGGCCACCAGCATGCTGCGCCAGGCTACCCTGCAACCCGGCGACCAGGTGCGCGGCCTCGTCTATTTTCCCCGCCTCGATTCGGCCAGGCAATTGGAGTTCGTCCTCTTTTTTGATGAGCGCCCGTTGCAGTACTACTTCACTCAAAAAGTGCTCTGATAAAGATTTTCGTTACACCAAAAAGGCTCTTTCCAATTCAGGAAAGAGCCTTTTTGGTGTAATGAAAACCGGATGCTATCTGAGGGCAACCGGAATTTCCAGGTTTTCCCAACGTAGCACCAGGCCCTTGGGCGTCACGTCGTACAGGAGCTTTTCGGCGGACGTAGTGACTTTTTTTGGCGTTACAGTTACGCGCAGGGCATCCTGCTTGGCGTCGTACTTGTATGCGCCCCACTGCTTGGCCGTTTTGTTGAAAATGATGGTCCACTGCTTTTCGGTGGGAATGGCAAACAGGCTGTAAGTGCCGGCGGGCAGCACCTGGCCTTCCACTTTCAGGGGCTGGTCGGTGGTGAAGGTGGTGGCATCGTTGGCTCCGGCGCGCCATACTTCGTTGTAGGGCACTAGCTGGCCCCAAACCGGGCGGCCCTTCACCGAGGGGCTGCTATAGGCCACTGCTACGGTGGCCTTGCCGATTTTACCGGTGGCCGTGGCCGGTGGGCTGGCGGGCGGCCCTTTCTGATCCTGGGCAACACCCGGCACAGTACTCAGCACGGCCAGCAGCAGCAGCAGCAAAAAGCTGAAAAAGCGAATTGATTTCATGGAAGTAAGGAAATGGTGAGGTTGGGAGAAAGAAGCATCAACTGCCAGGAAGTTGCAGCTAAGCGGTCCGGCTGCTCAATTGTTTTCGGGAAGCCGTCAGATCCGCTGGGCTCAGCATTTGCCCACGCCCAACGTGCTGGTTGCGCGCTCATTTACCCCAACTCGGCCAGTTCCAGCCAGCGCATGCCTTTGTCGTCGAGGGCAGTTTCGGTGCGCTTGAGCTCGGCGGCCCAGTCGGCCAGCTCCTGGTGGGAGCCGGTGCCGAAGTTAAGGCCTTCGATGAGCTCCTGCTTGCGGGCTTCCAGCTTGGCCAGCTCTTTTTCCAGGGTTTCGTACTCCTTCTTCTCGGCAAACGAGGCCTTGCGGGTAGCTGGCTTCGGCGCGGCCGGCGCGGCTACCGGGGCCGGCGCGGCGGCCGCTACCTTAGCAGCGGCGCGGGCGGTTTTGGCGGCTTTTTCTTCTTCTACCAGCGCCGCTTCGGTTTCGCGTTCGGCCAGGTACTCGCGGTAGTCGGTGTAGTTACCGGGGAAGTTGAGCACGGCCCCGCCCGGTTCGAGCACGAACAGGTGCTCGGCCAGCTGGTCGAGGAAGTAGCGGTCGTGGCTGACGATGAGCAGGCAGCCGCCGAAGTGGAGCAGGAAATCTTCCAGGATGTTGAGCGTGCCCAGATCGAGGTCATTCGTAGGCTCGTCAAGAATCAGGAAGTTGGGGTTCTTGATAAGCACCCGCAACAGCTGCAACCGGCGCTTCTCGCCCCCGCTGAGCTTGTTTACCAGCGTGTACTGCTGGGCCGGCGGAAACAGGAACAAACTCAGGAACTGGCTGGCCGTGAGCACGTCGCCGTTGGCCAGCTCCACCACTTCAGCCACTTCCTTCACAATGTCAATCACGCGCTGAGTGGGGTCGAATTCGAGCTCCGTCTGGGTATAGTAGCCGAATACGGTGGTCTGGCCCACCTCAATGGTGCCGGAATCGGGGGCGAGCTTGCCGGTGAGCATGTTGAGCAGCGTGGATTTGCCCGCCCCGTTGGGGCCTACTAAGCCAATACGGTCCTTTTTCTTGAATACGTAGCTGAAATCATCCAGCACCACGTTGTCGCCGAACTGCTTGTTGAGGTGGCTGGCTTCGATGATTTTACCGCCCTGGCGGGTGGTTTTCACACTCAGCTCCACGTTCTGCTTGCTCAGGTTGGTGCTGGCCTTTTCCTTGGTAATGTAGAAGGCGTCGATGCGGGCCTTCTGCTTGGTACCGCGGGCCTGGGGCATGCGGCGCATCCAGTCGAGCTCCTTCTTGAACAGCTGGCGGGCCTTCTCTACTTCGGTGGCCTGGCGCATTTCGCGGTCGGCCTTTTTCTCCACGAAATAAGCATAGTTGCCCTGGTAGCGGTACATCTGGCCCTTGTCGAGCTCCACGATTTCGTTGGCCACGCTATCCAGAAAGTACCGGTCGTGGGTGACCATGAGCAGCGTGAGGCTGGGGGAGGAGAGGCGGTTTTCGAGCCACTCGATGGTAGCCAGGTCGAGGTGGTTGGTGGGTTCGTCGAGCAGCAGCACGTCGGGCTCCTCAATGAGCACCCGGGCCAGGGCCACGCGCTTGCGCTGCCCGCCCGAAAGCTGGCTCACGTTGCGCGTGAGCAGCTCACCCAGAATGCCCAGCCGGCTCAGAATCTGCTGCACCTGGGCCTCGTAGTCCCAAGCGTTGAGGGCATCCATGCGCTCCAGCACCCGCTGCAAATCGTCGGATTTGTGGTCGGGGTCGTTCACCACGTGCTCGTACTCCTTGATGGCCTTGAGCGTGTCGTTCTGGCTGGCGAAGATGGTTTCTTCCACGCTCAGGCTTTCATCGAAAACCGGCTGCTGGCCCAGGTACGTCACCCGGATGCCTTTACGCACGCTCACCAGGCCAGTGTCGGGGGCTTCGAGGCCCGCCAGAATGCGCATGAGGGTGGTTTTGCCGGTGCCGTTGATGCCCACGAACGCCACGCGCTGGCCCTGGAGCAGCCCGAAGTTCAGGTCTTTAAACAGCCACCGGTCGGTATAATTCTTCGAAAGATTTTCGGCAGAGAGGAGATTCATGCCGCAAAGGTAACCTTCGGCGAAGTGAGATGGGAGAACTGAATGAAAGAACGTCATGCTGAGCGAAGGCGCAGCCGGAGCCGAAGTATCTCTCCCGCTTCGTTGTGGTGCTACTTAATCCGCGTTGCGAAATGGTTTGGGAAGAACGGTGTAGGGGCGGGGCTTGCCCCCGCCCGCCGTTGCACAGAACCGTTGAACGCTGAATAAAGGCCCACAACGCCTCGTTCCAGCGGCGGGCGGGGGCAAGCCCCGCCCCTACACCGTGCGCCGCAACTTGACTGATGTACCTGTGCTACGAACCAGGAGATGCTTCGACTGCGGCTGCGCTGCGCTCAGCATGACGTTCTTTTTCACGGCCCTAAATCACCCGCACCCGGTCGCGGTGGGTGTCGTCGCGCAGGATTTCGAGGCCTTTGTAGGCCAGGGGGCGGCCGGTGTTGTGGGTCAGGCCGTCGCCCTCGTAGCGGTGGGCCATGTCGAGTACCAGCTGGGTGTACTTGCGCTCCCCCAGCTCGATGGCAACGGGGCGGCCGAGGCTGGAGTCGAAGGTGGCCAGCGCCTGGTCAATTTCTTCCAGAATTTTGCTCATAGCTCAGAAAAGCGGGTATGTGGGGGGAATATAGAAATATGTGCGGATTTCTGGCCCCCAACCCTCTGCTGCCGGCGCAAGTGCTGTGCCTATACTCCCCGTGAGATGGCGTGTACCCTATTCAGATTTTTTTCAGGAATAAGGTACACGTTTGTACCTTATTCCTGAAAAAAATCTGAATAGGGTACAGAACCTAAACCGCAAAAAGCGGCCCCCACCACTCCGGCCGGAGTAGCGGGGGCCGCCTGACGACTGCAAAAAGCAGCCGGTTACTTCTTAAGCATCTTCAGCAGGGCTTCGGCGGCCGGCTCCGAGGAGGCCGGGTTCTGGCCCGTGATGAGGTTGCCGGCCTGGGTCACGTAAGGAGCCCAATCGGCGCCCTTCGAGTAGTTGCCGCCGTTTTCCTTCAGCATGTCTTCCACCAGGAAGGGCACGATGTCGGTCAGCTGTACGGCTTCCTCTTCCGAGTTCGTGAAGCCGGCCACCGACTTGCCTTTCACCAGCGGCTCGCCGTTGGCGGCCTTGGTGTGGCGCAGCACGCCGGGCGCGTGGCAGACGGCCGCGACGGGCTTGCCAGCGGCGTACATGCTTTCAATCAGCTCAATCGACTTCTTGTCCTCGGCCAAATCCCAGAGCGGGCCGTGGCCGCCGGGGTAGAATACGGCGTCGTAATCAGCCCCCGAAACCGAGTCGAGCTTCACGGTCGAAGCCAGCACTTTCTGGGCGTCGTTGTCGGCTTTGAAGCGCTTGGTGGACTCGGTCTGGGCGTCAGCGGTGTCGCTTTTGGGGTCGAGGGGCGGCTGGCCGCCTTTGGGCGAGGCCACGGTCAGCGTCGCGCCGGCATCTTTGAACACGTAGTAGGGCGCGGCGAATTCTTCGAGCCAGAAACCGGTTTTTTCGCCGGTGTTGCCCAATTTATCGTGCGAGGTAAGAACCATCAGAATTTTCATGGGAATCGTTTTTTAGGGGTAAAAGAAAAAAAGCCAGCAGGCAGAAACGCTAGACTGTGGCGGCCAAACCGTAACGCGCAACCTTGCGCTCGGCCAGCACGGGCACAATCTGGCCCACTACGATTTGCTGGAAGTGGTCGGAGTCGATGTGAGCCTGCAACGCGGCTTCATCGGCGTACTGCTCATACATGAACAGGTGGGTGGCATCGGCGGGGTCGACGTGCACGGTGTACACGAGGTTGCCCGGCTCCAGGCGGCGCACGGTGGCGGCGGCCTGCTGCATCAGGCGCAGCACCTCGGCCTCGTGGCCGGGCTGCACGCGCCACTCGGCGGCCACGCAGATGATGGTGGAGGGGGAATCAGACATAATCAGGAGGGGAAAGCGGGCCTAAAGGATAACTGAATGGGTCGGTGTCATCCCGACGGAGGAGGCATCTGAGCAAACTGGCTCAACGACTATCTCCAGATTCCTCCTGCGTCGGAATGACAAAAACCGTTCGGAAAGCTCCTTACAGGGCCATGGTCAGAATCTTTTCGACGTCGGCAATCTGCAACTCCTGCCGCTCGCCCAGGTTCTTCACGCCGCGCTCGGTGAAGCGCTGCACAATCTGGCGGATGGTGTCGGGGCCCACGTCGTAGTCGCTGAGGCGGGTTTTGATGTCGAGGCGCTCGAAGAAGGCCACGGTGGCCTGCACGGTGGCTTCGGCACGCTCCTCGTCGGTGCCAGCCGTGATGTTCCAGACGCGCTGGCCGTACTGCACCAGCTTATCGAGCTTGCCGGCCTGGCGGTAGCGCAGCATGGAGGGCAACACAATGGCCAGGGTGCGGGCGTGGTCGATGCCGTGGAGGGCCGTTAGTTCGTGGGCCACGTAGTGCGTGCTCCAGTCGGTGACTACGCCGGCCGCCAGCGTGCCGTTGAGGGCATTGGTGGCGCTCCACATGAAGTTGGCCATGGCGTCGTAATCGGTGGGGTTGTCGAGCACCTTGGGGCCTTCCTCAATCAGCGTCAGCAGCACGGCCTCAGCCAGCCGGTCCTGGAGCGGGGTGTTGATGGGGTAGGTCAGGTACTGCTCCAGCACGTGGGTGAAGGCGTCGGCAATGCCATTGGCAATCTGGCGCGGGGGCAGCGTGAAGCACGTTTCGGGGTCGAGGACCGAGAATTTCGGGAACGTGAGCGGGGAGCTGAACGCCAGCTTTTCCTGGGTAGAAACGCGGGTAATGACGGCGCCCGAGTTCATTTCGGAACCCGTGGCGGGCAGCGTGAGTACGGCCCCGAACGGCACGGCGCGGGCCACTTTGGCTTTGTCGGCTAGGATGTCCCAGGGCTCATTGCCCTCGAACGGAATAGCGGCGGCAATGAATTTGGTGCCATCGAGCACCGAGCCGCCGCCCACGGCCAGCAGGAAATCGACCTGCTCGGTCCGGCCCAGCTCCACGGCCCGCAGCAGCGTTTCGTAGTGCGGGTTGGCCTCGATGCCGCCAAATTCGACGGTCTCGAAATCGGCCAGCGCGGCTTTCACCTGGTCGTACACGCCGTTTTGCTTGATGCTGCCGCCGCCGTAGGTGATGAGCACTTTAGCGCCGGCCGGAATCTGGGCCGTGAGGGCCGCAATCTGACCTTTGCCGAACAAAATGCGAACGGGATTATAGAACTGAAAATTCTTCATGGGTTGGGGAAAAAGGTGCGCCGTTGCGCGGGCCGGCGGCGTATGCCCGGGGCAGCTCCGCAGAGCCGCGAAAAAGTTGAAAAATAGAAAGCGGGAGGCCGTTACGCCACTTTCACCACGGCCTTGCCGGTGTTGTCTCCCTGGAACAGACCCAGGAAGGCGGCCGGAATCTGCTCGAAGCCCTCGGTGACGGTTTCCTCGAACTGCAGCTTGCCCTGGCCGTACCACTCGCCGAGCTGCTTCACGCCCTCGGGCCAGCGGTCCAGGTAGTCGCTCACGATGAAGCCCTGGAGCTTGGTGCTGGTTTTGAGCAACTTGCTTTCGGGGCGCGGACCCATGGGCACTTCGGTGGCGTTGTACATCGAAATCTGGCCGCAGATGGCAATGCGGGCGTGCTTGTTGAGCAGGTCGTACACGGCATCCGTAATGGGGCCGCCCACGTTGTCGAAGTAGCAGTCCACGCCGTTGGGCGCGGCGGCCGCCAGGGCCGCGGGCACGTCGGCCGTTTTGTAGTTGATGGCCTCATCGAAGCCGAGCTCCTTGAGGTAGGCCACCTTCTCATCGGTGCCAGCCGTACCAATCACGCGGGCACCCTTGATTTTGGCCAGCTGGCCCACCACCATACCCACGGCACCAGCGGCACCCGATACAACGACCGTTTCGCCGGCCTTGGGGTCACAGATGTCGAGCAGCCCGAAGTAGGCGGTCAGACCCGTCATGCCCAGCAAACCGAGGTAGTAGCTGATGGGGGCCTGGTCGGCGGGCACCTGCTGCAACGTTTTGGCCGGGGCCACGCTGTGCTCCTGCCAGGGCAGGCTGCCCACCACGATGCTGCCCACCGGCAGCTGGTCGGCCTGGCTTTCCACCACCTCGGCCACCACGCCCCCGGCAATCGGCTCGCCCACCTCAAACGGCGCCACGTACGATTTGGCACTGCTCATCCGGCCCCGCATATAGGGGTCGACGCTCACGTAGCGGGTTTTAAGCAGCACCTCGCCGCTTTTGAGGGCGGGCAGCTCGCGGGTTTCAAACTTGAACTGGGCTTCGGTCGGTTCGCCCTGGGGGCGGCTGGCTAGCAGGATGGTGTTGGTTTTCATAGCAGTGGTTTTTAGTTGTCGGTTGTCAGTTTTTAGTTGTCAGTTTTTGACTGGTGATTGTCAACGAGCCGTTGCCCTGACAACTGACAACTGACAACTGACAACCAAAAACTGACAACTACTTAAGCGGCGGTGGTTGTGGTCAGGTTGACTTCGATGTTGTTGCGGGTGGCGCGGGAGTAGGGGCAGATACCGTGGGCGGCTTCCACAAGCTGCTCGGCCTGGGTTTGGGAGAAGCCGGGCAGGTTCACGTGCAGATCAGCTGAAATACCGTAGCCGCCGTCTTCGGCCTGGCCGAAACCGATGAGGGCTTCCACCGTCACGTCCTGGAGCTTTACGCCGGCCTGACGGGCCGCAACGCCTAACGCGCCCTCGAAGCAGGCCGCGTAACCGGCCGCGAACAGTTGCTCGGGGTTGGTAGCGCCGGTTTTGCCGGGTCCGCCCATTTCTTTGGGCATGCTCAGCGTGAGAGTCAGCGCGTCGTTGGTGGTGCTGATGGCACCGTCGCGGCCACCTTTGGCTTTGGCCTGGGCCGTGAACACTTTGTTGGTCAGTTTCATAAAAGAGAAAAAAAGAGGGGAAGAAATGGGAAAACAGAACCGGTTACTGGAGCCGGATAAGTAGCTGGTTGAGCTGAGTGCGCAAGGCCTCAAACTCGGCCAGAGGCATGTTGAGGCGGGCCAGTAGCTGCTCGGGAATCCGGCAGGCCGGTTGGCGCAATGCGGCGCCGGCTGGCAGCAGCCCGATGATGACTGAACGCTCGTCGCGCGGGTCGCGGCGGCGGCTGAGCCACTGCTTCTGCTCCATGCGCTTGAGCAAGGGCGTGAGTGTGCCCGAGTCGAGCAGCAGGCTCTCGCCCAAGGCCTTCACCGTTAGCTCCTCATGCTCCCAAAGCAGCAGCAGCACCAGATACTGCGGGTAGGTCAGGTCCAGCTCCTGCAGCAGGGGCTGGTAAGCTTTGGTCAGCATCCGGGAGGCCGCATAGAGCGGAAAGCACAACTGGTTTTCCAGCTGGAGCAGCGGGTTGGGCGCGTCGGTAGAAGGGATAGGTAGGTCAGGCATCGTTGCTAAGTAAACGGATAAAGGTTGTGTAATGTTTAATTGTGTGAAATTAAAATTTCCTGAAATATTGTAGATTCTTGCCTATCAGTTGAAAAAGGGCATAAAAAAGGGGTTTGCCGGACCAGAACCAGCAAACCCTTTTCTCAGCAGCAAAAATAACAAACCGCTTCAGCCGGCCTGATAACCCTGAATACCGCCAATGAGGTTGCGCACGTGGGTGAAGCCCTGCTGCTGCAGGAACGCTTTGGCTGAAGCCGAGCGTCCGCCACCCTTGCAGTGCACCACTACTTCGGCGTTACGCAGATCCTTCAGGTCGTCGAGCTTGCCGGGTAACTCGCCCAGGGGAATGTTGCGACTCCCTTCGATGCGGCTTTCTTCGTTTTCCCAGGTTTCGCGCACGTCAATAATGACGGGGGCAGTATGCTGGCTTTGTCGTTCTTTAAGTTCGGTGGCGGTAATGTCTGTCATAGCGGAAAGGAGCGGAATGAGGAAGGAAAAAAAAAGGAGCGGGGGAATGGTGCCCGGTCTGCAAGGTTAGCAATAAACCGGGAAAAATGTGTTTTATCGCCCGCCGACGGCCAGTCGTTGGGTAACTGTCTGACCATCAGTCAACGTCAGGCGCACGAAATACAGTCCTGCTGGCAATGGCAGCACCAGTTGCGGCTCTCCGGCCCGGCTGGCCGGCTGCTCCCAGACCACGCGGCCGACCGCGTCGAGCACGGTGGCGCGGGCGTAGGGCACAGACACGCGTACCCGGCCGTCGGGAGTGGGGTTGGGGTAGAGGCGCGGCTGCCCGGCAGCGGCCAGGGGAGTTGTAGCGGTTATTACACCGGTCGTGAGGGGCCGGACCATGAGCGCCCCAGCCGGACTGTAATTGGTGGCTGTGGTGGCCAGCCCCCAGGTGCCCTGGGTGTTGAGCTGGAAGTAGCCGGCGGGCGGGGCATTGTTCAAATCCAGGCCGAACTCCACGAACTGGGGCGTGGGCGCGTGGCCGTAGCCGGCATAAAACTTCCCACTCACCGGCACCGGCGCGTCGAAGGCCACTTCCACGTAGGTCTGGCCGGCGGGCAGGGTGGCGGGCACCGTGAAGCCCTTGCTGGCTTTGGGCTGGTCGGTGGGCTGTCCCTGCCCGTTATCATCCCAGATGTTCACCGTAACGAACCGCCCGGCCGCCGTGCCCAGCACCGGATACAGGCGGATGGCCCGGATCTGGTCGGGGCGGTTAAGGTCGAAGCGCAGGGCGTAAAAACTGGCCGGACCGGTAGCAGCCGGCGCCAGGGAAATGGACGCCTCGGCGGTACCGTCGTCGTAGGCGTAGTAGTCGGTCAGATCGGTGAGGCGGCTGATGGTGTCGTTGCCGAGGGTGAGCGGGTTGGTTTCGCCGGTCGAAATTACCACGCGCTGGCGCAAGTGCTTGGCGGCCGGCGTGAGGGGCACGGTGGCCAGGGCCGGGTTGCCGATGATGGGCTGCTGGCGCCGGTTGGCATCGAAAGAAATGCCGCCGTTGAGGTAGCGCGACGTGCCGTTGCCGGGCAGTACGTCGAGGTAGCCGTTCCAGGTGATGGGGGTGGGGGCGGGGCCGGCATCGAGGTTGTTGATGCTGGTAGCCGAGCGGGTGGCCAGCTCCTGGGACGCGTTCAGGTTGAACTGGGCCACCGGCATGGCCGTGAACCGCTTCAGGGCACTGCCCAACGGTTTGCTGGTGGCAATGTCGCGGAAAGTGGAGTCGGTGGCCGTGCGGTTGCGGTCCAGGCGCACGTAGTCCACGCTCCAGGCGTCGCGGGCATTGTAGAGGTAGCCGCTGACGCGGATGCGGAACTGGAAGTTCGGGTGGAAGTAGGCCGCCTGGTTCAGGGGCAGGGCCTTGAAACGGAAGTTGGTGGTATCGGCCGGACTGGGCAGCTGCCACACTTCCTGCCAGAGGCCGCTCTGGGTTTTGAACTCCACGTAGAGGGCAATGGGCCGGCTACCGCTGGCCTCGGGCCGGCCGCGCAAAGTGCCCGCCTGCCAGAAAAAGCTCAGAAACACGTTGTCCGTCGCCTTCAGGCCGCTCAGGTCGATGGGCTGGGAAGTCAGCGAATCGGCATCGCCGACCCGGGAAACCGCGCCCCGGGGCTGGCCCTTTTCATCGAGCCCGTCGAGGGTAACCACGTTGCGGGAAATCGGTCGGCGGGGGAAGCGGTTGTTCACCAGTCCGCCCCCGTGGGTTGTCCAGCGCTGCGTACTGGGCTGGCCTTCCGGCTGGCGCGAGAAGTCATCGAAAAAAGGCAGGGCCAGGGCGGCTGGCCGGGCCGCCGTGGTCGCCGGCCGGATAGGCGCGTGAGCCGGCTCGGTGCCCAGGGGCTGCACCACCTGGGCCGGGCTCAGGTGCGGCAGCAGGCCCAGCCCCAGCAAGGCCCCGAATACGCGTACAAGACGAATCATGGAGTAAGAATAAGGAAAGGACCGGATAGGGAAGGGCCGCCGGCCGCGAGGGGTACATCCTCACGGCTAAAACCGCAAAAAGGTTCGTTGGGGCACAACGAACCTTTTTGCGTTCTATTTCAGCACGGGATTACTCAATGCTTTTCAGCGGCTCGGAGCCGGCCACCCACAAATCCACGAGCTGGCCCATGCGGATGGTCGTGTTGGGACCCGGCACCGGGCGCTGCTTCACCACCATGCCTTCGGTTTCGCCATTGCGGGCGCGCTGGTAGAATATCTCGCCCACTTGCAGGCCCTGACCCACGAGCAGCGTCGTCGCCTCATCGGCGGGCATGTTCACTAAGTTGGGTACCGGAAATTCCTGGTTGCCGAGGCCGTCGCCCACTTCCAGGTCTACGCGGGTGCCCTTGGTGATGGGGTCGCCGGCGGCTATTTCCTGGCCGTTTACCAGCTGCCGGAGCACGGCATCCTTCTGAATGTTGGGCACGAACTGGAGCTGTCCTACCACCAGATCATAGCTTTTTAGGATCATCTGGGCATTTTTTACCGAGCCATCGGTGAGCTTGGGCATCTTGATAACGGGCGGGTTCTTCATCGAAACCGACACGTAAATCTTGCGGCCTTCCTTCACCTTTTCGCCCGCCTTGGGCTCCTGCATGAGCACCGTGCCGGGCTTGATGCTGGCGTTGTAAGTGCTGTCGTCCACGAAGTAGTCCAGGTTCCGCTCATCGAGGTAGTCCTCCAGGTCGGCCTGGTTCATGCCCGTCACCTTGGGTACCACAATGGTTTCGCCGTGGTTGGTGGTAATGGGCAGGTACACGTAGAAAAACCCGATGACCAGCGCCCCCGTGAGCACCACGATAATGAACAGGTGCTTGAGCAGGTCGGCCGGAGTATCGGAGCGGAAAAAGGACATTCGTTGAGAAGAAGCTAGGAGGAAGAAGCCGGAAGGCAGAAGCGGGGTAAAGTTAGAAGCTAAGGACTAGAAACCAGTTTTCCTCCCGGAAAGGAGAGGTGCCAGTTTCTAACTACCGGCCACCATCAGTTCGGTGCGCTGCTTCCCGAATTCCAGAATCCGGTCGATGAAGTCGTAGGGTGTGTAGCCGGCCAGGGCGGTCTGGTGGAAAATGCAGGTGGCGGGTGTCATGCCAGGCAGGGAGTTCACCTCGATGATGAGCACCTCCACGGCCCCATTCTGGCGCACCCGCACGAAGGCGTCGATGCGGGCGTAGCCCTGAATGTTGAGGATTTCGGCCACCCGGCGCAGCTCCTGCTTCACCTGCTCCGAAATGCGCTGCCGCTCGTGGGCCTCGGGAGCGTAGCGGGCCGGGGTGATGTTCTGGCCTTCGCCGGCCAGAAACTTCTCCTCCAGGCTCAGCACCTCGCCCGTGGCCAGCGCCTCCGACGCCTCGAACACCTCAATCCGCAGCTCGCCGTTTTCGGCCCAGTGCGTGAGCAAACCGCCGGTAACTTCCAGGAAGTGGGCGGCCCCGTCGCGGCTGATGAGCGTTTCCACCAAAAAGGCCTCCTTCTGCGGGAATTCCTCCTTAAAACCCAGACTAAGCGTAGTGGCGGCAGCGGGCAAGAGGTCTTCCTGGTCCCGGAAAATGAGTTGGGTGAAGGCTTCGAGCTCCGCCCGGTTCTTGATTTTCTTCACCGCCGAGGAGCAGCCGTCGTCGGCGGGCTTGGCAATGAAGGGGTAGGGGAACTGGGTTTCGAGGCTGCGGAAGAAGCTTTCCGGGCCGGCCTCCCACTCCTGGCGGGCGGCCATGCGGTGTTCGGCCACGCGCATACCGGCTTCGCGCAGGCGCTTGTTGGTTTCAAACTTGTTGATGGTGATTTGGCTACTGGCCACGCCCGAGCCGTTATAGGGCAGTCCCAGCGCTTCGAGCTGCTGCTGCAAAGCGCCGTCCTCACCGGGGCGGCCGTGCAGGGCAATAAACACCTCGTCTACCATCCCGGCCAGCTCCCCGAAGCTCACCCGGCGGGGCTGGGCCGTGGGCTGGCCGGCGTAGGTGCTGGTGATGCCCGCCGCCTCGCGGCGGATGCGCGTCAGAATAGGGTGCAGCCCGTGGCCGGCCTCCAGATGCTCCACTTTCTCGCGGATATCATCGGCGTTGTCCTTGAGCATCACATTGATGGGCAGTACGTAGAGGCGGAATTCCTGGCTGTTGCCGGTCAGGAACACCGGCACCGGCTCGTACTTGATGCTGGAGCTGAGCTTCTCATAGATGTTGCGCCCGCTCTCCACCGAAATGTGCCGCTCCGAGGAGTAACCGCCCATAATTACGGCCACTTTGGTGCGCGTGCGTTCGTCCGCAGCCCGGGCCGCCACGGCCGCATCCAGCCGGGCCAGCAGGCCCGCCAGCTTTACCGGCCGCAGCCCGCCGCGCCGCCGCGCCGCCAGCGACGTGCGAATCAGAAACGTGAGGAACTGCGAGGGGTTGAGCCCAATTTCAGCCGCCTGATGGAAGAAGAACGAGGCCGGCAACATGCCGGAAGTCGTGTTCGGGTCGTTGAGGAAAATGGAATTGCCAGTGGCGTGCTGGTCGGCCTCACTACGGGCAACTGGCTGGCCACTGATAAAGCCATCCAAACGGGCATATACCTGGAAGCCGAAGGTGACGAACATTTCCTCGCAGGCTTCGCGGATGCGCTGGATGTCGGCCTCGGGCAGGTCGATGGGCGTGATTTTGCGGGCCAGACCGGGCAGGTATTTCGAGCGGTAGTCGAACATTTCCTCGCCTTTCACAATCTCGGTGGGCGGTAGGGCCAGGGGCTGGCCGTTTTCGTCTTCCACCACAATGCACGAGAACTCGCGCCCCTGCACGAAGCTTTCCACCAGTACCTGCACTTCGCCTTCCACGCTGGTCAGCCGCACGCTCTGGGCGCGGGCCAAGTGCTCATTCAGGGCGTTCAGCAGCTCCTCGGGCTGGTAGATTATCTCTGAGCTATCAGCTAGTAGCTGTTGGCCGTTAGCTTCGTTCAACGAAGAGCTAGCAGCTAGCAGCTCCAAGCTATCAGCTGAAGACAAAACAACCGGCAGCCCGATTCCGTCGCGGATATCGACCAGCTGCTGCAGCCAGGTTAGCTTCCGGGCATCCGAGAGGCCCTGCCATTCGGCCTGGGTAACGGTTTTGCGGAACAGACTGCGCTCCACGGCGGCCTGAAACTGGGGTACGCTGGCTTCGCGTAGGATGCTGATGCCGATGCTGCTGCCCTGGCGCGGGGCCTTGAACACCAGCGGCAGCCCCAGCTCGCGCACCAAGTGGTCCAGCGTAGCCTGGGGGTCGGCGGCGTCCCACTCCTCGGCCGTAATCAGGCGGAAGTCGGGCGTGGGACGGTCGAGGGCCTTGAGCAACTTCTTCTGGGCAACTTTATCAATGCCAAACGCCGAAGGCAAAATACCGGAGCCCGAATACGGAATGCCGTACCACTCCAGCAGGCCCTGAATGGCCCCGTCCTCGCCGCCCGGCCCGTGCAGGGCCAGGAAGGCAAAGTCAATGAGCGTGGCCAGCTCCCGGGGTTCTACGCGCCGGCCCACCTCGGCAATGATGCGGTCCTGCTCATCGGCGCTCAGCTCCCCCAGGCTCTCGAAGTACATCTGCACCGGCACCGACGTGGGTGCCAACGCCGATACGGGCGGGTAGAAGTCGCGGATGGTGCCTTTATATAGGTATTCCCAGTTGAGCAGGATGAAGTTGCCGCAGCTGTCCACGAATACCGGCACGACCTCAAACAAGGACTTATCGAGGTTGTCGTACACCGTGCGGCCGCCCGCGAAACTGATTTCCCGCTCACGCGACGGGCCACCGAAGAAGATGCCTATTTTCATATCGGAGGCAAAGGTAGGACTTTGGGGCTTGCAGGAGAAAGCGGCCATTGGGGGGAATGGGGGGAAACGTCATTCAGAACGCAGCGAAGAATCTCGCCTGCCTACGTTGTAATGCTGGCCAGACGCCAGAATTGGCATGGCAAGCGAGATTTTTCGCTGCGCTCTGAATGACGTTCTTTCTTCCCTGACCACCTATCTTCGTCCCTCCGCCAACCCTATTTCCATTCCATGCAAACCCTCGATCAGTACAACTTCGCCGGCAAGCGCGCCGTGGTGCGCGTAGATTTCAACGTGCCGCTGGACAAAAGCTTCGCCATCACCGACGACACCCGCATCCGAGCCGCCACGCCCACCATCAAGAAGATCCTCCAGGACGGCGGCTCCGTGGTGTTGCTTTCCCACCTGGGCCGGCCCAAAGGCGGCCCCGAGGACAAGTACTCGCTCCGCCACATCGTGAGCCGCCTGAGCCAGGAATACGGCCAGCCGGTGCAGTTTGCCGATGATGCCCTGCAAGCCGAAGAGCAGGCCAAAAACCTGAAGCCCGGTCAGGTGCTGCTGGTAGAAAACGTGCGCTTCTATCCCGAAGAAGAGAAAGGCAACCCCGAATTCGCGGCCCGGCTGGCTAAGCTCGGCGACGTGTATGTGAACGACGCCTTCGGCACGGCCCACCGCGCCCACGCCTCCACGGCCATCATGGCCGGCAGCTTCGCGCCCGCCGACCGGGTAGGCGGCTACCTGCTCCGGAGCGAGCTGGACAATGCCCAGAAGGTGCTGGAAAAAGCCGAGCGGCCCTTTACCGCCATCATGGGCGGGGCCAAGATTTCCGATAAAATCCTCATCATCGAACAGCTACTCGATAAGGTCGATAACCTGCTCATCGGGGGCGGCATGGCCTACACCTTCGCCAAGGCCCAGGGCGGCAGCATCGGCAGCTCGTTGCTCGAAGAAGACAAAATGCCCCTGGCCCTGGAGCTCATCGAGAAGGCTAAAGCGAAAGGCGTAAACCTGCTGCTGCCCACCGACAGCCTCATTGCCGACAAGTTCGCCAACGACGCCAGCACCAAAGTGGCCGCCAACGACCAGATTCCCGACGGCTGGCTGGGTCTCGACCTCGGCCCCGAGTCTATCAAAGCCTTCACGGAGGTGGTGCGCAACTCCAAAACCATCCTCTGGAACGGCCCGATGGGCGTGTTTGAAATGCCCACGTTCGCCAAAGGCACCACGGCCGTAGCCCAAACCATTGCCGACGCTACCCGCGAATCGGGAGCCTTCAGCCTCATCGGCGGCGGCGACTCAGCGGCGGCCGTCAACCAGCTCGGCTTCGCCGACCAGGTGAGCTACATCAGCACTGGCGGCGGCGCGCTGCTGGAGTACATGGAAGGCAAGCAACTGCCTGGCGTGGCCGCGCTGGAGGCGGAATAGAGAGCCCAGCGCTTCAAGAAAAAGAACGTCATCCTGACGAAGGAAGGATGACGTTCTTTTTCCTCGCCCCATGTACCAGCGGCAAAGCGCTAATTCAAATAAGGCGTTTCCAGGTCCTGGCCCATGAGCTTGACGGGCTCCAGGGAGAGGCGGCCCGTGAGGCGGGTGCTGAGGATGCGCAGCTCCTGTTCGCTGAGCACATTCAGGTTGTGGAGCCAGTGCAGGCGGTGTAGTTGCAGCTCAATAGGCCCCAGGGGGTTCACTTGGGCGTACTCCTCGCGCAGGTAGGCATGAGCTCGTAGGCGCAGGGCATCGGTGAAGGTGGCCAGGGCATCGTGCTGGCCAGGGCGGTCGTGCAGGCTTAGCCGGATGCGGTTGGTGGCCAGCGTAACGGTGCGCCCCCAGTAGCGGCGGGCGACGTACACGCCCAGCAACCCCAGCAGAAAACCGCCGCAGGCCACCCATAGCTCGGTAGAGAGGCCCGCTTGTTTGCTGAGCAAGCGGCTCAGGCCCTGTAAGATCACCCAGATGGCTACCCACATACCGGCCGGCGGAATGCGGAGTGGAGCCGCCGTCTGGTATTCGAGGCCTACGGGCAGCAGTTCTTCGTACGGGATTTCAGTTTCCAGCCACGCCGTACCGTTGCGCCGGCGCTGGCTCACATACAAACCGTGCTGCCGGAATAGCAGCAGCGTAGAGCCTCGCAGCAGGTGGGTTTGGGCGAATTGAGGTGCAGTCATTCAGAAGAGCCGAAGCCCGTACGCAACGCTAGCCGGCCAGGATAAAGCGGGAAGTGGGGCAAGGTGGTATACCGGTAAAAATGGGGGCAAGCTGAGGGCTTGGCGAACTTGCCAGAACTCACTTCCGGGCTCATTTCCCGGAATAACTTACTGGATTACGACAGGAGAAGGAGCGAAACAAAGCACAAAAATAACCAGCATTACCCAGCCCAGTACTTTCCGGCCCGCAGAAAGCGGCCGCTCATCGGGGGCGGGCGGGTGGAAGATGCCCGTGGCCCGGGCCAGCAACAGCCCGAACAGTAGCCAGCCCGGGTTGCCCTCCAACCCCGGAAAGCCCGACGACAAGGCAATCTGCCCCAGCCACACGGCCGCCGCCAGCAGCAACGCCCGGCGGGCCGTGGGCATGGCCCGCCGCAATACCGCCCACAGGTAGAGGGCATACGGCCCGGCTCCGTAGAGCCAGGTGTCGGTGTCCGAAGTCAGGGAAAACAGCCCCAGGCCCGCATAAAAAATGAAGCCCACGAACAGTACCAAGGATACGCGCGCCGCCCGGCGGGTCCCCAGTAAACCGTAAACGATGTGCCCTCCATCGAGCTGGCCGATGGGCAACAGGTTGAGGGCCGTGAAGAACAACGAAAACACGCCCGCTACCAACACCGGGTAATGTAGCACCTCGTTGGGGTGGGGCAGTCGGGCCGGGTCGGCCAGCAGGGCTGCCATGCCCTGAAACAGCAGCGGCTGCCCCAGCGTCAGGACGCTGCCGGCCGGCAGGTTCTGGTAGGCGTGGCGGGCATATTCGGTCCCATAGATCCGGTAGTCAGGGTGAATCCGGAATAGGTAATCCAGCGGTGGCAGGTGCGTGAGGCCATACGCCAGCACGGCCACGGCCACCACAAACCCGGCCAGCGGCCCGGCCAGCCCCACATCGAAAAATTCGCGCCGCGAGTAAATCCGGTCCTTAATGCGAATAACGGCCCCAAACGTGCCGAAGCCCAGCGGCAGCGGAATAAAGTACGGCAGCGTCGCCCCAATACGGTTGTAGCGGGCCGTGAAATAATGGCCGAACTCGTGCACCGTGAGGACGGCCAGAAATGGTCCCGCGTACCACAGTCCCGGCCGCAACGCCAACCAGACCTGCGCCAGGGGCTGCCTCAGCAGCTCAAAAGGCAATAGGTAAGCACTCAGGAAGGTGTTGCGTGCCAGCGTAACGCCTGCCAGCGTAGTAGTCAGCAACGTTACCAGAAACAGCAGCAGGTGCAGGCCGTACCGGGCTGGCCGGGGCCAGGGCGGGCGCTCATATCGTTGACCCCCCCCCTGCGCATCAGCAGCGGCCCTGGCGGCCGAAAAGGCGGGTAGCCCGGCCGTATCGGGGAACGGCAGGGGTAGGGGGCAGGATTGGTCAGAAGAGGTCGGCTCGGGCCGAATGGGGTCAGGCGGGAAAGGCACGGAGGGCGGCGGGCAGGGCGTCCTGCAAAGTTAGGGGCGGAGTCAGGAAAAGCGTATGCAGCCCCAGCCGGCGGGCCGTTTCAATGTGCTGGGGACTATCTTCGATAAATAACGTATCGGCGGCCTCCCAGTTCATTTCGCGTAGCGCGTGCCGGAATATTTCCTCGCCCGGCTTGCGCAGGCCCACGTGTTGCGAGTAAAATACCCGGTCGAGGCAGTCGGCAATACCATTTTGCAAGCCGTACTGTTCCTTAAGGCGCCGGTTGATTTCGGTGATGTGCAGCTGGTTGGTATTGGAGAGCAATGCCGTCTGGTAGCCCTGGACCCGCAACTCCGCAATAAGGGCCAGCCGCCCGGCCGGCACATCCAGCAACATGGCGTTCCAGGCTTCGTCTAGCTGCGCGTCGGTGGCCGTCAGGCCGTAGTGCGCCCGCAACCCGGCCCGGAACTGGTCGGCCGAAATATGGCCGGTTTCCAACTCATCGAACAGTTTGGCCTGGGCCGCCTGCGTGAATTCGATGCCGCTGCCCAGCTGCCGCATGGCCTCCAGGGTGCGGTTGTAGTCGATGTTGATGATGACGCCGCCGAAATCGAACAGCAGATGGGGAAGCTTGTGGGGCATGTAGTAAAGTATTGAAGAAGTCGGGAAACGTACCGCTCAAATGCGAAGGGTCGCGTTTCGGCATTGAACAGCCGCTGCCGGTACAGCTATTAGCAGAGCGGTTACCGGGCAACAGTTAGACGCAAAAGGGCCCGCCCCTACGCCATTGAACGATTCGCCACGCGTCCAGGAAACGCGAAATCGGTGAGCCGATTAGCGGTAAGGTTGGAAATATGCCTGCGAACCTCGAAGTTTGTGGAGTCGAAACCAATTATTTTAACCCGTCGGTTTCGCAAGGGCCTATAGCTCAATTGGTTAGAGCAATTGACTCATAATCAATAGGTCACTGGTTCGATTCCAGTTGGGCCCACCAAACCGGATTTAGTGCCTTCTGAGGTATTAAGTCCGGTTTTTTGTTTGTCGTTGTATGGGCAAAAGAGCAGTGTAAGTCCAGGGTATTGCGTTGGTTCATGCGGTTCTGTACGGGCCAGAATCGGCTGCGACGATGAGGTTATCGGAGCCAGCTATGAGCATTGGTTGCGCCCGCACCAAGCGCTCCACTTTATGAGCACGACTAGCCTCACTTCCGTTCTCTACTCGACCACTCAGCGGGAAGCTTACAATAGCCTGTCTACCTGCTGCCCACCTCTGGGACATCCCCATCATGTCAAGTATATGTAAAATTATATACTGATCAACAAAAATCAGTATCACGATTTCACTACATCATCCTGACGAGTGTCGGATAGCTATAATATACCTATATGTCTGATTGTGAGATATATGGACACTGCTTATTGCCAAGTATGTTCCGAGTTTACACTCCTGTTATGCTTGCAGGAACAGGGCATAACCAAAGATAGATTGCCTGACATGAACTATTAAGCTAAAGTATCAGGTTTGCGAAGTAATTTTACGCGGATAATTGCTCGAATAGCCCAACCGCAACATACCTGTTGCACCCCTTGGAGGAGGATGTAGAGCATCTAAACAGCAATGTAAATGATTAATATTTAATATAAGGATTTTAATGGCACGAATTATGATGAAAAATCGTCATGTCGATTATTGAACGACGTATGATTTAATTAATCATACGTCAACTACAAAAAATCATAATCCGGGCTTCAAGTTTTTTCGTAAAGCTCACCAACTCGGACGGTAGCTAATTCACCTGCCCGAACCCTTTCAACTTTCTTCAGAACCTTTCTCTTCTTATCATAATCATGAAAAAACCTTACTTGAATGGAAATGCTCTCGTTAACCGCCCGTGGGTGTGGTTAATGGTGCTGTTTGGGCTCTTTGCCCCATTCATCACGCAGGCACAAACTTTGGTAGTAACTCCGGCTTCTACCCCAGCCAGTCCTACTGATTATGGTTCTGTTGCTGTTGGCACTGTTAGCACACCTGTGCAGTATACCGTAACAAGTAGCGGTTTTAATGGGCCTACTATTGTGAGTTTTGGCAATGCTCCTTCGTTTGAAGGCAGCACGGACGGTAATACGTACAGCCAGAACGTATCGATTCCAGCTACTGGAGGCACTTTCTTCGTGCGATTCAAACCTTCCGCAGTTGGTCAGGTAGATGAGAATTTGTTTCTCTTTAACAACAACGGTGGGTTTGCCTTCACGAATATCTACCTCCGCGGTACCGGTACTGCCGGTGCTCCAATGATTGGCGTGATGCCAACGGCGCTTGCATTTGGCAGTCAGCAGGTCAACACTACCTCCTCGGCCATGAGCGTGACCGTGAATGCTACTTCGCTGACGGCCCCCATCACAGTTACCGCTCCTGATGGTTTTCAGGTCAGCTACAATGGTAGTGCTTATGGTGCTACGGCTTCAATTCCGCTGAATGGTGCGGGTGGCGTTACCGATGCTGTAGTAAACGTTCAGTTTGTGCCCACCGTAGCGACAGAGTATTCGCGTCAGGTTACGTTTGCCAGCACCGGTGCCACAACCCGCAATGTGGGTGTTTCAGGCGTTGGTACCTTGCCACCCGCTTCGTTGTCGGCCAGTCCTACGCAACTGAACTTCGGTACTCTTCAGGCCGGGCAGGTATCTGCTACCCAGGCCTTCACCATTACCGGCAGCAACGTCACCTCTAACGTAACAGTAAGCGCTCCTAATGGCTACCTGATTCGTCAGGGTACCTCGGGCAACTTCGTTCAGACTATTGTGGTCAGCCCGGTCAATAACTCGGTAAATGCTACGTTCCAGGCGCGCTTCGCTCCTTCGTCGGCGGGCAACTACAACTCTACTATCACGGCGACTACCGCGGGTAATGGTGGAGCTTCGACGGGAGTTGCCGTCACGGGTACTGCTACTGCAGCTCCTACGGGTCCATTTATTGTCGTAAATCCTTCAGCTTTGGATTTCGGTACGGTATCCAACAGTGGTTCCGCCCAAACCCTCGCTTTCTCCATCAACGCGGGTAACCTGACGGCCCCGTTGGTGCTGACAGGTTCCAACAACAACATTGTTTTCCGGGATGCTTCGGCCGGTGGGAGTTTCGTTAACGGTCCAATTACCATCACGCCTGCTCCTGATGGAACTGTATCCATCCGCGACATTGAGGTACGGCTGGTTGCTCCAGTGGGCAGCGGTACATTCACTGGAACCATCACTGCTTCCAGTGCAGGCGCTGCTGATAAAGTCGTAACCATTACAGCTAACAGCACGGGTGGAAATTCCACGATTAACGTTTCGGGCCTTCTCAACCAGTTTTCTACCGTACCGGGTGTTGCTTCTGATGTACAGACGTACACTGTTTCGGGTACTAACCTGCTGCAAGGTATTACGGTAGCTGCTCCCCAGTACTTCCAGGTTTCTTTGAACGCTAACTTCACAGGCGTGACGGGAACGGGTAATTCCTTTGTGATTGCTCAGGGACCGGCCGGTGATGTTCCGACTACTACGATTTACGTTCGTTTCCTGCCCCCTTCTGCCCTGAGCACTACGTCGATCATCGTGAACTCGAGCAGCCCCGCTACTTCGCAGGCTATTCAGGTGAACGGTACCAGCGAGCCTACTATTCAGATTGCTAACGCCTTCCAGGAAGTACGCACCGTAGTTATCAATACGAAGTCGGATTCGCAGGCCCTCACTATTAATGCCCAGCGGGTATTGCAGCCTATCACCATCACCAAGCTGCTTACGTCCAACCCGCTTAACCCAAGTGGAACTCAGCAGTTCGAATTGTCGCTGGACGATGTAACGTTCTCGAGTTCCGTTACGCTGACGCCTAATTCTACTACTTACAGAATCGACCAGCCTATTTATGTTCGGTATGCCCCAACTTACTTGGGCACGGGCCAGTCTACGCTGCAATTCCAGAGCAACGACTTCTCCAATAATTCTACCCAGTCGTTTGGCGTAAATGATTTGCTCACGGGTCGCTCCATTGACACTGAGCCAACTGAGCGCAGCACGGCGACCGTAACCCGGAACAATACGACGGCCACGGTTACGTTCAACCTGCCCGCTAACTATGCCTCTCTTGGCTTTGGTGAAGGCCGTTTGATTGTGGCCAGTGAGCGTTCGACTTTCCCTACAATGGTTCGTCCTCAAGACGGTGTGTCTTACCAGACGGGTAACCAGACGTATGGTGCCGGTCCGGAAATTGCTCCTGGCTACTTCGTAGTTTACTCAGGATCCAACAATAGCGTGGTCATTGACGGCTTGGATCTCGGGACCACGTACTACTTCTACACGTTCGAGTATAACAACATTGATGATGCATCCAATGTGCAGATCAGTGGTGCGGAGAATTACCTGACTCCTCCTGTTCCGCAGATTATCCGAGGCATCATCGCGCCTTCGCCATTGCCGGTTACGTTGGTTTCTTTCACTGCCAAAGTGAAGGGCACGCAGGTAGCTCTGACTTGGGTTACGGCTGCCGAACTGAACAACAAGCAGTTTGAAGTTCAGCGGAGCCGTGATGGCCGCGCATTTGAAACCATCGTGACTCTTGCCGGTAAGGGTACCACCAATTCGTCTTCTACTTACAACGAAGCTGACAACAGCCCGCTGAATGGCGTGTCGTACTACCGCCTCAAGCAGGTAGATCTGGACGGAACGTTCAGCTACAGCAGCGTGGTAACTATTAGCTTCCTGAAGGCTAGTGAGCTGACGATGTACCCTAACCCGGTAGAGGATCAGTTGACCATCAGCCTGGCTGGTGCTACCGAAGGAATGCAGGTTACGGTGACCGACATGATGGGCCGTGTAATTACCACGCAGGCCTTGGCCGCCAACGGTACGCTCGACATGGCTAGCCTGAAGACCGGTACCTATCTGGTAACCGTTGGTCAGGGTGAAGCAAAAGTCACTCGCCGCATTGTGAAGAAGTAATCACCCCGTATTGATTGCCTCAGCGAAAAGGCCTCCCGTTACCGGGAGGCCTTTTTTGCGTTTATATAATTATTGCTAAATCCAGTTTAAATATGATATAAGCCTTGAAATTATTAGATTCACTATTGCTCAATCTGTAGCGCTGTGCCACAAAATATAGGCAGCTACTGGAAAGAACACCGCCCAACTTCATGCAGCGTGCAGCTTTGTGGAGGTTCTGCTGACTGACTGCCCACAGGTATCAACTAACTAATTGTGCTATGGCGAACCTTTACGTTGCTTCCTCCCTGTACCGCCGCCGGTTGGCCTTACTGCGGTGGTTCTGCTGCTTATTGGCTTTTGGGTTGCCTCTAACGGGGTGGACCCAGGCTTCTTTGCCAAGTGCTCATCAGGGTCCGTGGGCGGCCAGCAACTCCCTGCCTGCTGGATGGTCCCAGACCGGATTAGGCGCTGATTATACTACAGAGCTGGTCGGCAGCACTTCGGGCGGCTCCGCCAAATTCGATACGCAGGGGGATAATCTGGTTATAAGCTTTTCTGTACCGGCTGCGTCACTGAGCTTCTCAGCCAAATCAAACGGTGGCGGAGCAGGTACTGTTTTCGCGGTAGAAGAATCTGATGATGGCACTACCTATACCACGCTGGTAAGCGTTGGCAACCCATCAACGGCCGCGAGTGGCGCGCCGTATTCCGGCAGCCCGAAGGGTACGACGCGGTACATCCGCTTTATTCTTTCCATTAAGGTTAGCGGTACCAACGTTGGGCTTGATAACGTGCAGCTGGCAGCAACTACCAGCTCCGATACGACGCCACCCGTATTCGCCAATGGCTCTCCCGCTGTTTTGGGAGTCAGCAGCGACGGTTTCACGCTTTCTTCTGCCCTTGATGAGGTCGGCAAAACGTACTTCGTTGTACTAGCCAACGGTGCGGCGGCCCCTTCTGCGACGCAGGTGAAAGCCGGACAGAATAATGCCGGGACGGAAGTAGCCGTTAACCTGAGGGGCAGCATTGCCAACCCGACGGCCAACGCTGCCGCTACGGCCGTCGTCAGCGGCCTCGCGGCCAATACGGCGTACGAGGTATATCTGGTGGCCGAGGATGCAGTGCCAAATCTGCAGGCCGGCCCAAGTAAAGTAGCGGTAACCACCCTCATGGCTCCCGTACCCACCATTACCAGCTTCACCCCGGCTAATGGTCCGGTCGGGCGTAGTGTAACCATCAACGGAACGGGCTTTACCAACACGGCAACCGTCGGGTTCAATGGCACCGCCGCAACCTCCGTCACGTTCGTGAGTGCCAGCCAACTGCTGGCTACGGTACCGGTAGGGGCCACCAGTGGGCCGGTTACCGTCACGGTCGGCAGTAATACGGCGACCACCACCACCAGCTTCACCGTTGATCTGGTGGTGATAAGCCAGGTGTACGGTGGGGGCGGAAACGCAGGCAGCACGTACAAAAACGACTTTATTGAGCTGTTTAACCGGGGCAGCGCACCGGTTTCACTGGCGGGCTGGTCGGTGCAGTATGCGTCGGCTACGGGTACCACCTGGCAAGTGACGCCGCTGACGAACGTAACCATTCCGGCCGGAGGGTACTATTTGATTCAGGAGGCCGCCGGCAACGGCGGAACCACCAGTTTACCCGCGCCCGATGCTATTGGAACCATCTCCATGGCAGCCGGGGCTTTCAAGGTGGCCCTGATGAATACGACGACCCCGCTGACGGGCGGCTGCCCCAAAGCTTTGGCAGTGGATTTCGTGGGCGTAGGTACGGCTGATTGTTCTGAAGGGACAGCCCCTACGGCCGGTTTGGCTGCTTCCACGGCGGCGCTTCGAAAAAGCAACGGCTGCCAGGATACCGACGATAATGCAGCGGATTTTGCGGTGGCAGCGGCTGCCCCACGCAACTCGGCCGTAGCTCCTGCGCCTTGCGGCTCGGTATCAACCAATCCGGTTATCAGCGCTATTACGCCCACCAGCGGCCCCATCGGAACGGTAGTAACCATTACCGGAGCTAACTTCGGCACCATCACGGGAGTGAATTTTAACGGTACTCCAGCGGCCAGCTTTACCACTAATGCCGCCAACACAACCATCACGGCCACCGTGAGTGCGGGCACCACTACGGGAGCCGTCGCGCTTACGGCGGGGAGTGCCACGTATCCTGGCCCGGTATTCACCGTGACGACTCCGCTCATTGTAGCGGCCCCCACGAGCCTGACGGGCTTTGGCTCCATGCAGGGCACGCCTTCGGCCAGCCAAAGCTACACGGTGCGGGGCGACGGCCTGGGCACTGCCAACCTCACGGTAGCCGCCCCCGCCAATTACGAAGTCAGCCTGAGTGCAGCCAGCGGCTATGCGGCTACCCAAACGCTGGCCCCGAACAACGCGGGCAACGTGCCCACCACCACTGTTTATGTGCGCCTCACGGGGACCAATCAGGGTGCCTTCAACGGCAACGTGGAAAACACGAGTGCCATTGCCGCCACGGTACTGGTGGCGGTATCGGGTTCCGTAACGCCGGCTGGTACGCTAACCGTTTCGCCCGCTTCGCTGAGTGGCTTCGTCGCCACCGTTGGGCAGAATTCGCCTTCCCAGAGTTACCAACTGATGGGTAGCAACCTGACTGATGCCGTAGCTATTGCGGCTCCGGTGGGTTACGAAGTGGCCACGGCCGTGAGTGGCCCGTACGCCTCCACGCTACAGCTGCCCCTGAGCGGCGGCGCAATTGCCGCTACCATCTACGTGCGCCTGCGCGACAATCTGAGCACTGGTTCCTACTCCGGCGGAGTTTCCAACGTGAGTGGTGCACTGGCGCGAAGCGTGGCCCTGAGCGGCACCGTAACTACGGGCTCGTTGGCCACCGAGCCCACGACGGTCGGTACCATATCTTTCGGCACCATTACGGCTAACTCCATTCGGGTGAACGTAACGGCCGGCGACGGTTCGGGGCGGTTGCTGGTGGTGCGGGAGGGGAGTAGCATAGATGCCGACCCGGCGGATGGCCTTACCTACACGGCCAGCGCGGCTTACGGGGCCGGAAGTGAAATCGGTACCCTGAATTACGTGGTGCTCCGGGGCGGGGCGGCCGGCGTTACGGTGGCCGGACTGGTGCCCGGTACGCAGTACTTTTTCAAACTCTACGAGTACAATGGCAGTGGCGGCACCACCAACTACCAAACCACGACCACCAACGTGAACAGTGTCACTACCACAACGGCCGTAGCTACTACCGGCCCGGGCCAACTGCTGCTGGAAGAAGATTTCGACTACCCGGCGGGTACGGTGCTTACCAGCACCGGCAACTGGCAGGCGGTATCCGGGGCCGGCACCAATCCGGTGCAGGCGGCCAGTGGTTCGCTGGCTACCAACATGTACGGTTCGCCCAGCACCGTAGGGCTGGCGGCTTCGTTGGTAAATACCGGCGAAGACGTTATTCGGGAATTTGCGCCGGCTGTTGCGGGCGGCGACGTGTATGTGGCCTTCGAGGTGCAGATTGCCGACGTGGGCAGCAACGACCAGTATTTCCTGGCCCTCACACCCGGCGGTAATGTCAACAGCTACGCGGGCCGGGTCGTCGTCCGAAACAGTCCGGCCACGGCCGGCCGCATCAATATCGGGCTGAGCTTCACGAGTGGTTCGCCGGTGTACGCCACCGATGCGGGCGGCTCCCTGATCGACTACGAGGCCAACCATACATACCTGGCCGTGATGCGTTACCGCAAACTGCCCGACGCGGCCGATGACCAGGTGCGGCTCTACGTATTCGACAATACCACGCCGCTAACCGAGCCGCTCGTGCCCGAAGTAAATGACCTGATGGCCCCCGGCATCCAGGCTGAAATCAACCCGGCGGCGGTACTGCTGCGCCAATACAACAGCTCCCAGCGCCTTGTAGTAGATGGCCTGCGGGTGGGTACGGGCKGGGGAGCCGTGGTTGGGCGGCCCCGCTTCATCGATGAGCAGTTCAGCCTGAAGGCAGGCAATTATTATGATGTTGAAATCAACCTGCCCACGGCTGCCTCTACCGTGGCCGTGGCGGGCAAAGTGCAGATTGAAAGTCAGCTGACGCTTACCCAGGGAGTACTGGTAACCACGGCCGCCAGTTTGCTCACACTGCGCAACAGCGCAACCACCAGCGCCGGTACTGCCGCGAGTTTTGTAGATGGCCCACTGGCCTGGGAGTACCTGAATAACCAGACCAATACCTTTCCGCTGGGGCGCGACGGCGTATTTCGGCCCGTTACGCTCAACATCGCGCAATCGGGCGTGGGAACCTACCGCCTGGAACTGCTCAACGAGCCCGCGCCGGCCTACGCGCTGCCCACCAACATCACCCGCCGCTCGCAGATCCGCTATTACGTAGTGGAGCGCATTGCCGGCACGCCCACGGCCACCAGCGGCCAGATCAGCCTTAGCTACGGGGCGGATGATGGCGTAAACGACCCGGCATATCTGCGGATTCTGAACTCCCGCAACGGGCAGGATTATACTGATGAAGGGCCTACTACGGGCGGCTCAGGCTCCCCGTCGGGCAGCATCACGTCCAGGCTGCTCACCCAGGATTTCGTGGCGCAGAACATTTTTACGCTCGGCAACCAGACGCCCGGTACCAATCCGCTGCCCGTAGAGTTGATTCGCTTCACGGCAGAACGGCAGGGCGCAGCCGTACGGGTACAGTGGGCCACGGCTTCGGAGAGAAATAATGCCCGCTTTGAAGTGCAACGCTCCGCAACCGGACAGCAGTTTGATGCCGTGGCGACGGTAGCAGGGCAGGGTACCACTGCCAGCGCCCACGCCTACACCACCCTCGACCGGCAGCCGCTGCCCGGCACCAGCTACTACCGGCTGCGCCAGGTAGATGCCGACGGTCAGGAAGCCTTTTCGGGAGTGGTGGCCGTAACGGCCCCGGGTGAGCTGGTGCTGTATCCGAACCCCGCTACCCGGGAACTGAACCTGCGGGTACCCGCTACGGCGGTCCGCTACCGCGTTATCAGTGTGCTGGGCAGCACCGTGCTGGAAGGCGCCGTAACCAACGGGGCCGCCCGGCTCGACGTAACTGGTTTGCCCACCGGCCTCTACCAGTTGGAAGTAACTACGGAAGGCGGCTGGAGCATGCGGAAGTTTATCAAGCAGTAAGCCCGCCGCCGCAAGTAGGCAGGCGCTAAAAAAAGGCAAGGGCTCCGTTGGTAAACCAGCGGAGCCCTTGCCTTTTTTTAGCGCCTGGCAACAGTCCCAACTTCACTGCCGGACCAGGGGCCAGGCCGCCAAAAAGCGGGCCCAGCTTCGGACGGACCAGAAAAGCTACGGTGGAGCTTGCGGCTTGCGTTATTCAGGCTGACGAACCAGCCCGGAAGCCGTGGGCGGGCAATGCTTCCATTAGGTTAACTGATATATATATAAAGTGATAAATCCTTGATAAAACCCTAGATTTGGGATACGATCTGCTTCTGCACTACCTCTTTACACACCTTTTGCCCGTTCAATGCTCCTTTTTACCACTAGCTGGCGCGTCCGCGTATGGACGTTGCTGGTGGGCCTTTGCCTGACTGCACCGGCAGCACTGGCCCAAACCACCACGACCGAATCGTTCGATTCGGGCTCCAAAGCCGGATATGCGGCGGCTTCCGTAACGCTCAGCTCCGGGTCCTGGACCTTCGATGATGCTCTGCTGGGCAGTGATGCCAACGACCACGTTGCTGGTGTTAAAGCCGCCCGCATCCGCAATGCCGGGCGGCTCACGATGGAGTTTTTTCTGCCCGACGGGGCTGCTACCGTAACGGTGCGCCACGCCCTTTACGGCACCGATGGCGGCAGCGGCTTCGAGCTTTGGTATCAGAGCCAGGTATGCAGCCCCGGCACCTGGATTAAGGTGGGCGGTACGGTAATCACCAACGCCCCTAATTTGCAGACGGCTTCCTTCGCCGTGAACGTGCCCGGCCAGGTGCGGTTTGAGTTGCGCAAGGTATCGGGTGGCACGGCCCGGCTCAACCTCGACGACTTTGTGGTTGCCCCCTTTGCCAGCACCCCACCGCCGCCGCCCCCGGCCACTGGGCCAGAGAACGACCACCTGACGATGGGCAACCCCAGCGGGGCCGTGGCCGACATCAATCAGCCCACCAACTACCTGCTCAGCAAGCCCCAGTACGCGGTGAGCTACAACCGCGACCAGGGCAAGCCTAACTGGGTGAGCTGGTACCTGGCCGACGTGTGGACCGGAACGGCGGCCCGCCAGAACGATTTTCGGACCGATAACACCCTGCCCGCCGGCTGGTACCAGGTGGGGAGCAGCAGCTACTCCGGTTCCGGCTTCGACCGGGGGCACAACTGCCCCTCGGCCGACCGCACCAGCACGGTAGCCGACAACTCGGCCACGTTCCTGATGACCAACATGATTCCCCAGTCGCCCGCCAATAACCAGAAAACGTGGGCGACGCAGGAGGGCTATAGCCGCACGCTGGTAGACGCCGGCAACGAGCTCTACATCATCATGGGCAGCTACGGCCTGGGCGGCACGGGCACGAACGGGTACGCTGCAACCATTGACGGTGGCCGGATTCGGGTGCCTAACCGGGTGTGGAAGGTGATAGTGGTGCTGCCCGTGGGCACCAACGACGTGAGCCGGGTTTCGAGTAGCACCCGCATTATTGCCATTGACGCGCCCAACGACCAGAGTGCTACCACCGACTGGGGGCAGTACCGCGTGAGCGTGGATGCCATCGAAGCCGCTACCGGCCTCGACCTGTTGTCGGCCCTGCCGCTGAGCGTGCAGGAAGCCGTTGAGGCCAAAGTCGACAACGGCCCCACCAAGTAGGGCTCCGGCCAATTCCCGCGGCCGGTTCGGCTGTGTCAGTTGCTTTCGCTGCCTGGCGAAGCGCCCGTCTGCTCATCTCCACACACCTTCTTGCGCGGCCCATCGGGCCCACTCTGCCATGTTTTCTCGCTTCTTTTTACTGAACCCGTTCCGGCTGCTGTTGCTGCTGGGAGGGCTGCTGCCCCTGGTGGGGCACGCCCAACTGGCCCTACCCAGCGCGAACCCCATTTCTGAAACGTTTGCCTCCCTCGCCAGTAGTAGCACGGCGAGCTTACCCGCCGGTTTCCAGCTTGCCAACGGTACGGCCCCGGTTTACGGGGCCGCTGCCAACACGGCGGCAGTAACCCAGGCGGCCGGTACTTCCGGCACGGGGGCCATCACGGGCAGCTCCACCGGGGGAGCGTACAACTTCGCCCCCGGCCTAACGGCTTCGGCCACCGACCGGGCCCTCGGCTTTCTTTCCTCCTCGGGGTACCCCTCGCCCCGCCATATCTTGCTGGCACTGAAAAATACGTCGGGCACTGGCATTGCCAGCCTGCAAATTGCGTTTGACATCGAAAAATACCGTAGCGGTACCCGCGCCTTTAGCTGGCAGTGCTACACCAGCAGGGATGGAACTACTTGGACTGAGGAAACGGCGGCAAGTGAGAGCTTCGCGGCTGATGGGGCCAATGCGGTAGTAAATCCAGTAACTACCAGTAGCAAAAGCGTTACCCTGAACAACCTGAATCTGCCCGATGGCGAACTACTGTACCTGCGCTGGTCCTACGTCGGGAGTGGGGGCAGCACCAACGGGCAGGGCCTGGCCCTGGACAATCTGGTCCTGACGCCCACCCTCTCATCTACTCCCCCCACACCCACTGTCAGCACCGGCACCATCATCGGCAGCCCGTTCTGCGTGCCAGCGGGTACCGGCACAGCGGTAGCGGTGCCCTTCACCAGCACGGGGCTCACGGGTACTTTCAGCGCACAGCTTTCCAGCGCCACCGGGAGCTTTTCCGCTGACCTGAGCCAGAATAGCATCGGCACCGGCACGGCTTCGCCAGTGGCTGCCACCCTGCCGGCCGGTACGGCGGCGGGCACCGGCTACCGGGTGCGGGTCGTGCACGTGGCCTCTGCCACGGCGGGCTCCGATAACGGACAGGACCTGGTGGTAACGGCGCCCCCCGCGAGTAATAGCATAACGGTTTCGCCCGCGGGTAGCCAATCCCTGACCACCACCGGAACCGGGGCCACGCTCACGGCTACGCCCGAAGCTCCTTCGACCTATGCCTGGGCGTACGGTACGGCGGCCGGTGGCCCGTTCAGCTCCACTATCAGCACGGCTACCGCCGCTAGCTACGTGCTCCAGGGTAGTGATTTCGCGGGCGCGGGTACGTATTACCTGGTGGCCCGCGCTACCAGTACCTGCGGTGGCGTAGTGGGCACGAGTGCCCCCGTTACCGTCACGGTTGCGGCCCCAGCCCCGGAGCTGACGGTTAGCCCGCTGACCCTGCCGGACTTCGGTACCTTCTATCTCGGAACGGCTTCGGGCTCCCAATCGGTGAGCCTGAGCGGCCGGTACCTGACCCAGCCGGTAACCGTTACGCCGCCCGCCGGTTTCGAGGTGCGAACCGGCAGCGGCGCTTTCGCGGCCTGCGCCCTCACGTTCACGCCGCAGGCCGGGACGCTGACGGCCACTACGTTCGACGTGCGTTTCGTGCCCACGGTGGCCCAGATCTACGCCGATAATATTGCCGTGACGACGACTGATAAGCCTTCCCAGGCGCCGGTAGCCGTATCCGGTACGGGCCTGGCCCCCGTGTATCCGGCCACGCTCACCACCGCTACCCCCTCCAACCTAACGGCTACCACCGCCACGGCCGGCGGTAGCATAACCGCTGATGGCGGTAGCGCGGTAACGGAACGGGGCGTGGTGTACGCGCTCAACGCCACGCCTACCCTCGCCGACAACAGCGTGGTGGAAGGCAGCGGCTCCGTGAGTTTCTCTGTTGACCTCAGCCAACTTCAACCGGCCAGCACCTACTACGTGCGCGCCTACGCCGTGAATGCGGCCGGCACCGTGTACGGCAACGAAAAGACGTTGCAGACGCTCAGCCTGCCCCTCGCGGCGGAACCCACCACCTCGGCTACGCTTACCGCCACCGATGTGTCCTATACTTCGCTGACGCTGACCCTGAACGGGGGCGACGGCAGCAAGCACCTGGTGCTGGCCACGGCGGCCCCGGACCTCACGGCCGCCCCCACCGACCGCGCCACCTACGTCGGAAACCCTGCTTTTGGCCAAGGCGACCAGTTGGCAACCGGGGTTACGGTGTTGCAGGCCGGTACGGCCCGCAGCATTGCCGTAACGGGCTTGCAGCCGGCTACGGAATACACGTTTGCCGTCTTCGAATATAATGATGACGATACGGCCGGAGCCGAGAACTACCTGCTGCTGAACCCGGGTAAACTTACGCTGGTCACCCCGGCTATGCCGGCGCAGCTGCTGGTAGAGGAACTGTTCAACTACCCCGCCGGCGACCGGCTCACCAACCACGGCTGGACTGCCCACAGCGGTGCCGGTAGCAACCCGATTCTGGTGAGTGCCACAACCCTCACGCGGGGTACGAACCGGCCCGCCGCCGGCAGCGGGGCCGCTGAGCTCACGGCTACGGGCGAAGATGTAAACCGCTCGTTCACGGCTGTTGAGGCCGATACGCCGGTCTACGCCTCCCTGCTGGTAAATGTGCGCACGGCTAACTCCGCCGACTACTTCTTCCACCTGGGCCCGAGTCCGCTGGGAACTACGTACCGGGTCCGGCTGCTGGTAAAAGCGGCTGCCACCAGTGGTAAAGTGCAGTTTGGCGTGAGCGGGAGCGGGGCTACGCCAGTTTATGCCGCCGCCGAATATGATGTGAACATGACCTACCAGCTGGTTATGCGTTACGTATTCGGCCCGGCCGGTACCGAAACCCGCCTCTACGTGAATCCGCCCGCCACGGAGCCCACCACTCCCGATGCCACTACCACGGATGCTGCTTCGCTCGCGCCCGGTAATATCGGGAGCGTGGCCCTGCGCCAGGGAAGCAACCAGTCGCCGATGACGGTGGACGAGCTGCGGGTCGCCACGGCTTACAGCCTGGTGCGGCCCACCGCGTCCGCGCCGCTGCCCGTGCAGCTGACCAGCTTCACGGCCGTTCGGCAAAACGCGTTTGTGCAACTCCGGTGGCAGACGGCCCAGGAGCTCCACGCCCGTGCCTTCCGGGTGCAACGCTCCACGGATGGCCGCACCTTCGGAACAGTAGCCACCGTGGCGGCAGCCGGTACCAGCAACCAGGCCCACAGCTACGCCACCCAGGATGTGCCGCCCGTTATGGCCGGGGCCATTTACTACCGCCTCGAACAGGTGGATGAAGACGGTACGCTGGCATACAGCAGCGTCGTGCTAGTCGGGCCGGCCACTTCGGCGGCCACCGTGGTGGCAGCTCCCAACCCGGTAACGGTGGGAGCCCCGGTGCACCTTACGGTTACGGGCCGGGCCGGCCAGTTGCTGCAGCTCACGGTGCTCGATAATCTGGGCCGGGTGCAGGTTACGCAGGCATTCCGCCCGGCAACCAACGCGGCGCAGGTGCCGCTGACGCTACCAGCTACCCTACCGGCTGGCGTGTACGTGGTGCGGATTACCGGCGGCGAAGAGCCCCTCCAGACCCGCCTGCTGCTCATCCGTTAATCGTTTTACAAGTCAGCCGCAAAACAGCAGGGCCACTCGTAATCGAGTGGCCCTGCTGTTTTATAGCCATGCCGGAGTAGTTGGTAAGGCACATTGCTCTGGTCCGATTCCAGCCTTAGCAGTAGTAACTAGGCTGGAAAAGCCCGCGCGGCGTTCCCCGAATTGGGAAACGTCGCGCGGGCTTGATGGCAGAAAGGGAAGAAGCTAGACCGAAAAACTCTCGCCGCAGCCGCAGGTGCGGGAAGCGTTGGGGTTATCGAAGTAAAAGCCCTTGCCGTTGAGGCCATCCGAAAAGTCGAGTTCAGTACCGGCTAAGTACAGGAAGCTTTTCATATCTACCACTACCCGCACGCCCTTGTCCTCGAACTCCTGATCCATCGGCTTTACTTCATTATCGAAGTCAAGCTTGTAGCTCAGGCCCGAGCAGCCGCCGCCGGCCACCGAGGCGCGCAAACGGTAGGTTTCGTCCAGCTCCGCATCATGCATGAGCTTCTCAACTTTATCCTTGGCTTTATCAGAAACGGTAATCATGGCGCGGGAGGCTAGACGTAGCGGCGGCCAGACGGCCGACAGCGGGATATTTCAGCAACAGAACACCAAAGATACAGTGCTTGTTCAGAAACATTCTAAGAACTGGGATTTAGCACCACGCTAAAAACGGTAATCGTGTTCAGGTCACGGCCATAATAAAGCTTATCGAGAGCTTCGAACACGTTGTGGGCCCGGAAATAGGAGGTCTGTAGCTCCTTGTCGCCACGGGTGCGCCACTGGATGGTGTAAGAGCTTTCCTCGTCGCGGTAGCGTTGCACATAGGCGAGCATCTTACGCAGGGCATCCAGCTTGTCGTGCCCGCTTTCGTAGCGGAACAGGAAGCTCTGGTGATGACGCGGATTCACCGTAATCAGGTCCAGGCGCGTGAGCCCGTCGAGCTGCCGGAACTCAAAGACCAGGTTACCTGCGCCCAGCCCCAGGTAATGCTCAATCTGCCGCTGAATCCGGGCACTTTCTACGTGTACGTCGGTGGGGGAGAGGTCCATGTGCTTGCAAGGTTAGTTGGCTACAAACCATAAGCTGCAAGCGGTAAGAATTCAGCCCGGCAGTAACCGGAGTGAGCTCTTACCGCTTGCAGCTTATGGCTGGTCGCTGAAAAATTAGTGGTGCGACTTAGCCGTTTCCAGCTCGGGCAGACCGTTTTTCACGCGGTAATCGTTGATGGCCGACTTAATGGCATCTTCGGCCAGTACCGAGCAGTGGATTTTCACGGGCGGCAGCGCCAGCTCTTCCACAATTTCCATGTTGTCGATGGCCAGGGCCTCATCCACGGTTTTGCCTTTCAACCACTCCGTCGCCAACGACGAGGAAGCAATGGCCGAGCCGCAGCCGAAGGTTTTAAATTTAGCGTCGGTGATGGTATTCGTGGCTTCGTCTACTTCGATTTGCAGGCGCATTACGTCGCCGCACTCGGGGGCACCCACGAGGCCCGTGCCCACGCTTTTCTTGCTCTTGTCCAGCGTGCCCACGTTGCGGGGGTTGCTGTAATGGTCGATTACTTTATCGGAGTAAGCCATGGCTTTGTTGTTGTTAGTGCTTAGTTGATGGTGCTTAGTACCCAGGAAAATGCTTAACTATTAATGTCTAGAATCAACTAAGCACTAACAACTAAGCCCCAGACACTATTAATGTTCGGCCCACTCGATTTTATCGAGGTCGATGCCTTCTTTAAACATCTCCCAGAGGGGCGACATTTCGCGGAGCTTCGTCACGGCTTCTTTTACGTGGCCGATGGCGTAATCGATTTGCTCGTCGGTAGTGAAGCGGCTCAGGCCGAAGCGCAGGGAGCTGTGGGCCAGGTCGTCGCTCAGACCCAGGGCCTTGAGTACGTAAGAAGGCTCCAGCGAAGCCGAAGTACAGGCCGAACCCGACGATACGGCCAGGTCTTTTACACCCATCATCAGGCCTTCGCCTTCCACGTATTTGAAGGAGATGTTGGCCACGTGGGGCAGGCGGCGTTCCACCGAGCCATTCACGTAGCTTTCTTCCAGATTCAGCAACTCTTTTTCCAACCGGTCGCGCATGGTGCTCAGACGCTCGGCGTCGGCCGCCATTTCCTTCTTGGCCAGCTCGCAGGCCTTGCCTAGGCCCACAATGCCGGGCACGTTGAGCGTGCCGGAACGCATGCCCCGCTCGTGGCCGCCACCGTCCATTTGGGCAGTCACCTTCACCCGCGGGTTCTTGCGCCGCACGTACATGGCTCCCACACCTTTGGGGCCGTACATTTTATGGGCCGTGAAGGCCATCAGGTCAATGCCGTCGGCAATAACGTCTACCGGAATCTTGCCTACGGCCTGGGTGCCATCGGTCATGAACAGCGCGCCGTGCTTGTGGGCAATGGCGGCAATTTCGCGGATGGGCTGGATGGTACCGGTTTCGTTGTTGCCGTACATGATGCTCACCAGAATGGTTTCCGGCGTCATGGCGGCTTCCAGCTCTTCCAGGCTAATGAGGCCCTGGGCATTCACGGGCAGGTAAGTTACCTTGCCGCCCAGCTTCTCGATGTGCTTGCAGGTGTCGAGCACGGCTTTGTGCTCGGTGGTGGTGGTGATGACGTGGTTGCCCTTCTGAGCATACATCTCGAACACCCCCTTGATGGCCAGGTTGTCGGATTCGGTAGCACCGGAAGTGAAAATAATTTCCTTCGGGTCGCAGTTGATGAGGCCGGCAATCTGCTCACGGGCGTAATCAACGGCCTCTTCAGCTGCCCAGCCGAAGGGGTGGTTGCGGGAGGCCGCGTTGCCGAATACCTCGGTCAGGTACGGCATCATAGCCTCCAGAACCCGCGGGTCGAGGGGCGTGGTGGCGTTGTTATCGAGGTAAATAGGTAGCTTGAGCATGGCTCGGAGTTCTGGTTTTGCAGCGGAGAATCTTTCGCGGGTAGAACACGCGAACCGGGAAACAGGTTTACGATTCTTCCCACATTTGTAGCTACAAAAGTAGAACAAATCCAAACAAGCTGCGCTATGCCGTAGCCGGCGCTTTTCACCCTCCCGTCATGTTTACCAACCTCGAACACCTCGGCCTGGCCGTCAACGACCTCGAAGCGGCTACGGCCCTCTACACCAGCCTGCTGGGAAATCCGCCTTACAAGCGGGAGCACGTAGCCTCCGAAGCCGTGGACACGGTGTTTTTCCAGGTCGGCGGCTCCAAGATCGAGCTGTTGGCCGGCACTTCGCCCGACAGTGCCATCACGAAATACCTAGCCAAAAAGCCGGAAGGTATTCACCACGTGGCCTTTGAGGTCGACGATATCCGGGCTGAAATGGTGCGGCTGCGGTCCGAAGGCTTCGTGCTGCTCAACGAGGAGCCCAAGCGCGGCGCCGACAATAAGCTTGTGTGTTTCATCCATCCCAAATCGGCTACCGGCGTACTGATTGAGCTATGCCAGTCGGTGGGGGCAGAGCACCCGCAAACTGAGCATTAGGGATGATGCGCCGTCATTTTTAGCAAGGCAAAGAGCGTTGTCAGGTTCTGTCTGGGTCAGTTATTCCAAGCGGCTTCAAACCGGCAACGACCTTTTCACTGCCCAGGGTGATCCTGCCTTTGCCCATCCCTAGTTCCGATCCAACCAGTTTTCCAAGCCCCCGACTATGAACCATAAATTCCTGCGCTCCGAAGCCGACGCCGCCGTGGATGCGCTGCTGCTGCAAGAGGTGATTCTGTATCCTACCGACACGGTATGGGGCCTGGGGTGCGATGCAGAATCGCCCCGGGCCGTGGAGGCGCTCTACCAGCTCAAGGCGCGGCCCGCCGAAAAGGCCTGTATCGTGCTGGTAGCCGACGAAGCCATGTTTGCCCGCTACGCCGCCGTGGTGCCCCCCAGCCTGCCGGAGCTGCTGGCCACCCAAGAGCGGCCCACTACCTACGTGGTGCCGGGTAGCCGCCATCTGGCCCCCAATCTGCTGGCGCCCGATGGTACTATCGGGCTGCGCGTAGTGCTCCACGACGAGTTCTGCCGGCTGGTGCTGCGCCGGCTGGGTCACGGGCTGGTTTCCACTTCGGCCAACAAGAGCGGGCAGCCCACTGCGGCCATCTACAGTGAGATAGCGCCGGAAATCAGCCGGGAGGCCGGCTACGTGGTGAGCTGGCGGCAGGATGACACCACCCGGGCCGCCCCGTCGCGGGTAGTGCGGGTGCTGGCAGATGGCACGCTGGCCGTTTTGCGCGCGTGAACCGCATGCCAGAAAACTAAGCTTAACAGGGGGTTACTTTTCAGCTTTACCGGTATAAAGGGCAAATCCATCCTCCACATTTTTGCTTTTTGATTATGAAATTCTCGTTCAAATCCCTGCTCGTACTGGCCGCCTTCGCTCCTTTCGCCCTGGCTTCGTGCTCCGAGAAAACCCAGGACAACGCTGAGGCTACCGCCGAAAGCGCGGCCAACGACGCGGCCAACGCGACGGATGCAGCCGGCAACGCCATTGAGAACACGGCCGACAACGCCGCCGCCGAAATGGCTCCCGAGCCCGGTGATACGGCCGTTGTGCAGAACCGCACCACCAACGGAATGGTAGAGGAGATGCCCGCCCAGAAGTAGGCTCCAGCCCGCTCCAACAGTTGAAAAAGCTCCCCCGGATGATTTCCGGGGGAGCTTTTTTGCGGGCCTGTATTCTGCCCCGTGCTACCTTTGCGGCATGGAAAACCCGCGCCTGCCCGAATTGCCCCTGTTCCGAACCATTGCCGATGCTGCCGGCGAGTTGGGCTACCCGGCCTACGTAATCGGGGGCTACGTGCGGGATTTGGTGCTCGGGCGACCCAGCAAGGATGTGGACGTGGTGTGCGTGGGCGACGGCATTCAGCTGGCCCAGCAAGTGGGCCGCCGCCTGCCCGGAAAACCCCGCGTAACGGTCTTCAAGAACTTCGGGACGGCCATGCTGCCCACCTCCGACATCGAAGTGGAATTTGTGGGCGCGCGCAAGGAAAGCTACCGCGCCGAGAGCCGCAAGCCCGAAGTGGTAGCAGGCACCCTGGAAGAGGACCTGGCCCGCCGCGACTTCACCATCAATGCCCTCGGGCTGAGCCTGAACCCGGCTGATTTCGGGACACTTGTGGACCGTTACGACGGCCTGGGCGACATCGGGCGTAAGCTCATCCGCACGCCCCTCGACCCCGATATTACCTTCTCCGACGATCCGCTGCGGATGCTCCGGGCCATCCGGTTTGCCACCCAGCTCGATTTCGATATTGCCCCCGACACGTTTGATGCGCTGGCCCGCAACAAGGAGCGCATCAGCATCGTGTCGCAGGAGCGTATCACGACCGAGCTGAACAAGATTATTATGGCTCCGAAGCCGAGCTATGGCTTCAAGCTGCTCTTTAGCTGCGGTTTGCTCCACCTCATCTTCCCGCGCATGGCCCAGCTCCAGGGCGTGG
Source organism: Hymenobacter rubripertinctus (assembly GCF_003583925.1). Taxonomy (GTDB): domain Bacteria; phylum Bacteroidota; class Bacteroidia; order Cytophagales; family Hymenobacteraceae; genus Hymenobacter; species Hymenobacter rubripertinctus. Next base: position 27,104 of record NZ_QYCN01000012.1, on the reverse strand, counting down.
AAAAAGTGGGCCAGCATGCCCACAAGGATAATTTCTACCACACCTTGCAGGTCCTCGATAATGTGGTGGCCGCTGGCGGCGACCTGTGGCTGCGCTGGGCGGCCATCCTGCACGACATTGCCAAGCCCGCCACCAAGCGCCACGACAAACGGGTGGGCTGGACCTTTCACGGCCACGAGGACAAGGGTGCGCGTTGGGTACCGGGCATTTTCACCGACCTCAAGCTGCCCCTGGGCGAAGAAATGCGGCAGGTGCAAAAGCTGGTACGCCTGCACCTGCGGCCCATCGCGCTGGTGAAGGAAGTCGTGACCGACTCGGCCGTGCGCCGCCTGCTGTTCGAGGCCGGCGACGACGTGGACCGCCTCATGCTGCTCTGCCGGGCCGACATCACCAGCAAGGACCACCAGCGCGTGGCTCGTTACCTGCGCAACTTCGATGTGGTGGAGCAGAAACTCAAGGAAGTGGAGGAAAAGGACCACCTGCGCAACTTCAAGCCCGTGATAACCGGCGAAATCATTATGGAAACTTTTGGCCTGCGGCCGAGCCGCGAAGTAGGCGAATTGAAGGAGGCCCTGCTGGAGGCTATTCTGGAGGGCAAAGTCCGCAACGAGTATGAGGAGGCTTACGCGCTGCTGCTGGAACTAGGCCGGCAAAAGGGCCTCGTGGCGGCAGAATAGGGCGCTTCAAGCCCCAGCAAAGCACAAACTAGAGTCGCAGAACCCCAAGCGGTTTTGCGAATGGGGTAAAGCCTACCGCTTGCGAAACCGTAGTAGAGCTACTGGCGGCTTGCCGGAAGCCCGGCCAGCAGAAACCAGCAAACCAGCAGCAACGCATTACTTTATTTTCAGCTGCCCAACCTAAGACGCACAATATTTATCTTCATTGTCAGTTAGTTGAAAGTATAGCCGCGAAAAAAGGGCCGCCTCAACGAGTGTGGCCGAAAAATTGTTCCCGGCTTTGAGACGATTTTGCAACTTTTTCCGGTTAGCGCGAATCCTGACCGGTACCTGGAGGGTCGTCTTGGCTATTGCTTTTGTTTCTGAATCTTCTGTTATAACCCAACTTTTATGCGTTTTTTATTTCGCCCGTTGCTGCTAGCCGGCACGGTGCTAGGGGTCAGTGGGGCCGCCCAGGCCCAGCAAACGGCCAAAATCACCCTCAGCGGCTACGTGCGCGACGCGGCTACCGGCGAAAACCTGATTGGGGTAGCCGTAGTGAACCCCGACACCGGTGAGGGCACGGCCACCAACACGTACGGGTTCTACTCGCTCACGCTCCCTACCCCCACCGACTCGGTGCGGCTGCTGGTGAGCTACCTGGGCTACGAGCGCAGCCGCTGGGCGGCCCCCGGCACGGCCAACGTCAGCCACAACTTCCGGCTCCGCAGCATCAGCAGCGAGCTGGGCGGCGTGGAAATCGTGGGCAACCGGGGCGGGGAGGAGCGCATCGAGCGCAGTACCCGCATGAGCACCATCAATGTGCCCATTGCCCAGATCAAGAGCCTGCCCAAGCTGTTTGGTGAAACCGATGTGCTCAAGGTGCTCCAGCTGCTGCCCGGGGTGCAGAGCGGGGGCGAGGGCCAGACCGGCCTGTACGTGCGGGGCGGCTCGCCCGACCAGAACCTGATTCTGCTTGATGGCACGCCGGTGTACAATGCCTCCCACCTGTTCGGCTTCTTCTCGGTGTTCAATGCCGACGCGCTCAACAACGTAGAGCTGATCAAGGGCGGCTTCCCGGCCCGCTACGGCGGCCGGCTCTCATCGGTGCTCGATATTTCGATGAAAGAGGGCAACATGCAGGAGTTTCATGGCGAGGGGGCCGTGGGCATTGTGGCCAGTAAGCTCACCCTGGAAGGACCCATCAAGAAGGATACGGCCTCCTTTCTGATTTCGGCCCGCCGCACTTACCTCGACGTGCTGGCTCAGCCCTTCATTAAGTCGCAGCTATCGGCCGAGGGCAGTAAGGGCTCGATTGGCTATTTTTTCCACGACCTCAACGCCAAGCTCAACTGGAAGCTCAGCGGCCGCGACCGGCTGTATCTGAGTGCCTACACCGGCTACGACAAGTTTTACGCCCGGGTACGCGAGCAGCCCAACAGCAGCCGCGACTACAGCCGCACGGCCGCTAACCTGGGCTGGGGCAACCTGACGGCCGGTTTACGCTGGAACCGGGTGCTCAACAACCAACTGTTCATGAACACCCACTTCACCTACAGCAAGTACCAGTTCAACGTGGGCCAGGAGGACGAGCAGCGCTACACCGGCAGCAACGGCCAGAACCGCACCGAGAAGTACACGCTGCGCTACTTCTCCAACATCCGCGACCTGACGCTCAAAACCGACCTCGACTACGCGCCCTCGCCCGACCACTACATCCGGTTCGGCGGCCAGTACATTCTGCACTCGTTCCGGCCCGGAGCCTTGCAGCAGAAGGATAATTTTGATGGCAAGAACAACCAGCTCAACCAGGGCACCCGAACGCTGGCCAGCGAAATGTCGCTCTACGCCGAGGATGACTACCGCCTGACCGAGCGCCTGAAAGTGAACGGAGGCCTGCGCCTGAACGGTTTTCTGGTGCGCGGCACGTTCTACCCCAGTATTGAGCCCCGCCTGGCGGCCCGCTTCCTGCTAACCGAGCAGTGGGCGCTGAAGGCTGCTTACGCCCGTACGGCCCAGTACATCCACCTGCTCACCAACAGCGGTATCGGCCTGCCCACCGACTTGTGGGTGCCGGCCACGCCGCTCATCAAGCCCCAGCGGGCCCAGCAGTTCAGCCTGGGCGCGGCCCGCACGCTCAATTTCAAGGACGAAAACTACGAGCTGAGCTTCGAAACCTACTACAAGCCCATGCGCAACCTCATTGAGTACCGCGAGGGAGCCAGCTTCCTGGGCACCGTAGACAGCGACTGGGAAACCAAGGTAACCAGCGGCAAAGGCTGGGCCTACGGCGGTGAGTTGTTTTTGCAGAAGAAAACCGGCCGCACCACCGGCTGGATCGGCTACTCGCTGGCCTGGAGCACCCGCCGCTTCCCCGACCTCAATCAGGGGCGCATCTTCCCCTACAAATACGACCGGCGCCATGACGTGTCGGTGGTGGCCATCCACCATTTCAGCCCTACGTTCACGTTGTCGGGCACCTGGGTGTACGGCACCGGCAACGCCACCACGCTTTCGCAGGGGCGGTTTCTGCTGGGGGGAGGGCAGGAGTTCGACGACTACGGCGACCGGAACTCGTTCCGGATGCAGGCCTACCACCGGTTCGACCTGGACCTGAGCAAAACCAAGAAAAAGAAGTGGGGTGAAATCGTGAACAGCTTCAGCATCTACAACGTGTACAGCCGCCGCAACCCCTACTACCTCTACTACCAGCGCGGCTACACCGACTTCGAGGGCAACGTGCGGGAAAAACCCACCTACCGCCAGGTGTCGTTGTTTCCCATCATTCCCTCCTTTAGCAAGGCATTTAAGTTTTGAGCACTAATGGGCGCTGACGGCAACGACACCGCTGACTTTTAGCCACTCATCCAGGAGAATTACTCGTTGCTAACGGTGGTTTTTGCCCTGCCTGATACCGGGGAATTTTGGTGCTGATGCTCTTCTTTTTGATAGGACTTTTTTGATTTCGTATTATGAAAAATCTGACGTTATTTCTGGGGGTTGCCTTAAGTGCCGGAGTGGTGGGGGTGAGCGGGTGCGAGACGATTGTGGATGTGGATGCGCCGCCGCATGTGCCCCGGCTGGCGCTGAGCTACACGCTCAGCAATTCGCCGGCGGCGACCAGCCAATCCTTTTTCAGCGTCCGTAATCTGTTCGTGAGTACCAGCCAGGGCGTGCTTGAAACCAAAGAGCCCCGGGGCCGCGGCGACGCCATCGTGCAGCTCTTTGATGACAGCGGGCAGCTAGTGGAGCTGTTCCGCTCGAAGGCGCAGCCGGGCTACTCGTATTCGGGCTCGAAAACCGATAGCGTTTACGGAAACTACGTGCCAGTCCGGGGCTTTGCGGGCGTGCCCGGCCGCACCTACACGCTCCGGGCTTCGGCCCCGGGCGTTGCGGCCGTAGAAGCCACGCTCACGCTGCCCCCGGTGCCGGTCATCGAATCGGCCGGGTACGTGGCCCAGCCCGGCAACCCCAATGGCGGCGGCGGGTACACGTACAACGCCGGCCGCCTGAGCGTGAGCATCGCCGACAACGCCGCCACCACCGATTACTACCTGACCTACGCCCGGGTGCTCGACCGGCAGGGCAACTACTGGGGCAACGTTGCGCGCGACTACAACCGCTCCGGCACCGATATCAACCTGAGCCGCCTCCAGCTCTCGGAACCCGGCAGCTCCTATGGCCAGTATCCGTACAGCGACGCGGGCAGCAACGGGCAGCGCGTGGCGTTTGGAACGGATGTGCGCCTGTTCTACCAGGGCGGCTACAACCCGAACAACCCCACCCCGCCGGAGCCGGGCTACCTGGAGGTCATCGTCAGCAGCATCACGCCCGATACCTACCGCTTCTACCAGTCGCTGGGCCGCTACTATGATACCGATGGCAACCCCTTCGCCGAGCCTGCCCCGCTGCACTCCAACATCCGCCCCGGTTATGGCCTGTTCGGCGGAGCTACCGACGTGGTGTACCGCATCAAGCTGTAGCGCTGCCCTACCGCAAAAGCTGCCGGAAGCAGTTGATGAAGATGCATTGGCTACAACGTCCACGGCCCCCAAACGAGTATCGTTCGGGGGCCGTGGACGTTGTAGCGGCGGAGCCAGCCAAAAACAAAATGAAGGAAGCTCCGACCATCCCGTTGCAGCGGGAGTACTGGCCAGGGCTTCCTTCGGGTCTCACCTTTTTCACTCACAAATGGACCCTTGTATGCGCGCCTTGCTTTCGAACTACTGAATGCGAAAAGCCGGACCACGGTTGCCTCACGAAAAGCGTGCCGACAACCTGATGCCTCTGTGATATGAAACGAATGAACTGGCTGAGGGTTACACCAGTAAGTGGCTAACTGCCGGACTGTCAGGGCGGATAAGCGGGCATCAGGCCCTGGAAAACGGCCTGGTGCCCGCCCGATTCGTTTCTGTTTTTTTTAGCCGGCCCGCCAAAAGATATTGTTGGCGGGCCGGCCGCCGGTGTGCGGACGGGTAGTGTGCCTGCTTGTCCGGTTCAGTTCTGCACCGCCCGGATGCTGGAAGCGCCCACCGAGTTCCGCCGCACGTTGCGCACCGGCCCGCTGTACTCCACCACGCTGGCCCCCACGGCGTCGGCCTTCAGCTCATCGGTCACGCGCAGGCGCACCTTGCTGGCCCCTACTGCGCCCACATCGGCGCGGCGGGCCGTGAAGTCGGCCGCAGCTACTTCGCAGGCTCCGGCGGCATCTATCTTCAGCTCGTCGGCCGCGCCTTTGAGAGCGGCGCGGCAGCCGCCGGCCAGTTCCAGGTTCAGTTCGTCGAAGCGGCCGTCCAGGCTGAGCCGGCTGGCCCCGGCCTGCTCCACGCGCAGGTCGCCGGTGCGGAAACCGCTTACCTGGGCCTGGGTACCGCCCACCAGCTCCAGGTGGTTGAGCTCGGGCATCTCAATGGTCACCAGCACGTGGCTGGTGTTGTTCCGGCGGCCGAATCTGAATACGTTGCGGTTGCGGGGGTGCACGGTCAGTTCTCCACCATCGCGCTCCACTACCAGGTTGCGCAGGTCCTCATCAGAGCCGGCGGCGCTGATTTGGTAGCGGCTGCCCGGGCGCACCACCACCCGGTAAGGGCCGGCCACCGATATGTGGTCGAAGTCCGATTCGTCGTAGGTGCGGCGGGCCGCGCCGTAGCTGTTCTCATTCGTGTCGAAGGGGCGTACCTGGCCATAATCGAGGTGGATGTTCACGTCGGAGCGGCCGGCCTCGTAGTCGTCGCCGTCTTCCCGGTCGCTTTCGCGCTCATCGTCGTTGCCGCTGCGCAGATCGGCATCGGCGCAGCTCAGGCACTCCAGCTTGTTGCCCCGCATCCGGTACACATAATTTTCGGGCTGGTAGGGCTCCCGGCCATTCAGGTAGTCGTCGTCGTTGAGCCAAGTGGCAAAATCCTCCGTCATGCGGAACGTCCGGTCGCGGGGCATGAGCAGGCGCAGGCGCATCTGCTGGTCGCGCAGGCGGGCGCTGGGCTGGTAGGTGAAGTGGTCATCCACGCTCAGGGTGGAGTCGTTGAGCATCCGCAACTGGTGCACGGTGGAGGTGGCGGCAGTGCGACGAGCCAGGGAATCAGTGGCGCCTTTGGCCGAGATGATGCGCTCCAGGCGCGGGGCCTGCGCACTATCGATACCGATCATATCGAGGTCCACCCACTGGTCATTATCGAGCTGGCGGCGCTCCAGCAGCAGGCGGGGGCGGGTCAGGCCGCTGAGGGAAGCCGTCTGGGTTACTTCCGATTCGCGCTGAAACTCCCGGCTCACCCGAATGCCGGCCACCATGCTGCCCACCATGCCCAGCAGCCAGAGGCCCAGCAGGGTGAGGTTAGCGGCCCGCGACAATACCGAGCGGCGTAGCAGCAACCCGAGGCCGGTCAGCAGCAAAGCCAGGGCCGGAATTCCCACCAGCAGGAAGAAGGAAAGTACTGCCCACAGGGAGATGTCGTTGAAGAGCAGGAAGGGCTCCAAGGGGCCGAAATCAACCCGGTCGGGGGAGGAAATGAGGCCTACACCCACGCCCACGCCCATCAGAATGGCCAGTAGCAGGCTGAACCCGGTCAGGACCAGAATGCCGCCCACCACGGCTCGGATGATGCTGCCGACGCCGTTAAGCAGGGGTCGGATATTGCTGAACGATTCTTCCAGAAACATGCCCACGGGCCGGTTATTGGGCGTGCCCTCCTCGGAGCCCGCCGCGTACGGGTTGTTGCGCAGGTTGCTGTCGAGGGCCGAGAGCGTAACGGCGCTGCCCCGCATGCGGAGCTTGTCGGAAGCCGTTTTGGCTTCCGGCAAGAGTACCCACAGCACGATGTAGAGCGGGAAGGCGAAGCCGCCGGCGAACAGGCCGACCAGGAACAGAATCCGCACCAGCACCACATCGACCTTAAAATAAGCGGCCAGGCCGGCCGATACGCCGCCCACTTTGCCGTTGTCGGTGTCGCGGTAGAGCTTTTTGAAGGTGGGGTCTTCGTCGGCCGGCGTGGCGTCGTAGCGCTTGGGCAGGGCAATCCAGAGTACTACGTACACCAGGAATGCGAAACCGCCGAAGTCAAACCCCCGCACGTGAAAGTCGTCGCCGTCGAAATCGAAGGCCCCCCGCACCAGCGGCTTGATGAGTAGCAGCGCCACAAAACCCAGCCGGATCCAGAGCGGATTGACGGCGAAGTAGCGGGCAATGCCGGCTGCCACGCCCGCCACTTTGCGGTTGGCCATGTCGCGGTAGAGGCGCTTGGTGCCGGGCGCTGCCTCTGCTTCGGGCGTGGGCGGCGGCACGGAGCCAGTGCTGCGGGAACTGCCGGAGTAGCCGGTATAGGCTCCTTCGGCGCTGCCGTTGGCAACGGCGGCGGCCAGCAGGTCCTCGTCGTCTTCCGCTTCGTCGGCCGTCTGGAAGTCGCTGACGCGGCCCATTTTGGCCGTCATGGCTTCCACGTCGTCGAGGCTGATGACCTGCTTGAGGGGGGAGAGGCGGGCGGCGAAGAGCTCGGCAATGCGGCCCTCGATGTCGGCCACAATTTCCTCGTGGCCACGGTAGCCGCTGAAGTGGGCTTTCACCTCCGCCAGGTAGCGGCTCAGGACTTCGTAACCGTCTTCCTCAATGTGGAAGATCATGCCCTGAAGGTTGATGCTGATGTTCTTTTTCATCTCAGTTGCTGCAACAATTCAACAATAACGGGAAGCGGAAGCGGGGCCTAAAGCGGCGGTTCCGAAAGGGGGGCGCTGCCCCCGGCGTGGGGCTTCTGGCGGATGATGCGGACCGAGTCCTGGACTTCCTCCCACGTGAGGCGCAGCTGGTGGAGAAACTCCTGGCCGGCCTCGGTGAGGGTGTAGTACTTGCGGGGCGGGCCACTGGTCGATTCCTTCCAGGTGTAGTCCAGCAGGCCCGCGTTCTTGAGGCGCGTCAGGAGCGGGTAGAGCGTCCCTTCGACCACAATCATGCGGGCCGCGGTGAGCTCTTCGAGCATGTCTGACGCATAGACCTCTCCGCGGGCAATGATTTCCAGAATGCAGAACTCCAGGATGCCCTTCCGCATCTGCACTTGGGTGTTCTCGACTTTCATGGGCTGAGGCAGATTTCGGTGAAGAATAAGTCAAAGGTAGCAAAAGGTACTATGCGACGCAAGGTACTGTTAGAAATAATTATTAAAGTCGCGTTTCCCGGTCCTTTAAGCCTATTTGAAGATCAACTAGCAGTATATCCAGCGCATTTTTGGGTACTTGGATTCCTGCACTGACTCCGGATAAGGGAGCCGGCCGGGCGGAGCAGCTGGTGGAATGGCGTAGTCTAGGTCCAGGCCCTTAATCGGAGCCGATTTTGCGCCCGTCCCCAAGGCGGGACAAAGACGCTATTTCGGTTATGCATGACCCGGAAAGCGGCGTATCTTTGGCCGTTGTACTTACCGGTGAATCGATAACCTGAATCCGAAGCGCACTATTAGCAAGTATCTTGCGTTGCAGCCGCGTCAGTCCTCTTCTTCTCTACGTTTGCATTTGGCTTTACCCTCTATGCCCCACTTTTTCCGTAGCGCCGCCCTTCTGCTGGGTCTGGGCCTGAGTGTATCGGCCCTGAATCCGGCCCTGGCCCAAACCAAAACGCCCAAGTACAGCAACGAATTTCTGAACGTGGGCGTGGGCGGCCGGGCCTTGGGCATGGGCAAAGTACAGGTCAGCTTGGCGGATGACGCCACGGCCGGCTACTGGAACCCGGCCGGCCTGGTGAACCAGAAAACCAAGTACGACGGCGTGCTGATGCACTCCGAGCTGTTTTCGGGCATCGTGAAAAACGACTACGCCGCCTTCAGCATGAAGCTCGATGAGAAGAGCGCCCTCGGGGCCAGCCTCATCCGGCTGGGCGTGGATGATATTGCCGACACCCGCAACCTGGTGAACGAGTACGGCTACATCGACTACGACAAAATCCGCTACTTCTCGGTGGCCGACTACGCGGTGCTGCTCTCCTACGCCCGCCAGATCGGGAGCGTGGAAGGCTTGCAGGTGGGGGCCAACGCCAAAGTGGTGTACCGCAACATCGGCTCCTTCGCCGACGCCTGGGGTTTCGGCCTCGATGCCGGCCTGCAATACCAGCGCAACAACTGGCGACTGGCCCTCATGGCCCGCGACATCACGACTACCTACAACGTCTGGACCATCCACCGCGACCAGTTCGAGGGCTCGGCCAATGCCCTGGACAAGATTCCTGAAAACAGCACCGAAATCACGCTGCCCCTCTTCGTGTTCGGGGGCAGCCGCCTGTTCAAGCTGCCCGGCGAGTTTACGGCCCTGGCGGCCCTGGATGTGGAGCTCAGCACCGACGGTCAGCGCAACACCCTCGTTTCGGGCAAGGCCCTGAACCTGGATCCGCGCGCGGGCCTGGAGCTGGGCTACAAGAACCTGGTGTACCTGCGCGGGGGCGTGGGCAACGTGCAGCAGGTGCAAACCTTCACCGGCTCCGAGGCCTGGAAAGCCCAGCCCAGCCTGGGCGTGGGCGTGGCCCTGAGCGGACTGCGCCTCGATCTGGCCCTGGCCCGGCTGGCCGTGGAAAAGCTGGGCCAAAGCTCCCAGCCCACCTCCATCATTGTTTCGCTGGGTTACGGCCTTAAGTAACAGCTAACGCCGGCCGCTGCCCTTGGGGGACGGCCGTGCATCAGAGTATCCTTTAAGCACTATCTATGAAACAGGCATACCAAACCCTCCGTTGGCTGGTAGTTCTCCTTGGCTTGCTGAGTGCCCCGGCGGCGCTGGCCCAGTCGGGTCCTTACGGCAACGAGTGGATTGTACCGGGCCAGCAGTACTATAAAATCAAAGTAGCCCGCGACGGCCTCTACCGTCTCGACTACCAGTACCTGCAACAGGCCGGCCTCCGCAGCACCGACCCCCGCCGCCTCCAGCTCTGGCGGCGCGGCAAGGAAGTAGCCATTCACGTGGGCGGTAACGCCAGCGCCTTGGACGCCACCACGGTCATCGAGTTCTTCGGCCAGCGCAACGACGCGGCCCTGGACCGGGGCATGTACATCAACGCCACCGATCAGGCCAACCCGTACTACAGCCTGTTCACCGATACGGCCTCTTACTTCCTGACCACATCGAACGCGGCCCAGGGCAAGCGCATGGCCCAGACCAACCCGGCCGCCACCACCACGCCCCACGCCAGCCGCGTCCGCCAGCCCTTACAGGTGCAGTCGTTCCGCTACAATGTTGTCAACGACGAAAGCAACACGTATCAGGCGTGGGCGGAGCGGGGAGAGGGGTTTATGAGTGCCAACTTCGCAGGCTCCGATGCCACGTTCGCAATCGACTCGGTATGGAAGGTAGCCCCGGCTGGTCAGGCGATGCAGGCGCAGATTCAGGTGGTGGGCGCCACGACCGGACAGCACAGCAGCCAGGTAAGCGTATCGTTGCCCGGCGGCGGCTCGCGGGTGCTCGGAACGTTGAACTATGCCCAATTTGACTATGCCCGCGGCACTTACACGCTGCTGCCGACCGACCGGGATGCTAATGGCCGGGTGACCATTCTGGTTAAGCAGCTGCTCGGCAATACGTCCAACCAATCACGCGGCGACCAGGCCCGGGTAGCCTTTCTGCGGGTGAGTTACGCGCAAACCAGCTACTGGCCCCAGGCCCAGACCCAGTTGCTTTTCGCCAACGACTCCACCCTGGCGGGGCCGGCGTACTACCAGTTGGATTCAATTCCGGCCACCGTGCGGGGCTACGACGTGACGGACCCCTACAACGTGCAGCGGGTGGAAGGAACAGCGGGCCCAACGGCTACGCAGCGGCGCTTCGTTTTCGCGGAGGCCAACGGCCGCACCCGCCGCCTGCTACTGGCCGACGCCCAACGGCTATTGGTGCCGGAAGGAGCCCGCCAGGTAGTTTTTCGCCCGATTTCGCCGGCGGCCCACAACTTTCTGATCGTAACCAGCCGGGTGCTGATGAAGCCCGCCGGTAGCGGCCCTGCTGCTGCTGCCAACGCGGTGCGGGCCTACGCGGATTACCGGGCGTCTACGCTCGGGGGGGGGKGGGACACGCTGGTCGTTACCTCTGAACAGCTCTACGACCAGTTCCACTACGGGGAGCGGTCAGCACTGGCTATCCGCCAGTTTGCGCAGTGGATGCTGGCCGGCAGCAGTCGGCCGCAGTCGTTGCTGTTGCTGGGGAAAGGGATTGGCGTTGGGGAAGCAACGGGCTGTGGTAGCGTACCGGGTGGTGCAGCCTACTATCGCCAATATCCCAGACTGTACGGCGACTGTTCGGGCGCGAATCCGGTCCTAAATCTGGTGCCGGCCAGTACCCGGGGCATTTCGGACATATTCTTCACCGCCAACTGGCAATCCGGCGACTATCAACCGCGCATGATAACGGGCCGGATTGCGGCTCAATCGGCGCAACAAGTTCTGAACTACCTCAATAAATTGAAGGAACACGAGAGTCTGGGATATGCTGCGTGGCGGAAGAACGTGATTCACATAGCTGGCAGCAAAAAAGGGGATTCTTTTGAAGATGCATTGTTTACCGGTTATCTGAACACATACGCCAATTATGTAGAGAAGCCTCCTTTCGCCGGCAAGGTTATCAAACTATACCGACGCGAGAATTTCCCCGGAACTTTACCCGGTGATGCTTTCCTGAATCTGGCCCCTGACTTCAATGCAGGGGTAGGATTTATCTCCTATTTCGGACACGGTGGGCCAAACACGCTAGAATTCACAATTCCTGATATCCGCCAAGCTGCTTCAGGGTTTGATAACAAAGGGAAATACCCAGTCTGGTATGTGAGTGGCTGCTCCGCCGGTAATTCGTTCACAGCCGCTGGCTCATTTGGGGGCGAGAATTACTTATTAGCTGCCGAAAAAGGGATTATCGGATTTCTAGCTGATTCTGATTTGGGCTTCGATCCGGATCTGCATGAGTTGCACGCCGAAATAGCAAAATTGCTTTTCGCCGATAATACCTGGTATGGCAAACCGGTGGCAGCCGTGCAGCAGGAGGCGGTCCGCCGTTTGCAGACGCAGGGCTTAACGGATCGTAAAATAGCCGCTATGATGAACACTATCTGGCAGGGCGACCCTGCCCTGAAGCTGTTCTCGCCGCTTCAGCCCGATTTCCAGACCGCCGATAGCCGCTTGCAGATTGCGCCCGCCGTGGTGCCGGCTTTGCCCGGCACGCCGTTCAGCCTGAAACTGGGCGTGAGCAACCCCGGCAGAATCACGACCGGCCCGCTGGCCATCCGCGTGACGCGCTCGGTGGGCAGCACCACCACCATATTCAACTTCAGCGTGCCCCAGGCCCGCCAGGATACCACCTACACGCTGGCCCTGGCCAACCCGGCCACCGGCAGCGTGGCCGGCCAGAACACGTTTCAGGTTGATATCGACCCCGATAACCTGATTGCCGAACTCGACGAGACGAACAACCGCGCTACCCTCAATTACACCTTCCTGACCGGCGGCGTGACTACGCTCAGCCCCCCGGAATTTGCCATCGTGGGTAGTAACGCTGTACGTTTGGTGGCTCAGAGCAACGTGGCCACCAGCACCAGCCGGGAGTACGACCTGGAACTGGACACGACCCAGACCTTCACCAACCCGCTTCGTCAGACGCGCCTCAGCGCCGTGATGGTGCCCGAATGGACGCCCACACTGCCTGCCACCCCCGGCCAGGACAGCGTGGTGTGGTACTGGCGCGTGCGCCTGCACGCCCCCCAGGGCGACGAAAGCCCGGACTGGGCCGTAAGCTCCTTCCGCGTCATCACCGGCCGCACCCAGGGCGGCTGGTCGCAGAGCCACCCGGGCCAGTTCCGCCGCGACGAGCGCAACGGCGTGGAAGTAGCCGTGCCCGGCGGGCAGTGGACCTTCGACGCCACCCGCCAGCAGGGCACCGTCACCTCCACCCGCGTCGGGCCGGCCCGGCAGTGGGAAACGCTTTACCACACCATCCGCACCAGCGCCACGGGCGGCTACACGCTGCGCCTGCTGGGCATTGATACGTTGGGGGGCACCACAGTGCTGAACCCGGACGTGACCAACCGGGCGTTGCCGCTGAGCGCGGTATCGGCCAAAAAATACCCCTATCTGCAATTGGAAGCTACCCTTACTGACGCCCTGGCCGCTACCCCGCCCCAGTTGGAGCAGTGGCTGGTGACCTACCAGGGCGTGCCCGAGGGTGTGGTCCGCCCGCCGGCTACTCCGCTGGCTGCCGCCGACCTCACCGACCAGGCTCAGAAGACGGGTAAGGTGACCATCCAGGTGCCTTTCCAGAACGTGGCCGACTTCAACTTCCAGGCCCCGCTGGTGGGCTACATCGTGCTGCGCTCCGGCTCGGCCGGGGCTCCCCGGGAACGGTACTACCCGCTGCCCAATCCGGCGCTGCTGGCCCATACCCAGCAAACCTTCCCGGTTACGCTGGATGTGCGCGGGCTCTCCGGCACGCTCTCGGGCGAGGTGGTGCTCAACCCCCGCCGCCAGCTGGAGCAGAACTATTTCAACAACCAGCTCAGTATTCCGGCCTTCGAGGTCGTCAGCAACGATACGCCGCCGGTGCTGGACGTGGCTTTCGACGGCCGCCACCTGCTCAACGGCGAAATCGTGTCGCCCCAGCCCGTCATCAGCGTGCAGCTGCGCGACGTGGACAAGCTGCGCCCCATCACCGACCGCAACAACTTCCTGCTCGTGCTCACCCGCCCCGGCGGCGCGGGCACGGCCGTCAACCTGAACGATGCCGGCATCGTGTTCGTGGCCGACTCGGCCCAGGGCACGGCGCGGCTGGAGTACCAGCCGGGCAAAGACAAGCCGCTGACCGCGGGCGTGTACACGCTGGAAGTACAGGGCAAAGACGGCGCGGGCAATCTGGCCGGCACGCAGCCCTACCGCATCACGTTTGAGGTTATCACCAGCTCCGGCATCACCCACGTGTTCCCGTACCCGAATCCGGTGACGAGCAAGACCAAGTTCGTGTTCACGCTCACCGGCTCAACCCCACCGCGCAACATGAAAATCCAGATCGTGAGCCTCACGGGTCGCGTGGTGAAGGAAATCATGATGGCCGATATGGGGCCGCTGCGCATCGGCAACAACATCACGGAGTATGCCTGGGACGGCACCGATGACTTCGGCGACCGGCTGGCCAACGGCACCTACCTCTACCGCGTCGTCCTCGATGACCCCGACGGCGAGTTCAAGCAGCGCAAAACTGCCGCTGATAAAGCCTTCAAAAAGGACTGGGGCAAGCTGGTGCTGCTCAAGTAAGGCAAGCGACTAATGCGGGGGAAGAACGGGGTAGCCCGGGCTACTCCCGCTACGCAATCCTTGTACAGACAAAGCCCCTGGCGTGTACTCGTCAGGGGCTTTGTCTGGGTATGGGGGAGACGCTGGCAGCGTTCAGGCTGCGCCATGTCAGTGCGTGCCCACCCCACTTCGGGGGCTACCGTTGTCAGCCGCGACGTTTTCTCCTCCACGAACAAGTGCGTGCCCACCCCACTTCGGGGGCTACTGTACAGTTAGCTGACAGGGGTAAACAATTTTGGGGTAAACAATTTGAAATTGTTTACCCCAAAATTGTTTACCCCTGTCAGCCGACCACAGCGGCGAAGAGTTGGGAACCCCAAAAACGTTTAGCGGCGTCTCGCCACCGGCGGCTCTTACCGCCGCCGTAGCGTGACGAAGCTGAAGGCGTGGGCGTGTTTCTCGTCGGGCTCGTGCCGTTCGCGGGCTTCCTCGCGCCACTCGCCGGGGTGCAGGTCCGGGAACGTCACGTCGCCCTCGAAGGCGTGGTGCACTTCGGTCAGGTACACGACGTCGGTGGCGGGCAGGGCTTGCTGATATATTTCGCCGCCCCCGATGACGAAGATATCCTCGTCGGTAGTGCGGGCCAACTCCAGGGCCTGGGGTACGGAAGCGGCCGTTTCGCAACCCTCCGCCTGCCAGTCGGCCTGGCGCGTAACCACGATGTTGCGCCGGTTAGGCAAGGCCCGCCCGATGCTCTCATAGGTGCGCCGGCCCATGATGATGGGGTGGCCCTGGGTGAGCTGCTTGAAATGCTTCAGGTCCAGGGGCAGGTGCCAGAGCAGGCGGTTTTCGCCCCCGATTACGCCGTTATCGGCCACGGCTACAACGAGTGCGGTCATGCGGTGAAGTGGTGAATGCGTGAAGTGGTGAATGTGTGGTTGGGGATTAATAGAGCGTCATTCCGAGCAGAGGCGAAGCCGGAGCCGAGGAATCTCGCGTGCTGACGTTGCCAAACTAATCCTGCTGTCAGGTTGCCATAGTAGCATCAGCACGCGAAACTAGCTGGTTACCATTACAACGTCAGCACGCGAGATTCCTCGGCTCCGGCTTCGCCTCTGCTCGGAATGACGTTCTTTTTACTGACAACTGACAACTGACAACCGGCAACCGGCAACTGGCAACCGGCAACTGGCAACCGGCAACTCAACCCAGCAGCTTCGCGTCAAACCCGCGCAGGAAATCCTGGACGGGCATGCGCTTCTTGCCTTCGAGCTGCACGTCGAGCAGGTCGAGGAGGCCGTCGGCAGTTTGCACGCGCAGGTAGGTACGGCCGTCGGTGAACCAGTGACCCGCGCCACCCGTGTCGGGGCCGCTGGCTTCTTCGTCGCTGAAGGGCTGGGCCTTGAAGACTTTGAGCGTGCGGCCGTCGGGGAACTGAGTGAAGGCCGTGGGGATGGGGGAGAGGCCCCGCACCCGGTTGGCCAGCGCCGGGGCCGATTCGGTGAAATCGAGGCGGCCGGTTTCCTTGGTCAGCTTGGGGGCGGGCCGCAGCTCGGGCAGCTCCGGCTGCGGAATACTGGGGGCCTCGCCGGCAGCAATGGCCTGCACCGAGCGCAGGGCCAGCGCCGCGCCGGCGGCTTTCAGCTTCTCATAGAGCGAGCCGAAGTCGTCCTCGGGGGCAATGTCCACGGCATCCTGATAAATGAGGTTGCCGGTGTCAATTTCGTGGCGCAGAAAGAAGCTGGTCACGCCCGTTTGGGTGTCGCCGTGGATGAGGGCCCAGTTGATGGGGGCCGCGCCCCGGTACTGGGGCAGCAGGGAGGCGTGCACGTTGATGGAGCCGCGCGGGGGCATGTTCCACACGGTTTCGGGTAGCATCCGGAAGGCCACCACCACCTGCAAATCGGCGGCGTAGCTTTTTAGCTCCGTTTGAAACTCCGGGGCCTTGAGGTTGGTGGGCTGGAGCACGGGCAGGCCGTGGGCTTCGGCGGCGGTTTTCACGGCCGAGCCCTGGAGCTGCCGCCCGCGGCCGGCCGGTTTGTCGGGGGCCGTTACCACGGCCACCACCCGGCACCCGGCCCAGTTCACCAAAGCGTCGAGGGTGGGCACCGCGAATTCGGGGGTGCCCATGAAGATGATGTTCAGCATGACAAGGAGTGAATGAGTGAGCCGGTGAATGAGTAGAGGGACTGTCATTCCGACGAAGGAGGAATCCGGAGTACGTTACTGAACGATGAAGTTCGGTATCGTTAACCCAGATTCCTCCTTCGTCGGAATGACAGTTCAGAGGTTCACCAACTCAGTTAAAATCCGGATACAGCAGGTATTTCTTCCGCAGGGCCTTGTACTGGCCCAGCGCGGGCTCCCAGGAAGCGCGGATATCGGCTTCCGACTGGCCGGCTATGATTTGCCGGCGGGTGTCGGCGGTGCCCATCAGGCGCTCGAAGCCGGAGGTGAAGAAGTGGGCCTTGTCGGTGCTCTGGTTGTAGTAGTCAATTAAATACGAAAGCGTGAAGCCGATTTCGCCCACGTCTTCCAGGGTCTGGCCGTAGCAGCGCTGGCCGTTCTGGGGTGGGGTGGTGGAGCCGGGGTTGGGCCGGGGCACGAAGCTGAACGGGCGGCTGGCGGGCKGGGTGGGCGCCCCGATGAGTTCAAACGGCCGGTCGGTGCCCCGGCCCACGCTCACGTCGGTGCCCTCGAACAGGCAGAGGCTGGGGTAGAGGTCCACGCTGTGCGGGGTGGGCAGGTTGGGGGAGGGGCGCACCGGCAACGCGTAGCGCGTGGCGTGGGTGTAGCCGGCCACCGGAATCACCGTCAGGCGGCACTGCCGGCCGCCGGCCAGCCATTTTTCGCCGTTGATCATCTGGGCCAGCTCGCCCACCGTGAGGCCGTGGACCACCGGAATCGGGTGCATACCCACGAAGGTTTTGTACTTGGGCTCCAGCACCGGCCCATCCACGTACCAGCCGTTGGGGTTGGGCCGGTCGAGAATGATGACTTCCTTGTTCTGCTCGGCCGCCGCCTCCATCACGTAGTGCATCGTGCTGATGAAGGTGTAGAAGCGCGCGCCCACGTCCTGGATATCGAAGACCAGCACATCAACGTCGCGCAGCATTTCGGGCGTCGGTTTTTTGGTGGCCCCGTATAAGCTCAGCGCGGGCAATCCGCTGCGGGCGTCCTTGCCGTCCTTGATGGTGGCCCCGTCGGCCGCTTCGCCCCGAAAACCGTGTTCCGGCCCGAAAATCACCTTTACCGCCACACCCTTGGTCAGCAGCGTATCCACCAGAAAAGCCGCGCCCACCCGGGCCGTTTGGTTTACCACCAGTCCTACCCGCTTGCCCCGGAGCAGGGGCAGGTATTTATCGAATTGGGCGGCCCCTACCTGGAGTGGCGCGGCAGCCGGCAGCAGCACCTGCGGGGGCGAGGCCACCGTTTGGCGCAGCGTGGTATCGGGCGCGGCGGCGGGGGCCGACTGGGACGGCCGGGTGCAGTCGGCCAGGAAAACGGAGAGGCTGATGAGGCCCACGGAAAGGAAAGATGACATGGCGCGGAACGAGAACGGGAAAACTAACGGGATTCATCTAGCTTTACGCCAGTGAACGTCTCGCAGTACATATCCAATAAGATTGACGGGGCCGACGCGGGTTCGTTTACCTCGTCGGTGACAAAGATAGCCATCATCAGCATTGCCATGGGCTTGGCGGTGATGGTGGTGTCCTTTGCTATTCTGGAAGGGTTTCGGAATGAAATCCAGAACAAGATTTTCTCCTTCGGCTCCCACCTGCAAATCAGCAAGTACGACACCAACAACTCGCTGGAAGTGGAACCCATTGCCGGGCCGCGCCTGGTGCAGGAACTGCGCCGCGACCCGCAGGTAGCGTCTATGCAGGCTTTCGCCCGCAAAACGGCCATCATCAAAACCAAGGATGAGGTGCTGGGCGTGGTGATTAAGGGCGTAGATGAGAAGCTGAGTCCGTCCTCGATGCGCCAGAACCTGGTGGCCGGCAAGTTCATTGCCTTCAACGATTCGGCGGCCAGCAACGACATCCTGCTCTCGCGCAAGGTGGCCGACAAACTGCGGCTGAAGCCCGGCGACAAGGCCCTGTTCTACTTTATCCAGAACCCACCCCGGGTGCGCCAGTTCACCGTGAGTGGCATCTACCAGACCGGCCTCGACGAGTTCGACGAAGCCTACGTCATCGGCGACCTCCAGCAGATCCGCGACCTGAACGCCTGGCCCGACTCGTTGGTGGGCGGCATGGAAATCACGCTCAAGGACTTCAACCGCCTCGATCCAGTGGCTGATAACCTTTACGAGAACCTGCGCTACGACCTCAAGCTGGATAAAATAACGGACCAGTACGCCCAGCTCTTCGATTGGCTCCAGCTGCTCAACCGCAACGTGGTCATCTTCCTGATCCTGATTATTTTCGTGGCGACGTTTAACATGGTGGCCACCATTTTCATCATGATTCTGGAGCGCACCAACATGATTGGGGTACTCAAGGCTATTGGGGCCACCGACAATCAAATCCGGAGTATGTTCTTCTTCCGGGGCATGAGTCTGGCAATACGCGGTATTTTCTACGGCAACGTCATCGGGCTGGGCTTCTGCGCTATCCAGTATTTCTTCCATCCCATCCCCCTCGACCCCGAGAACTACTACATGGACCGCGTGCCAATTCACTGGGACCCGTTCATCATCGTGGTGCTCAACGTGGCCACCTTCGTCACGTCGCTGTTGGCCGTGCTGATTCCGACCTACCTGATATCGCGCATCAAGCCCGTTACGGCCATTAAGTTCGATTAGGTTCTGGTAGCGGGTTCCCGCAGAGGACGCAGAAGAAAGCGCAGAGGGCGCAGTGCTGTTCAAATAACGGCACTGCGCCCTCTGCGCTTTCTTCTGCGTCCTCTGCGGGAACCCGTTAGAGCCAGCGGCTTTGCAGAATCAGGTTCGGGTTGGGGCAGAGGGCGGCCCAGGTGTCGCGCTCCGCAACCAGTCCTACACCGGGGAAGTCGCCTACGCGGCCCTGCATGTCGGCCATTATCTGGAAGTGCAGGTGGGGCGGCCAGTCGCCGTTTTCCGGCGCGGGGCCGACTTCGGCGAAGGTCTGGCCTTTTTCAATGGTCAGGCCGGGGCGGAGCAGGTTTGTTTCGCGGCGGCTGAGGTGGCCGTAGAGGGTGTAGAACGGGGTGCCGTCGAGCGCGTGCTGGAGGATGACGGTGGGGCCGTAGTCGCCGAAACCGGCGTTGTCGCGCACGCTGTGCACTACCGCGTCGAGCGGGGCCAGCACGGGGGTGCCGGCGCGCAGCCACACGTCTACGCCCAGGTGGAGGGAGCGGGCGGGCACGGCCGGGTCGCCGAACAGGCCGGGGCTGCGCCGGTAGATGACGCGGTTTTCGAGGTAGCCGCCCACGCCGATACGCGCGTTTTGGGCGGCCAGCAGCCGCGTGACCAGGGCCTCAAAAGCGGTGGTGTCGCGCAGGTCGGCGTTTTGGAGGGCGGGGTTGGCGGCCGTGAAATCGAGGCGGGCCACGTCGGGCGCGCTCAGGTCAAGGGGTAGCACGGGGCCGAATTCGGGTTGGTGGCGGCGGAGCAGATCAGCGAGCATTTATTCGTTTTTCGGTGTTTGATTCTCGTTTTTCGTTGACTGGATTTTGTGCCATTCGTACTGCAATGGCGGAAAGCAGCAGCTACCACCGGTATCTTTTACGCTTCTTAAAACCGCGCAACGAAAAACAAACAACGAAAAACGAACAATGAATACCGAACTTTGTCTTTGAAATCCACCCGCAAGCCCCGATTCCCGCTATGAGTAGCCCTTACCTGACGCTGAATGTTGTTGAGCTCACCCAGGAAACGCCTGATGCTGTTACCATCCATTTCGAGCGGGCCGACCGCCAGCCGGTGGCCTGTCAGCCGGGCCAGTTCCTGACCCTGATTTTGCCCTGCGGCCCCGGCGGCAAGAAGGAGCGCCGGGCGTATTCCTTGAGTAGCACCCCCGGCGAAGCCCCGCGCCTGGCCGTCACGGTCAAGCGCGTGTCGGGCGGGCTGGTGAGCAACTACCTGCTCGATACCGTGCAGGTGGGCCAGCAGCTGGAGGTAATGGCCCCGCTGGGCAACTTCACGCTCGCGCCCCAGCCCAATGCCGCCCGCTCCATTGTGCTGGTGGGCGCCGGTTCGGGCATCACCCCGCTCATGAGCATGCTGAAAGCCGTTCTGGCCGAGGAGCCCAAGAGCCACGTGCTGCTCGTGTACGGCAACCGCAACGAGGATTCGGTGATTTTCGGCGCTCAGCTGGCCCAGTTGGAGCAGCAGTATGCCGGCCGCTTCCAGCTGGAGCACGTGTTCAGCCAGCCGCTGCGCCCGTCGTCGGAGCACAAGCACACCGGCCGCCTCAACCGTACCACCTTGCTGCGCATTCTGGAGCAGCGCCACCAGTTTCCGGCGGCCCAGGCCGAGTATTTCTTCTGCGGCCCCGATGGCATGATGGTGGAGGCACAGTCGGCCCTGGAGTTGCTGGGCGTGCCGGCCAGCCGCATCCGCCGCGAGAGTTTCGTGGCCGCCGCCGAGTCGGCCGAAACTGCCGCCGGTCAGCCCAACGGCCACGGTGACGTATCGGCCGCCGAGGATGAGGGCCAGGATGGCACCCGCACCGTGACCATTCACTACGAGGGCTCGGAGTACCAGTTCGCCGTGGAGCCCAACCAGACGATTCTCGAAGCCGCCCTCGACCAGGACATCGACCTGCCCTACAGCTGCCAGGCCGGCCTGTGCACCGCCTGCCGGGGCAAGTGCCTCTCGGGCAAAGTACACCTTGATGAGCGCGAGGGTCTCTCGGACTCCGAAATGAACCAGGGCTACGTGCTCACCTGCGTAGGCCACCCCCTCACGGCCGACGTGGTGATTGAAATCGGGTAACTGCTGGCAGGAAGTTTGACGGAAACCGCACTGTCATTCCGACGCAGGAGGAATCTGGGTCAACGTCAGCGAACGGAAAGTTCAATGGCTTACCCCAGATTCCTCCTGCGTCGGAATGACAGTGCGGTTTCCGCCAGTTTCGTTGCCGTCGATTCTTTTGCCAATCCAGCCGTAGCTTTTCAGGTATTACTTTCCCAACGGCTACGCCAATTCTTACTAGCTTCCCCAGTATGACTCCTACTGCTCCATCCCCGGACCTGGCCACCGATACCCAGCGCCCGCCCCGTCACTACCTGCCCGAGACCTTCACCGTGACCGACTGGGCCACCATTGAGCCCTACTTTATGGAGCTGCGCGACCGGGAAATCGGGTCGGCGGCGGAGCTGGAGCGGTGGCTGCTCAGCCGCTCGGAGCTGGAAGCCGCCCTGAGCGAGGACCTGGCCTGGCGCTACATCCGCATGACCTGCGACACCCAGGACCAGGGCCGTACCGAGGCGTTTCAGTATTTCGTGAACGAAATCGAGCCTAACGTGGCTCCCTACGACCACGCCCTGAACGAGAAGATGATGGCCTCCGAGTTGCTGCCCGGCCTCGACCCGGCGCGCTACCGGGTGTTCATCCGCTCGGTGCGCCAGGCCCTGGCTATCTACCGGCCCGAGAATATTCCGCTCAAAACCGAAATCAGCACCCAGCAGCAGCAGTACGCCGCCCTGGCCGGGGCCATGACGGTGACCCTCGACGGGGAGGAAATAACGCTGCCCCGGGCCGCCGACCGCCTCAAGAGCCCCGACCGCACCGTGCGCGAAACCGCCTGGCGGGCCATTCAGGAGCGCCGCCTCCAGGACGCGAAGCCGCTGGATGAGCTGTTCAGCCGCCTCATCGGTTTGCGCCATCAGGTGGCCCTGAATGCCGGGTTCGCCAACTTCCGCGACTACATGTTCGCCGCCCTCGGCCGCTTCGACTACACGCCCCAGGATACGCTGGACTTCCACCGCGCCATCCGCGAAACCGTGGTGCCGCTCATCGATAACCTCGACCTGGAGCGCCGCCAGGACCTGGCCCTGGCCGAGCTGCGTCCCTGGGACCTCGACGTGGACGTGTCGGGCAAGGCCCCGCTGCGGCCGTTTGAAACGGGGGCGGAGCTGCTGGAAAAAACCATCACCGTCTTCGACCGCCTCGACCCCTTCCTGGGCCAGTGCCTGCGCACGATGCGCCAGATGGGCAACCTCGACCTGGAAAGCCGCAAGGGCAAGGCCCCGGGCGGCTACAACTACCCGCTCGATGAAACGGGGGTGCCCTTCATCTTCATGAACGCCACCAGCTCCCTGCGCGACGTGGTGACGATGCTCCACGAGGGCGGCCACGCCGTGCACAGCTTCCTGACCCGCCGCCTGCCCCTGGCCGCCGACAAGCACCCGCCCTCCGAAGTGGCCGAGCTGGCCTCCATGAGCATGGAGCTCATCAGCCTCGACCACTGGGACGTGTTTTTTACCGATGCCGATGAGCTGCGCCGGGCCAAAAAAACGCACCTCGAAAGCGTGCTCGAAACCTTTCCCTGGGTGGCCACCATCGACAAGTTTCAGCACTGGATATACGAGCACCCGACCCACACCGAGGCGGAGCGCCACCAGCAGTGGGTGCAGCTGTTTGATGAGTTCAACCAGCGCACCGTGAGCTGGCAGGGGCTGGAGCACATCAAGCCCTTCCTCTGGCAGAAGCAGCTCCACCTCTACGAAGTGCCCTTCTACTACATCGAGTACGCTATGGCCCAGCTCGGAGCCATTGCCGTGTGGCGCAATTACCGCCAGAACCCGCAGGCAGCCCTCGCTGGCTACCAGCGCGCCCTGGCCCTGGGTTACACCGCGCCCATCGGCGACATTTACGCCGCCGCCGACATCCGTTTCGATTTTAGCACCGAATACCTGCGCACCCTCGCCGACTTCGTGCGCGACGAAATGGACAAGCTCTGAGCCTGCCACCGATTAACGCAGAAGCGGCGACCGAATGATTCGGGCGCCGCTTCTTCTTTTATGGGCGGTTCCGTCAACTACCAGGTGAGTCGGGAAGCAAAGGATAGGAGGACGCAATTGCCTTCGAATCCTTTTCTTGCGCCATGCAAAACCACCTGCACTCCCCAACCGGCCGCAACCACTTCAGCCGTCTCAGCACCTTCCTGGCAACCGTGGCCCTGGCTGGAAGCAGCGCCTGTACCACGGTAAAACCACCGGCTCCCGCAGTAGCGGCAGCGGCCAAAGCGTCCGTTTCGCCGGAGCTCTACCGCACCATTGCCCGGCTCGATAGTGCCATGTTCGTGGCCTTCAATGAGCACGACGCGGACAAGCTGCAAACCTACTTCGCCGAAGACCTGGAGTTCTACCACGACAAAGGCGGCCTATCCGATTTCCGGCAGACCATGGACGCCTTCCGCCGCATGTTCGACCAGAACAAAACCACGGGCCTGAACCGCCAACTCGTGCCCGGCACCCTGGAAGTCTTTCCCATCAACGGCTACGGGGCCGTGGAAACCTACGAGCACCGCTTCTGCCACGTAGAAAACGGCCGCGACGACTGCGGCACCTTCAAGAACCTGATGGTGTGGCGGCTGAAAGAGGGCCGCTGGCAGGTAACGCGGGTTGTGAGCTATGGGCATTGAGGGGTAGCGCGAAGTGCCATAGCCTCGGCGGCAACGACGACTGCGGCCAGATGAGCGCCTGGTATATCTTCTCGGCCTTGGGTTTCTACCCCGTGGCGCCCGCCTCGCCCCAGTACGCCCTTGGCCGCCCCGCCATCCACGCCGCCACCCTGCGCCTCGAAAATGGCAAAACCTTCCGCATCCGGGTTAAAAATCAGAGCGCCAAAAACGTCTACGTCAAGGAAGCCCGTCTCAACGGCCAACGGCTAACCCGCCCGTTTCTAAGCCACCAGGCCATTGTGGATGGCGGGGAGTTGGTGTTCACGATGGCGGGAAAGCCGTGAGGTAGAAGTCTAAGTGTCGTTATAGCGAAGTTCTTTATACTGTTTAATAATGACAACTTGGCAATTCTGTAGATATGACGCGGAATATTAGGTCGAAATACGCTTTTGGACGTTATGCAGGATGAAGTTTATTGAACTTGCTCTTTTGTATCAATCATGAAGGTTTCGTTTCTGTTGGGTGCTGGTTTTTCTCGGCCTGCGGGTTATCCTCTGGCTTCTGAATTAAGCAGCCAAATTCTGCGTCTTCAGGCCAGTGGCATTGCTACTTATACTAATGGACAAGCACGGCTGCGTCCCGAATTCTTAGCTCATTTGAAAGTAGGAAATGAGTCAGAATTCATTCAAGCCGATGATGATTTTACTTGGTCACACAGGGGAGGTGTTATGGCCTTGGAAGCTGTTCTGGTTACGTATGGCCTAACCCACGAACTCACTAATTATGAGGATTTTTACGATGAACTTTATACATATTACCAGATGGAACCCCGGCTCATAAATGCGCCAGAGTTTGTGCGGGAGTACGAGAAGCGTGGTCTGCATATCAATCCAACTCGTGAAGGTCACGAAAATCATTTGTATCAAGCATTACCTACAGCATTTCGGCTGTTTCCACAACTCCTTGAGCAGCTGCTTGCTTTGAATCCAACTGCTGCCTCGCCAGGTGCGGGCGAGGCTTATCAACGTTTCTTTAATCTGATACGAAATAATGTTCCTCGCCCATCCCAAAGTATATTCGACGAACCTAAATTAGGCCATGAATTCTGTATCCATACTCTCAACCATGACGAATTGGTTGAGGATTATTTGCATGACGAGAATGGAGTAGAAGCCATTACCTACAGTGACGGGTTCAGCGAATTTGGCTCGCCTTACTATGGTCGCTTGGACTTTGGTTACGAACTTCCTATTTATCTCCGTAAGCGGCCTAACTACGCAAATGTGCGAATGCCTCGCTACACCGGCGAGTATGATAGCCCGGTGCAACTTTTGAAGCTACATGGCAGCTTAGATTACTGGAGTTTTGGAGTTGAAAGCCACGATAGCGGCCTGTATGAACCTCAAGTGATACGCAAGCAACCTTGGATTCCGCATCTAAATCTCTATCGAGAGGTCGAATCCAACGGTGCCTTCTGCTATCGACGCGACTTCCATAACTCACATTCGCTCTTCCTAAGTGGCACCACTGCTAAATTAGAACAGTACACCGACCCAATACTTTTTAGTAGACTGCTGAAACTGTTTGAAACCAATCTATCTGATTCCAGCATACTGGTAATTGTTGGCTATGGCTTTCGCGATGAAGGCATTAACCGGCTAATAATGCCCAGCTTAAACGACCCCGAAAAGAAAGTAGTTGTTATCGGTCGCGAGATGCCTGAATACTTCCCAGCCGTAACACCTGCTATGTTCCGCTCCGGCGGCTTAGAAGATTACGATTTTTCGGAACTAGAAACGCTGCTGAAGGCAGGCTCTTAAATATTTCATCAAAAAATCTAATGAGTACTGCTAAAAAGAAGTCAGCTAAATTGATAACATATCAGGAATCCCCTTTAGGAATAATTGCCTTCAACGACCTTGAAGATGAGTTATTTGGTGTATCAAGCACACCTGAACGCATTGAATAAGAAGCACTGATTTCTCTTAGATTATTTTCTAAACGTAGTTATAAATTTAAAATAAAAATAAAATAATCCGTAATAAGGTGACATAGGAAAGATGATTGGTATATGGAATGGTGAAAAAGGCGTGAGTGTGGGAGTGGTGTAATCTATTTTAAGCGTCTTACCTGTGGCTTTTTCACTAGAGGCTCTTTAACCATATTGACTTTCAAATAACTATATGACGCCGCACCATCTGATTCGATAGCCATGCTAACTTTTACATCGCGCAGTATATACGCGCTTTCGTTCTCAACTTTGAAGCCATTTTCATATAAGTATTTGAATACTTGCAGTGCCTCGTCTTTTCCACCTGGATATAGTGTTGCGCCGAACACATGTTGGTTATCTAAAAAGATACTTAACGTAAATTTTTCAGAAGTAAATATGATGATATGTTGATTAGGGCTCATCGCATCACCTTTTAGAGCATGGTCGAATTTGAATAGCCCAGCTTCAGGTATGTAGCATAGTAAGTCGGGTAAACTCATACTTAAATATGATGGAATAAGCGTGATGGCATCTGGTAGTGCTGGAATATTGGCAAGCTCATCTCGCATACTTTTTTGCGCAATGCTAACATTAGCTGTTACAACGAGTAGAATTAGAATAAAAAGTGCCTTTTTCATATAGCAAAAATACGGAATTCTTGATAATGATGAAACCACTCCTCACCCTCACCCTCGCCCTACTCACCCTCACCACTGCCACCTACGCTCAAACCGGCCCCGTTAAGGTGGAGGTGCGGCAGACCAACGGCCGCTACGAGCTGCGGCGCGGGGGGCAGCCGTATTTCATCAAGGGCGCGGGTGGGGGGCAGTTTCCCGAGCGGGTGCGGGCCTACGGGGGCAACTCGCTGCGCACCTGGAGCACCAACGGAGCCGAGAAGGTGCTGGCCGAAGCCCGCCAAAACGGCCTCACCGTGATGCTGGGCCTCGATGTGGCCCGCGAGCGGCACGGCTTCGATTACAACAACCCCCAGGCCGTAGCCGCCCAACTGGCCAAGGTGCGGGCCGAAGTGCTTAAGAGTCTATCCGAATAGGAGTTAAAGAAGTGGTACTTTCGCGGCATGGCCACGACGCAAGAATTCACGATTTCCGATACGCTCTGGGCGCGCCTCTCGCCCCTGCTGCCCGTGCACACGCCCAAACCTCATCCGCTGGGCCGCCAC
>NZ_QYCN01000110.1 GCF_003583925.1 Hymenobacter rubripertinctus | reverse complement strand
TGGTAAGTGCTTGTTCAGAATTAATCAGACTATTTCAGGTTTGAAACCGGATGCGGTATGCTGTTCCCACGTGGTCCAAAATATGGCGCACGGCGGCCTTGAGCGTAGTGAAATCAGCGTAGGCTTCTGGCCGCAGCCACTCGTATTTGACTTTGCGCCACAGCGTTTCAATTTTGTTCAGGTGCGGGCTATAGGCAGGCAGGTAAAAGATATAGACGTTTTGGTCTTCCCACGCCGGCAGCCGCGCCTGAAAGGCAGCCGCCCGATGAATGGAGGCATTATCGAGTACCAGTACCGTGGGCTTGGTGCGCGTGGCAACCCAGGCATCAAGCGTCTGCACGACAAAAGCCGCGTCGACTTTGCCTTGGCGCACGACGTGGTGGAACTCGTTGGTGGCCGCATTTAACAGCCCTAGCACGTTGAGACGGGCACTGTGACGGGGCCGGGTGGCGACGTGCTCGCCGGCAAACTGCCAGCCGTAGGGGATGGGCGAAGTCAGGCAAAAACCCGTCTCATCGCCGTAGAACAGGTCCACGTGCCCCTGCGCGGCTACCTGCTGCACCTGGGCCAGACGCTCGGCCCGGTCAGCGTAGTGCGCCGGGTCCTGGGCTGATTTTAGGCAGTGGCGGAAGCGTCGCCACTTGCCACCACACTTTTTAAAAAACGCTTCAGCGTCAAGGGGGAGAACTGGCGGTCCAACTCCTGGCGCAGGCTGGCAGTGACGTCCTGGAGTTGCTGGCGGTTGGCCCGCACGGCCGCCTGGACTTGCGCCGTGTCGGCGGCCGTGAGAATGGCCGGCCGACCCTGGCCCTTGGCGTTAGCCAGCCCGGCCAAACCGGCACTCTCCCAGCGCGCAAACCAGCTGTAGACTGTCTGCCGCTGCAGGCCAAGCACCTTC
>NZ_QYCN01000109.1 GCF_003583925.1 Hymenobacter rubripertinctus | reverse complement strand
AGAGTCTATCCGAATAGGGAATGAGGGTCAGCCAAAAAGACAATTGTACCACGTAATGCGCGCACAGGCAAAGTGGAGCATGGCCAAGTAGTTCTCCGGTTTTTTGGCCCAGCGAATCAGCAGATGCCGGAAGCGGTTGAGCCAAGAGTGGGTGCGCTCCACGACCCAGCGACGGGCCTTTTGGCCCGCTTTTTTAGCTGCAACCTCCTCGCCTCGTGGCCGGATGTGGGCCGTGTAGCCGTGCGCCGCCACGATTTCCCGTACCTGGGCGTAATCATAGCCCGCATCCAGACACAGGCCCTGCTCGCCACCCGCCGCCAAGTGGGCCTGGCGGGCCGCCTCCGCCGCTGGCGGCAGGCTGGCCAAGGTGCTTTCCGTCAGCTTCATATCATGCCGGTTGGCCCCCTCCAGCACCAAGCCGACTGGAATGCCGTGCGCCTCGGTCAGCAGACTGCGTTTGACGCCGCCTTTAGCGCGGTCCGTGGGGTTGGGGCCGGTTTTTTTCCCCGCCCAACGGCGCTTTGTGCAGCGAACCGTCGAGGGCCATCCAGTCGAAGTCGAGACCAATCAGGTCCTCGTAATCTTGCAGCGCTTCGTTCCAGAGGCGGGCAAAGACGCCGGCCTCGACCCACTGCTGAAAGCGGCTGTGGGCCGTGCTGGACGAGCAAATGCCGGTGGCACTCAGCGCTTTCCATTGGCAACCGGTGCGCAGCACGAAGAAAATGCCGTTCAGCACCTGGCGGTCGGGGATGCGCTGGCGGTGGCGGCCCAGCGGATGAGGTTTGGGCGTGTGCACGGGCAGCAGGGGCGAGAGGCGCGCCCAGAGCGTATCGGAAATCGTGAATTCTTGCGTCGTGGCCATGCCGCGAAAGTACCACTTCTTTAACTCCTATTCGGATAGACTCT
>NZ_QYCN01000108.1 GCF_003583925.1 Hymenobacter rubripertinctus | reverse complement strand
CCGATTCGCGACTACTTTCTGCAAGTTGAAGAYTTCCGTCAAGCCGCCAAGTGCCGCTACCGACTGGCKGACATTCTGCTTATTGGCTTGTGCACCTACCTGAGCAACGGCCACGATTACGMGGACATGGTCTTGTTTGCCCAAACCCACGCCCGGCAACTAGATGAATTGGTAGACTTGCCCAGTGTGCCGTCGCACGATACGTTTAATCGCGTATTTCAACTGCTCTCTCCCGACTTGCTGCGGGGCTGTCTGGCCCAGCACGGCCACGCGCTACTCGATACGCTGGCCSAGAAACAACTCTGCCTCGATGGCAAAAAGCTGCGGGGCGTGAGTCCGCGCAGTGCTGGCAACGCCGGCCTGTACCTGGTTAATGCCTGGGTGAGCGAGAACCGCTTGTGCGTGGGCCAGCAGCGAGTGGCCGATAAAAGCAATGAAATCACGGCCTTACCTGAACTGCTGGCCCAACTGGACCTGCGCCAGGCGGTGGTCACCACCGACGCCATGGGCTGCCAGGCCGCCATTGCCGGCCAGATTCGCCAGCAGCAGGGCCATTACCTACTGGCTCTCAAGCGCAACCAGGGCCAGTTGTGGGAAGAAGTGAGTTGCGCGTTCCAAGCCAATGCGGCGGACAGCGCGCAGGAAAAATGGGAATATGCCCGTGACCGGTTCGAGCAACGCCGCTGCTGGTGCCTGGCCGCCAGCAGCCTGGATGCCGCGTTCGTKGCCGCGTGGCCCGGGYTGCAAACGCTGGTCAAAGTCGAGGCCAGCCGGTGCGTGGCGGGCAAGACGACACGCCAGGTGCGCTATTATCTGAGTGATGAAGTGGAAGAAAATCCACTTTATTACAGCAAGTTAGCGCGGGGRCACTGGAGCATCGAAAACCACCTGCACTGGCATCTGGACGTAACATTGAAAGAAGATGCCTGTCGGGTGCGCGCGGGCTACGGGCCGGAAAACCTGGCCACCTTACGCAAGCTCACCCTGCAAGTGCTCACCCAACAACGCGACGGCTT
>NZ_QYCN01000107.1 GCF_003583925.1 Hymenobacter rubripertinctus | reverse complement strand
CCAGGGCAAACGCATGAAGCCTACGTGAGGATTTGTTTGAGGTAGTGAATGTCGTAGGCCGCTTTCACGCGCCGTTTAGCCAGACTTAAGCCGTCGCGTTGTTGGGTGAGCACTTGCAGGGTGAGCTTGCGYAARGTRGCCAGGTTTTCCGGCCCGTAGCCCGCGCGCACCCGACAGGCAYCTTCTTTCAATGTTACGTCCAGATGCCAGTGCAGGTGGTTTTCGATGCTCCAGTGYCCCCGCGCTAACTTGCTGTAATAGAGTGGATTTTCTTCCACTTCATCACTCAGGTAATAGCGCACCTGGCGGGTCGTCTTGCCCGCCACGCACCGACTCGCCTCGACTTTTACCAGCGTTTGCAGCCCGGGCCACGCGGCCACGAACGCGGCATCCAGGCTGCTGGCGGCCAGGCACCAGCAGCGGCGTTGCTCAAACCGGTCACGGCCATATTCCCATTTTTCCTGTGCGCTGTCCGCCGCATTGGCTTGGAAAGCACAGCTCACTTCTTCCCACAGCTGGCCCTGGTTGCGCTTGAGGGCCAGTAGGTAATGGCCCTGCTGCTGGCGAATCTGSCCGGCAATGGCGGCCTGGCAGCCCATGGCGTCGATGGTGACCACGGCCTCACGTAGGTCCAGTTGGGCCAGCAGTTCGGGTAAGGCCGTGATTTCATTGCTTTTATCGGCCACTCGCTGCTGGCCCACRCACAAGCGGTTCTCGCTCACCCAGGCATTAACCAGGTACAGGCCGGCGTTGYCAGCACTGCGCGGACTCACGCCCCGCAGCTTTTTGCCATCCAGACAGAGTTGTTTCTGGGCCAGCGTGTCGAGCAGCGCATGGCCGTGCTGGGCCAGACAGCCCCGCAGCAAGGCGGGAGAGAGCAGTTGAAATACGCGGTTAAACGTATCGTGCGACGGCACACTGGGCAAGTCTACCAATTCATCTAGTTGCCGGGCGTGGGTTTGGGCAAACAAGACCATGTCCGCGTAATCGTGGCCGTTGCTCAGGTAGGTGCACAAGCCAATAAGCAGAATGTC
>NZ_QYCN01000106.1 GCF_003583925.1 Hymenobacter rubripertinctus | reverse complement strand
TACTCTACCCTACTATTTTAGTTACCTGATAGTGAGCGACTTTCCAGCTAATCCAGCGCAGCAAGGCGTCCACCATCCGGGCCATCGGTTCGTGCGGGCTCATGACGGGGCGGGTGAGTTGGCGCAAAATATTGAGGCCGTGGCGGCTTAGGCTAGTGGCCCGGTAGCCATGATTTTTGCGCTTAATCGGGGCACGCTTGGCGTGGGCCACCGTGCCCACACTCAGGCACAAGGCGTAGGCTAAACTGACTAAGGCGACCAGCTTGCGTAATTTATGTCGGCAACGCAAATGGCTGGCCTCCAGGTTAAAGCCGCGTCCTTTCAGGTTTTGGAAGCATTGTTCAATCGTCCAGCGTTTGGCGTAGAGCTGGTCCATGTAGGGCAGGCCTACGTTGCCGAATAGAAATAAAAAGTCGCCCTCGCCCAAGGCCTTGACCCACGCCTGCCCCCACACGCCATCGACTTGCACGTGGGCGAAGCGGCGCACCTGGCCAGCCACCAGCCCCAGGTCGGGTACGGCCACCCGCCGCCCGTTGGCGAAGGTGAGCTGATGGTGCTTGGGCAGGCGCATAACGAAATTCAACCCGTTGTCCTTAAGCCATTTTAGCCACACGTGGCCCACAAACTCGCGGTCGCCCAGCACGAGGCCAATGCGGTGCTTGCCCAGCACGCGCACGCAGGTTTGTAGCAGGGCAATGCGGTCAGCYGCACTGGAATTGTCGCTCCGGTTGTCGAGCAATTCCCAGTACAGGGGCAGCTGAAAGGCACCCTGCCCGACGGTAACGAGCAAGATGTTGACCTGGCACTGGCCGAAATCCCATTCGGTGCGGTCTATGCATAGACGCAACTTGCCCGTGGCGGGCAACAGGCGCAACAGCAGGTGCGCTAGCAGACCATAATCGAGCGATACTTCGCGGAAGAAATCCTGGATGCGGGTCTCGTTGGAGGCCACTTTGACTTCGTCGTTGAGATGGTGAGCGACTTCGCCAAATTGCACGTTGCGGCTCTTGATGAGTCCGATAATAAACTGAGCAATAAACTTTTGCCGGGACAGATGGCGCACAATGGGCACCTGT
>NZ_QYCN01000105.1 GCF_003583925.1 Hymenobacter rubripertinctus | reverse complement strand
CTTTATAAGCGCCAGACCAAGCCCAATCAGGCGTTGCGTCTGGGGTTGGTGCTCGACCTGCGAAACGAGCGGCGCAATAAGAGCAGTGATTTAGCCGTCAACCCCACCTTCTACGAGAACAGCTTTGGCCTGCAAACTTATATCGGCCGGGAATGGAAAAGAAGCATTGCCCGCCGGTGGGTAGCTTGTGTGGGCCTAGATATGGGGGCCGGGTATGACCGTTTTCGTCGCCGCGACGAAGCAATTACTGCGATTAATGTAGATGGAGGTTCTGCCTTATTCCTACGCAAATCAGACTATAATATTACTACCTATTCCACTTTTCTACGTCCGCTAATAGCAGTGTGCTATCAAGTAAAAACTTACTTGTATTTCAGTGCTGAATCAGCAATATCCATGCGGTATTCTCATACATCAGTTTCAGGTGGGAATTCACTTACTCGCCTCGACAATAATATTAGAGGCTATGGCAGTGCGGCTACCAAGGACAATAACATCAGAATATTTTCACAACCCATTAGCCAAGTAACTCTGCACTACTGCTTCAATTCAGTTGAACGCTAACACCTTTTCTCATTTTTTTATTTTTTCTCCTGCTCTTATTATGAAAAATTTCTTACCATTTACCTGGCGGTTAACATCTGCCATGCTCGTCATTTTGACGTTGAGTATTACTTCGCTATTGGCCCAAACATTCCAAAATTATGCGCCAAGCGTTTGCCCCAATCAGACGATGACGTATACGCTGACTGGTATTCCGGCCGATTATAAAATTGAGGGTGCTTTCGCCACTGGTGGCTCGTTATTTACGCCCGCCATCAGCAACGGACAGGCCGAATATGTGGTAACGTGGGGTGCCGGAGAATCGGGCAGAATCACTCCAGGCCTCAAGAAGCCGAAAAGAGATGCTAATGGAAATATTGTAGGGTATGACCCTGCCACTCCCAGTAATACACCCAGCGTGGTCATCAAATCGGTATTCGGGCGGCGCATCCTGGCCCAGATCAACAACACGGCCTCCCTCGAGCTGCCCCTGTGCGGCGGAGCCCAGAACCTGACGCTCACCCTGCCCCAGCAGTACTTCGCCGGCGACGCGC
>NZ_QYCN01000104.1 GCF_003583925.1 Hymenobacter rubripertinctus | reverse complement strand
CGGGGGCGCGCGGTGGCTAGTGGTTGACCTGGATCTGGTAGCGCGCGGTTTTTTGCCCGCGTCGGCTGTGCAGAAAATACAACCCCGCCGGCCAGGCGTGGGTATCAATTTTCAGCACCTGCCCGCCGTGGGTCGGGCCTTCGTACATGGGCAGGCCCTGGCTGTTATAGATGCTCAGCGCCGCGTCCGGTGCCGGCCTGAGCAGCAGGGTGGCATCGGTAGGATTGGCGGAAACCAGGCTGAGCTCCCCTTCCTCCACGGGACCTTCCCCGGTGGTCTGCACGCCCACCTGCCAGCAGTAGTATTCGCGGGCTCCGCACCGGTTGGTGGCAATCAGRCACACCTGGCTGGTGCCGGTCTGGCGGAAAACGTGCGCAATCAGGGTCCGGTCGGCGGAGTTGGGGGGCTGCTGCCCATCTACTTCCCAGCGGAAACTGCTGATGGGGCTGCCGTAGTAGTCGTAGAGCTGGTAGGCTTCGAGCGTAGCGGGCCGGTTCACGATGACCGACCCSGCATTGGCCAGCTGGCCATTCACGGACAGGAGCACCGGATTGGTATTGTAGTCGAGCGGGGCCCGTTCGCGCACGAAGGARAACGAGATGGGGTTGCTTGACTGGCAGCCCAGACGGGGGTTGCCGGCCTGGGCCGTAACCGTGAGCAAGCCGTTGTGGGTAGCCGTGATGCTGACCTGCTGGCCCGAAGCCGAGGGGTTGGGCGACACGGATACGCCGCTGCTGCCGGTCCAGTAAATGGAGGTGCCCGCGCCCGCCACCGTCGCCGTYACRGTGGCCGTCACTACCTCGTCGGTACAAATCAGGGTAGGCACGACGCCCAGGGCTACGCTGGCCTGRGCAAAATAGGGGGTGGCTACCTGGCTGCCTGTGGTAATGGTAGCGGAGGCGGAGGCGGTGGTACCGCTGATGCCGCTGCAACTATAAGTGGCCGATACGGGGATGGTAGTGGTGCCYGGACTGCCGCTGGGGACCACGATTACGCTGGGGCCGGTACGCGGGGCAGGGGTTTGGTAGGTCCAGCCGTTGGGCAACGTGGTGGGCCAGTTATAACTGATGCTGGCTCCGCCGGCCTGGCTGATGCTGGCCGAGAGCGAGAGTGGGCG
>NZ_QYCN01000103.1 GCF_003583925.1 Hymenobacter rubripertinctus | reverse complement strand
CAGGTTAAACGCATCAAAAAACGGGTTTTCCGATCTTTGGGTCATGGATTGGAACACGTTTTTCGCCGATATGCCCGACTTCCGTTTAGAGCGGAGCAAAAAGCACCAGTTGGTCGATATTTTGGTCATTGCCTTGTGCGCGCTGCTGAGTGGGGCAGACGATTTTGAGGAAATTGAAGCCTATGGCCAGCGCAAAGAGGCCTTTTTGCGCACGTTTCTGGCTTTGCCCAACGGCATTCCCTCCCACGACACGTTTACGCGCGTGTTCCGCCACATGGATACCGAGGCCTTCGGGCGTTGCCTCTACAACTGGTCGGCCCAGGTGTTAGCCACAGTTGCCGAGTCGTTGCAGCAGGTGAGCGTGGATGGCAAAGTGCTACGGGGCACAGCGCGGGCGGGGGCCAAAAAAAGCGGCATCTGCATCGTTAGCGCCTGGTCCTCGGCCCATTGCCTGGTGTTAGGACAAGCCAAGGTGGGCAGCAAAAGTAATGAGAAGACGGCCATTCCCGAGCTGTTGCGTTCGCTCGACCTAACCGATACGCTCGTCAGCTGTGATGCCGCCGGCTGCCAGCGGGCCAACGCCGAGCTGATCGTAGCGCGGGGCGGGCACTACCTGCTGGCTCTCAAGCGCGACCAGCCCACCATCTACGAACAGGTCCACGACTACTTTAGCCCGCGCCTGGCACAGTTGGAAGTGGCGCAACACCTTGATTTTGGCTCGGGCCGGCTGGAACGACGCACGTGCCGGGTGGAAACGCGGCTGGAACTGCTCGATGCGCTAGCTGACTGGCCCGGCGTGCGCAGCGTGATTCGCGTCGATGCGAGTCGGGAAATAGCGGGCCGACGGGTGGAGCAGACGCGTTACTACGTGAGCAGTCTGGTGGCTGAGGCGGCCGAGTTCAACCACTACATTCGCCAGCACTGGAGCATCGAAAACCGCTTGCACTGGCACTTAGACGTTGTTTTTCGAGAAGACCGGCAGCGCGTACGCACCCAGAACGGGCCGTTGAACATGGCCACGGCCCGCAAGATGGCCTTGCAGGCGCTGGGGCGAATGGACGACAAGCAAAGTAGGAAGAACCGACGAAAAATAGCGGGCTGGGATGACGACTATTTAAAGGCGGTACTCACCAAAATAGCCCCAAATTAGATGCGTTTAACCTG
>NZ_QYCN01000102.1 GCF_003583925.1 Hymenobacter rubripertinctus | reverse complement strand
TGATCGTGCAGGGCACCATGACCGAAACGCTGCCCGCGGCCCAGCGCCAGCGCTTTCGCTGGCGGCTGCTGCGCATTGAAAGCTGGGGCGAAGTGTTTGAGCCCCGGGTGCTGATTCCGGCCGCCGCCACGCTGCTGTTTCTGCTGCCGGGCGGCGCTATTTTCACCGTGGTACCCGACCAGAGCCGGGTGCTGGGCCTGACGGGCGAGAGCAAGGGCCTGTTCTACATCTGCTACACCGGGGCCTCGCTGGTGGTGCGCCTGCTGGCCGGCCGCGCCTCCGACCGCTACGGCCGGATACCGGTGCTCATCGGCTCGTCGGGCGGCATGTTTATCGCCCTGCTGCTGCTGGCCTTTGCCCAGTCGGTGCCGGTGTTCCTGGCCGGGGCCGTGCTGTTTGGAATGGGCACGGGCCTGAACGGGCCGACCATTTATGCCTGGACGGTGGATCTGAGCCACCCCGCGCACCGGGGCCGGGCCGTGTCCACGATGTACATGGCCCTGGAGGCGGGCATCGGCATCGGGGCCCTGATGGCGGGCTGGGTGTTTGCCAACGAGCCCGCCCGCCTGCCCTTCGTGCATCTGGCCAGCGCCGGCAGCGTGCTGCTGGGCCTCGTGTTCCTGCTGCTCATCCGCCACCGCACCCGGCTCTCCGTGGAAAGGTAATCCGGCCCGGTTCCTCACCTGCTTTGGAGCTTTGCGGCGCGCGTGCGGCGCAAAGTGCCCGGCAACCGCCGGTCCTTCGCGGGAGTGGTGGCAATAATCCGTCGTCGGATGCGGCCGGGCGGGCCGGGCGGGGTTACCTTTGCGGCCGAAATGTCTGTTACCACCGCTCCCGCTCCGCCCCGCGTGTACACGGCCGGCTTCTGGCTGATGTGCTTGTCGTCGCTCCTGTTTTTCATGAGCTTCAACATGCTGCTGCCCGAGCTGCCCGACTACCTCACCCGCCTGGGCGGGGGCGAGTACAAGGGCTACATCATTGCCCTGTTCACGCTCACGGCCGGCCTGGCGCGCCCCTTCTCGGGCAAGCTCGCCGACACCGTGGGCCGCATCCCGGTCATGGTCTTCGGCTCGCTGATCTGCTTTATCTGCGGCTTCTTCTACCCGTTCACCGTCACCGTCGCCGGCTTCCTGGGCCTGCGCCTGCTCCACGGCTTCAGCACCGGCTTCAAGCCCACCGGCACGGCCGCCTTCATCGCCGATAT
>NZ_QYCN01000101.1 GCF_003583925.1 Hymenobacter rubripertinctus | reverse complement strand
CTAGTGTTCTGACAGTTTAATTTCGTCAGCTACTTTGGTCAATTGAGCGTATCTATTTTTCAACTTAACGCGGGCCTTTTCGGTGGTGAAGGACCAATTGACTTTGGTGGCGGCGACGTTGCGCCTGGCTTGCCAGGCTAAGGCCTCTTGTTCGAGTCGTTCCTGTGTGGCGATACGCTGATCCAGGCACTGGCGGGAGAGGGCGGCAAATTCGATTTCAGCCATGTTGAGCCAGGAGCCGTGTTTGGGCGTGTAGTGGAATTGGATGGTATGGCGCAGGTGGCGGGCCGTTTCGACGGGCAAGTGTTCGTAAAAGGCTCCGTAGGTGTGGGTGCTGTAGTTGTCTTGCACAAGCTGAATTTTCGCCGCCTCGGGGTAGTGGGTTTGCACGAGCCAGTCCATAAAACGGGCATAATCGCCTTTGTTTTTGGTCGTCGTTACCTGCAAGTGGCGCTGGCCCGTATCGATATTATAGGCAAGTAGCACGTTGCAAACGCCCTTTCGCACGTACTCCTGGTGTTCTTTTTGGGTCGCGTTGGGCTTGGGCGGCAGCGGCGTGAGCACATGGTCGAGCAGTTGGCACGGCCGCTCGTCGAAACATAAGCGCACCACGCCTGCTGCGGCCGGGGCGCTGTAGACGTCGAGCACGTCTTCCATGTTGGCCAGGTACTCGCCCGTGATGGTGCCGATGCACCACATTTCTTTTAGCCAGGGCTTGAGCTGGCTTTTTTTAACACCTGGCGAATCGTTTCCTTGGAAACGGCCGGTCCGTAGTCGAGCGAGACGAGTGTTTCGTTGAGCAGCGAGAGCGTCCAACGCGCCGCGCCGGTCGGCAAGTCGCTGCACGCCAGGCTGGTGATTCGCGCTTCCAGGGCGGGCGTTACTTTGGGCGGTTGCCCGCTGCGCGGACGCTCTTCCAGCGCCTGGGCCAGCCCCCCGGCCAGATAGCGGCTCTTGAGGCGGTAGTACTGGGTGGTGGAAATACCCACTTCGGCCTGTACAGCGGCTGCACTTTTGCCGCTGCTCATGGCCAGCAGGGCCCGGGCGCGCGCGATTTTACGGCTCTTGTGGGTGCCTTTTTTGACAATCGCCTGCAAGTTGGCGGCATCGGCGGGCGGTAGGACAACGGGTTTAGCGGGGCGAGGCATCAGCAAAAAACAGAAGGTGTCTACCCCTAACTGTTACAGACGAAATTAAGTTGACAGACCACTAGT
>NZ_QYCN01000011.1 GCF_003583925.1 Hymenobacter rubripertinctus | reverse complement strand
TGGCGCACAAACGGCACCTGTCGCAAAAGCGTAGTAAGTTTGGCGCTGAGGCATTGCTTCACGGGGCAGAACGGGTTTGGATGGTGTAGGAACCCCAAAGGTCGGACTGCCCCGTTTTATGCCGCAATATTTAGTAGGGTAGAGTACACCTTCGATACTTATCATAATGAACCACACATGCTAGTGCTTCATTTTAATGACTCAGTTCTAGGAGTAGCCAATTTCTACGCAGAAAAAGACTTCACTCCGCGGCTGCCGATGGGAGATGACGTTTGGATAATCTATACCGAATCGGCTATACAGCTTTGCATAAAAAAGCTAGGCCTCGAAAAAATCGGGCCTAGCTTCTACCTATCATAGGGTAAGTTCTTTTATTTCCCCACCACCTTAAACAGCGTACCGGCGCTGAGTTTGTCGGTGGTTTTCATGCCGTTGAGGATGGCCAGTTCTTCGTAGCGCCGGGAGGAAACGCCGTTGGCGGCCAGGGCCTGGGCCAGCGTCTGGCCGGCTTTGGCGGTGCGGATGCGGATTTTCTCCGACTGGCGGTTGAGCTTGTTGGCATCGGTGAGGCGGCGGAAGCCCTGGGCGGTGCGCTGGAACGTGGGGCCGTAGCTGTTGAGCGTACCGGGGCCGCAGAGGCCGATGAGGGCGTAAAGTGTTTTACCGTCCTGGATGATGTAGGAGAGCGTGCTGGCCTGCACGCCCTGGCGGCCCTGCTGGTCCTGGCCCACCTGGTCGCCCTGCACCACCACGGCGGGCAGGCCGTTGACGGTGGTGCGGGTGGCCTGGGGCGAGTTCAGGCTGAGCTCCTTGGCCAGCGCCTGCGCCGCTTCCTGGGCCGAGTTGCCGGGGGCCAGCGTCAGAATCTGGACGGCTTTGCCGTTGGGCTCGGCCATCTGAAACTGCTGGGGCGAATTCTGATGCTTCCAGCCCTGGGGCACCGGAAACTGGAATTTCAGCTCGGGGTGGTAGAACACGCCGCTTTCCACGAAGCCCTGGCGCGGGTCGTCGCCGTAGGGCAGGCCCTCGATCAGGCGCAGATAGCCGTTGCGGTTCACGGTGAGGGCGCGGCCGCCCTGCTGCTGCTTGGCCTGGGCGGCCAGCTTTTTCACGGTGCTGTAGCGGTCGGCCGAGTTAGGGTGGCTACTTAGGAAGGTAGGTGTGCCACCCGCGCCGCTGGCCTGCTCCTCGCGCTGGAGGGTGAGGAAGAAATCGGCCATGTGGGAGGCGTCGTACCCGATTTTGCTGGAGTAGGCCACGCCCAGCTCGTCGGCCTGGCGCTCATCGTCGCGGCCGTACTTGAGGAACACCAGCCCCACGCCCTGGGAAAGCGGCTGGGCCAGCGAGGCCACCCGCTTCGAGAGGATGGAGCCCAGCAGCAGCGCCCCGCTGGCCAGCGTGGAGCGGGTTTGCTGCTTTTCGCCGTGGCGGGCCGTGATGTGGCCCAACTCGTGGCCCAGCACGCCCGCGAACTGGGCCTCATCGTTGAAATTGGCCATGATGCCGCGCGTAAAGTACACGTTACCATCGGGGGCGGCAAAGGCGTTAATCACCGGCGAATCGACGATGGTGAACTGGTAACCGAAGTCGGCCCGGCTGGACACGGCGGCCATCTGCTGGCCTTTCTGGTCGATGAATTTCTGGAGGGCCGGGTTGTTGAGCAACCCGAATTGGGCAATTACCTGCGGGTCGGGCTCCTTGGCCGGCGGCGGCGTACGGAAGGCGGTGGAACCGGCCAGCGGTAACAACAGCAGCAGAGCCGCATGACGCAACGAGGAGGTGAAATAGGCAGTTTTCATGAATTGCAGCAACAAGGAGTGGGAACAGGCTCTCAACGCACCTCGACCGTAGAAAGGTTACGCTAGTGGGCTGGCCAGTGAGCAGGTCGGGCAAAAAACGGGGGGGGGGCGGCMCCATGCGCCGCCCCCCGTTCCGGTCCTGGAAACCAAATATCTCGCCACTTCTACTTTCCCACCACTTTAAACAGCAGGCCCCGGCCGAGCTTGTCGCTGAGCTGCATGCCGTTGAGAATGGCCATTTCCTCGTGGCGCTTGGCAGGCACGCCGTTGGCGGTCAGGTTCTGGGCCAGGGTCTGGCCGGCTTTGGCAGTGCGGATGCGTACGTGTTCGG
The DNA here is from genome assembly GCF_003583925.1 of Hymenobacter rubripertinctus. Lineage (GTDB taxonomy): Bacteria > Bacteroidota > Bacteroidia > Cytophagales > Hymenobacteraceae > Hymenobacter > Hymenobacter rubripertinctus. The sequence goes on along the minus strand of NZ_QYCN01000011.1, from coordinate 122,336 downwards.
GCTGGCGGTTGAGCTTATTGGCCTCGGTGAGGCGCTGGAAGCCCTCCATGGTGCTGGTGAACACGGGCGCATAGCCGGCGAAATCGGCCGGGGCAGCAGCCCCGATGAGGGCGTACATCGTTTTGCCATCCTGAATCAGGTAGCTCAGCACCCGTACGCCCGCCACCTGCTGGCCCGTCTGCTGGTCCTGCTGCACCTGGTCGGCCACGAAGGCCACGGCCGGAAAGCCGTGCACCGTGAGCTTGCGCGACTCCACTACTTGCAGGCTGAACTGCTTGGCCAGGGCCTGGGCGGCCTCCTCGGGCGTGGCGCCGGGGGCCAGCATCAGCATCATCAGGGCCTTACCGGCGGGGTCGGCCATCTGGAACTGCTGGGGCGAGTTCTGGTGCTTCCAGCCCTGGGGCACCGGAAACTGGAATTTCAGCTCGGGGTGGTAAAAGGCGTTGTTCTCCACGAAGCCCTGGCGCGGGTCCTCGCCGTAGGTGATGCCATCAATCAGGCGCAGATACTGGTCGCGGTTGACGGCCAGCTTGGGCTTGCCGTTGCTTTGCTGCCACTGCGCGGCCAGCTGGTGCACGCGGGCGTAGCGGTCGGCGGGGTTGGGGTGGGTGCTGAGGAAGTCCGGGATGGGTTCGGCCCCGCTCTGCTGCTGCTGGCGTTGGAGGGTCTGGAAGAAGTCGGCCATTTCGTTGGCATCGTACCCGATTTTGCTCGAATACTCCACCCCCAGTTCGTCCGACTGGCTTTCGTCATCGCGCCCGAACTTGAGAAAGAGCAGCTGCATGCCCTGCATGGCCTGCTCGCCGAACTGGGCCAGCCGGGGCGAGGCAATCATGGCCCCCATCAGCCCCACCTGCCCGATAATGGCGTTGGTTTGCTGCTTGGCCGAGTGCCGGGCCGTGACGTGGCCGATTTCGTGGCCCAGTACGCCCGCAAACTGCGCCTCGTTGTTGAAGTGGGCCATGATGCCGCGCGTGAAATACACGTAGCCGCCAGGAATGGCAAAGGCATTAATCACCGGCGAATCAACAACCCGGAACTGGTAGGCAAGGTCGGGACGGTGGGAAATGGCCCCCATCTGCTTGCCCTTGTCGTTGATAAACGCCTGGATTTTCTGATCGGGGTAGAGACCGAACTGGGCCGTTACGGCCGGGTCCGACTGCTGCCCCATAGCCAGCTCCTGGCCTTTGGAAACCAGCATAACTTCGCGCTTGCCCGTCACGGGGTTGGTGGCGCAGCCGGATAAAAGTAGTGAGGCGGTAAGGGCGGAGAGGAGAAAACGTGAGGTCATGGGAGGAGGATCAGGTGAGAGAATATCCCTTCCAACGCAATTTCGCTCCCGGCGTTGGCTGAGGCCGCCCACAGCCCCCTTGCCCAGCCCCCTTGCCCAACCGCTACGCCGACCGCTCCGCTGACGCCTCGGTTTCCGGCTCTTCGCCCTGCTCCTGCTCATCCTCTTCTTCGGCCGTGGGGCGGCCCTGCTGGCGGTCGAGCCAGTTCATGACGGGCGTAGCCAGCACCCCGTGCAGAATAATGGAAAGGAGCACCGTGAAGCCGGTAGTGGCCCACAGCCCGCGGCCGTCGGCGAAGTGGCGGGCATCGAGGGCAAAGGCCAGGTAGAAAAACGAGCCGATGCCCCGGATGCCGAAAAACGAAATCACCAGCCGCTCCTGCCAGGCCAGCTGGCTGCCCGCCAGCGTGAGCATGCCGCCCAGCGGCCGCAGCACCAGCACCAGCAGCAGCCCCAGTGCCACGCCGGTCCAGCTCAGGTGGTCAAACAGGCCCCAGGCAATGGCCCCGCCGAACAGGATCAGAATCACCACAATCAGCAGCCGCTCCAGCTGGTCGGTGAAATCGTGCATCTCATTCTGGTACTCGTGGCTGCGCTCGTGGCGGCGCAGGGTGGTGGCGGCCACAAACACGGCCAGAAACCCGTAGCCGTGCACCAGCTCGGTGAGGCCGTAGGCCGTCAGCGTCACGGCCAGGGCCACGAACCCGTAGGCGCTGGGCTTGATGCGGATGCGGTGGGGCAAGTCGAAAATCAGGTAGGAAAGGCCCCGCCCGGCCAGCCAGCCGCCCAGCACGCCCAGGGCCGTGCGGTAGCCCACATCCATCCAGGCCCAGTGCCAGAGCCGCTGGCCCAGGCTTTCCTGGGCAATGGGCAGCAAGGCCAGCGCCAGGTACACAAACGGGAAGGCCAGCCCGTCGTTGAGGCCGGCCTCGCCAGTCAGGGCGAAGCGCACGTTGTCTTCGCGGCCTTCGCCGGGCTCGCCCACCTGCACGTCGCCGGCCAGCACGGGGTCGGTGGGCGCCAGGGTGGCGGCCAGCAGCACGGCGGCGGCCAGCGGCAGCCCGAACACGCCCCAGGCCAGGCCCACGAAGCTGCCGATGGTTACCAGCATCAGGCCCAGCACCAGCACCAGCGGAATGCGCCAGGCTTTAAGCGAAAACCGCCGGTCAATCTTGAGGCCGGTGCCGGTCAGGGCCACCGTCACGCAGATTTCGGTCAGGTGAATGGCGAAGGAGGAGAACTCCACCGGATCGGGGTCGGGCAGGCCCAGCGGCAGGCTGAACAGGCCCAGGCCCAGGCCCACGAAGAAAATGGGGTAAGAAAGCGCGTATTTCTTGAGCAGCGACGGCAGCCAGGCCACGCCCAGAATCGACACGCCGAGCACGACGAGGATGATGTTGTAAAGGGACATGAAAATGAAGAGCCGGGGGTATTACGGTTTGAGTAACTGCTGTTACGCAGGTCGCTTCCGGTAGCTGCTGTTACGCAGGTCGTTTTTCGGTGCTCGTTGCTCGTTTTTCGGGACTAATTGGTTACTGAAGGCGAATCAGCCCCGAAAAACGAGCAACGAATGCTTCAACGGCTACTGCGTAACAGCAGTGAGTAGCGAAGCAAAAAGAACGTCATTCTGAGCGGAGCCGAAGCATCTCGCGGGCAGTAGTAACCTCTGATGCCAGGGTTAGTTCGAAAACCTGAGCCCGCGAGATGCTTCGGCTCCGCTCAGAATGACGTTCGGTGGTTCAACTTCCTGCCCCGCCCATTGTCATTCCGACATGCCGCGCATCAAGCGGCGAGAAGAATGACAGGCTTCTTCTACGGGCGGCGGCGGTTCACATCCAGGCGCTGGTAGCCGATGAGCAGGTCGGTGCGGGTGCCGGGCGGGCGGTAGTATACCAGCAAATCATACTGGTTTTCGGTTTCCTGGTGGCTGCCTTCCCAGGGCAGACTGTTGGCTCCAGTGGGCGTTTGGGTGGCGTAGTAGTAGTTGTAGTAGCCCTGCTTGAGCAGCGCGTGGCCCCGGTATACCTGGTTGGCGGCGTCGTAGGTCAGCTTGAACTCGTCACGCAGCTGCCAGTCCGACAGCGCCCCGAGCACGTAGACGGGGCCGGCGGCGGGAGCTTCGGCCCGGAGCTGAAACGTGACGTCGAAATAGTCGGGGTTGGTGCCCGGGTCGCCCACGAACTCGCGGCTTTCCAGCACGCGCTGGCCGTTAATGTCGTCGTACTGGGTGTAGCGCTGGTCGGCGCGGGTGGCTTCGGGTTGGAGCACGGCCGCGCGGGGCGTGGCTTCGGGGTCGATTTTGGCCACCCCGATGCCCAACGAGCGGAAGGTACGCAGGTCGAAGTAGCGGAACTCGCTCAGACCGGGAAAGGCATTTTCGAAGTTGAAATACTGGTAGTCGAGCTGTTGCTCGGCGTCGCGCACGAAGGTGGGCCGCAGGTTGTAGTGGGCGTTGTCCCAGCGGAAGTTCTGGCGCAGCACCACCTTCACCTCCTGGGCCGGGTTCACGAGGGCCATGTTGTAGCGAATCCCGAAGTCAATCTGCTGCAAGGTGTAGCGCTCCTGGCCGGCCACCGGAATGCCCTGCTTCATGCTCACCTGCACGCCGCCCTCCTCGAACACGAGCACCCGCCGGCTGATGAGCGGGGTGCCGCCCGCCCCCTGCACCACCCACAGGTAGTTGCCCGAGAGCTTCACCCGGGGCATGCGCACCGTGTAGTGGAAGTAGGGCACTTTGGTGCTCACCGAGGCCCGGTACGTAGTAATGTTCTGCTCGTTGATTTCGCTCAGAAACTGCATGTCCGTGAGCACCGAGGGCTGCCAGTTCAGGTCGCAGTGGATGAGCTTGGCCGTGAGGCGCTGGCCCGTACCGCCCAGCACATCAAACTCCAGCGTGACGGGCTGGCCCTGGCTGAGCGGCACCACCGGCGGGTTGAACACCTCCGCCGCCTGGCCCGTGGGCACGTAGCACTGCACGGTGCGCACGTTGGCGTCGTAGATATAGTCTTCGTAGCGGAGCTTCTTATCGGCGTAATATTCGGCCCCCACTTGGCCGGGCGTGGCGGGCCGGCGGGCCGCGTTGGGGTCGGTGATGGGCGTACCCAGCGGTACGCAGGCGGTGGTTAGGGAGAGTAGGGTCAGAACAGGAAGTAGGCGCATAGTTGCGAATGTAACGCGATGCAGCCATTCGTCAGTTGCTGTTTGTAAAATTCAATAATCTATATATATTGCTGCTGTACTGGAGCTTCATCTCAAACCAGAGCCGGTAACGCCTGCCACGGTAGCCGTTTGAACCAAAGCATCGGCCTGGCATCCTCTCCTGATAGCCTCGGTATCTGTAGCGGTTTCGTGAACGGCGTACCTGGTCGGCTGTAGAGACGCATCTTTGCGTCTCCTCGTTGAACGAAGCTAGCCGAACGGCGCGGGCGACGAGACGCAAAGATGCGTCTCTACAGCCGCTCAGGCATCCCATTCACGAAACTGCTGCATAAGCAAGACTGAATCACTGTTGCCGGTTGCCGCAACAGCAATAGTAGCATCAACTTAAAATCAAGCAACTCTTTTATGAAACAGATGATCTTAATTTTATCGCTGCTCTGTTTGTCATTAGACAACTTCGGGCAAGTTAGTTCCGAAAAATTGTTTAACTCTTTTAGACAAGGTGAACGAACAAATTGCGCTTCAATTGCGCTAATAAAAGCATCCTTAGAAGTATATGGATTAAATAATCTCTTCACAATAAATAGTGACAATACAGATACAATAAAAATAACACTGAAGGATAAATCACAAGTAATATTGCCTAAATCTGAGCTAGCTTTAGCTGATACATCTGCTGGATTTAAAATTATCCAAAACAATCAATATAGTCGAGATATAGTTAAATATGCATTATTAACTTATGCTGTCATGGCAAAACATAAACAAGATAAAGAGAAATATACTACATATAAAGAAGCGCTTGATGATTTAGAATATGGAGCGTTTGCAGGTGATGTCTGCAAATATTTAGGCTTCAAGAAAGGAAAACAGTTTGTGCAACACAAAAGATTTACTGGCGGCAAACTTTGTGGACTAATAGCATGGTCACCAGCACACGCCGTGTACGCATGTGATGGATACATGGATTATCATGGAACCAAAAAACCTTTGTGGGCGAAATATTCAGGACGAGTTCAAATTATCAAGTAAAAATCATTCTAAAAAAGCATCGTTATAAGGAAGCAAGCGTCAATGTCTTCGGTCTAAAACAAGTAAAACAGCATTAACAACAGCACAAAATCCTCCCGCTTCTCCTAAAGCCAAACCGTTACCGCCCTCCTACCAAAAACGCCCCGCAACGAATTCGTTACGGGGCGTTTCCTTTAGTAGCAGCACCTGTTACCCTCGGCGCGAACCACAGCGGGCGGAGGGTGCGGGCCTACTCCGGCTAGGCGGGCAGGGTGAGGCGGTGGGCTTCGAGTTGGGTGAGGTAGCCGCTGACCATTTCCAGTTCGGCGGCGTTGCGGGCTTCGGCCAGGTCCTGGAGGGAGCTTTGGTCGCCGGAGGCCCCTTGCAGGGCCAGGTTTTTCTTGCGGGCCACCAGCGTCGCCTGTTCCGCTTCGAGCTTTTCGCGCTCGGTGGAAGGGCCGGCCGGCAACTCGGTCAGGGCTTCGTTCACGTTTTGCAGGCTGCGGTCGGCGCGGGCAAACTGCTGCTGGGCAATGCCGGCGCGAATCTCGCCTTCCTCCTCGTTGAAGCCGAGGACCACCTCGTCTTTTTCGAGGCGGTTCTGAAGGCGACGGGTGGGCACGAGGGCCTTGTCGCAGGCGGCCCGGGTCGTCAGGGCCGAGAAATCAAAGGTGGGCACGTTCATAGGAAATAGGGGAAATAAGGAAAGGAAGAAACTCCGCCGGCACCCGCCGACAACCACCTGAACGACAGCCCCACCGAGAATATTGTATCCTATGCGCCTGATATTATTCCGGTTATGGCAGCAGCGGCCCAGCGCGCGCACCGGAGCGGTGCCCTCCCCTACCCCGGCCCGGCCCCTGGCTTCCTGGGGCGGGGCAACGCGAAACCGCCGGAGCGTACGGGGCTGGCCCCCGGAGGCAGTCGGTTCCGGGGGCCAGCTGTTCCGGTAGCCTGCCTCCCCCCGTGGCCCAGAACCGGTAGGGGGTGGGGCTTTCACTCCGCCTGCTCCCCGAAACCGCCCTTCCGTGTGGGCGCGTATCCGGCCGGCCATCAGCTGCCGGCCATCAGCTGCCGGCCATCAGCTGCCGGCCATCAGCTGCCGGCCATCAGCTGCCGGCCATCAGCTGCCGGCCATCAGCTGCCGGCTTCGGCGGGGGGCGCGGCCAGGGCGGCCAGCTCGGCCCGCAGGCCGGCGGCGCGGGCCAGCAACAGGCGGCGGGTGGCCTCGGCGGTGGGGCCGACCCATAGGCGGGCCTGGGCAGCAAACAGCGCATCCTGGGCCAAAGCGGGCGGACAGGCCGGGTCCGCGAGCAGGGCCAGGCGGGCGGTGCCGGCCAGGCGGCGGGCTTCGAGCGGGGCCAGCGTTGCCAGTACCCGCCCCAGCTCCTGGGTGGCCAGGTGGCGGCGGCGGACCAGCGGACGCGGCAGGGGTTCGGGGGGGGCCAGCACCAGCGGCGGAGACGGCGGCAGGGCCTCGGCGGGAGCTACGGCCAGGGCCTGCCGCGTAGCCAGGGGCAGGGCCGCCAGCAGGCTGTTCAGCGCATCGCGGGCTTCCACGGTCAGGAAGCGGGTGCCGGCCTCCACCTCGGCCACCCGCACCCGATACATGCCCAGCAGGCGGGCCAGGTCAGTTTGGGAGAGGTCCAGGTAGCGGCGCAGGGCTGGCAACAAGCCAGCGCGGGGTCGGGTGATGTTACGCATGCAGAGGGGGGTATGGGACAAAGTAGGTATGGGACAAATATATTTGTCCCATACCTACTTTGTCCCATACCCCCCTAGCTGGCTGGCGCGGTACCGCCGAGCTGACGGTTGAAGGGCCTGCAAGTAAGCACAAGGCCATGTTCAGCATGAGCGGGTACAAAGCACGTTTACGATGAAAATCAGGATCGAAATCGTGTTCGTGGGCGAGCAAGGCCCTGGCCTGTTGTAGCGGGCGGGCGGCCACGGCACCCGGCACCTGGGGCCTGGCTTTGCCATGGGCCAGCAACCGTTGAGAGAGGCCCGCCCCCACCGGCCTGGGCGGGGTGGGGCAGGCCGGTGGGCGGCGTTGGGGTCGGTGATGGGCGTGCCCAGCGGCAGGCAAAAACTCAGGAAAGGAAGTAAGCGCATCGTTGCGCATGCAGTGCGAAAGGATGGTTTCGGGCCGTAGCGCGAACCGGAGGACAGCGCTACAGTCGTTCTGCAACTTCAACAGAAAAGGGTGGCCCGTTGCCGGACCACCCTTTTTCCAAACTACAACGCAAACGTTCTACCGGTGCAGATCGAAGCGGTCGGCGTCCATCACTTTGGTCCAGGCGGCTACGAAGTCGCGCACGAACTTGGGCTCGGCCTGGTGGGTACCGTAGACTTCGGCAATGCCGCGCAGCTCCGAGTTCGAGCCGAAGATGAGGTCGACGCGGGTACCGGTCCATTTGACTGCGCCCGTTTTCCGGTCGCGGCCCTCGAAGAGCTGGTCTTCCTTGCTGGTGGCTTTCCAGGTGGTGCCCATGTCGAGCAGGTTCACGAAGTAGTCGTTGCTGAGCTGGCCGGGGCGGTCGGTGAACACGCCGTTCTGCGAGGAGTCGAAGTTGGTATCGAGCACGCGCAGGCCGCCGATGAGCACGGTCATTTCGGGGGCGGTCAGCGTCAGCAGCTGAGCCCGGTCGATGAGCATGGCCTCCGGCGAGGCCTCGTGGCCGGGCTTGAGGTAGTTGCGGAAACCATCGGCGTGGGGCTCCAGGGCGGCAAACGACTGCACGTCGGTTTGCTCGGGAGTAGCGTCGGTGCGGCCGGCCCGGAAGGGCACCTGCACACCCTCGTGGCCCGCCTGGCGGGCGGCCTCCTCGATGCCGGCGTTGCCGCCCAGCACGATCAGGTCGGCCAGCGATACGCGCTTACCGCCGGTCTGGCCCTCGTTGAACTCCTGCCGGATGCTTTCCAGCGTGTCGAGCACCGTGCTCAGCTCGGCGGCGTTGTTCACCTCCCAGTACTTCTGGGGAGCCAGGCGCAGGCGGGCACCGTTGGCCCCGCCGCGCTTGTCGGAGCCACGGAACGTGGAAGCCGAAGCCCAGGCCGTGCGCACGAGCTGCGACACCGATACGGCCGAAGCCAGCAGCAGGCCTTTAAGCTTGGCTACGTCGGTTTCGTCAATCGGCGCGTAATCGGCGGTGGGCACCGGGTCCTGCCAGAGTAGCTGCTCGGCGGGCACCTCGGGGCCGAGGTAACGCTCGATGGGACCCATGTCGCGGTGGGTGAGCTTGAACCAGGCGCGTGAGAAGGCGTCGGCAAACTCAGCGGGGTTCTCGTGGAAACGGCGCGAAATCTTCTCGTAAATCGGGTCTTCGCGCAGGGCGATGTCCGAGGTGAGCATGAACGGGGCGTGCCGCTTGGCCGGGTCGTGGGCATCCGGAATCAGGCCGGCACCGGCGTTGCCCTTGGGCTTCCATTGCTTGGCCCCGGCGGGGCTGGTGGTCAGCTCCCACTCGTATTCGAACAGGTACTTGAAGTAGTCGTTGCTCCACTGGGCGGGCGTGGACGTCCAGGCGCCTTCGAGGCCGCTGGTGATGGTGTCTTCGGAATGGCCCTTACCAAAGGAGTTCAGCCAGCCCTTGCCCTGCTCGGCAATACCGGCGGCAGCCGGCTCGTGCTCGATGTACTTGGCGGGGTCGGCCGCGCCGTGGGTTTTGCCGAACGTGTGGCCGCCGGCAATCAGGGCCACGGTTTCCTCGTCGTTCATGGCCATGCGGCCGAAAGTTTCGCGGATGTCGCGGGCCGAGCCGAGCGGGTCGGGGTTGCCGTTGGGGCCTTCGGGGTTCACGTAGATGAGGCCCATCTGCACGGCCGCCAGCGGGTTTTCGAGTTGGCGGTCGCCGCTGTAGCGCTTATCGCCACCCAGCCACTCGCGCTCCGAGCCCCAGTAAATTTCGTCCAGCGGCTCCCACACATCGGCCCGGCCCCCGGCAAAGCCGAAGGTGGGCAGGCCCATTGATTCGAGGGCGCAGTTGCCGGCCAGAATCATGAGGTCGGCCCAGGAAATCTGCTCGCCGTATTTCTGCTTGATGGGCCAGAGCAGCAGGCGGGCCTTGTCGAGGTTGGCGTTGTCGGGCCAGCTGTTGAGGGGGGCGAAGCGCTGCATACCCGAGCCGGCGCCGCCGCGGCCGTCGGCGATGCGGTAGGTGCCGGCCGAGTGCCAGGCCATGCGGATAAAGAACGGGCCGTAATGACCGTAGTCGGCCGGCCACCAGTCCTGGGAGGTGGTCATCAAGGCGAACAAATCCTGCTTGACGGCCGGCAAATCGAGCTTCTTGAACTCCTCGGCATAGTTGAAGTTCTCGCCCATGGGGTTGGAGAGATTCGACTGCTGGCGCAGGATGTTAAGCCGGAGCTGGTTGGGCCACCAGTCGCGGTTGCGGGTGCCGCCGCCGGCCGCCTGCGTGGTCGAGCCGCCCGCGAAGGGGCATTTGGCCACGGAGGTATCGTTCATGAAGTACTCGGTGGTGTTGTTTTCGGGGGCGCGCCCCTCTTGCTCGTGAGCCATAGTGATGAGGTTGATAAGTGGAAAAGTCGGTGGTAGGGCCGGCGTTGCGGCCGGTGTCAGTTAGCCAGCGCAGCGTCTTGAGAAGCCGCTACGGGCGTTGCTGGCTGCCGTTTGCAAAGGTAGGCAACACTTCATAGATAGGAATCATTCTTATCTGGAAAGATTCGGGCCTCCTCTCGCTCTCCCTGCACGACCGCACCCTATTGGGTCCGGGAAGCCGTAGCGTCACTGGAAGCGCGCGGTTTCGACTGAAACGGTGTATACTTGAGGACTCGGCTGTGGTGTGATGGCGTTGCCAATACTGTAAACTACGCGGCCTACTATCCTCTTCACTTGATAAGTTGAGATGCACCAAGTCAGGGCTTCGTTTATCATACCAATTTAGATACGATAAACGAAGGTTACTTGCGTACTGAGGTGGGGTTAGCGAAACTCACACCTTCGCTAATCCTAATGTTATGTGTAACCTTATGACGATACTACAAACATTAACATTCATCTTAACAGCGAGCATTTTATTTGCTTGCGGTGGACAGGAACGACCTGACAAAATTGTTGAGCAAAAACCAGTTTATATCAATCTTGACACTTTGCCTGACCTCAAGAAAATTGTGGACGGTATTGAAAAAGGAAACAGAGTTGAAAGTTCTCATATCGGAGAAGGTGGCTCACCTTCCAAACAATGGTACAAATACGAACAACTTAAAAAAGTTGCAACTATTGACCAATTAGTTGCATTAACTGATCATAAAAACTCAGCAGTACGTTGTTACGCTTTTCAAGCATTGGCAACAAAGCGTTCGGACAAAATATTTCCTGTTCTATTAAAACATCTAAACGACACATCAAGAGTTTCTACACAAAGCGGTTGCATAGGAATGACACAATATGTGGCTGACTATTTTGTGAACGTTGTAACACCAAACTATATTGAGGTTGATATTTATAAATTAAATCAAACAGAAAACAAAACTCTCGACAGCATTTTGCTTAACGACAAATCAATAATTATTTCGGCAAAATCATCGGTATTGAAGACCCTAAAGCCAACAGCAGACAACTACACAAGAATTAGACAATTGGTAAAGGACGACAGAAACAAATCTGCACTAAGAACATTGGCTAAGTATCAAAAGCAAACAGACAAAGAACTAATCGCTTCATTTTTCAAAGACGACAATACACAATCTTCAGCATTATATGCAGTTAGAGAGTTTCCAGACGACTACTTTTATTCGCATGTGAAAAAGGTGTTTGAGCAAGAATGGAAACAAGAATTATACGATTATCCGAAATGGAGGATTTGCTATCAAACACTTGCAAAGTATCCAAAACCAGAAACTGTTGAGCTATTTGACAGGACGACTAAATCAAAAGACGAATTCAGATATAAAATACTTTGCAAATATTTACTTGTTGCACTTACAAAATACCCAAACAAACTTTACGAACCAATTAAATTAAAAATAAAATTAAGCGACTATCAAATGGGCGAAGTAAAAGACGAACTTGAAAATGACTACTAAAAGAAAGTCTACGCATAACAGCACCTACCCAAAAGGCGGGGTTTCGTATTCCAAAGACAGTTTTGTGGTTAATGAAAGTTTAGTTTTTCAAATCAAATTTTGTGGTAAAAGACCCGCCCTTCGGGTAGCTGCAAACCGTTAGCAAACCAACACCACAAAAAAACCTCTCCCGAAGCACTATGCTTCAAGAGAGGCTTTCGATTTTAGGGGACGGGGCGGCTACACTTCGGCCAGCATTTCCCACTGGTCGTTGAGCTGGGCCAACTCCTTTTTCACCTGCTCAAATTTGAGGGTGGCGTCCTTGAGCTGGGCGGCGTTGTCGTAGATTTTGGGGTCGGCCAGCTGCGTTTCGTACTCGGCCAGCTCCTTTTCGCGCTCGTCGATTTTCTTTTCTACTTCGGCCAGCTCACGCAGGGCTTTCTTCTGGTCGGGCGAGGGGGTTTTGGCGGGCGTGAGGTCGGGCTTGGGCTCCTCTTTGGGCAGGGGCTTGGGGGCCGAGGGGCTGGGCAGGCCGGCTTTCTTGGCGGCCTTCTCGCGGTCTTCCTGCCACTGCTCGTACTCGTTGTAGGTGCCGGGGTATTCCTTGAGCTGGAAATCCTCGATGTACCAGATTTTGGTGGCCACGTTCTCGACGAAGAACCGGTCGTGGCTGATGACGATGAACGTGCCCTCGTACTGCTCCAGGGCCTGAATCAGGATGTTCACCGACACCATGTCGAGGTGGTTGGTGGGTTCGTCGAGGAGCAGGAAGTTGGCTTCCGAAATCAGGGTTTTGGCCAGCGCCACCCGGCTTTTTTCGCCCCCGCTGAGCACCTTAATGCGCTTGAACACGTCCTCGCCCGTGAACAGGAAGGAGCCCAGCACCGAGCGCAGCTCCATGTCGCTGCGCTTGGAGCCGGCCTCGCTCATTTCCTGGAGAATTTCGTTGTCCACGTTCAGGCTTTCGAGCTGGTGCTGAGCGTAGAACGACATGATGACGTTGTGGCCCAGCTGGTGCTTGCCATTGGTGGGGGCCTCGGTGCCGGCCACCAGGCGCATGAGCGTGGACTTGCCCTTGCCGTTGGCCCCGATGAGGGCAATTTTGTCGCCCCGCTCGATGTGCACGTTCGTGTCGCGGAAAATCAGCTTCTGGTCGTACTTCTTGGTCACGTGCTCCATGCGCAGGATGTGCCGGCCGGGCTCTACCTTGAAGGTGAACTTCATGTTGATTTTGGCCGCGTCCTGGGCTACGTCCTCAATGCGCTCCAGCTTGTCGAGGGCCTTCACGCGGCTCTGGGCCTGCTTGGCTTTGCTGGCCTTGGCCTTGAAGCGCTCAATGAAGCGCTCGGCCTGCTTGATCTGGGCCTGCTGGTTTTCAAAAGCCCCTTTCTGAATGATGTTGCGCTCCTCCTTTTCCTCCAGGTAGTAGCTGTAGTTGCCGGCGTAGGGCACCAGTTTGCCGCCCAGCACTTCCACGGTGGTGTTGGTGGTGCGGTCGAGGAAGGCCCGGTCGTGGCTGACGATGATAACGGCGCCCTCGTAGCCGGCCAGGTAGTTTTCAATCCACTTGATGGAGGGCAGGTCCAGGTGGTTGGTGGGTTCGTCGAGCAGCAGCAGGCTGGGCTGCTGGAGCAGGATTTTGGCCAGCATCACCCGCATCCGCCAGCCCCCCGAGAAGGACTTGAGCGGCTTTTGCAGCTCCTCGGTGCTGAAGCCCAGGCCTTCCAGGATTTCCTCGGCCTGGGCCTGCATGGTGTAGCCGCCCAGCGCCTCAAAGCGTTCCTGGGCGTCGGCCAGCTTCTCGATCAGGTCGTCGGTGTAGTTGTTTTCAAACTCCAGCAGGATTTCATCAATGCGCTTCTGAATGTTGAGCGCCTCGGCAAACGCCTGCATGGCCACGATGAGGATGCTCTCGTGGGTGTCGTAGCTGAGCAGATCCTGGTTGAGGAAGCCCAGACTCACGTCCTTGCTCATCGAGATGCTGCCCCCGTCGGGCTTGTACTCGCCCACCAACACGCGCAGCAGCGTCGATTTGCCGGTGCCGTTGAGGCCGATCAGACCGATTTTGTCCTTGGGTTTGATGTGGAGGCTGGCCTTGTCGTAGAGGGCACGGGAGCCGAAGTGGAAATCGAGGTCAGAAATGGAAATCATCTACTTTGCAGAGCTATGAGGCCGCAAAGGTACTATGTATCTGGGTGAAGCTCCCGGAGAAATTACGAAACTCCGTAATCCGGCCACCGGGCGGGCGCGGGCGTACTGCAACCCGGGCGCTGGCACGGGAAGCCGGCAACCGGCTCTTTTTCCGAAAAAAACCGCCGCCAGCCAACCAGACGGTTCAACGGGCCGTACCCCTTGGGCACGGCCCGCCTCCGGGGCAGGCCGCGCCCTCTGCCCCTGCCGATTCCACGATGCCTGCCGACACCTGCGGCAGCGTTTTTTCTTTCGCGTTCCTCCATGTCCGATTTCCCGGCTGCTGTTCCCGCCCGATTCGAGCCCGAAGGTTTGTTAGAGACGGTGCTGGACGTTTCGCTGACCCCGCTGCTGCTGCTGCGGCCCTGGTCCGGCCGAGCCGGCCCGGCCGAGCCCGCCGCCGAGGCAACTGATTTCGCCCTGGACTACCTGAATCCGGCCGGCCAGCGGCTGCTGGCATTACCCGCCCACCCCGGCGGCACGCTGCGCACCCACTTCCCCGGGCCGGTAGCGGCGGCCCTGCTGGCTTTCTGCCGCCGCCAGTGCGGCCCCAACCCCACGGCCGGGCTCGTCCTCTCCTACCCCGGCCCCAACCACCCGCTGCGCGTAGCGGCCCGTCGCCATGGCGAGCACCTGGTGATTAGTCTGCTGCAAGAGGCGGGCATGCTTGAAGAGGACGCGGCGGAAGTAATCGACACCCAGGCCCAGACCAGCAACCAGGCGCTGCTCAGAACCCAGCAGCAGCTCCGCCAGCTCAGCGAGGCGCTGGCAAGCCAGGCGCGGGAGCACACCCGGCAGTTGCGGCAGGCCCGCGCCGAAGCCGACCGGCAGCAGCAGCGGCTGGAGCGGTTCTTCAGGCAGGCCCCGGCCGCCATCTGTGTCCTCGACGGCCCTGATCTGGTCTTTGAGCTGATCAATCCGGCCTATCAGCAGCTGTTTCCCGGGCGGCGGTTGTTGCACCGCCCCCTGCTGGAGGCCCTGCCCGAGCTGGCGGGCCAACCCGTCTGGCAAGCGCTGCAACAGGTGTATATGAGCGGCGAAACCCACGAGGAAATTGGCACCCGCATCCCCATTGCCCGCACGGAAGGCGGCCCCTTGCAGGAGTACTACTTCCACCATATTCAGCAGGCCCGCTACAACGACCAGGGCCAAATCGATGGCATTATCGTGTTTGCCATCGATATGACGGAACATGTGCGGGTGCGCGAACGGGTCCAGGGGCTGCAAGCCCAAGTACAGGCCGGCACCCGGCGGCTGGCCCAGGAGCGCGAAACGTTCTATCAGGCCTTTGCCCGCACCCCGGCCGCCATCTGCATTCTGCGCGGCCCCGAGCACCGGCTGGAGTACTTCAACGCAGCTTACGAGCAGCTTTTTCCGGACCGCCAGCTGCGGGGGCGCCCGGTAGCCGAAGCCCAGCCCGAGGCGGTGGCCCAGGGTTTTGTGGCCCTGCTCGACCAGGTGTACCAGACCGGTGAAACCTACTAAGGCACCGAAATGCCCCTGCTGATCTATGATTCCGCCCACGGCACTACAACGGAGACGTATTTCGACTTTACCTACCAGGCCTACCAGCAGCAGGGCCAGACGGCAGGCATTTCGGTTTTTGCCCACGACGTAACGGAGCAGGTGCTGGCCCGCCGGCAGGTGCAGACGCTCAACGAGCGGCTGCAAGCCACGAACGAGGAGCTCCGCCTGCTCAACCAGCAGCTCACCCACTCCAACCTGGACCTGGACAACTTCATCTACACCGCCTCGCACGACCTCAGAGCCCCCATTACCAATATCGAAGGCTTGCTGCACACGCTCACGGCCGAAATGCCCGCCGGGCAGCGCTCCGAGGAAATCAGCTATATTCTGGAGCTGATGCAGGACTCGGTGGAACGCTTCAAGAGTACCATTGAGCAGCTCACCGACGTGACCCGCCTGCGCCAGGAACAGCTGCCCACGGCCACGCTGGTCAACATCCGGGAAGTGCTGCTGGCGGTGCAGCTGGATCTGGCGCCCCTCATCCACGATACCGGCGCGCGCATTACCCGCCAGCTGACCGACTACGCCAGCGTCGTTTTCTCGCCGAAAAACCTGCGTAGCGTGCTCTACAACCTGCTCAGCAACGCCCTCAAATACCACTGTCCCCACCGGCCGCTTCAGATTACCATCAGCACCCGGCGGCAGAACGAGTTTCTGGTGCTGGAAGTGGGCGACAATGGCCTGGGCCTGCCCGAAAACAGCCGGGACCGGTTGTTTGGCATGTTCCAGCGCTTCCATAGCCACGTAGAAGGCACCGGCATTGGCCTCTACATGGTCCGGAAGATGGTGGAAAATGCCGGGGGCCGCCTCGAAGTCAGCAGCCAGGAGGGTATTGGCTCCCTGTTCAGCGTGTATTTCCGGCAGTAAGGCCGGGGCCGCGCACCAGCACCACGGCCCGGCAGCGCGGGGCTACCGGGCCGTGGAACGGCAGGTCGGGAATGCGCCTTACGCCTCGCCGCGTGCCGGGTAGTTCTTGTTTTTGACGAACGTGAGTCCGCCCAGCAGCTCCTCAAAATCAGGACGGGTGAAGGGCATAGTTTGAATGGACGCAGCGTAGAGCATCCCGTCGGGGAGCACCAGAAACAGGCCGGGCTCACTGAATTCGGCCGGCTCCGAGTCGCTGATGCCTTCGGAAATAAACAGGCCCCACTCGCGGGCTTTCTCAATGGTCAGGCCGTAGCCCAGCGTCACGTCGTCGAGGCCCCAGTCCTGCCTGGTTTTGTCGGCCAGCTGCTGGGAGTTGGTTGAAATGGCCACCACCTGAATGCCGAGGGCCTGGAAGGCGGCGAGCTGGGTTTGCAGCTGCTTCAGGTTCTTTTTGCAGATCGGGCAGTGGTGGCCCCGGTAAAAGACCAGCATGGTCATGTAGTCGGGTGCGGCCCCGGCCAGGTGGAAGCGGCCGCCGCCTACCAGGCGCACATCGAGCGGGGGTACTTGCGTTCTGGGCTTAATCATGAGGAAAGGGGTTACGGAATGTATGTATCGACACACGTATACCGCTTAGCGGGCTGATAGTTGCCGGCGGACGCGCAACAGGGAGTCCGCTCAGGGCCTGAAATCAGCCTGGGCGAATTGCCTGTTGCGTTTTCTAGCCCACAAATGGCCCATTGAATTCGGGCGCGGCCCGTTTCTTCGAGGCCTGCTCATAGGCATAGGCCAGGCCCAGCAACGGACCTTCCTGCCAGGCCCCGCCCACGAACGAGAGGCCCACCGGCAGGCCGTGGGCCTGGCCCATGGGCACCGTAATGTGCGGGTAGCCGGCCATAGCCGCCGGCGACGAGAAGCCCGGCCCGCCGCCCGAGTCCCCGTTGATGAGGTCGATGCAGCGGGCGGGGCTGTTGGTGATGGCCACCACGGCATCGAGGCGGTTCTTGACCAGCACCCCGTTGAGGGCGGCGCGGGCACCATCGCGCGACTTCTTCAGGGCCTTCTGATAGGCTGGCGTAGTCAGGTCGCCGAGTTTTTCGGAGGCTTCCAGGATTTCCTGCTGGAAGAAAGGCATGGCCCTGGCCTTGTTTTGGGTGTTGAAGGCAATGACGTCGGCCAGGGTTTTAACCCCGGCCCCGGCGCTGGCCAGGTACTTGTTCACCCCCTCCTTGAACTCGTAGAGCAGCACGTCGTACTCGGCCTGGCCCAGCGGGTCGGTGAGCTTTTCCACTTCCACCGGCACAATGGTCGCGCCCTGGGCTTTGAGCACCTCCAGGGCGGCCAGCAGCAGCGCCACGCCTTCGGAGTTGCCGGTGAGGTGGGCTTTTTCTACGCCCAGCCGCTTGCCCTTCAGGGCTTCCGGCTTCAGAAATTCGGTGTAGTCGGCCGGAATTTTCCCGGCGCTGGCCTGGGTAGCGGCATCCTGCGGGTCGGGGCCGGCCAGGGCCGTGAGCAGCAGGGCAGCATCGTGCACGGTACGCGTCATGGGGCCGGCCGTATCCTGGGTGGCCGAAATGGGGATGATGCCCGTGCGGCTCCACAGGCCCACCGTGGGCTTCACGCCCACCAGCCCGCTGCACGAGGCCGGCGACACGATGGAGCCGTCGGTTTCGGTGCCGATGGCGGCGGCGCAGAAGTTGGCCGAGGCCGCCGCCCCCGAGCCCGCGCTGGAGCCGCTGGGCGTGCGGTCGAGGATGTAGGGGTTTTTGGTTTGCCCGCCCACGCTGCTCCAGCCGCTGGTGGAGCGCGTGGAGCGGAAGTTGGCCCACTCGCTCAGGTTGGTTTTGCCCAGCACCACGGCCCCGGCCGCGCGCAGCTTGCCCACGATAAACGCATCCTGAGCGGCCCGGTGCCCGGCCAGGGCCAGCGAGCCGGCCGTGGTGGGCTGCTGGTCGGCGGTATCGATGTTGTCTTTGAGCAGAATGGGGATGCCGTGCAGCGGCCCGCGGGTTTTGCCCGACTTGCGCTCCTGGTCCAGCTTGTGGGCCAGGTCGAGGGCCTCGGGGTTGGTGAGTAGCACGGCATTCAGGCGCGGGCCGGCCTGGTCGAGGGCCTTGATGCGGTTGAGGTACTGTTCCGTGATGCCACGGGCCGTGAGCGTGCCGCGCTGCATCTTTTCCTGCAATTCGGCCAGCGTGTTTTCCAGCAGTTCAAAATCGGCTTCGGCCACCGGCGCCGCTGCCGGGGCCGCCGCCGCGTTGGCGGCCGGCGGCTGCTCGGGAGCCGACGAGCAGGACGCCAGCGAAAAAACAGACAGGGACAACCCGGTAAGCGAGCTGTTGCGCAGGAAAATTCGACGGTTCATAGCAGCAGTAGTTGGCGCCTCAAGATAGGTCGGAAACCCGGACTGCGGACCTGCCCGCCTGGCTTTCTCGCGGCGCGTGGCTTTCTGGGCGGAATTGACGTATGTTGCTACACCAAAATCCGGACCGCCTCGTTCTCTTGCCGCTAACCCGGAAAAACGCAAACCTTTCTGGCAACGTACCCGATTTACGAACAGCTATTTATCCTTGCTTAAGGCGTTTTGTTCGCAACTCCTGCCGCTACGTATTCCGCCTGCTACTCTCTGGTTATGCCCCCGTTACCCGCTCTGCCAACGCCGGAAGTGTTCATCAGCTATGATGCCGCGAATAATTGGCTGTACGCCGACTGGCAGGGTGAGCACGACCAGGCTTCGGCCCGCCAGTGCTGCGGGCATATTCAGGCGGCCATGCAGCGGTATCCTACTGGCAAATTACTGAACGACAACTCCAACTTATCCCGCTCCGAGGTGCAGCTTACCGAATGGGGCGTGAACTGGCTCCGGGAAATGTACGCCCAGGGGCTGCGCTACATGGCCTGGGTATACGCCCCCGATTATCCGGGCCGCCAGCCCTCCGAGATGCTCGTGCGCTACCTGGATAAACCGACCGTCGTCGCCTTCGACGACGTGGCCACGGCCTGCCTGTGGCTCAGTCGCCAGCAGGGCCGCTGAGCTACCGGCTGGCCGGGGCCGCGCGGCCATCGGGGCCGCCCGACCCTGAAAAAACCGCCGGTTTTATTTGCCTTCGCTGAGCTTTTTGGCCAGGGGCGCGGGCACGCCGGCACTGTTGAGCAGGCCGCTTACCAGGCCCTGCCGCCAGAGCGTGAACACCGAGTAGCGCCGTTTCCGGGCCGAGTGCATCCGGCCGGTTTTCAACTCCTGCCCCGGCTGGCGGGGGTTGTTGTCGCGGATGAAGATACCATTGAGGAGGGTCGTTTCGACCCGGTGCAGCAGGCCGGGCTGGTTTTCCCGGTTGAGGCGCTGCAACTTCAGATTTGTGTAGCCGGCCCACATGGTACCACGGGCGGCCTGCTGGTCGAGTTGCATCCGGAACCGGATCTGCCCGATGGTGCCGCTCCGAAACCGGATACCCCGGGTGGGGATGGTCATGGAGTTGAGAATGGCCAGTGGGGCTGAATAAAACGTGCCGCTGACCGTGTGGCGGCCGGCCGGATCGAGCACGTTGGCCCGCACCATAACCCGGACCCGGCACTTGCCCTGGAGGCGGCCGGTGGCCCTGCCCGTGAGCGGGTGGGCCGCGCTCATCCGCGCCGGATCGTTGCTCACGTTGCGGAGCGTGCCCCCGAAGTCATTAATCTGCAAAATACCCGGCTGCGCTTCCCGGGGAGCCCGGTAGTGGGTTGTGATGGTAGCCTGGTGGATAATGAGCTGGTCGAGGCCGAACAGAAAAGGCACCTGGCGCAGGGCCTCGGGCGTGATGTGCGATATTTCGGGGTTTTCGGGAAAGCGCCCGTCGCTGCGGGTACTGATGCGGGCATGAGCAACCGTGAGCGCGCCGGCCCGCAGCTCGTGGCGGTTGGCGGCCGCCCCGAAGTCGAGGCCCGTCAGGCGGAGTGCCGGTACCCGCGCCGTCAGGTGGGCGGCCTGGTGGCCCTTGCGGCGCGCCAGCCCCACCACCGACAGCGTGGGCACTATCGTGAGCTGCCGTAGCGCCAGTTTTCCCGCCCGGGTATCGGCCTTCAGCCCCAGCCAGGAAAGGTGATAGTAGGGGGCGTTGAGGGTGGCCGTAGCCCGCCCGGTACGCAGTTGCCAGGCCTGGGCGTAGAAGATGCTGGCCCCGGGCGGCTGGTAGGGCAGCACCTGCAAGCCGGTGCCGGTCAGAAATACCCGGGCCACGGCCGGGGCCAGATCGGTACCGGCCACGCGCAGGCGGCCGCCGGTGGCTACCAGCGCACCCAGGCGGCACTCGCGCAGGTAGGGCGCGAGCAGCTCGTGGAAGGCGGGCGGGGCGGTGGCGGGCAGCGTCAGGGCCAGGCGCGGGGCACGCACAGCAAGCGTATCGGCCCGGAAACGGCGGCGGCTGAGGGCGGCGGCATCGAGGCCCCGCAGCACCAGCCGGGGCAGCCCCAGGCTCACGCGGATATTTGCGCTGCGCCGGCCGCTGATGGCCTGGTTCGGGTGGACAGCGACGGAATCGACGACCAACTGCCGGGCGGTGGTGGCGAAGCGGAGCCCGCGCAGGCTCAGGGCGTGGCCCGGCACCTGGGCCAGCACGCCCCGCAATTGCCCCGCCACCGAGGCCGCATACCCCACCCGGGCCGAGTCGGCGGCCCCGGCCGCACTCAGGCGCAGGTCGCGGGCGGTCAGGTCGGCCCGGGCCAGGCGGGCCGTGGGGCGGGCGGGCGGGCCAAACTGGCCCGTGAGGTGGCGCACCATCAGGTACTTCACGCGCAGCCCCTTACCCGGTAACCGTTCGTGCAGGGGACGCGGGTCGGTGGTTTGGGGGAGGCGGGCCAGGTCCACGGCTACCGAATCGAGCCGGATGCTGCCGATGGGTACTTCCTGGCCCCGCAGCAGCGCCCACACCCCCACCTCTTCCACCAGCACCCGGCCCAGGGTGAACTCCAGGCGGGGCAACCGGGCCGAACCGGGACCGGCGGATACCGTACGCAGGTGCACCTGGCCCACTTCGGCGCGGCGGCGCAGCAGGCTGGTGCGCAGGCTGCCAACGCGCAACTGGTAGCGGCCCTGGCTGGCGGTGCGCGCTTTTTCCTCCAACTGGCGTTGCAGCCAGGGGTCGAGCAGGAAGGTAACGGCCGCCCACACCCCAACAACGAGCACCGCCAGCAGCCCCACCGCCCACCGCCCCCAGTGGCGGCGCAGCGCGGAGGCGGCGCGGGAAGCAGAAATATGGGAAGCAACAGGCACGGCAGGGCTTACGGGCGAGGGCCGGCGCACGGCCGAAGCAGCCGCACATTTTTTCGCCTAACCCGTTGCCCCCGGCCGGCCCCGGGCATTCCGGCCAGAACGCCTACCTTCGCTGAACGACGCTTATTCCCCGCCTGACTTTTGCTGCTATGCCAACTTCCGACGAGCTGGGCCGCACCCTGCTGGCTTCCTTCCGTACCACGTTCCGCAGTTATCAGACCCTGGCCGACCGGGCGCTGGCCCAGCTCAGCCCCGCCGACTGGCTGCACGTACCCGGCCCCGAAAGCAACAGCGTGGCCGTCATCGTGCAGCACATGACGGGCAATCTTCGCTCCCGGTTCACCGATTTTCTGACCACCGACGGCGAAAAGCCCACCCGCCACCGCGACCAGGAATTCGAGCAGCCCACCCCGGCTGCCGTGGCCGGCCTGCACCACCAGTGGGCCGCCGCCTGGCAGGTGCTCTTCGATTTGCTCGACCACCAGCTCCGGCCCGAGGACCTGCTGCGCACCGTACGCATCCGGGGCGAGGCCCATACGGTGCTGGCGGCCCTGCAACGCCAGGTAGCGCATTATGCGTATCATACCGGCCAACTGGTGCAAGCGGCCAAACAGCTACGCGGGGCGCAGTGGCAGAACCTGAGCGTGCCGCGCGGGCAGAGCGACCTCTTCACCTCCACCCTACGGGCTCAGGCCAACCAATCCTAAGTGTTTGCAGTTAACAACCGCCCGATGCTTGCCATAACTTCTCTGCTGAACGCCCAGAATGCGGACCGGATCAACCGGCTGATTCAGAACCTGGAAACCGAGTTCGGCCTCGACGATGTGCAGGCCACGCCCGACCCGCACATTACCTACCAGCTGGCGGGCGTGCGCAAGCGGAGCGCCCTGCGGCAGGTGCTGCGCGAAGTGGCCCGCCACACCCAGCCCTTCGTGGCCCACACCAGCGGGCTGGGCGTGTTTCCGGGACCGAACCCGGTAATTTATATTCCGGTGCTGCGCTCCGATGCCCTCAACCAGCTTCACCACCGCATTCTGCGGGCCACCGCGCCCTTGTGCCTGCGCACCGACAAGTTCAGCGGCCCCGACTGCTGGCTGCCCCATATTTCCCTGGCCCTGCACGATACCACGCCCGAATTACTCGGCCCCGTGATGCAGTACCTCAACCAGCATACCTTCAACCTGAAGCTGGCTATTACCAACCTGGCCATCCTGCGCGAGGAAGAGGAACTATATGTGCCGGAGAAGATTTACGCCTTCGAGGGCCACCAGCACGCGCCGGCCCTGCCCCTGTTCGAAACGGCCAAGTAGCCGGCCGCAGTGCCGAATATGGGGCCGGGCGCGTACTTTTGACCACCAGTGCCGACCTTTACCGGCTCCACCACTCTTTTCTGCTTTCCTCGGCCCATGTACCAACCTATTCTGCTGCTGCACTCCTGGACGCGCTGGCTCGTCCTCGTTTTTGGTCTGATTGCCATTTTTCGCGCTTTCGCCGGCTGGCAGGGCCGCAAGCCCTGGGTGGGGGCCGATAACGGCATGGGGGCCGCCTTCGTGGGCTCCATGCACCTGCAACTGCTGCTGGGCATCCTCCTCTACTTTATCAGCCCCTACGGCGTGAAGGCCTTCGAAACGGCGGGTAGCGCCGTTATGAAAGACCCCACCGGCCGCTTCTTCGCCGTGGAGCACCTGGTGGGGATGCTGCTGGCCGTGGTGGCCGCCCAGGTGGGCCGCACGCTTTCCAAAAAAGCCACCGACCCCGTGCTCAAGCACCGCAAGGCGTTCATCTGGTTTCTCATTGCGCTTGTTCTGGTATTGCTCATGATCCCGTGGGGCATCTGGAACCCGGCCCGCCCGGCGTTCCACGTTTAAGCGGCCCGCTTCGCCCCTGGTTAGTCCGTTTTGAGAAGGTCGGCCCCCACCTGGGGTCGACCTTTTTTTTGGTTTTTCCGGGACGGGCGGCGCGTAGCTTCCCGCCTTGCCCGCCCCCAGCCGTTCCAACGAGGCGTTCTTCGTCGCCCGGCCCCAAACCGGAGCCCTGGTGGCCCATGCCCCCAGGGTCAGGAGCGGCTGCTGGCCCATCGACCAAAAAGACGGCAAAAACGGCGGCACGCACTTCCACGCAGCCGTCTGGCAAGGCTCGGAGCCGTTTGCAGATGAGCGGTTGGCCCTTGCCAGGAAGGTCAGCCCCCCAGCCATTGCGGACCGCTGCATACCTCCCCAAAAACCGCCGGAGTAGCGCCCCGGGAGGCCGCGTAACAGCCGTTACGCGGCCTGCTTCGCGTGTTTTCAGGGCCGTCTGGCTACTTTTACGCGCGCTCACTCATCAATTTGCGGATGTTGTCGGGCGTCCGGGCCACCTGTCCGGCGTAAGGCCCCGAGTATTCCCTGCCCGGTTTTTGTGGCTCATAGCGTCCCCGTATTCCCCGCCCGTTCAGCTTTCTGCTTTTGCGTTTTTCTGCTTTCCTGCTCCTGCTTTGCCTGCTCGCCGGCCCCGTTTTCAGCCAGCGCGTACCCACCACGGTGGTCGCCCGGCCCGGCGACGGAGCCCATGCCCTGCTCCGCCGCTACGGTTTCACCTCGGGCCAGCACTTCCGGCAGTTCGTGGAGCTCAACCAGGCAAACCTGACCAGCGGCAACGGCCTCATTGTGGGCCGCACCTACCGGTTGCCCCCGGGCGCGGCGGCCCCCGCCAACGCCCCCACCCTGGCTCACGCCTCATCAGTGCTGAAAGCGCCGGTATTTGGCCCCCAGTATGCCCGGGTAGTCGTTCGCGACCGGGCGTTGCGCGGGGCCGTGTACTACCTTTCGGCCGGGCACGGCGGCCCCGACCCGGGAGCCATCGGCCGGTACGGCCCCCACCGCCTGGCCGAAGACGAGTACGCCTACGACGTGACGCTGCGCCTGGCCCGGGTGCTGATGGAGCACGGGGCCACCGTGTATCTGCTGGTGCAGGACCCCAACGACGGCATCCGCGACGCGAGCATCCTGCCCATCGACCACGACGAGGTAACGTTTCCGCACCAGCGCATTCCGCTCAGCCAGCTCGGGCGGTTGCAGCAGCGCGTGGGCCAGGCCAATAAGCTCTACGCCCGCCACAAAGGAGCCTACCAGCGCCTGCTGGCCCTGCACGTGGACAGCCGCAGCAAGGGCCAAAACATCGACGTGTTTTTCTACCACCACGCCAACAGCGCGGCCGGTCAGCGCCTGGCCCGTAATATTCACCAGGTATTCACGGCGCGCTACCGGCGGGCTCAGCCCAACCGTTCCTACTCCGGCAACGTGTCGGCGCGCAGCAGCCTGTACGTGGTGCGCAACAGCCACGCCCCGGCCGTGTTCATGGAGCTGGGCAACATCCAGAATGCCCGTGACCAGCAGCGGTTCGTGGTGGCCGACAACCGCCAGGCCCTGGCCAACTGGATTTATGAGGGCCTGCTGGCGGATTACACGCGGAAGTGAGTTGTTGGTTGTCAGTTGTCAATTGTCAATTGTCAATTGTCAGGAAAAGGAACGTCATTCCGAGCGAAGGCGGAGCCGGAGCCGAGGAATCTCGCGTGCTGATGTTGCGTCAACTAACCTAACGACAGAAGTACCATTGCACGCGAGATTCCTCGGCTCCGGCTCCGCCTTCGCTCGGAATGACGTTCCTTTTCCTGGCGACTGACAACTAACCACTGACAACTGACAACTGGCAACTGACAACTAACCACTGACAACTAGCAACTGGCAACTGGCAACTGGCAACTGGCAACTGAATTACGGGTTCATCAGCAGGAAGAGCAGGTTGTGGTAGAGAATGCCTTGCTCGCCGTCGAAGATACCATCGAGGCCGGCGTCTTCGAGGAGGGCTTCCACTTCTTCGTAGTCGCGCAGGAAGTCGATTTCCACTTCCTCCTCGCCGGGTACCTGGGTGTGGGTGAGGTAGCGGCGGCGGGCTTCGAGGGTGATATAGAGCTTCTGGTACTCGGTTTGGGCAATGAGCAGGGCCGAACACGGAATCAGCACCTCATCGCCGTCCTCGTCCTCACCGCGGGTGTACACAGTCGTCTTTTCGGCTTCGGTCGTGTGCTGGAGGAAGGTCAGGGTATCGAGGGACATAGCGCGGCGGGAAAGGAAGGGTGAGGCCCGAAGGTACACGGTTGAGGTTGGAAATGCCGGCTTTTTTCGGGGTAGGTTCGGCAGAAACGGTACCTTTAGGCTACCCATTTTTCCCACCCACCCCCCAAATCCCACCCCCATGACCAACCCCGCCGACCACGCCTGCATCAACGGCCAGCGCCTGAACCCGGAGAGCCTGATGATGAGCTACGGCTACACGCCCGCCTGGAGCGAGGGCGCCATCAAGCCGCCCATTTTCCAGACCTCGACCTTCGTGTTCAAGAACGCCGAGGAGGGCAAGGCCTTCTTTGAGCTGGCTTACGGCTTGCGCCAGCAGGGACCGGACGAGGAAATGGGCCTGATTTATTCGCGCCTCAACAACCCCAGCCTCGAAATCCTCGAGAACCGGCTCACCCTCTGGGATGAAGCCGAAGAAGCTGCCAGTTTCGCCTCGGGCATGGCTGCCATCAGCACCACCCTGCTGGCCCTGCTCCAGCCCGGCGACGTAGTGCTGCACTCCGAGCCCGTGTACGGCGGCTCCGATTTCTTCCTGAAAAATGTGCTGCGCAAGTTCGGCATCGAGGCCGTGGGCTTCCGCCCCAGCGCCAGCCCCGAGGAAATGCAGGCCCAGGCCGCGGCCATTGCCCCCGGCCGCCTCGCCATGATTTACGTGGAAACCCCTGCCAACCCCACCAACCACCTCATCGACCTCGACGCCTGCGCCGCCCTGGCCCGCCAGTACGCCACGCCCGACAAGCCGGTGCGCTTCGTGGTCGATAACACCTTCCTGGGTCCCGTGTTCCAGCACCCGCTCAAGCACGGCGCCGACGTGATACTGTACTCGGCCACCAAGTTCCTGGGCGGCCACTCCGACCTGATTGCCGGGGCCGCCCTCAGCAGCCACGCCCTGATGAAGGAAATCAAGGCCATGCGCACGTTTATGGGTACCATGTGCGACCCCAATACCGGCTGGATGCTCATGCGCAGCCTCGAAACGCTGAAGCTGCGCATGGAGCGCGCCGCCCAATCGGCCCAAACCATTGCCGACTGGTTGCGGGCGCACCCACTGGTCGAGCGCACCCACTACCTCACCCACCTCGAAGGCAACCCCGTGCAGCAGGACATCTACCGCCGCCAGTGCCTCTCGCCGGGCTCCATGATTTCGTTCGACATCCGGGGCGGCGAGGCCGAAGCCTTCCGCTTCCTCAATGCCCTCAAGCTCATTAAGCTGGCCGTAAGCCTGGGCGGCACCGAAAGCCTGGCCGAGCACCCCGGCACCATGACCCATTCCGATATCACGCTGGAAGACCAGAAGGAAATGGGCATCACCCCCCAGATGATCCGCCTGAGTATCGGCGTAGAAGACCCCCAGGATTTAATGCTGGATTTGGGTCAGGCATTTGAAGCCGTAGGCATGCCAAAGGAGGTGGAAGTGGCGGAAATGGCGTAGGCTGGACGGCGGAAGTATCGTGTATGGAACGCGGCTACCTGCTTGTTGAAATCGATATACCCCAGGACTGGGAGCTGGATTTACTGGTTAAATGCCATGAGGTAGTCCGCCGGGCTTTTCCTGGTATCCTCCCCGAGGCCTCAGGTAGCGTTGCGTTTGATCTGATAGCCGTAACCAGCCCGCATAATCCCGGGCCGGGCCCGCACTATCCGGCCATTGGCATCCATTGCCCCGATCAGGCGGCCGAAGACTCTATAGCTGGCCTGTCGTTTTTTGACTTCTATGACCGCGCGAACCACTGGATTGCGGCAACCGGCCTGGAAGAGCTGAAACGCCGGGCCTGCGCTATTCAGGATGTCAGCTGGCCCCTACTGAAAGCCCGGCACACGTATCCTGACCGCTAAAGAAACACCACAAAGGCCCGCCGCTGAACGTCAGCGGCGGGCCTGTTTCATTGGGTGAACCACATATTCGAGTAGATTTACAATTAGCATTACAACTCATTCCTATGCAACCAACCGCTACTCCCGAGCTTGAACTTATTCTCCCGGACCCAACCCAACTACCCGTATCAACCCCAGCCGCGCATGGCCCGGCCCACTGCCTGAACTGCGGCCACGCGGTGCCCGACCGATTCTGCGGGCAGTGCGGGCAGGACGCCCACCACACCCACCGGCTCACGATGGCCGACATGCTCCACGACATCCCGCACTCCATCTGGCACGTGGATAAGGGCATTCTGTACACCCTAAAAAACATGCTATTGCGGCCCGGACCCACCATCCGGGAGTACCTGGCCGGGCAGCGCAAGTACCACTTTCCGCCGTTGTCGCTGCTGTTACTGGTAACCGGTCTCTACGCCTTTATTTCCTCGGTCCTGCATATCGACCTGATGCCGCCCCGCGACCCGGCCGTACCCGAGGCCGTATGGCAGGCGCAAAAGTCTGGCATCGAATTCATAGCCAAATACATGAGTTGGGTTTACGTGGGATTGGTGCCGATAATAGCCGCGTTTGCGCGGCTGTTTCTACGCCGCGGGGGCTACAACTACGCCGAGTGTCTCGTTATTGCGGCATTGATCACGGCGGTTTGCAACTCGCTAACCCTGTTCTTCCTACCCGTTTCCTATTTTTACTCCGGCACAATCTACATCACGAAAGTGGGGGCTATAGCGTCGCTAATCAGCTTCGGATATGCCACTTGGGCTTACAGTTCCATGCTGGCACATACGGGCCTGAGCTTGGCAGGCCGTCTGATAAGAGGTTTTCTTCCATTTGTGCTGGGCATCATCGTGCCATCTATGCTCGTGGGAATAGTTGGGGCGGGGTTGAGAGGAAATGCTATTAAAAAAGAAGTGGAGCAGCAACGGCTCCAAAAGCAGCAGACCAAATCGGTGCCCGCGCCGGCTCACTAGAAGCCAATCGGTGGACCCGTGAAGAAAACAAAAAGCCCGCCGCTGATATTCAGCGGCGGGCTTTTTACTGAGTGTTTAGCGGCAATTACTGCCCCAGCCCCCCAGGAACGCCCCTGGCGCGCCMGGGGCGCGCCAGGGGCGTTCCTGGCTGATGATAGCTCACGCCTCCACCTTACTGCTTACAAACCCAACACACATAGCAACAGGGTGAAGCTAAACAATTTTGGACTAAACAATTTCAAATTGTTTAGTCCAAAATTGTTTAGCTTCACCAACGGACCTCAATCTTCTGGCATGGACACGCTCCCACTTCGCACGTACTTCGGACTTTCGCAAGACATGATGGCCGAGTGGCTGGGGGTAGGCAGGTCGAGTCTGGCCCTAACGGAGCGAGGCTACCAATCGACGACCGCCACCGTGGGAGTCCAGACGATGCGACTGGCAATGACGGTCCAGGGCCTCGTCTACGATGGTGCGGGGGGCAGTTTTCCGGCCCCGCCGGCCCTGCCCGAACCGCCCCCGGATGTGCAGGAGCTGGACTACCGGCTACGCCAGTGTCGGGTGAAGATGCAGGGTCTGGAATTGGAACTGGCAACGCTACACCGTCGGGCGGCCCCATACCTGGCCCGGCTGGCCGCCGCCCCGGCCCTGCGGGCTTATCCCGGCCCGGTCGCCAACCCCGAGGACGAAGCGGACTGGCTCACCATTTTCGAGCTGGGAGCCCGCCGCCAGCTCCGCGAGAAGTGCGGGGCCACGGCCCGCCTGCTGCTGGAAGCCCGCCTCGCCGGCCTGCGCTGCGAAGCCGAGCTGCTGGCGGAGGCAGTGGAGTTGGCGTCCTAGTGTTCTACTCGTCACGCTTTTTTGGTAGGGTACTCCTTCTTTTGCAGTAGTTCTCCGCACTTGCAGGTACCGTAAGCCTTGGTAAACCATGTATTTAATCCGATTGACTCTGGTACTGGCGGCCGTGGCCCTGGGCGGCTGCAAAAAGCTGTTCCCGGATTACAGAACCCGCACATCTTACTTCCGGAATCCGGTAAGTGGCAGCCTCCCCGATAGCCTGCTGACGTGCGTGACGTATAATATCCAGCTAGGATTCCGGGACGGACAAGACCCGTGGGATGCTACCCAAAAAGGCGGCTCGGCGGCTCAGCTCGATAGTATAGCGCGCGTTCTGAGCCGGGTGAAGCCCGATATTATCTGCTTGCAGGAAGTGCCGCGCAACCGCTCTAATTCCGCTACGCAGGATTTCACCGAGCAGCTGGCCGCCCGGCTACACATGAACTATGCTTTTGGGGCCCACGCCCACAACGAGCCGCGGGGCGTTCAGCCCCCAAAGGGCGAGTGGGGCAATGCCATTTTGACCCGCTTTACCATCAACAGCATCGAGAACCACGAGAACGAATACGTCAGCAAATGGCGAAGACGCAGCATCCTGGCCGCCGAAATTTTGGTGGGCAGCCGGCCGGTACGGGTATATTCCCTGCATTTTGATCCGCTACCCACCGCTGCCGCCACGGCCGCCACGTATTTCCAGGAGCGGCAGGACGAGGCTCAGCTTATTCTGGGCGATTTCAATATGTTTGAGGTACACGAGCTACCGTCCACCAAATATGCGGATGTACTGAATACATTTTCGCCCCCATTCATCAGTGTCGACCGGATATACTTTTCCGTCGGTCGTTTCAAGACCCGAAGCGTAGATTTCATTCCGCACAGTGTGGGCGTATCTGACCATCCGGCCGTGTATTGCCGCTTGGCGTGGCAATAATTTCCTCCCCATCACCTCACATGCGAAGGCCCGCCGCTGATGTTCAGCGGCGGGCCTTTCTTTATGGAGTGTCAGACGGCAATTACTGCCCCAGCACGATGGCAAATATCAGCGGGGCGACGATGGTCGCGTCCGACTCGATGATGAACTTGGGCGTGTCCTGGCCCAGCTTGCCCCAGGTGATTTTCTCGTTGGGCACGGCACCCGAGTAGCTGCCGTAGCTGGTCGTGGAGTCCGAAATCTGGCAGAAGTAGCCCCACAGCGGCACCGTGGTGCGGCCCAGGTCCTGGTGCAGCATGGGCACCACGCAGATGGGGAAGTCGCCGGCAATGCCGCCGCCAATCTGGAAGAAGCCGACCGGGCTCTCTTCGGTGGCCTGCTCGGTGTACCAGCCGGCCAGGTAAATCATGTACTCGATGCCGGTGCGCACGGTGTGCACATTTTTGATGTCGCCCGTGATGACGTGGCCGGCGAAGATGTTACCCAGCGTGGAGTCTTCCCAACCGGGGCAGATGATGGGCAGGTTTTTCTCGGCGGCGGCCAGCATCCAGCTGTCCTTGGGGTCAATCTGGTAGTACTGCTCCAGCTCGCCGCTCAGCAGAATCTGGTAGAAGAACTCGTGGGGGAAATACTGCTCGCCGGCCTTGTCGGCCTTCTCCCAGAACTTGAGCACCGAGTGCTCCAGGCGGCGCATGGCCTCCTCCTCGGGGATGCAGGTATCGGTTACGCGGTTCATGTGGCGCTCCAGCAGGGCCTGCTCGTCGGCGGGCGTCAGGTCGCGGTAGTTGGGCACCCGCTCGTAGAAGTCGTGGGCCACCAGGTTGAAGATGTCTTCTTCGAGGTTGGCACCGGTGCAGCTGATAATCTGCACTTTATCCTGCCGAATGAGCTCGGCCAGCTGAATACCCATTTCGGCGGTGCTCATGGCGCCGGCCAGGGTAATCATCATCTTGCCACCATCGGCGAGGTGCTTGTTGTAGCCCTCGGCCGCATCAATCAGGGCGGCGGCGTTGAAGTGGCGGTAATGGTGCTTGAGGAAGTTGGTGATTTGCATTTTTAGGAGCTTCAGGCCTCAAGCTGCAAGCTGCAAGCTCTATGGCAAAACGAAAAACAGATGATTTAAATAGTCCTAACTGAAAGCTTGCAGCTTGTAGCTTGAGGCTTGCAGCTCAAAACAGCTATACCGGTTCCTCAATCATGAGGTTGTGGTTGGTGTAGATGCAGATGTCGGCGGCGATGTGCAGGGCTTCTTCCACCATCTGGCGGGCCGTGAGGTGGGGGGCGTGCTTTTTCAGGGCCAGCGCGGCGGCCTGGGCGTACATCGAGCCCGAGCCGATGGCGGCCACGTCGTTGTCGGGCTCCAGTACGTCGCCGGTGCCGGCAATGATGAGCAGCTCGTCCTTGTCGCACACCACCATCATGGCTTCGAGCTTGCGCAGGTACTGGTCTTTGCGCCACTCCTTGGCCAGCTCGATGGCGGCCCGGCGCAACTGGCCGTTGTAGTTGCCGAGCTTCTCCTCGAACTTATCGAGCAGCATAAACGCGTCGGCCGTGGAGCCGGCAAAGCCGGTAACCACTTTGCCGTCGTGCAGCTTGCGGACTTTGCGCACGTTGCTTTTGGCCACGTGCTTGTCCATGGTGGCCTGGCCATCGGCCCCGAGGGCCACCTGGCCGTTGTGGCGGACGCCGAGGACGGTAGTAGAACGGATTTTCATTGGCTAGTTGTCAGGTGGTAGTTGTCAGTTGTCGGTTACTGGTTGTCGGGGGAGCGTAGCGCGGAAACAAGGAGCCAGCCGCCGGTACGCAACGTACCAACGGCTGACTCCCGACTTCAGGCTATCTGGCAGGTATCAGCTGACAACGAGCAGCTGACAACAAACAACTCAAATCAGAATCGGGCCTGCAATTTAGCAAAGTAAAACCGCCCATTCGCGCCCATCTGCACCGGGTCCCAGGCGCCGCCGGTTTCGGTGAGCTGCGGATTGAAGAGCGTGGGGTAGCGGTTGAACAGGTTGGTGCTGCCCCCGATCAGTTGCAAGTGGTTGGTCAGGGCATAGCTCAGCGTCAGGTCAGTCGTCACGCGGGCGTCGTAGTTCATCGGGTTGCCGTCCCAGTCAATCAAATCCACGCCGGCAAAGCGCACGAACCGCACCAGCGTGCCGAACCGGGCCACCTGGTAGTCGAAGGTGAGGTTGATTTTAGACGGCGGCGCGGACGCCTTCACGAAGGCCTGCTCGCGGGGTCCAAAAAAGTCATCCTCGCGGCCCGCCAGGCGGCCCGAGGTCTGCACCCGGTCGATTTTCAGTTGGTTGAAGTTGGCCGCCAGCGTGGAGTTGAGGCGGCCGGCCGCGCCCAGCTGAGCGGTGTGGTTGAGCACCACATCGAGGCCCAGCGAGCGGGTGTCGGCGGCGTTGGCAAAAAACTGGGCCTGCCCCACGTTCAGCGCCACCAGGTCGGGACCAATCACCGGGTCGTCGTTGCCGAACTGGCTGGTGAGCACCACGCGGTCTTTCACCTTGATGTAGTAGCCGTCCAGCGTCAGGCTCAGCGCCGGGCCGATGCGGCTGGTGAGGCCCACGTTGGCGCTGTTGGAGGTTTCCTGCCGGAGGGCCGGGATACCCAGCTTCTGGGTTACGGCGCTGTTGTTGCGCGCCAGCAGCACTTCCACGGCCTGGCCCTGGATGAAGTTGGTGAAGGTGGAGTTGAAGTTGATCTGGGCCAGCGAGGGCGCCCGGAAGCCGGTGCTGTAGGTGCCGCGCAGGGTCAGAAACTCCGTCAGCTTGAAGCGGGTCGAGGCCTTGTAGTTGAGCGTGCTGCCGAAGTCGGTGTAGTGCTCGTAGCGCAGGGCGCCGGCCAGCAGCCAGCGCAGGTTCACGTTCAATTCGGCATCGGCGTACGCGCCCACATTGTCGCGGTCGGCCTTGATGGCATCGGTGGGCTGGAAGCCGGGGAAGCCCTGCGAGCCGCTGGCCCGGCGCAACGAGTCGGGCGTGCCGGCCGGGTCGTAGTTCTTGTAGGAAGCTTCCTCGCCCGCGAAGAGTGAGTACCACTCGCGGCGGAATTCGGCGCCGGCGGCCAGGTTCAGACCGCTCAGCACGGTGCCGTAATTGCGCGTCAGGCCCAGGTTCACCACGTTCTGCTGCAACTGGAAGCCGCCGGCATCGAACGAGGTGGGCGACTTGGCCCCCAGCGAGGAATTGAGCGTATTTTTCAGGCCGTAGTTGAAGCGGTTGGAGCCGAAGTTGTTGCTCAAATCCAGGTCCCAGCCGCCGAGCTTGGTGCAAAAGCCCGCTACGGCCGACACATCAATAATGTCGCTGGTGATGATGGGGTCGAAGCCGTTGGGGTAAATAGCGGGCACGTTGCGGTCGTCGTCGGGGAAGCGGGTCCAGGCGTAGGCGTCGCCCTGGCGCTTGTTGGCCCCGCCAAACGCGTAAATATGGGTCTGGTCGGTGAGGGCGAACTTGGAGTTGACGTAGGCCGAGAGGTTCGACACCTTGGGGTCGCCGTACTCGCGGCGGGCCAGGCCATCGGGGGCCGGCACGGCGGCGCGCTGGGTGTGCTGGCGTTGGTTGAAGTCAACCGTGGTGTTGATGAAGCTGCCCTTCTCGCCCAGCCCAAGGCCGTAATTTACGTTGGCGTTGAAGTTGCCGCCGTCGAAACGCTGGTCGTCGCGGCGGTACTTGGCGTCGTAGGCCCCGTAGTTCACGTTGGCCGTCAGCTCCTTCACCGACGTTTTGAGCACGATGTTGATAACGCCCGCAATGGCATCGGAGCCGTACTGGGCGGCCGCGCCGTCGCGCAGAATCTCAATCCGCTCGATGCTGGCGGCCGGAATCACGTTCAGGTCGGTGCCCGTGTTGCCGCGCCCCCGCGAGCCGAACAGGTTTACCAGCGCCGACTGGTGCTGGCGCTTGCCGTTCACGAGCACCAGCGTCTGGTCGGGCCCGAGGCCGCGCAACGAGGCGGGGTCCACGTGGTCGGCGCCATCGGAGCCGGTCTGCCGGTTCGAGTTGAACGAGGGCGCCACAAACTGCAGCAGCTGGTTTACATCGAGCTGGCCGGTTTTGGTGGTTACCTCGCGCAAATCGATAATATCGACCGGCGAAGGTGAGTCGGTGATGGAGCGGTTCTGGCTGCGCGAGCCTACTACCTGCACGTCGCCGAGGCTGTTGGTGGCATCGGCGAGGCGCACGCTCACCTCCCCGCTGCCGGCCACCTCCTGGGCGCCGTAGCCGATGGAGCTGATTTGCAGGCGGGGCGAAGCCGTGCGGGCCTTCAGCACAAAGCGTCCGTCATTGTCGGTGGCGGTGCCGTTGTTGGTACCTTTTTCTACTACCGTAGCCCCGATAACGGGTTTGCCGGCGGCGTCGAGCACCTGGCCATTGAGGGTCTGGCCCTGGCCGTAGGCGGTGGTAGCACTAGCTATGCACAGGGTAATGGCGAGTAAATTCGTTTTCATAGATAGTATTGAGTGAGCAATTCACAATCGGGTGTTGCCGGCGCAACGCCCACCAGCGGCAAGTATAGCCGTTTTGCTGTAAAATCAGCCACCCGCATCCTTGGCTCCTGCAAATTCATCCCGCCCCGGGCTCACGGCCACTGCTTCCTTGCTCACGGCCGTGTCAAATCAGCTTCCAACGCAGACGAACCGCCGTGCCGGTTAACAGGCAAATAAAAGAGCCAGCCCCGGCAAGGGACTGGCTCTTTTGAAGTAATTCTGCGGCTTAGCTTAGATGAGCATCCGCAGCGGGTCTTCGAGCAGGCTTTTGAGCGTTTGCAGGAAGGCCGCGCCGGTGGCACCGTCCACCACGCGGTGGTCGCAGCTCAGCGTTACCTTCATGATGTTGCCCACGGCCAGCTCGCCGTTCTTCACCACGGCGGTCTGCTTGATGCCGCCCACGGCCAGGATGCAGGCATCGGGCGGGTTGATGATGGCGGTGAACTCGTCGATGCCGAACATGCCCAGGTTGGAGATGGTGAAGGTGCTGCCCTCCCACTCGGCGGGCTGCAGCTTCTTGCTCTTGGCTTTACCAGCCAGCTCTTTCACCTCCGTGGCAATCTGCGACATGCCCTTACCGTCGGCGTTGCGCACCACCGGCACCAGCAGGCCCTCATCCACGGCTACGGCTACGCCGATGTTGATGACGTGGTTCTGGCGGATCCGGTCGCCCAGCCACGAGGAGTTCACGGCCGGATGCTGACGCAGTGCCAGGGCCGAAGCCTTCAGCACCAGGTCGTTGAAGCTGAGTTTAACGGGCGAAAGCTCGTTGAGCTGGGTGCGCACTTCCATAGCCCGGTCCATCAGGATTTCCATCGTCAGATAGAAATGCGGGGCCGTAAACAGGCTTTCGGAGAGGCGGCGGGCAATTACCTTGCGCATCTGCGTCACCGGCGTATCGGTATAGGTGCCGTCGGCGGGCTGCGCAGCTGGGGCAGCAGGCGCAGCGGCCGGAGCCGGCTTGGCCGCCACCGGAGCCGGAGCCGCGGCGGGCTGAGCAGCCGGGGCAGCAGCTGGCGCAGCAGCCTGGGCGGGCGCGGGCGAAGCGGCTACGTCTTCCAGGTCACGCGACACGATGCGGCCATTTTCGCCGGAGCCCTTAATGGTATTCAGGTCGATGCCTTTATCCTTGGCAATGCTTTTAGCCAGCGGCGAGGCGAAGATGCGGCCACCGTTGGCGGCGGGAGCCGCTTCGGCAGCCGGGGCGGGAGCCGAGGTAGAAGCCGACGCGGGGGCAGCAGCTTCAGCGGCCGCCGGAGCAGCAGCAGGGGCGGCGTCGTTCGGGCCGCCGAGCAGGGCCTGCACGTCGGCGCCTTCTTCGCCGATGATGGCCAGCACGCCATCGACGGCCACGGCCTCGCCTTCTTTCGGGCCGATGTAGAGCAGGGTGCCGTCCTCGTAGTTGTCGAGCTCCATGGTCGCCTTGTCGGTTTCCACTTCGGCCAGAATATCACCCGATTTCACCTTGTCGCCCACTTTTTTCAGCCAGGCGGCAATGGTGCCCTCGGTCATGGTGTCGCTCATCTTGGGCATCCGGATGACCGTTGCCTTCTTGCCGTTGCCGGCCGGGGCCGCGGGCTTTGGAGCGTCGGCTTTAGGAGCCTCGGGAGCCGGAGCAGCGGCAGCTTTGGGGGCAGCGGCCGGGGCTTCGGGCGCAGCGGCCGGGGCTTCGGTGGCCGGGGCTTCTTCCGTTTCGCCGGTGGCGAGCTGGGCGGTTTCGGCCTGGGCATCTTTCAGCAGGGAAGCAATGTCCTCGCCTTCCTTGCCTACGATGGCCAGCAGGCCATTCACGACCACGGAATCTCCTTCCTTCGGGCCGATGTAGAGCAGGGTGCCATCCTCATAATTTTCCAGTTCCATGGTCGCCTTGTCGGTTTCCACCTCGGCCAGAATATCCCCGGATTTTACTTTATCGCCTACTTTTTTGAGCCACGAAGCAATGACCCCATCGGTCATCGTGTCGCTCATCTTGGGCATTTTTATGAGTTCGGCCATCTGCGTCGTCGTCGTTGGGTTGAATGGGGTCAAAATTAGCCCGAATTTTCGGGGGTGCAAACGAAACCCGATCTTCCTCCAGAAGCCCCAAAACAGCGAATTTTCGCCTGACGGGAGTTTCCGGCGGCTTAGGCCAGACCAGTGCCTGCATGCGGGCGGGTGTGCTCGCTCATGGCCGCTTGAGCAAATCCTGCTGCCACTCTTTTACCGGCTACAAAATCCGTGAGCCGAAGGACAGCCAAGCTGAATCCGTTAGAGTCCGCGCTCCTCCGCGCTCATCAGGTGGCGCACGTCCAGGAAGCGGCGCACCGTGAACAGGGAGCCGGTATAATCGAGCTGGTAGAGGCCCAGGTTGTGGTGCTCGAAGTGGTCCATCTGGCTGAGCGGGTAGCCCAGCAGCTGGCACAGCAGCACCCGCATGGCCCGCCCGTGCATGCACACGAGCACGGTTTCCTCCTCGGGCCGGCTCAGCAGCAGCTCCACGAACGGCCGCTGCCGGGCGGCCACCTGCTCGGGACTCTCGCCGCCCTGAAGGCAGGAAGCGGTCCGGCCGGCCCGCCAGTCCTGGAGCACGCGGTGGTATTCCTCGTCTTCCTCGGGCGTGACGCGGGTACCCTCCCGGGTCCCCCAGCTGATTTCGTTCAGGCCGCCGTGCTGCTCGCAGGGCAGGCCCAACGCCACAAACCCGGCCACCGACTCGTGCGTGCGCCGCAGCAGGGAGGTGTATACTTTTGCGAAGGGCACCTGGCGGTAGGCGGCAAAGAAACGGGCCGCCTGCCGTCGTCCGGCTTCGTTCAACGACGAATCGACGCCACTGCCCTGCACAATGCCGCGCAGGTTGAAGTCGGTTTGCCCGTGGCGAATGAGGTAGATTTTTTTGACGCTCATTTTCCCGCTAGTTTTGCTGTTTGCGCCGTTAAAGTACGGCCTTTTTGGCCGGACAGCTGCCGTTCAGACCGGATTGCCCGTAGGAGCGGGTCCGGCGGGCCGGAAGATTTCGCGGCCCAATGGTTGTGCTACCGGACGGCTGGCCGGCCCCCTCATCGTTCCTTCCTGTACCCTATCCTACTTCCCGCATGACTCTGGAGCAACTCAAACAGTGGGTGAATACCCGCCCCACCCTGGCCGATGTGCTGGGCATCGAGCTCACGGCTCTCACGGCGGACTACCTCGAAGGCCGGATGCCCGTTGATGGGCGCACCCACCAGCCCATGGGCCTGCTGCACGGCGGGGCCTCGGTGGCGCTGGCCGAAACGCTGGGCAGCATAGCGGCCCACACCCGCCTGCCCGACCCTACCAAACAAGCCTGCGTGGGCCTCGAAATCAACGCCAACCACATAAAAGGCGTGCGCGACGGCCACGTTATCGGCCGGGCCACGGCCCTGCACGTGGGCCGCCGCACCCAGGTCTGGGAAATCCGCATCACCCACGAGCAAACCGGCGCGTTGGTCTGCATCAGCCGCATTACCATGGCGGTGATTGATGTGGAGAAGTGAGAAGTGAGAAGTGAGAAACGGTACGAGCCTGTTAAGAGAACGGTGTCATGCTGAGCGAAGGCGTAGCCATACTCGAAGCATCTCTACCTCTGACTACTCAATTACCATCTCAACGAAGCAGTAGAGATACTACGCCTTCGCTCAGCATGACACCGTTCTTGGTTTCAGTTCCTCAGGCTCCCCATTCCTCGGTTCTCTCAGTCCCCCAGCCCCCAAAACCCTAACAATGCTCCAATCCGTTGCCTGGAATCCTGACTTGTCGCCGGCCGAGCGGCAGCGGCAGCTGGTGGCGCTGGCCCTGAGCAGCGGCCGGCCGGTGGCGCTGTGGCGGCTGCCCGGTGCAGCGCACGCCCGGCTGTGCCTGAGTTTGCGCGTGGAAGCGGCTTACGTGGGGTTGCCGCCGGCGCTGGAGGCCAGCGCGCCGGCCGGTTTCGCCTTCTTTCCCTTCCAAGATTCCGACCACAATCCGCCCCTGCTGCTGCCGGCCGACCTGTATTTTGACCTCGCCCGGCCCGATGAGGTGCGCGTGAGTGCGGCCGCCGCCGCCCGGCTGCCCGAGCTACGGCAGCGGTTCGCGGCCCTGGCGCGGCCGGCCCCGCTGGCCTGGCACGTGCGCCCCCGCCACGCCCCCCGGCCCGCCACCCGCCCCGAATACGAGGCGCTGGTGGCCGCCGGGGTAGCCGCCATCCGGACCGGCACGGTCCAGAAAGTGGTATCGAGCCGGGCCGTGCAGCGGGAGTTGCCCGCTGGGTTTGATGCGCTGCGGGCCTTTGAAGAGTTGCAGCGGCGCTACCCCAACGCCTTCGTATCGCTGGTGAGTGCGCCGGGCGCGGGCACCTGGCTGGGCGCCACGCCCGAAGTGCTGGCCGAAGTGGGCGAAGACCAGGTGTTCCGGACGATGGCGCTGGCCGGCACCCAGCCGCTGCTGCCGGGCCATGCGCCGAGTGAGGCTATCTGGCGGCAGAA
This sequence comes from Hymenobacter rubripertinctus, assembly GCF_003583925.1. Classification (GTDB taxonomy): domain Bacteria; phylum Bacteroidota; class Bacteroidia; order Cytophagales; family Hymenobacteraceae; genus Hymenobacter; species Hymenobacter rubripertinctus. The sequence continues at coordinate 83,332 of NZ_QYCN01000011.1, read as the reverse complement.
GGAAATTGAGGAGCAGGCCCTGGTGGGTCGCTACATCGTGAATTGCTTCAAGCAGCTGCGGCTGCGCGAATACCAGGAAACCGGCCCCCGCACCGTGGCCGCCGGCGACGTGCTGCACCTGCGCACCGATTTTGCGGTGGATTTGCACAATGTGCCCTTCGCCACGCTCGGCACCGATATGCTGCGGCTGCTGCACCCCACTTCGGCCGTAAGCGGCATGCCCCGCCAGGCGGCCCTCGATTTCATCAAGCAGCACGAGGGCTACGACCGGGCCTATTACGCCGGTTTCCTGGGTCCTGTAAACCTGCCCGACCCCGGCGCGGCCCGCCTCTACGTGAATCTGCGCTGTCTGCAACTGCGCCCCGGCCAAGCCGTGCTCTACGCCGGCACCGGCCTCACCGCCGACTCCGACCCCACCCGCGAATGGGAGGAAACGGAGTTGAAACTCCGGACCGCAGGGGCCGTTTTGGGATGAGGAACGACAGCAAAAAGAACGTCATGCTCAGCGAAGGCGCCACCGCAGTCGAAGCATCTCTACCGCCATGCTAACCCCTGACGCATGCGTTTACCCGTCGCGGTAGAGATGCTTCGACTGCTCCTCCGGACCCCTGGCTCTATGCGCCACATGCTCAACATGACGTCCATTTCCTCAACTTGCCCCATTATGTCCTCCCTCCAGGCCGTCCACAACATCCCCGAAATCTGCGCCCGGCACGGCATTACCGACGTGGTGCTGTCGCCCGGCTCGCGCTCCGCTCCGCTCACGCTGGCCTTTGCCCGGCACCCGGCTTACCAGGGCAAGCTGCGGGTGGTGCCTGATGAGCGGGCGGCGGCGTTCATTGCGCTGGGCATTGCGCAGGCCACGCGGCGGCCGGTGGTGCTGGTGTGCACCTCGGGCACGGCGGGCCTCAACTATGCGCCGGCCGTGGCCGAGGCCTTTTTCCAGCAGATTCCGCTGCTCATCCTCACCGCCGACCGCCCCCCGGAGTGGATCGACCAGCTCGACGGCCAGACCATCCGCCAGCGCAACCTCTACGGCGCCCACGCCAAAGCCGCCTTCGACTTCCCCCCCGACACCAGCCACCCCGATGCCAAGTGGCACGCCGGGCGCATCATCAACGAAGCCATCAACCTCACGCAAGCCGCCCCCGCCGGGCCGGTGCAGGTGAATATTCCGCTGCGGGAGCCGTTTTATCCGAAGGAGGAAATCGTGTACGACCAGGATGTGAAAATTATTCGGGAAGAAGGCGCTATGCAACAAATAGACTCGACTCTTGCCGGAAAGTTGGGTAATCTGTTTGATTCTTATTCCCGCATCCTTTTCGTATTTGGGCAGCAGTCTGGTCAGCTTTGGCAAAATCTACTTGCTCGGAAGTGGGATGATTATAAACTAGAGGAGACGATGGGCGCTGTTTTCGTTGGTGATAGTATTAGCAATGTGACCAGCAATGAAGAATTCTTTGACGTTACCCACAACCTGCAAGACATTGTAATGGCAGGCAGTTCGGACGAACAAAAAGCACTGCTTAAGCCTGAGCTACTGGTTACTGTTGGTCTGTCATTGATTTCTAAATCACTCAAACAATTCCTACGTCAATACCCCGCGCAGGAGCATTGGCACATTCAGGCGGCGGGGGAGGTGCCTGACACGTTTAAATGCCTCACCACAGTTATAAGAACGGACCCGACCGAAGGGATATTGATGCTCTTAAACGCTGTTACGGCTGAGCATTTACTGCCTGAACAAAAACGGAAAGAGCGGGAAGCTTACCGTAGCACTTGGGACCAAGCGACATTTAAAGCAAGCCAAGTGCTCCATGCTGAAAATAGCATTTTCAACGCTTCGCCTGCATTTGGCGAGTTTGTGGTGATGTTTCGCTGTTTACAAAATATGCTTGCAAACACTGCCCTGCACCTCGCCAACAGCATGGCCGTTCGCTACACCAATATTCTGGGCATTCCGCAGGGCAAGCAAATCGAAGTATTCGCCAACCGGGGCACCAGCGGCATTGATGGCTGCACGAGCACGGCTGTGGGCGCGGCCCTGGCCCAGCCCGAGCGGCCGGTGGTGCTGCTGACCGGCGACGTGGCGTTCTTTTACGACCGTAACGCGTTCTGGCACAACTACCCCACGCCCAACCTACGGGTGGTGCTGTTCAACAACCACGGCGGCGGCATTTTCCGGCTCATCGATGGGCCGCGCCAGCAGCCCGAGCTGGAGGAGTTCTTCGAGACCCGCCAGACCCTGACGGCCGAGAATACGGCCCGCGACTTCGGGCTGCGCTACTTCCCGGTTTCTACCTTTGCCGAACTAGATGCCGCGTTGCCGGTTTTCTTTGCAATGGAGGGCGGCGCGGCCATCCTCGAAATCTTCACCGACTCGCAAACCAACGCTGCTTTCTTCGAGGAATACCGTAAAGCGGTAAAAACGGCTTTTGCCTAACAACTTAGTAGGCTGATGCAGGCAACAGCTTATCACGGTTGCTTTCGTCGGCTCATGTATAACCTTGCGGCGCGGCCGTGATAAGCTGTTTCGCCGCACCCAAAACGACACCTTTCTATGTCCGAACAAATCACCTGGACCCCGATCAAGGAGTTCAAAGAAATCCTCTTCACCCAGGCCGGCGGCATCGCCAAAATCAGCATCAACCGGCCCCAGGTGCACAATGCCTTCACCCCGCTCACGGTGGACGAGATGATTCAGGCCATGCACATCTGCCGCGACCGGACGGATATTGGCGTGGTGATTCTCACGGGCGAAGGTGGTAAGGCCTTCTGCTCGGGCGGCGACCAGAGCGTGCGCGGCCACGGCGGCTACATCGGCGAGGATGCCGTGCCCCGCCTCAACGTGCTCGATTTACAGAAGCTCATTCGCTCGCTGCCCAAGCCCGTGATTGCCATGGTGGCCGGCTGGGCCATTGGGGGCGGCCACGTGCTGCACGTGGTCTGCGACCTGACCATTGCCGCCGACAACGCCCGCTTCGGCCAGACCGGCCCGAAAGTCGGCTCGTTCGATGGGGGTTTCGGGGCCTCGTATCTGGCCCGCATCGTAGGCCAGAAAAAGGCCCGCGAAATCTGGTTTCTCTGCGACCAGTACGATGCCCAGGAAGCCCTCGATATGGGCCTGGTAAACAAAGTGGTGCCCCTGGCTGAGCTGGAGGATGCCACAGTGGCCTGGTGCCACAAAATTCTGCAAAAGAGCCCGCTGTCCCTGCGCATGCTCAAGTCGAGCTTCAACGCCGAGCTGGATGGGCAGGCCGGTATTCAGGAGTTGGCCGGCAACGCCACGCTGCTGTACTACCTGAGTGAGGAAGCCAAGGAAGGCCGCAATGCCTTCGTGGAGAAGCGCCAGCCCGACTTCGACAAGTATCCGAAGTTTCCATAGTCCTTTTCGGCCAGCGCAGGTCTGGCACCAGAGCGCCCGTCGGGTCCGGCACTGCCGGCCCGACGGGCTTTTTTGTTATATTCCGGCTCCTGCCAGTTTTTGCATCCACAATGAAGCGCTTCCTACTTCTGGGCCTGCTGGCCCTCGCCCCCGCGGCCGCCGCCCTGGCCCAGACGGCCCCTGCAACAGCCGCCGCGCCCGACAAAGCCAAGCCCGTGCAAGTGGTGGAAGCCGCCTGCGGGCAGTGCCGGCTGGGCCTGCCGGGGCGGGCCTGCGACCTGGCCGTCCGCATCGAAGGCAACGCGTATTTCGTGGATGGCACCCACATCGACTCGCACGGCGACGCCCATGCCAAGGACGGTTTTTGCCAGCAGATCCGGCAGGCAGAAGTGCAGGGACAAGTGGTGAACGACCGGTTTGTGGCCACCTATTTCCGGCTGCTGCCGGAAACGCCCAAGCCCCGGTAACAACCGGAGTAGCTGTTTCCAGGACTTCCGCAGCCGTAAACCCTCCACAGGCTGGTAGCATTGGCCGTTAGCGAAGTTGGCGCTACGGCCGTTTTACGGCCGTTTCGTGCTTAAAAAATGGAGCCGAAGGCGCGGCACGCGTCGCACCAGCCGTAGAAGTCGCGCATGCGTTTGTCGTGGCGTTCCTGCTGGCGGCGCTGGCGCGCCTGGCGGATGGCATCGGCCGTCAGGCGCATATCGGCCAGACGGTGACGGACGGTCAGGTAGCGGCGGAAAACGAACGTTCGGGCCAGGGCAAACGGACTGACGGGCAGAGTAGACATGGCGCGGCGGGGTTGGTGAGTAGCTTTAATATAGCCTTTAATCTTCTCACTGTCAAGAACAACTATTTTTTCCGGGCGTTTCGGTCCAACCCGGCCGTTGGACTGGTGGTTGTTGCTGAAAACCTTTGCACCGGCCGGTTCCCGGCTGCTTCCTGCTCCCCTTTTCCTCCCCTTTTCTGCTATGACTCCCGTTTCCGACCTGCTCCTGCCCGATTGCTTGCTGCTCAACGGCCGCGAATTCCGCTACGCCGACATCCGGCAATATCCCGCCCACGCCCCCCAGGACCTGAACGGCTACGAGGCCCGGGTGCTGGATTTTGTGCGCCAGTGGCTCAACGGGACTCAGGAGTTCGGTTTGCACACCTCCGGCTCTACGGGCCAGCCCCAGCTCGTACAAATGAAACGGCAGCAGCTCGAAGCCTCCGCCCGCCGCACCGGCGACTACTTCGACCTCGGCCCCGGCGACCGGCTGCTGGTGTGCCTGAACTGCGAGTTCGTGGGCGGGCTGATGATGCTCGTGCGGGGGCTGGAACGCCGGATGCACCTGACCATCGTGGAGCCCCAGGCCGACCCGCTGGCGTTGGTGCCCCCGGAGGCCGGGTTCGACTTCACTTCCTTCGTGCCCCTGCAACTGCGGGCCGTGCTGGCCGCCGGCCACGCCCCGCGCCTGAACCAGATGCGGGGCATTCTGGTGGGCGGCGCGGCAGTGGAGCGCAGCCTCGAACAGGAGTTGCAGGCCCTGCACGTGCCGCTCTACCTCACGTATGGCATGACGGAAACGGCCTCCCACATTGCCCTGCGCCGCCTCAATGGCCCCCAGGCCCAGCCCACCTACCGCGTGCTGCCCGGCATTGCCGTGGGCCAGGATGAGCGCGGCTGCCTCACCGTGCGCGCCGATGTGACCGACAACCAGCTTATCACCACCAATGACCGCATCACGCTGGCCGACGACGCCCAGACTTTCGAGTGGCTGGGCCGGGTTGACTTCGTGATTAACAGCGGGGGCGTGAAGGTGCAGGCCGAAAAGGTGGAGCAGGTGCTCGAAGTGGCCCTCACGGAGCTGGGCCTGGCCCACCGCGCCTTCGTGGCCGGCCGCCCCGATAAGCGCCTGGGCGAGCAGGTCACCGCCTTCCTCGAAGGCCCTGCCCTCCCCGATGCGCAGCAACGCCAGCTCCTGGCCCTGCTCACCGCCCGCCTCGCCAGGTACGAAGTACCCCGGGAACTCGTCTGGCTGCCCAAATTTCAGATCACCACCTCCGGCAAACTCGACCGGCCCGCCACATTGCGGAGTGTAAAGCAGTGATGGGGGCTGAGGGGCAGGAAACTGTAGCCTGAGAAGAGGGCCGTCATCCTGAGTTTGCCGAGGCCCTGGTACCGCCCCGTGGCTACTGGTAGCAGGTCCTCGGCAAGCTCAGGATGACACGCCTTCCAAAGTCCAAGTCCTCTGGCCCCGCAGCCCCCGCCACCCTGTCAAGTGTGAAATTATCCGTTGATTTGTACAAGTTCCTTTTCTAGTTCCCAGTCCATGACTCCCACTCGCTTCTCGGCGGCGGCGCTGTTGTTGCTCGCGCAACTCGGCGGCGGCTGCGCCAGCACCACCACAACCACCCCACCTACCGCCGCCGTGAGCACGGCCACGGCCGAGGCCGTCAACCAGCCCGCTGCCGCGCCCGTCCAGCCTCCGTTCAAGGTGGTGCTGGAGCAGTTTGCCGACCTGCGCATTCTGCGTTACCAGGTGCCGGGCTTCGAGTCGCTGGAGCCCCGCCAGAAGGAATTGCTGTACTATTTGTACGAGGCGGCGCTGAGCGGGCGCGACATCATCTACGACCAGAATTACAAGCACAACCTGCGCGTGCGCCGCACCCTGGAAGCCGTGTGGCAGGCCAACGAAGACCGCCGCGTGGCCACCACCAACCAGGCCGAGATTGAGCAGGCCGGCAAATTTGCCACCTATGCCAAGCGCGTGTGGTTCAGCAACGGCATCCACCACCACTACAGCACCCGCAAACTGGTGCCCGAGTGCACGCCGGCCTACTTTAAGGAGCTGATTTTTGCCACCGACGCCAAGCTGCTGCCCCTCGAAAAAGGCGAGTCAGTGACCAAGTTTCTGGCCACCATCACGCCCATCATCTTCGACCCCACCGTGGCGCCCAAGCGCGTAAACCAGGAAGCCGGTCAGGACCTGGTAAAAACCTCGGCCACCAACTTCTATGAGGGCGTGTCGCAGTCGGAAGTGGAGTCGTTTTACAAGAAGAAAATCAATACCAAGGACGCCACGCCCATTTCTTACGGCCTGAACTCGAAGCTGGTGAAGGACCGTCAGAACCGGGTTACGGAGCAGGTCTGGCGCGTGGGCGGCATGTACGGCGAGGCCCTGGCCAAAGTGGTGTTCTGGCTCAAAAAGGCCATTGAGGTGACGGATACGCCCGAGCAGAAAGTGGCCCTGGAACGGCTGGTGGAGTTCTACCAGACCGGCGACCTGAAAAAGTGGGACGAGTACAACATTGCCTGGGTCCACGATACCAAGTCGCGCACCGACGTGGTGAACGGCTTCATTGAAGTGTACGGCGACCCGCTGGGCTACCGCGCCAGCTACGAGTCGGTGGTGTCGTTCAAGGATCTGGAGGCCACCAAGCGCATCAAGGCCATCGGCGACGAGGCCCAGTGGTTCGAGGACAACTCGCCCATCAAGCCCGAGCACCGCAAGCAGAACGTGGTGGGCATCACGGCCAAGGTGATTACGGTGGTGGTGGAAGGCGGCGACGCGGCCCCCGGCACGCCCATCGGCATCAACCTGCCCAACGCCACCTGGATTCGCAAGGAGCACGGCTCCAAGTCGGTGAATCTGGGCAACATCGTGGACGCCTACGGGGCCGCCGACGCAGGCGGGATGCTGGAGGAATTCGCCTTTGATGATGCCGAACAGGAGCGGGCCAAGCAGTATTCCGGCTTGGCCGGCAAGCTGCACACCGACATGCACGAGGTCATCGGTCACGCTTCGGGCCAGATCAACAAGGGCGTGGGCACCCCCAAGGAAACGCTGAAAAGCTACGCCTCGGCCCTGGAAGAAGCCCGCGCCGACCTCGTGGCCCTCTACTACCTGCCCGACCCCAAACTGGTGCAGCTGGGCGTGGCCCCTTCGGCCGACGTGGCCAAGGCCGAGTACGACAGCTACATCCGCAACGGGCTGATGGCCCAGCTGGTGCGCCTGCAACCGGGCGAAATGGTGGAGGAAGCCCACATGCGCAACCGCCAGATGGTGGCCCAGTGGGCCTTCGAGAAGGGCAAGAAGGGCAACGTGATTGAGCGCGTGACCCGCGAGGGCAAAACCTACTTCCACATTACGGATTACGACAAGCTGCGCGGCCTGTTCGGGCAGTTGCTGCGGGAGTTGCAGCGCATCACGAGCGAGGGCGACTACGCGGCCGGCAAAGCCCTGATTGAAACCTACGGCGTGAAAGTAGACCCCGTGCTGCACAAAGAAGTGCTGGCCCGCTACCAGAAGCTGGGCATTGCGCCCTACGCCGGCTTCGTGCAGCCCCACCTGACTCCGGTGATGCGCGAGGGCAAAATGGTGGACGTGAAGCTCGACTACCCCGCCAGCTTCAGCGAGCAGATGCTCGACTACGGCCGCAAGTACAAGCTGCTGCCGAACTACAATTAGGAGTATGGGAATATTCTGTCTAAAAGAACTCTCCTCCTGAGCTTGCGCGAAGGATCTTAGGCCGCCAAAACGACGGTACAAACGACGGTACAAACGACTTGTTCTAACGGGCTAAGATCCTTCGCGCAAGCTCAGGAGGAGAGTTCTTTACTTCACTGCTGTTACGCAGTAGCCATTGAAGCATTCGTTTCCCGTTTTTCGTTGCTGATTGGTTAATGAAGGTAAATCAGTCCCGAAAAACGAGTAACGAGCACCGAAAAACGACCTGCCACCGCAGATACCGGAAGCGACCTGCGTAACAGCAGTTACTTCAGCATTCCGATTTTTCTGGCTCTCACAAACTCCTCCTCCACACCCATGAAACACCTTTTCTCCTTCCTGCTGCTGAGCGCCGGCCTGACCACCGGCACCACCGCCCTGGCCCAGACGACGCCCGCCAAGCCCGCCACTCCGGCCACGGTGATGCTGCAACCGGCCCGCTACGAGTACTGCGAGCTGACCCACGTGGGCATTATCAACAGCGGCACCGGCACTCCCGACAAGGGCAAAACCGAGGACATTTACGTGGATTTCGGCTACGGCTACGAGAAGCTGGGCGGCTCGGAGCAGATGAAGCGCGAGGCCGGCCGGCTCGAAGTGTTTGCCACCCCCATCAGCGCCATCAACTACATGGGCGGCCTGGGCTGGGAAATTGTGCAGATTCTCGAAACGCCCGTCAACAGCCGCGCCGAGGCCGATGCCGGCCGCTACGTGCGCCGCTACGTGCTGCGCCGCTCCTTCTCGGCCAAAGCCCTGAAGCCGGGCCGGTAACAGTGAGGTAGTGAGGTAGTGAGTTTGACGTTCACCGGTCCTGTTTGCGCAAGCGGCGCAGTCAGGACCGGTGAACGTCAAACTCACTACCTCACTACCTCACCATCTCGCCGCAACCCTTGCTGGGTGAAGAGCTGCTCCCGGCCGCGGACGACTTTGTACAGCTCGCCGAGGAAGAGCTTGACGCGGGCGAAGAAGATGTAGCCGCTGATCTGGTCTTCGGGCTGGGAGCCGGAGGCGAAAACCTGCCGGTAACCGGTGCCCGCCCCCAGGCCCACCCAGCGGAATACCCGGTAATGCGCGGCCACGGAAGGCTCTACCAGGTACAGGATTTCAGATTTTGTGCGGCCCACGGCCCCGTCGGGGTAGGAGTATTTGGTGTAGTAGCCCCCGATGCCGACCTGCAAAGGCGTACTCAGCTCCCAGCGCCGGTCCCCAATGAACACGTACTCCCCGTACACCACGCCGTAGCGGAACCGCACTTCGTCGCGGGTACCGGGGGGAGTGCCGGGGGGCTGGCGTACGCGGGTGGGCACGCCCCCCGAGAGGCGGTACAGCCCAATGCCGGCCCGCATCCGGCCGCGCCATTCAATGCCGGCCTTGAAGCCGTTGGTGCCCACGACCTTGCCATTGAGAATGGAAAAGCGCTGATCGAGCTGGAATACCGGCCGGCGGTGCGGCGCGCGCGCGAACGTGGTGTCGAAGACGACAACGGCGGCGGCAGCGGCCGGTCCGCAAACCAGCAAACCCACCGTCAGCAACGGTAGGGCAACAGCAACAACAGCGGAACAGACAATTTTCACAGGAGTAAAGGTAGGGCACGGAGGCGGGAGCAGTCCACGGCCCACCCCGCCCAAGTAGCCGGTTCGCCGGCCCGGCCGGCGGGTTGGCCCCGCATCCGGTAGGTTGACGGTGGGCTTTTGGACATGTTTACGAGTGCAAACCAACCCTGGCAGTCTATGTTCCTCTCCCCGGATGTTCTGTTTTCCCTGGCCAACCCGCTGGCCCTGCTGGGCTGGGCGCTGCTGGTGTTGGCCCCGCGCTGGCGCGGCACCCGGCGGCTGGTGCTCACCGGAGCGTTGCCCCTGGTGCTGGCCGGCGCCTACGCCCTGCTCATCGGCAGCCACTACCTGGGCTCCCATGGCTCCGAGGGCGGTTTCGATTCGCTGGCCGCAGTGGCGGCGCTGTTCCAAAACCCGTGGGCGCTGCTGGCCGGCTGGGTGCACTACCTGTGCTTCGATATGAGCCTGGGCATCTGGGAAAGCCTGGATGCCCACCGGCGCGGGGTGCCCCACCTGCTGCTGGTGCCCTGCCTGCTGCTCACGTTCCTGTTCGGGCCGGTGGGGCTGCTGCTCTACGCGCTGGTGCGCCGGTTCTACCCGCCCACCCAGTCGGCTCCGCCCCTCCTTCCGGTTCCGGCCTAACGCTTGCGGCCATGTCCTCCATCCCTGCTTTTTCGCTGAAAACCACCGCCGGCATGCCGCCAAATTCCGTAGCGGGCTGGCTCCGGGAACTGCACCGCGTGAACCCCGTGCTGAGCCTCACGGGCTGGCTGCACGTGGCCCTGCTGCTGCTGGCGCTGGGGTTGTTGCCCTTGGATGCACGCCTGGTAACGGGTGCGCTGGTCTGGCTGAAACCGCTCAAATTCGCGGTTTCCGTGACGGCCTACGTCTGGACGCTGGGCTGGCTGCTGGCCGACCTGCCGGCCCGGGTGCAGCGGGCGGTGCGGGGCCTGAGCTGGGGCGTGGCCGGGAGCATGGTGGTGGAAATTACCTGCGTATTCGGGCAGGCCGCCCGGGGCACTTCCTCGCACTACAACCAAACCAGCTTATTCAACGGCCTGGTTTTCGGGTTGATGGGCTTTTTCATTCTCCTGAACACCCTGCTCACGGTTTGGGCCGTGTACCTGGTATGGCGGCATCGGCCCCAGGGCCTGGCCGGCTACGTGTGGGGCGTGCGCCTGGGGCTGCTCGTGTTTCTGGTAGGCTCGGTGCTGGGCGGCGTCATGATCCAGCTGGGCCAGCACACCGTGGGCGCGCCCGACGGCGGCCCCGGCCTGCCCGGCCTGGGCTGGAGCACCCGCGCCGGCGACCTGCGCGCGGCCCACTTCCTGGGCTTGCACGCCCTGCAAATCATTCCCCTGCTGGGCTGGGGGCTCAGCCGCTACCAGCCCCGCCGCGCCGTGCTCCTCACGTGCCTCGGGGCGTTGCTCTACGCCGGACTGGTGGCCGGGCTATTCGCGCTGGCGTTGCGCGGCGTGCCGCTGATTGGTGAATGAGTGACTCATTCACCCATTCACTCATTCACCGCTACCGCAGGCGGGTAAATTTGCGGCGGAGGATGTTTTGGACGGGGACGTTTTCAATTTTGCTTTCCAGCCAGGAAATGATGTCGAGGTAGAGGAAGGGGCGCCGCTCGTAGGGGTTCTCGGCAATGACGGTGAGCTGGTCTTTGAGCTTGATGAAGGCCTCCTTGAGCTGGGAGGGAGTGACGTCGCCGAGGGTGCGCAGGAACCGGAAAATGGCCTCCTGCAGGGGCTGCTGGTCGTTCATCTTGCCCAAAAAGCGGTACACCGACCGGATTTGGTAGTCCAGCGCCTCGTCGCGGCCGGCCTCGTAGTGAGCAATCAGGCTCAGGATACGGGCGAAGCACTGGATGTCTTCGCGCAGGCTGGCTTCCTTGAAATAGATAACCTTGTTGAGGTACTCAATGGCCTTATCGGGCTGGCCGCTGCCGAAGTAGAGGCTGGCAATTTTGTAGTAGAACACCAGGCGGCGGTGCGGGTCGAGCTGGAGGCGGAACCGCTCCAGGTTTTCGAGCAGCTCCGGCACAATTTGCAGCCCCTCGGTGAACTGCCCGCGCATGAAGTAGCCGTTGAGCCGGTTGGTGTAGCGGTAGAGAAACAGCAGCGTTTCGATGTTGGGGTTGGTACGCCGGCCGGGGTCTTCGGCATAGGCTTCCAGGCGGGCCAGCACCTGCTCGAACCGACTATAATAGAGCATGTTATAGGTGGTCACGAGCACATTGTGCAGGCCCTTGAGGTAGAGCATGGGCTGCTGCTCGCGCATCAGGTCGTTATCCTCGAACAAGTCCACCCACTTCTGGGCGTAGCGGAAGCACTGGCTGAAATTCTGCGTGATGGTGTAGTACCACACGTGGGCCTGGTAGTAGTAGAGCTGCTCGAAAAAGCTGGCCTGACGCAGGTCGAGTTCCGGCAAATCCTGGCGGAAGTACGCCGTTATCTTCTCGTAGTCGGCCTGGTTGCGGGTGTGCCCGATTTTGAGGTAGCGCCCGTACATGCGCAGGGCCAGGTTGGAAAGCTCGTGCTCCCGGCCCACGTGGGCCACCGTGTCGGTGGCCTCGTCGGAGAGCTGGCGGGCCCGCCCCCGGATGCTGCGCGTGATGTACTGGCCCTCGATGAGCTTTTCGAACTCCAGGGCCAGCAGCACAATGTGGCGCATTTCGGCCTGCCGGGCGGTGGCTTTCAGCTTTTCCAGCATCCGCAGGCTGTGCTGGTACAGGCCCCGGTTGTAGAGCACGCGCGCAAAATCCAGCTGCTCATGAAGCTGAATATCGAGGTTGTGGCCCGCGTGGTACATGCGCAGACTGGAGAGCAGCTGACGGTAGAGGTTGGCTTTGAGGTTGGCGAGTTGTATTTTTCTGATGGCCGGCACCTGGGCCAGCATCCGCTCCTCATCGTAGCGCTCCTGGCCGTCGAGGGCATCGAAGAGTTGCAGAAACTTCAGGCCCTCGGTGGACCCCTGCCGGTTGGCGAACAGGCGGAAGTGCCGCTTCTCGGTGCGGGTCAGCGACTTTATCAGCTGGAAAACCGGGTCGTTACTTTCGTTGGGCATTGTAGGCGCTCAAAAGTCAAGTTTTTGATTTTCAGTTATTTGCCTGAATAAATCGATTTTATAGAAATAGTATCCAAGCAGGATAACAGTTTCTTACGGCGGGGGGGCTAACGGTACTTGCCAGCAGCAATAACGCGTAAAGATGCTATGTCCGCACCATTTTCCACTTCCTGGCCGACACTATTTATGGCTTTTTTAACGGCTGCCTGGCGCGCCCTGCAGCATCCGGTGGCTCCCAGGTTCCCGTGGCTAACTAGCGCGTACGCTTCCCCACAAATTGAACCTAACCAAGGCCCCGCCTACTCCGGAAGCCGGGCCGGCGCCGCCACGTCCTTTCCTTTCCGGCTGCGCTGATTCTGGCAGGCGGCCCGAATGCGCCGGAAGGGTTGGGGAGCAGGGTCGGACGCCGGAAACCGGCCCTGGCTTCCCCGATATTCAGTATTGAGTAGTGAGTTAGAGCCAGTGACTACTGCTAACGCACACTAAGCACTTGCATCCACTCCACGGCCTCACGTCTCAATACGCACTACTCATTTCGCCCCATGTACTACTCCCCTGACACCGTTGCGTTTCTCGACGGTGCGTTTGTGCCGGCCGCCCAGGCCACCTGCGGGGTGTATGCCCAGTCGCTGCACTACGGCTACGCCGTATTTGAGGGCATGCGCAGCTACCGGACGCCGGCGGGGCCGCGCATTTTCAAGGCCGAGGCGCACTATGAGCGCCTGCACTACTCCTGCCGGGCTATCGGGCTACCGCTCACCTACCCGGTGGCGGAGCTCACCCGCCTTAGCTACGAGGTGCTGGAACGCAACGGCCTCCAGGATGCTTACATCCGGCCGCTGGTGTTTGCCGGCGCGCCCAACATGAGCCTGCAGGCCGCCGCCACCAGCAACGTGCTCATTGCCGTCTGGGAATGGGGCAAGTACCTCGGCGACCAGAGCCTGCGCCTCACCATTTCGCCCTACGAGCGGCCCAACCCCCGGGCCGTGCCCATTGAGGCCAAAGTGGCCGGGCACTACGTGAACTCCATTGTGGCCAGCACCGAGGCCAAGGGCCGCGGCTTCGACGAGGCGCTGCTGCTGGACATGAACGGTTTCGTGGCCGAGGGTCCCGGGGCCAACTTCTTCTTCGAGCGCGGCGGGGAGTTGTTCACGCCCCCGGCCGGCAGCATTCTGCGCGGCATCACCCGCAATACCCTCATCGACCTGGCCCGGGCAGCCGGCATCCGGGTTACCGAAACGTTTTTCACCGCCACCGAGCTGCGCACCGCCGAGGCCGCTTTCATGACCGGCACCGCCGCCGAAGTCATCGGCATTGCCTCCGTGGATGAGGTGGTGTTTCCCCGGCCCTTTGCCGATTCCATCGGGGGGCAGCTGGCGGAACGGTACCACGCCTTGGTAACGGGGCAGCTGGTAGCCGTCGGAAGCTAACGAAGCCCGGCGCGTGCGCCCCCATTCGACTTCCAACCGGTCTTCAACTCCTTCTCTACGTCTAACTCCCGGCTTCTTCAGCCTGGCATCTTCCTCCGAATGGCCCTCAATAACTACAGCCGCCTCTATACCCAGGACGACAGCCTGCCCGCCGCCCAGGCCATGCTCATTGGCTCGGGGCTGTCGGAGGAGGATTTGCGCAAGCCCTTCGTGGGCATCTGCTCCACCGGCTTCGAGGGCAATACCTGCAACATGCACCTCGACCAGCTGGCCGACCAGGTGAAGCAGGGCGTGCGCGAGCAGGGGCTGGTGGGGCTGCGCTTCAACACCATCGGCATCTCCGACGGCATCACCAACGGCACGCCCGGCATGCGCTACTCCCTGGTGTCGCGGGAAATCATTGCCGACTCCATTGAGGCCATGGCCGGGGCCCACAACTACGATGCCCTGGCCTGCGTGGTGGGCTGCGACAAAAACATGCCCGGCTCGATGATGGCCATGGCCCGCCTCAACCGCCCCGCCCTGATGGTGTACGGCGGCACCATCCGGGGCGGCTCCTACAAGGGCCAGCAGCTCAACATCGTGTCCTGCTTTGAGGCCTATGGGCAGAAGTTGCAGGGCCAGATTTCCGAGGAAGACTACCGGGGCATCATCCGCAATGCCTGTCCGGGGCCAGGGGCCTGCGGGGGCATGTACACGGCTAATACCATGGCCGCCGCCATCGAAACGCTGGGCCTGAGCGTGCCCTTTTCGTCCTCGGCCCCGGCCGAGAGTGCCGAGAAGCAGGCCGAATGCCGCAGCACCGGCGGCTACCTGCACCGCCTGCTGGAGCTCGACCTCAAGCCCCGCGACATTCTGGTGCGCGAGGCTTTCGAAAACGCCATGGTAGTGACCACCGTGCTGGGCGGCTCCACCAACGCCGTGCTCCATTTGATTGCCATTGCCCACGCCGCCGGCGTCCGTCTTACCCTCCAGGATTTTCAGGCCGTGAGCAACCGTACGCCGGTGCTGGCCGACCTCAAGCCCAGCGGCAAATATCTGATGGAAGACCTCTCGGCCCGGGGCGGCGTGCCGGCCGTACTCAAAACCCTGCTCGCCGAAGGCCTGCTCTACGGCGACCTGCCCACCGTAACGGGCCAAACGCTGGCCGAAAACCTGGCCGACGTGGCCCCGCTCGGCCCCGAGCAGGACGTGCTGCGGCCCCGCAGCCGCCCCATCAAGGCCGACGGGCACATACAGATGCTCTACGGCAACCTGGCCCCCCGGGGCGCGGTGGCCAAAATCACGGGCAAGGAAGGGCTGCAATTCGCCGGGCCGGCCATCGTGTTCAACTCCGAAGAAGGAGTGAACGAGGGCATTACCGCCGGCCGCATCCGGGCCGGGCACGTGGTGGTTATCCGCTACGTGGGGCCCAAGGGCGGGCCGGGCATGCCCGAAATGCTCAAGCCCACCGCCGCCCTCATCGGGGCCGGCCTGGGCGATAAAGTAGCCCTGATTACCGACGGCCGCTTCTCCGGCGGCACCCACGGCTTCGTTATCGGCCACGTGTGCCCCGAAGCCTACGACGGCGGCCCGCTGGCCCTGGTGCAGGACGGCGACGAAATCGTCATCGACGCGGCCCGCAACACCCTGGAGGTGCTGGTGACCGACGAGCTGCTGGATTTGCGCCGCCGCGCGTGGCAGCGCCCCGTGCCCCCGGTAACCCAGGGCGTGCTGCTCAAATACCTGCGCACCGTGAGCGACGCCAGCCACGGCTGCATCACCGACTTAGCCGAAGACTATGTTTCTGAACCCCCAACTCCAGCCCGCGCCCGCCTCGTCTGAGGCTGCGGCCCGCCCCGCCCCGGTAGCGGCCCCAGCGGCCGTTTCGGGGGCCGTGGCTTTGCTCGAAGGCCTGCTGGCCGAAGGCGTGGATACCATCTTCGGCTACCCCGGCGGGGCCATCATCCCCATTTACGATGCGCTCTACGACTTCCAGGACCGCCTCCACCACGTGCTGGTGCGCCACGAGCAGGGCGGCATTCACGCGGCTCAGGGCTACGCCCGCGCTTCGGGGCGGGTGGGCGTGGTGTTTGCCACCAGCGGCCCCGGCGCCACCAACCTCGTTACTGGCCTCGCCGACGCCCAGATTGATTCCACCCCGCTGGTGTGCATCACGGGCCAGGTTTTCGCCCACTTGCTGGGCACTGATGCCTTCCAGGAAACCGACATCATCAACATCACCACGCCCGTTACCAAGTGGAATCACCAGGTAACCGACGCCCGCGACCTGCCGGCGGCCCTGGCCAAGGCGTTCTACATTGCCCGCAGCGGCCGGCCCGGCCCGGTGCTGCTCGACGTGACCAAGAACGCCCAGCTCCAGCTGTTTGAGTACGCCGGTTACGTGCCCTGCACCCACATCCGCAGCTACCGGCCCCGGCCCGTGGTGCGCCCCGCGTACGTGCGGCAGGCCGCCGAGCTCATTAACCGCGCCAAGCGTCCCCTCATCCTCTGGGGCCAGGGGGTGCTGCTGGGCCGCGCCGAGGCCGAATTCCGGGCCTTCGTGGAGAAAAGCGGCATTCCAGCGGCCTGGACGATTCTCGGGGCCGGGGCCCTGCCCACCGGCCACCCCCTGAATGTGGGTATGCTGGGCATGCACGGCAACTACGGCCCCAACGTGCTCACCAACGCGTGCGACGTGCTCATTGCCATCGGGATGCGCTTCGATGACCGGGTAACGGGCCGCCTCGACAAGTACGCCCGCCAGGCCCAGGTGATTCACCTCGACATCGACCCCACCGAAATCGACAAGAACGTGCGGGCCACCGTGCCGGTATGGGGCGACTGCCAGGAAACCCTGCCCCTGCTCACAGCCCTCACGGAGCCGCGCCAGCACCCCGCGTGGCGGCAGCGCTTCCACGACCATGACGCCGCGGAAGTGGCCGCCGTGATTCAGGATGAGCTGTTCCCCACCCAGGACGAGCTGACAATGAGCGAAGTTATTCACCAGCTCAACGAGCTGACCCAGGGCGAGGCCATCATTGTGACCGACGTGGGCCAGCACCAGATGGTGGCCTGCCGCTACGCCCGCCTCAACCACTCCCGCAGCAACATCACCAGCGGGGGGCTGGGCACCATGGGCTTCGCGCTGCCGGCCGCCATCGGGGCCAAGTACGGAGCCCCGGCCCGCACCGTGGTGGCCGTTATCGGCGACGGGGGCATTCAGATGACGATTCAGGAGCTGGGCACGATTATGCAAACCGGCATCCACGTGAAAATTCTGCTGCTCAACAACCAGTTTCTGGGCATGGTGCGCCAGTGGCAGGAGCTCTTCCACGAGCGGCGCTACTCCTGCGTGGACATTGCCAGCCCCGACTACGTGACCGTGGCCAGCGGCTACGGCATTGCCGCCCGCCGCGTGGAGCACCGCCCCGACCTGCAACCCGCCCTACGCCAGATGCTGGAACACCCCGGCTCCTTCCTGCTGGAAGTGCGCGTAACCCGCGAAAACAACATTTTCCCGATGGTGCCGCAAGGTTGCGGCGTGGGCGAAATACGGCTTTCTTGAGCTGTTAGCTATTGGCTGTTAGCTGATAGTTTCTGTTCAACCACCCGCATCACCGGCAAAAAATTTGGCCTGACTGCTAGCAGCCGAAAAAGCTAACAGCTAACAGCCATCAGCTAACAGCTTGAAATCATGACTCGCCAGGAATACAACATCACGGCCTATACCGAGAACCAGGTGGGACTGCTCAACCGCATTGCCATCCTCTTCTCGCGGCGCAAAATCAACATCGAGAGCCTGAATACGTCGCCTTCGGAGATTGAGGGGATTCACCGCTTCAATATGGTGGTGGAGGAAACCGAGGAGGTGGTGCGCAAGATTGCCCGCCAGATGGAAAAACAGGTGGAGGTGCTCAAGGTGTACTTCAACCCCAACGAGGACGTCATCTGGCAGGAAATGGCCCTTTACAAAGTGCCCACCGACGTTATTGCCGAGCGGGCCGTGGTGGAGCGGCTGCTGCGCGAGCACGGGGCCCGCGTGGTGGTGATTCGCAAGGATTACACGGTGTTTGAAACCACTGGCCACCGCGAGGAAACCAACAAGCTGCTGGCCGTGCTCCACCCCTACGGCCTCATCGAATTCGTGCGCTCGGCCCGCATTGCCATCATCAAGGGCAGCGAGGGGTTCCATGGCAAGCTCCGCGAATTCGAGCGCCAGGAACCCAGTGAGGAACCCAGCGAAAACGAATTTCTGAATCGTCGGGACAAGGTGTTCACGATGTAAAACCCCTCCCCAACCCCTCCCCAAAAGGGAGGGGCTCTAGCTCTAAAAACTAGCGGATAGAAAAAGCTAGCACTAGAGCCCCTCCCTTTTGGGGAGGGGTTGGGGAGGGGTCCCAAAAACCAAAAACAAACCACCATAAATACCCAACCATCATGGCAACCATCAACTTTGGCGGCGTAGACGAACACGTAGTAACCCGCGAGGAATTTCCGCTGGAAAAAGCCCGGGCCATTCTCCAGCACGACACCATTGCCGTGCTGGGCTACGGCGTGCAGGGGCCTGGCCAGGCCCTGAACCTGCGCGACAACGGCTTCCGCGTCATCATCGGGCAGCGGCCCGACTCGCCTTCCTGGACCAAGGCCGAAGCCGACGGCTGGGTGCCCGGCGAAACCCTGTTCGGCCTGGAAGAAGCCGCCGAGCGGGGCACCATCCTGGCCAACCTACTCTCCGACGCCGGCCAGATTGCGGTGTGGCCCACCCTCGAAAAGCACCTGACGGCCGGCAAAACCCTGTATTTCTCCCACGGCTTCGGCATCACGTTCCGCGACCAGACCAACATCATCCCACCCGCCGACGTGGATGTGGTGCTGGTGGCCCCCAAGGGCAGCGGTACCAGTCTGCGCCGCCTGTTTGTGGCCGGCGGCGGGCTGAACTCATCGTTTGCCGTGTTCCAGGATGCCACCGGCCACGCCTACGAGAAAGCCGTGGCCCTGGGCATCGGGGTGGGCTCGGGCTACCTGTTTGAAACCGACTTTAGGAAGGAAGTGTACTCCGACCTCACCGGCGAGCGGGGCGTACTGATGGGCGCCCTGGCTGGCATCATTGAGGCCCAGTACCAGGTGCTGCGTCAGCGCGGCCACTCGCCCTCCGAGGCCTTCAACGAAACCGTGGAGGAGCTCACCCAGAGCCTGGTGCCGCTGGTGGGCGAAAACGGCATGGACTGGATGTTCAGCAACTGCTCAGTAACCGCTCAGCGCGGCGCCCTCGACTGGAAGGGCCGCTTCCGCGAAGCCACCCTGCCGGTACTCAACGAGCTCTACGACAGCGTGGCCTCGGGCCAGGAAGCCGCCCGCACCATTGAGCGCGGCTCCACGCCCGGCTACCGCCAGGAGCTGGAAGCCGAGCTCAGGGAAGTCCGCGACTCGGAGCTGTGGCAGACCGGCGCTACCGTGCGCCAGCTCCGCTCCCGCGCCGCCACCGCCGCCGTGGAAAAGGAAGAAGCCTTCGCCCTGACTGCCAACGGCAACTAGGCATACACAGCCTGTCATCCTAAACAGTTTGCTCCGGGATAGATAGACGACTATACTCGTCGCGAAGTAGGGTGCGGGGCTTGCCCCCGCCCGCCATTGAACGAAACCAGGCACTGTCGTTCAATGGCGGGCGGGGGCAAGCTCCGCACCCTACTTCGGTTTCGCAAACCACTTCGCGACGAGTATAACCAGAAGAACGTCATTCCGCATGGCTACTCCCCAACCTCCTACTGCCCTTTCCCCGGCCCTCCCGCTGCACCTCGTGGAAGAGGCCGCCCGCACGTTGCAGGGCGTCATCTACCCCACCCTGCTCCAGCATAACCTGGGGTTATCGGCCACGTTTGGGGCCGATATTTACCTGAAGCGGGAGGATTTGCAGGTGGTGCGCTCCTACAAAATCCGGGGGGCTTATAACAAGATGGCGGGGCTGCCGGCCGAGGAAGCGGCGCGGCCGGTGGTGTGCGCCTCGGCCGGCAACCACGCCCAGGGCGTGGCCTACGCCTGCCAGCTACTGGGGCGGCGGGGCTACATTTTCATGCCCGCCGCCACCCCCGCCCAGAAGGTGAACAAAGTGCGCCTGTTCGGGCAGAACCAGGTGGAAATTGTGCTTACGGGCGCTACGTTCGACGATTCGTCGCGGGCGGCCCAGGAGTTTTGCGCCCAGCAGCAGGGCGTGTTCGTGCACCCGTTTGATGACGCGGCCGTGGTGGCCGGGCAGGCCACCGTGGGCCTGGAAATCCTGCATGACGCCCCCGCCCCCATCGACTTCGTGTTTATGCCCATCGGCGGCGGCGGACTGGCGGCGGGGCTAAGCAGCGTGTTCCGCCAGCTCAGCCCCGCCACCCGGCTGGTAGGCGTGCAGCCCCTGGGCGCGCCCTCCATGCACCGCGCCATCCGGACGGGCACGCGCCAGCCGCTGGAGCACATCGAGAGCTTCGTGGACGGGGCAGCCGTGCAGTGCCCGGGCGAGCTGACGTTTGCCATCTGCCGGGAGCTGCTGGATGAGGTGGCCCTGGTGCCCGAGGGCCAGGTGTGCGAAGACCTGTTGAAGATGTACAATGAGGAAGGCATTGTGCTGGAGCCGGCCGGCACGCTCAGCGTCTCGGTGCTCCACCAGTACGCCGCCCAGATCCGGGGCAAAACGGTGGTGTGCGTGCTCAGCGGCTCCAACAACGACATCACCCGCATGGAGGACATCAAGGAGCGGGCCCTGCGCCACCAGGGCCGCAAGCACTACTTCCTGGTCACTTTCAACCAGAAGCCCGGGGCCCTGCGCCGCTTCGTGAACCACGTGCTGCGCGAGGACGACGACATCATCCAGTTTCAGTACATCAAGAAGAACAACAAGGAAAAAGGCCCCGTTTTCGTGGGCGTGGAAGTCCAGCAACCCCACGACATTGCCGAAATCCAGCAGCGCATGACGGCCGAGGGGTTTTCGTACGAGTATTTAAACGGGAAGCAGGATTTTCTGAGTTTGCTGGTGTAGAAGCGTGGCTCACTTTATTCCGTTTCGGTTATCTTCAGTAACTCGAAATTCAAATTCCTTATCGATGACCTTATTCATATTATCTACTTGAACGATATAACTTATTTTTTTTAGACACTACAGCTGAATCTACTTGCACCTGATTATAATATTTCCTCTTTTGTATAAGCAGAGTGGTTGTTTTTATACAATTATCAATATTGGATGTATCAAGAGTAATTACACTATCTTTTATAGAATAAACTCCGTAAAAATAGCTTTGCCCAAGTCCACTCCCGTTAGCCATTACGTAGCTTCCGTTCTTCTTAAAATCAACCATAAATCCATTGAACCCGCCATCATAAAATCCTTTTATTAAGCTTTCAGAGTTCATCCTATTATCCTGAAAGCAAAGATTAGACAGAAGTATTATGAAGCCCAAGATGGTTGTGAAATAACTATTTATCCTCTTTGTTAGAGCGTACTGTTGCCTATCTTTAATAACAGACCATCCATAAAAACAAATTCCGCACACTGCAATAAAAAATAACAGAATCCCATCCAGCATAAAGTCAGATTCCGCCATGCGGTATTGCTCATAGAAGTACCACACACCAAATACCAACAATAAAATCACTCTCAATAGCTTACGCGGATTCATTTTTCTCACATCAGAAGGTCACCGATAACTCTTGCAATATAGAGGGCCTTCATATTCCTCACAACGATCATAGTTGTAGAGACGCGACACTTCGCGTTGCTGACGTTACGCTAACGGCTTGGTCTGGCCGTTCAACGGCGAGACGCGAAGTGTCGCGTCTCTACAACCGATGTGAATCCCTTTGGCCTTCGTAAGCCGTTCATTATTTACTACCTATAAATCAACAACTTACAAAGACACAATCAACTTTTTGAAATAGTAGGCGCGCCGACTAGTCGTTTCCGGTAGTGGCCCCGATGGGTGTACTTGGAGCTTTCCTTCTGCCACGAAGTCATTGCCCATGTCTCCCGAGAAAGTCCACATCTTCGATACTACCCTGCGCGACGGGGAGCAGGTGCCCGGCTGCAAGCTCAACCGGGAGGAGAAACTGCTGATTGCCCGGCAGCTGGAGCTACTCGGCGTGGACGTAATCGAGGCCGGCTTCCCCGTATCGAGTCCCGGCGACTTTGCGGCCGTGGCGGCCATTGCGGCCCAGACCCGCGAGGCTACCGTCTGCGCTTTGTCGCGGGCCGTGGAAAACGACATTATAACGGCGGCCGAAGCATTGAAAGCCGCCCGCTACCCGCGCATTCACACCGGCATCGGCACCTCCGAGTCGCACATTCGCTTTAAGCTGTGCAGCACCCCGGACCAGGTGCTGGAGCGGGCCGTGGCGGCGGTGCGGCTGGCCAAATCCTTCGTGGAGGACGTGGAGTTCTACGCCGAGGACGCCGGCCGCACCGACAATGAGTTTCTGGCCCGCGTGTGCGAGGCCGCCATCCGGGCCGGGGCCACCGTGCTCAACATCCCCGACACTACCGGCTACTGCCTCCCGGCCGAATACGGTGCCAAAATCAAGTACCTCATCGACAACGTGCGCGGCATGGAGCGCGTGCGCCTCTCCACCCACTGCCACAACGATTTGGGCATGGCTACCGCCAACTCCATTGCGGGCGTACTCGGCGGGGCCCGGCAGGTCGAGTGCACCATTAACGGGGTGGGCGAGCGGGCCGGCAACACGGCCCTCGAAGAAGCCGTGATGGTGCTCCGCCAGCATCCCTACCTCAACTTCAGCACCGGCATCAACACCCAGTTGCTGGCCGAAACCTCCGCCATGGTATCGCACCTGATGAGCATGCCGGTGCAGGCCAACAAAGCCATTGTGGGGGCCAACGCGTTTGCCCATTCCAGCGGCATTCACCAGGACGGCGTGATTAAGCACCGCGCCACCTACGAAATCATTGACCCCCGCGAGGTGGGCATGCCCGATTCCAGCATCGTGCTCACCGCCCGCTCCGGCCGCGCCGCCCTCGCCTACCGCCTCCAGAAAATCGGCTACGACTTCGACCGCGTGGCCCTCAACAAAGCGTACTCCTCCTTCCTCGTGCTGGCCGACTGCCAGAAGGAAGTCATCGACACCGACCTGCACCAACTGGTAGAACAGGCGCAACTGGTTACCACCAGCTGACGCCTGTTTTTTTATGCTGTGATGCTGAACGGAGCATGGTGAAGCGCCGCCCCAATCATCCGGCTCCCCCTCTCCTTTTTCGGAGAGGGGGCCGGGGGGTGAGGCGCCCCGCCAGCACGAAGCGGTAGAGATGCTTCGACTCCGCTCCGCTTCGCTCAGCATGACAGATGATTTCCCCATTACCCCACCCCCACCCCTTCTCTCATGTCCAGGACGCTATTTGATAAAATCTGGGACGCACACGTGGTGCGCGAGGTGCCCGGCGGCCTCTCGGTGTTCTACATCGACCGCCACCTGATTCACGAGGTGACCAGCCCCCAGGCCTTCGACGAGCTGACGGCCCGGGGCCTGACCCTACGCCGGCCCGGGCAAATGCTGGCCACCGCCGACCACAATGTGCCCACCCGCCACCAGGACCAGCCGATTCAGGACCCGCTTTCCCGCTCCCAGGTGGATAAGCTCACCGAAAACTGCGCCCGCCACGGCGTGGAGCTGTTCGGGCTGGGCCACCCCCACCAGGGCATCGTGCACGTGATTGGCCCCGAGTTGGGCCTGACCCAGCCCGGCCTCACCATCGTCTGCGGCGACTCCCACACCTCCACCCACGGGGCGTTCGGGGCCATTGCCTTCGGGATTGGCACCAGCCAGGTGACCCAGGTGATGGCCTCCCAGTGCCTGCTGCTCGACAAGCCCCGGCGCATGCGCATTACCGTGGACGGGGAGCTGGCGGCGGGCGTGTCGGCCAAGGATGTGATTCTGCACATTATTGCCGCCCTGGGCACCGGCGGGGCCACCGGCTACTTCGTGGAGTACGCCGGCAGCGCCATCCGGGCCCTGAGTATGGAAGCGCGCATGACGGTCTGCAACATGAGCATTGAGATGGGGGCTCGCGGCGGCCTCATCGCCCCCGATTCTACCACGTTCGACTACCTGCACGGCCGCCCCTATGCCCCCCGGGGCGAAAACTGGGACCGGGCCGTGGCCTACTGGCAAACCCTGCCCTCCGATGCCGATGCCGTTTTCGACGCCGAGCACCACTTCGCGGCCGGCACGATTCGGCCCATGATAACCTTCGGCACCAACCCCGGCATGGGCATGCCCCTGAGCGCCACCATCCCGGTGCTCACCGATGCCGCGGAGGCCGCCAGCCTCGATAAGTCGCTGCGCTACATGGGCTTCAGGGCGGGTGAGTCGTTGCTGGGCCAGAAAATCAGCCACGTGTTCATTGGCAGCTGCACCAACTCCCGCATCGAGGACCTGCGCACGGTGGCCGCCTTCGTGAAGGGCCGGCAGAAGGCCCCGCACGTGGAGGTGCTCATCGTGCCCGGCTCCCAACAGGTGGCCCGCCAGGCCATTGCCGAAGGACTGGATAAGGTGCTGGCCGCCGCCGGCTTCGAGCTGCGCGAACCGGGGTGCAGCGCCTGTCTGGCCATGAACGAGGACAAGATTCCGGCCGGCGCTTACTGCGTTTCTACCTCCAACCGCAACTTCGAGGGCCGCCAGGGGCCCGGCGCCCGCACCCTGCTGGCCAGCCCCCTGGTAGCGGCCATCACGGCCGTGGAAGGCCGCTTGGTAGACGTGGCCGAGTACGTGCTCGACCACGAACTGTCATCCTGACGAAGGAAGGATCTTGTCACGTCAGCGCAAAGTGCTCAGGTGTAATAAGATCCTTCCTTCGTCAGGATGACACGCGTTTTCATTATCCCACCCCCTTTCTCACCCCTGATGGAAAAATTTCAAACCCTGCGTTCCGGGGTGGTCCCGCTGCCCATCGAGAACGTGGATACCGACCAGATTATCCCGGCCCGCTTTCTGAAAGCCACCACCCGCGAGGGGTTCGGCCAGAACCTGTTTGCCGACTGGCGCTACGCCCCGGGCGGCCAGCCCAAGGCTGATTTCGTGCTCAACGACCCGCGCTACCAGGGCCACCAGATCCTGTTGGCGGGCCAGAACTTCGGGTGTGGCTCCAGCCGCGAGCACGCCGCCTGGGCCTTGTATGACGCCGGTTTCCGGGTGGTCATCAGCAGCTACTTCGCCGATATTTTCCGGGGCAACGCGCTGAATACCGGCCTGCTGCCCGTGCAAGTCACGGAGCCCGAGCTCCAGGCCCTGTTTGCCGCCGTGCAGGCCGATTCCGACCTGGCCCTGACCGTGGACCTGCGCGCCCAGACGCTGCGCGTGCCGGGCCGGGCCGAGCCCATCCGCTTCGGGCTGGATGCCTACAAAAAAGAGTGCCTGCTAAGCGGGTACGACGACATTGACTTTCTCCTGAGCCAGGAATCGGCCATTACCACCTTCGAACAGCACCGACCATGGATATTTTAAGCAAACGGATTGTGGTATTGCCCGGCGACGGTATCGGGCCGGAAGTGTGCGCCGAGGCCGTGCGCGTGCTCAAAGCCGTATCCGACCGGTTCGGGCACGAGTTTCAGTTTGACTACCAGCTGCTGGGCGCCTGCGCCATCGACGCCACCGGCGCGCCCCTGCCCGAAGCCACCCTGACCGCCTGCCGCCGCGCCGACGCGGTGCTGCTGGGCGCCATCGGTGACCCGAAGTACGATAACGACCCCACCGCCCCAGTGCGCCCCGAGCAGGGGTTGCTGGGTTTGCGCAAGGAGTTGGGGCTCTACGCCAACATCCGCCCCATCACGGCCTACGACCAGCTGCTGGCCCACTCGCCCCTCAGGCCCGAGCGCATCCAGGGCACCGACATTCTGATTTTCCGGGAGCTGACGGGCGGCATCTACTTCGGGGAGAAAGGCCGCTCCGAGGACCGCGCCAGCGCCTACGACCACTGCACCTACCACCGCGACGAAATCCTGCGCATTGCCCACCGGGCCTTCCGGGCCGCCGAAACCCGCCGCCACCAGCTCACCCTCGTGGATAAGGCCAACGTGCTGGAAACCTCCCGCCTCTGGCGCGAAACCGTGCAGGGCCTCGCCCCCGAGTACCCCAGCGTGGCCCTCGACTTTCTGTACGTGGACAACGCGGCCATGCAAATCATCCTCAACCCGCGCCAGTTTGATGTCATGCTGACCGAAAACATGTTCGGTGACATCCTCTCCGACGAGGCCTCCGTTATTGCCGGCTCCCTGGGCCTGCTGCCCTCGGCCTCCATCGGCGACGCGGCGGCGCTGTTCGAGCCCATCCACGGCTCTTTCCCGCAGGCTAAGGGCCAGGGCCTTGCCAACCCCATTGCCACCATCCTCTCGACCGCCCTGCTGCTCGACCATTTCGGCCTGCTCATCGAAGCCGAGTGCGTCCGCGACGCCGTGCAGCACGCCCTGAACTCCGGCGTGGTAACCCCCGAGCTCAACCCGGCCACCCGTTACACCACCGAGCAGGTGGGCAGCTTCATCACCTACGCGGTGCTCGACATCCACGACTGCGAAATGCACCGCAACAACATCCAGCTCGGTTTAAGCACCATTATTTGAAGGGGGTGATAGTGGATTGCTGAACGGTTAAATTGAACTGTCATCCTGAGCTTGCGAAGGATCCTCTCACGTCAGCACGAGTTGTTTGTACGATTGTCGTTCCCGCGTGAGAAGATCCTTCGCAAGCTCAGGATGACAGTTCAATTCACTCATTCACTCATTCGCAGAAAAACACCCCAGGGGTGGGGTTAAAGCCCGGGTAGCTGGTCGCCGGACCAGTGGCCCGGGCTTTTTTGCGGGCACGCAGCCGGCCCCGGCGGGTTGGTCGGTTCACCCGGGCCAGCCGACGGTTCACCCGGTTTGCGCTCGGCAAGGCCGGGACTTTGGCGGATGTTTGGGGCATCGAAACCAACCCATCACCACTACTGCCTACCGTTATGAAAACGCTCCGTCCCGCCGCCGCCCCTGCTCTGCTTCGCTGCCTGGGCGTTTTGGCCCTGTTCCTAACGCTGCTGCAATCCGCCACGGCCCGGCCCCTGACCAACGGCCCGGTAACGTTCCAGACCTCGGACAGTGTGCGCCTGTACGTGCGCGTGGCCGGCAAAGGCCCCGCCTGCCTGCTGGTGCACGGCGGCCCCGGGGCGGGCAGCCAGGCCGTGGAAGTGCTGGCCGGCCCGCGCCTGGAAACCGATTTGCAGATGGTGTACCTGGACCAGCGCGGCAGCGGCCGCTCGGCCAGCGACTTGCACAAGAACTACTCCCTGGAGCGCCAGGTGCAGGATATGGAGGAATTGCGCCAGCAGCTGCACCTGGAAAAATGGACGCTGATGAGTCACTCCTTCGGCGGGATTCTGGCCACGGCTTACGCCCAAAAATACCCCGGGCACGTGCAGGCGCTCATTCTAGTGAACAGCATCCTCAACCTGCCGGCCGCCATGGAGGCCACCACCGCCTACGGCTACACCCTGCTGCCCACCGCCMCCCGCCCGCCCCTGGATGCCGCCGCGCCCCTGCCCCAGCGCTACTTCATGGTCACGGGCATGCTCCAGCAGCAGCGCCGCTACAACCAGCTCCAGTTCGCCTCCGATTCCTCGGCCGCCCGGGTGAGCCGGGTGCTGCGGGGCCAGCCCCAGAACCACGATTTCGCGGCCACCATGTTCCAGAACCCCGGCGCTTACCTGCTCGATTACACCGCCGCCACGGCCGCCCTCACGATGCCCGTGCTGGTGCTCACCGGCCAGCAGGACTACCTGACCGGCCCCGACCACTACCGCGCCTTCCGCTTCCCCCACCAAACCACGGTGGTGCTGCCCGGCCGCCACACCCCGTTCCTGGATAACTTGCCGGAAATGAGCACCGCCATCCACGGCTTCGTGCGCCACCTGCCCCGTACCCGCTAGCTTTACGGTTGCCAGTGTTCAGTTGCCAGTTGYCAGTTGCCAGTTGCCAGTAAAAGGAACGTCATTCCAAGCTTGCCGAGGAATCTCGCGTGCTGATGTTGAGTGAGCAATGCAACATCAGCACGCGAGATTCCTCGGCAAGCTCGGAATGACGTTCTCTCCGGCAACTGACAACTGACAACTGAACACTGACAACTGAACACTGACAACTGAACACTGACAACTGAACACTGACCACTGACAACTGACAACTGACCACTGACAACTGAAACCCCATGAACGACCGTCGGTTTTTACGTTGGGGCATTCCGGTGCTGGCCCTGCTGGTGCTGCTGCCCCGGGGCCTGCTGGCCATCCGCACGGTGCCGGTATTTTTCCTGAACTGGGGTATTTCGCTGCTTTTTACGGCCGCGTTCTGGCTTACGGGACGGGCGCTGTGGTTTGCGCTGTTTCGGCGGTTTCCGGCGGTTGAGCAAACCCGGCAGCGGCTCTGGTGGCTGGCCGTTATCAATACCGCTACCACCGCGCTGGTCACACTGCTTATCCACGAAGCATCGGCCTGGATGCAGCAGGGCCGGTTTTCCCTGGGCGGCTACCTGAGCGAGTTCGGGCTGAACATGGTGCCCACGGTGGTCATTCAGCTGATTTATGAGAGCATGAGCTTCTTCCGGCAGTGGGCGGCCAACGTGCGCCGGGCCGAGCAGCTGCAAAGCGCCGGGATGAAAAGTCAGCTCGAAGCCCTGCAAAGCCAGCTCGACCCGCACTTCCTGTTCAACTCGCTCAACACCCTCTCGGCCCTCATCGAACCCGAAAACGAGGCGGCCCAGGAGTTCGTGGAGCAGCTCGCCGACGTGTACCGCTACGTGCTGCTGGCCCGCGAGCAGCCCACCGTGGCCCTGCACGAGGAGCTGGCCTTCGTGGATACCTACCTGGCCCTGCACAAGGCCCGCTTCCGCGACAACCTGCGCGTGCGCATAGACGTGCCGGCCGCCCTGCACCAGCACCGCATGGCCCCGCTGAGCGTGCAGCTGCTGGTCGAAAACGCCCTCAAGCACAACGTCGCCTCCCGCGACCAGCCCTTGCAGCTCCACCTTAGCGCCCACGCGGCCAGCGGCTATTTCACCGTCGAGAACACGCTCCGGCCCCGCACCGCCGGCCTGGCCCCGGGCACCGGCACCGGCCTGCGCAACGTGCGCCACCGCTACGAGCTGCTGCGCGCCCCCCAGCCCGTTACGGTCACTGCTGAGGACGGCTGGTTCCGGGTGCAGCTGCCGTTGTTGATTGGGTGATGAGGTGAGAGGTGACAAGTGAGGAGGTGATGGGTAACCAAGCGGGTCATTCTGAGCGAAGGCGTAGCCGTAGTCGAAGAATCTCTACCGCTTCGTTAGTTTGCCCTTCCAACGTCAGCACGCGAGATTCTTCGACTACGGCTACGCCTTCGCTCAGAATGACGTTCCTTCTTACCCTGTCACCCCATCACCTCTCACTACATGACCGTTCTGCTGCTCGAAGATGAATACCCGGCCGCCGAGCGGCTGCAACGGCTGCTGCGCCAGGCCGCGCCCGAAGCCCGGGTGCTGGCCGTGCTCGACACCGTGGCCGGAGCCCTGGACTGGCTCGATACCCACCCCGCCCCCGACCTGATTCTGTCCGATATCCAGTTGGCCGACGGGCTGAGCCTGGAGGTGTTCGAGCAGACGGTGGTGCGCAGCCCGGTCATCTTCACCACGGCCTACGACGCCTACGCCATCCGGGCCTTCAAAACCAACAGCGTCGATTACCTGCTCAAGCCCGTGAAGCTGGCCGAGTTCACGGCCGCCCTCACCAAGCTGCGCGGGTGGCCCGCGCCCGCCGCCGACGCGCCAAGTGCTGCCCCGGCCCCGGCCGACGACGACCCGGCCCGCCGCCTGGAGCGCCTGCTCGACGCGCTGCCCCGCCCCGACCGCCAGCACAAAACCCGGTTTCTGGTGCGCCACGGCGAGCAGCTGCTGCCCCTGCCCGCCGCCCAGGCTGCCTGGTTCCAGAGCCGCCACGAAACCACCACCCTCGCCACCCTCGACGGCCGCCGTTTCGTGGTGGACTACACCCTGGAGCAGCTCGAAACCCTGCTCGACCCGGCCCAGTTCTTCCGCCTCAACCGCCAGCTCATTGCCCAGCTCCCCGCCGTGCAGCGCCTGCACCCCCACTTCAACGGCAAACTGCTGGTTGATTTGCAGCCCGCCCCGAGTGAGGAAGTGCTGGTGAGCCGGGAGAAAGCCGGGGTAGTGAAGCAGTGGCTGGAAGGGTGAGTCGGTGAATGAGTGAATGAGTGAATGCGTGAAACGGCCTGTCATCCTGAGCGGAGCGAAGGACCCTACCACGCTTGAACAGCTACTTCAATGGCTCGTTCTAACGTGGCAAGATCCTTCGCTCCGCTCAGGATGACAGGCCGTTTCACTCATTCACTCATTCACCGACTCACCGATCCAGCCAGGCCTTGAACACGGCTACTTTCTCCCGGCTCACCAGCACGGTGTCGTTGTCGGGGGGGGTGGGTTTGAGGACGGTTTGCAGGCGGGAGTTGGTGTAGTGGATGATGTCGTGGATGGCTTCGGCGTGGGCCAGGTAGGCACGGTTGAGGCGGAAGAATTCCAGCGGATCAAGCAGGCCTTCGAGCTGCTCCAGCGTGTAATCGACCACGAAGCGGCGGCCCTCGCGGGTGTGCAGGAGCGTGACTTTCTCCAGGCTGGCGAAGTAGGCAATCTGCTCCACCGGAATGGCCTTCAGGTGCTCGCCCACCCGCACCACGAACCGCGACTTATAGTCGCGGGCCGGCTGGGCCTGTTGCAGCACCCGGGCCAGCAGCTCGGCATCGAAGACGGGCAGGGCGGGCGCGGGCGCGGCCGTGGCGCGCTGGCGGTGGAGCTTCTCCAGGGCCGCCGTGAGCTCCGCCGGGTCGATGGGCTTGAGCAGGTAGTCCACGCTGTTGACCTTGAAGGCGCGCAACGCGTACTTGTCGTAGGCCGTGGTGAAGATGACCGGCAGGCGGATATCGAGGCGCTCAAACAGCTCGAAACTCAGGCCGTCGGCCAGATGAATATCCAGAAACAGCACGTCGGGTGCGGGTTGGATGGTGCGCAGCAGCGCCTCCGCCTCCGCCACCGATTCGGCCGTGCCCACTACCTCCAGCGGCTGGGCCTGTTTCTTCAGCAGCCCGGCCAGGCGCGTGGCGGCCAGGGGTTCATCTTCCACAATCAGGGCACGAAGCGGCATCTCTTTTCAATTAAAAATTAAGAGTTAAAAAGTAAAAATGACCGGTGGTTGTCGCGCCGTAGCGCGAAGCCTTTGCTTCGCGTATCGTCGCCGTCAGCCGAACGAAACCGGACCACGAAACGCGAAGCAAAGGCTTCGCGCTACAGCCTTGCAACTGAACGCACTCAGGCCAGCTCCAGCACGGGCACGACGACGATGAACTCGGTTTCGGTTTCGGTGATGGTCAGGGGCTGGGTGGTGAGGAAGGCGTAGCGGGCGGCCAGGTTGCGCAGGCCCAGGCCCGTGGATTCGCCCTCGGCCAGGCGGCGCGGGCGGCGCGAGTTGCGCACCGTGAGGCAGCGGGCCGCCACATCCAGGCGCACGCTGATGCGCAGGGCATCGTGGCGGGAGGTGGCATTGTGCTTGAGGGCGTTTTCGACCAGCAGCTGCACGGCCAGGGGCGGCACCAGCAGGGTTTCGAGCGCGGCACCGGGCGGCACATCCAGGCTCACCTGCACGCCTTCGCCGAGGCGGGTGCGCTGCAAGGCCACGTAGGCTTCCACGAACCGCAGCTCCTCGGCCAGCGACACCACTTCCTGCTCCCGGCTCTCGAGCACGTAGCGGTACACCTGGCTGAGCTGGCGGATAAAGCCCACGGCCCGGGCCGGGTCGGGCTCCTCCACCAGCGAGGTGAGGGCATTGAGCGAGTTGAACAGGAAGTGCGGGTCGAGCTGGCGGCGCAAGGAGTCGGCCTGGGCCTGGGCATTTTCCTTCTGGAGGCGCTCGGTGTTGATGGCCGCCTCGCGCCAGCCCATCAGAAACGCCCGGCTGTGCAGAAACAACGACACGACCACCGTAATGAGCAGCGGCAGCACGAAGGGCCGCCAGGTGAGGGTACTCAGTGGCTGGTGGTGGTAGAAGACCCGGAAACTTCCATCGACGAGTACAATCACGAGCAGCGACATCACCAGCGAGAAGGTGAGCGTAATCAGGAACCGTCGCAGCGGGTGGCCGGTCCAGTCGGCCTTGCGGTTGAGCCACTCCGAAGGGTAGCCGTTGGCCAGCCACAGGCCGGTGGTATAAAAGAAATTGTAGCCGTAGGTGACCAGAAACCGCTCGCTCCGGATGGGGCACTGGCCGCCGCAGAACAGCAGCGCCAGCCCAAACGAGGCCACCATCATCAGGCCCAGCCCCACCAGAAGTTTGCGGTGCGGGTAGTGCCGCCCCAGGTTGGTTGCGTCGGCCTCCGCMGCGGCCGACGCAACGCGGGCGGACGCGGGCGGGTAGAGCGCGGACGAATCGGAATCTGCCATGGGGAATAGGCCCGAACCGGGCGCCAATGCGGAAGAGGGAAAGGTAGCTTTTCTGAAACGGATACACGGCGCAGGAGGGCCGTAACGCCCTACTTGGCGGCGGCCGTTTCGTAGGCTTTCAGGCGGCCGTTGAGCTGCCACTGGCCCCAGTTGGGAGCCAGACTGGAGGCCGGTTTGAAGGCGGCGTAGCGGGCTTTGGCTTCCTGGTAGAGCGGCTTGGCCACCTCAGCCCCGCCCCCGAACATGACGGGCGTATAGTACACGTTGTTGGCCTGCACGAGGTAGGCGCGGGGGTTGGCCGGGTTCAGCGCCTTGGCCTTCGCCACGGCCTCGTTCACCATTCCCGAGTACTTCATGGAACGTAGCATGGGCGAAATGCCCAGCCGGGCCTGGTACACGTAGGCCTGCAACACGAGCAGCTCCGCTTCGTCGCCGCCCAGCTTACGGGCCTGGGCCAGGGCCGCCTCGGCCTGGTCGAGGGTCTGGTCCTTGGCGTCGCCGTCTTCCTTGCTCTGAAACACGTTGATGAGCAGGGCGTAGGCCTGGTAGTAGCGCGGCAGCCAGTCCTGGGGTTTCACGGAAGCGGCGCGCTCCATTTTGGCGGCGCTGGCCCGCAGCACGGCCGGGTCGCCGGTGCTCATCAACTCGGCAATGGCCCCGGCCATAAGCGCGGTGTACGCATCGGTGGGGGCAGCAGTAGCAGCCGTGGTGGTCGCAGTAGCAGCAGGTTGGGCCGCCGGTTGCTGGGCCGAAGCGGTGAAGGCGGCGGCGGCCAGGGCGAGGGTGAGCAGGGTCGTTTTCATCAGAAAAGGGGTTTGTGGTGATGGATGATTCAAAGGTGCACGACCAAAAACGGGGCTGAAACTCGCCGTTACCGAAGCGTCGGATAAAGCGGATGAAGCGTCATTGAGTTGCCAGTGGTCAGTGGTCGGAGAGAGCGTCATTCCGGCCGCTCGTTCACGTTGCCGGGCGTCTGCTTGTTGATGGAGATGAACACGCCCAGAAAGACCATGCGCGGGGCGGTAGGCGTGACGGCGACGCGGTTGTAGAGGCCGGTGGCGGCGGCGGGCTGCTGGGCGTAGCGGTAGCCGAACACGTTGGGGCGGGCCAGCACGTTGTTCACGGCCAGGTGCACGATGGTGAACTGGCCGAACAGGTGGGTGAGGTAGCTGGCGTTCAGGCTCAGGTCCTGGTAGGTGGGCAGGCGGCCCTGGTTGTAGCCCGGCTCGGCCTGGTTGAGGTCGTGGTAGCGGCGGGGGCTGCCGTAGCTGGCCGTGGCCCCGAACTGGGTGTGCAGGGCCGGCACCCAGTACTTGGCAACCACCGACACGCTGTGGCGGGCCGCGAAAGTGGGCACCGCCGAAACCGGGTCCTGGCGGTACTGGCGCTTGGTGTCCAGGAAGCCGTAGCTGAGGTAGTATTCCAGGTATTTGATGGTTTTCCGGTCGCGCCAGAGCAAGTCGAAGCCGCGGGCGTAGCCGGTGCCGCCGTTGTCGTAGGTGCGCGGGTCGCGCGGGTTGCGGCCGTCGTAGCGCACGAGCTGGGTGTAGGTTTTGTGGTAGGCTTCGGCTTGCAGCAACCGGCCGGCGCGGGCATACTGGTAGGTGAGCACCGCGTGGGTGGCCTGCTCGAAGCGCAGCCGGGGCGCGGCCACCAGCAGCAGGGCGTTGTCGGGCGTCTGGTAGAAGTGGCCGTAGGCCGCCGAAACGGAGCTGTTGGCGGTGGTCTGGTAGGCCAGCGCCAGCCGGGGCGCGGCATTCCAGCGGCCCAGCAGCGCCGAGTATTCGGTGCGCCCGCCCACCCGGCCCGCCAGCCGGTCCGTCAGCTGAAAATCACTCTCCACGAACCCCGCCAGCCGCTTTTCCCGAAACTCCGGCCGGTACACCGTGGGCGCGGCGGCGTTGGGCTGCACCACCTGGCCCACCTGCTGCACCAGCCCCTCGGCCCCGACTTTCACGTTGAAGCGGGCATTGGCCGAATCGTTGATGAGCACCACCCGGCCCGTCAGGGCCTGCTCCAGGGTGCGCAGGCGCAGGGAGTCGGGCCGCAGGTGCTGGTCGTCGCGGCTCAGGGCCAGGCCGCTTTGCAGGCTCCAGCCCCGGCGCAACGGGCTGCGGAAGGTGGTGTTGAGGTAGGCGTTGGCGCTGCGCAGCCCTACCGTCTGGCGGCCGGCCGGCTCGGGGCTGGGCTGCCCGATTTGCAGCTGCTGGCTGTTCCAGGTGCCGTACATTTTCAGCATGCCCGCCTGGCTGGTGCGGTGGTGCAGGGCCACCGACGAGCTGAGGCCGCGCGGGGCCTGGTCCCAGCGCACGTTCTGGGGCAGCAGGCCGGTGTAGGGCGTCAGATTGGTGTAGTCGGTGGTGAGGGCCAGCGAAGTGCGCTCCCAGCGCCGGGTGCGCGAGGCCCCCAGGAACACGGAAGTAGCCGAAAGGCCGGTCTGGGTTTCGGGGGCCAGGTCGGTGGAGTTCAGCAGCAGCACGCCCGACAGCGCCTGCCCGTAGAGGGCCGAGTAGCCGCCGGTGCTGAAGACGGTGCCCTTGAACAGCGAGGGCGAAAACCGCCCCCGGGCCGGCACGGCCGCCACCGTGGCATTATACGGGTTCTGCACGGGCAGCCCATCAAGATAGGTTTTGGTTTCCGAGGCGGCCCCGCCCCGCACGAACAGCATGCCGTCCTCGCCCACGCGGGTGGTGCCGGGCAGCGTGTTAAAGGCCGCCGCCACGTCGGCCAGCGCCCCGGCGGTGGTCTGGATGTCGCGGGTGGTGAGGGCGGCGCTGCGGTGCTCGTCGCTGGCCTCGAAGGCCCCGGCCGTAATCACGACCGAGCCCAGGGCGTGGGGCGTGGCTTTGAGCACGAAGCTGAGCGGCGCGGCCGGGGCGGGCAGCGTCAGCGGCTGCTCACTGGTAATAAAGCCCAGCAGACTCGCCTGCACCACGTAGCGGCCGGCGGCGGCCCCGGTTTCAAACCCGAACCGCCCCACCGAATCGGTGCTGGTGCCATCGAAGGTGCCGCGCACAAACACGTTCACGCCCGGCAGGGGCTGGCCGGCCGCGTCGCGCACGGTACCGCGCAGAGTAGTTTGGGCGCGGCTGGTGAGGGCCAACAGCAGCAGCGGCGGGAGCAGGAGAAGCAGGCGTTTCATGGCGGTGGCAGTGAAGGTTGCCCAAAAGTGCGCCGCCGCCGGGGCCGCTGAAACTTGCCGTTACCGAAGCGTCGGATCAGGCGGATGAAGCGTTGGGGAGTGGTCGGTTGGTGGTAAAGGCACTGTCATCCTGAGCGGAGCGAAGGATCTTGTCACGTTAGCACGATACCCATTGATATGACTCGTTCCAGCGTGATAAGATCCTTCGCTCCGCTCAGGATGACAGTGCTTTTACTACCAAGCTCACTCCACCCGCTCCGTCACGCCCAGCATCACCCCAAAGTCGCCGTCGGTTTGGGCGCTGCCGCCGGCCGGCCAGTAGGTGCGCGACACGAACCCATCGAGGTAGAGCGCCGCCCGGCAGCCACGTTGCTGGAAGTAGCGGGCGAAATCGTAGAAGTTCACCTTCCGGCGCGACATCACCAGCAGCACCCGCCCATCGGGCAGCAGGCCCACGCCGTTGCGCACCTGCACGTTGGCCGAACCCGCCCGAAACACCGGGTTCAGCCGCCCACCTACCACCAGCAGCGGCCCCGATTGGGTGGCGAACTGCACCGGCCCTACCCCAGCAAACGCGGCGGTGGTACTGATGCCGGCGCGGCGGGCGGCCGTGAGGTAGAACACGCCGTTGGGCGGCAGGTAGAAGTTGCCCGCGCCCCGCCCGGTATCCAGGGGCGCAAGCGTCCGGCCGTTGGCCACAAACAGGCCCACGGGCCGGTGGTCGGGGCGGTACATGCCGCCGTTGCAGGCAAACACCAGCCGGCGGCCCCGCCCCGCCAGCCAATCGCGCAGCTGGCCCAGGCTGCCCAGCCGCGCCCCGGTATCGTCCTGGTAGTACAGGCGCAGGTGCTGGCGGCGCGGGTCGGCCGCATAGGTCACAAATTGCGCCGACGCACTTTCCGCCGCCTGCTTCCACGCCAGTAGCCCCAGCCCAACGACCGCCACCCCAATCCCCCACGTGGCAAAATATTTCGATGACATAAATTGGTTTTAGCGGTTTGGCGCGGGTGGTCGGTCGGCCCTCCATGCCAGGGCAGTTGTTGGCCAAACGAAAAAGCCGGTCCGATGACCATTTCCCACCTCCTGGCGGGTTGCCGGGAAGTGGCGGCGCACGTTCGGCGGCACCCGTCGCGGCGCACTTCCCCCAGCCGCCGGCCGACGGTGGAGAGTATGCGCAGTTTTTTCGCGGTTTCTCTCCAACCCTGGAGGGTACGCACAATTTTTTCGCGGTTTCTCTCCAGCGCCGGAGGGTATGCGCATTTTTTTTGCGGTTTCTCTCCAACCCGGGCGCGGTGGCCCGCGCCTGGTCCCACCTGGTTGCCTCCCCTGCTTTGTGGCAGCTGTTCGGGCGCGTTTGGGGCCGACCTGGCTTCGGCCGGTTGCTCAGGCCGGCAGCGTGAGCACGAAGCGGGTGCCCGCGCCTTCCTCCGATTCCACGCGCAGCGTGCCCTGGTGACCGTTCACCACAATGTCGTGGGAGAGCGAGAGGCCCAGGCCGGTGCCTTCGCCGGGGGGTTTGGTGGTGAAGAAGGGCTCGAAGACGCGGGCCTGCACGGCCGCCGGAATGCCCGCGCCGTTGTCCTGCACCCACAGTTCGGCCCCACCGCCGGGTAGCGGCCGGCTCCCGATTTCCACGGTGGGCACGTAGCCGGCGGGGGCCGTGCGCTGGCGCTGGTGCACGGCGTAGAGGGCGTTGGCGCAGAGGTTGAGCAGCACCCGGCCCAGGTCGGCGGCCACCACGGGCAGCTCGGGCAACTCGGGGGCCAGGGCCGGGCGCAGGGTGGCCGCGAACTCCGGAAACTGGTGGCGCAGGCCTTCGGCGGCCAGGTGCAGGTTGTGGCGGGCCAGCGCGTTGAGGTCGGTGGGCGTGCGGGGCAACTGGCCGGTGCGGGCGTGTTCGAGCATGCCCTTGATGATGGCCGTGGCCCGCTGCCCGTGCTGGCTGATTTCGCGCAGGTTCTCCTTCAGCCCCTCATAGATGTCGTGCGCCAGGTGCTCGTCGCGGGCCAGGCGCTGGGCTCCGCTGATTTCGTCGACCAGGTTGGCGCTCACGGCCGCAAACTGCTTCACGAAGCCCAGCGGGTTCTGGAGCTCGTGGGCCACGCCGGCCGTCATCTCGCCCAGGAAGGCCATTTTTTCGCGCTGCACCAGCATGAGCTGGGCTTCCCGGAGCTCGGCCAGCGAGGCTTGCAGGGCCGCGTTGGCGCGCTGCTGCTGGCGGTCGTGGCGCACGAGCAGGGCCAGCACCAGCAGCAGCCCGCCCACGCCGGCCAGCAGCCCGTAGGTCTGGTAGCGGCTGGTGAGTTCCCGCTCGGTGGCGGCCGCCAGCTGGGCCAGCTGCCGGGCCTCGTAGTTCACACTTTGCAGGCGCATCACCTTCTCCTGCCCAAACAGCGTGTCCTTCATGGCCACCAGCAGGGTTTGGTAGTAAAAGGCACTGTCGGGGCGGCCCCGCCGGGCGAATTCCCGGGTGAGCAGCACGCTGCCGTTGAGCACGCCCCGCAGAAAGCCGTTGGCCTGCGCCGCCCGCACGCCCAGGCGGGCGTAGTAAATCACCGAATCGGGCTGGCCGAGTTGCTGGTGCAGGGCGGCCAGGCCCAGGTAGGAGAAGTTGAGGCTGCGCAGATGCCCGCGCCGCGCCGATTCGGCCAGGCTGCGCCGGTAGTAAGTGCGGGCCAGCGGCACCTGCCCGCGCTTGCGGGCCACGTTGCCCAGCCCGTACAAAATGTAGTTGGTCGACGAAGGCAGCCGTTGGGCCAGCGCGTAGGCCTGCTGCTGGTAGTAGGCGGCCGAGTCGAGCTGGTTGTAGAGGTCGTAGGCCAGCCCGATGTTGCTGAGCTCGACCACTTCCCGGCGCTCATCGTGCAGCAGCCGGTCGAGGCGCAGGGCCTGGAAGTAGTAGGCCAGGCCCACCTGCCGGTCGCGCAGGTACACGTAGATGATGCCGATGCTGCGCAGGTTCTGGGCTTGCAGGCTGGTATCGCGCAGCTGCTGGCCGATGCGCAACGAGTGCTGAAACAGGCGCAGGGCTTCGGCCAGGTTGCTCTCGCGCAGGGCGGCGCCCAGGCGGTTGAGGGCCGCGCCCTCGCCCCGGCGGTTGCCGGTGCGCCGGGCCAGGGCCAGGCTGCGGCGGGCATACACGGCGGCCGAATCAGTATCGGAGGCCCAGAACTGGTCGCTGAGGCGGTAGAGCAACTCCACCCGGCTGCTGTCGGTGCGGGCCTGGGCGAGCAGCAGCTGGAGGCTGTCGACGGAAGAGCGGTGGGGAGCCACCTGGCCCACGGCGGCGGCGGCGGCGGCCAGCAGCAACCCCGCGCAGACTCCTACAAAACGGCCCCTGAATGCCATACAACCCCTGATTTGCCGGGCGGAGCGAGCGGGTTAGAAGTATGTCTCCCCCAGCTGCCGGTAGGCTTGCCGCGAATATCCAAAAAAATAGATAGATACCCGGCGGCAGCGGGCAGCCCCGTTCGCCGCTGTCAATAAGCCCAGGTTGCGCCCTAGCCTTGAAAATTGGTTTCCAGTACTCCAGCACTGGGGGTAAATAGACGCGCCGCCCCTGTTACCTTTGCCCCATGCCCCTGACCTGGACCCTCAAGCCTTTTGCCGAGCTGACCACCGCCGAGCTCTACGCCCTGCTTCAGCTGCGCTCCGAAGTATTCGTGGTGGAGCAAACCTGCCCCTTTCAGGATATCGACGGGCTCGACCAGGCCGCCTGGCACCTGCTGGGCCACGCGCCCGGCGGCGCGCTGGCCGCCTACGCCCGCCTGTTCGGCCCCGGCGGGGCCTACCCCGAAGCCAGCATCGGGCGGGTGGTGAGCAGCCCCCGGCACCGGCGCACCGGCCTGGGCCGCGAGCTGATGCGGGAGTCGCTGGCCGCCATCGGGCGGCTGTTTGGCCCCCAGCCCATCCAGATCGGGGCCCAGCTGTATTTGCAGACTTTCTACGAAAGCTTCGGTTTCCAACAAGTGGGCGAAGGCTACCTCGAAGACGATATTGCGCACCTGCATATGGTGCGGGCCTGAACCAGTTGGACTCTTTGCCGGATTCGCCCCCGAAGCTTAGGAAAGCGCCCGGCCGGGTGTATATTCGCCAGCCCCCGGGTATGCGCCGGCCCGGCGCGCTGCTCTCCCGCCCTGCCTCATCCGCCCCGCCCTATGCCTTCCGCTGCTTTTCCGGTCGATTACCACCAGCTGTTCCGGTCGCTGCCCGATAACTTCCTGCTGATTGCGCCCGATGCCGAGGCCACCATCGTGGACAATACCGACAGCCACGTGGCCGCATCGATGAAGCCCCGGGCGGAGGCCGTGGGCAAGCCCTTCTTCGAGGCCTACCCGGCCGCCGACGAAGAATCGGCCCGTATTGTACGGGAGTCGCACGCGCATGTGCGGCGGCACCGGGAGCCCCACACCATGCCCCTGATCCGCTACGATCTGGCGCGGCCGGCCGGGCAGGGCGGCGGACTGGAGGAAATGTACTGGGAGGCCACGCACTTCCCGGTTCTCAATGAGGCCGGCCAGTTGGCCTTCATTCTGCAACGCACCCGCAACGTAACCGAGCGCCATCAGGCGGCACTGCGGGCCGCCGAAGCCCAGCAGGCCCTCAACGAAACCCAGAACCGGATGCGCTTTCTGCTCGAATCGTTGCCGATTCTGGTCTGGACCGCCCGGCCCGATGGGGTACGCGACTACTTCAACCCCCGCTGGCTCGAGTTTACGGGCCGCCCGGTGGAGCAGAGCCTCAACAAAGGCTGGCAGCAGGCCGTTCACCCCGACGACCGGGAGCGGGTGGTGGGGCGGTGGGAAGAAGCCATTGCCGCCGGCCAGCCGTTTCAGATCGAATACCGCCTGCGCCGCCACGACGGCCACTACCGCTGGCTGCTGATGCGCGGCCTGCCCCGCCACGACGAGCGCGGCCAGCTCACGATGTGGGTGGGTGCCGGCACCGACATCCACGACCAGAAACTACTGGTGCAGGAGCTGCTCGAAGCCAACGAGCAGCAGGCCGCCCTCTCCGACCAGGCCTACCAGGCCCAGGCCGAAGCCCAGCGCCAGCGCGAAACGCTCTACAACCTGTTCATGGAGGCCCCGGCCATCATCTCCATTGCCCGCGGCCCCGAGTACCGCCACGAGTTCGTCAACCCGCTCTACCAGCAGCTGTTTCCGGGTCGCGAGCTGCTGGGCCGCACCGTGAAGGAGGTGATTCCGGAGGCCGAAAGCCAAGGCTTCATTGCCCTGCTCGACCACGTCTACCAGACCGGCGAGCCATTCCACGGCACCGAAGTGCCTTTTGTCGCCACCGATCCGGTAAGCGGCGCAAGCGAGGAGCGGTTCTTCAACGTGACCTACCAGCCCCTGCGCGAAAAGGGCCGGATCGTGGGCATTTCGCACTTTTCCTACGATGTAACTGAGCTGGTGAACGCCCGACGGGCCCTCGAACACCCCGGTTCCGATGCGTAGGCTCTACTGTTCAGGGTCCGTACGCGGCACCCGGTTTTCGCCCCCCCCCTCATGGAGCTGACCAACCTCGATTTCCAGCAGGCCCGCATCAAGCAGGTGCTGTTTAAGTCGCGGCTGCGCTCCGTGCTGTACGGGGTGCGCGAGCCCGACCCCAGCCTGTTCGCTATCCGGGAAAACCCGCTGGGCGAATGGCTGTACGCCGTTATCAAGCCCCAGTACGGTACCACGCCCCACTTCCAGCGCCTGGAGCTGGAGCTGCAAAAGATGCTCATGACCGGCCAGGACCTGGTGCGCCAGTACCAGCGGGGCCAGCTGGAAGAGTCGCGCGCCGGCCTGGAGCGCCTCGATGCCCACGCCAGCCGCATCGAAACGCTGTTGCAGGAGCTGGAGCAATTCGTATAAAGCCGGCCGCACCAGCGGCCCCGGGTGCTTTGACCGACTTTTGCGGTGAAAAAGCTAACTAGCACCTCTTTCTAGCTATTTCCTATTCATCGCGGTGGCCGGGCCGCCGACTTCCCTGCCTATAGCATGCTTATCTACGGCTATCAGACATCTCACCTGCTCACGGAACCCGTAGAGGGGTCTTGCCCGGCCTGCGCCGCCGCCGACAGCCTGCGCATGAGCGTGTTCGGGCGCTATGCCCACCTGTATTGGGTGCCGCTACTGCCGATCGGCAAAACGGGGGCTTCGGAGTGCAGGCAGTGCGGGCAAGTGGTGGGGGCCAAGGAAATGGCCCCGCAGCTGCGGCAGTCGCTGCGGGAGCTTAAGCAGCGAAGCCGCGCCCCGTGGTGGCATTTCGCGGGCCTGCTGCTGGCCGTGGTGGGCCTGGGCTGGGCGCTGGTGGCCAACAGCAACGACGAGCGTGCCAACCAATCGTTCATCACCCTGCCCCACCGGGGCGACCTCTACCACGTGCGGACCAGCAACGGCCACTACTCGCTCTGGAAAGTGCAGGACGTGGCCGGCAACGCCGTGAAGCTGCTGGCCAACAACTACGAAATCGACAACCAGACCAAAGTCAGCGAGCTTAACCGGCCCGAGAATTTCGCCCCCGACGCGCTCGAACTCACCCGCTACGACCTGGAAATCATGCTGGAAAAAGATGAAATCGTGGACGTAGAGCGCCCGGGAAGTGAGTAGTGGCTTGGGCTGTCTGGCTGGTTTGATTGGATAAAGAAAGGCCGTCATTGCGAGCGGAGCCGAGGAATCTCGCGTGCTGACGTTGCCCTAGTAACTCAACGTCAGCACGCGAGATTCCTCGGCCCCGCTCGCAATGACGGCCTTATCCGCTACCCGTTCAGAACTGGCCCCACTCGGCGAGCTGGCGCTGGTGTTCCTGCCGGGCGTAGTTGCGCAGAATCACATCGGGGTGGATGCCGAGCAGGATGACCGTGCCCCGCTCGCGGGCGTAGGCGTTGCGCACCTCCCCCACCCGTCGCAACGACTGGAAATGATGGGCCAGGTCGGCATCGGGCTCGTCATCAATCAGCAGAATGTACTGCCAGCCCTGCGCCGGGGCCACCGGCTGCCAGAACAGGTAGCTGCCGTTGAAGCTGTTGGCCGGGGGCAGGGCGCGGTGGCGGTTGTAGTAGTTGATGGCCCCGGCCTGGCCGTAGTTGGCCGTCAGGATGAGGGTGCGGCCCCGGGCGGCGGCGGGCAGGCCCTGATAGGCGGTCCAGGTTTTATCGGCCAGCTCGCGCCAGCCCAGCATATCGGCGTAGTCCTGGGGCAGGGGGTGGTTGCGGCCGTCTTCCCAGCGCAGCACACCCAGCTTCTCGAAACGGGCCCCGAGGGCCAGCATGCGGGCGGGCGGCTCCAGGGTGAACAGCAGCGGCAGCACGCGCAGGCTCAGCAGCACGGGCAGCAACAGCAGCGCCGGCCGCATAACCCGGCCCAGGCGGGGCCGCGCTTGCAGCCACTGCTCCCACCAGGCGGCCCCGGCGGCCAGCAGAATCGGGTAGTAGCCGAGGGCGTAGTAGTCCTTGCCGTGCAGCAGGGTGAGCAGCAGCAGCCCCCCGGCGTACACCAGTCCCACCACCCGGTAGGGACTCCGCAGTAAGGCCACCAGCCCGGCTACCCACACCCACAGGCTGGGCAGGTTCATCACCAGCTGGCTTTGCCAGAACCCGCCCACCGACACGTTGACCAGCTGGGTATCGTGGAGCAGGGCCATGTGGTGGCGCACCGGCAGGCCGTGGCTGATTTGCCAGGCCAGGTTGGGCAGCCACAGCAGCAGGGCCAGCGCCGCGCCGCCCCAGAAGGCGCGCGTAGCCAGTATGCGCCGCTGGGTGAGCAGCAGTGCCCCCACCAAAGCCAGAATAAAAAACAGGGCCGAATACTTGTTGAGCAGGGCCAGCCCCAGCACGGCCCCGATGGCGTAGAGCCAGCGCGGCGCGGGCTGCTGCTGGTAGCAAATCAGCCAGTAGCAGACCACCGTGAAGGCCAGCACCTCGAAGGAATTGGGCTGAAACAGGAAGTTGAGCCGGGCGTAGGCCCCCAGCAGGTAGCTCAGCCCCGCCAGCGCCACCGCCCAGGGGCCGCCGCCCAGCCGCTGCACCGCCCGCCCCACTACGTACACCGTAAGGCTGCCCCAGAGCAAGGGCCAGAACTTCACCCAGAACCAGTCGCCGCCCAAAGCCAGGGTCACCCAGCTTTGCAGGGCCGTGAGCGGGGGCACTTCCAGGTAGCCCCAGGCTAAGTGGCGGCCGTAGTTGAGGTAGAGGTATTCGTCGCGGTGCAGCTCGTAGGCCGGGCTGGAGAGCAGGTAGCCGGAAACAAATTTGACCAGGGCCAGCAGCAGCGGCAGCACACGCGGGGATTTCATGCCCCAATATAGAAAATACGCCATATCCGTCGCCCGGAGACGCGCTCTGGCCCGGCCGGAAGGTTACAGACCCTTGGGCAGGCGGATGGCGTCCAGGTAGTCGCGCAGGCCGCTTTGGTGCTGGAACAGGTGGATGAACAGGATGTGCTCACTGTCGTAGGCGCACCATTCCTCGGCGTAGAAGTCACTTACCGCGAACAGGCGCAGGCGGAAGCTGTCCTCCCGCCGCTCGGCCAGCAGCCGGCCGTGCTGGCGCAGGTGCTCCGTCTGGCGGTACATGTGCAGCTGTTTGAAGTCGGCGTAGTTCATGGCGGCGGGCAGAACCCAAAGATACGGCCGCCCGGGCAGAGCCCAACCCGGCCGGCCAGCCGCCGACTGACGCGGCCGGTTGGTTTCGCCAAAACCCACCGCTGGTTTTCCGCCCCGACTTACCGAAATTTGGGCGTGGAATCCGCCGACAACCGCAAAATCATTCACCTGGATATGGATGCGTTCTACGCCTCCGTGGAGCAGCGCGACCACCCGGAGCTGCGCGGGCGGCCCGTGGCGGTGGGTGGCTCCCGGGCCCGGGGCGTGGTGGCGGCGGCCAGCTACGAAGCCCGCCGGTTCGGGGTGCGCTCGGCCATGCCCTCGGCTACAGCTTTGCGCAAATGCCCCGAGCTGGTGTTCGTGAAGCCGCGTTTTGAGGTGTACAAGGACGTGTCGCGGCAGATCCGGGCCATTTTCGCCGAGTACACGCCCCTGATCGAGCCGCTTTCTTTGGATGAGGCCTACCTCGATGTGACGGAGAACCTCAAGGGCCTGCCCCTGGCCAGCGAAGTGGCCCGGCAAATCCGGGCCGACATCCTGCGCCAAACCCAGCTCACGGCCTCGGCGGGCAT
Source organism: Hymenobacter rubripertinctus (assembly GCF_003583925.1). Taxonomy (GTDB): domain Bacteria; phylum Bacteroidota; class Bacteroidia; order Cytophagales; family Hymenobacteraceae; genus Hymenobacter; species Hymenobacter rubripertinctus. Next base: position 38,622 of record NZ_QYCN01000011.1, on the reverse strand, counting down.
CAGCTACAATAAGTTTCTGGCCAAGCTGGCCTCCGATTACCGCAAGCCCAACGGCCAGTTCGTCATCCGGCCCGAGCAGGGGCTGGCGTTCGTAGAAAAGCTACGGGTGGGCGAGTTTCACGGCATCGGCCCGGCCACGGCGGCCCGGCTCAACCAGCTCGGCATCTTCTCGGGCCTCGATTTACGGCAGCAGTCGGAAGCCTTTTTGCGCCAGCATTTCGGCAAGGCCGGCGGGCACTACTACCTCATCGCCCGCGCCCAGGACCCGCGCCCCGTCCGCCCCGACCGTATCCGCAAGTCCATCGGCTCCGAAACCACCTTTGAGCACGACCTGACGGCCTACGACGACCTCTGGGTCCGCCTCCTCCCCTGCCTCGACACCACCTGGGGCCACGCCGAGCGCCTGGGCGTGCGCGGCCGCACGCTCACGCTCAAAATCAAGTTCACCGACTTCCAGCAAATCACGCGCAGCCGCACTCTCTTTGCCCCTCTCCAGCACCGCGACCAGGCCGAGCGCCTCGCCCGGGAACTGCTCCTGGCCCAACTGCCCGTGCCCCAGGGCGTGCGCCTGCTGGGCCTCACGCTCTCGAACCTCGAAAGCCAGGAGGACTTGGTAGGCCAGCAGCTGGGGTTGGCGTTGTGAGCAGGAGTCCCAGGGCTGAAGCCCTGGGCTATTTAGCGCACGAACCGAACCGCTGACTAGCCCAGGGCTTCAGCCCTGGGACTCCTGATGCCAACTGGATACTGAATTACTTCAGCAGCTCGTGCAGCACGGTTTGCATAGCAAACGTACGGTTGCCGGCTTCCTGGATGATGAGCGAGTTAGGCGAATCGAGCACGGCATCCGACACCTCCACGTTGCGGCGTACGGGCAGGCAGTGCAGAAATTTGGCGTCGTTGGTGAGGGCCATGTGGGCGGGCGTCAGCATCCAGTCGGGGTCGGTGCTCAGCACCTGGCCGTAGTCGTAATAGCTGCTCCAGTTTTTGGCCTGCACGAAGTCGGCACCGGCTAAGGCCTTGTGCTGGTCGTATTCGATGCGGGCCCCGCGGGTGAAGCGTGGGTCCAGCTCGTAGCCTTCGGGGTGGGTGATGACTAGGTCCACCCAGTCGATGGCCGAGAACCAGTCGCAGAACGAGTTGGGCACGCATTGGGGCAGCGCGCGCACGTGCGGGGCCCAGGTGAGCACCACTTTCACGCGCTCGGTGCGCTTGGTTTCGGCCACCGTCAGCAGGTCGGTGAAGCTTTGCAGCGGGTGCAGCGTGGCACTTTCGAGGCTGATGACGGGCACCGTGGCGTAGCTGAGAATCTTGTTGAAGAAGACTTCGCCGTAATCGGCCTCCCGGTCCGTCAGCGTGGGGAAGGTGCGCACGCCCAGCACATCGCAGTACTGGCTCATTACGGCAATGGCCTCCTTGATGTGCTCCTGGGTCGAGCCGTCCATCACGGCACCATCGGCCGTTTCCAGCGTCCACGAGTCGGTGCCGGCATTCAGCACCCACACCTGGGCCCCGAGGTTGTAGGCCGCCTTCACCGAGCTAAGCCGGGTGCGCAAGCTGGGGTTGAAGAAGATGAGCCCGACGGTTTTGTTGCGCCCGACTTCCTGATAGCCAAACGGGTTGGCTTTGATTTCGAGGGCCTGCTGCAACAGGGCTTTGTAGTCGCCCGCATCGGCGAAGGAGGTGAAGTTTTTCATGGCTAGTGTAGTATGAGGCATTACTCCCTATTGGAAGACTGCTCATCGGGTATATTTATCAATACGGTCTTTAGGAGAGTAACTTATCAACTCACCATCCCGAAAGACCAATTGCCAAAGTTCAAAGTTGAAACCGGGCGGTGGCGGTGGTGGCGGTGCGCCCGCTCGTTGAACTTGCTTGGGCTGCAATGGAATTTTAAGTGTTTGCTTGCCCGGTTTGTACAACTGTGGATTTGGTGTCCCTATAAAGTAGATTGGAATGCCGTCTATGCGCTCCGCGCCTACCATTTTTGTTCTTTCAAAATCGGGTTCAGCACTGGCAATCGAAACCAATGAATCCTCAATCGAGACTGTGATAAACTCAAGTGAATCACTTATCCCAGGTGTGTACTCCAACTGCGTCGCCTTTATGTAACCTTTCACATACTTCGTTATATGGGGGTTGACAAAGGATTCTTGCAGAGCATCATTGTCAGAACTACATGATATAACGCCAGCACACAAAAACAGTAGAAGCTTGAAGGCGCTTGTTTTCATGACACGTCTTTTACAAGTAGATAGTCCCGAAGCAATAGTTTCCAACGGTCCGGTAAGTTCAAAAATTGAGACGCAACTATACGTCTCTACATCGCCCGATACTCGTTCCAGCTCTTAATCTTCAAGTCCTCCATCTCCAACGTGCAGAAGGCGCGGATGAACGCCTTGGCCAGCCGCGCATTCGTCAGCAACCCGATGCCGGAATCCACGGCCGTGCGGCGGATTCGGTAGTCGTTGTCCAGCTCGCCTTTCGACAGGTTTTTGGGGATGTTGATGACCAGGTCGATTTTCTTTTCCTTCAGATACGTCAGCACGTTGGGCTCCTGCGCGTCGTCGGGCCAGTAAAGCAACGAGCTGGGGATGCTGTTTTCGGCGAAAAAGTGGTGCGTGCCCTGCGTGGCGTACAGCTGGTAGCCGCGCTTCACCAGCAGCCCGGTGGCGGAGAGCAGCGCCACTTTCGATTGGATGGGGCCGCCGGAAATGAGCACCGTTTTCGCGGGGATTTTGTAGCCCACGCTCAGCATCGATTTTAGGAGGGCTTCCTCGGCGGTGTCGCCCAGGCAGCCGACTTCGCCGGTGCTCACCATGTCGACGCGCAGCACCGGGTCGGCGCCGGGCAGGCGGGTGAAGGAGAACTGCGGGGCCTTCACGCCCACGAAGGGCAGGTCGTAGATTCGCTCGCTCTCGTCGCGCGTTACTTCCTTGCCCAGCAGCACCTGGGTGGCCTTTTTGATGAGGTTGTTGCCCGAGATTTTCGACACGAAGGGGTAGCTGCGCGAGGCGCGCAGGTTGCACTCAATCACGCTGATGGCCCCGTTTTTTTCCAGGAACTGAATGTTGAACGGACCGCTGATTTCGTAGCGGCGGGCCACCTTTTCGGCAATGATTTTGAGCTTGCGGATGGTGCCCACGTACACCCGCTGGGGCGGGTAGTACATGGTGGCGTCGCCGGAGTGCACGCCGGCAAACTCGACGTGCTCGGAAATGGCGTAGCTCACAATTTCGCCCTTATCGGCCACCGCGTCCAGCTCAATTTCCTTGGCTTCCTGCATGAATTCAGACACCACCACCGGGTATTCGGCGCTGACTTCCTTGGCCGCTTTCAGGAATTCTTCCAGCTCGAAGGCGTTGGAAACCACGTTCATGGCCGCGCCCGACAGCACGTAGCTCGGCCGGATGAGCACCGGGTAGCCCACTTCCCGCACGAACCCGTGCATGGTTTCCAGCGAGGTCAGCTCCTTCCAGCGGGGCTGGGCAATGCCCAGCTCGTCCATGATGCGGCTGAACTTGTGGCGGTTCTCGGCCTCGTCGATGTGCGCCGCCGTGGTGCCCAGAATGGGCGCGTGGGCTTCTTCGAGGCGCATGGCTAAGTTGTTGGGAATCTGGCCGCCGGTGCTCAGAATCACGCCGCCGGGCTGCTCGAAATCCAGAATGTCCATCACCCGCTCGAAGCTCAGCTCCTCGAAGTAGAGCCGGTCGCTCACGTCGTAGTCGGTCGAAACGGTTTCGGGGTTGTAGTTGATGAGGATGGTTTTGTAGCCCTCCTCGGCGGCCGTTTGCACGGCCTGCACGCCGCACCAGTCGAACTCGACCGACGAGCCGATGCGGTACACGCCCGAGCCCAGCACCACGATGGACTTCGCGGTTTCGCGGTCCAGGTCGTTTTCGGTGCCGTGGTAGGTGGTGTAGAGGTAGTTGGTTTTGGCCGGAAACTCGGCGGCCAGCGTGTCAATCTGCTTCACCACGGGCAGCACGCCCAGGGCCTTGCGGCGGGCGCGCACGCGCAGCTCGTCGGCCTTCACGTCGCCTTCGCCCAGCAGCTGCACGGCAATCTGCTGGTCTGAGAATCCGGCTTTCTTGACTTCGCGCAACAGCTTGGTTTCCAAGCCATCGAGGCCGTTGGCGCGGCCGGCGGCCAGCTGCTGGCCCAGCTCAAAAATATTGAACAGGCGCTGCAAAAACCAGTGGTCGATGCGCGTGAGCTGGTGCACCTGCTCCAGCGAGTAGCCGGCCTCAAAGGCGTTGTTGATGGCGAAGATGCGCTCCTCGTTCGGCTCGCTCAGGAGCTGGTCGATGGTGTCTTGGTCCACGTTTTCGGGCCGGTTGGCTACGAAGCCGCGCTTGCCGGTATCGAGCATGCGCAGGCCCTTTTGGATGGCTTCCTCGAACGTTTTGCCAATGGCCATCACCTCGCCCACGCTCTTCATGGCGCTGCCAATGTTCCGGTTCACGCCCGAGAATTTGCCCAGGTCCCAGCGCGGCAGCTTCACCACCACGTAGTCGAGGGCGGGCTCGAAAAAGGCGGAGGTGGTTTGCGTGACGCTGTTTTTCAGCTCGGCCAGCGAGTAGCCCAGGCTCAGCTTGGCGGCCACGAAGGCCAGTGGGTAGCCCGTGGCTTTCGAGGCCAGCGCCGATGAGCGCGAGAGGCGGGCATTCACCTCAATCACCCGGTAATCCTCCGAAACCGGGTCGAGGGCGTACTGAATGTTGCACTCGCCCACGATGCCCAGGTGCCGGATGGTCTGGATGCCGATGCTGCGCAGCTTGTGGTACTCGCGGTTGCTGAGCGTCTGCGACGGGGCCACCACGATGCTCTCGCCGGTGTGGATGCCGATGGGGTCGAAGTTCTCCATGTTGCAGACCGTGATGCAGTTATCAAACTGGTCGCGCACCACTTCGTACTCCACTTCCTTCCAGCCCTTCAAGGATTCTTCCACCAGAATCTGGTCTGAAGTCGTGAAGGCCTGCCGGGCCAGGGCCTGCAATTCGTCCATGTTATTGGCGAAGCCGCTGCCTAGCCCACCCAGCGCAAACGCGGCCCGGACAATGATGGGGAAGCCGATGGTTTCGCCGGCGGCCAGGGCTTCGGCCATGCTGGTGCAGGCTACGCTGCGGGCCGAGAGCACGCCAATCTGGTCGAGCTTGACCTTGAAAATCTCCCGGTCCTCGGTGTCGATGATGCTCTGCACGGGCGTGCCCAGCACCTGCACGTTATACTTTTCAAACACGCCGGCCCGGTACAGAGCCACAGCGCAGTTCAGGGCCGTCTGGCCGCCAAAGGCCACCAGAATGCCGTCGGGCTGCTCCTTTTTGATGACTTCCTCCACGAAGTAGGGCGTCACGGGCAGGAAATACACGTCGTCGGCCATGCCGTCGGAGGTCTGCACGGTGGCAATGTTGGGGTTGATGAGGATGGTGCGGATGCCTTCCTCCTTCAGCGCCTTGAGGGCCTGCGAGCCGGAATAATCGAACTCCCCGGCCTCGCCAATTTTCAGCGCGCCGGAACCGAGGATGAGTACTTTGTTGGGTTTGTTCATTGATTGCTTTTGGCCCTTCTTTCAAAAGGAATTGATTAAAAAAAACGCACATTAATAGTTCGCCTCATACTTTATGCTTATCTAATTAGAATAAGCATAAAGTATGAGGCGAATTAAATTTTCAATCAGAATTATGCCCGTAATATGCGCGGGTCCAAATAAGAAAATGCTACGTCACCATACGAATTGTAGTCAGGTGATTCATCCAATACGCTTTCTTCAAGTAACGCATGTAAAATCTGGCGCTTTTCTGCCTTTGTCGAATCGTCAAGCGCAAGTGATTCTTGACCTTTGGCGTAAAAGGCTTCAATCATGCTTGAATGAGCAAACAATAATGCGTTTAACGAAACGCGTACCTCATAATTATCTGGATTATGTCTTCTCGATTTCCAAAGGCTCCAAAAAACCAAGACCAGTATGGTGAATCTGACATCGGGGTCTTTTACCAAGCCTTTTGAAACGGCCATGTAAAGCGTAACACCAATCCGACCAGGGTCAGGTAATGCTCTGACCTCATTCGCATTTCCATTGATAGCATCAATGAAAATGTCAACAAATTGTGGGGCATCGGAGTCGTTGCCTCGTATGAGTTGCTCAACGGACTTTGACAAGTCTAGTATGTCTGACATCTGAATGTGTGAAAAAGTTATTTCAAGCGCAAATTTCGCATTAATGCAACAGTTTTGTGATTTTTAGCCAAGAATAAATCTCTGATGTATGCCATTAGCAACATCCAAGCTTGACCATCATGAGAATTATTTTCAAATAGAAATTTTTTCTCTATGCCTTTTGAATCGGAAATAAAAGCTCTAAGTACAATTCCGTCCACACCAAACTCTGACTTCTCCGTGTCTGATGCCCAACCGTCACGCTCTTCAATGCGACAACGAATTCCGTTCCAATCCAAAACGTTGTCTGCCACTCGTTGCCTGTCATTATTTTGCACAAAAGATGTGTAATACTGCCAGCCATTGGGAGTAGTTTTCTCTGGGATAAGTGCGGTTTCTATAAAGTACAAGGTTTTAATAGGTATTCTCTCATTTCCAGGATATACGTACCCGTCTAATCCAATACGGTAAAAGAATGCGCTCATGGGCTTGTGAGTATTAGAATAGATGGTTGTTCTAGCCAGCATACAGTAGACGGGCTAGCCGGAATGACAATTTTGTTTGACAGACTTCACGAACAGGTGCAAATGTAGCTGGCATTAATGGTTTGCCTTATACGCCACCACCGCTTTCAAAAAGTCATCAAATAGAAACTCCGTATCCTGTGGCCCGCCGGCGGCTTCGGGGTGAAACTGGGTGGAGAAGAACGGCTTGGACGTGTGCCTGATGCCTTCGCAGGTGCCGTCGTTCAGGTTCTCGAACAGCATTTGCCACTCGGTGGGGAGCGTGGCGGTGTCCACCGCGAAACCGTGGTTCTGGCTGGTGATGTAGCAGCGCTGGGTGCCGGTGAGCTTCACGGGCTGGTTGTGGCTGCGGTGGCCGTATTTGAGCTTGAAGGTGTCGCCGCCCGCCGCCAGGCCCATGAGCTGGCTGCCCAGGCAGATGCCGAAAATGGGCTTGTCCTGAGCCAGGGCCTTTTGCAGGTGCCGGATGGTGGCCTCGCACATTTTGGGGTCGCCGGGTCCGTTGCTCAGGAACAGGCCGTCGTAGTCGAGGGTCGTGAAATCGTAGTCCCAAGGCACGCGAATCAGCTCCACGTCGCGCTCCAGGAAGCAGCGGATGATGTTGGTTTTGGTGCCGCAGTCCACGAGCACGATTTTGTGCTGGCCACTGCCGAAGTGTTCCACGCCGGGCTGGCTCACCTGTGCCACCAGGTTGTCGAGGTTGGGGTCGTGGAAGGGCACGTCGGTGTCGGCCACGATTTTGCCTAGCATGGCGCCCTTCTCGCGCAGCTTCTTGGTGAGCATCCGGGTATCGACGCCGCAGATGCCGGGGATATTGTACTCCTTCAGCCAGTCGCCGAGGCTTTTGGCGGCGTTCCAGTGGCTGTGCTCCTCGGAGTAGTAGTTCACCACGAGCCCGGCAATGTGGATTTTGTCGGACTCGAAAATGGTCGAAATCGACTCGTACAGCTCTTCGCCGGGCACGCCATAGTTGCCCACCATGGGGGTGGTAAGCACCAGAATCTGGCCGGCGAAGGACGGGTCGGTGAGGTTTTCGGGGTAGCCGGTCATGGCCGTGCTGAACACGACTTCGCCGGCGGCGGAGGTGAAGGCCCCGAAGGATTCGCCCTGGATTTCGGTGCCGTCGGAGAGGGTTAGGGTTACTTGTGGCATGGTGCGGACGTTGCGCCTCACCCCCCGGCCCCCTCTCCGAAAAGGAGAGGGGGGAGTATTCTATTGGGGTGGGGTTTGGGGGTTAGAGGTTGGCTTTGATGGTGGCTAGGACGCGGCGGGGGAGATTGAGGGCTTGCTCGTTGGAGAAGCGGAGGATGCGGTAGCCTAGTTCGGTGAGGTAGGCGGTGCGGCCGTTGTCGTAGTCGGCTTGGTTGGGTTCGAGGTGGCCGGCTCCGTCTAGTTCTACGATTAGTTTGTGGGTGAGACAGACGAAATCGGCGATGTAACGGTCGATGCTGTGCTGGCGGCGGAATTTCACGCCGAATTGGTTGCCGCGTAGGAGTTGCCACAATTTTGCTTCGGCGGGGGTGGGCTCTTTGCGCATGCCTCGGGCGCGTTCTTTCAGGTCTAGCCGGGCGTACTGCTTTTGGTCGGCGGTGAAGATGTGGTCTTGAGGCAGGTAGGATTCGGCGGCGGGTTCCATATCGTTGTGGCGTTGCGCCTCACCCCCGGCCCCTCTCCGAAAAGGAGAGGGGAGCCACGGCGGTACAGGTGTGAAAAACTACGGCTAAAAACTAGAAGCTAGTCCCCCTCTCCTTTTCGGAGAGGGGCTAGGGGTGAGGCGCAACGTCAGGCCGTAAGCGCAACCAGCGCCCCCAAAAACCGGTCAACCTCCGCCCGCGTGATGTTCAACGGCGGCAGCAGCCGGAGCACCGTGGGGTCGGAGGCGTTGCCCACGAAAATGTGGTGCTCGGTGAGCAGCTTGTCGCGGATTTCCTTGATGGGGAAGTTGTATTTGATGCCCACCATCAGGCCCCGGCCCCGGATCTCGACGGCGCCGGCGTGGGCCAGCAGCTCCGTGCGCAGGTAGTCGCCCATTTCGGTGGCGTGGGCCAGCAGGTTTTCATCTTCGATGACTTCGAGCACGGCCAAGGCGGCGGCGCAGGCTAAGTGGTTGCCGCCGAAAGTGGTGCCTAGCAGGCCATAGGAGGCTTGCAGATGGGGCGCAATCAGGATGCCGCCGATGGGAAAGCCGTTGCCCATGCCCTTGGCCACGGAAATAATATCGGGCCGGATGCCGGCGTGCTGGTGGGCGAAAAACTTGCCGCTACGTCCGTAGCCGCTCTGCACCTCATCGGCAATCAGCAGCACGTCGTTGGCCCAGCAGAGCAGCGCTAGGTGCTGCAGAAACTCATCGGAAGGCCTGATGATACCACCCACGCCCTGAATCGGCTCCACGATAACCGCGCACACGTCGCCGCCGTGCAGCACGGCCAGCACCGCGTCCAAGTCGTACTCCACGAAGCTCACGGCGTGGCCCGCGTTGAAGGGAGCCACAATTTTCGGGTTGTCGGTAGCCGCTACCGTGCCGCTGGTGCGACCGTGAAATGCACCTTTGAACGCCACCACCCGCTTTTTGCCGGTATGAAACGAAGCCAGCTTCAGCGCATTCTCGTTGGCCTCGGCCCCCGAGTTGCACAGAAACAGCGCGTAATCCTCGTAGCCCGACACGCGGCCCAGCTTCTCGGCCAGCTCGCGCTGAATCGGAATCTGTACCGAGTTGGAGTAGAAGCCGATGTTTTGCAGCTGCTCCGTGAGGCGCTGCACGTAGTGCGGGTGGCTGTGGCCGATGGAAATCACGGCGTGGCCGCCGTAGAAATCCAGGTATTCCTGGCCCTGGTCGTCCCACAGCTTCGCGCCAAGCGCGCGCACGGGCGTGATGTTGACGAGGGGATAAACGTTGAAGAGGTCCATTTTTTTTGAGCTGTTAGCTTTTAGCTGATGGCTGTTAGCTTCTTGAGGAAGACCAAGTGAATGAATGTCAGAACAGAGCTGACAGCTAAAAGCTAACAGCTTTAAAAAGCAGCCCCGTCGTCTCCGGCAGGCCAAATAGCAGGTTCATATTCTGCACCGCTTGGCCCGATGCGCCTTTTACCAGATTATCAATTACTGAGGTAATTAATAATTGCTTACCCTGTTTCTGCACGTGCAGCAGGCATTTGTTGGTATTCACCACCTGCTTCAAATGAATTTCCTGGTTTGAAACCATGGTGAATGGCGCGTCGGCGTAGAAATTCCGGTACAACTCCCGCGCCTCGTCCTGCGTCAAATCCGAGGGCGTGTAGACGCTGGCGAAAATGCCCCGTGCGAAATTGCCGCGGTAGGGGATGAAGTAGATTTCCGCCCCGGACTGCGGCTGCAGCTGCGCCAGGCTCTCCCCTATTTCGCCGAGGTGCTGGTGCGTAAAGGGCTTGTAGATGGACACGTTATTAGTGCGCCACGAGAAATGCACCGTTTCCGACAGGCCCTGGCCCGCACCGGTCGAGCCGGTGATGGCCGACACGTGGATGTCGTCGGTGAGGCGGCCGGCCTGGGCCAGCGGCAGCAGCGCCAGCTGAATGGCCGTGGCGAAGCAGCCCGGATTGGCAATGCTCTGGGCCTGCTGGATGCGGCTGCGGTTCAGCTCCGGCAGGCCGTATACGAACTCACGGCCTCCGAACTCGGCATCGGCCATGAGGCGGAAATCGTTGCTCAGGTCGATGACGTGCGTGGTTTCGGGTAGCGTATTTTTGAGCAGCCACGCTTTGGAATTGCCGTGGCCCAGGCACAGAAACACCACGTCCTCGTCGCCGGCCAACTCGGAGGAAAAAACCAGGTCGGTTTCGCCCACCAGGTCATCGTGTACCTGGTGCACCGGGTTGCCCGCGTTCGAGGAGCTCACGATGCCGCCCAGCTCTACGAACTCGTGGTGCAGCAGAATGCGCAGCAGCTCGCCGGCCGTATAGCCGGCCCCGCCTACGATGCCAGCCTTAATTTTCATCGTTGAAAGAAGCATGAATCTTCAGCTGGTTGCTGAAAATCTTGATGAAGCCCTGGGCGTCGCGGCCGTCCCAGGCGTTGTTTTCTTCGCCGTAGGTGGCCACTTTCGACTGCATCATGTCGAACTTCGACTCTACGCCCTGCAACTCAAACCGGTAGGGCAGTAACGCCACGAACACCGTGCCCGACACCCGCTCCTGCGACGAGGTGAGGAAGGCCTCAAAGTCGCGCATCACCGGGTCGAGGTACTGGGCCTCGTGCAGCAGCGTGCCGTACCAGTTGGCCACGTAGTCCTTGTGCAGCAGCTGCCAGCGGCTGGAGGTATGCTTTTCCAGCAGGTGATGGGCTTTAAGCAGTAGCAGCGGAGCCGGGGCTTCGAAACCCACGCGGCCCTTGATGCCCAGAATCGTGTCGCCCACGTGGGTGTCGCGGCCGATGGCGTAGGTGCCGGCCAGCTCGTTGAGGGCCTGAATCAGGGCCACCGGGTCCATGGTTTCGCCGTTCAGGGCTACCGGCTCACCTTTTTCGAAGGTGATTTTTACCTGGGTAGGCTCCGTGGCGCTGAGCTGGGTCGGGTAGGCCGATTCGGGCAAAGCCTGGTGCGAGGTCAGCGTTTCGACGCCGCCCACACTAGTGCCCCAGATGCCCTTGTTAATGGAGTATTTGGCCTTCTCCCAGCTCATTTCGAAGCCGTGCTGGTTGAGGAAGTCGATTTCGGCCTGCCGCGACAGTTTCAGGTCGCGGATGGGCGTGATGATTTCGGTATTGGGCGCAATCACTGAGAAGGCCACATCGAAGCGCACCTGGTCGTTGCCGGCCCCGGTGCTGCCGTGGGCGATGAAGTCGGCCTGGTGCTCACGGGCGTATTCGGCCAGCGCCAGGCTCTGGAACATGCGCTCAGCACTCACGCTCAGCGGGTAAGTGTCGTTTTTGAGGATGTTGCCGAAAATCAGGTAGCGCAGGCAGTCGGTATAGAAGCGCTGGGTTACATCAATCACCTCATGCTTCGAGGAGCCCAGCTCGTAGGCCCGAGCCTCAATGGCGGCTAGCTCTGCTTTGGAAAATCCGCCGGAGTTGACGATAACCGTGTGCACCTCCAGACCCAGTTCGCGGGTCAGGTACACCGCGCAGAACGAGGTATCCAGACCGCCGCTATACGCTAAAACTACCTTCTTTTTAGACATGTGTTGGGGAGAAGTGAGGCTGTAAGAAATGGCGCTAAAAGAACGTGTCATCCTGAGCGGAGCGAAGGATCCTTTCACGTTTGGCCAAGCTGTTGTTACGATACCGTTGAAACGTGAAAGGATCCTTCGCTCCGCTCAGGATGACACGTTCTTTTTTCGATGGCGCGATGTTTCTACCCTTCCTGACGCAGGATTTCAATGCTTTGCTGGCTGAAACGGTCTTGGAGCTTATCGTAGACCATGCCAGTGCAGAGGCACATTTTACGTTCGTTCTCCTGGAGAATCGGGTAGTTTTTGCAGCTCGCGCAGCCCTTCCAGAAGTCCTCACTCTGGGTGAGTTCGGGGAAGGTAACGGGCCGGTAGCCCAGCTCGCTGTTGATTTTCATCACGGCCGCGCTGGTCGTGATGCCGAAGATTTTGGCCGCCGGGTACTTGGTGCGCGACAGCCCGAACACGCGCTCCTTGATGGCGCGGCCCAGCCCCTCCTGGCGCAGCTCGGTGTTCACGATCAGCCCCGAATTGACGACGAATTTAGCGTCTTCAAAGGTTTCGATGTAGCAGAATCCGGCCAGCGCCCCATCCAGGAACGCAATAATGGAATCACCCTTTTCCATCTTTTTAATCAGATAGTTAGGATCGCGCTTGGCAATGCCGACGCCCCGCTGACGGGCCGATTCGGCATACCACTGGCACAAGGTGTCCGCGTACTGCGCATCGGCAGCTTCGGCGACTCGTAGAAACATGGCGGGGAAAGTTAGTTGCCGGCTTTTTCGACAACGGACTAAGGCAAACACTCGGCAGGCAAAAGGCCTTTCCGACCCGGGGCGGCGTTGAGCCAGTGCCGGAAACACGGACGGGAAAGCGCAGGACGGGGCCAAAGCCAGCCGTCGGACGGGAGCAGACTGCTCCGCAATTTCCCAATTGTGCGTACCAGGGCTTACACTCGTGTCAGTTCGTTGTTCGTAAAATCTTCCTTCAGTGGGCCGCTTCGGGCGGCCTTTCGCCGGTTCTTAGCAGGGTAAGAACGCGGGCGGGCATTGCGGGCCAGCTACTAAGCTGGCCTGGTTCGCACGACCAGCGTAGGTCGTCGCAGAAGCGCAATGGAGGAGGGACGAATCATGACAGGGCCGGGCACCGGCGGGGAGTGTTTCGCGGTTTAAATCGTTTAAACCGCTAATTCGTTGCAAAACTAGAGTAAAATTTTCGGAAACTTTGTCGCGCCGGCTGCAAAAATAATTTCTTTGCCTGGCCCGCCGGTATTCCCCGCCAGCTGGCACGCCGCCCACTTTCGGCCCTGCCGCCACCCCTACCCCGCATTTTACTTCGTTTCCCACGCATGAGCACCGACCTGAAAATTTTCAAGATTGGCGGCGGCATTCTCGACGATATGGTTGAGTTGCGCCGCTTTCTGGCCGAGCTGGCCCGGGTACCCGGCCCGAAACTATTGGTGCACGGCGGCGGCAAAGGGGCCAGCCAGCTGCTCGCCCAACTCGGCATTGCGCCCCGGCTGGTGCAGGGCCGCCGCATCACCGATGCGGCTACGCTCGACATCGTGACCATGTTCTATGCCGGCAAAACCAACAAGCAGGTAGTGGCCCTGCTCCAGGCCGAGGGCGTGAACGCGCTGGGCCTCTCGGGTGCCGATGGCAACGTGATCAGGGCCGTGAAACGGCCGGTAACGGACATCGACTACGGGTTCGTGGGCGATTTGCCGGCCGACGCGGTTGACGCTGGCCTGCTGGGCCAGTTGCTGCAAAGTGGCTTGCTGCCCGTGCTCTGCGCCATCACCCACGACGGCCAGGGCCAGCTACTCAACACCAACGCCGACACCATCGCCAGCGCCGTGGCCCGCGCCCTGACCCCGCATTACGCCGTGGAGCTGCACTTCTGCTTCGAGAAAAACGGGGTGCTCGCCGACGTCAACGACGACGACTCCGTGATTCCGCAACTCACGGCGGCCCAGTATCAGCAGCTCAGGAGTGCGGGGGTTATTGCCGCCGGCATGGTGCCCAAACTCGATAATGCCTTTGCGGCCCTGGAAGCCGGCGTGGCCCGCGTGGTCATTGAGCACGCCCAACGCATCAATGAGTCCGTAAAAACCATCCTATGCCGGAGCTGATCGACACTCTTACCGACGACGCCATCGAGCTGCTGAAGCAGCTGATTCAGACGCCCTCGTTTTCGCGGCAGGAAGACCAGACGGCCGACCACATCGTGCGTTTCCTGACCTTCCACGGGGTCCGGCCCGAGCGCAACGCCCACAACGTGTGGGCCGTGAGCCGCCACTACAACCCTGCCCGGCCCACCGTGCTGCTCAACTCCCACCACGACACCGTGCAGCCCGGCGCCGGCTGGACCGCCGACCCGTTCGGGGCCGCGCTGGCCGGCGACCAGCTCACCGGCCTGGGTAGCAACGATGCGGGCGCGGCGGCCGTGAGCTTGCTGGCCACGTTCCTGTACTTCGAGCAGCACCCGCCGGCCTTCAACCTGATCTGCGCCATCACGGCCGAGGAGGAAATTTCGGGACCTAACGGCATCCGCCGGCTGCTGCCGCTGCTGCCCGAAATTACCCTCGGCATCGTGGGCGAACCCACCCAAATGGACCTCGCCATTGCCGAGAAAGGCCTCGTGGTGCTCGACTGCACCGCCCACGGCCGGACCGGCCACGCGGCCCGCGAAGAAGGCGAAAATGCTCTCTACAAAGCCCTCGACGATATTCAGCGCCTGCGTGCGTTCCGGTTTGAACGGGTTTCGGAACTGCTGGGGCCGGTGAAGCTCACCGTCACCCAACTCCAGGCCGGCACCCAGCACAACGTGGTGCCCGACCGCTGCACTTTCGTAGTAGATGTGCGCACCAACGAGCTGTATACCAATCAAGAGGTCGTGGACATGGTGCGCGAACTGATCGGGGCTGACGTGGTACCGCGCTCCACCCACCTCAACTCCTCGCGCATCGCCCCCAATCACCCGCTGGTGCAACGCGGGCGGGCGCAGGGCCGCCGTACTTTCGGCTCGGTCACGCTCTCCGACCAAAGCATGATGCCCTTCACCACCGTCAAAATCGGCCCCGGCGACTCGGCCCGCTCCCACACCCCCGACGAGTACATTCTGCTCAGCGAAATCAGGGCCGGCATCCGGGGCTACGTGGAGCTGCTGAGCGGGCTGGTTTTATGAGCTTTTAGCTGACAGCTGTTAGCTGCCAGCCTCGTTCTTCCAAGCATCCCCGATAAGCCGCCAGACCTCCTTTTACCTCCGCGAATACCTCCGCGCACCTCTGCGAGAAAACAGTTTAGAAGGTCATTCAAGGCGTTCTACCTTCTCTTTTGAAAACGAAAGCTAACAGCCAACAGCTGTCAGCTAAAAGCTTGATAACGTATGAAAATCTGGGATAAAGGCATTGCCGTCGACAAGAAAATTGAACAGTTTACCGTGGGCCGCGACCGGGAGCTGGACCTGTACCTGGCCCCGTTTGATGTGCAGGCTTCCGCGGCCCAGGCCAACATGCTGGCGGCGGCGGGCCTGCTCTCGGCCGCTGAGAACGAGCAGCTGCAACAGGGTCTGCAGGCGCTAACGCAGCAGCTGGAAGCCGGCACCTTCGTCATCGAGCCCGAGTACGAGGATGTGCACTCCAAAATTGAGGCCTACCTGACCGAGAACTTCGGCGACGCGGGCAAGAAAATCCACACCGCCCGCTCCCGCAACGACCAGGTGCTGACGGCGCTGCAGCTGTTCCTCAAGGACTACGCCCGCCGCGCGGCCGCCCGCACCCTGGAGCTGGTGGAGGTGCTGCTGACCAAGGCCGAAACTCACCAAACTGACCTGATGCCCGGCTACACGCACTTTCAGGCGGCCATGCCCAGCTCGTTCGGACTCTGGTTTTCGGCCTACGCCGAGCACCTGCTGCTCGACCTCTCGCTGTTTGAGGCCGCCTACACCGTGGCCGACCAGAATCCGCTGGGCTCGGGCGCAGGCTTCGGCTCCTCCTTCCCCATAAACCGGCTGCAAACTACCCGCGAACTGGGCTTCGGCCAGCTGGCCGTGAGCAGCGTGGGCGCCCAGCTGCTGCGCGGCAAAACCGAACGCACCACCGCATTTGCCGTGGCCGGCATGGCCGCTACGCTGGCCAAAATGGCCTACGACCTGGTGCTCTACAACTCCCAGGACCTCGCCTTCGTGGAGCTGCCGGCCGCCTTTACCACCGGCTCCAGCATCATGCCCCACAAGAAAAACCCCGACGTGTTCGAGCTGATCCGGGGGCGCTGCCAGGTGCTCCAGGCGCTGCCCAACACGCTGCTGCTGGCCACTGCCGGCCTGCCCAGCGGCTACCACCGCGACTTTCAGCTGCTCAAGGAAATCCTCTTCGAGCCCCTGACCCAGCTGCTCGACATCCTCGACATTGTGCTGTTTGCCCTGCCCCAACTGCGCATCAAGCCCGATTTGCTGAACCAATCCAAGTACGACGCCGTGTTTTCGGTCGAGAACATCAACCAGCTCATTCAGGCCGGCGTGCCCTTCCGCGAGGCCTACCAGCAGGTGGGCCGCAGCGTGGAGGACGGCAGCTACCAGCCCCACCGCGAGTTCGCCACCACTCATTTGGGCAGCGTGCACAACCTGGGGCTGCCCGAAATCCGGGCGAAAGTGGCGCAGTTCCGGGCCGGCAGCAAGCTGACACCTGTCCGTTAGCCGCTACGCTGGGCACTGCTTTGCCCGCCACTCATCAGCAATGACAAAATTTTGAACACGGCTGATATTTACTGAAAAACAGCTGCTTACGACAAAAAAAGGCACCGGTGAGTAATTACTCACCCGGTAAAAGTAAGCTAACACTTACTAGTTTCGAAATCCTTTTGTAATATTGCTCCCGCTATCAGATAACGACTCCCACTAGTTTTCTGACGGCCAATTCCCACACCCTGATTATCCGGATGTATTCCCACCCTCATCCGGGCCCCCTTCGAAAGCCGCGCGGCTTTGCCCCCGGCCCTGCCGCCCGCTGGCTTTCGGAACCCACGTAGCCGGCCGACTCGGACCTTCCGAGTCGGCCGGCTTCTGTTTGGGCGGCCCCCTCCAGTGGCGGGCTTACGGTGGAAGGGGGCTTTATTTTTTCGGATTACGCGTTTTTAGCGTTCCGGGCGCGAACTTGCTGCCTCAACTGCCGGCTACGCCGCCAATACCCGAATCCCTATATTCGGGTGCTCAACTTACTCTGGATCATGACGAACCGCAAGCAGCATATTGCCGAGGTAGCACTGCGGCTCTTTGGGGAGAAAGGCTTCGAAAACACGTCTACGCAACTCATTGCCAAGGCTGCCGTGGTATCCGAAGCCCTGATTTTCAAGCACTTCGGCTCCAAGGATCAGCTCCTGGAGTTTGTCATCCGCAACGGCTACAAGCGCATCATCGAGGACAACCGGGGCGGCCTGGGCGAGCCCGACCCGCTCACGTTCATTCACAGCGTGATTGAGCTGCCCTACCAGCTGGTGCAGGCCGAGCCCCACTTCTGGAAGCTCCAGTACCGTTTGGCCGACTCCGAGATGGCCCGTCAGCAGCACGAGCGGTTCATGAAACCGGTGCCCGCTCTGCTCCGGCAGGCCTTCGAGAAGCTCGATTACCCCGATCCGGACAAGGAAACGGCCCTGCTGCTGCTGCTGGTGGAAGCCCTTTGGAAAATGGAAGCCACCAAAACCGAGGACCACGGCCGCGACATGCTCGACTTCATCAAGGGCAAGTACCAAGCGCAGTAGCTGTTAGCTGTTAGCTGTTAGCTGTTAGCTGTTAGCTTGATATGTAAAAGGGTATGAGTAGGTTATTTAACTAGAGAAAAGCAACGCCCCCGACTACTATCAGCAGTCGGGGGCGTTGCTTTTTACCAACTCTTAAGGTTTACGCTAAAGCGTTCCTTTCATCATCAGGCGATGTTGCCTGCACTGAATAAGCCAAGTCGACTGCCGCTGGAAAATATAAGGGTAACTGCCCAAAGCTGACAGCGAATACCTCGAAAGTGCTATTACAGGTGAATTACTTCACCGTAGGCAGCGGCGGCGGCTTCCATAATGGCCTCGCTCATGGTGGGGTGCGGGTGCACCGATTTGATGATTTCGTGGCCGGTGGTTTCGAGCTTGCGGGCTACTACCACTTCGGCAATCAGTTCGGTTACGTTGGCCCCAATCATGTGGGCGCCCAGCCACTCGCCGTACTTCTTGTCGAAGATGACTTTCACGAAGCCGTCCTTCACGCCGGCCGCCGAGGCTTTGCCGGAGGCCGAGAAGGGGAATTTGCCCACCAGAATGTCGTAGCCCTGGTTTTTGGCTTCGGCTTCGGTGAGGCCCACCGAAGCAATTTCGGGCGAGGCGTAGGTGCAGCCGGGAATGTTCTGGTAGTTGAGCGGCTCGGGGTGGTGGCCGGCAATCTTCTCGACGCAGATAATGCCCTCGGCCGACGCGACGTGGGCCAGCGCGGGGCCGGGCACGATGTCGCCGATGGCGTAGATGCCGGGCACGTTGGTCTGGTAGAAATCGTCGACCACCAAGCGTCCTTTCTCTACGTTGATGCCCAGCTCCTCGAGGCCCAGGTTTTCGATGTTCGTAACCACGCCGGCGGCGCTCAGCACCACGTCGCAGGCAATCTGCTGGTCGCCTTTGGCCGTTTTAACGGTCACGGTGCAACCGTCGCCGCTGGTGTCCACGGCCGTCACTTCGGCCGACGTCAGCACGTTGACGCCGATTTTCTTGAAGGATTTCTCCATCTGCCGCGACACTTCCTCGTCTTCCACGGGCACAATGCGGGGCAGGTATTCCACCACCGTTACCTCCGAGCCCATGGTGCGGTAGAAGTAGGCAAACTCGACGCCGATGGCCCCGGAGCCCACCACCACGAGGCGTTTGGGCAGCGCGGGCAGCACCATGGCCTGGCGGTAGCCGATGATTTTCTTGCCATCAATGGGCAGCGCGGGCAGCTCGCGGGAGCGGGCCCCGGTAGCCAGAATGATGGATTTGGCCTCGATGGTATCCTTGCCACCGTCGGCTTTGGTGAGCTCGATTTTGCCGGGGGCCAGCAGCTTGCCGGTGCCCATAATGGCGTCAATCTTGTTCTTTTTGAACAGGAAGTTGATGCCCTTGCTCATGCCCTCGGCCACGCCGCGGCTGCGCTGAATCACGGCCCCGAAATCGTAGCCCACTCCTTCCGCCGACAGGCCGTAGTCTTTGGCGTGGTTGAGGTACTCGAATACCTGGGCGCTTTTGAGCAGCGCTTTGGTCGGGATACAGCCCCAGTTGAGGCAGATTCCGCCGAGCGACTCGCGCTCTACCACGCCTACTTTCAAGCCCAGCTGCGAAGCCCGGATGGCGGCTACGTAACCGCCGGGGCCGCTGCCGATAACGACCAGGTCGTATTGCAATGCCATATTGTGTTCGGTTGAAGGGTAAGAAGAAGGGCTCCGCGCCGCGTTGGGCGGCCCGGCAGCCAAGCCGGGCAAAGATAGGCACGCCGGGTTAGTGTGCCATGCCTGCGCCGCCCGGCGGCCCAAACAGGGGCCGACAAAATTTGGGGGCACCGCGCAGCCCTAACGGAACGCGCCCCGTACAAAGAGCCGTTGTAGCCTGACGGTGGCCTTCCGGCCCGTTATTTCTTCTCCCTCATTTCGTTTCATGAAAGCATCCCTACTCTCGTTGCTGGCCGCTACCACCTTGTTGCTGGCCGGTTCCTGCGCCCGTAGTACCACCGCCGACCGGGAGCGGCCCACGTCGGCGGCCCGCAATACGGCCCGCGAAACCACCGTTGCCCGCGCCCCCGATCCGGGGAGTGAGGCCGGCACAGCCGTCGCCTCCATCGTGCCTGCGGTAGTGGAGCCTGCTGCCCGCAAAAACAACAACGACTACCGGGAGGAAATCCGGCTGGCCGATGCCCGCCTGAAAGCCACCCCCGGTAATTTCGACGCCCTGCTGAGCCGGGCCAAGGCCAAGAGCCACCTCAAGGACTACAAGGAGGCCATGACGGACTACAATGCCGCGGCCCGCCTCCAGCCCACCAGCGCCGAAGTGTACTACAACCGGGGCCTGAACCGCCTGAAGATGAAGGAGTACAGCGGGGCCATTTCGGACTTCGGCAAAGCCACCAAGTACAATCCCCAGGACAAGGAGGCATTCTTCGGACGGGGGGCGGCCAAAATGCAGATCTTCAACTATAAGTCGGCTATTCCCGATTTTACCCGGGCCATTGCCCTCGACCCCGCCTACGCCGATGCTTACGAGTACCGCGGCATCAGCTATTCATCCATCAACAAGACCAAGGAAGCCCGGGCCGACCTCGAAAAAGCGGCCCAGCTCAACCCCGAAGCCGAAAAAAGCCTCCGCCGGTATACCGGCAAGGAATAGGGGTTAGGGTTTAGGCGTGAGGAAAGAACCGTCATTCTTCGACTTCGGCTCCGCCTTCGCTCAGAATGACGGTTCTTTCCTCACGCCTTACTTTCCCAGCAGCAGTTTCAGGTAGAAGCTGGGCTGGCGGAGTCGCTCGCGCAGGTCCAGGTCGAGGAACATGTTGCTGATGGTTTCGGCCAGGGTGGGGTTGTTGGCGGCGCGGTTGGCAATGAAGTTGAAGAGCCACGGATAACCGAGCAGGCGCTGCATGGCCCGGCTCAGACGCAGCTCCTGCCAGAGGCGGTTGTACACGGCCCCGTCGTAGCCCTTCAGGAACGCGGGGCTGAAATCGTGGGCGGCCACGGCCCGGGTGGCCCAGTCGGCGGCGTGGCGGCCCGAAACCATGGCGTGGCTGATACCCTCCCCCGAAAACGGGTCGATCAGGGAGCCCGCGTCGCCGAGCAGCAGGTAGCCCGGACCGGAGAGCGGGCGGCGCCTGGAGCCCAGCGGCAGCCCGAAGCCGCGCACCGGCCCCAGCCGCTCGGCCGTGGCAAACCGGTCTTTGAGGGCCGGGTGGGTGCGCAGGATTTCATCCAGTCGCTCCCGCAGCTTCACTTTCTTTTTCGACACGGCTTCCGTGAGCATGCCCACGCCCACGTTGGCCTCGCCGTTGGGCAGCGGAAACACCCAGAGGTAGCCCGGCAGAAAATCCTTGATGAAGTGCAGCTCAATAAAATTGTCGGGGTGAAGGCCCGTAACGCCCCGGTAGTAGGCCCGCAGGCCGGCGCAGTGGTGGGCCGGCTCCAACTCGTGCCCGCCTACCACCCGCGCAAAGTGCGACTGCGCCCCGTTGGCCACCAGCAGCACCTCGGCGGTGGCTATTTCGGCATCGTCCTTGGAAAACAACCGCCAGCGGCCGTCGGGCAGCTGCTCGTGGCGGGCCACGTCGGTATTTTCGCGGAAGTCGATTTCGGGGCGGCGACGAACTTCCTCGATCAGGAAATTATCGAAGTCGATGCGCTTGCTGATGTGGCCGGCGGCGCGGTCGTGGGCCGGGTTGTAATGGGGCTTGAAGGGCACGGCCAGGCGGCGGCCGTTGGGGGCGTAGAAATCGATGCCCCAGCTGGGTAGCTGGGCGGGCTCGGCGGCCAGGCGGGCGGGCAGCTCCTCCCCGATCCGGCGCAATTCGCTGAGCACTTTACCGCTGAGTGCGTCGCCGCACACTTTGTCGCGCGGGAAGGTGGCGCGGTCGAGCAGCAGGCAGCGGTGGCCGGCGTTGGCCAGGTGCAGGGCCGCCGTGGCCCCGCCCGGTCCCGCCCCGAGGATGCAGATAGTCATATTTTCAGCTGTTAGCTATCAGCTACTAGCTGTTAGCTTTTCGGATTCAAGCTGCAAGCTACGAGCCACAGCCCGTAAGCGCGTGCAGATTACTGGCCGTTTCAATTTTGTTGCTTAATCGACAAAGCTTGTAGCTTGCACCATTATAACATCAAAGCTGATAGCTAATAGCTATCAGCTATCAGCTCAGATAAAATGACCAAACTGCTCGACGGAAAAGTGGCCCTAATTACGGGGGCTTCCAAAGGAATTGGCCGCGCCATTGCGGTGTATTTTGCCCAGCAAGGCGCCCAGGTGGCCTTCACTTACCTCTCCAGCGTGGAGAAAGGCCAGCAGCTGGAACAGGAACTGGCCGACTTCGGCACCAAAGTAAAAGGCTTCCGCTCCGACGCCTCCGTTTTTGCCGAGGCCGAGAAACTGGTGGAAGACGTGGTGGCCGAGTTCGGCAAGCTCGATATTCTGGTCAATAACGCCGGTATTACGCAGGACGGGCTGCTGATGCGCATGAGCGAGCAGCAGTGGGACCAGGTAATGGCCGTGAACCTGAAGTCGGTGTTCAACCTGACCAAAGCCGCCACCAAGCCCATGATGCGGGCCAAGGCCGGCAGCATCATCAACATGTCGTCGGTGGTGGGCGTGAAGGGCAACGCGGGCCAGGCCAACTACGCGGCCTCCAAGGCCGGTATCATTGGCTTCACCAAATCGGTGGCCCTGGAGCTGGGCTCGCGCAATATCCGCTGCAACGCCATTGCCCCGGGCTTCATTGAAACTGAAATGACCGACGCCCTCGACGCCAAGCAGGTAGACGAGTGGCGCAAGGCCATTCCGCTGCGCCGCGGCGGCTCCCCCGAGGACGTAGCCAAAGCCACCGCCTTCCTGGCCTCGGACAACAGCAGCTACATCACCGGCCAGGTATTGCAGGTCGATGGCGGCATGCTGACGTAAGGAGTAAGTATCGGGGGAACTGCGCGGGAGGAGGAATGCCTCTGCTGACAAAGGCCCAACAAGCTCACGTGGCAACCAAAAAAAACCAGTTCTTTTCACAGAACTGGTTTTTTTATGGGTAGTCTTTCCTGGAAACGCTCATCTGGCTCGCTTTTATTGCTTGCTAGGCAAGTAATGGGTTATCATCTGGACGCTACCATCCGTTTCGGTTACGGTGTTGTACTGGAATGTATACGGTCCCGCCACGTATTCTGCTTTCCAGACCAGTTTTACGCTGGGCGGGCACGCCGCTATACCGGTCCACCGGGCATTTTGCCCTCCGTTGCCAGTAAGCGCCTCCGATACAACCGTCATCAGAACCGGACAGCTTAATCCCGTGACTGCTGGTCCCTGCTCCCACTGTTGTCCTACATGTTGAAAAAGAGGATCGGCTTTGGGGCCGCTCGGCACCACTGTGTCTGATGCCTTGTCGCAACTGGCTACTAATAGCACAATTGCTAGTGCCTTTGCACGATGAATGAGTAGGCGTGTCATTTTTTTGATTGTTAAGGGTTTACGGATCAAATCTTCTTATATAAGATACTATATTATAATTTAAGTTACAATATTTATTATTATATTACTACTATACTTGTTTCAGCCAAAACTTCTTTTGCCTGGTTCAAGCTGCGCGTAGTACACTACGAAGTGCGGAATGTGAAACCGGCGGTACCACTCGGCCAGCGGTACACGGCTCTGTGCCAGATTGCAGTAAAGCAGCATGCCGTCGGTTTCATAGGGCGGCGTGTATACCAGCAGCGGTATTCTGGGGCCGATGGGCAGATGAATCTCCGTGGCCGGATTATTGGCGGGGCGGCCCGTCTGGTCGGCGGCGCGATACTCGCGGCGGATGTCGGGGCGGATGCTGTACTGGTCGGCGCGGCCTTTGGCAGCCGGAAACTCCCGGCGCAGTAGCGCTCGGGGAAACAGAAAGCGGGTTTCCAGCTGCCGGGCGTACACGGTAAACGTGAGGCGGCCCAGCGAATCGAACCAGGAAATGCCCCGCCACGGCCGCCGTGCCCGACGTGCTACCCCTGAGACGCTACCTGTTCCGGCCGTTGCGCCAGGAGCTATGGCCGTACGAGGTGTGCACGGCCCGCCTCTCGGCCCGCGAAGACGAGTTGCTCCTGCTACTGGCCCAGCACCGCAACGGCGTGCTGAACCGCCGGGAATGCCTACACCGCTTCTGGGGCGACGACAATTTTTTTACGGCCCGTTCCATGGACGTATTCATTTCCCGCCTGCGGAAATACCTGCGTCAGGATTAAAACCTGGAAATCCTCAATATCCGTGGCGTGGGCTACAAGTTGCTAACGTAGTGGCGCGCATCTGGTCGTCAGGCATGAACACGGACCACGTCGCTCCTGCCCTTACTCCCCCAGCCGCCGCAAATACTGCGGCGGCACGGCTTCAGTGAGCCAGACGCCGTTATCGGCCTGGTAGAACGGGTGGCCTTCGGCGTGCAGTGGGGCCGTATTGACTAACAGTACCACGGGCGCGCCGTGGCGGCTGCCTACCTGCCGGGCCGTGGCCGCCTCAGCGCTCAGGTGCACGTGCTGGCGGTTCATCTTTTGCAGCCCCTGCTCCAGAATGACATTCAGATTGCGCTCCGCCGTGCCGTGGTAGAGCACGGCCGGCGGTACTGCCGGCACATAGCCCAACTCCACCGCCACCGAGTGGCCCTGGCTGGCGCGGATGCGCTGCTGGTCGTCGGAGAGGCGGAACCGCTGCTTGGCGTTGGTGGCCACGAGGTGCAACAGGGCTTCGTGGGTCAGCGGCACCTGGTGGGCCCGGGCCTGGGTCAGCAGCGTGTCAACGGGTACCCAGCCTTGGTCGTCCAGGGTCAGGCCCAGGTGAGCCGGGTCGTGGCGCAGCACTAGGCTCAGGAGCTTACTGAGGCGGGTGGTTTCTTTGTCGGATAGCATGACTTCGCTGAGTTCGACTATTATTCACCTACGGCCACTCGCTTAGATACGCCCGGAATGAAGGACTTGCGCACCCGGCGGAGTCCAGCCTCAGCGGGCCAGCAGGTTGTACATATAATTTCAGAAAAGATAAAGTAGATGTACAACTTGGCGCGCGCGGTTGTACATCTACTTTGCCTTTTCTGAAATTACATGTACAACCTGCTGGCCCGGGTCGCGGGGGTTGAACGCAGGCCGGGCACTGCGCGCCGCCCCCGTAACCACGTGAAAGCTGCCTTTTCTTACAACACCTGCCCCAGCCCGAACAGCAACGTGAACACGAGCGTGGTGAGGGCCATTTGCTTGAGCAGCGGGTCGAGTTGCAGGGAATCCTGGCGCTGCCACACGGCGCGGGCGTTGCGCAGCAGCAGCGGGGCGCTCAGCAGGAACAGCCACTGCCAGGGCGAGTGGTAGGTAAAGGCCACGTAGAGCACGGCCGCCGAAAAGCCCAGCACCAGCAGCAGCCAGTGGTAGCGGCGGGCCTGCACGGGGCCCAGCCGCACCGGAATCGTGATTTTACCGGCCAGCTTGTCGGAGCGGATGTCGCGGATGTTGTTCACGTTGAGCACGGCCGTGGCGAAGCAGCCCAGCGCGGCGGCTGGCAGCAGCACCGGCAGCGGCAGGGCCTGGGTCCAGACGGGTACCTGGCTGTAGGCTTGCAGGAAATACGTGCCGCACACGCCCACGAGCCCAAAGAACACGAACACCGACAGGTCGCCCAGGCCGGCGTAGCCGTAGGGCTTGCTGCCGGCCGTGTAGTTCACCGCCGCCCAGATGGCCGACAAACCCAGCAGCAGAAACGCCAGAAATACCCAGGCCCCGGCCGCGCCCAGCGCCACCCACAGCAGCAGCAGCCCACTCCCGAGCGACAATGCCCCGAACAGGCCCATGCCCCGCTTCATCTGGGCCGGCGAAATAACCCCGCTCTGCACGGCCCGCTGAGGCCCTTCCCGGTGTACGCTGTCGGCCCCGTTCTGGGAGTCGCCGTAGTCGTTGGCCAGGTTGCTCAGGATCTGGAGCAGAATGGTAGTCAGGGCCGCCAGGGCC
This sequence comes from Hymenobacter rubripertinctus, assembly GCF_003583925.1. Lineage (GTDB taxonomy): Bacteria > Bacteroidota > Bacteroidia > Cytophagales > Hymenobacteraceae > Hymenobacter > Hymenobacter rubripertinctus. The sequence goes on along the minus strand of NZ_QYCN01000011.1, from coordinate 13,099 downwards.
ACCACGGCGGGCCGGAACTGGCCGTGGCTGGCCGCCAGAAAGCCCCCGGCCATAATACTGGCCAACGCCAGCGGCAACGTACGCGGCCGAAACGCCGAAATCCAGGCTTTAGCCGGACTCAGGGGAGCAGAAGAAGTCATTGCGGGCAATGGGGGTGACAGGTGACGGGTAACAGGTGAAAAGAACGTCATTCCTCGGCAAGCTCGGAATGACGTTCTTCTTGTACAGAAACGCCGGGAGCGTCAGCCCCAAATTTACACCTTAATCCGCTTCAATAGCCGCGATGCGCGCCGCCGTCAGCTCCCGGAAATGGGCCACGACCAGGTTGGCGTGGCTCAGGTCCTGGAGGGGCGAGTGCGGGCTGTTGTAGCCGATGCAGTAGAGGCCGGCGCCTTTGGCGGCCGTTACGCCGTTGGCCGAGTCCTCAATCACCAGGCACTCGGATGGGGGCGCGGTGGCCAGGGCGGCAGCGTGGGCGAAAATGGCCGGATCGGGCTTGGAGCGCGGAAAGTCTTCCCCGCTGAGCAGGTGGCTGAAATACGGGCCGAGTTCGAAGCGGCGCATCACCCGGTTGATGGTGGAGTGCGAGGCCGAGGACGCCAGCAGCAGCTCCAGGCCGTGCTGGTGCAGGTCCTCAATCAGGGCCCGCACACCGTCGAGCAGCTCCAGGTCGGGCTTTTCGTCGAAGGCCCGGTTGAAGAACGCCCGCTTGCCCAGCACCAGCGCCGGCACCTCATCTGCCAGGCCGTGCTGGTTTTTGAGGTGCTGGTACACGTTTTTGGTGGAGCGCCCGGTGAAAGTGGCGTACTCGGCATTGGTTACCGTAATGCCCAGCTCCTCGAAGTGCCGGAAGTAGGCGTAACGGTGCACGGGCTCGGTATCGACGATAACGCCGTCCATGTCGAAGATAACGGTTCGCATCATGCACGTGAGAGGTTGGGTACGGGCACGAAGGTACTGAACTGCGCCGCCCCCGCTGCCCGCTCTACTTCCGGAGGGCCGTCAGTAGTTCCTCGCTCAGCGGGTTCACCTTGGAAGGGTAAAAGGCCTGCACGTGGCCGGTTTCATCAATGAGGTACTTGCAGAAATTCCAGTTCGGCTTCTCGTCGGTCACGCCGTTCTGGGCCTTGCTGCCCAGGTAGCGGAAGAGGGGCGCGGCATCGGGGCCGGCCACCGATACCTTGCTGAAAAGCGGGAACGTGACGCCGAAGTTCTTCTCGCAGAAACTGGCAATTTGGGCGTCGGAGCCGGGCTCCTGGCCGCCGAAGTTGTTGGCCGGGAAGCCCAGCACCGTCACCTGACCGCCGTGCTGGCGGTGCAGCTCTTCCAGCTCCTTGTATTGGGGCGTGTAGCCGCACTCGGAGGCCGTGTTCACGATGAGCAGCTTGTGGCCCTGGTACTGACGCAGGGGCACGTCGCGCCCCTCAATACTTTTGAGGGTGAAATCGTAAACGGACGAGGCAGCAGTAGTTTCAGACATGGTAGCGGGAGAAGAGGGAGTACGGGCCGGTGCAAGGCCCCCGGCCAGCAGCACACCCAACGGGACGAACGTTTTCCTGAGTGGCCGGGGCAGGAAGAATACGGCCCCTAAACCAAACCGCTTGCGCAATGTTCGGCAACCAGTCCCGCCAGGCCCTGCCGGGGCCACTACGGGGAAATAAATTGCCGGAATTTTGCACGTCAGAACGCGACCCTAGCCGAAAAGCCCCTACTTTCGTCAATTGGCGCATCATCAACATTCTACTAATCTGCTCATGCGTAAGACGTTCTATTCGGTCATCACCGGCACAGGCTCTTATCTGCCGACCCGAATCGTCAAAAACGAGGAATTCATTCCAACTGCTTTTTTTGACGCCGACGGGGTCCGTCTGACCAAGCCGGGGGCGGAAATCGTGGAGCGTTTCGCCCAGATTACCGACATCCGGGAGCGGCGCTATGCCGAAGCCGACCAGGTAGCTTCCGACCTCGCCTTTCTGGCGGCCGAAAACCTGCTGGCTACCTGCTCCGCCGACCGCGAGCAGCTCGACTACATTCTGGTGGCCCACAACTTCGGCGACATCACGCAAGCCAACCGCCGCTCCGATTTCGTGCCCACGCTGGCGGCCCGCGTCAAGCACAAGCTCGGCATCCAGAACCCCCACTGCGTGGCCTACGACCTGCCCTTCGGTTGTCCGGGCTGGCTCCAGGGCGTCATTCAGGCCGATTACTACCTGCGCTCCGGCGACGCCCAACGGGTGCTCGTGATTGGGGCCGAAACCCTGTCCCGCGTCTGCGACCCCCACGACCGGGATAGCATGATTTACTCCGACGGGGCCGGGGCCGTGCTGCTCGAAGCCCGGGAAACCAACGAGCCCCTGGGCATCCTCTGCCACGGCTCCCGCTCCGACACCATCCAGGCGGCCCACCTGCTGCGCATGGCTACCTCCTGCAACCCCGAGTACGTGGGCGAGGAGCTGTTTCTGAAAATGGAGGGCCGCAAGCTCTACGAGTACGCGCTCAAAACCGTGCCCCAGGCCATCAAGGACTGCCTCGACAAGGCCGACCTCGGCATTGCCGACATGAGCAAACTGCTCATTCACCAGGCCAACGGCAAAATGGACGAGGGCATCCTCAAGCGCCTCTACGCCCTCTATGGCGAAACCAGCATCCCGGCCGGCATCATGCCGATGACCATTTCCTGGCTCGGCAACTCCTCCGTAGCCACCCTGCCCACCCTGCTCGACCTGATTGAGAAAGGCAAGCTCCCCGGCACCACCATCAACCCGGGTGACGTCCTGGTTTTTGCCAGCGTCGGGGCCGGCATGAACTGCAACGCCGTAGTGTACCGGGTGCCTTTTGGTGAGTGAGTGAGTGAGTGAGTGAGTGAGTGAGTGAGTGAGTGAGTGAGTGAAGTGGTGAATGCGTGAACTGTCATTCCGACGCCGGAGGAATCTGGATCAAATAGTTGAACGTTGCTGTTCAATTACTTATTCCAGATTCCTCCGGCGTCGGAATGACAGTTCGGTTGGTGCCGCCTTAGGTTGTTTTGGGGGTGAGCCACTTTTCCAGTTCTACGGGTTCGTAGGCCAGCATGGCGTCGAGCATGCCGTGGGGGTTGGGGTGGCTCAGGAGCTGGTGGCGGTTTTCGCGGCGCAGCAGGCCCTCGTCGGCCATGTGGTCGAGGGCGCGGAGCAGGTGGTCGTAGTAGCCCTGCACGTTGAGCACGCCGATGGGTTTGCGGTGCAGGCCCAGCTGGCCCCAGGTGAGCACCTCGAACAGCTCTTCGAGCGTGCCGTAGCCGCCGGGCATGGCCACGAAGCCCTCGGCCAGGTCGGCCATCATCAGCTTGCGCTCGTGCATGGTTTTTACCACGTGCAGCTCCGTGAGGCCGGTGTGGGCCAGCTCCTTGTCGGCCAGAAAATCGGGGATGACGCCAATGGCTTGGCCGCCGTGCGCCAGCACGGCATCGGCTACGGCCCCCATCAGGCCCACCCGGCCCCCGCCAAATACCAGCGTAAAGCCGCGCTCGGCCAGGGCCTGGCCCATGGCTTGGGCTTGTTGAGTATAAATTTCGGCGGTGCCCGAACTGGCCCCGCAATACACGGCTACGCTTTTCATGGGGAGTTTAGAAGTTTAGGAGTTTAGAAATCAGAAAGTGGGGAGAGTGAGCAAAGCGGCGCACCCTGAAAAACGGCACAACCTGACTTTCTAACTTCTAAACTGCCCCACTTCCAAACGGCGGTTACATCCGCTCCGGCACTTGAATGCCGAGCAGGCCCAGGCTGGCCTTGATGGTCTGGCCGGTTTGGGCCGAGAGGGCCACGTAGAAGGCGCGGTAGGCTTCGTGGGGCTCGGTGAAGATTTTTACTTCGGTGTAGAAGCGGTTATAGGCCCGGGCCACCTCGTAGGCGTACTGGGCTACCACGGCGGGCGAGAACGAGCGGGCGGCCTCCTGCACCACGGCGGCGTAGCGGCCCAGCTCCTGCACCAGCTCCCGGGCCGAGGCCGGCAGCTCCGCCAGGGCCGCCCCATCAAAGTCGGTGGAAAGGCCCATTTCGGCGGCCTTGCGCAGGATGGCGGCAATGCGGGCGTGGGAGTACTGCACAAACGGCCCCGTGTCGCCTTCCAGCTTCACCGATTCCTCGGGGTTGAAGAGCATGCGCTTCTTGGGGTCTACCTTGAGCAGGTAGTACTTGAGCGCGCCCAGGCCCAGCATGTGGTAGAGGTCGGCCAGCTCCTGCTCGTTGAGGCCCTCGGTTTTGCCCTTTTCGAGGGTGGCCGCTTTGGCGGCGGCTTCCACTTCGCGCACCAGCTCATCGGCATCTACCACGGTACCTTCGCGGCTTTTCATCTTGCCCGAGGGCAGGTCTACCATGCCGTAGCTGAGGTGGTAGATGGCATCGGCGTAGGGCTTGCCCAGCTTCTGGAGCACGGCCCGCAGCACCTGCATGTGGTAGTTCTGCTCGTCGGCAATCACGTACACGCTCAGGTCGTAGCCGAAATCCTGGTACTTGAGCTCGGCCGTGCCCAGGTCCTGGGTGATGTACACGCTCGTGCCGTCGGCGCGGAGCAGGAGCTTCTCATCAAGGCCTTCCGCCTTCAGGTCCACCCACACCGAGCCGTCGTCCTTCTTAAAGAACACGCCTGTTGAAAGGCCTTCCTCCACCCGCTCCTTGCCCAGCAGGTAGGTGCCGGATTCGTAGTAGAACTGGTCGAAATCAACGCCGATGTTGGCGTAGGTGGCATCGAAACCCTCGTACACCCAGCCGTTCATCTGCTGCCAGAGGCTCACCACGGCCTCGTCGCCGGCTTCCCACTGGCGCAGCATGTCCTGGGCTTCCAGCATCAGCGGGGCCTGGCGCTTGGCTACGTCGGCGGCCACGCCCTCGGCTTCGAGCTGGCGGACCTGCTCGCGGTAGTGCTTCTCGAACAGCACGTAGTATTTGCCCGCCAGGTGGTCGCCCTTGATACCGGCGCTGCCCGGGGTTTCGCCCTGGCCGTACTGCTGGTAGGCCAGCATCGACTTGCAGATATGAATGCCCCGGTCGTTGACCAGGTTGGCCTTGGTGACGGTGGCGCCGGTGGCTTTCAGAATTTCGGCCACCGAGTAGCCCAGAAAGTTGTTGCGCAAATGGCCCAGATGCAGGGGCTTGTTGGTGTTGGGCGAGGAATACTCCACCACCACATTGCGTGGCCCTTCCGTGGGTACGGGCGTGCCGGCCGGGCGCTGGCGCAGCTCCGTGAACAGCTTCACCCACTCGGCGTCGGCTATTTCCAGGTTGAGGAAGCCCTTGACCACGTTGTAGCCACTCACCAGGGGCACATTGGCCACCAGCCACTCGCCCAGGGCCTGCCCGATTTGCTCGGGGCCTTTGCCCAGGGTTTTGGTGAAGGGAAACGTAACGAGTGTAAACTGGCCGGCAAACTCCTTGCGCGTAGGCTGCAAGGCCAGCTGGGCGGCGGGCACATCGGTACCGAATACGGACTGGACGGCCGCCCCAAGGGCGGTTTTGAGGCTTTGTTCGAGTTGTTGCACGAGCAGCGGGGCGCTTACAGGAAGTCGGGAACCGGACTCCCTCAGAAAGAAGAAAAGGCAAAAACAGCACCTGCCGCGCAAACGACGGCCCGGCCCCCGACAGGGAGCCGGCCGAACTGCTTAGGCCAGGGTTACTGGCAGGGCTGAATGGGCAGGGGCGGCGGCCTGGGGGCGCAGTAGCCCGGCCCGGCCGCCGTTCTGCAAAGGTAGAAACCCCGGCCGGATGCCGCCGCTATTTTTTGCCGCCGGCGGCGCGTCGGCTTCCCTATTGCGGGAAATGCGTAGAGAGCAGGTCCTGCATTTTTTCCGCCGTCAGGGGTTTGCTCAGGAAGCCGGCAATCCGGTGCTCGCGCAACTGGGCCGTATCCTGGGGATGTAGGGAGGTAGTCAGGATAACGGTAACCACCGCTTCGGCCTGGGGCAGTTGCTCCAGGGCATCCAGAAACCGGAGCCCTCCCATCACGGGCATTTTCACGTCCAGCAGCACCAGCACCGGCCCGCCCGTGGGGTGCCGGCCGAAGTAGTCGCGCAGCATGGCCAGGGCCTGTTCGCCGTTGAGGGCCACCGACAGCTCCCCGGCAACCCCCAGCCGCGTCAGCAGGCGCTGGTTAAGATAGTTGGTGATGGAGTCGTCGTCGGCCAGCAGTACGCAGGGCAGCTTCGGCATGAGGAAGGATTAAGTAATCGGTTTTGAGTGTCAGGCCCGGCACCTACCGGCCGGCCGCTAACCAACGCGGAGCCCAATAGTTCGCCCCAGGCGGCGGGTAGTTCAGGGGCAGAAAAATCAGCCGGGTAAAACCGCCGGGGCAGCGCCGCCGGCCGGGGCGGGCAGGAAAACGGTGAACGTGGAGCCCTGATGCAGCTGCGAGTTCACCTCAATGCGGCCACCGGCATTCTCCACCATCTTTTTCACCATGTAGAGCCCGATACCGGAGCCCTCCACGTGGTCGTGCAGGCGCTGGAACATGCCGAACAGCTTCTGCTCGCCGCTCATGTTCAGGCCCAGCCCGTTGTCCTGCACCTCCAGGGCTGTATAGCCGCTCGCCGCCGGCCGGCACCGGATGCTCACCTGGCAGGGCCGGTCGGGGGCGTGGTACTTGAAGGCGTTGCTGAGCAGGTTGTACACCACCGAGCGCAGGTTTTTTTCGGCGAAGTACACCGTCGGGCAGGCCTCAATGGCCACGCTCAGGCGGCCACCCACAGCCCGGATCAGGGGTTGCAAATCCTGGCACACATCCTCGATAACGGGTTGCAGGTTCACGGGGCCGTTGGGCAGGGTGTTTTCCTTTTGCAGCTTCGATATGTCGGTCAGGTACCCGATGGTGCGCTTGAAGCGGTCCACCGAATCCTGCATCATCTCCAGCACACTGGTTACTTCGGCGGGGCGATGGTCCTCGGGCAGTTCCTGGCGCAGCGTGTCGAGCAGGCCCTCGATGTTGGTGATGGGGGCTCTCAGGTCGTGGGAGGCGGTGTAGATGAAGTTGTCGAGGTCGATGTTGACGCGGGTGAGCTGCTGGTTGTTTTCGCGCAGCTCCCGCTGGGCCTGGTCGATGCGGTCCAGGGCCAGCTTGTGCTCGTGGATGTCGGTGTAGGTGCCAATCCACTGCACCAGTTCGCCGACCTCGTTGTGTGAGGGGCGGATGCGTCCCAGCATCCAACGGTAGTTGCCTTGCGCATCCCGAATCCGGCTTTCCACCTCCGCATCCCGGCCGCTGCCCAGGCACTCACGCCAGCGCCGCATCACTTCCGGCAAATCATCGGGGTGTAAGTAGGACAGGGTACTATTCTTCTCGAAATGCACCGTCGTCGACTGGCCGGTATAGTTGTACCAGCTCAGGTTAAGATAGGACGGCTTGCCTTCGGGACTGGCCGTCCAGGCAATGTGGGGGAGACCTTCCAGAATCCGGCTGGTTTCGGCAACGGCCTGCGCTTGGGCACGCAACGCCTCCTGCTGGCGCTCCAGCTGGGCGTTCTGCTCGGCTACCTGGGCCCGGATGGCGCTGATTTCGCGGTGGGCCGAAACGTCGGTGGCAATAACGGCCACCATCCGGGCATCGCCGAAGCTGAGCACGTTCAGGGCGAGGGCGAAGGGACGGAGGCGGCCATCTTCGTCGCGCAGAATCATTTCCCCCCTGCTTTTGCCCGCCCACCCGGCCGCCATCAGTTCGGCCCAGTACGCCTCCGCCTCTGCTGGCACGAAGCGGTTGAACGAAAAGCCCATTAACGTGTGGAGTGGGGCCGCCAGCAGCCCGGCCAGGCAGGCGTTGCAATACAGGATGGTGGCATCCTGGCCCAGCAGCAACGCCCCTTCATTCATCTGCTCAATGAGGGTGCGGTAGGTCTGGTCGGCCCCTTCGAGCGTGAAAATGCGCGGCCCGTCGGCCCCCTGCACGGCCAGCGCGTCGATGGTGCCGGTCCGGATGGCGGCAATCAGGTCTTCGGCTTCCTGGAGCTGCTGGCGGAGCGCTTCATTCTCGCGGGCCAGAGCCCCGGCCGTCCCGGGCAACGAAGAATCAGGTGACATCAGGCAGGAAGTTGAGCGTCGTCAGAATCCGGAGTCAGGCCCAGCACGGCCAGCACCCGACGGCGGTTGGAAAGGTCGCCGACCAGCCAGCGGATAAGCCCCGGACGCTTTTTCACCAGCGTGGGCGCGGCAATGATCTGGACCTGCTGGGCCAGCTCGGGCTGCTGATAAATGTCGATAATCAGCAGCTCATAGCGTCCGGCCAGGTACCGTTCGCAGATGTCTTTGAGGTTGCGCACGGCCCGCGTGGAGTTGGGCGTGGCACCGGTAATGTAGAGCTCCAGCACGTACTCGGGGGCAGGGGTTGTATCGGCGGGCAGCAAGTCGTCCATGAGCAGCGCGCTTAGCAGGCGTCGAGGGCCCGCAGATCGAGGCCCACCAGCACGCGCTCGTGGTTCGAGAGGTCACCGATAACCTTGCGGATGGGCGAGGGCACCTTGCGCACCAGCGTCGGGATGGCCAGGATCTGGTCTCCTTCGGCCAGCTGCGGGTTCAGCAGCAGGTCCACCACTTCGAGCCGGTAGCGGCCCTTCAGGTGCTCCTCGCAGTACTTTTTCAGGTTGGCCAGGGCCGTCACCGATTTTACCGTCTGGCCAGCTACATACAGGCGCAATTCCCACATTTCCTCGTCCATGGTTGCTCTGCTTGAATACCCGGCGGCGGCGTAAGTCTGGAGTGGTAACACTCCGCACTTCCCCTCGCGGGTTGTGTTAATTTGGATTGATTGATGGACTGCGCCGGCCCCGGGAGGGGCCGGCCCCTCAACGTACGGGCTACTCCGCCGAACCGTTGGGACCAGCAGCCGGACGGGTCGAAAAATTTTGTCCTAGCTGCCGGCGGTCCTGGCGCAGGGTTAGCTGGCGCTCCTCCTCCTCCGACGTTACCCGGCGCAGCTCCTCCTCCACCGACTCAAACTCGGTGCGCAGGTTGGCAATAGTGGCTTCCAGCACCCGACGCTTGCGCTCCAGTTCCCGGTCGCGGCGCTCCGTTTCCTGCTGGTCGGCCAGCGCCTGAGCCTGCTCCTGCATGCCCTGGGCAAGGCGGCTGGCCCCAGTGATAATGCCCGCCGGGCCCACCAGCACATCGAGCAGACGGATACCCTGGGCCGTAACCACGAACTCGCGCACCTGGTTGGAGTGGGCCATGCCCCGGGCCTTCAGAATACTCACGCCCCGGTTCCGCTCGCCTATCCCCTCCAGGTCGCGCACGTGAATCCAGACGTCAACGAGCGAGGAGATTCCGTCTTCTCCCATTTCCTGGCCGTGGCTGCTGCCAATTAAGGCGGTAAACAGGGCCGTAATGCCTTCCACCTTCAGAAAATCAACCAGCCGGGTGAGCATACTGCTCACCTCCGAGATGCTGCCCACCGATACGAGGTTGCTGATGGGGTCGATGACTACGCTCTGGGGTTTAAACCGGCCGATGAGCTTGTGGACCGTGACCAGGTGGCGCTCCAGCCCGCTGATAGTGGGGCGGCTGGCTTCAATCAGCAACTGGCCGCTTTCTACAAACGGGGCCAGGTTGAGGCCCACCGAGGCCATGTTGCGCAGCAGCTGGGCCGGCGACTCTTCGAAGGCGAAAATCAGGCACCGCTCGCCCCGGCGGCAGGCTTCGAGGGCGAAGGCCGCGCCGAGCGTGGTTTTGGCCGTGCCCGCCGTGCCCGTTACCAGCACGCTGCTACCCCGGTACAGGCCGCCACGCATGAACATGGTATCGAGGTCGGCCACACCGGTCGAAACGATTTCATTGGACACCGAGTGTTCCAGCTTGAGCGACGTAACGGGCAGCACCGAAATCCCGTCCTCGGTGATGATGTAGGGATACTCGTTGGTGCCGTGGGTGCTGCCGCGGTACTTCACAATGCGCAGGCGGCGGGTCGTAATCTGGTCAATCACGCGGTTATCGAGCAGGATTACGCAGTCCGACACGTACTCTTCCAGGCCCTGGCGCGTGAGCGTGCCATCGCCCCGCTCCGCCGTTATCACGGTGGTCACGCCCTTGTCTTTGAGCCAGCGGAACAGCCGCCGGATTTCGGAGCGCAGGATGGCCTCGTTCGGAAAGCCCGAAAACAACGACTCGATGGTATCGAGCACCACCCGCTTGGCCCCGATGGTATCGATGGCGTAGCCCAACCGGATGAACAGCCCTTCGAGGTCGTACTCCCCGGTTTCGGCAATTTCCGAGCGGTCGACGTGTACGTGGTCGAGGCGCAGCTTTTTATCGGTTTGCAGCTGGACCAGATCGAAGCCCAGCGAGGCCACGTTGGCGGTCAGTTCGGCGGCCGTTTCCTCGAACGTCATGAGCACGCCCGGCTCGTCGTAGTCCAGGATGCCGCGCACCAGAAACTCTACGCCGAGCAGCGTTTTACCGCAGCCCGCGCTGCCGCATACCAGCGTGGGCCGGCCCTGGGGCAGGCCACCTTCCGTTATTTCATCGAGGCCGTCAATTCCGGTAAGGGCTTTGGGCAACTGGGATAGCGCGGCGATACGGGGAAGCGGGCTTCGGGACATAAGAGGCAGTTTGATGGCAAGATAAAAGTTTCTAGCCACCCAGGTCCTTCTGTCCCACAGGCCGGGGCCGGGCACCGGGAGCTGACTGCTGGTTGAAGCATCCTTCATTCCTGCGCTACCGCCACTCCAGGCCCGCTGCCGGTGCACGCAACTGAATACGCCAACTGAGTGTTAATTATTCCATTTTATATTAGCAAAAACCTATACATATTTTTGGTATCTTCCCTTATCCACTCTTTAACTGCCTTACTATGAAAATCTTACTTCTACTGCTGCTGGCCGGCGGCCTCTTGTTGCCGGCTTCACCCGCCCCGGCCCAGAACTGCGGCCACTACTACAACCTGGAGCAGGGTGGCCGCTACGAGCTGACTACTTACGACAGTCGCGACCGGGTAACGGGGCGCATTGTGCAGGAAGTGGGGAAGGTGACCACCCAGACCGGCAAAACCACGGCCCAGATGCACCAGCAGACTTTCGACAAGCAGAATAAGCTCGTGAGCCAGGCCGATTTCACGGTCGAGTGCCAGGCCGGGCTGGTGCGCCTCGACATGCGGGCGCTGTTCAACCCGCAGGGCAGCCCGGGGGCGGCCAAGGGCGCCAACGTGCAGGTAACCGGCGACCTGCTGGAATTGCCCGCCAACCTGCAACCGGGCACCCCGCTCAAAAACGGCTCCATGACGGCCACCATGAGCAGCCAGCCGGGCCTGCCGGCATCCACCACCGTCATCTCCGTTACCAACCGCAAAGTAGAAAGCAACGAGGCCCTGACAACCGCTGCCGGCAGCTTCAAGTGCGCTAAAATATCGCAGGATATGGAAGTAAAGATGGGCATCGGGGCGCTGGCCCTCCCGTTTGCCATGCACACGGTGGAGTGGTATTCTCCCGGCGTAGGCCCCGTGCGCTCCGAAACCTACCGCAAAGACAAACTCCTCGGCTACACCGTGCTCACCTCCGCCCCGCGGTAGTGAGGAATCGGTGAACGAGTGAATGATTTTTTTTCATTCGTGACTTATTCACTGCTGTTACGCAGTAGCCCCAGCGGGGCGGCATGTCGGTAGCCGAAGAAGCCGGCAAGCACCAAAGCCCCAGCGGGGCGACACCATTCGTTCAATCGTCAGTGTCGCCCCGCTGGGGCTTTAAAAAAGCTGTGCGTATCCTTTCTACCGATATGTCGCCCCGCTGGGGCTACCACGTAATATCAGGTATTCACCAACTCACCACTACCGGCTCACTACCTCCTCCATGCGCAGGCGGTTCTGAATGGCATCAGTGGCGGCTTCGAGGATGTCGAAGGCGTTCTGGGCCATGGTGTTTTCCGAGTCGAGGGTGGGGTTGATTTCTACCATCTCGCAACAAGAAATTACTTTGTCCCGGAATATAAGCTGTTCAGCGGACACAAGCGCCCATTGATCGAAAAATATTTACTGGGATTTTGTCTAGAAGTGTAGATAATGTAAGGGAGGGCATATATTTGCTCCGTTAGTGTTTCCTACTTCTTATTCGATTGTTCGTGCGTTCCTCTCTCCTTCCTGCCCTGGCCCTGCTGGGCCCACTACTGCTAGCCGGCTGCCGCCAGGATAAAGACCCGCAACCCAACCCCTGCGCCGCCGCCCAGGCCAATCCGCTCAGCTTCCGTTTCCTGGAAAACTACGGCACCCCCMCCCCCGACACGGCCTACGCCAAGCAGGACATCACCTTCGAAGGCCCCGGCGCCCCCTACACCAGCTACGAGTGGCGCGTGGGCAACGACGCGCGCGTGTTCACCGACCGCCAGTTCAGCCTCTATTTCTACGAAAAAGACGCCGGCGACTACCGCGTACGCCTGATTGCCCGTCGCCCCCCTAACACCAAGTGCTTTCCCAACGACGACGGCGTGGACACGCTCACCCAGGTGCTGAGCTTGGTGCCGCGCTCCTTCCGCAAAGGGCCCATCTACGGCAAGTTCCAGGGCAGCAACACCGACGCCCCGAAAGACACATTTACTATTCGCGTGTTCCAGGGACCCAACTACGTATACCCCAACGACCCGGCGGTGGCTCCCTATGACTACCTACACAACATCGGCCGGGGCTGCCAGTCGCCCTACTTCAGCATCGGCCTGACCTGGCGCGGCATTGATTTCATATATGGCCGCATTGACTTCAGGTGCTTGGAAGAAAGCGGCCGGGGCTATCTGACGACGCGCGATTCGATCCGGGTTGAGTACACTCAGTACACTTCTACCACTGACTTAAAGCGCGTTAGCCGCGTGTTTCTCGGTCGACGCGTACGCTGACAACTCCTTCATTTGTGATTCATCCATGACCGTCTTCACGGTCATGGATGAATCACCTTTTTTTCCTAAGATTTATGAAAACAACACTACTCACGCTGGTGGTCGGGCTAGGTATTGCCCTATCTCTACTCTACCCTACTATTTTAGTTACCTGATAGTGAGCGACTTTCCAGCTAATCCAGCGCAGCAAGGCGTCCACCATCCGGGCCATCGGTTCGTGCGGGCTCATGACGGGGCGGGTGAGTTGGCGCAAAATATTGAGGCCGTGGCGGCTT
>NZ_QYCN01000002.1 GCF_003583925.1 Hymenobacter rubripertinctus | reverse complement strand
CAAATACGAGTGGCTGCGGCCAGAAGCCTACGCTGATTTCACTACGCTCAAGGCCGCCGTGCGCCATATTTTGGACCACGTGGGAACAGCATACCGCATCCGGTTTCAAACCTGAAATAGTCTGATTAATTCTGAACAAGCACTTACCAGCAGGAAATGGCCTTTTACGAGCAGGAGGAAGCGCGTCGGCAGCAGGCGTTGCTGTCCGTCGCCGACCAGCCGGTTCCGGCTATTCCAGTTCCGGCTCCTCCGGTCCGTCCGTCCGGAAATTAAGCGCAGCGCCCCGCTATTGCCATTCTGCCAACGCCCGCCTCTGCCCGTCAGAAGCGGGCGTTGCGTTGTCGAAGGAGTCCGCGCTACCCGCCTGCACCGCTGCTGCGCTGGTTGCTTAGGGGGTGGGGATGAGAGTAGGGATGATGCCCGTGCGCTACTCCAGTACCCGCACTTCCACGCGGCGGTTGCGGGCGTCGGGCGAGGGGTGCAGGGGCCGGGTGTCGCCGTAGCCCACGGTACCGATGCGCTCCGCCGCTACGCCCGCCGCCGCCAGCCGGTCCTTCACGGCTTCGGCCCGCTGCCTGGAAAGCACCAGGTTCTTCTGCGGCTCCCCAATGCGGTCGGTGTAGCCAGCTACCTCGATGCGCAACCCGGGCCGGGCAGTCAGCTCCGCCACCAGCCGGGCCAGGGCGGGTTGGGCTTCGGCCAGCAACTCGGCGCTGCCGAGCTTGAACAATACCGTGGGCAGCACTACCGGCGTGGCGTTGAGCAGTGCCGCCGCCGCGTCGGCCGCTACGGTTGCGGGCAGCGGCGGGGCCGGTTGCGGCCCGACCGTTACCGCCGCCGGTTCCAGGGGTGCTACCGCCGCCGGCCGCGCGTCGGCGGCCGCAACCGGGCCGCTCACGCGCACCGTGATGGGCACCAGGGCGCTCTGACTGGTAGGATAGTAGCCCTGGGCCAGGTAGAAGGTGGTGGTTTGCGCGAGCCGGGTGCGGTAGGTGTTGCCGGTAGCCAACGGCCGCTGCCGCTCCGCATCGGCGTACCAGAGCACATTGCGGCCCGATACCCGCAGGATAGTTTCGGCCCCGGCCGGTACCGTGGCGGATGACTTAAGCACAACGCGGTACAGTGTAAACGTGCCGGTCGTACAGTCGCCGATGGGCTGGTAGGCGGCGCGACCCGTGAGCTTCTCCTGGGCCGCGTCGTAGGTGAAGGCAATGCGGCCAAAGCACCAGTAGCTGAAAAGCGACTGGCCGGTTTCGTTGAGGCGGCGGCCGTGTTCGAGGCGCAGGCCACCCGCCGTGCGCGTGCCGCTCACCTGAAACGTAACGGTCACATCCGGATCGTCGCCCACTTCGTGGTAGAGCACCCCAAACAGGCGGCCCGTTTGGCCCTGCTGGAGCCGCAACTCGGCGGGCCAGTAGCTGGCTTTTTCATTGGCATCAGTTTCCACGCCCTGCCATTGGCCCGCCAGGGACTGGGCGCGGACAGGGCGGGCGGTAAGCAGCAGCAGAACCGCCGGCAGGGTCTTCCAAGTCATCATTCAGCCAGAAAATGAACGCGGGGGAGTTTGCGCAAAGACGTCTTTTTGCCGCTCAAAGGTTGCGTTCCGGATCCGAAAATGGGCGAGGGGTGTTCCCTGCTGCCGTGCAATAGCCTTGACTGGCTGGCGGTGGAAGTGCTCTGACGAACTCTGTAGCTGCCCGGACACCCGATCCGGTATGCCGGAAACGAGGTGGCCGGCCGCTTCCTGAAGGGCGCTTCAGTACCCCTGCCGGGCGCGGCTCATAATGCGCCGTTCCCAGTTCCGGCGCTTGGGCGCAATGGAGCCGCGCAGGTACTTTTCCATCACCAGCACGGCGCAGGGCGCGGCGGCGGTGGCCCCGAAACCAGCGTTTTCCAGGTACACGGCCACGGCAATGCGGGGGTTATCGGCGGGGGCGAAGCCGACGAAGGCCGCGTGGTCGTCGTCGTCGTCGCCGCCGTTTTCCACGGTGCCGGTTTTACCGGCTACCGTGATGCCCACGTCGGCCAGGCTGGAGGCTTCGGCGGTGCCGCCGCGCTCCAGCACGGCCTTCATGCCGGGCAGCAGGGCCGCGAAGTGGACGCTGTCGATGAGGGTGCGGTGCTTGTGTAGGAAGCGTGGCAGCGGCCCGCCGGCCCCGATGCCGCGCACCAGGTGGGGCGGGTAGTACCAGCCGCGGTTGGCGATGATGGCGGCCATGTTGGCCATTTGCAGGCCCGTGAGGTTGATTTCACCCTGGCCGATGCTGAGCGAGTAAATGGAGCGGTAGGTCCAGCGCCGGGTCTGGCGGGCCTTGTCGTAGTAGGCTGGGGTGGGCAGGAAGCCGGGGGCCTCGCGGGGTACATCGGTGCCCAGCACCGAGTCGAGGCCGAAGGAGCGCACGTAGCGCCGCCACTGGGCCAGGTTGGCGTGGCGGGCGGCCACGGTATCGGCGGCCAGGCTATCGGGCACCCGCTCGATGAGGTTGCGCATCACCTGGTAAAAGTAGGGGTTGCAGCTGTACTGGAGGCCCACCGTGAGGTTGCGCGGCACCGGGTGCTCGTGCACGCAGCTGATCAGCGACTGGTCGCAGCGGAAGCCGGTGCCGGGGCCGATGGCACCCAGTTGCAGGGCCACGGCGGCATTCACCAGCTTGAACACTGAGCCGGGCGGGTTAGCCAGCGTGGCGGGCCGGTTGAGCAGCGGCCGGTCGTCGCTTTCCAACAGCTCGGCCCGCAGCCCGGCCCGATCGGGGGCGGTGAGGGTGGCCGGATCGAAAACCGGCCCCGACACGTAGGCCAGAATTTCGCCGGTGCGCGGGTCGAGGGCCACCAGGTAGCCCTTGCGCCCGCCCAGCAGCTTCTCGGCGTAGGATTGAAGTCCCGCGTCGATGGTCAGGTGCAGGTCCTGGCCCTCCTGGAAGAGCGTGTCGCGGGTCCAGCTGCCGTGGGGGCGGCCCTGGGCATCTTCCAGCGGGTGGGCGTAGCCGCGGTGGCCGGCAAGCAGGCCGTTGTAGTAGCTCTCCACGCCGCCGTTGCGCAGGCGGTAGAAACGGCCCCGGGACGTGCGGCGGGCCTGCCCCAGGAAGGGCTGGGCCTCCTCCGACCAGTACCCGAGCACCGGTGCCCCGGCCGCCGTGGTGTACACGCGCCGGGGCCGCTGGCTAAGCGCCAAAGTGGGCCAGGCGGCGCTGTCGCGGCGCACCCGCCGGACTTCGGCAGCCGTAAGGCGAAACTGTACCGGGTAGCTGCCTGCGCCCGCGTAGGGCCGGGCCTCGGCGAAGCGGCGCCGCACGGTGGTGGAATCCCAGCCCAGCAGCCGGCCCAGGGCCAGGGTGTCGAGGGGGGGGCGGGGCGGCAGCTTCAGCAGGAACTCGGGGCGGGKGGCGACCAGCACCGAGTCGTGGCGGTCGAGGAGGCGGCCGCGGCGGGGCACACCGGGCAGGGCCACGCGGCGGGCAGTGTAGCGCACGCGCACATCCTGGGCGGCTGGGGCGGTGGTGGTTTGCTGATCGGGGGAGGAGCAGGCGGCCAGCAGGGCCAGTAGCCCGATTCGCCACTGGTTAAGAATGGTGCGCATGGGGTAAAGCTAGGCAATTGCCGGCCTTCGGCGGCGCGGTTTTCGGTGAACCGGCCGTGGTACTGGTTAGGCACGAAAATGTGGAGACGCGTATTCGCGTCGCGCCGTTGAACAATAACGTTCAGGTAAGCAACAACGGCAGCCGCCGGACCTCACGCTTCACCAGCGCGATGTGCGCACCTGCCGCCCCACCAAGCGCAACCTCTAAATCATGGGCAAAGCAGTGGGCCGCATTATGAAGCTGGCCCCGTATTTCCAGCTCTCCAACGCCCGCCAGATTATAGCCACCCGCAACCGGATTATCCACGGCTACGACACGGTTTCCGATGAGATGACGTGGAGCATCGTAGTGCGTCATCTGCCGCAACTGAAGCAGGAAGTAACGACTTCTGGCCGGGGAGTAGTTTCCTGCTCAACTGCCCCCAACGACCCGCCCCGCCGCCCCGCCGCACGCCCCCGGCCCCACCCGAAGCGGCGCGTAACGGCCGCGGCGGGCCGGGGGGTAGCGGCGGAAACGGGTGCGCCGCATGGAGACACACCTACTCGGAAGTGTAACGCGAGACAGAAAGTTACGCCATAAGTTCGCATATTGCGAACTTATGGCGTGACACCAATGTCCTTCCATGAAAGTGCATCTTATCAAACGGCAGATCGTGGAAGACTTTGCGGCCCGCCATGCCCGAAGTCGCGCCGCTTTTGCCCTCTGGCTAACGGCCGTCAAATACGCCGACTGGAACACGCCTGCTGATATGCAGCAAACCTTCGGCGCGGCCGACTTGCTAGGCAACGGCAGTAACCGCGTCGTGTTCGACATCGGCGGCAACAACTACCGGATGATTGCCCGCTATGCCTTCGGCCAGCGGCAGGTACACTTGTTCGTTTGCTGGCTGGGTATGCAGGCTGAATACGACAAGCTGTGCGCGAAAAACCAGCAGTACACCGTCAACCTCTACTAGCCCATCCTATGAAAACGCTCAAATACACCGTTATCAAAACAGAGCCGCGGTACCAGGACTATTGCCGCCAACTGGAAGCTTTAGCAACCGAAGATGCCCCCTCCACGGCCACGCAGGAGGAAATCGACCTGCTCACGCTGCTCATCGAAACCTGGGACCATGCCCACGCTACGCTGCCCGAAGCCGACCCCATCGAGCTGTTACGCTCCCTGATGGCGGGCCGCAACCTGCTTGCCAAGGACCTGGTGGCCGCGCTGGGCCTGAGTAAAGGCGCGGTTTCGGATATTCTGAACCGGCGGCGGGGCCTGTCGAAAGAGGTTATCCGCCGCCTCGCCAGCTACTTCAAGGTTTCGCAGGAAGCGTTTAACCGGCCCTACGAGTTGGTGGTGGCGGCTGCCCCTTTGCCCCGCAATGCGCGGGTGATTCATCAGGAAGCTAAGGCAGCGGCTTAGGCACTACACGGCCCCGCCGCCCTGCCATGCGCCCCCGGCCTCACCCGAAGCGGCCTGTAACGGCCGCGGCAACCTCGGCTAAACGGCTCGGCGGATGAAGGTGAACGTGTGGCTGGTCTGCTCCACGTCATAGGCTCGCAAATCCAGGTGCTTCTGGTAGAGCGTCAGCCGCTGGGCGACGCGATAGGGCGCTTTGATAAAGTGCTCCACAATGGCTGGCTGCACCTCGTTTAGAAAGCGCTGCTTGATGGCGAAAATGACTTGCCAAAGCGGCGGTTTGTAGGCTGCCGGATACGTGCAGAAGTCCTCCGGGACGGCTGAGCCGCGCCGGAATAGCGTGAAGTCGCTGGTGTAAATGAGCTGCTCCTCGTAGCTGACGCCCCGCACCTCGTAGGCCTGAATCAGCACGTCCCAGTCCGGGTGCAAGTTGCTAATGTCGTATTCCAGACTGCCCCCGGATTCGTCCCAGTCGCAAAACCGGATGCGGGCTTCGTCCAGCATTAGTGGGCAGCGCGGCGCTGGCGTTGGGCTTCCAGCCGCTCGGCCGCCGTCTGGCCGGTGAGCTTGTCGAGGGCCTCGTAGCGCCGCCGCAACTGCGCCAAGGCATTCTGACGCCGGGCCTCGTGCAACTGGGCGTCGGTAGGAGCGGGCTGGGTGGTTTTCATAGTAACCAAAGATAAAGCAGGAGCGGTTAAGTTTCCATCGGTGCGCAACAGTAGCGCCTCGTGATACGATTTGAGACGATTCGGTACGATGTTGAGACGATAGGAAAGCAACACGCCACCCAAACGGACCCAAACCTACTCGTTCCAGCCGCCCCCACCGCCCCGCCGTGCGCCCCCGGCCCCACCCGAAGCGGCCTGGAACGGCAGCAGTGGAAATGGGTGCGCCGCCCGGAGTGGTTGGGGCGCGAGTTACGGATGAGGAAGGAGCTAGAACTTGATGGAGAACTCCAGGTGGCCGCCCAGGCCCTCGGCAATGATGCGCTGCAAGGTGGAGAGGCGCACATCTTTCAAGTCCTTTTCCAGCTTTGAAATGTACGATTTGTCGGTGCCGGCTAGCTCGGCTAGTTGGGCCTGGGTGAGGCCTTTGGCCTGCCGGGCCTGCTGGAGCATGGCTCCTAGCTTGAACACCTCGTAGCCCGCTTCAAATACCTCGCGCGGCTTGCTGCCAGTGGGGCCGTGCTCCTGGTCGATGAACTCGTTGAGGCTGGTGAGGTCTTTAGCGGCTTTCATAGTATTCGGCTTTGATGGTGTGCGCCCGGTCGAGTTCGGCTTTGGGCGTTTTCTGGCTTTTCTTGGTGAACCCGTGGCCGATAACCACGACGTTGCCCTTATCGAAAAAGCAGAAGATGCGGAAGATGTCGCTGCCGACCTGCACCCGGATTTCGTAGAGGCCGTCGGAGCCGGTGAGGTGCTTGAAGTAGGTTTCCGGTAGCTGCTCCAGGTCTTCTACGACGCGCAAGGTCCACAGAATCTTCTTCTTGACCTTATCCGTTTGGGCCTGATAAAAGTCGCGGAAATAGTTTTTAAAGAAGAACAGACTGCGCTTTTTCGGCATGAACCAAAGATAAGCGAAGTAGTCCAATCAGACAACTTGACCTTGCGGGCGTTGGTTCAACCAGCCGCATCACCCTACCATCTCGTTCCCGTCGCCCCCACCGCCCCGCCGTGCGCCCCCGGCCCCACCCAAATCGGCCCGTAATGGTAGCGGCGGGCCGGGCAGTAACGGCGGGAATGGGTGCGCCGCCTGGAGTGGTTCGGGCGGCGCGAATTTATAGCAAGTAGTAAACAGTAGCTGGTCCCTTGCCCTGTTTTTCTATTCGTCCTTGCGACAGTAGCTCGGCCAATGTGCGTTTGACTGACTGACCGGGAATATCCAGCTTCTCGGCAATCTGCCCCGACTTGCTGCCCGGATGGTTGCCGATGAAACCCAGGACGGCTTTTTCGCGGGGCGACAATTGCGTGGCGGCATCTTGTACCGTCAGCTTTTGCAGCAGTTGCTGCTGCACGTTGCGGAGAGCATCAAAGAAGAAATGTAGCCATGACGATACATCTTCCCCTGGCCGCTGCGCCTGGCACTTCTGCAATTCGCGGTAATATGCTGTCTTACGGTTCTCAATTTCGTGCTCCAGACTCACGTACTGAATCCAGGTGTAGCCGTTGCGGAGCAGCAATAGCGTGGCCAGCAAGCGGCTTAGGCGGCCGTTACCGTCCTGGAAGGGGTGGATGCTGACGAAATCGTAGGCGAAGAGGGCGCACTTTACGAGGGGGTGCGTGATTTGGTCGCGGTGGTACCAGGCGATTAGCTCGCGCATGGCGTCGTCGGTGGCGAAGCCGGGGGCGGTGGTCTGGAAGATGAGTTGCTTGGTGCCATCGGGCAGCGAGGCTTCTACGGCGTTGCTGTGCTGCTTGTAGTTGCCCCGGTGCCACTCGTCTTTACTGCTGAACCGGAGCAGATGGTTATGCAGGCCCTTTAAACTGTTTTCGGTGATATCGATGTCGGCGTAGGATTCCGAAACCAAATCCAGCACCTGAAAATAGCCGACCACTTCCTGCGCATCGCGGTCTTCGAGCTTGGAGATATCGGTGTTGCGCAAGAGCACGTCCACTTCCTCGTCGCTCAGGCGCGAGCCTTCGATGCGGGTAGAGGCCCCGACGCTACGCACGGTGGCAATGGCTTTCAACTGTTTCAGGCTCGCGCCTTCCCGCCGCTCAATAGCCGACCAGCCGGCATCAAATCGGTCGAGCTGGCTGATAACGCTCAGCAGGGCCCAATCCAGCTTTACCCGCACGGTATGTACCTGTTCGCTCATAAAACGAAACTACGGAATCTGAGACGATTTGAGACGATTTGAGACGAAAGTGAGACGAAAGCGAGACGAAAGCGGCACACGCTTCTCTGTGCAACCCCAACGACCCGAACCCGCCGCCCCGCCGTGCGCCCCCGGCCCCACCCGAAGCGGCAGCGGCGGGCTGGGGAGTAGCGGCGGGCTGGGGAGTAGCGGCGGAAATGGATGCGCCGCTAAGAGTGGTGGGGGCGGTATAGTTCCTGCCTGCCGCGTTGCGGTAGTGGAGGTGCCCCTTCCAATCCGCTCCCAGCGCCCCCACAGCCTCTAGGAATGGCGGGGCACTAGGGAAGATAGGGAGCGATACTTATTTTACTCTATAACTTGACAACCTTGAATCTAGGCAATCGAAATCATATAATGCTTTTCCATTATGATAGGCAAGCTTAGGGTTTTCTTTAGAATATGTGGTGTCCAAAGCATGTTCAGTCCAAACACCAAATATTTTATCTGGTATATCATAGCTATAGCAGCCATAGACGAATAGAATACCAATTCTATTGCCCTCTTCCACTTCTACCCAACAATATTGGTCGAACCCTTCCTCATCAAAATCTCCAGTTTTTATGACTGACGCATAAACAGCTGAATCATAGGGGATATACTTGCTGTCAAAAACAATAGAAGCCCTTTTTATTTTGAAAAATTCCCTGGCAAACTGACTAGCAAATAAAAAATTATCTTTTTCTATAATTATATTTTCCTTGTGATACGCAGATGCGCTAAAAGACCAATTGTATGACCCTGTAATTGTAGTATTTAAATCAATAACACAAAATTTATTATGCATGATTGACTTGCCTTTATTTTCATAAAGATATAATTTGCCTCCATGAAATAAAAATTCATTAAATTGAGATTTAACTTTTGAAAATTGATAATCACCATTCACAATTACTTCTATCTGAATGCCTGATTTCATTTTTTTGACGAGAGTAGAAATAAGGTCATAGTCTGTTATCCATGCAACAGCGATATATATAATAAACTCTGCGCTTTCAATTTCTTGAACAAGAACTTCTTTTATTCCTTCGAAATATGTTTTCATTCAATAAGCTATTATTTAAAAAAGGGTGCTACCTCAGCAAGGTAGCACCCTTTCTCATTGAGTCAAATCCGAGACTTACATATTCCGCCGATACTGCCCGCCGACCTCGAACAACGCGTTCGTAATCTGGCCCAGCGAGCAGAACTTGACGGTGTCCATTAGCTCCTCGAACAGGTTGCCGTTGGCGACGGCGACTTGCTGCAGGTGCTTGAGACGCGCGGGGGCCTCGGCGGCGTGGCGGGCCTGCAGGGCCTGTAGCATCGTAATCTGGTACTGCTTCTCCTCCTCGGTGGCCCGGATTACCTCGGCGGGCACCACCGTGGGCGAGCCCTTGGACGAGAGGAAGGTGTTGACGCCGATAATGGGGTACTCGCCGGTGTGCTTGAGCATCTCGTAGTGCATGCTCTCCTCCTGAATCTTGCCGCGCTGGTACATGGTTTCCATGGCCCCGAGCACGCCGCCGCGCTCCGTGATGCGGTCGAATTCGAGCAGCACGGCTTCCTCCACCAGGTCGGTTAGCTCCTCGATGATGAAGGAGCCCTGGAGCGGGTTTTCGTTCTTGGCCAGGCCCAGCTCGCGGTTGATGATGAGCTGAATGGCCATGGCCCGGCGCACCGATTCCTCGGTGGGCGTGGTAATGGCCTCATCGTAGGCGTTGGTGTGCAGGCTGTTGCAGTTGTCGTAGATGGCGTACAGGGCCTGCAGGGTGGTGCGGATGTCGTTGAAGTCGATTTCCTGGGCGTGCAGGCTCCGGCCGCTGGTCTGGATGTGGTACTTGAGCATCTGCGAGCGGGCGTTGGCGCCGTACTTCAGCTTCATGGCCTTGGCCCAGATGCGGCGGGCCACCCGGCCAATCACGGCGTACTCGGGGTCGATGCCGTTGGAGAAGAAGAACGAGAGGTTGGGGGCGAAGTCGTTCACGTCCATGCCCCGGCTCACGTAATACTCCACAAACGTGAAGCCGTTGGAGAGCGTGAGGGCCAGCTGGGTGATGGGGTTGGCCCCGGCCTCGGCAATGTGGTAGCCCGAAATCGACACCGAGTAGAAGTTGCGGACCTTTTCGTCGATGAAGTACTGCTGCACGTCGCCCATGAGGCGCAGGGCGAATTCGGTGGAGAAGATGCAGGTGTTCTGGGCCTGGTCTTCCTTGAGAATATCGGCCTGCACCGTGCCGCGCACCTGCGTGAGGGTGCGGGTTTTGATGCCGGCGTACACGTCGGCCGGCAGCACCTGGTCGCCGGTTACGCCGAGCAGCATGAGGCCGAGGCCGTCGTTGCCCTCGGGCAGGGGGCCCTGGTAGTGGGGGCGAGGCTGGCCGTACGCCGCGTAAATGGCGTCGATTTTCTGGTTGACTTCGTCTTCCAGGCCGTGCTCCTTAATATAGAGTTCGCACTGCTGGTCGATGGCGGCGTTCATGAAGAAGGCGGCAATGGTAGCGGCCGGCCCGTTGATAGTCATGGAAACTGACGTGCTCGGGTTGGCCAGGTTGAAGCCCGAGTAGAGCTTCTTGGCATCGTCGAGGCAGGCAATGCTCACGCCCGCGTTACCGATTTTGCCGTAGATGTCGGGCCGGTGGTCGGGGTCTTCGCCGTAGAGCGTCACCGAGTCGAAGGCCGTGCTCAGGCGCTTGGCGGGCAGGCCCATGCTCACGTAGTGGAAGCGCCGGTTGGTGCGCTCAGGGCCACCTTCGCCGGCAAACATGCGGGTGGGGTCTTCGCCCTCGCGCTTGAACGGGAACACGCCGGCCGTGTACGGGAACTCGCCGGGTACGTTCTCCTGGAGCTGCCAGCGGAGCAGGTCGCCCCAGGCGGTGTAGCGCGGCAAACTCACCTTCGGAATTTGGGTGCCCGAAAGGCTCTTGGTGTGCGTCTGGAGGCGGAGCTCCTTGTCGCGCACCTTGAACACAAACTCGGGGGCCTTATAGGCGGCTACCGTTTGCGACCAGTTCTCCAGGAGCTTCCAGTTCTGACCGTCCAGGCGGAGCTTGACCTCCTCGAAGGTGCTCTCCAGGCCGGCCACGAGTGCTCCGGGCTCGACTCCGGCAGGGCTTGCGCCGCTGCTGTTACCAATTGCTCCGGCACTGTTTCCAGCGAGGCTTTCAACGGCTCCGACGGCTTGTCGGATTCCATAGAGCTGCTGCGCTGTGGCAGACTGTTTTTGAACCCACTGGTCATATTGGCGGTTGGTTTCGGCTATTTCGGAAAGGTACCGCGTGCGGTGCGGCGGAATGATGTAAATCTTCTCGGAGTCCTCCACCGAGGTTTCGAGCTTCGAGGCAAAGGCGTGGCCGGTGCGCTCCTCCATGGTAGCCAGCACGGCGCGGTACAGCCGGTTCATGCCCGGGTCGTTGAACTGCGAGGCGATGGTGCCGAACACCGGCATGGTATCGGTCTGCTGGTCCCAAAGGCCGTGGTTGCGTTGGTACTGCTTGCGCACATCGCGCAAGGCATCCAGCGCGCCCCGCTTGTCGAACTTGTTGAGGGCAATCACGTCGGCGAAATCGAGCATGTCGATTTTCTCCAGCTGGGTGGCCGCGCCGTACTCGGGCGTCATCACGTAGAGGCTGGCGTCGGAGTGCTCGATGATTTCGGTGTCACTCTGCCCAATGCCGGAGGTTTCGAGGATAATCAGGTCGAAATCGGCGGCCCGCACCACGTCCACGGCGTCCTGCACGTACTTGCTCAGGGCGAGGTTGCTCTGGCGCGTGGCCAGGCTGCGCATGTACACCCGGGGGCTGTTGATGGCGTTCATCCGGATTCGGTCGCCGAGCAGCGCCCCGCCGGTTTTGCGCTTGCTGGGGTCAACCGAAATAATGGCAATGGTCTTTTCGGGGAAGTCCATCAGAAACCGCCGCACCAGCTCATCCACCAGGCTCGACTTGCCCGCGCCGCCCGTGCCGGTAATACCTAATATCGGAGCTGTTAGCTGAGAGCTGTTAGCTGTTAGCTTTCCGTCCTTATCAGCGGTTGGAGAGCTATCAGCTAACAGCTGATGGCTAAAAGCTTTTTTAAACTCTTCCGGGAAGTTTTCGGCGGCCGAAATCAGGCGGCCAATGTCGCGGGCGTTCTTGTCTTTGAGGTGGTCGGCCTCGCCGTTCAGGTTCTGGCCGGTGGGGAAGTCGGCTTGTTCGAGCAGGTCGTTGATCATCCCTTGCAGGCCCATGGCGCGGCCGTCGTCGGGCGAGTAGATGCGGGTAACGCCGTGGTTCATCAGGTCCTCGATTTCGGAGGGCAGAATCACGCCGCCGCCGCCGCCAAAGAGCTTGATGTGGCCCGCGCCACGCTCCTTCAGCAAATCGTGCATGTACTTGAAGTACTCGTTGTGGCCGCCCTGGTAGGAGGTAATGGCAATGGCCTGGGCATCCTCCTGAATGGCGCAATCCACGATTTCCTGCACCGAGCGGTTGTGGCCCAGGTGAATAACTTCGGCCCCGCTGCTCTGGATGATGCGGCGCATGATGTTGATGGCGGCATCGTGCCCATCGAACAGCGCGGCGGCCGTTACAATGCGGACGTGGTTTTTAGGTTTATACGGAGCTACGGGAGCATGCATAGCGAAGAGCGGTTGGGTGGGTTTTTGAAAGGCTAAGGTACGAAACAGGCGGCAGGGGCGCGTTTATTATGTCAGATAGCCCAGAAGTATCCGTGGAAGCAGTAGTCCGGCGGTTTGGTTTCGCTAGCTTTGCGCAATCCGGAATCGGAATGCCAAAAAACGTACAAAGCGTGTTCTTGGGACTGTTGCTGGTGGGGGCGACGGCCTGGTTGTACGGCTTTTTTATGCCCGCCTTTATCGCGGGGAAAAGCCTCGACGACCTGCCTCAGCTTACCTACCACCTCGATCCGGCTGATAAGGCCGAAAAGCTTCAGTCAGGCCGCAAAACCGACTTCCGAAAAGCCTACTACGCGGCGGATAAAGCTTGGCGCACCAGCCGTAATACCTGGCTCGATACCGGTTCCGGGGTAGCTATTAGTAGCCTGACGGTGCTCCTGTTTCTGCCGGCCGGCCGGGTGCGGACCCTGGCCCAGTTGCGGCGGCAGCGAACCATTCGCAAAACACGGTTTATCGTCTGGCTCAACCTGGGCTGGGGACTGCTGTACGTGTCGCTGAACTGGTATTATCACTACCGAAGCGGCCGCTTCGACTATGCCCCCTTTGCCGACACCATTGCCATTCCGCTGCTGTACGGGCAACTAGCGCTGCTGGTGGGATGGCTGCTGAGCAACGCGGTGCTGCTGCCCGCGCTTTGGCCGGCGTGCCTGCCCGCGTTGCTGTTCGGGAGGCTGCCTCTTGATACCTGGCAAGCGCGGTTAGTGGGGGCAGTATTGGGGTTTTTGATCTTGATAACGATCCTCTATGCCGTGCTGACCATCATCGACGGCGACCACCTGACGATTCCGGTGGCGCTGCTGTTTGTTTATCTGCTGCTGGTGCTGCGGGCCGGTTATGGGCGGGCCTTCAGCAACCGGTAAATCCTCTCTGCCACTCACTGAATCCGTGTCCGTTCCGCCCCTTACTCCGTCATCACCGTGAAATACAGGCTGGGCTGCATGGCGTGGATGGTCCAGATGGCCTCGCTGTTCTCGCGCTCCACCATCACCTGCTTTTTCTGGCGAGTCACGGGAATGGAAAAATACTTGTTCCAGGGGTCCTGCGTTTCGCTTTGCAGCCACTGAATGGTGGCCACCACGGGCTGGCCTTCCAGTTGCAGGTCGTAGGGGCGCAGGTCCACGCTGAGCCAGCCGCGTTGTTTGGTGGTGCTGATGAGTTGGATGTCCTGGCTGAGCAGGGCCTTGCCGGGGCGGCCGTTTTCGAGGGCGTACAGGTTCAGGCGGAAACGGAGCTGCTGGTAGTTGTTGTCGGCCAGAAACACGTGGAACTCCTCCAGGTAGGTGCGGCGCAGGGGGGTGAGCACCGTGCCCAGTTCCCAGCCCCATTCATCGTCCACGGTTTCCTTGCCGCTGGAGCCGCCCATCCACAGCACGTCGCCCTTGGCGCGGGACTGGCCGAGTAGGGCCGCGTGCACGGGCCGGCGCTGCACGACCACGCCCAGCAACTCCTGCTCCTGGGGCCGCAGCCGGAACACGCGCTGCCCGCCGGCCAGCGCGGCCGGTGGCACGGCCGTGCGCGCAAACCCCACCGACGTGACCACCAGCGTATCGCCCAAATCGGGGGGCAGGCGCAGCAGGTAGCGGCCTTGCTCGTCGGCCACGGTGCCAATGCTGCGGCCGGGCACGCCCAGCGTAGCGAAGGGTACCGGCTCGCCGGTCTGGTCGTTGAGTATCTGGCCCTGCACAAGCCGGTTCTGGGCCAAGGCGAAGTGAGAGCAACCAATCAGGACCAGGGCTGCGAGTAGCCGATGAATCATAGCGGGATAAAAGAAGTGCGTAATCAAGCGCGAGGGCAAAAGAAAGTACAATGTCGGTTCCGAAAGAAGCGGCCACTCTAAAACGCCGGATTTGCTCGACAAAAAGTGCCATTTGGCCGGTCGGGCCAGCGTGCTCAGGTGGAGTAGGGAATAAAACGGCTGCCCCGCCGGACGCGAAATCGTGCAAAACCCAAAAACGCCGGACCCCCGGCCCGGCGTTCAATGGCTGCTACAAGCGGCAGCGGCTAGCGCAGCGCGTGCATCCCGGCTTCGGCCACAATGTGGTCGTTTTCCACCGAGTCACCCGAAACCCCGATGGCACCCACAACCTCACCTTGCGCATCTCTGAGGGGAAGGCCGCCGGGGAAGGTGATGAGGCCGCCGTTGGAATGCTCAATATTGTAAAGCGGGCCACCGGGCTGCGAGAGTCCGCCGATGTCGCCGGTGGGCATATCGAAGAAGCGGGCCGTTTTGGCCTTCTTGATGGAGATGTCGAGCGAACCGAGCCAGGCCCCGTTCATGCGGGCGAAAGCCACGAGGTTGGCCCCGGCATCAACCACGGCAATATTCATCTTCACGCCTGTTTCCTGGGACTTCTGCCGGGCGGCTTCGATAACCTGCTGGGCCTGCTGGAGAGTGATGTTGTTCATGCGAGTGAAATTAGGTGGGGTAGGTGGTACGCAGCCGGAAGCAGAAGGGTGGAAACCAACCAAAGGAAGTTGATGGGAGCAGAGTATAAGGGTGCCGGCTCCAGGMCCCCGGGATAGCGGAAGCGCAACCCCGGTCCTGGAGCCGATACTGTTTCCTGAGCAGACTCGTCCGGCTCCGCTACACGAATTCGTAGCCCCGCCCCGGGGCCTGGCGGTGGCGGGCGTCGAGGTAGCGGTTGAGCCGGAAAACGGCGCTGATGAGGACCTGGGAGCGCCGCCGTATCGACTCACGCTTACGGTCCGCAGCGGGAAACCAGCCATGCCCAGCGGATAAAAGGGCCTGCCCCCTCAGACTGCCTGCCGCCTAAAACCGCAGGCCCGGGGTCAGCACCCACCACCACGCCCCGGCAACCAGCAGCGTGAGGGCGGCCAGCTCCCAGGCCGGGTACGATTTGCGGGAGCGGGGCAACGTCTGGTCGAACAGCTCGCGGCGGCTGTGCAGGGCCAGGGGCAGCAGCAGCAGGGCCATCGTCAGAAAGTGCAGCAGCTCGTTCTGGGTCAGGTCGGGCAATTTGAGCACGGCCAGCGCCAGGCTGCCCAACAGCCACGGAGCCCACAGGCCCGCCCGAATCAGTTGGGGGCGGTTATCGAACTGCATCAGGGTGATGGAATCGTGGCTTTGCAGAAACCCGATGGCGGCGAAATACCCCACCACCACTTGCAGCAGCGCGGCCACCACGGCCAGCGCGATATTGGGAATGTTGCCGGCTAGAAACAGCCAGCTGGGCAGGTACCAGGCCCAGTTTTCCAGCAGCGTATCCGCCGCCAGCGCCCCCAACACCAGGTTGCAGGCGTGCAGCACCACCCACAGCAGCCAGAGCTTGAGCAGGCCGGGTTGCTGCCGGGCCCCGAACCAGAACCAGAGCACGGCTCCCAGCCCCAGGAGTGCGCACACGGCCGGCCCCGCGCCATACACGGCCAGTACGCCAATGCGCCACCACTGCGGGTCGGCAATGGTGAAGTGGATACCGCTCACGCCCCAGATGCCCGGAATGCTCAGCCGCCGGGCCATGCCCACGGTGGCCGCCTGGTAAGCCCCCTGCACGAGCAGGTAGGCCAGCAGGTAGAGGATGGTACTGTTCAGGGCCAGCACCTTGGTTTTGCTGGCGGGATGATCGGAAGACAAAGCAGATAGGGCAGACATGAGCACGATACGTGGCGGGATTCAACGGTTAAAAATAGGGAGTCGGCCGCAGAATCCAGCCGGCGGGTTTTGGGGCCGGCCCGCGCCGCCGTAGCATATCCCAACCCCGTTGCGTACCTTTGAAGCTAGAAAAAACTGCCTCCAGTGAAGAACATCCGCAATTTCTGCATCATTGCCCACATCGACCACGGCAAAAGCACGCTCGCCGACCGCCTGCTCGAATTCACGAGCACCGTGGCCAAGCGCGACATGCAGGCCCAGCTGCTCGACAACATGGACCTGGAGCGGGAGCGGGGCATCACCATCAAGAGCCACGCCATCCAGATGCAGTTTCCCTACAAAGGGGAAACCTACACGCTCAACCTGATTGACACCCCCGGTCACGTCGATTTCAGCTACGAAGTGAGCCGCAGCATTGCCGCCTGCGAAGGCGCGCTGCTCATCGTGGATGCCTCCCAGGGCATTGAGGCCCAGACGATTTCCAACCTCTACCTCGCTATCGGGGCCGACCTGGAAATCATTCCCGTCCTCAATAAAATCGACCTGCCCCACGCCATGCCGGAGGAAGTGACCGACGAAATCGTGGACTTGATCGGCTGCGACCCGGGCGACATCATCCACGCCTCGGGCAAAACCGGGCTCGGTATTGAGGCTATTCTGCACGCCATCATCGAGCGGATACCGGCTCCCAAAGGCGACCCCGAAGCGCCCTTGCAGGCCCTGATTTTCGACTCCGTTTTCAACTCCTACCGGGGCATTGAGGTGCTGTTCCGCATCAAGAACGGCACCATGAAAAAGGGCGACAAGCTCCGCTTTATGGCCACCGGCAAGGAATACGGGGCCGATGAAATCGGCATTTTGGGCCTCAACCAGGAACCCCGCCAGCAAATGGGGGCCGGCAATGTGGGCTACCTCATCTCGGGTATCAAGGAAGCCCGCGAAGTAAAAGTGGGCGACACCATTACCCACGTGGCCAACCCCACCAAGGAAGCCATTCAGGGCTTTGCCGACGTGAAGCCGATGGTTTTTGCGGGCATCTATCCCGTCGAAACCACCGAGTACGAGGAGCTGCGCTCGTGCATGGAAAAACTCCAGCTCAATGACGCCTCCCTGGTTTGGGAGCCCGAAACGTCGGTGGCCCTGGGCTTCGGCTTCCGCTGCGGCTTTCTGGGCATGCTGCACATGGAAATTGTGCAGGAGCGCCTGGAGCGCGAGTTCAACATGACCGTGATTACCACCGTGCCCAGCGTGCAGTTCCACGCCACCGGCACCAAGGACCAGCTGCTGACCATCAACGCCCCGAGCGAAATGCCGGAGCCGAACATGATCAAGTACATCGAGGAGCCCTTCATTAAGGCCCAGATCATCACGGCCGCCGATTACGTGGGGCCTATCATCACGCTCTGCATGGAGAAGCGCGGCGTCATCAAGGGCCAGAGCTACCTGACTTCCGAGCGGGTAGAAATGACCTTTGAGCTGCCGCTGTCGGAAATTGTGTTCGACTTCTTCGACAAGCTCAAAACCATCAGCCGCGGCTACGCTTCGCTTGATTACGAGCTGATCGGCTTCCGCGAATCGGACATGGTCAAGCTCGACATCATGCTCAACGGCGAGAAGGTGGATGCCCTGTCAGCCATCGTGCACCGGAGCAAGAGCTACGAGTGGGGCCGCCGCCTGTGCGAAAAGCTGCGCGAGTTGCTGCCCCGCCAGCAGTTCGAAATTGCCATCCAGGCCAGCATCGGCCAGAAAATCATTTCCCGCGAAACGGTGAAAGCCCTGCGCAAAAACGTAATTGCCAAGTGCTACGGCGGCGACATCAGCCGCAAGCGCAAACTGCTCGAAAAGCAGAAAGAAGGCAAGAAGCGGATGCGTCAGGTGGGTTCCGTGGAAATCCCGCAGGAAGCTTTCCTGGCCGTTTTGAAAATTGATTAACGAGTGAGACGCGCTCCGTTGGGGCGCGTTTTTTTTTTGCGCGTACTCCTCATTTTTTTTACCTGATGCACTTCTTGACCGGGTGTGTGTTGCTAAACCCCAAACCATGTCTTCCCACCTCATCAAGAATTGCACGAGCCACGAGCAGCTAGAGAAAATCCGCAAGGGCCAGGAGCGCAAGTTCCGGTGGCGGGACGATTGGCCCGCCATGGAGAAAGCCCTGCTCGAATCCGGTGCCGAGGCCATTGCCGCCCACGAAGCGCTTCAGAACAACCTGCCCAACGAAGAAACGAAATCAGTTTAACCTTCCTGCTTGCGCATGACCACCGCCCCCGACGCCACCACCTACCGCCTCATTGACGGCAAGCAAACCGCCGAGGCCATCAAAGAAGAAATTGCTGCCGAGGTAGCCCAGCGCAAAGCCGCCGGGCACAAAACACCGCACCTGGCCGCCATTCTGGTGGGCCACGACGGAGGCTCGGAGACGTACGTGCGCAACAAGGTGCTGGCCTGCGAGCGGGTGGGGTTCGAAAGTACCCTGTTGCGCTACGAGGACACCATCACGGAAGCCGAGCTGCTGGCCAAGGTGGCCGAGCTGAACGAGGACGACCAGATTGACGGCTTCATTGTGCAGCTGCCGCTGCCCCGCCACATCGACACCAACAAGGTGATTGAGGCGGTGCGGCCCGAGAAGGATGTGGATGGCTTCCACCCGATGAACATCGGGCGGATGGTGGCCGGGCTGCCGGCCCTGCTGCCCGCTACGCCCTCGGGCATCGTGGAGCTGTTGCGCCGCTACGAGCTGCCCACCGATGGCAAGCACTGCGTGGTTATCGGCCGCTCCAACATCGTGGGTACGCCGGTTAGCATCCTGCTGGCCAAGAATCTGGAGCCCGGTAACTGCACCGTTACCTTATGTCACTCCCGGACCCAGAACCTGGCCGCCATCACCCGCACCGCCGATATTCTGGTGGCTGCCCTGGGCCGCCCCGGGTTCGTGACGGCCGATATGGTGAAGCCCGGGGCGGTGGTTATCGACGTGGGCACCACCCGCGTGGAGGATGCCGCCAAGAAATCGGGCTGGGCTCTGAGAGGCGACGTGGACTTTGCCGAAGTGGCCCCGCGCACCTCCTGCATCACCCCGGTTCCCGGCGGCGTCGGCCCCATGACCATTGCCATGCTGCTGCTGAACACGCTGCGGGCCGCGAAGGGGGAGGTGTACGGTTAAGAGCCGGCGCGAACCCAACTAAAACCCACGTTGGCTTTCAGAATTCGGGTTAGAATGCTACTTTTAAAGTCGGGCCGCCAGGGAAGGAGACAATTGCCGCGGCAGTTGGATTACCCGGCGGTCCGGCTTGTTTTTTCTGAGAATACCACCTGTTTTGCTGCACGAACTTCCCGTTACGTCGGCCGCCCCGGCTGAGCCGGCGGCCGCCCCCTCGCTGCCCGTTATGGAGCAGTTTTACACCATTCAGGGGGAGGGCTACAACACCGGCCGCGCCGCCTACTTCATCCGGTTGGGGGGCTGCGACGTGGGCTGCGTGTGGTGCGACGTGAAAGAATCCTGGCCCCTGGATGCCCACCCGCGCCAGGCTGTTGCCGATTTGGTCGCGGCCGCCACGGCCCACCCCGGCCGCAACATCGTGATAACCGGCGGCGAGCCCCTCATGCACGATTTGGCGCCCCTGACGGTCGCCCTGCACGCGGCCGGCTGCCAGAACTGGATTGAAACCAGCGGGGCCTACCCGCTGAGCGGAAACTGGAACTGGATTTGCGTATCGCCGAAAAAGTTTAAAGCACCGCTGCCCTCGGTGCTGGCCGCCGCCCACGAGCTCAAGATCATCGTTTTCAACAAAAGTGACTTTGCCTGGGCCGAGGAGCACGCCGCCCTGGTCGGGCCGGAGTGCCGCCTCTACCTCCAGCCGGAGTGGAGCAAGGCCCCGGCCATGATGCCGCTCATCGTGGACTACGTGAAAACCCACCCGCGCTGGCAGGTGTCGTTGCAGACGCATAAATTCCTCGATATTCCCTAGCGCCCTACTTTTCCGCCTATGCGCCGTTCGCTTATCGTTCCGATAGTTGTGCTGCTGACTGCCGGCGGTTTGCGCCCGTCGTCTGCCGTGGCCCAGGCCCGGCTCAGCACCACCAACACCAAGGCCCGCAATTTGTGGGACAAGGCGCAGGGCCAGGCCAAAGCCCGGGACTTCGACAAGGCCATTGAAACGCTGAACCAGCTCAGTCAGAAGTTCCCCTCCCTGGGTGAGCCCTACGTGCTGAAAGGCTCCCTGCTCAAGGCCATGGGCGAGAATCAGCAGGCCTTTGAGGCCTACCGCGACGGGCTGAGCAAGCTGCCCGTAGATGCCTCCCGCTCCAACGACTACTTCACGCTGGGCGAGCTGGCCATCAGCTTCGGCGACTACACTACCGCCGCCAGCGGCTACAAGAACTACCTCAAAACGGCCGCCAAAAGCCAGCGCAACGCCCCCCGGGCCCAGCGCCAGCTGCTCAACTGCGAGTTTGCCCAAAAGGCCATGGCCGCGCCCACTGGGATGCAGCCCGAGCGCCTGGCCGCACCGCTCAACACGTTCCGGTTTCAGTATTTCCCGGCCCTCACGGCCGATAGCCGCTTCCTGCTGTTCACGGGCCGCCCGACTTCGGAAAGCGGCGAAGACCTGTTTGTGAGCCGCCAGAACAAGGACGGCAGCATGGGCGAGCCGACCTCCATTTCGCCCGCCATCAACACGCCCTACAACGAAGGCGCAGGGGCCATTTCCGGCGACGGTAAAACGCTGGTGTTTGCCTCCTGCGACCGGCCTAACTCGGTGGGCAACTGCGACCTGTATATCTCGCGGCGCACCGGCAACGCCTGGAGTAAGCCCCTGAACCTGGGCCGCAACGTGAACTCGCCCGAGTGGGACTCCCAGCCCACGCTCTCGGCCGACGGCCGCACGCTCTACTTCACCAGCACCCGGCGCGGGGGCCAGGGCCAGGAGGATATTTACGTGACCACCCTCGACGAACACAACAACTGGACGCCCGCCCGCAACCTGGGCGCGCCCGTGAACACGGCCGGCAAGGACATGGCTCCCTTCATCCACGCCAGCGGCACCACGCTCTACTACGTCACCGATGGCCTCGTAGGCATGGGCGGGTTGGATGTGTACCGCTGCGAGCAGCAGCTTACCGATGGCAAGTGGAGCCCGCCCCAGAACCTGGGCTACCCGCTCAATACGTTCGAGAACGAAGCCTCCCTGTTCATCAGCTCCGATAACCGCCGGGGCTTCTGCTCCCGCTCGCGGGCAGCCGTGCCCGGCGTGAAGCAGGAGCGCGACCGGCCGGTGGAACTCTTCGGCTTCGAGGTGCCCCAGCAGGTGCGGGCCCGCGAAACCAGCACCTACACCCAGGGCCGCGTATTCGACGCCTTCACCAAGAAGCCCATCGCCGCCGACGTGCAGCTCTACGACCTCAACACCAATGAGCTGGTGCAGTACGTGGGTTCCGACGCCGAAAACGGCGAATACACCGTGGTACTCAACGAGGGCCGGCAATACGCCATGTACGCCGCCGCCGACAAGTATCTGATGAAAAGCCTGAGTTTCGATTACAGTGACAAACGCGCCTTCGACCCCCTCACCCTCGACCTTTACCTGGAACCCGTGCGGGCCGGCCGCAGCATCGTGCTCAACAACCTGTTCTTCGATGTGAACCAGTACGAGCTTAAGCCCAAGTCGCGTACCGAGTTGAACCGGCTGGTGAGCTTCATGAAGCAGTATCCCGAGGTGCAGGTCGAGGTATCGGGCCACACCGACGACGTGGGTTCCGACGACGACAACCAGGTACTGTCGCAGAACCGGGCCAAGTCGGTGTACGCTTATCTGGTGAGCCAGGGCGTGAGTGCCCAGCGGCTGCGCTACCGGGGCTACGGCGAGTCGAAACCCCTCATGCCCAACGATTCGGAAGCCCGCCGCCAGCAAAACCGGCGGATTGAGCTGCGCATTCTTTAGGTCCCCGCACGAACAGGAGTGAAGGTGCCGAAGCACCTTCTGGCAGAAGACTACAATCAAAAAAAAAGTCCGATTGCGAGAGCATTTGGACTTTTTTTTGATTGTAGTCTTCCTTTTTCATATGGTAATTATAATTCTGATAATGAGTGAATTACCATTTTGTAATAAAAGCTATGAAGAAGAATAGTGATAAAAAAACATTTTAAAGTTTAATAATTACGTGTACATTTGAATATTCCCAGATAGCTCAGCCGGACTGGTAGTTTAACTACAGGAGTCTCAAAGCGAGCCGAAATCCGGGAATACTACCTGTGTACACCATTTTTCTAAACCCTTCACCAACAAACAGTATGAAGAAGATTTCACTTTTCGTTTGCTTGCTGCTCGGAGTACAGACTGCCGTACTGGCGGGCGCTAAAAAAGAAGGCCCCACGGCCATCCAGGCCCGTGCTACGGCCCTCACCCGCTCCATTGCCGATAAAGTACGGCTCGACGAAGGCCAGTACCTGCAAGTAAAGCGCCTCAACATCCAGATGCTCTCGGAGCAGGAGGACCTGAAGACGCGTTTCGCGGCTGATCCAGGTATTCTGGACCAGCGTCTGGCCGACGCCCAGGTGCAGTACGAAGCGGATCTGCTGGAATTGCTGCGGCCTGCCCAACTGGCCCTGTTCCAGCAAAGCCGGGCCAGCATGACGGCTCTGGGCACGCTGCCCAAGTAGTACATCCAGGCAAAGCCCACCGCATAAACGGTGGGCTTTGTTTTTATCCGAGTAGTAGAAGAATGAACCCATATTTTTAAAGTAAATATTGGATATGTTATACAATAGGTGTATATTCAATTCAAGTTTCTGGCTTACATCACTCCGCTGACTCTCATCTTCCACCAACCTTACCACTACCGTTATGAAAAACGTCTTCGCTTGCCTGGCCGTCGCAGTACTTGTATCGGCTGGAACTCTGGCCCAGGCCGCTTCCGGTGACGGAGGCACTTCTATTTCGGAGCGTGCTACCGCCATGGCTTGGCGCATCGCCGAACGCGTGCAGCTCAGTGAGGGCGAATACATCAAAGTGCGTCGCCTCAACGTGCGGCTGCTCACCGAAACCGTGCAGGCTCGTAAGGAGCTCTCCGCCGACCGCGCCGCGCTCGACGTAGCATTGGCCGACATTCAGCAGCGTTACGACTGGGATTTGGCCGCCACGCTTCAGCCCCAGCAGTACGCCGTATACGAGAATATGAGAACCGAATTCACTGCCGTCAATGTTCGTTGATTAACAGATGCTTACGTGGCGTTAGTTGCAGTAACACCTGAATGTAAAAAAGCCCGCGCAAGCGGGCTTTTTTTGTTGTGCCAACAAACCGGATTCGATTAGGAGCGCTGGGCGAGAGCGACGTAATCACGGGCAGTTTCACCCACATAAATCTGGCGGGGACGGCCGATGGGCTCCTTATTGGTGCGCATTTCCTTCCACTGGGCAATCCAGCCGGGCAGGCGGCCCAGGGCGAACATCACCGTGAACATCTCCGTCGGAATACCGATGGCTTTGTAGATGATGCCGGAATAGAAGTCGACGTTCGGATACAGCTTGCGCTCCACGAAGTACTCATCGGTGAGGGCGGCCTGCTCCAGTTCCTTGGCGATTTTGAGCAGGGGGCTGGCTTCCAGACCCAGGGCGCTCAATACTTCATCGGCAGCCTTCTTGATGATGGTGGCGCGGGGGTCGAAGTTTTTGTAGACGCGGTGCCCGAAGCCCATCAGGCGGAACGAGTCGTTCTTGTCCTTGGCTTTGTCAATCCATTTCTGGGTGTCGCCACCGTCGCGCTGGATGGATTCGAGCATTTCCACTACTTCCTGGTTAGCTCCGCCGTGCAACGGACCCCACAGGGCGTTGATACCAGCCGAAACCGAGCCGTAGAGCGAGGCGTTGGCCGAACCCACGAGGCGTACGGTCGAGGTGGAGCAGTTCTGCTCGTGGTCGGCGTGCAGGATGAGCAGCTTGTTGAGCGCCTTCACCACTACGGGGTTGATTTCGTACTTCTCCGTGGGGAAGCTGAACATCATGTAGAGGAAATTGCCGCAGTAGTCAAGGTCGTTGCGCGGGTAGTTCAACGGGTGACCCATGTTGTTCTTGTACGTCCAGGCCGCGATGGTGGAAATCTTGGCCATGAGACGAATCACGTTCAGGTCAATCTCGTCCTTGCTCAGGTCCGGCGACACGCTTTCGGGGTAGAAAGCGGTGAGCGAACAAATCAGGGAGCTCAGAATGGCCATCGGGTGGGCCGCCGACGGGAAGCCGTCGAAAATCTTGCGCACATCCTCGTGTACCAGCGTGTGCTGGGTGATCTGGCTGCTGAATGCGTCCAGCTCGGCCTGGGTCGGCAGCTTGCCGTAAATCAGCAGGTAAGCAACTTCAATGAAGCTTGACTCCTCGGCCAACTGCTCGATCGGGTAGCCGCGGTAGCGCAGGATGCCCTCTTCGCCGTCGAGGAAAGTAATGGCGCTTTTCGTGGCCCCCGTATTCTTGTAACCCGGGTCGAGGGTTACGTAGCCCGTCTGGTCGCGCAGCTTGCTAATATCGAAAGCCTTTTCGTGCTCCGTGCCTTCGATAACCGGGAGGGTGTACGATTGCCCGTTGAGGATTAGTTCAGCAGATTCTGCCATAAAGCGGTGGTTGAAGAGTGGGGTTGTAGGGCGAAACTAACGAATTACCGGCAGGCCGGGAACCCGGTGAGCGTTTGGCGTCTATACTACAACTTCACCCGGGTGGTTGTTTGAGATGGGGTAAAGCACAAAGAAAAGCCCCCTGCCTGACAAGTGCGGCATGCCGACAAACTTTTCCCCGGTATTTCGCGCTATTTTTCACTCCGGCCCCGCTCATCGGGGCGCCACAACTTAGCATTTTCGACCAATGGAGAATGTATACCTGGGGGCTACTGATTTGCAGGTGAGCCGGATAGGCTTCGGGGGCATGTCGTTGGGGGCGGATGCGGCGGCCGACCAGCGCCGGCTCACCCGGGCGCACGCGGCCGGCATCACCTTTTTCGATACGGCCGACCTTTACGACCAGGGCCGCAACGAGGAATTGCTCGGGGCAGCTTTCCGCCACTGCCGCCCCGAAGTGGTGCTGGCCACCAAAATGGGCAACCAGTGGCGGCCCGACGGGCAGGGCTGGGACTGGAACCCTACGAAGGCGTATATCCTGCAAGCTGCCGATGCCAGCCTGCGCCGCCTCCAAACCGACTACCTCGACCTCTACCAGCTCCACGGCGGCACGCTTACTGATTCCCGGGATGAGGTGCTGGAGGCCTTCGAGCGGTTGCGGGAGCAGGGCAAAATCCGGCACTACGGTATTTCGTCCATCCGCCCCAACGTCATCCGCGAATATGTGCCGGGCTCAGGCCTCAGTAGCGTGATGCTGCAACTGAGCCTGCTCGACCAGCGCCCCCTCGAAACCGTGCTGGACCTTCTGCGCACCCACAACGTGGGCGTACTGGCCCGCGGAGCCCTGGCCCAGGGCCGGCTGGCCGGCAAACCCGCCACCGACTACCTCAGCCGGCCCGCCCCGCAGGTAGCCCGGGCCGCCGTTGCCGTGCAAACCGTTGCCGTTGAACTGGGCCAGATGCCCGGCATCATTGCCAGTCGTTTCGTGCTGGATACGCCGGGTGTAACGGCGGCCGTACTCGGAATTCGCACTGAGGCGCAACTGGCGCAGGCACTGCGACTGGCCGAATGCCCGCCGCTGTCCGCCGAAGTCCGGACGAGGTTGCTCCGCGCCGCGCCGGCCAACGGGTATGAGCAGCATCGGTAGAACAAAGCTGTGGTCCGGACTTCAGTCCGTAGCCCGACTTGGGAAAGTACTTTTTATCCCAGGTGCCGGCAGAATGGGTCGGGTGTGGACCTTGTTTCTGCCCGTCTTCGGCACGGCCCATTCTGCCGCAGTGGGGTTTAACAGTCATACGACGGCCCCAAAGTGGGGGCTACGGACTGAAGTCCGGGCCACATTATTTCCCGATGCAGAACTGGGTGAAGATGCTGGTGAGCAGGTCGTCGTTGCTGATTTCGCCGGTGATCTGGCCCAGGGCATTGAGGGCGTGGCGCAGGTCGGCGGCCAGCAGCTCGGTGCCGCCGCCGGTACTCAGGCCTACCAGCACGGCATCAAGGTGGCGGTGGGCCTGCTCCAGGCTCTGGGCGTGGCGCAGGTTGGTGATGATGGTGCTGGCCCCGGTGCGGTCCAGGCCTTCCAGGCGCACGCGCTGGAGTAACGCTTCGCGTAGCTCGTCGAGGCCGTCGCCGCGGGAGGCGGCAATCAGCACGGTGTCGGGGCGGGCCTGGAAGGGGAGTGATTCGGCATCCGAAGCCACATCGAGCTTGTTGCCCACGGCCAGCACGGGCACACCGGCCGGCAGGTTCAGGTCTTTAATTTCTACTTGAAGATCAGTGGGAGAAGTAGTCGTGATATCAAACAGATACACCACTAAAGAAGCCTGCTGAACCCGCTGCCGGGTACGGGCCACCCCAATGGATTCGACCACGTCGGTGGTATCGCGCAGGCCGGCCGTATCCACGAAGCGGAAGCGGATGCCTTCGAGGCTCACTTCGTCCTCAATCAGGTCGCGGGTAGTGCCGGCCACCTCCGACACGATGGCGCGGTCCTCGTTGAGCAGGGCGTTGAGCAGGGTACTTTTGCCGGCGTTGGGCCGGCCGGCAATAACGGTGGTCACGCCGTTCTTGATGACGTTGCCCAGCTCGAAGGAGCGCAGCAGGCGGCGCACCAGGGCCTGCACTTCCTGGAGCAGCTGCACCAGCCCGGTGCGGTCAGCAAACTCCACGTCTTCCTCGCCAAAGTCCAGCTCCAGCTCCAGCAGCGCCGCGAAGTGCACCAGCCGCCCGCGCAGGTCTTTGAGCTCTTGGGAGAAGCCGCCCCGCATCTGGCGCAGGGCCACCTGGTGGCTCAGGGCTGAGTCGGCGGCAATCAGGTCGGCCACGGCTTCGGCCTGGGCCAGATCGAAGGCCCCGTGCAAAAAGGCCCGCTTGGTGAACTCGCCCGCTTCGGCCAGCCGGGCCCCGTGGCGCAGCAGCAAGGCTAGCACTTCCTGCACGATGTAGTCGGAGCCATGGGTGCTGATTTCCACCACGTCCTCGCGGGTGTAGGAGTGCGGCCCCCGGAACAGCGACACGACCACCTCGTCCAGAATCCGCTCCCCGTCGCGGATAGTACCGTAGTGCAGGGTGTGGCCGGGCTGGTTGGCTAGGTGCTTGCCGGCAAACACCGCATCTGTCAGGGCAATGGCCCGGGGGCCGGAGAGGCGCACCAGGGCAATGGCCCCCGCGCCGGGCGGGGTGGAAAGGGCCACGATGGTATCAGAGAGCGAGAGGGGCAGGTTAGCGGCCACGGCGGCAGGGGAGAAGTGGGAGAAAAAAACGGCAAATCAGGGCCTTACCAGAACTGTCATTCCGACATTCCGCGCATCAAGCGGCGAGAGGAATCTGGGACAAGCTAATCGGACACTACTGCCAATTAACAAACGCAGATTCCTCTCGCCGCTTGATGCGCGGAATGTCGGAATGATAGTTTTAGTAAGCCCAGCGTCTCAGTCCGTCACTAACAGATTGCGACTGACTTCGACCGACACCAACTGTTTTTGTTTTTGGTTGATTCTGATTTCAAGTGAGTTGTCGAAGATGATCTTATCCAGTACTTCAAGGTGGGTACCGAGGTTGATGCCCACTTTGTCGAGGTATTGCAGGAAGGGGGCGGTGGTGTTGCGCACAGCCACCACGCGGCCCTGGTCGCCGGGGCGCAGGTCGGCCAGCAGGCGGTGCTGGGGGCGGTGCAGGATGCCCTCGGCCGTGGGGATGGGGTCGCCGTGGGGGTCGAGCTGGGGCGAGCCCAGGAACTCGTCGAGGCGGCGCACCAGCAGCTCGGAGTCGATGTGCTCCATCTGTTCGGCCACCTCGTGCACCTCGTCCCAGTTGAAGCCGAAGTGCTGGACCAGAAACACCTCCCAGAGGCGGTGCTTGCGGATGGTGAGCAACGCCAGCCGCCGGCCCTCGGTGGTGAGCGTGACGCCCCGGTAGCGGGTGTAGTGGAGCAAGCCCTTCTCGCCGAGGCGGCGCAGCATGTCCGTCACCGAAGCCGGCCGGGTCTGGAGCTCCTCGGCCACGCTGTTGGTGCTCACCTCGGTGCCCGGGTGGGCCTCCGAGAGCTTGTAAACGGCCTTCAGGTAGTTCTCTTCGGTATAGCTGGGCATGTTTTTTAATTAAGAATTAAGAATTAAAAATTAAAAATTGGCCGTTCAGCAGGTCCGATACTGACTCACTGAACGGCCAATTCTCAATTCTCAATTCTTAATTGTTAATTCTCAATTGACAATCTACCATTTAATCAGCGCGGAGGCCCAGGTGAAGCCGGAGCCAAAGGCGGCCAGGCACACCAGGTCGCCGCGCTTGATGCGACCTTCCTGCACGGCTTCGCTCAGGGCGATGGGCACGGAGGCGGCAGTGGTGTTGCCGTAGCGCTGGATGTTGCTGAACACCTTGTCGTCGGAAAGGCCCATTTTCTGCTGCACAAACTGCGTGATGCGCAGGTTGGCCTGGTGAGGAATGAGCATGTCGATGTCCTTGGACTCCATCCCGTTCTGATCGAGGGCCTCCTTGATGACCTGGGGGAAGCGGACCACGGCGTGCTTGAACACGTTCTGGCCGTTCATGTAGGGGTAGAGCTCGACCTCGTTCTCCATGTTCTGAATGAACTCGGTGCGGTTCTGGCGGTTAGAGCTGGGCTCCTTCACAATCAGCTCCTCGGCGTGCTCGCCCTGGGCGTGCAGGTGGGTGCTCAGGATGCCGTGGCCCTCGCGGGTGCAGGGGCGCAGCACTACCGCACCGGCGCCATCCCCGAAAATAACCGACACGGCCCGGCCGCGGGTGCTGATATCGAGGCCCGAGGAGTGAATCTCGGAGCCCACCACCAGCACGTTGTCGTACATGCCGGTCTTGATGAACTGGTCGGCCATGCTCAGCGCGTACACGAAGCCCGAGCACTGGTTGCGCACGTCGAAGGCCGGGATGGGAGCCTTGATACCCAGCTCGCGCTGGAGCAGCACGCCGGAGCCAGGGAAAAAGTAGTCGGGCGAGAGCGTGGCAAACACAATCATCTGCACGTCGTCGGGCTGGAGGCCGGCCATTTCCAGGGCTTTGCGGGCCGCGTTGGCCCCCATGTTGGCGGTGGTATCGGTGCCTTCCTTGAACCAGCGCCGCTCTTTAATGCCGGTGCGTTCCTGAATCCACTCATCGGTGGTATCCATCATAGGGACAAGTTCGGCGTTGGTTACCACGCGTTCGGGAACGTAGTGGCCGACGCCGGCAATTTCAGCGTTGCGGAGAGAGTTGTTCATCAGTGGGGGGATTTTCGGAGCAGAGCAGTCAGTAGAAAAGCGCGTGCCGAAGGTAGAAAAATTCGGAGCCCTGCCCCATAAACGGGCGGCAAAGGTCGGCAGTTACCGGATAGAATCCATAAGCCAGTTTAATTTTTCAGCTTCCTGGCGCCAAAATACGGTCGGCGGCACCCCCAGTGGATAGTAGCTACGGGTTTGCAAAGCCGCCGCCAACGCGGTGGCCGGCAGGTAATGGGGCTGCTGAAAATCGAAAACCAG
Source organism: Hymenobacter rubripertinctus (assembly GCF_003583925.1). Classification (GTDB taxonomy): domain Bacteria; phylum Bacteroidota; class Bacteroidia; order Cytophagales; family Hymenobacteraceae; genus Hymenobacter; species Hymenobacter rubripertinctus. Next base: position 199,159 of record NZ_QYCN01000002.1, on the reverse strand, counting down.
CCCCGCGCCAGCCGGCTCCGTCAGCTCCATCCAGAGCGGGTTGGGCGGCAGCACCAGCGGCAGGGCCTCGCCCAGGTACTCGAATAGCTTGGTGGGGATGCAGCGGGCCGTGCTGGGGTGAGGCCGGTAGGGCAGCAGCCCCAAGTGGCTGCGCCGGATTTCGGCCAGCACCCGCACGTGGGGTATCAGCTCCAGGCCGCCAATAAGCGTAACGCGGCCCCCGGCGGCGGCCACCGCCGCCCGCAGGCGCACCAGCAGCTCCGGCTGCTGGCAGGCCCCGATAATGGTCAGGTGAACCAGCGGCCAAACTGTGCGCAGGTGCTCCGTGAAGCGCAACGCCTCCCACACGCCGTTCAGCTCCGAAATAGTGCCCGAGTACACCAGCCGCAACGGCTCGGTGGGGGCGGGCAGGCGGCGCGGGTAGCGTGCCGGGCCAGGGTCGGGGGGCTGGTATTTGTTCTCAATGATGAGGATGAGCTTCTGGTTATCGGGTGTTGGGTGTTGGTGGTTGGCGAAGGGGTGGAAAGAATCGGCAAGGGTCCCGGCGGCGAAGGGCAGCTCCCGGGCGTAGCTGCGTTCGGCCAGCAGCACGGCGGCGGCCCGGGCGGCGGCGCGGCTTTCCAGGTGGCGCACCAGCCCGGCCAGCAGGCTGCGCGCCCAGGCCGGGTACACGTGCTGGGTCCGGATGTTGAGCGCGTAATTTTCCCGCACATCGTACACGAACCGGCATTCGGGGTGGCATAGCTGCCAGAGCACGGTGGCCGGCAGCAGCTCCGGGGCATGCACGAATACCACCGTGGGGCGCAGGCGCCGGAGCAGCTGCCAATAGCGGCCTTGGGCCTTCAGGCGCCCCAGGCTCAGACGGGTGCCGCGCAGCAGCTCGTGCACGTGCAGGTTGGCGGGCAAATCCGGCGGGTGCGCAGCGGCCCGGCCCGCCACGTGCACCACCGTGCCCGGCCGCCCGGCTAGGGTGCGCCCAAACTTGCCCAGCATGCGGGTATCGTCGAGGGGCTTGAGCACAGAGGCCAGTAAAAGGGTAACGGGGGGCATTATCGTTTTTCGCTTCTTTGGTTTTCGCTTCTTGGTTTTCGTCACCCGCTGCACAACGGGTTGCGGGGTGATTGCGCCCGGCACTTGGTGGGCTCAGCCCGCATCCGCTACCTTTAGGCCCGTAAGCCGACAAGCCGGAAAGCAAACCACGAATAACGAAAAACGAAAAGTGAAAAACGAAATGTCCGACCTCCAAAACCTGATTGAAGCTGCCTGGAACGACCGGAGCCTGTTGCCGCAACCCGCCACCGTGCAGGCCATTGAGCACGTTATCGAAGAACTCGACAAGGGCCGCCTGCGCGTGGCCCAGCCCGGGGCCACCGAGGGCGCCGACTGGCAGGTGAACGACTGGGTGAAGAAGGCCGTGATTCTGTACTTCCCCATCCGCCAGATGGAAACCCTGGAAGTTGGCCCCTTCGAGTTCCGCGATAAAATGCGCCTCAAAACCGACTACCAGGGCCAGGGCGTGCGCGTGGTGCCGCCGGCCGTGGCCCGCTACGGTGCTTTCCTGGCCTCCGGCGTCATCCTGATGCCCAGCTACGTGAACATCGGGGCCTGGGTGGGTGAGGGCACGATGGTAGATACCTGGGCCACCGTGGGCTCCTGCGCCCAGATCGGGGCGGGCGTGCACCTGAGCGGGGGCGTGGGCATTGGGGGCGTACTGGAGCCGGTGCAGGCCGCGCCGGTTATCATCGAAGACGGGGCCTTCGTCGGCTCGCGCAGCATTCTGGTGGAAGGCTGCTTCGTGGGCAAAGAAGCCGTTATCGGGGCGGGCGTGACCATCACGGGCAGCACCCGCATTATTGATGTGACCGGGGCCGAGCCCAAGGAGTACCGCGGCTACGTGCCGGCCCGCTCAGTGGTGATTCCTGGCTCCTTGCCCAAGCAGTTCCCGGCCGGCGAGTTCCACGTGCCCTGCGCCCTCATTATCGGCCAGCGTAAACCCAGCACCGACCTCAAAACGAGCCTCAACGACGCCCTGCGCGAACACAACGTAGCCATCTGATCACGGATTGGCGCATATTTTAGCGGTTTTCACGGATTTTGTAGTCGGTTACAGACGAACTGGACCGTGCTTTTTCTCCACCCAACCCCCTGAGACAAGGGCGTTAAGCTCAGCGGTGCCTTAGCCGGAAACCGTGCCGGGCAATTGTAGTGGCGGCAGCAGCAGGAGCCGAACAATAAGCAGGAATAGTATCTTCGCTGCTGATCGGCCAGGGTACGCGTACGTCCTACGCCAGTGCATGGCCCATCTGCAAAAATCCGTGAAATCCGTTAAAATTCGCGTTAATCTGTGATCAAGACTGTTGTATCGGCCGCGCAGGCCCGCGAGGAAGTGCGCGACTACATTGCCCAGGAGCTGGGTATCGACCCCGAAAGCGTGCAGACCCGCGTCGCTTTCAACCGCGAACTGCCTTGGGTAGATGGCCGCAGCCGGCCCTGTTTCCTGGTGGAATGGGCCGAGCCCAACGGCCGCGACGGCGTAGCCATTGCCGGCCCCTACACCTACAACTTCTTCGAGTTCACCCGGGCCGACGCCTACCAGTTGGGCGCACAGAACGCGTGGCGGCAGCAGTTGCTGAACCTGTACGCCGGCTGCGAGCTGGTAGCCCAGGCCCGCCTCACCCAGAGCCTCACCGATGTGTCCGACCCCACCCGGCTGGCTATCATCAAGCAAAATCTGGAAGAGCGCAGCAACTGGCGCGTGGGCGTCAACGTGTCGCTGCGCGACTTCCTGCGCCTGGGCACCGATGAGTATTACATCTTCAACGGCAGTTGGGTCTGGAACCCGAACTACCGCTACTCCCACCTCAAGGGCTTCATCCCCTACGGCGAGAAAACCCTGATGAGCCTGCCCAAGCAGGAGTTCATTCCCGTCAAATCGGCTTCCCCCTTCGAGGCCCTGCCCGAAGTGGGCGAAGACGGAGCGTATCCGGGCGAGCTGGTGAGCTTCCTCATCGTGAAGAACGACCAGATTCTGGAAACCCGCGCCCTCGACCTCTACGCCCGCACGCTCATAAACCAGGTGGCCTTGTTCTACGCTATCGGCCAAGAGCGTGGCCCCTTTCAGATTGATGTTCAGAACCAGCCGCAAGGCTAAATTGCTGAGCTGAACCGGTGGTATAAACTGCTGAACCGGCATAAAAAGAACTGTCATCCTGAGCGCAGCAAAGGACCTTATTACGCAAAAACAGCCGTATCAACGACTGATTCCAACGTGATAAGGTCCTTCGCTGCGCTCAGGATGACAGTTCTTTTTATGCCGGTTCAGCGGGCTAAACCGCCGCTTTCAGCTTGTCGCCGAACACGGCTTTTACCTTGTCTACCTTGCTCTTGACCACAAACTGGCAGTAGGGCTGCGAGCCGTTCAGATTGTAATAGTTCTGGTGGTAGGCTTCGGCCGGGTAGAACACCGGCAGGGGCAGGATTTCCGTCGTGATGGGGCCGTCGAAGGCATTGGCTGCGGTGAGCTGCTGCTTGTAGGCCGTGGCCAGGCGCTGCTGCTCGTCGTTGTGGGTGTACACGCCCGAGCGGTACTGCGTACCCGCATCGTTGCCCTGGCGGTTGAGGGTGGTGGGGTCGTGGGTTTTCCAGAAAACCTCCAGCAACTCCTCGTAGCGGACAACGGCCGGGTCGTAAGTTACCTGGATCACCTCGTTGTGGCCCGTCAGGCCGCTGCACACTTCCTTGTAGGTGGGGTTGGCGATGCGCCCGCCGGTGTAACCCGACACGACTTTATCCACGCCCTTTAAATGCTGAAATACGGCTTCGGTGCACCAAAAGCAGCCGCCGCCAAACGTGGCTTGTTCCATATAATCACAGATGTTGCAGATGATTGGATGCCGCTGATTCGTTCAGCGGCGGCAGTATAACGCACGAAGGAGGGAAGCTGTTCAAATTCCCGCTTTCGGTCATGCCCGCCAGTTGTGGTAACGGCCTGCACCTGGCTTTCGGTGTGCTCCATGCCATAGCCGAACGAATCAGTGGCCTCCAATCATCTGCAACAGCTGCAATTACCTGAAGTGGGGGGCAACTACGAGCTCTTTGGTGCCGTGGCTCCAGGCGTAGAAGCCTTCGCCCGACTTCACGCCCAGGCGGCCGGCCATCACCATGTTCACCAGCAGCGGGCAGGGGGCGTACTTGGGGTTGCCCAGGCCGTCGTGCAGCACCCGCATAATGGCCAGGCACACATCGAGGCCGATGAAATCGGCCAGTTGCAGTGGTCCCATGGGGTGGGCCATGCCCAGCTTCATCACGGTGTCGATTTCTTCGACGCCGGCCACGCCCTCGTGCAGCGTAATGATGGCCTCATTGATCATGGGCATCAGAATACGGTTGGCCACGAAGCCGGGGAAGTCGTTGACTTCGGTGGGCGTTTTGCCTAATTGCCGCGACAGGTCCATGACCCGGGTCGTCACCTCGTCGGAAGTGGCGTAGCCCCGAATAACTTCCACCAGCTTCATCACCGGCACCGGATTCATAAAGTGCATCCCAATGACCTGGGCCGGGCGCTTGGTAACGGCTGCAATGCGGGTAATGGAAATAGACGACGTGTTGGTAGCCAGAATAGCCGTCTCGGGGGCATACTGGTCAATCTCGCGGAAGATATTGAGCTTGAGCTCCACGTTTTCGGTGGCGGCCTCCACCACCAGGTCGGCGTTGAGCACGCCTTCCGAGAGGCTGGTGTAAGTAGTCAGGCGGCCGAGGGTGGCCGTTTTATCGGCTTCCGCGAGGCTGCCCTTACTTACCTGGCGGTCCAGGTTTTTGCCAATGGTGGCCAGGCCCTTGTCGAGGGCGGCTTGGTTGATATCGATAAGAGCGACGGCAAAGCCATGTTGCGCGAATACGTGCGCAATGCCATTGCCCATGGTGCCCGAGCCAATAACGGCAACATTCATAGGGGTGGGGGAAAAGTGGGTGGGAGGTAGGCACGAACCGGCCAAAAGCCGAATGCGCCGCCGCAAAGCTAACCCGAAACGGTGGCCGACCCAATTCCCCAGCCCACCGAAGTGACCGGTTACTCGCATTTTCGGGCGGCTAAAAAAGTGCTTTTTTATGGGCACCAGGTGTCTTTTTATTGCAATAATGGAAAATAGTCAGATAGAAATTAAACCTTTTGCCCGAAAGCGTGCGTACAAACCCGCAGAATGGCTTCCCGCCGCAAAATCACCCGATACAGGCCGGGAACCTCCCTTTTCTCTTTCCCCCTTTCTCTTTCCCCAACTCTCTCCCTTTTCAATCATGGGCAATCTGCTGTACATCATCGCCGTAATTCTGATCATTCTCTGGGCTGTTGGCTACTTCGGTATGCACGTTGGTGGTGGTCTGATCCACATCCTGCTCGTTATTGCCATCATTGCCATTCTGCTGCGCGTAATACGCGGCGGTAGCGCAGTCTAGCTACCAGCCCTCCTTTTCGGCCGGGAAACTGACCGAAACTTTAGTCTGAAAAGCCAAAAAACCCGCTCAATAGCTGAGCGGGTTTTTTTGGCTTGAACTGGAACCGGTAGGCTTACTTGAGATCAAACAGGAAGCTAAAACGGATGACCGGCTGCCCATAAATATCATTAAACCCATCGTTGAAGTTGTAGAGTACCACAATGTCGGCGGCCGCCCGGTCGCTGAATCGGTTCCGGTAACCCACGCCGGCCAGGGGCGTTGCTACCGTATTCTTGTACACGCCCAGGTTGCCGAGCAGGTCGTAGCCCAACACTTCGGCATTGGTTACCTCGTATTCACCGTGCACGAAAAACTCCTTGTACACGATAAACTGCGCGAAGCCTTTAAATCCCAGACTCTTGGTGCTGATGGAGGGGCCGCCGTTGCCGAACGAGTAGTGGTTGTAGGCGTACGAAATACCAGGTCCGGCCGCGAAACGCTCCGAAAACCGGTAGCCCACTGCCGGCGCAATGCTGGCGCTGAACTGATTGTAGCCATTATAGCCGCTGAAGCCCAGCCCGAGGTTGGTATAGAGAAAATACTTGCGCAACGGCGGGGGCGGCGCGGCTACGCCCGGGCGCTGGGGCAGATCCATGCCCGAGGGGCGGCTGGGGTCGTAGGGGGCGCGGGAGGCCGGCACATTGGGGTCGGGCGTGGCGTCGGGAGGCGGCGTGGTAGGAGCTGGGGCCGTTGGGGCGGGCTGGTACACGGGCGGCGCGGTGGGCACGGGCGCCGAGCCGGGCGGGGCCGTATTCAATTGGGGCTTCACGGTGCGGGTGCTATCGGTGCGCTGGGCCCAAACGGTAGGGGCCAGCCCCAGGCTGGCCCCACCAAATAGCAGCAAGAAAAGGAGTCGTTTCATGGTGCCTGTAAGAACGTAATTACGATACCAACTGATACATCTTGCGGCGCTGGGCCTTGATATTTTCGTCGGACAGATACTCTTCGTACGTCATCCGGCGGTCAATAATTCCATCCGGCGTGAGTTCGATGATGCGGTTGGCCACGGTTTCAATCACCTGCAAATCGTGGGAGGCAAACAGCAGGGTGCCGTTGAATTCCTGCAACGAGTTGTTGAGGGCCGTGATGCTCTCCAGGTCCAGGTGGTTAGTCGGGTCGTCGAGCACGAGCACGTTGCCGGCTTCCATCATCATTTTGCTGAGCATGCAGCGCACCTTCTCGCCCCCGCTCAGCACGTTCGACTTCTTCTGCGACTCATCGCCCGAAAACAGCATCCGGCCCAGGAAGCCCCGGATAAACGACTCGTCCTTCTCGGTGCTGTACTGGCGCAGCCAATCCACCAGGTTCAGGTCGGTATCGAAGAACTCGGTGTTCTCCTTGGGGAAGTAGCTGGGCGTGATGGTGGTGCCCCAGTTGAACTCGCCGGTAGCGGCCTTGATCTGCTCAAACAGGATGTCGAACAGCAGGGAAGAGGCCCGGTCGTCGCGGCTCACAATGGCCACCTTGTCGCCCTTGTCGAGCATGAACGAGACGTTGCGGAACACGGTCTGGCCGTCTACTTTGGCGCTCAGGTTTTCCACCGTCAGCAGCTGGTTGCCGGCCTCGCGCTCGGGCTTAAAGGCAATGTAGGGATACTTGCGCGAGCTGGGCTTGATTTCTTCCAGGGTGAGCTTCTGGAGCAGCTTCTGGCGCGAGGTGGCCTGCTTACTCTTGGAGGCGTTGGCCGAGAAGCGCCGCACGAACTCTTCCAGCTCCTTGCGCTTGTCCTCAGTTTTCTTGTTCACCTCCTGGCGCTGGCGCAGCACGAGCTGGCTGCTCTCGTACCAGAACGAGTAGTTGCCGGGGTACATGGTAATCTTCGAGAAGTCGAGGTCGGCCATGTAGTTACACACCGCGTCGAGGAAGTGGCGGTCGTGGCTGACCACAATCACGGTGTTCTGGAACGAGTCGAGGAAGTTCTCGAGCCAGAGGACCGTTTCGGCGTCGAGGCCGTTGGTGGGTTCGTCGAGCAGTAGCACGTCGGGATTACCGAACAGGGCCTGGGCCAGCAGCACCCGTACTTTGTCGGAACTGCCCAGGTCACCCATCAGCGTCTGGTGCTTGTCTTCGGCAATGCCCAGGCCCGAAAGCAGCTCGGCGGCCTCGTACTCGGCGTTCCAGCCTTCGAGGTCGGCAAACTCGCCTTCGAGCTCGGCGGCCCGCTCGCCATCGGCGTCCGAGAAATCTGCCTTGGCGTAGAGGGCATCTTTTTCCTCCATCACTTTCCAGAGGCTGGTATGGCCCATCATCACGGTCTGGAGCACCGGAAAGGCGTCGGCCGCGAACTGGTCCTGCTTGAGCACCGACAGGCGCGAGCCCTTGGGCATGTCTACCGAGCCGGTGTTGGGCTCAATCTCACCCGACAGGATTTTCAGAAACGTAGACTTACCGGCCCCGTTGGCCCCGATGAGGCCATACACGTTGCCGGGCATGAATTTGATAGATACGTCTTCAAAGAGGACGCGCTTGCCGTAGCGCAGGCTTACGTTGGAGGTGCTGATCATATAGGAGAAATGCGGAAAAACGCGGAAAAACCGGCCGTGTAGCCCAATGCATGGACTGCCGGCCCACAAAAGTACGGAAAATGCCCCGCCCGTGCCGACGGAAAAGCAGACCACGGCCGGATCGGGTGAAAAAACAACCCAAATTTACAACAACCTTGCCCTCAGCCGGGTATAGAGTTAGAAGCGGAGTGCCAGCCGCCGCCCCGGGGCGGCGGTACCCAACCACCTGGCTCGGGGCGGGAGTTCCGGTACTGGTCACCGATCCGAAAAATATCTTTCACTCTCTAATCCCTTTCCTCATGGCTGATACCAATCTTACGCCCGAAACCAACGGGGTTCGTTATGGCTTACTGACGGCCGTAGGCATGATGGTGTACTTTGTGCTGGCTTCCTTGTTTGGCCTGACTGAGCGCATTGAGCTGAGCTTCCTGAACGGGCTGCTGCTGGCCGTTGGCATCTGCGTAGCCATTGTTCACTACAAGCGTAGCCGCCACGGCCGGATGCCGTATCTGCACGGCTTTGGCACCGGTATTATTACGGCCGTAGTGGCCTCGGTGGCTTTTGCCTTCTTTTTTATCTTCTACGCCGGGGTACTCAACCGCTCCATCATGAACGACATCCGGGCCCAGGATCTGTTTGGGTTCGATTTGTCGGTTACCATTGCCTTTCTGGCCATTATCCTGCAAGGGGCCATGTCCGGCGTCATCATCTCCCTGATTGCCATGCAATACTATAAAAGCCCCGACCACAAACCCCTGACAGGCCTGGAGTAGGCTTCGTAAGTAGCTGACTGACAAAGGCTGGCCCCACACGGGTCAGCCTTTCTTATGCGCTGGCTTAATAAACCAGTAGTGTATTTAAAGTGATTATTTAAATAATAAATTGTCTGTAAGTATGAAAAAGGTTTCTGAATGTGACTTTTAATATATATATTTGTATGAAATACGTGTCAAGCGGGGAATCTTTCTCACCTCCGACAAGTTCTAGGCCTACACACCAAGTAGTACGTTACTCGTATGCTTTCCACCACCGTTTTATGAAAGCTCTTCTTCTCATTCTCACTCTCCTGGGCACTGTAAGCACCGCCGCTCACGCCCAGATGAAGGACCGTTACGCGGAACGTCCCGGCAATCCCGATCCTTCGGCCGCGCGGGTGGAGGATCTGACCCGGCAGATGAGCCGGCAGCTCCGCCTCAATGAGGCCCAGTACATTCAACTGCGCGACGTAAACAAGATCAAGCTGGCCCGTACGGAGGAAATCAGCTGGCAATTCCAGGAAAACCCACTGGAGCGAAGCGTCAGGCTGGCCGAGTTGCAGGCCCAGTACGAGGCCGAATGCGGCCGGATTCTGACCCCTTCCCAACTCAGTATGCTCCGCAGCGAGCAGCCTGAAGCCGTGCCGGTTCCTGCCGCCAACGAAGGGGGGCTGGGGTGAGCCGACCCGGTTTTCAGCCCGTTGGCCCAACACATGAAAAAGCGCCGCTTCCAGTCTGGGAGGCGGCGCTTTTTAACTGATTCAGGTACCGGCAACGAGCCCCGGCAGCTTTGTAAAAGTAAGCTGATAAATGGAATAATTATATTACTGTTCAGCCAGAACGGGCAGGATAACCTCCGTGACCGTGCCGGTAGCTCCGCTACGAAGCATGACCCTGTTGCGGGCGGCACGAGGGTGGCCGGGGCCGCATTGCGGACCCGGCGTTACGTAATAGATGTACACTTTGTCGCTCTGCTCACCTAGTTCTTCTTCGTCGGGGTGACCCAGAACGGCCGTAATATCATTGATACGGGCTTCAAACAGGTCGTTGCGGTGGCGGGCCAGCACCGGCAGCAGGGCCGCGCGCTGGTTGCGGCAGCCGTAGGGGTCGGCCCGCCAAGCGGCAGAATCAAAGTCCGGCAGTTCCGGCAGGTTGTGGCCGCAACCTGAAAACGAGAGCACGGCCAGTCCGACGGTGGCACGCACGACCAAAGCAGGAACGATTTTCATGGGCAAGTATGTAAGAGGGGCAGGGTTAGCTGAGGAAAAAGTGCTATTTTTGGCTGATCCCAGGCTGCGTAGCTCTGCAAGGTACCTTCAAATTCATTCGCCCCGACTACTCTATCCTAGCCGATGCCGAACTTACCGACGATTACTGCCGGTCTTTTCCTGACGTGTTTTTCCTGCCTGCTCCCCGCCGGCGCTGCTCCAGCCCGGCCCCCCGCACTGCCGGCCACTGCCTCCCGCATTGCTTCTGCCCCGGAGGCCACTGCCCCCACCCGGCTGAGCGTGGCCGAGCGGGCCGCGTATACGGCTGCTTTTGAGCAGAACGTGGCTCAAACATACGTTCAGGCCAACCTGATGGGCAGCGGCCTGCCCGTTCAGGTGTACCGCAAGGCCCTGATCGGCTTCTATAACCTGCAACAGCGGGGCCTGATCAGCGCCCGCTGCCATACCCTCAGCATCATCGACTTCAGTCAGTCGAGCACCCGGGAACGGTTGTGGGTAATCGACCTGAGCCAGGGGCGGCTGGTGCACCACAGCCTGGTAGCCCACGGCAAAAATACGGGAGAAGAATTCGCGCGTACCTTTTCGAACCGGGAGGGCTCCGAGATGAGCAGCCTCGGCTTCTACGTAACCAGCCACACCTATCAGGGCAAACACGGCCTGTCGTTGCGGCTGGAAGGGGTGGATGCGGGCTACAACACCAATGCCCGCAGCCGGGCGGTGGTCGTGCACGGGGCCGACTACGTGAGCCCGGCTTTTGTGCAGCGTCACGGACGGTTGGGCCGCAGCCAGGGCTGCCCGGCGCTGCCGTCGGCCGAAGCTCCGGCCATTATCCGGCGTATCAAAGACGGTACCGTGGTGTTTGCGCACGGCCCCGAAGAGGCGGCTTATCATTCCTCCCTGCTCGAACTGGACGCTGCGCTGCTGGCTTTTGCTCAGCATTAGGGGTTGAAATAGCACCTGAGCTGATTTTCCCGGCCGGCCCGCTGAAGGCCCGCGCCCCCCGCCAACCGGTAAGAACCGGCTGACGGGGGGCGCGGGCCTTCAGCGGGCCGGCCGGGGCTAGGCCCGGTCGCTGGTCGTGCGCACCAGGCTGATGCCGGCAAAAAAGAACAGCAGGCCCACCACGAAGGGAACCAGGGCATTCATTTTACTGAGGCCCAGACTGCCGATTTGCATGAAGCCCAGAGCCCCGAAGATGATGCCCAGAATACCCAGGATGGTGAGGATACTGCCGAAAGTGCGTTTCTGATTCATGGCGAAGGGAAAAAGCAGTGAATGGAGAAGGTTGAGGGAGAGAGAGCCGTCGCAATTGGGCCTGATACGTAGCCCACCGAAGTTTAGGTTTCGGGGCAGGGTGAAACCCTGCCGGAAAGGCCGCGTTACAAGCTGCCGGGGCAGAGTAGCCGCCCTTCCGAACTCTCACTCACTCTCCTTACTTCCCAACCAATCATGCGAGGCAACTTACGGTACATTCTGGCGCTGGTGATGGCCGCCTTCGCCTTCATTCCCTACTATTGCAACACCCAGAAAAACGAGGTGACCGGGGAGGTGCAGCACGTAAATATGTCGGCCCAGCAGGAAATTGCCCTGGGCCTGCAAGCGGCCCCCGAAATGGCCCAGCAATACGGCGGCCTGCACCCCGACCAAAAAGCCGCCGCCGCCGTGGAGCGCATCGGGCAGCAGATTGTGCGCAGTACCAAGGCCGGCCAGACGCCCTACAAGTTTCAGTTCCATCTGCTGGCCGACGAGAATACCATCAACGCCTTTGCCCTACCTGGCGGCCAGGTGTTCATTACGGCGGGCCTGCTGAAAAACCTGACTTCTGAAGGACAGGTAGCTGGGGTGCTGGCCCACGAAATCGGGCACGTGGTGGCGCGGCACTCGGCCGAGCAAGTTGCCAAATCGCAACTCACCAATGGCCTGACCGGGGCCGCCGCCATTGGCCTCTACGACCCGGACCGGCCCAGCACGGCCGCTTCGGCCGCCGCCGCCGCCATGGTCGGCAAGCTGCTCACGCTCCGCTACGGCCGTCAGGATGAGCTGGAAGCCGACAAGTTGGCAGTCGATTTTACCCCCTCGGCCGGCTATGATCCGCGTTCTATGATTCAGGTGATGCAGATTCTGGAACAGGCCAACCAGGGCAGCAAGCCGCCCGAGTTCATGAGTACCCACCCCAACCCCGGCAACCGCATCGAAGAAATTCAGCGGGATATAGCCACCGACTTTCCGCAGGGGCTGCCGGCTAACCTGAAGCAATAGCTTCTTCACTTATTTCTTTCTCGCAGAGCCGGCCGCGTGCCGGCTCTGCGCGTTTAGCAGCCAACGGCTCGGCGGGCTTCGCTGCTACGCTTCCTTTTCTACTTTGCCTGCTCATGCAAACCGTTTCGTCTGCCCCGCTGCGGCGGCTGCTATTCGTACTCAACCCCATTTCGGGCGACATCGACAAGGCCCGGCTCGCCACGGCAATCAGCGCCTACTGCGCGGCGCGCGGCCGGGTGGCGGCGTTCTTTGCGACTACCGGCGACCAGGATCTGGCCCGGCTCCGAACCCACCTGGCTGCCTGCCCCCCGGACGCGGTGTTTGCCGCCGGCGGCGACGGCACGGTGAGTCTGGTGGCGGAGGCCGTGGAGGGTACTGCGGTGCCGTTGGGCATTCTGCCCCTGGGCTCCGGCAACGGGCTGGCCAAGGACCTGGGCATTCCCCTGGACCCGCAAGAAGCCCTGCACCTGGTCTGGCAGCACCGGGTCCGGAGTCTCGATACGTTGCGGGTGGGGGGGAAGTTCGCGACTCATCTGGCCGACATGGGGTTCAATGCCCTGGTAGTAAGCAAATTTGATGAAGGCAAGGTGCGCGGGCCGGCGGCTTACGTGCGCATTGCCACCCAGGAGTACGCCGCCTACGAGCCGGCTACCTACTATATCGAAACCGACCGCGAAACGTGGCAGGGACCGGCCTTCATGCTCACCATGGCCAACGCCAACACCTTTGGCAGCAATGTGGTCATCAACCCCGGCAGCCCGCTCGACGACGGCCAGTTTGAAATCTGCCTGATTACGCCCTTTCCCAACTCTGCCGCGCCCGCCTTGCTCTACCGCCTCTACACCAGCGGCTTCGATGCTTCGGAGTACACCCGGCGGCTCCATTGCCATCGGGCCCGGATTACCGTGAGCGGGGCCGCCCGGGTATTGGCGCAACTGGACGGGGAACCCTGCTACCTGCCCACGCCCGTGGAGGTGGAAATCCGGCCGCGCAGCCTGCGCGTGCTGGTACCCGCCGCTACCGCCGAAACAACTGAGTGATTTCGGCGGCGAAGGGCCGGTTATCGGCCGGCGGCGCGGGCAGCGTGCGCAGGTGCAGGCGGAATACTTCGGGGCAGTTGCCGGGCTCCAGGGTTCGGAGCCAGGTTTCGTGAGGGGAGTAGAAATCGAGGCTGAAGAACCCCTGGTGCTCGTGCACGAAGGCAGCCTGCCCGCCCTTCTGCACGAAAGCCGTTTTACTGCCGGCCCCGCTCACGAGGTAGTGGCCGCCCTGGCGCTGGAAATATTGCAGGTTATGGTCGTGGCCGGCGGCGTAAATAACCTCCGGGAAATCGTGCAGCACCCGCAGCAGGCGGCGGCGCATTTTGCGGTAGCGGGGGTGGGCCATATCCTCGGCCGCGCCCACCCACTTGCGGTACAGGGGAAGCAAAGAACCGATGAAGGGCAGGGGCAGGTAGGCCCGCTTGTGCACCGTAGTGAGCGGAAAAACGTGCTGCTTGGCCGTAAACTTGCCGCCATGCAGGGCATTGGAATACAGCGGATGATGGCCGGCCACCAGTACCTGCTGGTGGGCGTTGGCTGCGAGCAACTCCCGCAGTTCCCGGAAGGGCCGGCGGGAATCGGCGGCGGGGCGGGGGCCGGACTGCACCCACCATTGGGTATTGAGCACGATCAGCAGTAGCCCTTCGGTGAGCTGAACGCTGACGGGACCGGGCGCGCCGTTGGGGGGCAGGTAGTGGGCCGCAGGCAGGTGCTCGCGCACGTAGGCCTCCTGTCGCCGCAGATACTCCCAGCCGTTGGGGCGGCCCTTGTTCCAGTCGTGGTTGCCGCTGAGCAGGACCACCTGCCCCTCGAACCGGCCCAGGGTGGTGAGCAGGGCGTTGAAGCGGGCCACGGCCACGGTCCGGCCGGGATGCTCCGGGGCGGGCAGGCCGGTCGGGTAGATGTTGTCGCCGAGCAGCACGATGGTGCCGGCCGGGCCGGTTTCCTGCTCCCACTGCTCCAATAGCCGCAGAATGGGGTCGGTGCCGTCGGTGGCTACCGCGCCGGGGTCGCCGAGCAGGGCCACGCGGTGGCGGGGCCGGCCTGGTGGTAGTGGGCGGGCCGCCCAGTCGTTGTGGGCGGGGGCCACGTAGGGGCGGCGGCGGTACTGCCTCTCCTGGGCGTAGCGGCGGGCCAGCCAGAGCAACAGCAGCCCGGCCAGCAGCAATAATCCGTAGAACAGGAGGGAAGTAAAGGACACGCTGGTTTGAGTTAATAAAGAGGGTTGGCAGTAGCCAGAGCGCCCGGCGGCGGCGCTTAGCCGAACGTGCTGGTCACCAGTAACCGGACCCTCAAAAAGAGGGTGGCGTGAGGTTCTTGAAGTGGCCGTTGAGGCGCACTCGTTCCTTCAGGCGCTCCGTTTCCTGCAAAACCGGCAGAATGTGCGCCAGGTGCTGCAAGGCCAGGTGCTGGCGCTCTACTTCTGAGGTGGCTTCCAGCAGCTGATATTCCTGCTCCGTGCTCAGGCCTAGCTGGTGGGCCACGTCATACACGCGGAAATCGGGTGTCAGGTCCTGAAAGAGGCGGCGCAGCCCCAAAATATCGTAGAGCTGCTGAATCAGCGCCCGAATCTGGTCGTGGAGGACCGGGTCGGCGGCCGCGTCGTCGGCCACGGGCTCAATGGTGGCCCCGGCGTAGAGCTTGCCGGGCAGCTCCCGGAAAAATTCGTCTACCCGAAACAGGCCCACGGCTTTGGAGCGGATATCCAGCTCGCCCGAGGCGTAGCTTTTTTCCACGCTCAGCAGCCGCATTTCGGTGCCCAACTCACTTACGGCCCCATTCAGGTAGGGTGGCACCCCGAACGTAATGCCGTCTTGCAGACAGTCGCGCACCAGCTGGCGGTAGCGGGGCTCAAAAATATGCAGATTGAGCTTTTCGCCGGGGAAAACGACCAGGTTGAGGGGGAACAGAGCTAACTGGCGCATGAACGGGGGAGAGTTGCAAGAAGTAGAACTACGGCGCGGCGGCGGGCTGCCAGCCAATATCCGGCTTTTTCCAGAACAACCGAACGGCCAGAATTTCCCGGCGGCCCGATGTTTTTTTGCCCGATTCCTGGCTGGGGCCGGATCCGCAGGAGCTGGCCCGGCCGGCTATTGGGGGCCAGTCCTGAAACAGACGCTATTTTTACGGGGGCTTCGCGGGGAAGCCCAGGAGTGAAACAGTTGCCAAACGCGTGACAGACTACAAAAAACAAGCCCGCCGGGCCG
The DNA here is from genome assembly GCF_003583925.1 of Hymenobacter rubripertinctus. Lineage (GTDB taxonomy): Bacteria > Bacteroidota > Bacteroidia > Cytophagales > Hymenobacteraceae > Hymenobacter > Hymenobacter rubripertinctus. The sequence goes on along the minus strand of NZ_QYCN01000002.1, from coordinate 183,675 downwards.
GGCGCATGGTATTGCAAGTGGTGGTCGTCGCGTTCCTGGCCTCGGTGGCCTGGGTGCTGCTCTACCGCTGGGTGAGCCCGCCCGCCACCTGGCTCATGCTCGACCGGCGCGCCCACGCCCCGGTTGGTAAAGGCTACCAGGGCCTGCGGGAGCAGGACCGTCATATTCAGTATCATTTCCGCACCCTCGACGAAGTATCGGCCCAGCTGCCGCTGGCCCTGGTAGCGGCCGAGGACCAGCGTTTCCTGCTCCACCACGGCTTCGATGGAACCGCGCTGTGGAAGGCCGCTAAATCAAACTTCGAAGGCAAAAAGCAGCTGCGCGGCGGTAGCACCATTTCGCAGCAGGTGGCCAAGAACGTATTTCTCTGGCACGGCCGCAGCTACGTGCGCAAGGCGGCCGAAGCGTACTTTACCCTGCTCATCGAACTGCTCTGGAACAAGCGCCGCATTATGGAAATGTACCTGAACGTGGCCGAAATGGGCGACTGTATCTTCGGGGCCGAAGCGGCTTCGCAGCAGTATTTTCACAAATCGGCCGAGAAGCTCACGCCCGCCGAGGCGGCCCTGCTGGCCGGGGTGCTGCCCAATCCACTGCGGTTCCGGGCCAGCAACCCGGGACCCCAGGCCCGGGCCAAGCAGCGCCGGGTGCTGCGCAACATGCGCCGCCTGGGCGGCACCGCCTACGTGCGGGAGCTGATGGGGGAATGAGTGCCCCGGCGCTGTTGCTGATTACTTTTCGTCTGGCCGGCCGCCGTATGTCGGCTCCTGCCATAAAGCTCCTGTATCGATGAAACCTTTGCTGTTGACGCTGCTACTCGCGGCGGCCGTTTTGCCGGCCTGCACTCCCCGCGTGGCCGCTCTCTCGCCGGCGGCTACGGCTACCGCCCGCCACGATATTCTGGCCGTGCTCCAGCGTCAGACAGCCGCCTGGAACCGGGGCGACGTGGCCGGCTTCATGCACGGCTACTGGCAGAACGACTCGCTGGTCTTCATCGGTAAGAGCGGCCTTACCTACGGCTACCAGCCCACGCTCGACAACTACCGCCGCAGCTACCCCTCGGCCGCCGCCATGGGCCAGCTCGATTTCACCCACCTGCGCATCCAGCCCCTGAGCCCCGACGCGGCCCACGTCATCGGCCGCTGGCACCTGGCCCGCCCCGCCGCCGGCGACCTGCAAGGCCACTTCCTGCTGGTCTTCCGTCGCCTCAACGGCGAGTGGGTCGTGGTGGCCGACCATTCGAGTTGAATGCGTGAGGTGGGGAACAAGAAAGAACGGTTATCCTGTGCTGTGTCCAGGATAACCGTTCTTTCTTGTTCCCCACCTCACGCATCCACTCACTCCATCACCGGCTGGCCGGTTCCCTGGCCGTCGAGGCCTTCTGCTGCGGGGGCAGTTTCGTCCTTGTGTTTGTCCTGCTCGACGGCGGAAATGGCTTCCTGGAAGATGAGGCCGGTCTGGGCGGCGTGCCCGGCGGCTTGCACGGTGTCTTTCACCAGCAGCAACTCTACCTGCTCGTTGTACAACTCGGCCCGGACCTGCTCGACCAGGGCGGCGCGCTGGGGCAGGTTCACGTCGCGGATATAAATGGCCAGAATGCGGCCGGGGTGGCGGCGCACCACTTCGCGGTAAATGTTGGCGTCTTCCTGGCCCGAGTCGCCGATGAGCACGAACGGGAGCAGCGGGTAGGTGAGCAGCAGGTTGTCGATTTCGCGGAGCTTGTGGCCGTGGTGCTCCGAGGCGGCCCCTTCGGCCTTCCGCTTGAGGGCCATATCGCGCAGCAGCAGCGGGCCGGGCGGAATGCCGTTCAGGTCCAGGAAGTCTTCCAGCAGATCATACAGGTTCCAAGGGGAGCTGCTGACGTAAAAAAAGGGGTTGTTGCGCTTGCCGTTGCGGCCCAGCTGAAGCTGGCGGTAGAACTCGGCCACGCCCGCGAAGGGCAGGCGGGAGCGGGCGTTGCGCAGCAGCACCGTGCGGGCCATGCGCAGCAAATCGGTGGCCGAGGTCTGGATGACAGTATCGTCGAGGTCGGAAATAATGCCGTACTCGGCATCGGGCGGCGGAATGAGCACCAGGGCGCGGGTGCGCAGGCCCGCCGGGGTCGGGAGCGGTGCCGGCGACTGGCGCAGGGCCACTTCTACCGGATACCAGAGTAAGTCAATCGGCTCGGGCAGGCGGCCGGGCTCCAGATTGAGCGTGAAGTAGCCCTCCTCATCCGAGAGCACCGGGTGGTCGGAGCCGTCGGCGGGTAGTACGCTGAGCTGGGCCCCGCTGATTTCGTTGCTGTCGAAGCGGCGGTACATGTTCAGCAGGTTGTGCCAGCGCGAGGCGTCGGCATCGGGCTGACTGATGCCCTTGTCGGTGAGCACGCGCCCTTTCACGTAGAGCCGGGTGGTAGTGCCGTAGCTGCGGTAGGGCACCAGCTGGAGTGGGTGCAGCAGCCCGAGACGGGCGCGGGCGCGGGTCAGGGCCTCGTCGGCCTGCTCGGCCCAGCCGCTGAGTTTATTCAGTAAAGAAGCCATAGGGGGCAAAGAAAGCAGTTTGCCGGCAAGCAACTCAGGCGGGAGCCCGCCCGGGGTGTTGTCGTGCCGTCGTCAACGGCGCCGGATCAGCCACAAAAAAGCTCCCGGCAATACGGCCGGGAGCTTTTTTTAAAGCAGCTGCAGTGGTGCTACAACGCACTTTTCAGCTGGTTGAAGTCGGCCGAGCCGGCCGTACGGTTGCGGCAGTTCAGCTCGTCGGCTTTGGTTTGGATGTTCTGGATGCGGGAGCCCGGGTCGGGGTGGGTGCTCAGGAATTCGGGCGGGTTTTGCTGGCCGTCGTTCTGGGCCTTGATAAAGAAGCCGGCGGCCCCGTCGCAGGCGTAATAGGTGGTGCCGTTGAGGTATTCCACTGAGTAAGCGTCGGCCTCGGTTTCAAAGTCGCGGCTGAATTTGAGCTGGCCCAGGCCGCTGGCCACGTCCACGAGCGTGTTCTGGTTGTCGCCCAGAATCAGGCTCAGCAGCACGCCGATGCCGTACTGCTGCTGGAGCTGGCGGGAGGTGTGGCGGCGGTCGGCGTGGGCAATTTCGTGGCCCAGCACCCCGGCCAGCTGGGTTTCGTTGTCGAGGTACTTAATCAGGCCCGAATACACGTAAATGTGGCCGCCGGGCGTGGCAAAGGCATTCCGGGTCTGGTCGTCGCGGATAATCTTCACATCCCAGGGAAACTCGTTGCGGTACTGGAGCTTCCCCGAGTTGAGCAAGCGCAGCACGATTTTGTTGAGCGCCGCGTAGGCCTGGGGGTTGCTGGTGGTTTCCAGCAGCTGGCCCTTGGCGCGGAAGGTTGAGTCGGTCTGGGCGGCCACTTTCTGGCCCAGGGCCTTGTCGTCTTCGATGGAAAACAGGAGTACCCCGTCGCCGTCTTTGGAGCAGGAGGCTGCTCCGCCCAGGGTGAGGGCGAGGCCCGCCAGCAGGCCGGTTTTTTGCAGAATATGGTGCATAGAAAGCGCGTGAAGAAGTGGTTGAACAAAGGAGAGCTGCCCGGCCCCCCAGAGAAAACGGTGCCAGAGCCGGCGGCCTGCTAACGATGAGGGTAGAGGAGGTGTTGTGTAAAGGGCCGGTAAAACGCGCCGCAGATGGCCTATGCGCCGCAGAATCAGCCAGAAAAAAACGCTTTCTGCCGCCGGCCACCTTTCGCCGCGTTTCTGCGTAGAGCCAAACCCGCCCGCCAGTTCCGGCGCGCGGCGGCTACCCCGTCCTGCTTCTATGGTTACCACTGCCACTGCCCGCCCTAAAACCAGAAAAAAACGCCTCGAACCGCTGCCCGCAGCCCACGAACTGTATAAAGACCCCGCCCGCCAGGCCGAGCTGGCCGGGTTGCGCTACCTCACCGACGCCCAGCCCGGCCTGACCCGCGAAACCACCCGGGCCGGCAACGTGCGCTACCGCACGGCCAAGGGCGAGCTGCTCACGGACGAGAAAACCCTCAACCGCATCGCGGGCTTCGGGATTCCGCCGGCCTGGACCAATGTCTGGATTTCGCCCTCGCCCAACACCCACTTGCAGGTAACGGGTCGCGACGCCAAGGGCCGTAAGCAGTACCTCTACCACCCCGCCTGGGACCAGGCCCGGGCCCTGACCAAGTTCAGCCGTCTGCGGGCTTTCGGCGAGCAGCTGGCTGGCCTGCGCGCGCGCCTGCATCAGGACATGGCCCGCCCCGGCCTCAACAAAACCAAGGTAGTGGCCCTGGTGCTCACGCTCATGGACCAGTCGTTCATCCGCGTTGGTAACAAGGAATACGCCCGCAAGAACAAGACCTACGGCCTGACCACGCTGCGCGACAAGCACGTGCAGGTAAGCGGGGCCGATGTGCGCTTTAGCTTCGTGGGCAAAAAGAGCGTACCCCACGACCTGACCATTCATGACCGGAAGCTGGCCCGCCTGGTGCAGAAGTGCAAGGAAATTCCGGGCCAGCACCTGTTTCAGTACTATGCCCCCGACGGCCACCGCCAGGAGCTGGAATCGGGCGACGTGAACGACTACCTGCACGAGGCTACGGGCCTGAAGCTCTCGGCCAAGGACTTCCGCACCTGGGGCGGCACCGTGAAAATGGTGGAGGCCCTGGAGCGCATCCTGGACGAGGAGCCCGAGTTCCCCCAACCCAAAACCCTGAAACGGGCCATCAGCGACGTAGCCGACAACCTGGGCAACACGCCCAGCGTGTGCTCCAAATACTACATTCACCCCCAGGTCATCGAGCTCTTCAACTCCAACCAGCTCCTCGACTACCTGCGCCGCCACAACGCCGACCCCACCGAAAACGACCTGCTGACCCCCACCGAACACATGGTGCTGGAGATGCTGAAAGAACTGGAGGTGAAATAGTGAGGTGGGGAATAGTGAGGTGCTGTTMGAGGGACCTCAAGGCGCAAGTTGCGCAACCAAGTCCCTCGAACAGCACCTCCCCACCTCCCCATTTCACCCCCTCCCCTCATCTCCCCGAGCCGTCCCGGTCAAAAGCGTGGGAGAAGACGTTGTGGGCGGTTTTGTTCTTGGTTTCGGGACCGGGGCGGAAGTCGTTGTTGCGGGCCGTATCGAAGAAGCGGGTGCGCTTGCGCAGGCCGGCCACCCGGGACGAATCCTGGACCAGGTCCTCGCCAGGGCCGCCGTAGATGTCGATGAACGGTGAGCGGCGCACGGAGCCCGATACCACGAACTCATCCTTGCCCTGGAGGCCGTGCAGCCGCACCCGGCGCGTATCCTGGGGGTTGAAGCGGCGGCGGTAGAGCAGGGTTTCGCCCCTTCCCACTTTGTCGTTTTCCAGCGAGTACACCGACACCACGGTGGCCGTATCGTTGAGGCGCTCCACCTCGAACCGCTCGGCCTGGTCGGTGCCGGCGATGAGCACCTGCTCGGATTTGAGGCGGTAAAACTTCTCGGCGGCCTGGGGCAGGGCGGCGCGGCGGGCCTTCAGGCTGGCAACCAGGCGGGGGCCTTCCAGCCGGTACACCTCCGGGGGCAGGCCCTGGCGCACGGCTACCTCAATCACGGCATCGGTGAGGCGCTGCTGCAAGTCGAGGGCCGTGGCCCGGTAAGTGGCGCGGGGCACGGCCGCCAGGGCCCGCTCATCAACGAAGGAAGCGTTGCGGGTATAGCCCTCGATGCTCTGGTAGCGGGGGCGGAAGGTGCGGAATTTCTTCACCAGCTTGCTCACCACCCAGGAGGCTACCCCGTCATCAAAGCGAAAAAAAACCTGGTCCCGGTCCTGGGGCACGGGCTTCCAGAGCAGCCGGTGGCCCGGTTGCGCGTAGGCCGCCCAGCTCCACTGGCCCTCGTGCCGGTCCCAGTCGCCGAGCCAGAGGTCGAGCAGGCGGGCGCGCAGGTAGGCGGCCCCGTCGAGCTGGTGGCGCTGGCTGGCATAGCGGTTGGGCAGCAGGTCCTCGGTTTCTACTAGGTCCTCGGCCCCGGCCACCGGTCCGTCAATGTTCGGCTTGCCCTCGTATTTGCGTTCCAGCAACACCACTTTGCCCCGGAATTTCTCCGACGCCTCGCCCAGCCCCGTCTCATCGGCCCGCACGTAAAAGGCCCGGGGAGAGGCGTGGAGCACCCCTGCCGCAGTGGCCAGCGGGGGCACCACGAAGGCCCCGTAGGGCATGGCGGCGGCCGTGGCGTCGCGCACCGTAGCCAGAATAAAGCCCTGGCGCAGGGCTTTAGGCAGGGTTTTGTACGGGTCTTTGTCGATGCTGCGCACGGCGTAGCTGCGCCCGGCCGAGTCGGTCATCGTCATGCTGATGGTTTGGAAGCCGCCGCCCATTTTGGCGAAGGCAAGGCCGCCGGGCACTACGGTAGCGGGCGTAAGCACGGGCAGCGTAACGGGCTCGGCCCAGGCGCGGCGGTAGTGCGGACCCAGCAGCAGGCGCCCGCCCGGCCCCCGGTGGTAGTGGCGGCCGGCCGTCACGCGGGCACTGTCGGCGGCGGCGGGCAGGGGGGTAGCAAAATCGACCCGGGCATCGGGCTGAAAGAAGGTGTCCCGGCTACAGGAAGCAGCCGTCAGCAGGAGCAAAGGCAGGACGTATCGTGGATTCATGCAGGACAAAAAACGCGGCGTGGATTCCTTCAACGCAAGTTCGCCGGAAAAGTCAATATCGCGCCAATACAACCGCCGGGGCCGGAGTTGCGCTATAAGGCAGGCTGCTCCGTTCGGAACCGGCCTGCTCCTTCCGCATCCTATCTGCGCCCCGTGTTATTCTCCTCTTCTGCCCCCTGGCTGGGTGCGGCCCTCAGCAGCGGCCTGCTGCTGGTTTCCTGCTCCGCCCCCGCCCAGCCGACTACCACCGCCCGCCTGCCCGTTATCGGCCCCGACTCTACCGTGCAGGTAGCCGCCGGCCCCCAGTACGACCGCGGGGCGGTGCACCGTTTTTTCTGGGGCACCCACTACCGGGAACTCTGGGGGCTGCCCGTAACGGTGCCCGTGTTCAACCTGCGCACGGCCGTGCCCGGCGGCCTGACCCCCATCAAAGAGGGCGGCTCGTTCCAGACCAAAAACCTGCGCCTCACTGACCGCAACGGCGTGCAGTACGTGCTGCGCTCCGTGGATAAGGATGCCACCCGGGCCCTGCCCGAGGGCTTGCAGGCAGGAGCCATCGGCCGGGTGATGAAGGACCAGACCAGTGTTATCCATCCGTACGGGGCCTACATCGTGGCCCCACTGGCCGAGTCGGCGGGCCTCTACCATACCAACCCGCGTCTGGTGTATGTGGCCGACGACCCGGCCCTGGGCGAGTTCCGCCAGGAGTTCGCCCACGCGCTCTACCTGTTTGAGGAGCGCCCCGAGGGCGACCAGAGCCGGGTGGCCAGCTTCGGCAACTCCAGGCAGGTGGAAAGCTCCCGCAAGGTGTTTACCAACCTCATGGAAAGTGCCCGCTACCAGGTCGATGCCCGCCAGTACCTGCGCAACCGCTTGTTCGATATGTGGCTCGGCGACTGGAGCCGGCGCGAGGACCAGTGGCGCTGGGCCGGCTTCCCGGCGGCCGGCGGCACCACCACCTATAAGGCTATTCCGCGCGACCGGGACCATGCCTTTTTCAAGTTCGACGACGGCCTGCTGACCCACATGATTGGCTGGGTGAAGTCCAACTACCAGAGCTTCCACGAGAAAATCCGCCTCGCCGACGTGGAGGGCCTCAACCGCGCCGCCCGGCCCATGGATAAGTCCTTGCTGCCCTATCTGACCCGGGAAGATTTCCGGCAGGTGGCCGACTCGCTGCGCAATTCCCTTTCCGACGCGGCTATTGCGCGGGCGCTGGCCGTGTGGCCGCCCGAGGTGCGCGCGGTCAGCCAGGCCGATTTTACCCGCAAGCTGCGGGCCCGCCGCGACCAGCTGCCCGCCGTAGCCGACAAGTTCTACGCCCTGCTCAACCGCGACGTGGAGCTGCCCGGCTCCGACGAAGCCGAGCGCTTCGTGGTGGAGCCCGCCGGCCCCGCCGCAGTTCGGGTGCAGCTATACCGGCTTGCGCCCACCGGGGCCACGCTGCTGCACCAGCGCACATTCACTACGGCCGAAACCCGTTCCATCAAGCTATTTGGCCTGGGCGGCAACGATTCGTTTGAAATCCGGGGCGAGCCTACGGCCAAAATAGAGCTGGGCATCTATGATGGAGCTGGCGAAGACCTGATCGAGGCCACACCCGCCCCCGGCCAGCGCCCGGCCAGCCGCCTCACCGTGTACGACAGCGGCGACGGCAACACCCTGCGCGTGGGCAAGTTCAAAACCGAAGCCTACCAGCCCAGGGCGGAGGAATTTGATGCCGCCGGCTGGCTGCTGCGCCACCGCCTGTATTAGGCGAATGGCTGAAGCCCACAGCTACTATGTTTTTCATGTAAGGTGGAATCCTGAGTAAGCACGAAGCCCCTGACGCCAGCATGGACGTCAGGGGCTTTTAGGTAGGTCGGGGGGAGGAGAGCTGCATGAGGAACAGCTCCCTCACTTGCGCCTTTACCGGGTCAGGCAGTAGTTCATTCCCTGTCCCGTAGCCACTGCATGGCCGCGCCTTCGTCGCCGAAAAGCTGGATATGGTAGTGGCTGCTCCCCTGGGCGGGGGCTTTGGCCAATACGGCCAGGGGAGTGGCTCCGGCGGCGGCGGGCTGCCAGGTAGCGGCTACCAGACAAGCCAGCCGCACGCTTTGGCCCTGCAACCGGGCGCTGATGCCCGGCAGGTACTCCTGGGCCAGCCAGCTCACCATTGCCTCATCAGACTGGTTGCGGCGGCGGGAGTCAATCAGCCAATGGCGGGCCTGATGCTCGAGGGCTATGGCCAGCACCTGGCCGTAGCCCTGTTGCAGCTCGGCCTGGGAAACGTCGCGCAGCCAACGGACAATCAGCAGGGTTAAATCGGCGCGAAAGGTGATGGAAATGTAGGGAAGTTCAGGGGTCATAGGGCGGGAGCCACTGGGCTGCTCGGGGGCGCAAAGATACGGCGACCCGTGTAAAGAGTTTCCCCGCGGCGCGTATTCGCCCAGCTTCAGCCCTTACAGGCCGCAGCAGCCAGCGTCTCCGGCCGACCAGAAGTGGTGTTGGTTGGCCCTGCATTACCTGCGGACACGGCCCAGCCAGCAGCCAACAGCTTCAGCCCCCCTCAGAACACCTGCACCTTGTCTGGGTGCTTAGTGCGCAGGTACTGGCGGATAATCTGCTGCACGTCCTTGTTGTCGTTGAAGTGTTTGATGGCCTCCCGGAAATGCTCGAAGCGCCGGGCCGAGAAAGTCTCATCCACGTAGCCGAAACCCAGGTAGCGCCCGTTCTCGACCACTACGAGGCTCTTTTCATCGGCCCGCCGACCAGTTCCCACAACCACGAATGAGCCGTGCTCATAGGTAAACGACTCGATGGCCGCCTCCACCCGCTGGTTGTAGGCCTCGGCCGGCTCCAGCCCCAGGCAGGCCCCCTGGCAGCGGTGCACCTGATAATCGAAACAGGCCCCCTGGGTTTTGTATAAGTCGCAGAGCTTCTGGCAGAGGTTGAACTTGGCGACCTTGTGAAACAAAAAGCCCTTGGCCTTGTACTGGTCACCGAGGGCAATCAGCGGGTGCGACCCGGCGTGGTCGTCGGCGCGGCCGTAATAGAGGCGCTTGTAGCCGTTTTCGTCGGTGCGCAGGAATATGCCCGCCGGAAACACGGAGCGGCGCTGGGCGCGGTTGTAAAGCGGCTTCAACCGTTTGATTTCGTGCGACTCGTAGAGCAGCGCCACCAGCTCGGAACCAGTCAGCTCCCAGGTGATTTCGGTAATGGAGTTTTTGAACTCAATGCTTTTGCGCGACTTGTAATCAACGGCGAAGTGCTGCTGAATCCGCTTGTAGATGTTGATGCTCTTGCCCACGTAAATCACTTCCCCGGCCTCGTTGTGGAAGTAGTACACGCCCGTTTCGTGGGGCAGGGCCGCCACCTGGCCGGGCGTGATGTTGGGCGGTAGCAGCGCCGTTTTGATGGCCTCCTGCACCGCCTTGATCTTGCGGGGTGAGGGCTGCTTGGCCGGCGTCCCCGGGGCCGGCTTGCGGCCGGCCGGGGCACCGGCGTCCACTACGGCCAGGGCCTCGGCCGGGCTCAGGCCGGCGGCCGCCGCTGGCGCTTCCTGCTGCTGGCTGATGGTGAGCAGCCGCCCGAACAGCACGGCCGTAGCGGCGGCGTCGCCGGCGGCGCGGTGGCGGCCGTTAAGCTCAATGCCGATGTTCTGGCAGAGCTTGCCCAGACTATAGCTGGGCTGGCCCGGTATCAGCGAGCGGCTCAGGCGCACCGTGCACAGCGTTTTGCGCGAGTAGTTGTAGCCCAGATCGGCAAACTCCTTCTTCAGAAACGAGTAGTCGAAGCGCACGTTGTGGGCCACAAACACGCAGCCCTCCGTCATTTCCACCACCTTGCGGGCCACCTCATGAAACCGGGGTGCCTCGCGCACCATATCGTCGGTGATGCCGGTGAGCTGGGTGATAAAGAACGGGATGGACCGGCCGGGATTAATCAGCGAACTGAACTCATCCACCACTTTCTCTCCATCGTGAATGTAGATGGCAATTTCGGTGATGCGGTCCTGGGCGGGCTGCCCCCCGGTAGTCTCAAGGTCGATGATGGCGTACAAATGCGGGTTGAGCTGTTAGCTGCTAGCCGTTGGCCAATAGCTTTTGTGAGGTGGAATACGCTGCCCTGATTGGCTAAGCAGATGCGTAACAAAGATACCCGCCCCGAAGGTTGCACCGCCCACAACCGGCTGGTTTTGGCTGCTTCCGCCAAAAAAAAGAAGCCCACCAGAGAGGCAGGCTTCTTATCAGGAGGAAGGCCGGGAGCCACCGGCTCGCGGCCCCGGCCGGCAATTAGCTGCCTTTGTGCTGCGTAATCCAGTTTTTGGTGGAGAGAATCTTGCCGTGCTGCTTCTGAATCACGTTGCGGGCTTCTACGGGCAGCTCCTTGGAGCGCAGCGCCGCTTCGTAGCTGCTCAGGGCCGTGGAGTCGCCGGTTTCGCATTCGCCCAGAATGGCCGGGGCGTCCTGGCCCGTTACGGCCGATTTGATGTTGATCCAGCCCCGGTGCAGGGCAGCGGCGGCATCCGTGAGCGCGCCTTCCACGGTGCCTTCCTGCTCGGGGTTGATGCCGAACTGCTGGGCGTGCTGGTGCAGGTCGGCCGCAAACTGGGCGCGCTGCTGGCTGAACTCACTCAGCTTGGCCTTCAGGTCGGGGCTGCTGACGCCTTCGGCAGTTTCCTGCTAGCCTTTGGCAGCCATTTTATTGATTTCTACGAGGTCGTTGTATGCACGGGCAATCTCGCCGGTGATGATAGCCATGAGAAAGGAATTTTAGTATAAAACGATGAAGAAGCGCTCATGGCGCCGGGTGGGTTAGCCAACTGCTTCTACTGCGGCGGGGGCGGGTTGGGTTATCTATACAATTTGGCTCACACTTCGGAAAGGCTGTTTTGTGGCCCGCGCCGGCCTCTTACTGCTGCCGGCCCAGCAGGCGCAGCCAGAGCTTCCTGATGGTGCCGGGCTGGTTCGATTCGGACTTGGTCGAGTCGTCGCCCTCAGCCGTGTCGCCGAGCAGAAAACCCCAGGGTTCGGTCACCTGGTTGGCATCGAGCACCACCTTCATCACGGCCATCAGCGGAATGCTCAGAATCATGCCCGGCGTGCCCCATAACTCGTTGCCCAGAATCAGGGCCAGAATAGCGGCCAGCGGATTAATGCTCACCTGCGAGCCGGTAATCATGGGCGTAATAAAATTACCCTCCAGAAACTGCACCACCACAAATACCCCAATCACGAGGGCCGCCTGCAAGGGGGAGCCGGTTTCTACCAGCGTAATGATAGCCGGCACGGTGGCCCCAATCAGGATGCCGATGTAGGGAATAACGGCCAGCACCGAGGCGAAAATGGCGAAGAAGATGGCAAACTTCACATCCAGCACCAGCAGCCCAATGCCGTTGAGAATGGAGACAATCACAATCACCTTCAGCAACCCCGAAATATAGGCCTGCACCACGGTCTGGATGTTGTCGACGGTGTGGAGCACGGCCGTGCGCTTGTCGGGCGCCACGAAGCGGAACATGAACTGGCGCAGGTGGTCGCGGTAGAGCAGCAGGCAGAAGATGTAGATGAGCACCTGGGCCAGGTTGCTCAGGGCTGTGGTGGTGGTGGCAAGCGTGGTGCCGAGGTAGGAGCCCCCCGATTTTTTGATGGTTTTCATCGTCGTGTCCTTCAGGTCGGCCACGCTCATGGGCTGGTAGCCAAACTTGAGCCTGGCCCACTCCTGGGCCTCCGTGAAGAACTCCATCATCTTGGTCTGGAGCTTGGGCAACTCACTCTGAAACTGCGTCAGCTGGGAGGCAAAGGCCAGAATGATGCCGGCGAAAATGCCCATCAGCAGTAGCAGGCACAGGATAATGGCCAGAATGCGGGGTATGCCCCGGTTTTCGAGCCAGCGGCAGATAGGCAGCAGCAGCAGCGTAAACACGGCGGAGAACAGCAGGGGCAGCAGAATATCGTCGAGCTTGTGCAGGGCATACACCAGCAGCACGGCCCCGACCATGAAGAACGCAAACTGGATAATGGGCGTTTGCCGGACTACCGGACTGGGCGTGTGGCCGGAGGGCGGTAAATGATGTTGGGCGGCGGGGGAGAGCATTTTGCTAATGAAGTTGGGAGAGGTGAGGCGATAGAAAATGGATTTGATGAGTGCCTTGGGAAGACAAACCCGAAATGAACGGGGTGAGAACTGGGTTGGCAGAGGAGAATTTGCTAACTTTACTAGCGAAATGAGGGCGCGGAAACGGGCTTTTTTCTGCGTTATTTTACCGTTCCTTTTGAACTCCGACTTCTCTGATGGCTGAAGAACAGATATCCGTTGCCACCCACGGCTACACCGAAGACAGTATTCGTTCCCTGGACTGGCGCGAGCACATCCGGCTGCGGCCCGGCATGTACATCGGCAAGCTCGGCGACGGCTCGGCCTACGACGACGGTATTTACGTGCTGGTGAAGGAAGTCATCGACAACTCCATCGATGAGCACGTGATGGGCCACGGCCGCACCATCGAAATCAAGATTTCCGATCAGCGGGTGCAGGTGCGCGACTACGGCCGCGGCATTCCGCTGGGCAAGGTGGTGGACGTAGTGAGCAAGATAAATACGGGCGGCAAGTACGACAGCAAAGTCTTTCAGAAGTCTGTGGGCTTAAACGGGGTGGGCACCAAAGCGGTTAACGCGCTCAGCAATTACTTTCTGGTCCAGAGCGTGCGCGACGGCCTGATGAAGGCCGCCGAGTTCTCGCAGGGCATGCTCACCACCGACCCCAAGCCGGTGAAAACCAGCCAGCGCAACGGCACGCTGATGACGTTTCAACCCGACGATTCGATTTTTAAAAACTACCGCTTTATCCCGGAGTTCCTCGAAAACCAGATCTGGAACTACGTCTACCTCAATGCCGGCCTCACCATCAACTTCAACGGCCAGAAGTACTACTCCGAAAATGGCCTGCTCGACCTGCTGGCCCGCAAAGCCGACCCCGCCAGTCTGCGCTACCCCACCATTCACCTCAAAGGCGAGGACATGGAGCTGGCCCTCACCCACGGCAACGACTACGGCGAGGAGTACTACTCGTTCGTGAACGGGCAGTACACCACCCAGGGCGGCACCCACCTGGCCGCCTTCCGCGAGGCCATCGTCAAAACGGTTCGTGAGTTCTATAAGAAGGATTACGACGCCTCCGATGTGCGGGCCTCGGTGATTGCCGCCATTTCGGTGCGCGTGCAGGAGCCGGTATTCGAGTCGCAGACCAAAACCAAGCTGGGCTCCCTCAACATGGGTCCCGACGGCCCCACGGTGCGCGCCTTTATCGTGGACTTCATCAAGGAGCACCTCGACAACTTTCTGCACAAGAACCCCGCCACCGCCGAGGCCCTGCGCAAGCGCATCGAGCAGAGCGAGCGGGAGCGCAAGGACATGGCCGGGGTGAAGAAGCTGGCCAACCAGCGGGCCAAGAAAGCCAACCTGCACAACCGCAAGCTCCGCGACTGCCGCTTCCACTTCGGAGAGGGCAAGCAGGAGGCCGAGGCCCAGACGACGCTCTTCATCACGGAGGGCGACTCGGCCTCGGGCTCCATCACCAAGAGCCGCAACGTGGAAACGGAGGCCGTGTTCAGTTTGCGCGGCAAGCCGCTGAACTGCTTCGGGCTGAAGAAGAAAATCGTGTATGAGAACGAGGAACTCAACCTGCTCCAGCACGCGCTCAACATCGAGGAAGGCATCGAGAACCTGCGCTACAACCGCGTGGTAATTGCCACCGACGCCGACGTGGACGGCATGCACATCCGGCTGCTGCTGCTCACGTTTTTCCTCCAGTTCTTCCCCGACCTGGTGCGCAACGGCCACGTCTACATCCTGGAAACGCCCCTGTTTCGGGTGCGCAATAAGAAAACGACCATCTACTGCTACAACGAAGGCGAGAAGCAGGTGGCCATGCGCCAGCTCGGCCGCAACCCCGAAGTCACCCGCTTCAAGGGCCTGGGCGAAATCAGCCCCGACGAGTTCGGTAAGTTCATCGGGGAGAACATCAAGCTGGAGCCCGTGATTTTGCAGGCCGAGCGCTCGGTGCAACAGATTCTGACCTACTACATGGGCAAAAATACGCCCGCCCGCCAGGAATTCATCATCGACAACCTGCGCCTGGAAAAAGACCTCGTGATTTCCGACGTGCTGCCCCTGGCCGAAGTGCCGGAGGAGGATCTGGCGTAGGTGCCGACAAAGGGTAAAAGTCCTCCGGTGCAGGCAAGTAGTGCGCCGAAGAGTGGTACAAGAACAAATAAGCGTGGCCCGGAGCCACATCCCGTATGTCCGAAGAACTGAATCCCCAAGATCCGCACAACACGCCTGACCACGCTGACGACACCTACGCCGCCGGCGAGTCGGTAGACCTGAGCGGGGCCGGCTCGCCCGCCGAAAGCCCGGCCGTTGACGAAATCCTCTCCGAATCCGGGGCCGATGTGGAGGCTATTACCGAGCCCGAGCCCATCACGGAGCCTGCCGAGGAGGAGGAGCCCAAATTCGCGCCCGGCGAAACGATTCACGACGTGGCCACGGTGCGGGGCATGTACCAGAACTGGTTTCTCGACTACGCTTCCTACGTGATTCTGGAGCGGGCCGTGCCCGCCATCGAGGACGGCCTCAAGCCCGTGCAGCGCCGCATTATGCACGCCATGAAGGAAATGGACGACGGCCGCTTCAA
This sequence comes from Hymenobacter rubripertinctus, assembly GCF_003583925.1. Lineage (GTDB taxonomy): Bacteria > Bacteroidota > Bacteroidia > Cytophagales > Hymenobacteraceae > Hymenobacter > Hymenobacter rubripertinctus. Next base: position 168,432 of record NZ_QYCN01000002.1, on the reverse strand, counting down.
CAAAGTAGCCAACGTCATCGGGCAGACCATGCAGTACCACCCCCACGGCGACGCCAGCATCGGCGACGCCATGGTGAACCTGGGCCAGAAGGACCTGCTGATTGAAACCCAGGGCAACTGGGGCGACATCCGGACCGGCGACGGGGCGGCCGCACCCCGCTACATTGAGGCCCGCCTGAGCAAGTTCGCCCTCGACGTGGTGTTCAACCCCGACATTACGGAGTGGCAGATGAGCTACGACGGCCGCAAGCGCGAGCCCACCACGCTGCCCGTGAAGTTCCCGCTGCTGCTGGCCCAGGGCGTGGAGGGCATTGCCGTGGGCCTGAGCACCAAGATTATGCCCCACAACTTCCGTGAGTTGTGCCAGGCCAGCATCGCCGTGCTCCGGGGCAAGGAGTTTCAGCTCTTCCCCGACTTCTCGACCGGCGGCCTGGCCGACGTGAGCAACTACCAAAACGGGCAGCGGGGCGGCAAAATCCGGCTGCGGGCCACCATCGAGAAGGTTGATAAGACCATGCTCGTGATTCGCGACATTCCGTACGGCACTACTACCACGGCGCTCATGGAAAGCATCGTGAAGGCCTCGGAAGCCAACAAAATCAAGATCCGCAAGGTGGTCGATAACACGGCTGCCGTGGTGGAGGTGCAGGTGCACCTGCCCACCGGCGTGAGCCCCGACCTCACGATGGACGCGCTCTACGCCTTCACCGACTGCGAAATCAGCATTTCGCCCAACACCTGCGTTATCATTGAGGACAAGCCACGCTTCGTGGCCGTGGAGGACATGCTGCGCCTGAGCACCCAGAAAACGGTGCGGCTGCTGGAGCGGGAGCTGGAAATCAGGCAGCAGGAGCTGGGCGAAAAGTGGCACTCGGCTTCGCTGGAGAAGATTTTCATTGAAAACCGCATCTACCGCAAAATTGAGGACTGCGAAACCTGGGAGGATATCCTGCTCACCATGGAGGCCGGCCTGAAAAAATTCACGCGGGTGGCGGGGGAGAAGCCGCAGAAGGCCAACGACGCGCGCATTGTGCTGGCCCGCGCCATTGCCGAGGACGACCTCACGCGCCTGACCGAAATCCGCATCAAGCGCATCAGCAAGTTCGATGGCTTCAAGGCCGATGAGCTGATTGCCCGCCTCGAAGCCGAGCTGGCCGAAGTGGCCGACCACCTGGCCAACCTCACCCGCTATGCTATTGCTTACTTCGAGGGCCTGCTGAAAAAGTACGGCCCGGGCCGGGAGCGGCGCACCCAGTTGCGCACCTTCGCCGTGGTAACGGCCCAGAAAGTGGCCGTGGCCAACCAGAAGCTCTACGTGAACTACGCCGACGGTTTCGTGGGATACGGCCTCAAAAAGGACGAAAAAGCGGTGGCCGTAACCGACTGCTCCGACCTGGATGACATCATCGCCATCCGCCGCGACGGCACGTTCGTGGTCACGCGCATTGCCGAGAAAACTTTCGTCGGCAAAGACATTCTGCACGCCGGGGTCTATAACAAGAACGACGACCGGCTGGTGTACAACATGATTTACCAGGATGGTGCCTCGGGCATCAGCTTCGCCAAGCGCTTCCTGGTCACGAGCATCACCCGCGACAAGGTGTACGACCTGACCAAGGGCACCAAAGGCACCAAAACGCTCTACCTGACGGCCAACCCCAACTCGGAATCGGAGCTGGTGGCCATTCAGCTGGCCGACAAGGCGGTGGCCCGGGTCAAGCAGTTCGACTTTGACTTCGCCGAGCTGGCCATTAAGGGCAAGGGCTCGATGGGCAACATCGTGACCAAGCAGCCCATCAAGAAAGTCACCCAGAAATCGTTGGGCGACTCCACCCTGGGCGGGCGCGAAATGTTCTTCGACAGCGTGGTGGGCCGCCTCAACGCCGACGGCCACGGCCGCTACCTGGGTACCTTCGATACCGACGATACCGTGCTGGCCGTGTACAAGGACGGCAGCTACGAGCTGACCGCCCCCGATCCGGCCATCGACTTCGTGGTGCCTAATCTGCTGGTGCTGCGCAAATCCGACCCCCAGACGGTGCTGAGCGCGCTCTATCTGGAAGGCGAGTCGAAGACCCACTACGTGAAGCGGTTCCGGATCGAAACCAGCACCGTAGCCAAGCGGTTCGCCTTTCTACCCGAAACCAAGGGTACCAAACTGCTGCTGGCCACGGCCCACCCCGAGCCGGAAGTGGAGGTGAAGATGCAGCGCGACAAAAAGGCCGACAAGGAGACTGAGAAAATCCTGCTCCACGAATTTATCGACGTGAAGGGCTGGAAGGCGCTGGGCAACAAGCTCAGCTACTACAAACTCCACTCCGCAGCCCTGCTCACCGACGAAGGCCCTGAGCCCGAGCGCAAACTGGCCAGAAAGAAAGTCGGCCCCGCCACCATTCCGCGCCCGGCCGCCGCCGCCAGCGCCCCGGCCGCGCCCCACGAGCCGCTGCCCGACCGCACCGACGAGTTCGCCATTTCCGCTGCCGAGGTGGCCCAGGCCCAGGCCGTGCTCAAAACGCCCAAGTCGCAGCTCAAGTTGTTTTAGCAGCGACAGGCTCGGGGTGAACTGAGGTGGTAAGCTAGGGAGTTGTGGTTCGGTAGACCTTATTTTGCGCAAGCGGCGCGGTTAGGACTGCTGAACCGCAACTCCCTGGTTCACCACCTCCCCGGTTTACCGCCTTTTTGAACAACTTTGCGCCCCCCGGGGTGTCATTAACTGACTTTTTGCTGCCTGTTGTTCGTGTTTCCGTTGCTCCGTCTGCGCCCTTTGTTCCGCTCCCTGGCCTGTCTGGTGCTGCTGGTGCTGTGGGGGCTGACCGTAGGAGAGACGCCGGCGCAGACGACTACACCTCCCCGTCCGGCGGCCAGGTCCGCTAGAGCCGCCCCCGTGCCCGCGCCCGATCCGGCCATTACCAAGCTGCTCACCGAGGCCCTGGCGCTCCAGGCCGACTACCACGAGTCGCAGGCGCTGAGCAGGTACGAGCAGGTGCTGGCCAAAGCCCCGGCAACCTACGAGGCGTTGTGGCGGGCCGCCGTGCTCAGCGTGCGTATCGGCAACCGCTACACCGATGAAACCCGCAAAGCGGCGTATTTCAGCGCGGCCCGGCTGTATGCCAACCGGGCCCTGGTAGTGAACCCCGACGGGGCCGAGGGCCACTACGCCGCCGGCCTGACCCTGGCAACCCAGGCCCCGCTGCTGCCGTTGCGGGGCCGCCTGCTGGCCTACCGCGAAATGCGCACCCACGTGTACCAGGCCACCGAGCTGCGCCCCGACTGGGCCGAGGCCTGGCAGCTACTCGGCCGCTGGCACTACCGCGTCGACCACTACAGCCTGTTGGAACGGCTGTACAGCCGCCTGTTTCTGGGGGGCGTACCGGTGGGCGGGAGCACGTTGCTGGCCCTGGAAGCCCTGCGCACGGCCCACGCGCTGGACTCCACCCGCATCGAGTACGCCTATGATCTGGCCCGGGTCCACCTCAATCGCAGCCAGCAGACCCGCGCCACGGCCGTGTTGCAGGCCGCCGTGGAGCTAACGCCTGTTACGGCCGATGAGCTGGTGGTCAGCCGGCAGTGCCGGTTGCTGCTCGAACAACTCAACCGCCGCCAGCGCCGCCAGGTGCAGCGCTACCTCAAAAAGCTCTAGGGAGCCGCCGCAGTAACCGGCCGGGCGTATCTTTGTCGAAATTTCCGTTGATCGATGGTGTCCGTTTTCCGCTTTTCCCGGTCTGGTGTGCTGCTGCTGGCCGTGCTGGCCTCCGCCTGCGCTGAAGCCCCGCAGGAGCGCCCCGATACCCTGATCGACCTGAAAACCGTAGCCAGCGGCCCCCGCATTCAGGCCGAGGAACTGGAGGGGGCCATCCGGCGGCAGCCACGCAATGCCTCCCTCTACGCCCGTCGGGCGGCTTTCCGGCTCGACGCGGGCCAGGTAGAAGCGGGCCTGCGCGACATCAACCAGGCCCTGGAGCTGGACGACGCGCCGGGCGAGTTCTACTTTACTAAAGCGCGGGCCCTGCGCGCCCAGGGAAACCTTAAATCGGCCCTGGCCGCGACCGACGAGGCCGCCCGCCGGGGCTTTGCCTCCCCCACGCTCAACCTGATGGTGGGGGAACTCCACCTGGCTGCCCGCCGCTATCAGGACGCCCTCGACCAGCTTGACCGCGCCCTGCAACAGGAGCCCGACCTGGCGGCCGCCCTTTTCTACAAGGGCGTGGCCTTCATCGGCCTCCAGGACACCGTGCAGGCCCTTGATTACCTGCGCGCCAGTCTGGCCCGCGACCCGCGCCAGCCGGAAATTCTGCACCAGCTGGCCTTCCTCTCCAACGCCTACGGGCAACCAGACAAGGCGGCGGGCTACGCGGCCCGGGGCCTGAAGCTCGACCCCACCTACGGCCCGCTCTGGTACGATTACGGCCGCCAGTTCGAGCTCCAGAACCAGCCCGACAGCGCCGCCCGCGTGTACGCCCGCACCGTGCAGCTGGACACCACCTTTTACCGCGCCGATTACCGCCTGGGCCTGGCCGCGTTCAAAAACCGCCGCTACGCCGCCGTGGTGCCCCACCTCCAGCGGGCGCTGCGCCGCTCCCCGCGCCTGCTCAACGGCCGCTCCATGCTGGCCGAGAGCCTCGAAAGCCTGGGGCGCTGGGACGAAGCCACCGACCAGTATCGCCTGCTGGCCCAGGAAAATCCCGGCAACCGTCACTGGAGCTATAAAGTCTGGAAAGTGAGCAACCGCGCCCGCGGCATCATCGTGAATGAAACCCCACGCCCGGCCCCCGTGGAAGCCATCGAACCCCTGATCCTGCACCGCCCGGGGCTTTAGCGTGAGGGGGTGAATGCGTGAGTTGTCATTCCGACGCAGGAGGAATCTGATGCAAATCACTGCGCAGTTCCGGTTAACGACTTGCATCAGATTCCTCCTGCGTCGGAATGACAACTCACGCATTCACCTTAACTTGCGGCTTCACGGCTGTTTGTATAGCCATTAGCCCCTCTTTTTAGTATGCTCAACATCACCCTCCCCGACGGTTCGGTGCGCCAGTTTGTAGATGGCGCCACGGGCTACGATGTCGCCGCCGCCATCAGCGAAGGCCTGGCCCGCAATGCCGTGGGCGTCCGCGTGAATGGCGAAGTGCGCGATCTGCACCGCCCCATTGAGCAGGATGCCCACGTGGCCATTCTGACCTGGAACGACGACGACGGCAAAATGGCCTACTGGCACTCCTCGGCCCACGTGCTGGCCGAAGCCCTCGAAGCCCTGTACCCCGGCGTGAAGCTGGGCATCGGGCCGGCCATCGAAAACGGCTTCTACTACGACATCGACCTGGGCGAAGGCCGCACCATTTCCAGCGAAGACTTCCCGGAAATCGAGAAGAAGATGCTGGAGCTGGCCCGCCAGAAAAACAAGTTCGAGCGCCGCGCCGTGTCCAAGGCCGAAGCCGTGGCCTACTTCACCGAGAAGGCCGACCCCTACAAGCTGGATTTGCTGGAGCGCCTCGAAGATGGCTCCATCACGTTCTACCAGCAGGGCAACTTCGTCGACCTGTGCCGCGGACCCCACCTGCCCGATACGTCCACCATCAAGGCCGTGAAGCTGCTCAACGTGGCCGGCGCCTATTGGCGCGGCGACGAGAAGAACAAGCAGCTCACCCGCATCTACGGCATCACCTTCCCCAAAGCCAAGGAGCTCACCGAGTACCTCGAGCGCCTGGAGGAAGCCAAGCGCCGCGACCACCGCAAGCTGGGCAAGGAGCTGGAGCTGTTTGCCTTTTCCGACAAAGTAGGAGCGGGGCTGCCCTTGTGGCTGCCCAAAGGCACCATGCTGCGCGAGAAGCTGGAGCAGTTCCTGCGCCGCGCCCAGATGAAGGCCGGCTACCAGCCCGTCGTGACGCCCCACATCGGCTCGAAGGAGCTGTACGTAACCAGCGGCCACTACGAGAAGTACGGGGCCGATTCGTTCCAGCCCATCAAGACGCCGAACCCGGGCGAGGAGTTCTTCCTCAAGCCCATGAACTGCCCCCACCACTGCGAAATCTACAAGACCAAGCCCCGCAGCTACCGCGACCTGCCGGTGCGCCTGGCCGAGTTCGGTACCGTGTACCGCTACGAGCAGAGTGGCGAGCTGCATGGCCTGACGCGGGTGCGCGGCTTCACCCAGGACGACGCTCACATCTTCTGCCGCCCCGATCAAGTAAAGGAAGAGTTTACCAAGGTTATTGATCTGGTACTCTACGTATTCCGGGCGCTGGGTTTCGAAGATTTTACGGCCCAGATTTCCCTGCGCGACCCCGAGAACAAGGCGAAGTACATCGGTTCCGACGAGAACTGGGACAAGGCCGAGCAGGCCATCATCGAGTCGGCCGCCGAGAAGGGGCTGAGCACGGTAACGGAGCTGGGCGAGGCCGCCTTCTACGGCCCCAAACTCGACTTCATGGTGCGCGATGCGCTGGGCCGCAAGTGGCAGCTGGGCACAGTGCAGGTCGACTACAACCTGCCCGAGCGCTTCGACCTGGAATACGTAGCCCCCGACAACTCCCGCCAGCGCCCCGTCATGATTCATCGCGCCCCGTTTGGCTCGTTGGAGCGGTTCGTGGCCGTGCTCATTGAGCACTGCGGCGGCAACTTCCCGCTCTGGCTCTCGCCCGAGCAGTTTGCCGTGCTGCCCATTTCGGAGAAGTACCACGACTACGCCCAACAGGTGTACGACCAGCTGGTTGGGGCTGAACTACGCGGCACCGTGGACCACCGGGACGAGAAAATCGGCCGCAAAATCCGCGACGCGGAGGTTTCCAAAGTGCCGTACATGCTCATCGTGGGCGAGAAGGAGCAGGCCGAAGGCATCGTATCGGTGCGCCGGCACGGAGAGGGCGACGTGGGAGCCATGCCCATCAGCGCGTTCATTCAGGACTTCCAGGCCAAGGTAGCGGCCCTGATGGACGGTAAGACCGAGTAGCCCAGCTTCCGCTGACTCATCCTGCCAACAGGGCCTTTGCCCGTTCAGCTACCCGCATTTGGGGTGGCCTGCAACGGACAAAGGCCCTGTTTTAGTGGGTTGATATTGGTTTTTATGGGTGCCGGGGCGGTTTTTTATATAGTATTTGTTGAGGGTTTGGAAAAAATGGCGGATATTTGCCCGCTGAGTGAACCCATCCGGACCTGTTCGTGTGGTAGTAGCCCTAGTCAAAATCGACTTTCACCTTAAGGAGAAACCGCCATAGCTACCCCCAACCGCCGCTATATCCCTCGCGCCCAGGTCGAGGAGCCGTTCAAAATCAACCACAAGATTACGGCCCGTGAAGTCCGTCTCGTTGGCGACAACGTTGAGCAGGGCATTTACCCCACCGATCAGGCCCGGCGCATGGCGCAGGACCAGAACCTGGATTTGGTGGAAATTTCCCCCACCGCCTCCCCGCCCGTGTGCCGGGTCATCGACTACTCGAAATTTAAGTACGAGCAGAAGAAGAAGACCCGCGAGCTGAAGGCCAAGCAAACCAAAGTCGTCATCAAGGAAATCCGTTTTGGACCCAACACCGACGACCACGACTTTGCCTTCAAACTCAAGCATGCCCAGGAATTCCTGAAGGAAGGAGCCAAAATCAAGGCCTACGTGCATTTCGTGGGCCGGAGCATTGTCTTCAAAGAGCGGGGTGAAATCCTGTTGCTCAAGTTTGCCCAGGCCCTCGAAGACCTCGGCAAAGTAGAGCAGCTGCCCAAGCTGGAAGGCAAGCGCATGTTCCTGTACCTGGCGCCCAAAGTAATTGCTCCGCCCAAAAAGGTGGCTCCCAAAGAGGCTGATAAGGCCAAGCCCGCCGACAAAGCCAAAGCCGCTGATAAAGCAGCTTCGGCTGATAAGGCGGCGCCAGCTGACCAAGCGGCTCCGAAGGAGAAAGAGGTGATGGAAGCCAAACCGGCCGACAACGCCGCTGAGTAACGCACTGTCCGGGGTTTCGGCCCCGACTTTTTTGAGCTGGCGCACCGGCCCTAGGCAGCCGACCGCCGCATTTTTCACCCTTTCATTATCCCCACAATGCCGAAAATGAAGACCAAGTCCGGTGCCAAAAAGCGTTTTACGCTGACCGGCACGGGCAAAATCAAGCGTAAGCACGCCTACAAGAGCCACATCTTGACCAAGAAAACCACCAAGCAGAAGCGTAACCTTACGCACGTGACGCTGGTTAGCTCGGCCGACATGAACCGCGTGAAGGACATGCTGAATCTTTAATTAAAAGTTAAAAGTTGAAAACGCAGAATGGCTCTTTACAGAGTCAGGCTCCAGTTTTTAACTCTCGATTTTTAATTTTTAATTTCCCAACACCAGGCGTCCGGTAGGAACCCAAGCTGCGGCAGTAAGTCCGCCGCCGGCCGCCAAAAAAAACAGGTTATGCCAAGAAGTGTCAACCACGCGGCCTCGCGCCACCGTCGGAAAAAGATTATGCGTTTGGCGAAGGGCTACTATGGCCGTCGCAAAAACGTTTGGACCGTTGCTAAAAACGCTGTTGAAAAAGGTTTGCTTTACGCTTACCGGGACCGCAAAGTAAAGAAGCGCGAGTTCCGCGCCCTCTGGATTCAGCGGATCAACGCTGGTGCCCGGGAGCATGGCTTGTCCTACTCGCAGTTCATGGGTGGCCTGAAGAAGGCTGGTATCGAGCTCAACCGCAAGGTGCTGGCCGACCTCGCCCTGAACCACCCCGAGGCGTTCAAAGGCATCGTGGAGAAAATCAAGTAGTCGGCCGCCTACGCCAACTACCCAGTATGCAACCGCGCCTGATCCGATTCGGATCAGGCGCGGTTTTGCGTTGCAGCCCGCCGGCCGCAGCCGGGACGATTACGCAGACGAAGGCCCGCTTCTCAGGAAAGAAAAGCGGGCCTTCGTTGGAGCAGCAACGGCCTAGCCGGGATCCGGCGCGTCGATGAGTTGCTGTATTTCCTGTAACCAGGCAGTTGCCTCTTCTAGGTTCTCGAAGAGCCGCATCTGGAAGTGAGCATCCACGCGCAGGTGGAAATCCTCGGCCGAAGCCTGGCCGAATACGCCCGGCGCCACGATGTGCGCGTTGTAGCGCAAACCAGCCTCCAGTGCCTGTGGAACCCAGGTATGCTCCAGCCAGTCGTTGGCCTGCTTCCAGGAGCCGAGTAGGGTGCGGTTATCGTTGAGTACGTAGGGGCAGCGGGTGTGCCGCAAAAGAGTGAGGATACCCAGAGAGCCCTGCATCACGTTTTCGGTCGTCAACTGACCTTGCCAGTCGTTATAAATCCAATTATTCTGACTGTCGAATTCGGTGGTGAGGAAGGTCTCGCCGAATGAGTTAGTGAATTCCTGACGCATGGTAGCCAAGAAGCCAAACTCCCGACCAACGCACAAGTAATTTAGACTAACGAACGATAGTCGACGGTTAGCAGGAGCTACCACAAAGCGAAACCGTTGGCGCAATAGCAGCGGAGCAATACCTGGCAACCATTAAAAAAGAGGCATCAGCTAGGGCAAAATGCTATTTCCTGAAGAGGCTGCCTATCCTTGTTGGGGGGAAAGCCACCTGGCAGTGTCTGGCACGAAGGCTGATGGTAGGTCGGTAGGGCCGGTTACGGGAGCGGCTGCCTGAGACAATTCTTTGAGCAGGCGCAACACCTGCCGGGCCAGAGTCTGTCGCCGAGGCAGGTTCAGCGTGCCGGGCAGGTCATGGGAGCAGGCTTCCAGCAGCCGGAAGTACTCCTGCACTTGCGCGGGCGAGGCCGCCGCCAGCCGGTAGCTGTGCAGCTGATATAAGGCGGCCTTCACGATCTGTTCAAGGTCGGTCAGGGCCTGTTCATCAGGGTGGAGCGTACGCGTAGCATCCAGCAGGGTGCCGAATTGCTCGCTGATAGTAGAGAGCTGCATAAGGTGTGTGGTAATAGAATCAGAGCAGTTGAATATAGCATAATGTTGTAGTATTAGCAAACGGCTGTTCCGGCCGGCGGGAGTAGGGTGGGGGGCTTTTGCATAAGTCCGATGAACCTGGCTGGCCAGCCTTAAAGCGGTTCACGCAGTTCGTTATCCGGACACTCCAAGCCGCTTCCCGTAGTGTGGTCCGGGTGCAGCCTACTCCGGGTAAGGGCCGGCTGGATCAGCTGAAAAGCAAAAGAAACCGCTGCCTGGCCAGCAGCCGTGCTGGTTAAAATCAACGAAAAAAACCGGCCGTAAGTACCGGCCTTGACGGATGCCGACAGCGTGAGGGAATAAAAAAACGACCTTTCCGCAGTGGAAAGGCCGTTTTTGCAAGTAGCGGGAACGAGAGTTGAACTCGTGACCTCAGGGTTATGAATCCTGTGCTCTAACCAACTGAGCTATCCCGCCCTGTTTTTGGTGGTGCAAAGGTAGGGACAAGAATTAACCTGATGCAAGTGTTGTGCAAAAAAAAACCCGCGTATATTGGCTGTCGGAGGGGTTTATGGAATCGTAAGCCTCCGCTAAAATCTTTACTCTGTACTGCTTATGCCCCTTTCTGCTACTCGCCTCAAACATCGTTTTTTGGTCGAATACCCCATCAATGCTTCTCCTAAAATTCTGTATCCCTACCTGGCCACGGCTTCGGGCCTGGAACAGTGGTTTTGCCAGAGCGTAAAAGTGGAAGGTTCCCACCTGTTCAATTTCGTTTGGGATAACCAGCCGCACTACGCCGAAATGGCCTCTCATCGTACCAACCGGTCCGTGCGCTTTGTCTTTCTCGATGATGACCGCCGCCCCCTGGCCGATGCCAACTACCTGGACTTCCTCATTGAAGAGTCGCAGCTGACCCAGGAGGTATACCTGCGCGTACTCGACTACTCGGAGGAAACGGATACGGTGGAATTGCGGGAAATGTGGGACAGCCTGATGCAGAAACTGCGGGAACAGGTGGGGGGCTAGAATTTTTTGGCCCTTGCTGGCAGGGAGCAGACACGAAACGAGCCGTACCTTCGTTTCGCGTTTGCTCCCTGTTTTGTTTTGGGCCGCCCGCGGCCCGGGAGCAGTTACGGCCAGTTGTATGAAAAAACTCGATAAGCTGATTTTACAGGCCTTTGCTGGGCCTTTCCTGCTCACCTTCGCGGTCGTGCAGTTCATCTTCCTGATGCAGTTCATGATGAAATACATGGACGATCTGGTGGGCAAGGACCTGGGTCTGGGCGTTATTGCCCAACTGCTGTTCTACTTCAGCGTGCTCATCGTGCCCATTTCCCTGCCCCTGGCCGTGCTGCTGTCCTCGCTGATGACCTTCGGCACGCTGGGCGAGCACCACGAGCTGACGGCCATCAAAACGGCCGGCATTTCGCTCACCCGCATCCTGCGGCCGGTGCTGCTGGTGAGCCTGGTGCTGGCCGGCGGGGCCTTCTGGTTCAACAACACTATCGTGCCGCTGGCCAATCTGGAAGCGTACAGCCTGCTCTGGGACGTGCGCCAGCAGAAACTGGCCCTCGACATCCGGGAAGGCGTGTTCTACAACGGCATTCCGGGCTACACCATCAAGGTAAACCACAAGGAGGGCGAAAATGGCGACTTGCTTAAAGGCGTCATGATTTACGACCACACGCAAGGCCGGGGCAGCAGCACCGTGATTCTGGCCGAATCGGGCCGCATGTTTACCCGCTTCGGGGGGCAGTACCTGGGCCTGGAGCTGTTTAAGGGGCGTTCCTACGTGGAGCAGCCCAGCGCCCGCAGCGGTTCCGGAGCCAGCTTCATCCGCCAGAAATTCGACCGCAACGTCATCACGTTCTCGCTGGCCTCCTTCGGGCTCGACCGCACCAAAAAGGAGCTGTTCAAGGAAAATAAGATGATGCTCGACCTGGGCCAGCTAAGCCATACCACCGACTCGCTGCACAACCGCCTGGGCCTGGAGCGGCGGCAGCTTATCCAGCAGCTCAACCCCTACTACACCTACCTGCGCCTCGATACCATCGGCCAGGCCGCCCAGCAGCGGGTGGAAAACTGGGAAATAGCCCCCACCCGGCTCCAGCCCGACAACTACCTCATTGCCCAGCAGGCGGCCAACCGGGCCCGCAACGTGCGGGCCTTCCTGGCCACCTCGGCCGAGCGGCTGACCAACCTGAGCAAGGAAACGGCCAACTACCGCATCGAAACGTACCGGAAGTTCACCCAGTCGGCCGCCATTTTGCTCATGTTCCTGATCGGGGCTCCGCTGGGGGCCATCATCAAGAAGGGCGGCCTGGGCATCCCGATTCTGGTGTCCATCGTGTTCTTCATCATCTACTACGTCTTTTCCATCATGGGCGAGAAGTACGGCCGCGAGATGGTGATGCCCGTGGGCGTAGGCATGTGGATGTCGGCCGCCATTCTGCTGCCCGTCGGCCTGTTCTTTCTCTACCAGGCCCGCCACGACTCCGGCCTGCTCGACATCGACTGGGGCCGCCTGATTCCGCGCCGCTTCCGCCGCGGCTACAAGAAGGCCGTTTGATGCCGAGTGCGAAGTAGGCGCTTTCGACGTGAGCGGAATGCGGTAGGGGCGACGAAGACGCAGGGATGGATACTGTTGGCGCATTGCGCAGTTAGCTGTTCTTGCAGCACCTTTATCAGCCGTAGCGCGCATTGCTCACATTAAATGCCTACCTTTGCGGCCACCCCGAGGTGCGGGGTGAATTTTCTTTCTTCTTTTAATCCAAGACGGGGCAACCTATCTGCCGATGCAACTGACTACCGAAGCAAAACAGGCTATTTTCGAGAAAAACAGCCTCCAGAAGACCTCCAAAGACACCGGTTCGGCCGAGTCGCAGATTGCGCTCTTCTCCCAACGCATCCTGGACCTGACCGAGCACCTGAAGGTGAACAAGAAGGATTTCTCGACTCGTTTGGGACTGCTCAAACTGGTGGGTAAGCGCCGCAGCATGTTGGACTACCTCATGCAGCGGGACATCAACCGCTACCGCGCCATCATCAAGGAGCTGGGCTTGCGCAAGTAATTGCCTGGTCCGAGAGCAGGGAGCCTTTCTTAAGCGAAAGGTTCCCTGCTCTTTTTTTGCCCCAAGCCGGCCGCCACCCTCCGCCGGTTTTGTTGCTTATTCTTCGAATCAACTTTTTTCAGAGCAAAACGGGGCCATTGCCGGCCCGGTTTTTTCGGCTGCTCGCCCGCTGCCACGCTTTCTACCAAAGCAACCTACGATGCCCAACTACCACGCGGTTACCAAGCACATCACCCTGCCCGACGGTCGGCAGATTTCCCTCGAAACCGGCAAACTGGCCAAGTTCGCCGACGGCGCTGTTGTGGTGCGCCTCGGCGACGCCATGCTGCTGGCCACGGTGGTTTCCCAGCCCAGCTCCCGCGGCGAGGTGGACTTTTTGCCCCTCTCAGTTGACTACCAGGAGAAATTCGGGGGTGCCGGCAACATCCCCGGCTCGTTCCAGCGCCGCGAAGGCCGCCTCTCGGACCACGAAATCCTGGTGTGCCGCATCGTCGACCGCATCCTGCGCCCGATGTTCCCCAAGGATTATCACTACGAGGTGCAGGTAATGATTACCCTGATTTCGGCCGATAAGACCGTGCAGCCGGACGCGCTGGCCGCCTTGGCCGCTTCGGCTGCCCTCTCGATTTCCGATATTCCGTTCGCCGGCCCCATCTCGGAGGTACGCGTGGCCCGCATCGACGGTAAGCTGCAAATCAACCCCCTCACCGCCGACATTGCCCGCGCCGACATCGACCTGATTGTGGGTGCTACCGCTGACTCGGTAGCCATGGTGGAAGGGGAGATGGACGAGGTGAGCGAGGAAGAAATGGTGGAAGCCATTGCCTACGCCCACGAAGCCATTAAGGCTCAGGTGAAGGCCCAGCTGGAGCTGGCTGCCGAGGTGGAGAAGTCGAAAGTGAAGCGCGACTATCCCAAGTACACCGAGAACGAGGAGCTCAAGCAGCGCATCACGGATGCCGTTTACCAGGGCGCCTACGACGTGGCTAAATCGGGCAACACCAGCAAGGCCGGCCGCAAGGAAGCTTTCGGCGCTATCAAGAAGCCGTTGCTGGAGAAGCTGCTCGAAGAAAACCCCGAGCTCGACCAGAAAATGTTCAGCCGCTACTACGCTTTGGCGGAGAAGAAAGGTATCCGCGACATGATGATCAAGGAGCGCACCCGCCTCGATGGCCGCGCCCTGACCCAGATTCGCCCCATCTGGAGCGAGGTGAACTACCTGCCCGGAGCCCACGGCTCGGCCCTGTTCACGCGCGGCGAAACCCAGTCGCTGACCACCGTAGCCCTCGGCACCAAGCTCGATGAGCAGATCATCGATACGGCCATGACGTCGGGCTATAGCAAGTTCATGCTGCACTACAACTTCCCGGCCTTCTCGACCGGTGAGGTGAAGCCTAACCGCGGCCCTGGCCGCCGCGAAATCGGCCACGGCAACCTGGCCCAACGCTCGCTGAAGAAGGTGATGCCTTCGGATGACGAGAACCCTTACACTGTCCGCATCGTGTCGGACATTCTGGAGTCGAACGGCTCGTCGTCGATGGCCACGGTGTGCGCCGGCTCGATGGCGCTGATGGACGCGGGTATTCCGATTCGGGCCGCCGTGTCGGGTATTGCCATGGGCCTCGTGCAGGACAAGGAAACCGGCGAATACGCCGTGCTTTCGGACATCCTGGGCGATGAGGACCACCTCGGCGACATGGACTTCAAAGTAACCGGCACCGAAAAAGGTATCGTAGCCTGCCAGATGGACATCAAAATCCAGGGGCTGAGCAGCGAAATCATGACTGCCGCGCTGCACCAGGCCCGCGAAGGCCGCCTGCACATTCTGGGTGAAATGGCCAAGACCATTGCCGAGACGGCCGCCGAGTTGAAGCCGCATACGCCCCGCTCGCACAAAATGCTGATCGACAAGGAGTACATCGGTGCCGTAATCGGACCCGGCGGCAAAGTCATTCAGCAGATCCAGAAGGATACCAACGCCACGGTTATCATCGAGGAGAAGGACGAGAAGGGCCACGTAAGCATCTACGCTTCCAACCAGGAAGACATGCAGGCGGCCATCGACCGCATCAACGCCATTGCGGCCACGCCCGAAGTGGGCGAAACCTACAAAGGCAAGGTGCGCAGCATCCAGCCCTACGGCGCGTTCGTGGAAATCATGCCGGGCAAAGATGGCTTGTTGCACATTTCGGAGGTGGCCCATGAACGCCTCGCCACGCTGGAAGGCGTGCTGGAAGTAGGGCAGGAGATTGACGTGAAACTGCTGGACATCGACAAGAAAACGGGCAAATACCGGCTCTCACGCAAGGTGTTGTTGGCCAAGCCCGAGCGGGCCGCCGACTCCAACGGCGCAGCTTAAACCGCCCGCGGCGAACTTAAGCGGGTATCGGCCTGTTGCATTTAACTGAGTCCGGTACCCGCCTAAGGGTCGCATCCGTAGAAGCGGATTAGAAACGACGTTTACTAGCATCAACAACTTCATTCTCTCGCGCCCGCAATGAGACAGCTAAAAATCAGCAAGCAGATCACCAACCGCGAAAGCCAGTCGCTGGATAAATACCTCCAGGAGATTGGCAAGGTGGACCTGCTGACCCCCGACGAGGAGGTAACGCTGGCGCAACGCATCAGGGAAGGTGACCAGCAGGCGCTGGAAAAACTGACCAAAGCTAACCTGCGCTTCGTAGTGTCGGTGGCCAAGCAATACCAGAACCAAGGGCTGAGCCTCGGTGATTTGATCAATGAGGGCAACCTGGGTTTGATTAAAGCCGCCAAGCGCTTTGACGAAACCCGGGGCTTTAAATTCATTTCCTACGCCGTCTGGTGGATCCGCCAGTCGATTCTGCAAGCCCTGGCCGAGCAGTCGCGCATCGTGCGTCTGCCCCTCAACCGGGTGGGCTCGCTGAACAAGATCAGCAAGTCGTTTTCGGAGCTGGAGCAGAAATTCGAGCGCGAGCCTTCGCCCGAGGAAATTGCCGAAGTGCTGGAGCTGACCACCTCGGAAGTGGTGGACACGCTCAAGATTTCGGGCCGCCACGTATCGGTAGATGCTCCGTTTGTGCAGGGTGAGGAAAACCGCCTGCTTGACGTACTCGAAAACGAGGACGAGGAGAGCCCCGACACGGGTCTGATGAACGACTCGCTCCGCAAAGAGGTGCAGCGCGCCCTGAGCACGCTCACCAAGCGCGAAGCCGACGTTATCACCCTTTACTTTGGCCTGAACGGGGAACACTCGCTCACGCTGGAGGAAATCGGAGAGAAGTTCAACCTGACCCGCGAGCGGGTTCGGCAGATCAAGGAAAAAGCCATCCGCCGCCTGCGCCACACCTCGCGCAGCAAAGCATTGAAACCGTATCTGGGGTAGGTTTTCTACTCCGCAGCATCAAACCCTGACCTATGGTTGGGGTTTTTTGTTGTAGTGGCTAGGCGTTTAAAACGGCCGTTGGCCTGACGAAGGAAAGACCTGCGCGGGGGAGCTCTCATTCAAGGGGGCTTACCGCACAGGGTGCTTCCGGATCAGGATGACGAGCGGTTCCGCCTAACCGGCCGCACTTGTTACCTTTGTACCCCTAAACTTCTTTCCTGCTGGTGCCGGTTTGTGCCGGTGCCATTTGCTGACTTATGGCCAATTCCACTCCTGAGCACATCAAGTGCCTGATTATCGGCTCCGGCCCGGCGGGCTACACGGCCGCTATTTACGCTTCCCGCGCGGGCCTCACGCCCGTCATGTACCAGGGGTTGCAGCCCGGCGGCCAGCTCACCATCACCAACGACGTGGAGAACTTCCCCGGCTACCCCGATGGGGTTATGGGGCCCGAGATGATGGAAGACCTCAAGAAGCAGGCCGCCCGCTTCGGTTCCGATATCCGCTACGGCATTGCCACGGCCGTGGACTTTGAGAGCCACCCGCGCCGCATCACGATTGATGAGAGCCTGGCCCTGACTGCCGATACGGTTATTATTGCCACCGGGGCCTCGGCCAAGTGGCTGGGCCTGCCCTCCGAGCAGCGCCTGAACGGCTCGGGCGTATCGGCCTGCGCCGTGTGCGACGGGTTCTTCTACCGGGGCAAGGACGTGGCCATCGTGGGCGCCGGCGATACGGCGGCCGAGGAGGCCACTTACCTGGCCAACCTATGCTCGAAGGTGTACATGATTGTGCGCAAGGGCGAAATGAAGGCCTCGAAAATCATGCAGAAGCGGGTGCTCGACAACCCCAAGATCGAGGTGCTCTGGAACACGGTAACCGACGAAATCCTGGGCGAGCATGCCGTCGACGGCGTGCGGGTGAAAAACGTGCTGGACGGCACCACCCGCGAGCTGGCGGTGGAAGGCTTCTTCGTGGCTATCGGGCACGAGCCCAACTCCAAAATATTCCAGCCCTACCTGCACCACGACGAGCAGGGCTACCTCAAAACCCTGCCCGGCACGGCCAAAACCAACGTCGACGGTGTGTTTGCCTGCGGCGACGTGCAGGACTTCACCTACCGCCAGGCCGTAACGGCCGCCGGTTCGGGCTGCATGGCCGCCCTCGACGCGGAACGGTACCTGGCCGCTCTCGGCGACCATTAGTAGCGGTGGATGAGTGAATGAGTGATTGAGTGAATTGGCCGCTTATACCAGCCGGTTCTGTCGTGCGTTCATCGTGCTGCCTCAGTCACTCATTCGCTTATTCACTCATTCACTTATTTCATCTCTCTGCTCTTGCTCAAGTTTGCGAAATACTGGCTGCTGCCGCTGCTACTGATCGGGCTGTTTTTTGGCTTGCCCGGCCAGCTGCTGGCCCAGCGGCGCAAAACGCCCCAGCCCAAGGCCAAAGCCGGCACCCCCGACAAGCGGAAGGACTTTTTTCGTATCAAGTCGCCCACCATCCGCTACGTGCGGCCCGATACCACCATTCTCATCGAAACGGAGGAACTGCCCGACGAAGGATCCGACGCGGCCAAGTCCATCTTCTTCAACCCGGCCAAAAAACTCTCCATCGTGAGCGAGGACACGTCCTCCCTCGATGAAGGCGAGCAGCACATTGTGGAGATGAAGGAGGAGGTGCAGATTGACTCTTCCTGGATTCAGGTGGCCGGTTACTACGCCATCTGGGATACCCACAACATCAACCCTTACCGGGTAGACGGCCGCCGCATCAGGGATACGCTCAACCTCCGGCTCATTGAGCCCGAACGGCAGCGCTACGCCAAAATGCCGCTCAATGCCACGCCCATTACCTCCGACTTCGGCTTCCGGGGCTACCGCTGGCACTACGGCACCGACCTGGACCTGGACACCGGCGACTCGGTGAAAACCGCCTTCGACGGCGTGGTGCGGCTGGTGAAGTGGGATGGCTCGGGCTACGGCAACTACGTGCTGGTGCGCCACTACAACGGCATCGAAACGCTTTACGGCCACATGCAGAAGGCCGTCGTGACGCCGGGCACCTTCGTGAAGGCCGGGGAGCTGATCGGCTACGGGGGCAGCACGGGCCGTAGTAGTGGCTCCCACCTGCATTTTGAGGTGCGCTACGAGGGCAACCCCATCGACCCGGAAAAGCTCTACGACTTCCCCGACTACCACCTCATCAAGGACAATTTTCAGATCACGTCGAGCCTGTTTGCCTACTACAGCAAGTCGCTCAAGTACCGGGGCGGCAGCGTGCCGGGGGCCGGCAGCAGCAGTGCCCGGCCCACCCAGGCCCGCCGGGTCGTGACGCACAAAATCCGCAGCGGCGACACGCTTTCGGAAATTGCCCAGAAGTACGGCGTGTCGGTGTCGCAGCTGCGCCGCCTCAACGGCAACGTGAGCACCCTGCGCGTTGGGCGGGCGTTGCGAATCAAATAGGCAATTGACGGGCGGGAGGGTAAGGGGGCTGATTGCGGAACAGAGTCGTTGAACGGGCAGCCCCCTGGTCATTTCGCCCGCCATGCAGGTCCCCCGTCCTCCCCTCACTCAACCATTCCACCAGATGAAACTTGATGTACTGGCCCTCGGGGCGCACCCCGATGATGTAGAAATGTCCTGCTCCGGTACGCTGCTGGCAGCGGCGGCGGCAGGCAAGAAAATCGGTATCGTCGATTTCACCCGCGGCGAGCTGGGCACCCGCGGTACGCCCCAGACCCGGGCCGAGGAAGCCGGGCGGGCCAGCCGCATCCTGGGCCTGGATGCCCGCGAGAACCTGGGCATGGCCGATGGCTTCTTCCGCAACGACCGGGAGCACCAGCTGGTACTGGTGGCTGCTATCCGCCGCTACCAGCCCGATGTAGTGCTCTGCAACGCCATTCACGACCGGCACCCCGACCACGGCCGGGCCTCCCAGCTGGCTACTGAAGCGTGCTTTCTCTCGGGCCTGCGCATGATTGAAACCCTCGGCCACGACGGCCAGCCCCAGGCCGCCTGGCGTCCCCGGGTGGTGTACCACTACATCCAGGACCGTCAGATTGCCGCCGATTTTGTGGTTGATATCACGGCCCACTGGCCGAAAAAGTGGGAGGCCATTCAGGCCTATAAAACCCAGTTCCACGACCCCAACAGCCAGGAGCCGGCCACCTACCTGTCTACGCCGGCGTTCAGCGACTTTATGGAGGCCCGGGCCCGCGAGTTCGGCCACCTTATCGGGGTGCAATATGGGGAAGGTTTCACCCGTGAGCGGCCCGTTGGCGTGCGCGAAATCACGGACCTGATGTAGCGGGCTCCGATTTAAACCAGGCTGAAAAAGGCCTTCCGGGTAGCACTTGCCGCTATTCGGGAGGCCTTTGCTGGTAGCAACGGATCAGCTGGCTTCGAACGCGCCCGCTGGTTCGCCCCAAAGGAGGCCGTGGTTTCTGGAAAACGATGGGGCGGACTTGGTGGGAGCGTAGGCTTCACCATTGCGGGGGTAAAGGCACGACTGCTGCTCGATTTCCACGCGAACTGAAAGGTCGATGAATCAAGAAGTCTTATTGTTTTTGGTAGGGCCAATGGTCGCGTACGTGCTGGCTGGGGTTTATCATGGGTGCACGCGTTTTCGCAATCAATCTGCCAGCAAACCCGATTGGTTTTTGCTGGTGGCTGGCTGGGTCGGTGGGTTCGTTTTTTTCGTCTGTATACTGGGTTTTATCTTCCTGCTGCTCCATCCGATGGAAGTGCCGGAGCTGCCTTAACGGATACCAGAAACGCCCGGCCAAACTGGCCGGGCGTTTCTGGTATCCGAATTCGCATTCAACTCTTACCGTGCGCCCAGCCGGTTCCGCTTCCAGTTGGAGCCGGTAGCGGCGGGCATTTCCGAAGGGGCAACTGGAGCGCCCGGTTTCTTCGCCGTTAGCAGCATGGCGGCCAGCACGGCGGCTACCTCGGCGGTGGCCTGGTCGGGGGCGGCGGGCTTCAGGGCGTCGGCCGGGAAATGGTCGCGGATGAAGTTGGTGTCGAAGTTGCCGCTGACGAAGGCGGGATGGTTGAGCACGTAGGTTCCGAAGGCCAACGTGGTTTCGATGCCGGTAATCTGGTACTCGTCGATGGCGCGCAGCATCCGGGCAATGGCCTCGGCGCGGGTCGCGCCGTGCACCACGAGCTTGGCAATCATCGGGTCGTAGTAGATCGGGATGTCCATGCCCTGCTCGAAGCCGTCGTCCACGCGTACGCCGGGGCCCTGGGGGCGCACGTAGGTGGTGAGCGTCCCGATGTCGGGCAGGAAGTTGTTCTGCGGGTCTTCGGCGTACACGCGCAGCTCCAGCGAATGGCCGGTAATGGTCAGGTCTTCCTGGCGGAAGGGCAGGGGCTGGCCTTCCGCCACCCGGATCTGCTCCTTCACCAGGTCGAGGCCGGTGATTTGCTCCGTCACGGGGTGTTCCACCTGGAGGCGGGTGTTCATCTCCAGGAAGTAGAAGTTGTGCTTATCGTCGAGCAGGAACTCCACGGTGCCGGCCCCGGCGTAGTGGCAGGCCCGGGCCACGTCCACGGCGCAACGGCCCATTTCGGCCCGTAGCTCGGGCGTGAGCACCGCCGAGGGCGCTTCCTCAATCACCTTCTGGTGGCGGCGCTGGATGCTGCACTCGCGCTCGAACAAATGCACAATGTTGCCGTGCTCATCGCCGAGCACCTGAATTTCGATGTGGCGCGGGCCGGTCACGAACTTCTCGATGAACACGGCCCCGTCGCCGAAGGCCGACACGGCCTCGTTGATGGCCAGCTGCATCTGCTCCTCAAACTCGGCGTCGGCATTCACGATGCGCATGCCCTTACCGCCGCCCCCGGCCGAGGCCTTGATCAGGATGGGGTAGCCTACTTCGGCGGCGATGCGCCGGGCGGCGGGCACGTCGGATATGGCCTCGGCGGTGCCGGGTACCAGCGGGATGTTGTAGGCCTGCACGGCCTGCTTGGCCGAGAGCTTGTCGCCCATGATGTTCATGGCCTCGGGCGAAGGCCCCACGAAAATCAGCCCCGCTTCTTTCACCTGGCGGGCGAATTCGGCGTTTTCGCTCAGGAAACCATAGCCCGGGTGAATGGCATCGACGCCGAGCTGCTTGCACACCGCCAGGATTTTGTCGCCCCGCAGGTAGCTGTCTTTGCTGGCGGGCGGGCCTACGCACACGGCCTCGTCGGCGTAGCGCACGTGCAGGGCATTGCGGTCGGCTTCCGAGAAGATGGCCACGGTGGCAATGCCCATTTCCTTGGCCGAGCGCAGCACGCGCAGGGCAATTTCGCCGCGGTTGGCAACGAGCAGCTTGTTGATTTTTGTCATGGGAGGCAGAGAATAGGGGCGGAGGGGGCAGGAAGGAACGTGATGCGGAGCGCAGCCGGCGGCGGCACGACAGGCCATTTGTGGGGCCTTTTATCAGTTCTTTCCCCCAAAGAAACGCCATTCCAACGGCACCAAAAAACGGCCAGCTGCAATTCGACGCTGGTTGGATACCGGGCAGGTAACGGTTACCTTTGCGGATTGCCATAACTTTGTACATTACTCGGCGGTTAAGGCCTCACCCGTAACCACTGATTTCGTTTCACATTCAACCCGTTCCCTCGTGGATCTATTTGAGAAGATTGCCGCCAACCGCGGCCCGCTGGGCACCCACGCGCACTACGCGCACGGTTATTTTGCGTTCCCCAAGCTGGAAGGCGAAATCAAGCCCCGCATGATTTTCCGCGGCAAGGAGGTGCTCACCTGGAGCCTGAACAATTATCTGGGCCTGGCTAACCACCCCGAGGTGCGCCGCGCCGACGCCGAGGCCGCCGCCGAATTCGGCATGGCCCTGCCCATGGGCGCCCGCATGATGAGCGGCAACTCCAACCTGCACGAGCAGCTGGAAAGCGAGCTGGCCGAGTTTGTGATGAAGCCCGACTGCATGCTGCTCAACTTCGGCTACCAGGGCGTCGTGTCCATCATCGACGCGATGGTGAACCGCCACGACGTGATTGTATATGACGCCGAGTCGCACGCCTGCATCATTGATGGCGTGCGCCTGCACGCGGGCAAGCGCTTCGTGTACGTGCACAACGACATGGCGGGCCTCGAAAAGCAGTTGGAGCGCGCCCAGCGCATCATTGATGAAACCGGCGGCGGCATCCTCGTCATTACCGAGGGCGTATTCGGCATGTCGGGCAACCAGGGCGACCTGCGGGGGGTGCTCAAGCTGAAGGAGAAATTCCAGTTCCGTTTGTTCGTCGACGATGCCCACGGCTTCGGTACCCAGGGTGCCACCGGGGCCGGAACGGGCGAAGAACAGGGCGTGCAGGACGGCATTGACCTTTATTTTTCGACGTTTGCCAAGTCCATGGCCAGCATCGGGGCCTTCGTAGCGGGACCCGAGAACGTAATTGAATATTTGCGCTACAACATGCGCAGCCAGATTTTCGCGAAAAGCCTGCCCATGCCGCTGGTCGTAGGTGCTTTGAAGCGCCTGGAGCTGCTGCGCACCCAGCCCGAGCTGAAGGAAAACCTCTGGGTTATTGTGCGGGCCCTGCAAAGCGGCCTGCGCGAAAAAGGCTTCAACATCGGTACCACTACCTCCTGCGTGACGCCGGTGCTGCTCAGCGGCCAGCTCACGGATGCGGCCCAGATTACCTTCGATTTGCGGGAAAATCACGGTATTTTCTGCTCAATCGTGGTTTATCCCGTCGTGCCGAAGGACGTGATCATGCTCCGCCTCATTCCCACGGCCGTGCACACCCTGGATGACGTAGTGCTGACGATTAAAGCCTTCGAGGCCGTGCAGGACAAACTCTCCAAAGGGCTTTATTCCAAAGCCGAAGTGCCTGCCGGGCTGGCAGACTAATGTAACCACCAAGAAGTACAAAAGCCAGCTTCCCGCCGGGAGGCTGGCTTTTGTTTTAGGACTATTCGCAGGTAGTCCGGTAGACACAGTTGGGCTTGGGAGGGTGTGTTTGCACCAAAAAGTGCTTTATTGAGCTTGAAAAGGCATTTGAGAAAAAAAAATTGCCACTTGCTTGTATTTGAAATCACTGTATATTGGGCCTAGTTAACTCCTTTTCCACACCACATACCCCTCCCAAAATGAGCAATTTTAGCCAACTCAAAGATCTCGTGATGTCGCTGGAAGGCGACTTCGAAAAGTTCTACGACAAGCAGAACTCGGCTGCTGGTACCCGCGTGCGCAAAGGCATGCAGGAGCTCAAGAACATGGCCCAGACCATCCGCACTGAGGTGCAGAACAAGAAAAACGACGCCCCCGCTGCTGCGGCTCCTGCTAAAGCGGCTCCCGCTGCTAAAAAAGCGGCTCCTGCCAAAAAGAAGTAATTGAGCGGGCCGCCCCGCGCGGTTCGAGCAGCTACCAACAAAAGAGGCCCTGCCGATAAATCGGCAGGGCCTCTTTTGTTGGTAGCTGCTCGAACCGCCGCGTGGTTGTACTTACACTACCGTAATCAGGAAGTAGTTCTTCTTGCCCTTCTGGGCCACCACGTACTGGTCGAGCAGCAGCGGCACTTCGGTGGCTTGCTGCTCCAGGGTGGCCTTCTCGCGGTTCAGGCTCACGCCCCCGGCCTGAATCATCTTCTTGGCTTCACCCTTGGAAGCGAAGATGACGCCGCCCGTGGCTTCGCTGAGCAGGCTGATAACGTTGTGCCCGGCTAGGCTGGTGCGGGGCACCTGCACGTGGGGCACGCCGGCAAACACGTCGAGCAGCGTGGCCTCGTCGAGGGAGCTGAGCTCGCCGCCGCCGAACAGTACCTGGGAAGCCGCCAGGGCCGCCTCGTAGGCCACCTCGGAGTGCACCCGGATGGTAACGTCTTTGGCGAGGGCCTTTTGCAGGATGCGCAGGTTAGGGGCCTGGGCGTGCTCGGCTTCCAGGGCTTCGATTTCGGGCTGGCTCAGCAGCGTGAACACCCGGATGAGACGGGGCACGTCGGCATCGGCAGCGTTGAGGAAGAACTGGTAGAACTGGTAGGGGCTGGTGAGCGTGCCGTCGAGCCAGACGGTGCCGGTTTCGCTCTTGCCGTACTTGGTGCCGTCGGCCTTGGTGATGAGCTGGCCGGTGAGGGCGTAGGCTTTGGCTGGCTGTTGATTGTTGGCTGTTGGTTGTTCATTGGCCGTTGCTGGCTCGCCGCCCATGCGGCGGATGAGCTCGGTGCCGGTCGTGATGTTGCCCCACTGGTCGGAGGCGCCCATTTGCAGGGTGCAGCCGTATTCGCGGTAGAGGTGCACGAAGTCGTAGCCCTGGAGCAGCTGGTAGCTGAACTCGGTGTAGCTGATGCCGTCGGCGCCCGAGTCCTCGTTGCCGCCGATGCGGCGCTTCACCGAGTCTTTGGCCATCATGTAGTTTACCGTCAGGTGCTTGCCCACTTCCCGCAGGAAGCCCAGGAAGCCGAAGCCCTGGAACCAGTCGTAGTTGTTAACCACCTGCGCGCCGGTCGGGCCTGCCGAAAAGTCGAGAAACTTCTCCAGCTGGGCCTGAATGCCGGCCTGGTTGCGGCGCAGGGCCTGCTCATCGAGCAGGTTGCGCTCGGCCGACTTGCCCGAGGGGTCGCCGATCATGCCGGTAGCGCCGCCCACCAGCGCCAAAGGCCGGTGGCCGGCCCGCTGCAAGTGCACCAGCAGCATAATGGTGGCCAGGTTGCCGATGTGCAGGGAAGGGGCCGTCGGGTCGAAGCCGATGTAGCCGGTAACGGGGGCGTTGCTGAGCAGGTGTTCCTCGGTGCCGGGCATCATGTCGTGAAACATGCCGCGCCAGCGCAGTTCGTCGATGAGATTCATAGAAGGAGTTGTCAGGGGTTGGTTGTCAGTTGTCAGGCAGGTAAAACCGCGCCGGGGCGCAGTGCCCGCGGGGCTAAGTTGCTGGGCCGGGCACAAAGGTAGCGGCTCGGCGGTACCTTTGTTGTGAGTGGCGTGCGGGCTTTGGTAAGTGCACGCGGAAGCCTGACAACTGACAACGACCAACTGACAACCCATTATGCCCGTTTTCACGCCCGACGAAATCCTCCAGCAGCTGCCGCAGCGGCAGTTTGCGCCCGTGTATTTCCTGCAAGGCGAGGAGCCCTACTATATTGACCTAGTGGCCGACCTGCTGGAAAAGCACGTGCTGGCCGAGCCCGACAAGGGCTTCAACCAGGTGGTGCTGTATGGCAAGGACACCGACGTGGCCGGCATTCTGGGCCAGGCCAAGCGCTTCCCCATGATGGCCGAGCGCTCGGTGGTCATCGTGAAGGAAGCCCAGGCCGTGGCCGATCTGGAAGCGGAAAAAAGCTGGCCGTTTCTGGAAGCCTACCTCAAAAACCCGCTCCAGAGCACTGTGCTGGTGTTCTGCTACAAGCACAAAACCCTCGATGCCCGCAAGAAGCTGGGCAAGCTGCTCACCGGCGACAAAAAAGCGCCCGCCCCGGCCGGCACGGTGCTCATGACCAGCAAGAAGCTTTACGACAACCAGGTGGCCCCCTGGCTGACGGCCTACGTGCGCAGCAAGGGCCAGCAGATGACGCCCCAGGCCACCAATATGCTGGCCGAGTACATCGGGGGCGAATTGAGCCGGCTCACCAACGAGGTGGATAAGATGCTGCTCAACCTGCTGCCCGGCCACCGCATTGATGAGGACCTGGTGCAGCGCATGGTGGGCATCAGCAAGGACTACAATATCTTTGAGCTGCAAACGGCCCTCATCCGGCGCGACGTGCTCAAGGCCAACCGCATCCTGCTCTACTTCGAGGCCAACCCCAAAAACAACCCGCTCATCCCCAACCTTACCCTGCTCTTCAACTACTTTTCGCGCCTGCTGGCCCTGCACCAGCTGCCCAACCCCACCGATGCCGACTGGCTCAGGCTGGGTGTGCGCAACGCCTTCGCCCGCCGCGACTACCAGACCGGCCTGAAGGTGTTCGACTTCGGCCGCACCCGCGACATCGTGCACCTCATCCGCCGGGCCGACGCCCAGAGCAAGGGCATCGACGCGGGCTCGATGAGCGACGGCGAAATCCTGCGGGAGCTCATCTGGCTGGTGCTGCACCCGGTGCCTTTGCACGCCGTGACGGGGTAGGGGCCGGCCGTATTTCGGTTCTCCCTCCTCAATGCCCATGTCGGCCTTCCCCACTTTGCAGCCCCGCCTGTTCGATGCGCCCGCCCGCCACCTGGTGGGCCAGTGCCTGGTTATGTCGCGCGAGCACGACCGGACGCCGGAGCTGTGGCGGGCCTTTATGCCGCGCCGCCGGGAAATGGAGCCGCCCGTCGGCCCCGATTTATTTTCGGTGACGCAGTATCCGCCGGCGTATTTCGCTGCCTATTCGCCGCGCACCCAGTTTTGCAAGTGGGCGGCCCTGGAAGTGCCGGCCGCCACCCCGGTGCCACCGAATATGCAGGCCCTGGTGGTGCCCGCCGGCCGCTACGCCATCTTCGACTACCGGGGCTCCAGCCTCGACCCGCGCATCTTTCAGGCCATCCTGACGCAATGGCTGCCCACTTCGGGCTGGCTGCTCGACAGCACCCGTCCGCATCTGGAGGTGCTGGGTCCCGGCTACCGCAACGCCCACCCCAGCTCGGAAGAGGAAATCTGGCTGCCTGTTGCAGCGTGCGCCGGCTAGCGTTTCGGTTCGATTTGCGTACCAAGGCCGATGACGCGGCCTGAGGCCCCAAACTTGGGCTGCTGCTATTTCCCACTGTCTTCTTTACCACTTCCTCCCATGCAGGTTCTCGACATTATTGCCCTCTCGCCCCAGGAAACGTTTCTGGTGGGCTACCCCACGGAAAAAATGCTGCCCGGCCCCTGGCAGCTGCGCCGCAACGGCGAACTGGTGACCACCGTGGACGTAACCGGCCAGGCCGCCACCGAAGCCGACCAGCAGGGCAAGCTGGCCCCGCCCAGCGTGGTGACGTGCCGGGGCGCGGTAGATAAAAAGCAGTTCGACTTCACCCGCGACGAGGTGACGCTGGTGCGGGCAGAAAGCTGATAGCAGCGCCGTAGCCGCCAATCCGGGGCAGTGGCCGGTATTCGCAGCCGGTGCCTGCGGCCCGCAGGTGGCCCGCCTGCGGTACCGGGGAGTGGTTCAGGTGCCGCTGTTTAGGGTTGTGCCAGGAAGTCCAGGACTGCCGGGGTAGAGGCGGCGGGTACTCTGTAGGGAGGGGGCATCGTGGCTGGTTCCGGGCAACGGCAGTAGTTGCKGCGGGGGGGCGGGAAACTGCGGGCTTTCCGGCTCAGGTCCCGCAATCAATTTGCCCCGCCGGCGGTTATGCCTGTCTGCCGCCGGTCGAACGTCGCCCGCTGGCCCCACGCGTTTCTGCGGCCCCGGCCGCTGGAACCTGCCCTTCTTTTCGTCCTGCATGTCTTCCGTTTCTTCTTCCTGCTCCACTTCTTCGCTGGCCTTTTCCGTGCTCGATCTGGCCCCCATCAACGCCGGCAGCACCCCGGCCGATACCTTCCGCCACAGCCTCGACCTGGCCCAAAACGTGGAGCGGCTGGGCTACACCCGCTACTGGCTCTCGGAGCACCACAACATGGCCAGCGTGGCCAGCTCGGCCCCGGTCGTACTCATCGGCCACCTGGCGGGCGGCACCACCACGCTGCGCATCGGCTCGGGGGGCGTGATGCTGCCCAACCACGCCCCGCTGGTGGTAGCTGAGCAGTTCGGTACGCTGGCCACGCTGTATCCGGGCCGCATCGATCTGGGCCTGGGCCGGGCTCCGGGCTCCGATCAGGCAACGGCCCAGGCTATCCGGGGCGGCCGTTTCGGCGGGGTGCAGGATTTCCCGCGCGACATTCAGCAATTGCAGACCTACTTCTCCACTACCAACCGCACCAACGCCGTGCGCGCCATTCCGGGCGAAGGGCTGGACATCCCGCTCTACATCCTGGGTTCGAGCACCGACAGCGCCTACCTGGCTGCCGCCCTAGGCCTGCCCTACGCCTTTGCCAGCCATTTTGCGCCGGGCCAGCTGCTGCCGGCCCTGGAGATCTACCGCCAGCACTTCCGGCCCTCGACCCACCTGGCCGCCCCCTATGTTATTGCCTGCGTGAACGTGGTGGCCGCCGACACCGACGCCGAGGCTCAACGCCTTTCCACATCGTTGCAGCAGTTCATGCTGGGGGTCATCAAGGGCCGCCCGGCGCCGTTGCAGCCCCCCGTGGACTCTATGCGCGGGCTGTGGGAGCCCGCCCACCAGCACGCCGTGGGGCAGATGCTGGCCTATTCGTTTATCGGCAGCCAAGCCACCATTGAGCGCGAGCTGCGCGAGTTTGTGGACCAGACGCAGGTGAATGAGCTCATGGCCGTGTCCAACATTTTCAGTCATCAGGCCCGGGTATATTCCTACCAGCTGCTGGCGGAAGTGCTGCGCGGCCTGCCCCCGGGGCCACTCGAAGCCGGGCTGGTAGGCGCGGCACTTCTGCCAGGCCGCGCCCGCTAGATTGCCCTGCGCATGGGCGCGGCCCGCGTAGCGGCCAACTACCACCGCTACGCGGCCACCTTGCAACCGGTGAGCTCTCGCCCGCCCGTACGTGCGCTCCGGGCTCCGCCGAAGCGGTTGCGCACACAAAAAAACCACCCCGGTACCTGGTACCGGGGTGGTTTTTTTGCGCGCAACGAAGAGGCGCTTACGCGGGCAGGGTGGCGCGGTGGGCGGCAATGCCGGAGAGCACGGCCGTGAGCACGTCTACCTGGCTCTGCACCTGGGCGGCATCCACGGTGCTCAGGAAACGGTCGGTGCCGGCGCTGGTGCGGTTGCCTTTCATGATTTTCTTGCGCTGGGCCTGGAGCAGCTCCAGGGCGTCGTTGGCATCCTGTTGCTGCTCGGCACTGAGGCCGGCCAGGGCGGCCTGGCCCTGGGCAATGAGGATTTCACCGTCTTTTTTGGCCAGGGCGGCCGCGCCGCTGATCTGGCTGCGGCTGGCCCGCTCGTCGGCAATATCAAGGCCGGTGTCGCGGTAGCTGAACGTTTTCAGCTCGAAGGTCACGTCGGCCGTAGCGGCGTCGCACTCGGCGCGGGTGGTCAATAAGGCATAATCGGGGTTCATGGTAAGAAGGGATAAAGGGTTGAAAAAAGAAAGGATACTGGGCGCTATAACGCAGAGTAGTCAGCGGTAGTATGTGGGCATTAATTTTCGACTGCCGGGAGCAAGGCCGCGTCCAGGGCGGCGGCCTCGGCCAGCAGGCCGGCGGCCTGGGCGCGCAGGCGGAGGCAGCCTGTTACGTCGGCAGCCGGCAGGGGCCGGGCGCGGAACGTGAGCCAGCCCCGCAGCCAGCGGGCGTGGTCGGGGGCGCGGGTCGGGTCGAAGGCGTCGGCGGCCTGGGCCAGGGCGGCGGCCAGCGCCTGCGCGGCCGGGCTAGCGGCGGGCAGGGCATCCGGGGCGGCGGTATCCGGGTCGGGGGGGAGCAGGGCGGGCAGGGCGGCGGCCCAGCGGGCGGCCACGTGGGCGCGGGCCACCAGCGCGTC
Organism: Hymenobacter rubripertinctus; assembly: GCF_003583925.1. Lineage (GTDB taxonomy): Bacteria > Bacteroidota > Bacteroidia > Cytophagales > Hymenobacteraceae > Hymenobacter > Hymenobacter rubripertinctus. Next base: position 138,689 of record NZ_QYCN01000002.1, on the reverse strand, counting down.
GGCCTGGGCCAACAGGCGTTCGGCCCGGTGCCGGCACTCGCGCCGCCGGAAGTCGAGGTCGGCCGCGTCGGGGGCGGGCGCAGGGGGGGGCAGGGCCGCGCCGGGGCCGGGGTCGGCGGGCACCTGGGGCGGGGGCAACTGGAGCAGCAGCGGCAGCAGGGCTGCCCGCACGGCCGGCGTGAGGGGCCGGCGGTTGGTTTCCAAGTCGCGGACCAGGGACGGGCTGATGCCCAGGTACAAGGCCAGCTCGGCCTGGGTGAGGCCAAACCAGGCCCGCACGCGGGCCACCAGGGAAGGAGCGGAAGCGGACATCGGAGGAAGATTTGCGCGGTTTTTCGAAATATATAAAAAAAGCGCGCAAAAGAATCGCCCCTGTTTGCGCGCTTTTTTTAGAAAAAGGTGAAAAGCGCGCAAGTTGCTCCCTGGGCCGGGACCATCCCGGACCACTAGGCCAGCCGGATGACGTGCCGACGGTAGAATCAGGACTGTTTTCGAGTTGCTACCTGAGTAGTTGCCTTACCTCTGGCTCCTTGCACGGTAAATCACCCAGCCGGCATCGCCCCTGAAAAGACGAAGCCCCGGCTGTTGACGCAGCCGGGGCCTCAGCAGGTGGGTGGATTCAGCACTCCGCATCCCAAGCAGAATGGGTAAACGTGCAGAACGGAAAGAGGCTGGTGGCAAGTAAGAAGCTTCTCAAACACGAAGCGTGCTATATGCGGCTCATTGCTTTCATGAGAGAATTTATTCCGCAACAGAATCTAACCATTTCCCAACCACTTCCAAATAAATATCAATATGAGCTTGCTTCGCACCTAGTTTCGGATTCTGAAGCATTGCATTTACATCTTTCAGAGCTATTTGAATTTCTTTAGCCGACAATTCTGCTGCCATCCAACTGAGAAAATCCATAATATCAATTACCGCAATATCGCGTTGAACTGGACCGAGAGTCAACGCCATTGCCGCCGGCTCTCGCAGATCATCATCTGAGTTAACGCTGGCGGCGATAATTACATATTTATGTAACCCCGCCCGATCCATCTTTTCGCGAAAATCAGGCAGCCGACTTTTCCAATCGGGCCGCATAGTGACTTCGTAAGCACGAATAATATTTTCATCAATAAATTCTTCAATATCACCCGCCGTACCATCGGATTTATCAGCTGCGTTGAAATTATGCGTTTCAACGCGGATATTTTGCTTGGACCGTAGTGCGCGTAGAAGCGCGGCCACCAGGAATTGTTGAATAGAGCCTCCTACCTGCGTCTCAACCAGGGCCTTGAACAGCATCTTGGCCCGAACGAACGAAAGGGCATCTGCACTGAGCGCGGGGAGTACCACAGGTAATACGCGGGAATCGGCGAACATCGAAGCCATCAACAGCGCGGTACGAGTGACCTCATCCTGGTTTGCCTGACTTATAATAGTGATAAATTCGCCAAATCGGCTGTCGGTTCGAAGGTTGAAGTTGGGTTGATCCCCTTTAGCACCTATATTTTCTCCCCAGGCAGTTACCTGACCTAGTGTAATATGGCGGTGTTTCAATTCCGCACCTAATAATTTGTCTCCGTTCTTGCCACGATAGCCGGTGGGTAAACTTGTGAAATCGTATTCAGGAGCAATAACTTTATAAAATACCAGGAACAGACAGCCGGTTTTCACACTGTTAGATTTTCTGCCTTTAAGAAGCTTGATTACGGCCTCCCGGTATTTAGCGGACGGTATTTCAGCAGGCTTTAAACCGTTTTCAGAATTCGTGAACCGATCAATCGTTTCAGTTAATGCCTGGACGGACTGCCAGATAGTGCTTTCCTCTTTTTGCGCCATATAGGTAATGGTTTTCTCTGAAAATAGCCCTAACTGGATATTGGCGGGCATCAGTTGAGAGAATTTTAGTTGATTTAGTTGTTGCTCTTGTTGTGTCGCGTTTTCAGGGTGTTCGCGTAAATGAATGACTAATTGTTCGCCAATCACATAGGCTAGATGGGGGGGCACTGCGTTTCCGATTTGCCGGTATTGGGAGCTTTGCGGGCCGGAGAATTGCATATCAAGGGGAAAGGTTTGCAAAGCCGCTGACTCTTCTATTGTCAGCCGTCTGGCTCCTGGCAAATCTCCGGTTTGTGGCCCCCCGCCTCTGCTCAAGTGCCCGTGGTAAGCGGTTATGCTATCCGCATCGGCAATGAAGTGGGTTTTGTTACCCCCTGCGGAAGCTAACAGCGTAGGAGCCGGCTGCTCCAGATCCAGGGGGCGTCCGCCCCCATTGTAAAGCTGGCCGTGATAAGGGTTAGGCCGCAGGCTGGGGTTGCGGGCGTACGTGATTTTGGCCGTATTCTTCGTCTGACTTACCACCGTACTCAAAACTTCACCGGAGGAGACGTAGGCAAAATCTCGGTGTGGCCCATGGGTAGGTTCAGGAAACGTAAATGTGCCCTCCCGAACGCCTATCACGATTAACCGCTTGCGAATTTGTGGCACTCCGTAATCGGCTGCATTCACGACCCGCCAAGTAATAGTGTACCCAAGATCTTCTAACTTGGCTAACACGGAATCCAAGTAAAGGCGTCGGTCGCCTACGGTAAGGCCATTTACGTTTTCCATTAAGAAGGCACGGGGTGCCACAACCCGAACGGCTTCAACAAATGTCGGTATCATGTCGCGGGCATCTTCCGCCGCGTTTCGTAGGCCCCCCGACGAGAAGGGTTGGCACGGGGGGCCACCACAAACCACATCAACCTTACCCCGATACTTGGAAAAGTCAATCGTCCGTACGTCGGCGCAACTTACTGTCGCGTCGGGAAATTTCAGCGCGAAGGTTTTAGCCGCGTGTTTGTCGTACTCAACCGCGTAGAGGCTACTGATACCTGCTTGGTGGAGCCCAATAGAGAGGCCGCCGGCTCCGGCGAATAAGTCGATACTACTGTAAGGTTTATCCGGGCCTTCCATGGCCGGGAGCGGTTTCAGGAATTGTCTTTCATGTGTGCTCATCTAAGGCGTTGAATTTTGATTCCAGGTCAGGAACGGTATTTAGAAGGGTAGTTGCAGGCCACTGTTGGTTCCGAAGATGATGTTGGATAACCGTTAGTAGAGACGAAGCCTTGGCTGTTGAGGCTGTTGGGGCTGTTGAGGCCGCTGGGGCTTCAGAAGGGGGGCATTCGGTACCTCATAACCTAAGCAGAGTGGGTGAACGCGCAAAAGCAAGAAGAAACTGGTAAAAGCAGTTCTTACACTACTTACAAACCTTACAAACTTACGCAGGATTGTCACCCCAAACTATCTCCCCGCCACCGTTAAAAACCGCCCCCAAGCCCATTTCGGGGCAACCCGCCCGAACTTTTCGCTACTTTTGGGTTCCTCCCGCCGCCGCCCCCGGTGCGCGGGGCTCCTCCGCGCAACGACTTTTAGATGAACCTATTCCCCCGTCTGGCGCTGGCCGCCACGCTGAGCGCCGCCGCCCCGCTGGCCGCCCTGGCCCAGCAAACGCAGGTTTTTACCAACGATGAACGCCACTTCCAGGAAGGCCTGGAGCTCTTCGGCCGGGGCAAGTACGGGGCCGCCCAGCAGGCCTTCCAGCGCTACCTCAGCCTCACCGAGCGCCGCCAGGGCGAACTGACTCCCGGCCGCCTCGCCGACGCCGAGTACTACTACGCCCTGGCCGGCCTCTACCTGTTTCACCCCGATGCCGAGGACCGCATCCTGGGCTTCGCCACCCACAACCCCACCCACCCCAAGGCCACCCAGGCCTACTTCGAGCTGGGCAAGTTCTACTTCAACAAGAAGGACTACGCCCGGGCCATCGACTACCTCCAGAAGGTGGGCCCCGATAACCTGAGCGAGGACCAGCGGGCCGAGTCGGAGTTCAAGCTGGGCTACAGCTACTTCGCCCAGAAGGAGTTCGACAAGGCCCGGCTCCAGTTTGACCGCAACAAGGCCGGCAACCACCAGTACCGCTACGCCAGCGCCTACTACGCGGGCTACCTGGCCTACCGGGCCGGCGACTTCGCCGGGGCCCGCAAGGATTTGGCCGTGGCCGAACAGAACGACGCCTACAAACCCGTGGTGCCGGCCGTGATGAGCCAGATGTACTACAAGGAGGGCGACTACGATGGGCTGATTGCCTACGCCACGCCCGTGCTGAAACAAACGCCGCCGCCCCAGAGCGCCGACGAGATTCAGCTGCTGCTGGCCGATGCCTACTACCAGAAGGAGGACTTCAAGCAGGCCGCCGAGTACTTCGACAAGTATGCTGCCGGCCGCAAGCGCATCGAGCCCGAAGTGCAGTACAAGGTGGGCTACGCCAACTTCAAGCAGGGCGACTTCAAGGGCGCCATCGGCAGCTTCAAGGGCGTGGCCGCCCGCCGCGACTCCCTGGGCCAGAACGCGGCCTACCACCTGGGCCTGAGCTACCTCAAAACCAACCAGAAGCAGCTGGCCCTGAACTCGTTCGGGGCGGCCCGGCAGCTGAATTTCGATAAGCTCATCACCGAAAACGCCACCCTCAAGTACGCCCAGGTCAGCTACGAGCTCGGCAACGGGCCGGAAACCATTGCCGCCCTGCGCGACTTCCCGAAGCGGTTTCCGCGCTCCAAGAACCAGCCGGCCGTGGATGATTTGCTGAGCGAGAGTTTCCTCAACTCCTCCGACTACGCCCAGGCCCTCAACTACCTCGACAAGCTCGACGACCGGAGCGCCAAGCTCAACGCCACCTACCAGCGGGTGGCCTATTTGCAGGCGGCCACGCTCTATAACGACAACCGCTACCAGGACGCGCTGCCCCTGCTCGATAAGAGCCTCCAGTATTCGCAGGACGACGCGCTGCGGGCCGCCGCCCAGGTGCTCAAGGGCGACATCTACTCCATCGGCCAGCAGTACCCGCCCGCCATTACGGCCTACACCGCCGCCGCCCGCACCAGCCGCCGCAGCACCGCCGCCGATACCGACTTCGACCAGAAGGCCCGCTACGGCCTGGGCTACGCCTACTACAACACCAAGGACTACGACCGGGCCCGCCAGCAGTTTCAGGCCTGGCTGAGCGACGCCCAGGCCAAGCCCACCGACGCCAACTACTACGACGTGACCCTGCGCCTGGGCGACACCTACTACCTGGCCAAGCAGTACCCAACCGCCCTGGAGCAGTACAACAAGGTGATTGCGGCCAACGCCGCCGACAAGGACTACGCCTACTACCAGAAAAGCGTGGTGCTGGGCCTGCTGGGCCGCCGCGACGAGGCCGCCAGCACCCTGAGCACCCTGCTCAAAACCACGCCCAACTCGCGCTACGCCGACGACGCGGTGTATCAGCAGGCCCAGCTCGACTACGAGGCCGGCTCGTTTCAGCCCGCCGTGGACGGGTTCTCCCGGCTCATTGCCAACCGGCCCAACTCGCCGCTTGTGCCCCAGGCCCTGCAAAAGCGGGGCGTGGCCTACCAGAACCTGGACCAGCACCCCAAGGCCACGGAGGACTTCAAGCGGGTGCTGAGCCAGTTCCCGCGCACCAAATCGGCTCAGAGCGCTATTTACTCGCTCCAGGAGAGCCTCACGGCCCAGGGCAAAACGGAGGAGTTCGACCAGTACCTGGCCCAGTTCCGCCAGCAGAACCCCGACAGCAAGGCTTCGGAGAGCGTGGAGTTTGAGGCGGCCAAGTCGCTGTACCTGGCCGAGAAGTACGCCCAGGCCATTCCGCGCCTCGAAAACTACCTCAAGCAGTACCCCAGCACCGTGCTCTCCGCCGACGGCCGCTACTTCCTGGCCGACTCCTACCTGCGCACCGACCGCAAGGCCGAGGCCCTGCCCCGCCTCAAAGCGGTGGTGGAGGAAAACAAGAGCGAGTTCGTGAACCGGGCCCTGGGCCGGCTGGCCGACCTCGAGTTTGAGAACAAGAATTACCCCGAGGCCGCCAAGTACTACGGCCGCCTGCGGGATGCCTCGCAAAACAAGCGCGAAGTGGCCAATGCGGGCATCGGGCTGATGAAGAGCAGCTACGAGGCCGGCGACCTGGGCACTACCCGCCGGGTGGCCCAGGAGCTCCAGGCCCAGGGCGGCGCGGCGCTCAACGCCACCAACCTGGCCCTGCTGTATCTGGGCAAGGCCAGCTACAAGGCCGGCTCCCTCGACCAGGCCGTAACTGAGCTGACGGCCGCCGCCAACGCGGCCAAGGATGAGAGCGGGGCCGAGGCCCAGTACCTGCTGGCCCAGACCCTGTTTCAGCAGCAGAAGTACCCCGAAGCCCTCGACGCGGCCTACAAGAGCAACGCCGACTTCGCTGCCTACGACCTGTGGCTGGGCCGGGCCTTCCTGCTGATTGCCGACACCTACAAGGAGCAGAACGAAATCTTCCAGGCCCGGGCCACGCTCAACTCCATCATCGACAACAAATTCCCGGTACCCGAAATCGTGGCCGGGGCCAAGCAGCGCCTGGCCGCTTTGCCGGCCGACGCGTCGGTGCCGGCCCCGGCGGCCGGCAAGGCCCCGGCCAAAGCGCCCGCCAAAACCACCAGGCCCACCGGTAAAACGCCGGCTGGCAAAACCCCGGCCCGCAACTCGCTGGTGCCCGCCGCCGACACCACCGGCTACCCCAGCACGGTGCCGGCCGAGGAATAAGCCCGCGCCCGGTAGTCGCGTATGCCTTGAGCAACGGTTAAAGCGGATTGCTACAAGTAGTTGAAAATCAAAAATAAACAGGGGAGAGGCCCGCGTCGGCCCGGACTGCCAGAACCGTACTCCGGACCCTTGAGCCCCCCAGCCCCACGATTCTATGAACCATAAACTCCTGGCCGCCGCAGCCCTGCTGACTGCCACCGCCCCGGCCTCCAGTGCCTGGGCGCAGAAGACCCGCGGCAAGATTGAGGACGCCGAAATCGAGATTGTGAAGGAGCGGGTGAACGAGCTGCCCGAGGCCACCCGCAACTTCGAGAAGGTGAAGATTGAGGCCCCGGCCAAAACGCCCGCGCCCCTGAGCTACACCTACCCCGATTTCCGCCTGCCGGCCGACAAGCTCAACCCCACGGTGCGCATCGTGACCATCCGCCAGGAGCAGCTGCCCGAACTCACCGGCAACTACCTCAAGGCGGGCATTGGTAACTACGGCACCTTCCTGGGCCGGGCTTACCTGCACAACACCCGCTCCGAAAACGCCAGCTACGGCCTCGACCTGAAGCACTTGTCCTCGTCGCGGGGGCCGGTGGACCAGCAGAACTCCCGCCAGAGCCAGACCAGCCTGGGCCTGAACGGCGAAACCTACAGCGGCCCGCTCACGCTGGGCGCCAAGGTAGACCTGGGCCGGGAGCGGTACAACTTCTACGGCTACAACCGCAACGTGTCGGAGCTGCCCCGGCCGGACAGCCTCAAGCAGGTGTTCAAGCGGGTGGCCACCAACGTCTACGTGCGCAACCGCGACCAGGCCGCCGCCTTCCAGTATGATGTGGGCCTGGGCTTCAACTACTGGTCGGATGCCTTCCAGGCCCGGGAAAGCAACGTGTACGCCACGCTGCGCTCCAACTACCGCCTCTCCGAAACCAGCCGCGCGCGGGTCGATGGCGACGTATCGTTTATCTCCCACAAGGATTCGCTCACGGTGAGCCGGCCCTTTTTCCAGGTGACGCCGGCCTACGAGGTGACCCTGAACCGGCTGGCCCTGACCGTGGGCGCGACGCTGGGCTACACCGGCGACACCATCAACAACGCCCGGCAGTTCAACGTGTACCCGGCCCTGCGCGCGGCCTACACCGTGACGGAAGATAAGCTGGTGGCCTTCGCGGGCCTGGGCGGAGCCATTCAGCGCGTCACACTGTATGACCTGAGTACCGAGAATCCCTGGCTGGCTCCCAACGTGCGCGTGGCCGACACCCGCCGCGGCCCCACGCTCTACTTCGGCTTCAACGCCACGCCCGCCCGCGCCCTGCAAGTAAATGCCCGCGTGACGCTCTCCAACGACCGCAACCTGTACTTCTACAACAACTCCCGCCGCGACTCCACCAAGTTCGAGCTGGTATACGACAAGAAGGCCACCCAGCTGGTGAGCGTGCACGGCGAGGTGGTGTATAATGCCGCCGAGCAGCTGCGCCTGGGCCTCAAGGCCGACTACAACGGCTACAACGTGAAAACGCTGACCCAGCCCTTCCACCGCCCGGCCCTGCAAACGGTGCTGTTCGGTAGCTACAACTTCTACGACAAGCTGCTGGTGGGCGCCGAGCTCTACACCTACAGCGCCAGCTACGGTACCAACTTTCATGGCCGCGAAATCCCGTCGGTTCCTCCGGGTCCGTCGCCGGTGCGCTACAACCCCACGCCGGGCCAGACCAGTTCGGTTATCGATCTTAACCTGCGCGCTGATTACCGGATCATGGACAAGCTCTCCCTCTTCGTGATGGGCAACAACCTGCTGGGCCGCAAGAACGAGCGGTTCCTGAACTACCCGGTAAAGGGCCTCAACGTGCTGGCCGGCGTTACCTACGACTTTTAATTTCTGCGCTGGGTGGGCAGTCCGGACTCACCCATAAGCCTGTCAGCCTAAGCCCGCCGCAGGACCCAACGGGAAGCTATCCATCAGGTAGTTCCTGCTTTGCCGGTCCTGCGGCGCGCTTGGGATGCCGGCCAGTTTTGTATATTTCGGCTTCCGTTCCCTATTCCAGCTGCTCTTTCGCGCCCTTTGCTTATGCTCGCTGACCATATCCGTACCCTGCTTCAGGACCACGACTGCGTTATCATTCCCGATTTTGGGGGGCTGATTGCCGATTACGCACCCGCCCGTATTCATCCGGTGCGCCACACGCTGGTTCCGCCGGCCAAGCGCGTGGCCTTCAACCAAAGCCTGACCCGCAACGACGGGCTGCTGGTAGATGCGCTGAGTGCGAAGCTGAACCTGACCACGGCCCAGGCCCGCCAGCTGGTGCGCGACGCGGTGCTCGGCATGGAGCAGGACCTGGAAGCCAGCCGTCGGGCCGAGTTGAGCGGTATCGGGACGTTCCGGCAGGCCCCGGGCCGCGGGTTGGAGTTTGAATACACCGGCACCCAGAACCTGCTGGGAGCCAGCTTCGGGTTGCCCGAGCTGGTGTCGCGGCCGGTACGCGCAACCGATGCGCTGCTGGCCCGGGAGCGGCCCACGGCTACTCTGCAACTGGGCGGCCGCTCGCGCCGCCGCATGTGGTTACGCACGCTGGGCGTGGCCGTCGTTATCAGCCTGGCCGCTTCGGCCGAGTACCTGTACCTGAACATGCTGGACCAGGTGCCCGAGTCGTTGCAGCTCTCGGCCCTGAAGAAAGAATCGTTTAATACCGCCGAGCGCCCGACCCTGCTGCGTCAGCAGGCCGGCCTGACCAGTGCCGCCGCCGCCGAAACCCCGGCCCCCGCAACCCCGGCGCCTGCCGGTGAGTGGGAGGAAGTTGCCGCCCCGGCGCCCGTTGTGGCCGCCGTCGTGCCGGCCGCCAAGCCCGCTGTGGCCGTTGTCGCCCCCGCGAACAAGGTAACGGTACCCGCATCGGCCATCAAGCCCGCCCTGACGGTAGCCGCCGCCCCGGTGCAGGTTAAAACGGCTCCTAAGCCCGTAGCGGCTGCGCCGGCCAAGGCCAAAGCGCCGGGCTGGGAAAAAGCCGCCGCCACCAATGCAACCCCGGTGGCCGACAACGCGACAATTAAAAGCCGCACCGGTCGTTACTTCGTGGTGGCCGGCTCCTACACGAGCCTGGCCAACGCCGAAAAGGGCCGGCAGGCGCTGGTTCGCCTGGGCCACCCGGCCCGCGTGATTCTGCCCGCCCCCGGCAGCCGCCAGTTCATGCTGTCGGTAGCCGACTACGGGGACCGCGCCTCCGCCGACCGCCAGGCCAGCATCCTGCGCAAGCGCATGGGCGACCTGTGGATCAAGCAGTATTAATACAGGGCTTCGTTGCTAGTTGTCGGCTGTTAGTTGTCAGCCAGTGCTCTTGAAACAGCGTGATAATGCTTCACGGACAACTAACAGCTGACAACCAGGCTCTAAAACCAACCAATCATTGCCTCAGTAGTACGAAATGTTGACTAGCTAAGACTCACCGCGACAGTGCGTTACTGCCGGTTGGTTTTAGCTTTTCTTTTGCCTTCAGTTCTCTCCCTTCTCGCATGACGTTCCTGCTCTCCCTGTTTCTGCAACTCCAGGTCGGCGACGCGGCCCCGGTTGCTTCTCCCGCCGCCGCCGACTCCGCCGCCCTGGCCGCCGATCAGGCCGTGGCCGCCTCCTCGGGCCTCTCGCTCATCGACCTGGTGCTGGCCGGGGGCTGGATTATGCTGCCCCTGTTCTTGCTGTTGTTCCTCTCGGTCTACATCATTCTGGAGCGCTACCTCACCATCCGCAAGGCCGGGGCCGTGCCCGAGTCGTTCATGCCCGGCATCGGCAACCTCATGGTGAAAGGGGATTTGCAGGGCGCCAAAATGCTCTGCGCCCAGAACGCCACCCCGCTGGCCCGCATGATTGAGAAGGGCATCCGCCGCGTGGGCCTGCCCCTGAGCGAGATTGAGGCCAGCGTGGAAAACGTGGGTAAAATCGAAATTGCCCGCCTCGAAAAGAACATCAACGTGCTGGGCATCGTGGCCGGCATTGCACCCATGCTGGGCTTCGTGGGTACCATCATCGGGGTAATCAAAATCTTCTACGCCATCAGCTCCACCGGCGACTTCGGCATTGCCCAGATTTCGGGCGGTCTGTACACCAAAATGGTCACCTCGGCCGCTGGCCTCATCGTGGGCATCATCGCCCACATCGGCTACCACTGGCTCAGCATCATGGTCGAGCGTATGGTGTTCCGCATGGAGCACTCCGCCGTGGAGTTCATGGATATTTTGCAGGACAACTAATGAGTTGCCAGTCATCAGTTGCCAGTTGTCAGGTCGAGTCCTTCTAACCTGATAGCGGTAACTGACAACTGGCAACTGGCAACTGACAACTCATTATGAATCTCAGCCGGCGCCGTAAGCTTTCTTCCCACGTCGAGACCAGCTCGATGAACGACATCATGTTCTTTCTGATGCTGTTCTTCCTGATTGTCTCGACGATGGTCAACCCAAACGTGATTAAGCTCATGCTGCCCAACGCCCGCTCGGGCAAGCAGGCCATGAAGCAGCCCATCACCATCTCGGTGGATGCGGCCGGAACCTACTTCCTCGACCGGACCCCCATCACGCCCACCGAGCTGGAGCCCGAGCTGGCCCGCCGCATTGCCGGCCTGGAAAGCCCCACCGCCGTGCTGCGGGTGGATGCTTCGCTGAACGTGCAGAAACTGGTCGACATCCTCGAAATCGGCAACCGGCTCAAGATAAAAATGGTCATGGCCACCCAGGCCCAACAGGGGAAATGAGTTGTCAGGGTCCAGTTGCTAGTTGTCAGGCGGTTTTAAAAGCTTCAACTGTAAACTATCCAACTGGCAACTGACAACGGATAACTGACAACTGATATGGAATACCGGGAAGAACATCGGCGCGAAGCTTTACTGGGGACCGTGGTATTTCACGTGGCCCTGGCGGCCCTGTTCTTCTTTGCCGTCTTCAAGGGTCCCGACCCACCCCTGGATACCCTCGGCGGCGACGGGGTGGAGCTGAACTACGGGGTGGACGAAGTGGGCTCCGGCGACATTCAGAGCCAGGCGCCGGCCAACGAATCCCAGAACCGCGAAGACAGCCGCCCGCCGGCCGCCCAGCCCGACCCCACGCCGCCCCAGCCCACCACCCCGCCCGATCCCACGCCCCCCAGCCAGGAGCGCGTGGTGACCAGTGAGGCCGAGGAAAGCCCCGTAACGGTACCGCCGGCCCCCAAAGCCGCGCCCGTGCCCCGGGAAGAGGTGAAGCCCGAACCGCCCAAACCCCGGGTAGACCAGCGGGCCGTATTCACGCCCCGCGCCAACCGGGCCGATGGCGGCGGCAATGGCGTAAACGGTACCAGCAACGCGCCCACCGGCAACAACAACGGCGACAACCCCGGCACTGTGGGCGACAAAGGCGACCCCCGCGGCACCTATGACGGCACGGCCTACTCGGGCGAGCCCGGCAGCGGCGGCCGCGGTACCAGCCCCGGCAGCGGCGGCCTCGAAATGAGCGGCTGGGCCTTCGTAAACCGCCCCACCGCCGCCGCCCTCGACAACAACTCGGGTTTCGTGCGCTTCAAAATCAAGGTGAGTGCCGATGGGGAGGTGGAGGCCGTTACCAAAGTGTCGGGCAACGTATCGGCCGCCCAGGAACGCGCCTGCCGCGACGCGTTGGAAAATGCCGAGTTCCGCCGCACCAACTCCGCCAACGGCGGGGCTACGGGCTTCTACACCTTCAAATTCACGGTACGGTGATTTTCTGGAGCTGTTAGCTGAGAGCTGTTAGCTGAGAGCTGCTAGCTTTCGTGCAGTTTTCATCGCGCCCATAATAGGTAGCTGGCTGCGTTATTGAACGAGGGCCATCAGCTAATAGCTGTCAGCTAACAGCTCCAAAGAAATGACCTACCCGCAAACTCTCGACTTCCTCTACGCCCAGCTGCCCATGTTTCAGCGGGTGGGCGAGGCGGGCTACAAGCCGGGCCTGCAACGCACCGAGGCCCTGGCCGAAGCCACCGGCCATCCCGAGCGGCAGTTCCGGAGCGTGCACGTGGCCGGCACCAACGGCAAGGGCAGCTCCAGTCACCTGCTGGCCGCCGTGCTCCAGGCCGCCGGTTACAAAGTGGGCCTCTACACCTCGCCCCACCTCAAGGAATTCACCGAGCGCATCCGAATAAACGGCCAGCCGCTGGCCCCGGCGTTTCTGGTGGAGTGGGTGGCTCAGCGGCGGGGGTTGTTCGAGCAGGTGGAGCCCTCGTTTTTTGAAATGTGCGTGGCCCTGGCCTTCGATTATTTCGCCCGGGAGCGGGTGGATGTGGCCGTGGTGGAAGTGGGCCTGGGCGGCCGGCTCGACTCCACCAACATCATCCGGCCTTTGGTGTCGCTCATTACCAACATCAGCTTCGACCACCAGAACCTGCTGGGCGATACGCTGCCGCTGATTGCGGCCGAAAAAGCCGGCATCATCAAGCCCGGCGTACCCGCCATCATTAGCCAGACCCAGCCCGAAGTAGCGGCCGTTTTCGAGCAGAAGGCCCGGCAGCAGGGAGCCCCGCTGCTGTTTGCCGACGCCCACTACCGCGCCGAACTACTCGGTGAGCCCGCTCCCGACGCGGCCGTGCAACGGCTCCGCATCTGGCACGACGGGGCGCTGGAACTCGACGCGCTGGCGCTGGGCCTGGTGGGCGACTACCAGCGCCTGAACCTGCCCGGCGTGCTGGCTACCGTGGCCGAGCTGCGCCGCCAGGGCTTCGTAATGGAGGAAGCCCACCTGCGCGAGGGGCTGCGCGAAGTGGGCCGCCTGACCGGTCTGCGCGGCCGCTGGACCATCCTGGGCCGCCAGCCGCTCGTCATCTGCGACACGGGCCACAACGAGGCCGGCATCCGCTTCATCGTGGAGCAGCTGGCCCGTTTGCCCCGGCGGCGGCTGCACTTCGTGCTGGGCGTGGTGAACGACAAGGACGTGACCAGGATGCTGGCCCTGCTGCCCCGGGACGCTACGTACTACTTCTGCCAGGCCACCATTCCGCGCGCGCTGCCGGCCCCGGAGCTGGCCGCGCTGGCCGCCGGCCTGGGCCTCACGGGCACCGCGCACGGCCCGGTGCCGGCCGCCGTGGCCGCCGCCCGCGCCGCCGCCGCCGCCGATGATGTGATTTTTATCGGGGGCAGTACCTTCGTAGTGGCTGAAATCGAAGAGCTCTGAGTTGGTTTTTGCTGTTGGGTATTCGTTTTTCGCTCGAAGAAAGAAGGACCATCACGTCAGATAAACAACTCCCAGCCGGCCACGCCGATCCGGCCACGAGAAACAGAAAACCAGTAACGAAAAAACGAACGTGAGCAGAAGTAAACTCCGGCGCTTTGCCGCCAATGCAGAGCAGGACTCCATTGTGGAACCCGGCAAAGCCACCTATCAGCAGCTGGGCGGGCGCTGGCACCAGGATTTTTTCGGCAACGATAACCCGATTACCCTCGAAGTCGGCTGCGGTAAGGGTGAGTACACCGTAGGCCTGGCCGAGCGGTATCCCGAGCGCAACTTCCTGGGCCTCGATATTAAGGGCGACCGGATCTGGAAGGGGAACAGCCGCGCCCACGAGCTGGGCCTGGAAAACACGGGCTGGGTACGCACCCGCGCCCACGACCTGCTCACGCATTTCGCCCCCGGCGAGCTGCACGAAATCTGGATTACCTTCCCCGACCCGCGCCCCCGCGACCGGGACATCAAGCGCCGCCTGACCTACCCGCGCTTCCTCACCCTCTACCAGCAGATTCTGCGCCCCGGCGGCCTGATTCACCTCAAAACCGACAACGCCGACCTGTTCGAGTACTCCCTCGAAACCGTGCAACAGCGCCCCGGCACCACCGTGCTGGCCCACACCCGCGACCTGTACGCCACCCCCGAGCTGCTGCCTCACGCCGAGGACATCCAGACCACCTTCGAGCGCAAATACCGCCAGCAGGGCGTGCCCATCAAGTACCTCCAGTTTCAGGTGAATTGAAGCGGTGACGTGGTGACGTGGTGAGGTTGAGATTCAATCGGTCCAAGCTGCGCCACTTGCGCAAATAGGATTCTGGAACATCAAACTCACCACCTCACCACTTCACCGATTAGTCTTCCAGCTGCTCGAACAGCGCTTCCATTTCGTCGAAGTCGCGGATGCCGGGCTTGATTTCGTCGCCGCCTTCCAGCACGATGCCGGCGGGCCGCAGCTGCTGCACGTAGGCGCGCAGTTGGCCGCCGGGGGCGAAGTCGGTGCCCAGCCAGAGCGGGTAGGTGCGGGCCTGCTCAATGAGGCGGGTGGTTTCGGCACCGTTGGGCAGCTGCGCGGGCGGGGCAGCCAGCACGAAACCCAGGTAGTGCGGGGCCTGCTCACGGAAGCGCAGGTCCACGTCTTCGGGAAGCATGTCGGGCAGCCAGCGCAGTAGCTTGAGGGCCGGTACGGTGAGCTGGGCCAGCTCTTCGGGCGTGCGGCGGCGGTGCAGCAGCACCGCGTGCAGGCCGCATTGCAGCACCAGGGCATTGATTTCGGCCACCGGCAGCGTATCGAACTCGCCGATGAGCTGCACGCCGGCCACCCAGCCGCTGAGCTCCTTCACTACCTCGGGCGTGAGGTAGCCGTTGAGCGCCGGGTCGAGGCGAAAGGTGAGCGAATCGGCCCCCATGCCGGCGCAGTAGCGGGCATCGGACAGGTTATTAATACCGCGCACCATCACGGGAACTAGCAAAGCCATAGCAGAAGGAAATGAAAGGGAGGCGGCCCCGGCGCTACCGCCGTTGCCGCTGCAATAATCGGGACTTCTGAGTTAGGAGGGAGTGGGTGCGTGAACTGTCATTCCGACGAGGGAGGAATCTGGGTTCACGAAACCGTGCTGTTGCGTGAACCCAGATTCCTCTCGCCGCTTGATGCGCGGAATGTCGGAATGACAATTCACTCATTCACCCGTCCGCTCTTTCGTACCTTTGCGCATTCGGCCGGAACCTTTCACGCTCCGGGCGCAATTTGATTCACGTATGAACATAACGAAAGGACGGGTGCTGGTAGCCATGAGCGGCGGCATCGACAGCTCGGTAGCGGCCGTGATGCTGCACGAGCAAGGGTACGAAGTGGTCGGGATGACCATGAAAACCTGGGATTATGCCTCGGCGGGCGGCAGCAAGAAGGAAACCGGCTGCTGCTCGCTCGACAGCATCAACGACGCCCGCCAGATTGCCGTGGACCTGGGCTTCCCGCACTACATCATCGATATTCGCGAAGAGTTCGGCGACTTCGTCATCAGCAACTTCACGGAGGAATACCTGGCCGGGCGCACGCCCAACCCCTGCGTACTCTGCAACACCCACATCAAGTGGGATGCTTTGCTGCGCCGGGCCGACCAGCTCGGCTGCGCCTTCATTGCCACCGGCCACTACGCCCAGGTGCGCGAAGAAAACGGCCGCTACGTCATCAGCAAGGGCATTGATGATAACAAGGACCAGAGCTACGCCCTCTGGGGGGTGAGTCAGGAGAGCCTGGCCCGCACGCTGTTCCCGCTGGGCGAGCTGCGCAAAACGGCCATCTACGACTTCGCCCGCGAGCGGGGCTTTACCGAACTCGTCAACAAGCCCGAGAGCTACGAAATCTGCTTCATTCCCGACAACGACTACCGGGGCTTCCTGCGCCGCCGCGTGCCGGGCCTGGAGGAGCGCGTGGCCGGCGGCGAGTTCGTGCTCCGCGACGGCACCGTGGTGGGCCAGCACGAGGGCTACCCGTTCTACACCATCGGTCAGCGCAAGGGCCTGGGCGTGGCCCTGGGCTTCCCGGTCTATGTAACGGCCATCGACCCGGAAACCAACCGCGTGGTGCTCGGCAACTTCGATGACCTGGCCAGCACCCGCACGGTGGTCAGCAAGCTCAATATGGGTAAATATGCCTCTCTCGAAGGCCGGGGCCTGGTGCCCAGTACCACCAAAATCCGCTACAACCACGACGGCTCCCCGGCCTTTCTGGAGCAGAAGGGCGACAAAATCTACGTCTACTTCGAGCAAGCCGTGCACGCCGTAACGCCCGGTCAGGCCGCCGTGTTCTACGAGGGCGAGGACGTGCTGGGCGGGGGCTGGATCGAGCGCCACACCATCGGCGAAATCCCCGAGCCCTCCGAAACCGTCGCCGTTCGGTAGTCGGCAGGAGCTGGTGGCTGGTAACAACAACGTCCTCCCGACGAAGGAAGAGGACTTTTACCCAGGAACGATGCTCGATATACTGACTCGTTCAAACGTGAAAGGATCCTTCCTTCGGCAGGAGGACGTTATTTCTGCCAACTGCCAACTGCCAACTACCAACCACGGGCAACTGATTTTCCCGTTTACGCGTTCTCCCGGCCCGGGCCGTTTTTTCCCGCGAACCAGTGCTACTTTCAGGGCGTTAATCACCTGCTATGAATCAGAAATATTCCCCTACTACTCTGCGCGGCGTGGGCCGTTGGATGCTGCCGGCGGTGCTGGGCGCGGCGGTGCTGGGCGCGGCGGTGCTGGGCGCGGCGGTGCTGGCCGGCTGCCAGGATACCAGCGAGGTGGAGCCCTTTACTGGCCCCGAGTACTACCCGCTGGCCGTGGGCAGCTACCGCATCTACGACGTGGCCGACACGGCCTGGGCCAACAACAAGCCCACGGTGAGCCGCTTCCAGTTCCGCGAGCAGGTGGATACCGAGCTCACCCCCGATGCCACCGGCCAGTCGGTGTACCGGCTCATCCGTTCCCGGCGGCCCACCGCCACCGATGCCTGGCGGGTAGATTCGGTGTTTACCGTTACGGTGGGGGAGCGGGCCGTGACGGAGCAGTTCAACAACCGGCGCACCGTGGCCCTGGTGTTTCCGGTGCGGGAAGGCCGAGTCTGGAACATCAACGCCTTCAACAGTCAGGATTCCGTGACGGCCTCCAACCGGCTCTATTCCCGGGTCGGCCAGCCGTTCAGCGTGCAGCGCAACGGTAAAACCTATGGCTACGATAATTCGCTGACCACCACCAACAACCTGGCCGTCGACGTGAACGCCTGCTACACGAGCATCAGGCGCACCACCTTCGCCAAGGACGTGGGGCCGGTGTACCGCATAAGCCGGGCCTTCACCCACGATCCGGGGGGCGGAAAGCCCTGCGACAACACGGCCATCTACCTGGGCCAGTCGCGCAGCGAGGTGCTGATTGAAAGCGGCAAATAGCGTTTACTGTTATGCCGTGCCAAAAAACCGGTGAGAGCTACGGCTTTCACCGGTTTTTTGGGGAATAGGGGTCAAAAAAAGGCTTCCCGAGGGCCGAAGACGCGTTTGTTAGCGGATTGGGTTGTATCTTCCGGCAAGTCAATATACTGCGCTGAATGGTTCTATCCCGCCTTTTGCTAGTTGCCGGCCTCTGTGCGTCGGCGTTTGGAGCCCGGGCCGCCGCCGGCCCCGGAGCTACGCCCCCGGAAACGGCCCGGCCCACGGCCACTGTGCGCAAGCACCTCATCTACTTCAAAGACAAAGCCGGCACGCCGTTCAGCGTGAGCCAGCCCGCCGCGTTTCTGTCGGCCCGGGCCCTGGCGCGGCGGCAGCGCCAGCAGATTGCCGTGCTGCCCCGCGACCTGCCCGTGAGCCCTGTCTACGTGCAGCAGCTCAAGGCCGTGCCCGGCGCCCAGCTCTGGTACACCTCCCGCTGGTTCAACGCCGCCATGGTCGCCTGCGACTCGGCCACGCTCCTGCGAATTCAGGGACTGCCCTTCGTGCGCGCGGCCCAGACGCTCAACCGCGGTCTGCCCGGCACCCGCAAGCCCAAGGGCGACGACCCCGAGCTTACCGCCGAGCGTAGCGCCGGCACCCGCAGTCAGTACGGCAAGGCCTATGCCCAGGCCCAGATGCTGGGCGCGGTGCAGATGCACGATGCCGGCTTCCGGGGCGAAGGCATGCAGGTAGCCGTGTTTGATGCCGGTTTCCCGGGCGTGAATACGGCCTCGGCTTTCACTTCCATCACCCAGGAAAACCGGCTGGCCAGCACCTTCAACGTGGTGGACAAGAACAACCAGGTGTTTCAGCGCGACAGTCACGGCACCCACTGCCTGGCTACTATCGGCGGCAACGAGCCGGGGCGCTATATTGGTACCGCGCCCAAGGCCACCTTCCGCCTCTTCGTTACGGAGGATATCTACTCCGAGCACCCCGTAGAAGAAGCCAACTGGCTGATTGCGGCCGAATACGCCGACTCGGCCGGGGTGGACGTCATCAGCTCCTCGCTGGGCTACAGCACCTTCGATTATCCCTCCACCGATTACGCCTACGCCGACATGAACGGGCGCACGGCCCTCTCTACCCGCGCCGCCACAGTGGCTGCCCGCGTGGGCATGGTGGTCGTCAGCGCGGCCGGCAACGAAGGCAACGGCACCTGGCGCTACATTACGGCCCCCGCCGATGCCGACTCTATCCTGACGGTGGGCGCGACCGATTCGCTGGCTTTCGTGGCCGGCTTCAGCTCCCGTGGCCCCACGGCCGACGGGCGCATCAAGCCCAACCTGGCCGCTATGGGTGTGCAAACGGCCATCGTGTCGCCGACGGGCACCGTGACCCGGGGCAACGGCACCTCGTATGCCTGTCCGGTGCTGGCCGGCATGGTGGCCGGTTTCTGGCAGGCCAACCCCACGCTCACGGCCCAGCAGGTCATCGGCTTTTTGCAGCGCTCCGGCTCCCGGGCCATCACGCCCAACGACGAAATCGGGTACGGCATTCCCCACTTCGCCCGGGCCTACAACCTGGCCAACCCCGGGGCCCCGCTCTCGGCCGCCCCGCCCGAACCCCGCCACGAGCTACTGATTTACCCCAACCCCAGCAAGGATGACGAACTCTACCTACAACTGGCCGTGGGCTTTCAGTCGACACCCTTGCAGGTACGCATTTTTGATGCCCGCGGGGCTTTGGTAGCCGAGCAGCAGGTGGCCCCCACGTCGGCCCCGGCCGTGCGCCTGCGCCCGGGCCTGCTCACCAAGGGCGTGTTCACCTGCACCGTCAGCAATGGGCGCGAGCAGCGTACCGTGCGCTTCGTGAAGCTGTAGAGCCAGGGTAGCACAAACGGCCGGTCAAAAAAGAAGCCGGCTCGAAACGAGCCGGCTTCTTTTTTGACCGGCCGTTTGTGCTAATATTTTTGGATTCGATATTGCGAATATTTTTAGTAAATTGGCGATGATTTAGCGGTTTGCTATGTTGCCGCTTTCGTCTACCTCACCCTTAGTTCTTCTTCCATGTTACAGATGATGGTCACCAAGCGCCTGGGGCGCCGCCAGTTTCACTTTACGGTGCAGGGCGCCAACTTTCACGAGGTAGTGGCCGAGCACGACCGGCTCAGCTTCCCCGACGTGGCCAAGTGCGGCCTCTGCGGCTCCGACAACCTCGACCTGACCGCCCGCGAAGCCCAGGGCAAGTTCAAGTACACCAGCCTCAAGTGCCTCGACTGCCGGGGCGACGTGACCTTCGGCAAGCGCCAGGACGACGACCAGACCGTGTTCCTGCGTAAAACCGAGGACGGCAAGCTCGATTGGCGGGCCTATGAAAAGCCCGCCTAGTTCCTGTTGGGCAGCGACCAGGGCCAGCGAAATCAGGCGACTACTAAGGCGTGGTGCCGGGGCCAACCGCAGGGTTGGAGCCGGCACCACGCTTTTTGGCGAACTGCGCTTTTCGGAGTCCGGTGAGCCTGCGGGCGACATACCAGAACGGCCGGTCAGGGCGTTGAGTAGCTCACCGGGGCTTATTTAGCCGGCCGCTACCACCAAATCGGGCGTCTGATACCTGTCAACCCATTGCTAACGCGTACTTTCGCCCTATGAACCCTACCCGCTGTATGGCTCCGCTGCTGGCGCCCTCGCTACTCTCCGCCGACTTCGGCAATCTGCAATCCGAAACCGAGCGCCTGGCCGATTCGGCGGCCGACTGGCTGCACTTCGACGTGATGGACGGGCGGTTCGTGCCCAACATCTCCTTCGGCATTCCCGTGCTCCAGGCCGTGCATCGCTACGCCAAGCAGCCCATCGATGTGCACCTGATGATTGAGGAGCCCCAGCACTACCTGAGCGCCTTCCGCGACGCCGGGGCGGCCAACATCACGGTCCACTACGAGGCCTGCACCCACCTGCACCGCGTAATTCAGCAGATCAAGCAGCTCGGCTGCCGGGCCGGGGTGGCGCTCAACCCGCACACGCCCGTGAGTTTGCTCGAAGACGTGGCCGCCGACCTGGACCTGGTGCTCATTATGTCGGTAAACCCTGGCTTCGGGGGCCAGGCCTTCATTCCGAACACCCTGCGCAAAGTGGCCCAGCTCAAGAAGCTGCTGGTCGACAGCGGCTCGGCGGCGCTGATTGAGGTGGATGGGGGCGTGACGCTCGACAACGCCGCCGCCCTGGTCGCGGCCGGGGCCGACGCGCTGGTGGCCGGCTCGTTCGTGTTCAAGGATGGTGACCCGGTGGCCACCCTGGCCCGGATGCGGGAGGAACTGGCCCCGTCCGCCCTCGAAACTCCTTATTAACCCCTGCGGATGCCCTTCTCTTTCCGCCTGAATTTTCGTTTGGGATTACGGCTGCTCGGTAGTCCGGTACCCGCCGGCGCCCTGGTGCTGCTGGCCGGAGTAGCTGCCCGGCCCGCGCTGGCCCAGGTAAGCCCGGCGGCCCGGGTACTGGTTGCGGGCGTCGTGCGCGACGCGGCCGGCCAGCCCCTGGAGCAGGTAATTGTGGGCGTGGAGGGCCAGCCGGGCGGCACCAGCACCGACGAGCGGGGCCGGTTTTCGCTGAGCGTGGCCCGGCCGCCGGGCGGCAAAGCCCCGGTGCTGGTCCTGCGCCGCCTGGGCTACCGCACCGAGCGCGTGACCCTCAGCCTGGATCAGCCTCGGGAGCTGGAACTCACGCTCCAGGAAGACAGCCGGGCCCTGGACAACGTGACGGTGCGGGGCCGCACCGATGCCACCGATACCCGCGAGCAGGTGAGCATTCTGCAACTCGAGCCGCGCACGGCCAAGGAAATTCCCTCGCCCTTCGGCGACTTCTCGGCCGTGCTCAAAACCCTGCCCGGGGTGGCCAGCACCAACGAGTTGACCAGTACCTACTCGGTGCGGGGCGGCAACTACGAGGAAAACCTGATTTACGTGAACGGCTTCGAGGTGTACCGGCCGTTTCTGGTGACTACCGCCCAGCAGGAGGGCCTGAGCTTCGTGAACCCCGATCTGGTCAACAAAATCGAGTTTTCGACCGGGGGCTGGCAGCCCAAATTCGGGGACAAGCTGTCCTCGGTGCTCAACATCGAGTACAAGCAGCCGGTGAAATTCGGGGGTTCGGCCACGGCCAGCCTGGTGGGTGGCTCGGCCCACGTGGAGGCGGCCTCGCCCAGCCAGCGGGTGAGCTACCTGGCCGGGGTGCGCTACAAGAACGCCACCTACGTTTTCAACTCGCTCCAGCAGCAGCAGGGCGGTTACAACCCCACCTTCTACGACGGGCAGAGCCTGATTACGCTGGCCCTGGGACCCAAGGACAACCTGGAGCGCACCACGGTCGGTATTTTCAACACCTTCGCCCACAATGATTTTCGTTTCAACCCCAAAAGCGGCGAAACTACCTTCAATACGGGGGCGGCCCAGGCCACGCGGCTCTATATCGGCTACGAGGGCCGGGAACGGATGCAGTACGATACCTACCAGGGCGGCCTCCGGCTGGGCCACGCGGTGCGGCCCAATCTGCGCCTGGAACTGCTCGGGGGGCTGTTGTATTCCCGCGAGTTCGAGTACCGCGACGTGGAGGCGGGCTACCAGATTGCCGAAATCAACCGCGACCCCAAAGTGGGCGCGTTCGGGGCCGACCTCAACCGCCGGGGCGTGGGCTCGTTGTTCAAGCACTCGCGCAATACGCTGGAAGCCCGCATTGCCACCCTCGAAACCCGCGGGACCTGGACGCCCGGCTACCGCAGCACGGTGCGCTGGGGAGTGAAAGCGGGCCGGGAGCGAATTCAGGATGCGCTCAACGAGTACAGCTTCGCCGACTCGGCCGACTACGTGCCCGAGGCGCGCCGCACCCGTTTGGTGTCCAACCTCGACCTGGAAAGCACCCGCACCCAGGGCTTTCTTCAGCACACCATCCGCTTCGATTCGTTGCGCACGCTCACCTACGGCGCGCGCGCCAGCTACTGGACGGTGAACCGGCAGACTACCTTCAGCCCCCGGGTGCAGTACGCCTTCACCAGCGCCCGCAACCCCCGGTTGTCGTGGAAAGCGGCCGTGGGCGTGTATCACCAGCCGCCTTTTTACCGGGAGCTGCGCTACCAAACGGGCGCGCCCCAGAGTCAGGAAGGCACGCTCAACCTCGATTTGCGGGCCCAGCGCTCGGTACACTTCATTGTGGGCAACGAGCTGCGCTTCCGCAGTTGGGACCGCCCATTCCGCTTCACCGGCGAGGCCTACTACAAGTACCTCACCGACGTGGTGCCCTACGACATCGACAACGTGCGCCTGCGCTACCAGGCCACCAACAACGCCAAGGCCTACGCCGCCGGCTTCGATGCCCGGGTGAGCGGGGAGTTCATTCCCGGCACCGAATCGTGGTTCAGCCTGGGCCTGCTCACGACCCGCGAAAACCTGGTGGGCGACTCGCTGACTACCTTTGACGCGGCTGGCAACGCCACCGGCCGGGTGCCCAAAGGCTACATCCGCCGCCCCTCGGACCAGCGCCTGAACTTCGGCATTTTCCTGCAAGATAACCTGCCCGGCAACCCCTCGGTGAAGGGCTACGTGAACCTGGTATTTGGTACCGGCCTACCCTTCAGCCCCCCCGACGCGCCCGATTTGCGGGGCACCAGCAAGCTCACCCGCGCCTACAAGCGCGCCGATCTGGGCTTTACCAAAGTGCTGGGCCTGCGCACCGAAACCGAGCGCGCTGCCGGCCGCCGCGTGCAGGTGCAGAACTTGTGGATGAGCCTGGAAATCCTCAACGTGCTGGGGGCCGATAACCTGGCCGGCTACAACTACGTGCAGGACCTGAACGGCCGCACCTACGGCGTGCCCAACTTCCTGAGCCAGCGCCTGGTCAACCTGCGCGTTATCGCGCGGTTTTAGACGATACGGGGCGCCGGAAGGTTAGCACCCGTAGCGGCAGCTGTTCAGCTGCCCCATACCGAGGTCGGCAAAAAGAGTTAGGTACCCGAACAGCAGGAGCGGGAACAGGAGGGCGGCGACAATTTTCGTGCTGACGGAAGCAGTGGACTGACGAAAAATCACGAACAGAAGTGCACTGTATGAGGGTAGGAGGCCAATAAGCAGAAACAGGTGTACCCACGCCTGCCCCTCATTGTCGTGCGTGCCGCCGCCGTATAGTTTTATCCCGGTATCATTTAGGCTGATGAATAGCACAACCATCAGCATCGCCGAAACCGGATTGGTTCGAAAGCGCCTGGTTGACACCATCAGGGTAGTAATAGACAAAATAAGTACCGGGGTCAGCATAATTCCGGTGGGGGCATGGTAATGGTCTACTATGCCATTGGCCAAGACCAGTAGGGCACAAAAGAACAAGGCCAGGGTAAGTCGCATAGGAGCAAAGTTTGAGGGGGAAACCATGCTCCAAAGGTGCGGGCCGCACCACCTGCATCCCTTGACATTTATCAAGAACGGATTTAGCCGGCGCGACGGGCGCGCAGGCGGCTCAGCGTTTCGGCAGTGATGCCCAGGTGCGAGGCCAGCAGGTGCAGCGGTACCTGCTGCACGAGGCCCGGAAAGTCGCGCAGCAGGCGGGCGTAGCGCTCGGCGGCGGGCAGCATGCGCAGATCGAGGGCGCGCTGCTCGCTGAGCACGTAGTAGCGCTCGGTGAGCACCCGACCGATGCAGTTGAACTCGGCAAACTGCCGGTACAAGCCCTGCACCTGCGCGTGGGTGAGCGACCAGAGCCGGCACTCGGCCAGCGTTTGCAGGTACTCGTGGGAGGGCTGGCGCGAAAAGAAGCTCAGAATTGAAATCACGAAGTGACCCTCCGGCATAAACCACGACGTGACCTCCTTGCCGTCCTTCAGGTAAAAGCCCCTCACCAAACCCGTTTCCAGAAAATACAGCCGCTGGGCCACGCTGCCGGGCTCCAGCAGCGCCGTGCGGGCCGGCACGGTTTCCAGCCGGGCCAGCCGGCGCAACTCGGCCTCCAGGCCCTCAGAAAGCGGATGAATAGCGCGGCAAACGGCCAGAAAAGCTTCCATGCCGCCCAAGATGCCCTACAAAAAAACAGCCGCTGCCCAAAGCAGTGGCTGTTACACAATCCTTCCGGCCCAAAGCCGTTTCTCACTTCTCAATACGCTTTTGCCTGCCACTCGGTGAGGGAGAGCCGCATGTTGGGTAGTTGGGACTTGAAAGCGGCGTCGTCCTTGTCGCCGAGCTTGATGGCTTTGCGGGCGTAGACGATGGCCGTGCCGTAATCCAGTTGCTGGGCCAGCAGGCGGGCCTTAATCCAGTTGTTGGTGGGCGCGTCGAGCAGGCGGAGCGACTCGTTAATCCAGTTGAGGGCGCGTTCGGGCTGGATGTTGTTCTGTACCAGGTAATCGGCGGCCTGGGCCAGTAATTGCCAGTCGTTGGGCTGCTGCTGGAGGGCGCGCTCCACGCCCGCCAGCACCTGCTTGTGCACTTCCACCTCGAAGGGCAGCACCAGCGTGCGCCGTTCCCAGGTCAGGTTGAGGTGGGCGCTGTTGGGCCGCACGTTGGAAAACCAGTACAACAGGCTCTCCTGAAACTGGGCCGTTTCGGGCACTACCGGCACCCGAATCACGTCGTTGCGCTGGTCGTAGCCCTCACTGCCCCAGTGGTTGACGACGCGGTTGAGCACCACTTCCCAGTCCCGGTCCTGGTGGGGCACCACGTAGAACGAATACTGGCCGGCGGGCACCGTCTGGCCCCGGAGCAGCACCGGCGTCGAGAAGCGGATGAGCGTGTTTTCGTTGGCCCCGGCCCGCCACACCTGGTCATAGGGTACGAGGCCGCCCCACACCGTGCGGCTGCGCACGGAGGGCGAATGGTACTCCACCGTCACGTCGGTCAGGCCCACGGTTTGGGCCACCACGGCGTGGGGGCTGGCTTGAGGGAGCAGCAACTCGATGCCGGTAGGCACGCCCGTAGTGGGCGGGGGCAGGGGGGCGGCGGCATCGGTGGCCTGGGCGTGGGCACTGCCGGCACCACCGAGGGCCATTAAAAAGGCAACACGAAAAGCGAACGGGCGGATACGAAGCATATGCAGGCAGGTAAGGCGGGCAAGGTAGGGGGCGAGAACGGCCGGCGCGAAAAAAAAACAGCTGCGGCCGCCAAGCCCCACCGGCCGCTTCCGAAACAATGGTGCCAAAACCGGGTTGAACCGGTACTGAAAACGTGAAGGTCCGGGTTTTAGGGTAAATTTTTCCTGAAAAAGTTTTCATCCTGACCGCCGCCGCGTACATTTGCCCCGCTACTTCGCACCCCGTATGCCTTTCTCCGCGCTTTTTCTGAGCCCCATCAGCCCCCAGGCCGCCCCCGTAACGGGCCGCCGGGCCGAGGCCAGCGCGTCTGAGACCCCGCAGCATCATCTGCATCACGGGCACCATTCCTCTTTCTAGAGGAATGAACGCATCATATCGACCCCGTTGGGCGAACCTGATTTGGTTCGCCGGCCCCCGAAAAACCGGGGGACAGGCCTGCCATTGGCCGCCTCGCAACGTCTGGGTCCCGTTTCCGCCCCAAACCCCTTCCTGAATTATCAGTTAAGAACCCGAAAACGGTCAATTCTTAATTCTTAATTCCTACTTCTTAATTAAAAAACCATGCTCCGTCTGGCTATCCAGAAATCCGGCCGCTTAAGCGAAGATTCCCTAAACCTGATCCGCGAATGCGGTATCAGCTTCCTCGCCGCTTCCAACAAGCTCAAAACCGAAGCCACCAACTTTCCCCTCGAAATCCTGTATCTGCGCGACGACGACATTCCCGGCTACGTGCAGGACGGCGTGGCCGACCTGGGCATTGTGGGCCAGAACGTGCTGGTGGAAGCCGGTTTTCCGGAGTTGGAGGTGGAGGGCCTGGGCTTCAGCAAGTGCCGCCTGAGCCTGGCCGTGCCCCGCGCCGCCGCCTACGATTCCATCCAGGACTTGCAGGGCGTGAGCATCGCCACCTCATACCCCCAGATCCTGGGCGACTACCTGCGCGAAAAGGGCGTGGAGGCGCACCTGCACACCATTAGCGGCTCGGTGGAAATTGCCCCCAGCATCGGGCTGGCCGAGGCCATCTGCGACATCGTGAGCAGCGGCTCCACGCTGCTCGGCAACGGCCTGCGCGAAGTGGAAACCGTGTTTCGCTCCGAGGCCGTGCTCATCGCCAACCAGAACCTGAACGCCGAGAAGAAGGAGCTCCTGGAGCAGTTGCAGTTCCGGATGCAGGCCGTGCGCCGCGCCCGCCGTAACAAGTACATCATCCTCAATGCGCCCGTCGCGGCCCTGGACGCAGTAAAGCAGTTGCTGCCCGGCATCAAGTCGCCCACCATTACGCCGCTGGCCGAAGAAGGCTGGGTATCGGTGCAGTCGGTAGTAAACGAGGACGACTTCTGGCACATCACCAGCCAGCTTAAAGCCGTGGGCGCCGAAGGCATCCTGGTACTCCCGATTGAGAAAATGATCAGCTAACTCAGCTGTTAGCTAGTAGCTGTTAGCTTCCAATCGGAGGCTCTCAGAACAAAAGCTACTAGCTAACAGCTTTCAGCTAACAGCTATGAAATTGATTCAATACCCTTCCCGGCCGGAGTGGGCGGCCTTGCAGCAGCGGGCGGCCCAGCAGCAGGCCCAGGACGTGGAGCAGCGCGTGCAGCAGATTTTTGAGGACGTGCGCCAGCGCGGCGACGACGCCCTGGTAGACTATGCCCGGCAATTTGACCGTGCCGATCTGGCGGCGGCCGGTAGTTTGCGCGTGAGTTCCGAAGAACTGACGGCCGCCGCGGCTCAGGTGCCGGCGGAACTCCAGACGGCTATCCGGCAGGCCCACGCCAACATTCTGCGTTTCCACCAGGCCCAGATTCCGCAGGAAGAGCTGGTGGAAACGATGCCCGGCGTGAGCTGCTGGCGACGGGCGGTGCCCGTGCAGCGGGTGGGTCTCTACATTCCGGGTGGCACCGCGCCTCTGTTTAGCACGTTGCTGATGCTGGGCGTGCCGGCCAAGCTGGCCGGCTGTCCCGAAATCGTGCTCTGCACCCCGCCGCAGACCGATGGCTCGGTGAACCCTATCATTCTGTTCACCGCCCAGCTACTCGGCATCACGACCATCGTGAAGGCCGGCGGCGCCCAGGCCGTGGCGGCGCTGAGCGGGGGTACCGAATCGGTGCCGGCCGTGGACAAGATTTTCGGTCCCGGCAACCGCTACGTGACGGCCGCCAAGCAACTGGCCACCCGCTACGGCGTGGCCATCGACATGCCGGCCGGCCCGTCGGAAGTGCTCGTCATGGCCGACGCCACGGCCAACCCGGCTTTCGTGGCCGCCGACCTGCTCAGCCAGGCCGAGCACGGCCCCGACTCGCAGGTAATTCTGCTTTCTGACTCCTTAACTATACTGGAGCAAACCAAGGCCGAGGTGGAACGCCAGCTGCGCGAGCTGCCCCGGGCTGAGGTAGCGGCCCAGGCCCTCACCGAAAGCCGCGCCATTCTGCTGCGCGATGCGCAGCAAATGCTGGCCTTCTCGAACGAGTACGCGCCGGAGCACCTGATTCTGGCCGTGCAAAACCCCGAACAGCTGGCCGAGGGCGTCACCAATGCCGGCTCGGTGTTCCTGGGCCACCTGACCCCAGAGGCAGTGGGCGACTACGCCTCGGGCACCAACCACACGCTGCCCACCAACGGCTACGCCCGCAACTACAGCGGCGTCTCGCTGGACTCGTTCTTCAAGAAAATCACCTTCCAACGCCTCACCCGCGAAGGCCTGCTCAACGTAGGTCCGGTGGTAGAAGTAATGGCCGAAGCCGAAGGCCTCCGCGCCCACGCCCGCGCCGTTACGCTTCGCCTGGAGTCGTTGGCTGAGAACGGGGAGTAGGAATGAACATAGACCGTCATGCTGCGCACCCTGGCTCAATCCGCCACATGCTCAGCATGACGGTCAACCTAAAACGAATCAGCGCAATCAGCTGCAAAATCTGTGATTTATGTTTAACCTCGATAGCCTTGTGCGGCCCAATCTGCGGGACATGAAGCCCTACTCCTCGGCCCGCGACGAATTTCAGGGCGAGGCCCAGGTCATGCTCGATGCCAACGAGAACAGCCTGGGCAGCGCCGGCCCCGAGCGGTTCAACCGCTACCCCGACCCCCAGCAGCGGGCCGTGAAGGCCGAGTTGGCCCAGCTTAAAAATGTGCAGCCGGAGCAGATTTTCCTCGGCAACGGCTCCGATGAAGCCATCGACCTGCTGGTGCGCCTCACCTGCGTGCCCGGCCACGACAGCCTGCTCATCCTGCCGCCCACCTACGGCATGTACGAAGTGGCCGCCAACCTCAATGACGTGCGCGTGGAGCGTATCCAGCTCACGCCCGACTTCCAGCTCTCGCCCGAAATCGTGGATGTAGTGGTGGCTTCGGAGGCGAAACTGGTGTGGCTCTGCTCGCCCAACAACCCCAGCGGCAACTTGCTGGACCCGGCGGCCATCGAGCAAATCCTGCGCGGGTTCCGGGGGCTGGTGGTGGTGGATGAGGCCTACGCCGACTTTGCGCCAACCCCCAGCTGGATCACCCGCCTGGCCGAATTCCCGAATCTGGTGGTGCTGCAGACCTTCTCCAAGGCCTGGGGCCTGGCCGGGCTGCGCCTGGGTATGGCCTTCGCCTCGCCGGCCATCATCGGCTACCTCAACAAAATCAAGCCGCCCTACAACATTTCCGAAGCCACCCAGCAGCACGCCCTGGCCGCCCTGCACGACGCGCCCCGCGCCGAGGAGCTGCGCCGCCAGCTGCTAACGGGCCGCGACTGGCTGGCCGAGCGCCTGCCCATGCTGCCCATCGTGGCGCAGGTGTTCCCCTCGGATGCCAACTTCCTGCTGGTCCGGTTCAAGCCCGATGCCACGGCCCTCTACAATTTCCTGGTGGCCCGCGGCATCATTGTGCGCAACCGCACCACCCAGCCCGGCTGCGTCGGCACGCTCCGCCTGACGGTGGGCACGCCGGCTGAGAACGAGCAGTTGCTGCGGGCGCTGGGGGAGTTTGCGGGGTAGCATTTGAAGGGTGGTTTTTGCTACGGCAACAAGTGAATTCTACTCCATAATATATAAGGTATGCAACTCGTGTTATTCTGCGGAATCCAGGCCACCGGAAAGTCGACGTTTTATCAGCAGCGGTTTTTCCACTCCCACGTGCGCATCAGCTTGGATTTGTTGCGCACGCGCCACAGAGAACGGCTGCTGCTGGAGTTGTGCCTGGAAACCCAGATGCAGTGTGTGGTGGACAATACCAACCCTACGCGGGTGGAGCGGGCCAGTTACCTGGCTGCGGCTCGGGCCGTGGGTTTCGAAGTGGTTGGATACTTTTTTCAGTCGGTAGCGGCGCAGGCGCTGGAGCGCAACCAGCAGCGGCCTGCGGAGCGGCAGGTACCCGATAAGGGTATCCGTGCCACCCGTAACCGGCTGGAGCTGCCCACCCGCGCTGAAGGCTTCGACCAGCTGTACTTCGTGCGGCCTTTACATAATCAGGGATTTGACGTGACCACCTGGCAGGATGAAATTCTCTAGTCTTGACGCGCGACTGCGCGTGTTTGAAACGGCCCACGACCATTGTGCGCTGCCCGGGCTCTACCTGGTAGCCCGTCTGGATGGGCGCGGGTTCACCCGGCTCACGAAAGAGATTCATCCTTTTGAAGCACCCTTCGATGCGCGGATGCGCGACTATATGGCCGAAACCACGCGCCACCTGTTGGAGTGTGGCTTTCGAATGGTGTACGGATTCACCCAAAGCGACGAAATTTTCCTGCTACTGCATCCTACCGAGAATACTTTCGGCCGCAAGCTGCGCAAATACACGTCTGTACTGGCGGGCGAAGCCTCAGCCAAATTCTCCTTGCTGCTCGGTGACTTGGGCGTATTTGACTGTCGGATTTCCCAGTTGCCCCGCCGCGAAGATGTGGTTGATTATTTCCGGTGGCGGCAGGAAGATGCGGGCCGCAACTCGCTGAATGCCCATTGCTACTGGTTGCTGCGCAAGCAGGGCCGCTCGGTGGCGGAGGCTACGGCTCAGGTGAAGGGGCAGCGTCTGGCTGCCAAGCACGATTTGCTATTTGCCCACGGCATTAATTACAATGAGTTGCCGGCTTGGCAAAAGCGGGGCCTTGGGCTTTACTGGGAACAGTACTCAAAAACCGGATTGAATCCTCATAGTCAGGAGCCGATAGAAACCCAGCGTCGCCGGCTGGCTCTCAATCTGGAATTGCCGCTGGGGGAGGCTTACGCCGATTTTATTCGTGAATTGTTGCCCCCGTCCGATTAAAAACCGGCGTTGTTTCTTTGTTAATCTTCAGGCTGCCGGGCCCACGTGCCGGCGGCATGTTTCTTCTTTATGAAAAAAGTACTCTTCATTGACCGCGACGGGACCATCCTCATCGAGCCGCCGACGGATTTCCAGGTAGACGCGCTGACGCGGGAAAAATTCCAGTTTGTGCCCGGCGCCATTTCCGGCCTCGCGCGCATTGCCCGCGAGCTGGATTACGAGCTAGTGCTGGTGAGCAACCAGGACGGCCTCGGCACCGCGAGCTTTCCGGAGGATACGTTCTGGCCGGCCCACACCATGATGCTCGACGTGCTGCGCTCGGAAGGCGTGGAGTTTGCCCGCGAGCACATCGACCGCAGCTTTCCCCACGAGAACCTGCCCACCCGCAAGCCCGGCACCGGCCTGTTGCAGCAGTACTTGGCCGAAGGCGCGTACGACCTCAAAAATTCCTTCGTGCTCGGCGACCGGCTGACCGACGTGGAACTGGCCGTAAACCTGGGCTGCCAGTCCATCCTGCTGCAGCCGGAAGGGGAGGGGCAGGACGAGCGCGCCGCCCTCACGACCATGAGCTGGGAAAAAATATACCAGTTCCTGCGCCTGCCCGCCCGCACCGCCGTGGTCCAGCGCGACACGAATGAAACCAAAATCAGCATAGCGCTCAACCTCGACGGCAACGGCCGCCCCGCTATGCACACCGGCCTGGGCTTCTTCGACCACATGCTCGACCAGCTCAGCAAGCACTCGGGCGTTGATATGAAGATTACCGTGCAGGGCGACCTGCACATCGACGAGCACCACACCATCGAGGACACGGCCATTGCCCTGGGCGAAGCCTTCACCCAGGCTCTCGGCGACAAGCGCGGCCTGGCCCGCTACGGCTTCCTGCTGCCCATGGACGACGTGCTGGCCCAGGCAGCCATCGACTTCTCGGGCCGCCCCTGGATAGTGTGGGAAGCCGACTTCAAGCGCGAGAAAATAGGGGATATGCCGACCGAGTTGTTCTACCATTTCTTCAAGAGCTTCTCCGACGCGGCCCGCTGCAACCTCAACATCAAGGCCGAGGGGCAGAACGAGCATCATAAGATTGAAGCCATTTTCAAGGCCGTTGCCAAGGCCATGAAGATGGCCCTGGTGCGCGACGCCGGCCGCATGGAAATTCCCAGCACGAAGGGCATTTTGTAGCTTACCCATATGTATAAACAAATGGGTAAGCTGGAATTGATATTCTGTATTTAGCCTGCTGAGTGTATCCGGTGATGTGCGAACAGGCAAAGTCGCTACAAGCTACGGCCAGGCTGTGTTATGGAGTGGCTCAAGGGATTAACGGCTGACAGACAGCGCACACACGTTTAACCATTTGTTTAAACAAAAGAATAAACCGCGCGTCTTTCACGATATGTTCAAATGAAAATAGCCATAGTTGATTACAAAGGCGGCAACGTACAGTCGGTGCTGTTTGCCCTGGAACGGCTGGGCGTGCAGGCCACGCTCACGGCCGACCACGACGTGCTGCGCCGGGCCGATAAGGTCCTGTTCCCGGGCGAGGGCGAGGCGGCTTCCGCTATGAAGGAGCTGCGCGCCCAGGGCCTGCACGAGTTGCTGCCCACGCTCACCCAACCCTTCCTCGGTATCTGTCTCGGCATGCAGCTGCTGGGCCGCCACACCCAGGAGGGCGGCGCGGCCGGCACCGACATGCTCGGGATTTTGCCCTTTGATGTGGTGCGCTTCCAGGCGGCCGCGCCGGAGCACAAGGTGCCGCACATGGGTTGGAACAATTTGCAGGCGTTGCGCAGTCCGCTGTTCGAGGGCCTCAGCGCCGAGGATTACGTGTATTTCGTGCACAGCTACTATGCGCCGGTGGGTAGCTACACCATTGCCGAGGCCGCCTACCCCGCGCCCTTCAGCGCCGCCGTTCAGCACGAGAACTTCTACGCCGTGCAGTTCCACACCGAAAAGAGCGGCCCGGTCGGCACGCGTATCCTGGAAAACTTTCTCAAACTGTAAGCTGCCAGCAGCCCGGCGTAGGGTGCGGGGCTTGTCCCCGCCCGCCGTCAGGGCGAAGGGTTGAATAGTCATCCGCAGGGCTAACGAGTACGTCCCGACGGCGGGCGGGGACAAGCCCCGCACCCTACGCCGGGCTACCCACCCACCATCAGCAACCGAAACCGACACAACTACGAATGGAAATTATTCCCGCCATCGACCTCATCAACGGCCAGTGCGTGCGCCTGACGGAGGGCGACTTTGCCCAGCAGACCACTTACGACTCCGACCCGCTGGCCGTGGCCCAGCGCTTCGAAGCGGCCGGCGTCAAGCGCCTGCACCTCGTCGACCTGGATGGGGCGCGGGCCAAGCAACCCGTGAACCTGCCGGTGCTCGAGCGCATTGCCCGCCACACCAATCTGCACATTGACTTCGGGGGCGGGCTGCAAAGCGAGGACGCCGTGCGCCAGGCCTTCGACGCCGGGGCCCGGCAGATTACAGCCGGCAGCATTGCCGTGCGCGAACCCGAAACCGTAGCCGGCTGGCTCCGCACCTTCGGGGCCGAGCGCATCATCATCGGGGCTGACTACCGCGACAACCACATTTCCATCAACGCCTGGGCCGAGCAGAGCGAGCGGACCCTGCGCGAGTTCGTAGAGAACTACCTGGCCACCGGGGCCACCACCTTCATCTGCACCGACGTGAGCAAGGACGGCAAGCTCCAGGGCCCGTCGCTGGCCACCTACACCGAACTGCGGGCGCAGCTGCCCGCCGCCGAGCTCATTGCCAGCGGCGGCGTTACGACCATTGCCGATGTGGAGGCGCTGGCTGCCATCGGCATGCACGGCGCCATCATCGGCAAGGCCATTTACGAAGGCACCATTACGCTGGAGCAGCTGCAGCCCTGGCTGTAGGCGTTGGTTTTTGGTGGGTGGTTGTTGGTTTTTGGCATTCGGCGGACAGCGCTACGACAACCAGAAATCAACCATAACCATCAGCCAAAAACCAACAACCACCCACCAAAAACCAATATAATGCTAACCAAACGAATCATTCCCTGCCTTGATGTGAAGGACGGGCGCACCGTGAAGGGCGTCCGCTTTGAGGGCCTGCGCGACGCCGGCGACCCGGTGGCGCTGGCTTCCCGCTACGCCCGCGAAGGCGCCGACGAACTGGTGTTCCTCGACATCACGGCCACCAACCAGAAGCGGGCCACGCTCGTGGCGCTGGTGCGCGACGTGGCCCGGGAGCTCGATATCCCGTTCACCGTGGGCGGCGGCATCGGCACCATCTCCGACGTGGAGGCGCTGCTCATGAACGGGGCCGATAAGGTGAGCATCAACTCGGCCGCCCTGGCCCGGCCCGAGCTGATTGAGGAGCTGGCCGCCCGCTTCGGCTCCCAGTGCATTGTGGTGGCCGCCGATGCCCGCTTCAACGACGCCGATGGCTGGCAGGTGTACACCCGGGCCGGTACCAACAACACCGGCCGCGACGCCGTGCAGTGGTGCCGGGAGGCCGCCGACCGGGGCGCGGGCGAAATCCTGCTCACGTCCATGAGCAACGACGGCACCAAGGACGGCTTCGCCCTCGACATCACGGGGGCCGTAAGCCGGGCTGTAACCATCCCGGTCATTGCCTCGGGCGGGGCCGGCTCCAAGCAGGACTTCACCAACGTCTTCCAGCAGGCTCAGGCCGATGCCGGCCTGGCCGCCAGCATCTTCCACTTCGGCGAAATCGGCATCCGCGAACTGAAAGAACACCTGCGCCGCGACGGTATCCCGATGCGGCTGTAACGGTTGGTTTTTGGTGGGTGGTTTTTGGTTTTTGGCTCGGGGATGAGAAATCATTCCAGCAGCCAGAAGTTGAAAAAGAACATCAACCAAAAACCAACAACCACCCACCAAAAACCAACACCAAATGGACTTTGCCAAAATGCCCGATGGGCTGATTCCCGTGATTGTGCAGGATGCCGCCACGGGCCAGGTGCTTATGCTGGGCTACCAGAACGAGGAGGCCCAGCGCGTAACCCGCGAAACGGGCCGCGTGACGTTCTTTTCCCGCTCCAAGCAGCGCCTCTGGACCAAGGGCGAAACCTCCGGCAACTACCTGACCGTGGTGAGCGAGCACGAAGACTGCGACCAGGACGCGCTGCTCATCCGCGCCATTCCCGACGGCCCCACCTGCCACCGGGGTACCACCAGCTGCTTCGAGCAGCCCGCCCAGACGGCCTACCCGGCCCCGGCCGTGGGCTTCATTGCCGAGCTGGAGCGCCTGGTGCAGCGCCGCCACCAGTTCCCCGACGAGGACCCGAAGTCGTACACTGCCTCGCTCTTCCGCAAGGGCATGCCCAAAATTGCCCAGAAAGTGGGGGAGGAGGCCGTGGAAACCGTTATCGACGCCGTGGGCGGCAACGTGGAAGGCCTCAAGGGCGAAGCCGCCGACCTGTTGTACCATTTGGTGGTATTGCTAACGGCTTCGGGGTTGTCCTTGGAAGATGTGGTGCAGGTACTGCGGGCGCGGCACAGCACCATCTCGGGCGGCGTGCGGCGGCCGGAGTAGCCGCAAACCAACTTCTTTATGAAAACGCTGTTCGTCTGCTCACCGGGCACGGGCAGCGTTTTTCTGTTCATACCCTATAGCCTGAAAATCCCCATGCCGGTTCCCCCCATCCACTTAGGCCCGCTCCGCGCTGACCAGGCCGCTACCTTCCACCGCTGGATCAGCGACCCGGCGGCAATTAGGTATTCGCTCACGGCCTTTCAACGCCCGCATACCCTCCCGCAGGTAGAGCAGTGGCTGGCGGCCACGTTGCAGGATACCAACAGCTATTCCCTGGGCATCTACCTGAGCGGCACTAATGAGTTGATTGGCTACGCTGGTATCTCCGGCATTTCCCGCCACAACCGCTCCGGCGAGTACTTCATTCTGCTGGGCGAAAAAAGCTGTTGGGGCCAGGGAATCGGCACGGAGGTAACCCGGCGGGTGGTTACGCTGGGCTTTGAGCAGCTGAACCTGCACCGTATTATGCTCACGGTTTCCGAGCCCAACCAGGGCGGCGTACGGGCTTACCTGCGGGCCGGTTTCCAGCCGGAAGGCCGCCTGCGCCAGGCCTGCTACCGGGAGGGCGCGTTCCACGACAAGCTGCTGATGTCGGTGTTGCGCGAGCAATGGGCGGCGTAGCTGGGCAAGCGTGAGGCCCCAACTACTACTCCTACTACTACTACTCCAACTACCTCATTGCCGGTCAATGCCTGACGGCCGTTGCGTACTCTATACATCTGGTTGGCTATAACCGCCACCCAGCCTGTACTCCCCACCCAATGGGGGAATAGTGGTTGAAATTGCTGGCAAACGCTTCCCGGTAAAAGGCGCGTCCGATATAGGTGTCCAGCGTCAGCGACGAGCCGAAACTCCATTGGCGGCCGAACAGCAGTTGGGCGCGGGTTTGCTGGTTATGGTCGTCGCGGTTCTGGGCCACGAAGGTGGTATGGCGGGTGCGGGCGGTCTGGTAATAGGTGTACACTTGCAGGGCGCCGTACCAACCACTCAGGGGCCGGTGCGCCTGGCGTCGGCGCAGGTAGTAGCGGAGCTGGGCATCGGCCCCGTAGGTGCGCTCCCGGATAGCGTAATTGTCGTAGGTAAATGTGTCGTCGGCGTTGTGGGTAACGCTGCCGCTACGAAAGGTGTCGCCCCAGTAGCCCACTCCGCCCGCCAGCGAAAAGCGCGCCGAAAGCTGCCGCTCGTAGGTCAGGGCCAGATCGGGAGAGGCCACAGTGCGCAGCCCGACCCGAAGGAGCTGCGCCGGCCGGGACGGCCGGTTCCGGGTTGTATCGGGTACCGTAGTGGCGACAGTAGGCGTTACTGCTGCCGGGGGGGTATCAGCGCTTAGCAAGGTTAACGAGGCTGCGCAGAATAAGAGTATCATGTTAACAGGGTATAAGCGACAGTAAGCAAGCAAATAGAAGCTACTGGCAAAGGTATCATCTTATGGGTGTATGCAACGAGTTACTGGCCCGCAGTGGCTACGCGGCAAAAATGAGTTCCCGGTAGCCGTCGTACCTTGCCGCCCCGTTCTACCACTCCCCGCTATGCCCGCTGCCAACGCCGCCTACCTCGCCACTCAAAGCCTGACGGTGCTCGTGCCCGTGTACAACGAAGAAGAAAGCCTGGGGCAGTTTGTGGTGGAGATGGATAAGTTTCTGACCCAGACGCCGGTGGCCACTACGGTGCTCTTCGTCAACGACGGCTCGACTGACGGCTCGCTGGCCATTCTGCGGGCGGTGTGCGGACAGAAGCCGGCCTACGAATTCATTAGCCTCAAAGAAAACCGGGGCCTGAGCACGGCCGTCAAAGCCGGCATCGACCACGCCCGCACCACGCTCATCGGCTACATCGACTCCGATATCCAGACTACGCCGCTCGATTTCCTGACCTTTTTCGAGTTCTTCCCGGCCTTTGATATGGTGAACGGCATCCGGGCCAACCGCCAGGATACGGTGGTCAAGAAACTGTCCTCCAAACTAGCCAACGGCGTGCGCCGCACGCTCATCAACGACGGCATTCAGGACACGGGCTGCCCGCTGAAAATCATCAAAACCGACTACGCCCGCCGCCTGCCGCTGTTTCATGGGCTGCACCGGTTTCTGGGCGCGCTCGTGCAGCTGCAGGGCGGCCAGGTGAAGCAGCTGCCGGTGCGCCACTTTCCGCGCTTCGCTGGCACGGCCAAGTACAACCTCTGGAACCGGGCCTGGAAGCCGCTCATCGACACGTTCGGTTTCCGCTGGATTCGCTCGCGCTGGAAGAACTACGAAATCAGCGAGCAGACTACTGATTCAGGTAAAAATTGAGCGGTAAAAGTTGAAAATTATCTGGTTATGCTGCCTGCCTGGCAGCGCCGAAGTTGAACGTAGCCGCGTGTGCCAATCGAAATGGGCCAGTTTTTAACTGTTAACTTTTCATTTTTAATTCAGAAAGAAACCGTGGCGCTGGCCATCGGGCTGGTGTCGCAGCTGCTGTTTTCGAGCCGTATCGTGTTGCAGTGGATTCAGAGCGAGCGGGCTAAGCGGGTGCTCGTGCCCACGCTGTTCTGGCAAATCAGCCTGGTATCGTCGTTTCTGATGATTGTGTACGGCATCCTGCGCCACGACCCGGTCATTCTCGGGGCCCAGCTCATCAGCTACGCCATCTATATCCGCAACCTGCAGCTGCTGGGCGAGTGGCGCAAGCTCAGCCCCTGGTTCCGGGCGGCGGCCTACGCCTTTCCGGTGGCCATGCTGGGCGGGTTCGTGGCCGGCAACCGCCACTTCAGCCTGCGGGCCATGCTGGGCACCGAAATTCCGGGCGGCCTGCTGCTGCTCGGAGCCGTGGGCCAGGCCATTTTCCTACTCCGCTTCGTCTACCAGTGGATTTACTCCGAGCGCAAGGGCGAATCGAGCCTGCCGCTGAGCTTCTGGGTGATTAGCCTGGTGGGCTCGTTGCTGATTCTAACCTACGCCCTGCTGCGCCACGACGCCGTGCTCATCATCGGCAACGTATTCGGTACGGTCGTGTATGCCCGCAACATCGTGCTGCTGCGCCGGCAGCTGCGGGACCTGCTCGCGCCGTTGCCCGTGCCCGGCAGCCCGGGCGAAGGCCAGTAGCGGCCAGTAGCGCAAACCAAAGGACAGCCAATCACCCGCTTTGCTGTCCTTTGGTTTGCGCTACAACCTTAGTCCTGCAACAACGCAAAAACCGCCCGGCACTGCTGCCGGGCGGTTTTTGCGTTATATCAATGAAGGAGTCAGCCAGCGCCTGGTAACAGGCGGGGTTAGCCGACCGGGGTGGTGGCGGGCCGGCTCAGCACCAGTATCACGATCAGCAGCACCAGCAGTACGATGGCGGCCATTCCGCCGGCCAGGCCGCCCGGGATTTTGGTGGCGTGCATTACCACGGCCCCGAGCATGATGAGCACCAGGCCCAGGGCCGCCGGCCGCACGAACCGGGGAATGAGCAGGCCGATACCGCCCAGCAGCTCGGCGGCGGCAATCACGTAGGCCAGCGCCCCGGGCAGGCCCAGGCTGCCGAACATGCCCACCGTGGCGGGCAGATCCATGAATTTCTTGACGCCAAAGAAAATAAAGGCCAGGCCCACCAGCACTTGCAGAATGCGGGCAATGGTGTTGCGGGTAGAAGCGGACATCGGGTTGTGGGTTAAGAGGAAAAAAAGCAGAGAATCAGTGCAAAAGCGGGGTAAGTCTGGTACCGGAACCGGCTTTACTGCGAACCACCTTGTCCTGGGTGCGGAGCTTGCTCACCAGGCCGGCAATGTTGAGCTCGTTGAGCCGGGCCAGGTCGCGGGAGCTCATGGTGGTGGTGAGCATGATGATGACGGTAGCGGTGGCCGTGGCCGGGTCCCGGGCCAACTGGTGGTAGGATCGATGATTTCCGAATCCTGGCCTCCCGCGTAAAGGGGGCGCAGCAGCATGGTTCCCATTAGGGAGACATTGAACACCACGTCGGCCAATCCGGGCGTTGGAAGTACGGCATCGGCCGGGTGGGCTGGCGCAGCAGAATCAGCCATGGGAAGGGCGATAAAAGTAGGGCCGGAGTCCGGCGGAACTTCTACTTCTCTATGGCTGGAAGGGGGGCGGGGTTGCGGCCTGCCACTCCACAAACGCCCGTAATCCCTCGGCCAGGCTGGTGCGGGGGGCGTAGCCGAGCAGTTCCCGGGCTTTGCGAATGTCGGCGTACGTTACGTCCACGTCGCCGGCCTGCATGGGCTCAAACACCAGGCGGGGCGCAATGCCCACGGCCTCGCCCACGGCCCGGATCAGCTCCAGCAGGGGTACGGGGCGGTTGTTGCCCAGGTTGATGGTTTCGTACACGCCCGCGTGGTCGAGCAGGTAGCCGACGCCCCGGCTGATGCCGTCGACCGTATCGAGGACGAAGGTATAGTCGCGGGCCGTGCTGCCGTCGCCGAATACGGGAATAGGCTGGCCGGCCCGTAACAGGCGCACGAACTTATGAATGGCCAGGTCGGGTCGTTGGCGGGGGCCGTACACGGTAAAGAACCGGGCATTGAGTACGTCCAGGCCGTAGAGGTGATGGTAGGTGTAGGTGAGCTGCTCGCCGCTGAGCTTACTGGCCGCGTAGGGCGAGATGCAGGTGGCCAGCAGGTTCATGTCTTCACGGAAGGGCTGGGTGCGGGTGTTGCCGTACACGGAAGAAGAGGACGCGAAAAACAGCTTCGTAATGCTGCGCTGCCGCATCCACTCCAGCAGGTGGGTGGTCCCAATGACGTTGTTTTCGAGGTAGGCCACCGGCTCTTGCACCGAGGGGGTCACGCCGGCTTTGGCGGCCAGGTGCACCACCACGTCAATCGGGTCGGCGGGCAGCGCGTCGACCAGCGCATCGACGCCGTGGCGCAGGTCGGTTTCATGAAAGCTGAAGCGGGGATGCGCCCGGCACAGGGCCAGGTTGCGGTGCTTGTGGGCGGGGTCGTAAAACGGGTCGAAATTGTCTAAGCCGACCACGCGGTGCCCGTCGTGGAGCAGGCGCTCGGCCAGGTGCGAGCCAATGAAGCCCGCGCAGCCCGTTACCAGAATGGATGCCATGCGTGTAATGCAGGGGAAAAAAGCAAGGGAGCCAGCACGGGCTCCGGCGCAAATGTAACCGGATTTACCCCGCCGACGGGTTCTGTTGCGTATAGCTCCGCTGGCGGGCCGGTAGCGGGGGCCGGTAGTGGCCGTCAGTCGCTCGTTCGTTTTTTTTCTCCTACTCCACCTTATGCGTCAACTATTTTGCCTGGGGCCATTCCTCCGGTCCTTGCTGGTGCTGGCAACCGGTACTGGCGGCTTGCTGGCCTTGCCGGCCCGGGCCCAGAGCCCGGCGGCGGATGCGCCACTCATCATCGGTCACGCGGGGTCCGGGTTTTTTACGCCTCTGCGCCCCTTCAATCCGCTGCCGCCCAGTAGCCTGCGCAGCATTAATCGGGCCCTGCGCCACGGCGCCGACGGAATTGAGATTGATGTGCGCCTGAGCCAGGACAGCGTGCCGGTGCTCTACCACGACAACACGCTCGAAAGCATGACCACGGGGCAGGGCTGCGTGAGTCAGACCCCGGCTGCGGCCCTCACGCGGCTCCGGTACCGCGGGGGCTGGCCCTACGACTGGTTTCATCAAGAGCGCATCCAGACCTTCGCCACCATCCTGGCCCGGTTGCAGCAGCAGCCGCAGTTTCCATATCTGCACCTGGACCTGCACGAAGATGACCCGTGCGCCAACGATGACGTGGCCCGCAACCAAGCGCTGGCCCGTGGCATTGAGCGGTTGCTCCGTCACTGTCAGGTGCCGCTGGGCCGGGTCCTAATTATCACCAATCGCCCGGCCACGCTCCGGTACCTGGGCTACCTGATGCCGGCCGTAGGCCTGGGCCTGGAAGTTGGCGACGATTACGAGGCCTCCCTCGCCGACTTGCGAACCTTGCCGCAGGTCGGCACCGTGGTGCTGCACAAAAACGCCGTTACGCCGGCCCGGGCCGAGGCCCTGCACGCATTGGGGCGGGAGGTAGTTGTTTTTGGAGGGCGCTCGGCCCGGGCCGTGGAGCGCGTCGTGTCGGCCGAGCCTGACGCCTACGAGGTCGACAACGTCCGGCAGCTACGGTCCACTTTGCGGCGGCGTCAGCAAGAACAGCAGGAAACAATGCGCCGATAATCCGCTACAAAGACAATGGATACCGGGGGCCGTGCCGGTATCCATTGTCTTTGTAGCCGTATGTCTATGACTGGGGCTGATCCGTTCTCGTCGGTTGACGCTGGCAAAGGCCGTCGGTAGCAGGCGGAAGCTGGCCTGGTGGCGGTAGGGGGGAGCCCGTTTCTGAGGAAAAGTGTATCACGAATAAATCCTGTTGCTAATTAAAGGGAATATAAAGCACTTCATTGGAAGTGAGATCTTTGATACATATATTGATTTAACATAACATATATATGTAAGTAATTTGCTGGTAAAAGGTAGCACACACCTTATGACACAGCGAGCTTCAACTAACATTCGCTGTGTCATAAGGCATGCGGTTCAGCAAGTTGGGAGCAAGTTTAGCTTGGTAATTGGCGGCGAATCTTGTTGAGTAAGGCATTCACCAGCGTCAGGTCTTCCTGATCTTGAATAGTTAGATGAGTGTCCAAGCCTGGTCCATGAATATGAATGGCATACACGGCTGGCTCGTTGCTGCTGACTCTGGAAGGAGCATCTGCTTCGGTTCTCGGCTCGACTGGTGGCTGCGTAGCAGGTTGTGGCAGCGTGGCCTCGGGGCGGGTAGTAGCAGAAGGCATAAACGCCGGCTCAGCTTTAGGCCCTGCCGGGATGACTTGGGGAGCAGGTGCTTCCTCCGTGTGTTCCAGGTCGTCGGTATCGAGTCCAAACAGGCTGGAGACAACGTCCACCGTTCGGGGGGAGGGTACAACCAGACGGGAGGAAGATATACCCGGGCTTGGCGGCGCAGTAGCGGCTGGCGCCGGGGTAGGAGCCTGGAAGACATTCAGCGGCATCTCCGAGCTGGCCAGTTCCCGCCGGGGCTGCTGCTGGGCGGCTAACTGGTCGATATCGACGATGATATTCTGCTCATTTAGAATACCAGCCATGCGTGCTCCTTCAATGAAAGCCCGGGAAACGCTCTGGGTATTGATTTCCTCTACGCCAAACTCGCGTACCAGCATCACGTCGAACATATGCACCGGTAACTCGCGGTTGCGAAATTTGCGGCAGATCTGGGTGAAGAGAGGAGGGTGCAAGAACGCTTCCCGGTGGTAAATCTTTTCCTCGTGCTTATCATAGGCGTTCTTGATACGTCGGAAAAGATTGGTTGTAGTCAATAACTCGCGCTTACTGGTCAGCAGGCCAAACTTAACGGCTGAGCCAATGATAGCCTTAAAGGAGCCACTGACCTTGCGGTTCAGTTTCCGCGCCGCTGTCTCGATGGCGCACTTGCCACCCGTGTCATCAACAACTTCAGCCACTTCCCAGGCGCTCTGGTAAGAAGTGCGGGGGTAGTCTATCGTCTTGGGCATGGTAGGAGAAGGAGGAGTATAAGAAACAAAAATAAGTATTGGCACGGTAAATCAAGCAGTATATAGTAATAATAAGCAGTATATAGTATATAAAAGTTATACTTTCTAATACTTTTTGTGCTTTTTTTTACTTTTATATATCTACTTACCGGATTATATCTCTCTACTCTATCCATTACCGCTATTTCCACTTTTTTATATCAAAATAAATACCTTCTTACAATACCGGGGGGCCGGGGGTGAACAGCAGACAGGTGTTCTTTGGCCTGCTAAGCGGGCTAGGTCCTTCGTTAGTGAATCACCCAATGAGTTTCACCATCTACTGATAGCTTATCACACGGGCCAGATTATCAGTACTCACGCAGGAGCATCTCGGAGCTGTCGTATGTTGAGATATCAGCAGGAGTAGAGCTGCAATTGAAATATCCCTTGGAGAATTTTGTGCCTACTCACAAAGCTCTTGCTGTTTTAGTCCGACAGTCACCAGGTCTTCAGCAACGCTTATCACTTGGGACGCATTTGTTGCCTTCTCATCCGATTTATCCTGGAGAAAACTACGCTCAATAACCAACGTACTTCCAAGGCTTTCATGAGAACACGTCTGGTTTCATCTTCATTGACCGTAAAGGCACGCTATAGCGAGGCCTCTTTGCATATTGTCGGACACATGGCTAGTCCAGCATCGTTCCACGAGAAGACGCAAAGCCCTCGCTACAGCGTGCGAAACACTGATATTCGGCGTAGCTGCTAAGAACAGGGAAGGCTACGTCTGTTGCTGCGGTGACTTCGCGCTTTCGATGACACCGCAGCAACAGACGTACGGAGGTGCTCAAGGTTTCGCTGTTTAAGCCAGCGCGCCGCAAGCTGTATCAGATACTCCAGTTCTAAACATCGGGTCTGCCTTTGAAATTTCCCTCATTTTCCCCGTTAAAGAGTGCCCACAAACGTGGCGACCGGCCTCGTATTCCAGCAAAGCGTTTTGTCTTATAATTTATATTATGTTAACTAGTGTTTTTAAAAACAAGGCCCGCGCGCACGCGGGCCTTGTTTTTAACTAGCCTCTCCTACTTTCGGAGGCTTCTCTGTCTTACTTCATCGCGTCCAGCTTAGTCGACATCCGCTGCGAATCCGCTGTCCGGCCGACGCGCAAGTACGCCTTCTGCAAGGCACTGGTCGTGGCCCGGTCATCCGGCTGCACTTCCAGCGCCTTCTCGAAATAAGGCAACGACTCCTGGAAGTACTTCTTTCCATCGGCCTCGAATTTCTTGCCCGATTTCTGGTACTCCGCCAAGCTCATCTTGCTGGCCCGGGTAAACAGATCAGCCGCTTTGTTGTAGTTATAGATGCCCAAGTTGAAGTTTGCATCGAAGTTGGTCGGGTCTA
Source organism: Hymenobacter rubripertinctus (assembly GCF_003583925.1). Classification (GTDB taxonomy): domain Bacteria; phylum Bacteroidota; class Bacteroidia; order Cytophagales; family Hymenobacteraceae; genus Hymenobacter; species Hymenobacter rubripertinctus. The sequence continues at coordinate 94,276 of NZ_QYCN01000002.1, read as the reverse complement.
CTTCTACTGCCTTCTTGTAGGCTTCCAACGCTTGCACTGGCTGCTTGTCCTGATCCAGGATGGAACCCTTCACCGCATACAGATTCGAGTTGGTCGGATCGGCAGCAATGGCCCGGTCGATTTTATCAAGGGCTTCTTTCCCCCGGCCGGCGCTCAGGTACATGTTCAGTTCCTCCAGCATGAAGCTTTTATTGGTCGGATAAATAACCAGCGCGTCCTGCACTGCTTTCATCGCGGCGGCTTCATCTTTTTCCTGCCGGGCAATCTGCAGGAGCCGGCCATACAACTGGGGCGACTTATAACCGATGCCCTGAAGCTTGCCATACATTTCCTTGGCCGTGCTGAAATCCTGGTTGGCTTCCGAAGCGTAGGCCGCGTACAGGTAAGCCGTCGTATCCTGGGGGCGGATTTGCTGCGCCATGCGGTACGAATCCATGGCTTTTGCGAAGTCCTTCCCGTTGTAGCTTTCTACGCCGGCGTTCAGCGCCAGCCCATACAGGCCGTCGAGTTTGGCAGCAGCCTGCTTACCATATTCGCCGTCTTTACCGTCGAGGCTCAGGGCTTTGGAATACGATTCGAAAGCCGTTTTAGTGCCTTCCGTTACGGGCAGCGACTTGCCGTAGATCGGGCTGGCCACGATGCCTTCGTAGATTTCGCCCCGGGTATACCAGGTCTTGGCTTTCGCCTGCGTCTTATCGTTCATGGCCGCCTTGTCGATTTCGACGCGGGCCTTATCGAGCGTCCCCTGACGTTGGTAGAGAATGGCGTTGGTAACGGCCGAGTTCTGGGCCGAAGCGGTGTGCAGGGCGGCGGCGGCCACGAGAGTCAAAATGGTCTTCTTCATGGGAGTTTGCTGAAGAATGTGCGGTTTGGTGGAAAGGAATTGTAACGCAAACGGCAGAACTCCCGGGGGAGTTCTGCCGTCGCAAGTTAATTAGCGCTGAGCAAATCAGGATCCGTCAGGCCGGTCAGGTCCGTGTCCGGCATGGTAGCCGGCCCCTCCCCGTCCGCGTTTCCGTTCGGGGTCTCCCCTTCCAGCGCCACGGTTTCCGGGTCGATTTCCTTTTCCTCAGCCGCCACTTTAGCCACCGAAGAAATTTCGTCGCCGCTGCTGATTTTCAGCAGCCGCACACCCTGGGTAGCACGGCCAATACTGCGCAACTCACTCATGCGCAGGCGGATAGTAATGCCCGATTTGTTGATAATCATCAGGTCGTCCGTGTCATCCACGGCCTTAATAGTCACCAGCAAGCCGGTTTTGTCGGTCAGCTTCATGGCCCGGACGCCCTTGCCGCCCCGGTTCGTGATGCGGTACTCATCGAGTGGGCTGCGCTTGCCGTACCCATTTTCGGATACGACCAGCAATTCCTGCTCGCTTTCCTTATCGAGGCAGACCATACCCACCACCCGGTCGTCGGCCATGCCTTCGTCCAGGGTGATGCCGCGTACGCCGGCGGCCGTGCGGCCCATGGAGCGCACTTTGTGCTCGGGGAAACGCACGGCCCGGCCGGAGCGCAGGGCCAGCACTACTTCGGAGTTGCCGTTGAGCAACTGTACGTCGAGCAGCCGGTCGCCTTCGTTGATGGTGATAGCATTGATACCGGCCGTGCGGGGGCGCGAATACGCTTCGAGGGGCGTTTTCTTCACCGTTCCCTTCTCAGTGCAGAACATCAGGAAGGTATTGTCCAGGTAGTCCGGGTCGCGCAGGCCACGCACGTTGAGCACGGAGCGGATGTTGTCCTCACGCGGAATCTCAATCAGGTTCTGAATCGGGCGGCCCTTGGTATTCTTGCCGCCTTCCGGCACTTCGTACACTTTGAGCCAGAACACGCGGCCGGCTTCGGTGAAGAACAGCAGGTACTCGTGGGTGGTGGCCACGAACAGGTGCTCCGTGAAGTCGTCCTGCTTGGAAGCCGCCCCCCGGGCGCCCACTCCTCCCCGACCCTGGGTCCGGTATTCGTCGAGGGCGGTGCGCTTGATGTAGCCTTCACGGGAGATGGTGATGACCATAGCCTCATCGGCAATCATGTCTTCCATCGAGAAGTCGCCGCCGGCGTACTCGATGACCGTGCGACGGGCGTCGCCGTAGCGCTCCTTGATTTCGGCCAGTTCCTGGCGGATGATGTCGCGCTGCATGTCATCGGAAGCCAACACGGCTTTCAGATGGTCAATCAGACTCATCAGCTCGTTGTACTCGGCCACGATTTTGTCGCGCTCCAGGCCGGTGAGCCGTTGCAAGCGCATATCCATGATGGCCCGGGCCTGCACTTCACTCAGCGAGAACCGCTCAATCAGGCCCTGGCGGGCTACTTCGCCGTCGCGCGAGCTGCGGATGAGGGCAATTACTTCGTCGAGATGGTCGAGGGCAATCAGCAGGCCTTCCAGGATGTGGGCGCGCTTCTGGGCCTCGGCCAGCTCGTAGCGGGTGCGGCGCACTACCACATCGGCACGGTGCTCCACGAAGTAGTGAATCAGCTCCTTGAGGTTGAGCGTCATCGGGCGGCCCTTTACCAGGCACACATTGTTGACGCCGAACGAGCTTTGCAGCTGGGTGTACTTGTAAAGATTGTTGAGCACGACCGTGGGCATGGCATCCCGCTTCAGGTCATACACGATGCGCATGCCGTCGCGGTCGGATTCGTCGCGCAGGTCGGCAATGCCTTCAATTTTCTTGTCGTTGATCAGACCGGCCGTCTTCTCGATCATCGACGCCTTGTTCACCATGTAGGGAATTTCGGTGATGACGATCTGCTCTTTGCCGGTCGGGGTGGTTTCGAAGTGGGCCTTGGCCCGCATGACGACGCGGCCGCGGCCGGTTTCGAATGCCTGCTTCACGCCCTCGTAGCCGTAAATGGTGCCGCCGGTCGGGAAATCGGGGGCCGTCACGTGCTCCATGAGCTCGGCAATGGTGATGTCGGGGTTGCCCAGGTAGGCCACGATACCGTCCACCACTTCGGTCAGGTTGTGGGGGGCCATGTTGGTGGCCATGCCCACGGCAATACCAGTAGTGCCATTGACGAGCAGGTTGGGGAACTTGGCCGGCAGCACCGAGGGCTCCTCCAGGGAGTCATCGAAGTTGGGCTGGTAGTCCACCGTATCCTTGTCGAGGTCGCCGAGTAGCTCGTCGGCCAGGCGCTTGAGGCGGGCTTCGGTGTAACGCATGGCAGCCGGCGAGTCGCCGTCGATACTGCCAAAGTTACCCTGCCCGTCCACGAGCGGGTAGCGCAGGCTCCACTCCTGGGCCATGCGTACCATGGTATCGTACACCGAGGAGTCGCCGTGGGGGTGGTACTTACCCAGCACTTCGCCCACGATGCGGGCGCTTTTCTTGTAGGATTTGTTGTAGGATACGCCCAGGTCGGACATGCCATAGAGCACGCGGCGATGCACGGGTTTGAGGCCGTCGCGCACATCCGGCAAGGCCCGGGAGATGATAACCGACATCGAGTAATCGATGTAAGCCCCACGCATCTCATCTTCGATATTGATCGGAATGATTTTTTCGCCTTCCGCCATAGGGAGCATGTAGTCGGCCGGCCAGCCCCGAATGGAGGAGCTGGCCGGCCCGTGAGTGTGAACTTCGTTAAGCCTGCAAGATACACAAAAAACCGCGTTCTGCCGCCGTTAAACCCCGGTTTACGGGGTGCGAAAGGCGCTTATTTCAGCGTTTTGCTCCGGTCGTTTTTGTGCTGGCCCGACTGGGGGTTGTGGGTCTTTATTTTCTCGCCGATGGCCGGGTTCTGCTTCTTGAACCAGGGCTGGCCCCGGAACTTGGTGCCATTGTGCGTGTGCACCTTACGGGTGTGGCAGGCCTCAATGGGACAGGTACGGCAGGAAACGGCCAGCAGGGCCGTAAGCGCCAGCAGGCTTAGCCGGGAGAGCAACAGACGTGTATTCATCACGGTAAAGATACCAAATAAAGGAGCAGGCCGACCGCAGAAGCAGCGGCAGCCGGCAACTACTTCCACCTACGCCCCGGCCCGGCCCGTGAGCTGCTCCCAAACCGAGGCCAGCGGCTCCAGGCTCGTCAGCTCCGCCACTTCCGGCAGCGGCTTTACCAGCCCGTGGCGGTTGAGCCACACCGGCCGGATACCCACGGCCAGCGCCCCCACCACATCGGCCGCCCAGTTGTCGCCGACCATCACGGTTTCGGCCGCCCCGGCTCCCAGCTGTTCCAGGGCCACATGGTACATGGCGGGGTCGGGCTTGAGCACGCCCACGGCTTGCGAGGTGATGAGCGCATCTACCAGCCCGTCCATTTCCAGGAAGGTCAGCTTCTGCTGCTGCTCGGCCGTGCGGTTGTTCGTGACGACCCCGATTTTATAGTCGGGTTTCAGCCGGCGCAGCAGGGCCAGCGCGCCGGGCACCGCCTGCCGCACCTGGCGGTAGTGCCCGTAATGCTGCTCGGCCAGCGCCGCCAGCTCGGCGGCGCTGGGCTCCGCCTCGTAGAGGGCCAGTAAGCGCCGGAACCGCAGCGCCCGCGCGTCCAGATACGGGATTTCCCCGCTCATTACCCGCGGGTGAAGTTCCTCCAGCAAGTCGCTGTAACGCTGGTAGAGCACCTGGGCCGGCACCGCCCGCAATGAGGGCCGCTGCGCGGCCGTGGCCGCCAGCGCCGCCCGGGCCGTAGCGGTATGGTCGAACAGCGTATCATCGAGGTCGAAGAGAATGGTGGTGACGTTGTGGGTTGGCATCGGGCATCGGGGCTTGGAGCGTGCTGGAATGGAAAGTGGCAGAACCGGTAGCGCTTCAGGGCTGCTTCATTTTCTGCACCTGTTGCAGCGTGTACACGCGGTAGGGAATAGCCAGCCGCCGGGCATTTTCCTCCACCGTCTGCTCGAAGCCCGCCGCCCGCCGCCGCTCGTTCACGGTGGCCGGGTCTTTAATCGGCCAGATCAGTTTCTGGTAGCTTTTCTGGCCCGTAGCCGGGTCCGTGGCCTCAAACCCCACTCCCTGCGTGCCGTACTCCTGCTCCCGGTTCTCGTTCATGAGCTGGCGGTCCAGCAGCATAGCAAATTTCTGGAACGGGAGTTCGCCCTTTTCGGCCGCCTGCCGGATCAGGGGCAGGTAGCGCCCAATGCGGTTGGAGTGCTGAATCACGTAGAAGGCCGCTTCATGCGTGGGCTCCCCCACCAACGACTTCCCCGGATACCCATACTGGCCGATCACCTGGCTCACCCGCCGGATCGTGGCCGAGTCCGTGGTCAGCATTCTTTCGCTCAGATACCCGGCTACCTGGTCCGCCGGCTGATGCAGCTCCCGGGCCACGCTGGCCAGCCCGTCCGGGGTGCCGGCACGCATCACCCATTCCCGGTAGTACTGGTCCACCACCAGTAGGCTATCCAGCTCGTGTTTGAGCGTCCGGTTGAGTTGGACCGGGAGTTGCGTTTGGACTGGTGGCGGAGAGTGCGTGCAGCCGCTCAGCGCCAGCCCAAACGCAAACATGATCAGACTACCGGACTTCGACATAAACAGGTACAGTGTGTACGATGTGGCTGAAAGAAACGTGTAACCGCTTTCTACTATCCCACATCCTCCCCTTCCCACTCGCGCAGGAACTGCCCGAGGAACTGCTCCAGGTAGGCGTGGCGCTCCTCGGCCACGCGGCGGGCGGCGGGCGTGTTCATCCGCTCCCGCAGGTGGAGCAGCTTTTCGTAGAAGTGGTTGATGGTGGGGGCCGTGTTCTGCTTGTAGCTCTCGAACGAGTCGTGGCTGACGGGGGCCACGGCGGGGTCGTGGAGAGGGCGGTTTTTGTGGCCCCCGTAGGCAAACGCCCGGGCCACGCCAATGGCCCCGATGGCATCGAGGCGGTCGGCGTCCTGCACCAGTTCGCCTTCCACGCTGCTCATGGGCGTGGCCACGCCCACCCCCTTAAAGCTGATTTCGCGGATGATGGCCTCCACCCGATCCAGTACCACGGGGCTGGCCTGCTCGCTGGCCAGCCACGCCCGGGCCGCCCGGGGGCCGGCCTCCTCATCACCGCCGTGGAACTTCCAGTCGGCCACGTCGTGGAGCAGCGCGCCCAGCTCGGTTACGAGCGGATCGGCTCCGGGCGTGTGGGCCGCCATGCGGCGCGCTACTTCCCACACCCGCCGGATGTGCTCCCAGTCGTGGCCGGAGCCTTCGTGCAGGAATTTGTCGCGGATGAAAGCGGCCGTGCGGGCAATGAGTTGGGAATCGGCGGGAGAAAGGGCCATACGAAGCTATAAAACGGGTTTCGGGCAAAAGTACGGCAAAACCGTTCCTCGCCCCACCCCGCCCCGGGGACCAGCGCCCGGATGTCGTAGTTTAGTTGTATATTGCCTTCAAATGACGTTTAATGAGTACGCAAATGACAATCGTTCGAACTACTTCCGTCGCGAGCATGGTGGAGCTGATGGGCGGCCCGGCCGTTATTCCGCAGCTCGTTCGCAATGAGATGGACCTGCTGGCCGTGGCCATCAAGGGCATTTCGGTGCAGGCCGTGCGGGCATTGCAGCGCCACCTGGGCTTTTCCAACCGGGAGATGAGCGTGGTGCTGGGCGTGTCGGAAAGTACCCTGACCCGGCGCGAGCAAACCCACAAGCCCCTGACCCTGGACGAAGGCGAAAAGGCCATTCAGCTCTCGGCCGTGCTGGCCAAAGGGATGGACGTATTCGAGGAGGAGGCCGATTTTCACTTCTGGCTCAACTCCCCCATCCCGGCCTTGGGCAGCCAGAAGCCCAAAGACCTGCTGCACTCCGTTATCGGCCGCGCCCAGGTGCAGGACGTATTGGGCCGCATCGAACACGGGCACTTTTCTTAGAGCTTCATTTTGAGCTGATAGCCGATAGCTGTTAGCTGTCAGCTCCCGTTCATTCAAACGAAAACACTTCCGCCTGAGACGCTATCAGCTATCAGCTATCAGCTATCAGCTCAAAAAAATGAAGCTCTACCGACTGGGCAAGGCTCCTTATATAGCGGATACGTCGGGGCAGGGCGGGTTGTATTACGGGGGGCGCTGGCACCGCATCGGCAGTCAGATTCTGTACACGGCCGAGCATTTGTCGCTGGCGAAGCTGGAGGTACTGGCCAATTCGCCGGTACTGCCCCGCCGGTATTTCGCCCTCACGCTGGAAATTCCCGACGACACGCCTTACCTGCAATACCACCCGGCCGATCTGCCGGACAACTGGCAGCAGGTACCCTACCCGGCGGAGCTGGCCGAACTGGGCCGCGCCTGGCTGACGGCGGGCACGCACTGGATCCTGCGCGTGCCCTCGGCCCACGCCCCCGACGAGTGGAACTACCTGCTCAACCCCCTGCATGCCGACCACGCCCGCCGGCTGCGGGTACTCAGCGTGGAGCCTCATCCCTTTGACGCCCGGTTGAAATAGGGTACTGCCTGGGCAACGGTTCTCCCGGTATCAGTTGGGAACTGCACTAGGATAAATAGAATTTTTTGGCGAACTTATAGCAATAACCTCGTGCCGGCGGAAACTTCCGCCGGATCAGGAACCGGGTTTCCGGCGTCAGACTGTGCAGGCCCGGGTTCCCGTCATCTGCTCTCCCCTGCCCCATGGACCCGATCAGAAGGATTGTACAGCTGACCCTACTGGCCCTGGCCTTAGCAGGAAGCCCGGCCGACGCCCGGGAAACGGCCCGACCCGGCCCGGCCGGCGCGCCCACCGGCGCCCGGGCCGAGCTGCGCCAACTGCTTGCTGCCAGTCCGGCGGCACTGGCAACGTATGAGCGGCTGGGCCTGCGGGCCGGAGCCACCGTCCGCACCTTCTACCGCCACCACGAGTCCACCACGTACTGGGTGCAGGACTCGGGCTGGACGCCCCGGGCCCGGCAGGCGCTGGCCCTTTTGCACCGGTCGGCCGACGTGGGCCTCGCCCCGGCCCGCTACCTCAGCCCCCAGCTACCCGAACTCCCGCAGCAGCCCGCCCTGCCGGCCGCCGACCTGGCCCGGGCCGAACTCCACCTCACCGACGCGCTGCTGCGCTACCTGAGCGAGATACGGTACGGGCGGCTCATGCCCGACTCGCTCACGCCCCGTCCGCCCGCCGATAGCCTGGTAGCCCAGGCCACGGCCGACCGGCTGCACGCCGCCCTCGACGCCCCCGATTTCCGGCGGGCCATGCTGCTCAACCAACCGGCTACCCGCGCCTACCGCCTGCTCCAGACGGCCTGGGTCCGGACCCTGCACGCCTCGCCCCTGGATTCGGCCCGGCTGATGCAGGACACGACGGCCGGATTTCGGCGGGTGGCCCTGAACCTGGAGCGCCTGCGCTGGAACGCCCCCGCCGACTCCGAGTACGCCGTCGTCAACATTCCCGCCTACCGCCTCCAGCTCGTGCGCGGCAGCCAGGTGGTGCTCACCCAGCGGGTGATTGTGGGCAAACCCGAATTCGCCACGCCCGTGCTCAGCAGCCAGGTAGTGGTGTTTGTGGTGGCGCCCGAGTGGCGGGTACCTTATAGTATTGCCGTGGGGGAGTTTCTGCCGGAGCTCCAGCGCGACCCCGGCTACCTCTACGACCACCATTACCGCCTCTACGACGGCCGCAACCGGCTGGTGAATCCCTGGGACATCAACTGGAAGAAAATCACGCCCGAAACCTTCGTGTACGCCATCCGGCAGCGGGCGGGCTCCTTCAACGCCCTGGGCAGCGTGGTGTTCTACTTCCCCAACCAGCACACCGTATTTCTGCACGATACGCCCGCCCGCGGCGCTTTCACTCAGCCCCGGCGCGCCCTCAGCCACGGTTGCGTGCGAGTGGAAAACCCCTTCCGGCTGGCCGACTACCTGCTCCGCCGGGAAGGTCGGGCCCGGGAGCTGACGGGGCTCTACCAAAGCGTGAAAGCCCACCAGAAGCAAACGTTCGAGTTACAGCGCAGCCTGCCCATCTACCTGCGGTATTATACCTGCGAAACGGACAACGGACGGCTGGTTTTCTTACCGGATATATATAAGCGGGATGCCCGGCTGGCCGCCGTTTTGTTCGAATGAGGGCAAATAAATTCAGCTTTTATCCCGCATGACCACCGGCTTTATCACCAACGGGCAACCTGCTTTTTTATCCTAAAAACCCGCTGGGTCAATTTATTAACTCCGCTATTGCATGAGGCGCAGAATTATTTTCAGGCAGGGGTGAATCCGGAGGGGAATATGGTGGCGTAAGTGAGGGCAAATAAGTTCCTGACTTTCCTTCAACTCCCTTCTATTTCCGATGAAAAAGCACCTGTTTTCCCTCACTTTCGTGGCCCTGCTCGGTGCCGCTTCCGCTTCTACCGCTTCGGCCCAGGCCAAGATGGCACCCAATACCGTAATGGTGGGCGGCGAGGCCATGTACCCCAACAAGAACATCGTCGAAAACGCGGTCAACTCCAAGGACCACAAAACCCTGGTAGCGGCCGTGAAAGCCGCCGGCCTGGTTGAAACTCTGCAAAGCAAAGGCCCTTTCACGGTATTTGCTCCCACCGACGCGGCCTTTGCCAAGCTACCTGCCGGCACCGTGGAAACGCTGGTCAAGCCCGAAAACAAAGCCACGCTCACCAAAATCCTGACCTACCACGTGGTGGCCGGCAACATGACGGCCGATAAGATTATGGCCGCCATCAAGGCCGGCAAAGGCACCGCAACGCTCAAAACCGTGAGCGGGGGTACGCTGAAGGCCATGATGAACGGCCCCAAGAATGTTGTTCTCAAAGATGAGAAGGGCAACGTATCCACTATTTCGACTTACGACGTGATGCAGAGCAACGGCGTAATTCATGTAATCGACAGCGTATTGATGCCGTAATACGGACTTCGCTAATTATCCAAAAGGCTCCGCCGCTTTAATTTAATTAGAGCGGCGGAGCCTTTTGGGGTAATTAGCGAAGTGATTTATGTTTTATTAATCGCGCCGGCGAAATCATGCAGAGATAACCTTTCGTGGCCGGTGGTGGTTAATCTCCCCCATCTTTTCACGCCACCCGCCGCTATGCCTCATTTTACCGCCGACGACATCCGCCAATTCGGGAAGGTGTACCGGCTCAACCTCATCAACGCCATTACGGGCTTCAAGCCGGTTAATCTGCTGGGCACCGTGGGGGCCGCCGGACAGAGCAACCTGGCCGTTATCAGCTCGGTGGTGCACCTGGGTTCCAACCCGCCCCTGCTGGGCCTGGTGATGCGGCCGCCCTCGGTGGAGCGCCACTCCTACGACAACATCCGGGCCGGCGGCACCTACACCCTCAACCACGTGCACGCCGGCATCGCCCGCGCCGCCCACCTCACCTCCGCCAATTTCCCCCGGGAGGTTTCTGAGTTTGCGGCCACCGGCCTGACGGAGCAGTACCTTGATGACTTCCCGGCCCCTTACGTGCGGGAGAGCCGGCTAAAAATCGGGTTGCAGCTGGTGCAGCAAGTGCCCATTGAGGCCAACGGCACGGTGCTGCTCATCGGGCAGGTGGCGCATCTGTACCTGCCCGATGCGTCCGGCGTGCTGCGCACCGATGGCTCGCTCGACCTCACCGCCGCCGGCACCGTGGCCCTGAGCGGCCTCGATACGTACTACGAAGCCCGGCCCGTGGCCCGCTACGGCTACGCCCGCCCCCACCAGCCGCTACCGGAGCTGCCGCTGAGTGAGTAGGGAGCAAGTACGGCAGCAGGACCAGGAAAGCGGGAACCACTACCTTTGGTTTTCCGGATTCGTTTCTATCCGATCTGCCCTTCCTGACTCCCCCAACCCCGAACCCGTAGATGGCTTTGTACAACTTTGATAACGATGACGCGGCGGATTTCCTGGCCGACTTTGCCGATGACCCCAGCGAAGTACAGCTGTTGGAAGCCCTGATAACGGCTGCCGAGGAGGAAAACTACCTGGAGCGGGATGCCGCTGCCGTGGCCCTGATCGCCGCCGAAATTGTGGCGGCGTGGCTGGGCAGCCCGGCCCCCGATTTTCCCGCCGACCAGCTAGCCCTCACCGACGAGTTGGACGTGAGCGATGATGACGAACTCACCGACCTGGCCCGCCGGGCCGTGCGCGCCGCGCTGGCGCAATCCGCCAAGTCGGAGCTTCAGGAACTGTGGCAGACCTCGGGCCAGCTGCCCCAGTGGCAGGCCGTGCAGCAGGACCTGCTGCGCCGCCTCGAGGCCCAGTAAACGGCCTCCACAAGAAAATCAGTCAGTAAAAACAACGTCATTCCGGGCACTGCCCGGAATGACGTTGTTTTTACTGACTGGCCTCTGGCGAACTACACGCCTACCGCGCCCAGTTTGGCCAACTCTTCCCAGACGCGGTGCACGGGCAGGCCCATCACGTTGAAGTAGGAGCCTTCCAAGCGCGTTACGGCCACCATCCCGATCCAGTCCTGAGCGCCGTAGGCCCCGGCTTTGTCGAGGGGCTGGTACTGGCGGACGTAATGCTCGATTTCGGCGGTGGAAAGCGCCCGGAAGTGCACCCGGGTCACGTCGGAGAACACCACCTGGCGGCCATCGGCGTGGCGCAGGCACACGCCGGTGTACACCTCGTGGGCACGGCCCTGCAGGCGTTGGAGCATGGCCACGGCTTCCGCTTCGTCGGCGGGCTTGTTGAGCACGTCCTCGTCGAGGCACACGATGGTATCGGCGGTGAGCACTAGCTCATCGGCGGCTAGGTCGGGGGCGTAGGCGGCCGCTTTGTGGGCGGCCAGGTACTCGGCTACTTCGGCCCGGCGCAGGCGGGCGGGGAAGGATTCGTCCACCTCGCGCAGGCGCACTTCGTAGCGCAGGCCCAGGTCGGTGAGCAACTGGTGGCGGCGGGGCGAGCCGGAGGCGAGTACCAGCCGGGGCCGGCCGGCCGCATTCGTTGGGGTCATAGGCAAAAAAGCCGGCCGGCCGGCCGCGCGCGCAACGCGCCGGGCCGATGCCGGGGTTAGGAGTGAAAAACGGAGGAGAACGGGGCCGTGGTTTCGGCCTCGCTGATGCTGGCAAACAGGAACCCGCCGATGGTTTTGGGGTAGAAGAACGTGGACTTGGGCGGCATCACGGCCCCCGAATGGCACACGCGCTCCACCTCGGCCATACTCACCTCGTTGGTGATGAAGGCCGCTCGGGCCTCGCCCCGGTCCACGCGCGTCAGGCACTCGGGGAAGTTGCGCACGTAGGCCACGCCGGGCCACTGGCGCTGGGCCTCGGGACCCGCAACGCCCAGCACCCGCTCCAGCACGAAGTAGTGCAGCACCGTCAGGTCGAGGGCCTTCACCTCGGGCGTCGTCAGCCAGTCGAGTTGGGTGTGCACTTCGGGCCGGAGGCGGATTTTGTACACCTCCCCTTCGCCCAGGTACAGCCCGAAAGCCCAGGGTTTGCCGGCAATGCGTTCGGGCAGGCCGTAGGGGTCCTCCAGCGGCAGCACCGTGAAGTACGGGGCCAGCCGGGCCAGCAGCTCGGCCGGCCCACCGATGCCGGGCAGTTCCAGCAGCAGGCGGTGGGTGGGCAGAATCCGCAGGTCGTCGGCGGCGGCGTTGGTCAGGTACATCAGGTGGTAGTTCCAGGCTTCCTGGCCCGTGTAGGCCGTCCCGGCCGCCGCCCGGCGGGCCTGCCGATACGCCAACGAGCCCTCGTAGCGGTGGTGGCCGTCGGCCAGAATCACTTCCCGCCCCGCCAGCACCTGCTGAAACCGCCGGATCACGCGCGCATCCTGAATCACGGCCAGCACGTCGCGGGCCCCCTGGTAGTCCTCCGCCGTTTCGTAGAGCGGGTTCAGCATGGCCTCATCGAGGTAGCGCTCCAGCTCGAAGGTATCGTCGCGGTAGAGGCCGTGGGTGGCGCTGCTTTCAAACTCGGTGCGGGCCAGCAGCTCGGCCCGGTCGTTGACGGCGGCGGGCAGCGTGTTTTCGTGGCGCAGCACCACGTTCTCGGCCCAGTCGGAAGCCCGGATGTGGCACATAAAGCCCTTGCGGCAGTATTCGCGGGCGCTGCCGGGCAACCGGAAATACTGGTAGTAGGCGTAGATGCCCGGCAACTCGTCCTGGCGCAGGATGCCCTGCTGCTGCCACTGTTGCAGGCGGGCCAGCGCCGCGCCGGCCGGGTCCTCGCCCCGGGGCACCGAGAGGTGGATACTGTTGAGCGGGTTCTGGTAGAGGGCCTCCCGTTGCCGGGGCGACACCACATCGAAAAGCGGCGACACGTACTGGTCAATCCGCTGGCTAAGCTCGGGGCTATACCGCCAGCCCCGCAGAGGTTGAATTTCGGCCAAGAGGAGAAAAGGAGTTAAAATTTAAACGTGAAAAATTAAAAATTCTGCACTGGTCTGACTCACCATAAAACCGACTCGTAAATTTTTCTACCCCCAAACAGGTAGACGGGCTTTCCATATGTTTCCCTTTTACTTTCTAATTGCGCGCAGCGCTAGGGAGCCAGGCGGTGGCGGTTCCAGGCGGCCCCGGTGTGCTCGTACACAATCCGGTCGTGGAGGCGCGAAGGGCGGCCCTGCCAGAACTCCACCCGGTGGGGGCGCAGCAGGTAGCCGCCCCAGAACTCGGGCCGCGGCAGGGGCTGCTGGTCCGCAAAACGGGCGGCCACCTGCTGCTCGCGCTGCTCCAGGTAGTCGCGGCTGGCAATGGGCTGGCTCTGGGGCGAGGCCCAGGCCCCGATCTGGCTGCTGCGGGGGCGGCTCTGGAAATAGGTGGTGGAATCCGACTCCGGCACTTTTTCTACCCGGCCCTCCACGCGCACCTGCCGCTCCAGGCCCGGCCAGAAAAAGGTGAGCGCCGCCAGCGGACTGGTGGCCAGCTCCCGGCCCTTGCGCGAGTCGTAATTCGTAAAAAACAGGAAGCCTTCGTTGTGGGGCAGGCCTTTGAGCAGCACAATGCGGGCGGCGGGCTGCCCGGCCTGGTCCACGGTGGCCAGGGTCATGGCCGTGGGCTCGTCGAGGCGGGCGGCGAGGGCCTCATCGAGCCAGCGCCGGAACTGGGCCACCGGATCGGGCAGCACGTCGGCTTCGGTGAGCGTGCGCTGGGAGTAGGTCTGGCGCAAATCGGCCAGTTGCTGGTCGTTCATGGTCGGAAGGAAGCTTAATCAAGGAGCTACAGGCTTTCAGCTACAAGCCGCAAGTCGCACGCATGTTCAGGCAGCATGTTCAGGCAGCATGTTCAGGCAGCATGTTCAGGCAGCATGTTCAGGCAGCATGTTCAGCCAACTGCCGGCTTTGCGCTGGTAGCTCCGGGCCGCCAAAGGTAGCACAATGCGGGCGGCCCGGGAACCCGCCCCCCCCTGGCCAACGTAGGCAAAGGCAACGAAGTCAATCCGAATCTTTTCCGACCTTGCTGCTCCCCCGGGCGGGCCGGGCGGGGCTTCGCTCACCAAAACCCGCCTGACCCATGCCGCGTCTTCGTCCTGGTAGTCTGCTCATTTCCCAGCCCTTTCTCAACGACCCCAACTTTGAGCGCACCGTAGTGCTGCTCTGCGCGCATTCGGAGCAGAAAGGCTCGTTTGGCCTGGTGCTCAACCGCCCCGCCAACCTCCAGCTCAGCGACGTGCTGGAACTGCCCGGCGGCGCGGCCCTGCCCGCGGCGGCCACGCCCCTGGGCATTGGCGGCCCCGTGCAGCCCGACACGCTCCACTTCCTGCACCAGCTCCCCGACCTGCCCCAGGCCGTGGCGCTGGGCGACTCGGTGGCCTGGGGCGGCGACTTCGGCCGGCTGCTGGAGCAACTGCTTCAGGGCCAGCTTTCCCCCGATCAGGTGCGCCTGTACGTGGGCTATTCGGGCTGGACAACGGGCCAGTTGGCGCAGGAAGTGCGGGAAAATGTCTGGATTGTACACCCCAATGCTGCCGCGAAAGTGTTTACTTTGACTACCGATGCCTTCTGGCAGGCCATCCTGCGGGAAAAGGGCGGCCGCTACCGGATGTTGTCCAACTACCCCACCGACCCGCGCCTGAACTAACGCCTCATCCAGTACCCCGCCGCCGCGGGGTCTTCCTTTCTGATTCGTATGCAACCCGACCAACCGACCCCCAACGCCACGGATTCCAACGCCCCGGCGGAGTCGCCCCAGCAGATTCTGGAGCGCCGCCTGGCCGAACTCAGTGCCCGCCCGGCCGCCCCGACCGCCGATGACGTGACCGAGCGCCCTGGCCAGGGCACCCCGCCCCTACCCGCCAACCAGCCCGCCGGGGCCGGCACGGCCGAGCCGGACGCTGAAACCACCGAAGCAACCACGCCCGAGTCTGGCTCGACCGAAGCCAATGCCCTGATGGAATCGGCCACTCATCTGCCCGAGAACCCGGCCGCGCCTGAAGTGCATTCAGCCGGCGAAGCCCGGGCCATGGCCCACTACGACACCATTCCCCATGGCGAAATTGAAGCGGCCCCTGCAGTGCAGCCCGCCGCCGCTCCCGAGCCGCCGGAGGCCGAAGCCCCGCACGTAACGCCGGTTATAGAAGTAGCGCCCACCGAAACCGTGGCCGAGGCCCTGGAAAACGCGCCCACCGTGGGTTCTCTGCATACGTCTTCCGATGAAGCCGCTACTACTGACGCGGCCCCAGAGGCCGCGCCCGCCAGGCAGCCCGCCGCCCCGGCCGTTGATTTCGACAGCCTCGACCTGCCCGCCCAGGCCGCCCATTTGCTGGAGTTGCTGCGCCACCCCCAGGCCCGCAAGAACCGCAAGTCCATTTCCGATTTCTACCGCCGCTACGATGCCGCCACCAAAGCCGGGCGCACCAGCAGCCGCCAGCAGTTCACGGAGGCCGGCGGCGCGGAGGAAGAATTCTCCTACGCCGGTCCCGAGGGCCACGCCGAGCTGGCCAAAGCCTACCAGGAATTCCGCGACTCCCGGGTCCGCGACGCCAAAGCCGAGGACGAGCAGCGCGGCAAGAACCTGGCCCACAAGCAATACCTGCTCTCCCAGCTGCGCCAGCTGGTGGAATCAGCCGAAACCAAGGACAGCTCGGCCCGCATCAAGGCCCTGCAAAACGACTGGAAGGCCACCGGCCCCGTGCCCCAGCAGGACGCCCAGGAGCTCTGGAACAGCTACCACGCCCTGCTCGACATCTATTACAACAACCGCGGCCTCTTCTTCGAGATGAAGGAGCTGGACCGTCGCCGCAACCAGGAAGCCAAGGAGGTCCTCATCGTCCGGGCCGAGGCCCTGGCCCAGCAGAGCAGCATCAATAAGGCCCTGCAGGAGCTGCGCCAGCTCCACGAGGAGTGGAAGCACATCGGCCCCGTGCCCAACGAGCAGCGCGAAACGCTCTGGCAGCGGTTTTTGCAGGCCTCCGAGCAGGTGCATGCCCGCAAGCAGGAGTTCCTCTCGGCCCGCCAGGGCCAGGAAAACGCGAACCTGACGCGCAAAACGGAGTTGTTGGCCCAACTGCTGCCCTTCGGCGACTTCGAGACGGAGCGCGTGAACGAGTGGCGCGCCAAAACCGACGAGCTCCAGAAGCTCAAGGAAGCCTGGGACGCCGCCGGCCTCGTGCCCCGCGACAAGGCTGAGCAGATGAACAAGCAGTTCTGGGGAGCCTACAAGGGCTTTTTCCAGAAGAAGAACCAGTTCTTCAAGGCTCTCGACGAGGAGAAAAGTACCAACCTCAAGCGCAAAATCGACCTCTGCGAGCAAGCCGAGGCCGCCCTGCAAAGTCCCGATTGGGAGGAGGCCCGCCAGACCGTTATCCGCCTGCAAAAGGACTGGAAGCTGATTGGCCGGGTGCCCGAGAAGCAGTCGGACAAGGTCTGGCACCGCTTCCGCACCGCCTGCGACGCCTTCTTTGACCGCAAGAAAGAGGAAGGTCGCCAGCGCGAGCAGAAGTCCCAGCAGCTCAGCCAGGAGCAGACCCAGCACCTGAGCCAGGTCACCGAAACCGTAGCCACCCTCTCCGCCGATCAGCCCGGCTCGCTCGAAGGGTTCCGCCAGCAGGTAGCCGAGTGGCGCGCCTTCGACGGGACCACCGCACACGGCGGCCACCAGGCCGAGGAACGGTTCCAGGCCCTCATGGACCAGTACCTCACCCAGGTACCTGGCCTCTCCTACGCCGACCGCACCGACCTGCTGTTCAGCCTGCAAGTTGAGCGCCTAAAGGCTTCCCCCGACTCGCAGCAACTACTCTACAAGAAGGAACAGACGTTGCGCCGGGAAATCAATGAGCTGGAAAACGATATTTCGACGCTCAAAACGAACCTGGAGTTCTTCGCCCGTTCCAAGAATGCCAACCAGCTCCGCGAGGAGTACCAGGGCCGCATCGACGAAGCCGAAGCCCGCATCGACGGCCTGAAGCGTCAGTTGCGCGCTGTTCGCAGCTAAGCGGCTCCGGATGCTAACTAAAAACGTCCTCCTGCTTAGCGCAGGAGGACGTTTTTAGTTAGCGGAAATTCAACCAGTTAGTTTTTAGGCGGCGAAAAATCCACCCGATAGTTTGGCTCCTTCCCTCCGGCCGCCTACTTTTGTGCCACTTCCCCGCCTCCTTAGCTCAGCTGGTAGAGCAACTGACTTGTAATCAGTAGGTCGTTGGTTCGATCCCGACAGGAGGCTCATATTATCCCTACCGAAGCACCCGGAAAATGCTTTCTCGCACCGAGAAAGGCGTTTTCCGGGTTTTTTGCGTCTAGGGGTCTCGGTCTCTCCTGGTGCGAATCCTTCAACTCCTGGGGGGAGCAACGCCCCCCATAACGCCCCCCGTTTATGGTGACTCAGTTTGTCCTTCGCACCGACAAGAAAAACAAGGCTGGCCTCTGTCCGGTGCATTTAGTAGTGTATTTCGATAGTGTCCGCCTCAAGTGTGGAACCGGGGAAATGTGCCGGCCAGCCGACTGGAATATCGACAAGCAGAAGTTTCGCAGCTCCTACCCCCTGTTCGAAGATGCCAATGACGGGTTGAAGCTGTTGGCCGACAACGTACTGGCGTGGTGGCGCAAGCTGCGGGCGGTGGGTGAAGTGCCCACGCTGACCGGCCTGCGGCTGGTGTTGCGTCCGCAGCTGGCGCCGGCCCCGCCCGAAGCGGCGTCGGTGTACGGGCTCTACGAGCAGTACCGGCAGGCCATGCGGGCGCGGGGCTACTCGCGGGAAACGCTGCGCCAGCACCTGGTGGCTCGCAACTGGTTTACGGATTTCGAGGCCTACAGCGGGGCCTTCCTGGACCCCGTAACCTACGACCTGGCCCGGCACGATGCGCTGCTCAGCTACCTGCGGGAAGTGCGGGCCCTGGCGCCCAACAGCATTTATACGGCGGTGAAGGACCTGAAATCATTCCTGCGGTTTCTGCGAGACGAGCGGGGCGTGGCCGTGGGGATTGAGTTGCGCAAGCTGGTGGCCAAGCCGGCCGACACGCCGAAGCTGTACTTGTCGGCGGCTGATTTGGAGGCGCTGGCTTCGGCGATGCTGCCGGCCAACCTGGTGGCCACGCGGGACGTGTTTCTGTTCTGCTGCTACACGGGGCTGCGTTACTCCGATGTGTCGGCGCTGCACGCGGGCAACCTGCAGGAGTGGAACGGGGGGCGGCTGCTGCGGCTGGTGCAGAGCAAGACGCGGGCCGGGGTGAGTATCTACCTGAGCGCGGCGGCCTCGGCCATCCTCGATCAGTATGCCGACCCGGAGCAGCTGCGCCTGTTGCCGGTGCATCCCAACCAGGTGATGAATAAGTACCTAAAGCGGGTGGCCCGGCTGGCGGGCCTGACCAGAGCCGCCGACCTGGTGAGTACGGGCAATGGGGGGATTTCGCGCTCAGCGGTGCCGACCTGTGAGCTGGTGACCATGCACACGGCCCGCCACACCTTCGCTACCCAAAGCCTGCTGCGCGGTATGCCGGTGGAAGTGCTGCAGAAGGTGCTGGGCCACAAGAAAATTCAGACCACGCTGATTTACGCCAAGATTATTGAGGACTTTCAGCACCAGACGATGCGGCGGATCTGGGACGGTGAGGCGGTTACGGACAGCTCCGCAGGCCTGGACAGCCAGATTTGCGCCGTGGAGCCGTCAGCGGCTTAAAAGGGGCCCACTATACGACAACGATGCGGCCCGCCGGTGTGGTGGGCCGTTTTCGTGGGCGGTGGGTAAGCAGTTAGCGCAACTGACGCAGGCGGCGGCGCTGCCACGCGCGCACCAGCAGCAGCAACACCAGCAGCCCGGGGATGAGCAGCAGCAGCACCCAGGTGTTAGCCTCGGGGTAGCTCATGCCGGTGAGGTCGGCCAGGTTCACCATGAAGTCGACGCAGTACCAGTAGGCCAGCCGGCCCAGGCGCAAGATTAGAGAAAACACGGCGCTAGTCATTAATCGGGGCGGTAGGCAGGCGGCGCAGCAGCAGCGCGTCGCGCAGTACGGCGTAGGTCAGGCGCAGCAGCAACAACGGGATAACCACCAAGTACACGAGCAGGTTGGCTATCACGTAGGCCGTCCCGCCCCCGCCGGCCGACAGTGCCCGGATGGTGAGCCCGTAGAGCGGGCGCAGCCGGTAGTAGGCCGGGCTGGTGGCCAGTGTGGTGTGCGGGCAGGCGTGGTCGTGGCAGTAGCGGGTGCAACGGCCGGCCACCAGCGCCGCCGTGGGCGGGTGCGGGGCGGCCGCATTGACGGCAAACCCTACCAGAAGCGGCAGCAGGGCCAGCAGGATGGTGAGCAGCAGGGGGCGAAAGGCGGGCAGCATCGGATGGGTAAGGATAAAATCAGCGCAGGGCGGCGGCTACCTCCTGCTCGGGCAGACCGGTGAAGCGGCAGAACTCGCCCACCGACACGTAGGAGCCTGCGGGCTTGCCCAACTGGCGGCGCAGGCGTTGGAGCAGGCGCTTGGCGCCGTCGTAGCTGTGGCCGGTGAGCGAGGCCACGTCCTTGGGAAATACACAGACCTGGGGCATAACGGGTATTGTGGGATACTATCGGATTATGAAGATACGAACCCGCGCCGTACGGAGGTAAGTTCGGCCTATGCAGCTGATTTCACTATTTACGGCCTACCTACTGCTGACTACCAGCCTGCCCGCGCCGGCCCAGACGGTGCGCGCGGTGGCGGTACCCGTGGGCGCCGCCCCGAAGCCCGTGCCGGCGGCTCCGCGGCGGGGCACCGGGCCGGAATATGGCACTGTGCGCCGGGTGCTGGACGCCGACACCTACGAGGTGCTGCTGCCCGCCGGGCTGGTGCGGGTGCGCCTACCGGGCGTGGACGCGCCGGAGCTGAGCCAGCCCTTCGGCAAGCAGGCCGCCGACTCGGTGGCCCGGTTGCTCATTGGCCGGGTACTAGAAGTCGAGCGGTTGGGGCAGGATAGTTATGGCCGGACGCTGACCAGCCTACGCGTTGGGATGAGTGCCGGGCCGCTGGCCGGGCCATTCAGGCGGCGGTGGCTGCGGTTGGATAGCCTAGTGGTGGTGCGCGGGTGGGCCTGGGCTTACGAGCCGGGGCAAGCAGTGCCAGCGCTGGCCGGGCTGCAGGAGCTGGCCCAGCGCCAGCGGCGCGGGCTGTGGCGGTGCGGGGCTGCCAAGGTGGTGCGGCCGGGAATCTGGCGGGCCTTCAACAAACAGGAAAAAGCGAGTGCCTGGCGTGGCTGTGCCTGGTAGCTCCGCGAATGAAACAGCCGGACCGGTTTTCTCCTTTCAACCCTCTTTTTCCCTTTTACCATGGCACGTATTCGTTCCGTACTCGGCACTATCGAAGGTAGTGCGGGGGGCATCACCTTCGCCTCGCGCGGGGGCCTCAACATCATGCGCCAGAAGGTGGGCAGCAACAACAGCAGCACGCCCGCCCAGCAGAACACGCGCAGCCGCTTCAAGAAGCTGGCCGACCTGTTCCGCGCCCTCAGCATCCCGATCCGCAAGGGCCTGATGCCCCAGGGTTCGGTGTCAGCTTACAACCGCTTCATTCAGCAGAACTTCTACAACACGTCGGCTGATGCGCTGGGGGTGGCCTCGGTGGACTACACCAAACTAGTGCTCTCGGGGGGCAACGTGGAACCGCTCTCCCGGGTGGCGGCCGTGCTCGACCCAGCGCTGGGCAAGGTCAAGGTAAGCTACTTCGACAACAGCAACGGCAACTCGGCCCTGGATACCGACGCCGTGAAGGCCGTGGTCATCAATAAGGCCACGGGCCGGGTGGTGGCCGCCGCCGACGAGGAGACCGGCCGGGGGGATGGCAGCATCGAGTTGGAGGATGATACGCTGGTTGGCGTGCAGCCCGCCGACCTGATGGTGCTGGCCTTTGCCTACCGCGCCGACGGCTCGGACGCTTCGGCGACGACGCAGGTCCAGGTGGCCTAAGCAATGGTGCGCAACGCCGCCCCGGTCTGGCTGTAGCTGGCCGGGGCGGTTTTGCATTCCGGCCGGTTGCGGCTGACGAGACAAGCCTGGGAGCTGTATAGGAGCTGAGTAGGCGCTGAATACCAGCAACGCTACCGCCCTGAATTGTCCGCCTACTTGCATTTTTCCTTTCTAAACTTCTACGACCATGCCTAAAAGTGCTTATCAGAAACAGGCCGACAAGCGCACGAAAGACGCTATCCGGCTCCGGGCCCGCTTTGATGCCCGCGCCCGCAAGGCCGCCGGGCAGCTGACGGCCGCCCTGGCCGGGGCCTTCGACGCCCGCGAGCGGACTAACCGGATTAACCTGCTCTACGGGGTGGATCTTTCCACCGAAACGCTGCTGGTGCATTCGCTGCGGGCGGCCGGCCTAGCCCAGCAGCTGAGCACCTTCCTGGGCGAGAGTACGCCGGGCGAGGAAGTCCAGCTCTTTAACCCCACGCCCGACGGCAACGGCGGGCAGCCGCTGGCACCGGAGGCGCTGTTCGGGGAAACGGTGCCCACGCCGCCGATTGTCATTCTGACGCCGCCCCCGGCGGCTTTGCAGCCAGCCGAAACCGGGTCGGGCATTGCCATCAGCCAGTTGCGGGCCCAGGACGTAGGCGGCGGCAACTTCACTATTGTGGTGCAGGCCAGCGCGCCCTCGGGCGGCTACCACCTGGTCAACGACTTCGCGCCTTATGCCTACGACTTCCGCAATGGAGATGAGATGTCGTTCACGTTCAACAACGCCACGGCCGGGCAGCGGGTGCAGTTCGTCTTTACTGATTCGGCCAATGAGCAGGTGCGGGTGGAGCGGACGTTGGTGTTGGCGTAAGGGCACCGGGTTTAGCTATCAGCTATTGGCAAAGGGCCAGTGCCGGAAACGGTACTGGCCCTTTTGATTTGTTTAACGAAGCCTAACACACTGAAGCATCTAGTACAACTGTTACAGCTTTTGCTGTTGTAACTGTTGTTGTTGTTGTTGTTGTTGTTGTTGTTGTTGTTGTTGTTGTTGTTGTTGTTGTCGTTGAATTGCGGTCTTAGTTGGCTGTTCAATCGTGGAGAGAATATCAAAAACTGAGCAATTAGAACTAGTATCGTTCGCCTTTTTGATAGCTATTATTTGGGGGAAAAGCTGCGTTTTATCATCATAAATCTTAGATTTTATTGCAGAGAGTGACTGCAGAGCAGTCTGTATTGAGGCGTCGCTTATATCTACAGGTAATGTTATCAAATCTGTAATCTGTCCTGATTCCATCCCAATAATGTCAACGCTTAATTGACCTTGCAACTGGCCAGTTTTGGCAGCAACACCTAGTCCAATTAGAGAGCTGACATCTACGCCCGCCTCAAAAGTGGTAATCTGAGCTGTTATTCTCATACCTACACCAACTTTAGCGAAGCCCCCGCATGTGCCATTAGTCATCATCACCTTCAGAGTAGAGAATTTGCAGTAGTCCAAAGTGACAGTGTAGGAACCTGACTCCGCTGTGATGGAAGCCGGACCATAGCTTACACCTGCTGCATTGCTATTTCTCCTGACTGTAGCGAACACAGCTTCATTGGGCATAAACCGCAACACCATGTTCCTATTAGATGCAATTACTTTCAGAGACAGAGTATCGAACTTTGAAGTGGCCGCATTGTACAGAACAACACTTTGTTCATACTCTAAAGGTGAAACTGGGATATAGTCCTTGAATTGAGACTCAAGTAAGAAGGTACCCATATGGCGGGTTTTATTCTTATCCCGCTTCTGACCCAACACTGGGCTTGCGAAGAATAGTAACGAGACAAAGCAGACGAGTGTCGTTTTCATATTCGGCTTGTTATAAAGTTCAGAAGCGATGCACGAATATAGCTTTATTGGTATAAATAACTGGAAATAAAACCATATTCGTTATGAATTTTTTATGACATGCCCGCTCTTAATATTCCGACTGACGTATGATAGTTGCCCAGAGCGCATCGTTTGCGAAACAGGTATATATTCATATAGGCAGTTTATCCATGGTTGGCAAGCTGCTGCGGTCTTGTCACCCAACTGCGCACCGCAGCAGCTTGCCGTACTTCTTACGGCCCTGCTGCATCTGGGCCGGCGTCAGCTCGTGGACCCAGACGGCGGGCTGCTGGCCTTTGGGGGCGCGCTTCTGCACGGCGATGAGCACCACGCGCTGGGCGCCTAGCACGTCGGCGTAAAATGCGCCCTGGCGGTCGTAGCCGTACTTCTCCACCGTCTGGAGGAACTGGGTCAGGTCCTGGCAGCTGGTGGTTTTGAAGTCTACCACCGTCCGGCGCAATTTCTTGGGGCTGTCGATGAGCAGATCGGGGCGCACTTTAACGAGCAGGCCGGTGGGCTGGTGGATGGCGGTGAAGGTCTGTTCGGCCTGGCCGCGGCTGGAGTAGATGACGTGGCGCGGGTAGCGGCGGCGGCGGATGGCGGCGGCCAGTTGCCCGGCCTGCCGGTACTGGAGTTCCTGCCTTCCCAGCGGCAACAGCTGCCCGGCCTGCCGGTACTGGTCGGGCTCCAGAATGGCCGAGTGAAAATAGGAGCCGAAGGTTAGCGCGTCCTGGTTGAGGAAACGCGGCTGGCCTAACAGCTCGGCGGCCAGGTTGCTCAGGTCGGTGTTGCTGATGGCAGGCAGGGCGCGGTGCTGGTCCTGGGTGGTGGCGGGGTGGTGGTGAAGGTTGCGGAACATAGTAGTGGGAAAAGTGGCCCCCTCCCCTGGCGGCGGGTCGGGGGCCGGGTGGCTACTGGGAAACGACTTCGGCGGCGGCGAGCTGGGCGGGCTGTGGCTGGGGCTCGCGGCCTTCGGGGAGCCGGTAGCCCTGCACGATGCGCAGGTCGGCCGTGCCGGTCAGCGTTTCCTCCCGGAACAGCGGGAAGTCCTCGGCGAACTGCTGGCGGGCCGCTACCTCGGCCTCGGCGGCGGGGACGTACTCGAACTCGGCGATGTAGTAGGTGCCGCCCACCTTCTTGTTTTCCTTCTTGGTGGCCTTCACCGTCAGCACCACGTCCACCAGCCGCAGGTCGTCATAGAACAGCTCGGCGTTGAGCTTCTGCAGGTTCTCGACCGAGTAGCCGTGAAAGAGCACGGCGCAGACGGCCCCGCCGGCGTCGACGAAAAACAGCTCGGCCCACGTCTTGCGGCCCATATTCAGAATGTCGTCCTCGAAGATGCGCAGCGCGACGGGGATAAAGGCCAGCTTGGGGCCCAGGGGCGTGATGCCGCCGACGTTGAACTGGCCGGCCTTGGCATCGAAGCGCACCTGCCGGGGGTGGCCGGGCAGGTAGCGGAACATGGGCGTTTCGATGACTTCGCCGCTGTCCTCGTCGAGCGTGGCCGTGAGGTAGGCGCGGGTTGGGGTGAGGGTTTCGGCCGCAGCGGCGGGGGCGGCCTTAGCGGCGGCGGGGTTGGTTTTGGTGGCGGTTGCCATAACGAAAAGAGGTAAGAGGGTGAAAAGGTGGGGTCCCTTGTCGGCGGTACCCCGGTGGCCGTTTTAGTGGGCGTCTTCGGCAGCGCGGAACGTCAGCTCCCAGCCGACGGCGCGTAGCTCATGCAGCACTTCGACGGCGAAGAACCGGGGGCCGCGGTCGTTGAAGCCTCTATCCTGGAGGTACTCGGCCGCCGTGGCGAATCCGGCAAACTCGGCCGCGTTGCCGATGGCCGTTTCGAGGGCGTCGGTGTGCTCTTTCACTTTTGACATGGTGCGGGTGGATGCGGGGCCAGCGTGGTGGGGCCGGCCCCTGGTAGGTTATTTGAATTGCCGGTCGTGGCAGAGGATAGCGCGGCCCACGATGCAGTCCTGGCCGCGCACGGTGGGCTGGTACTGGTACCAGAGGTAAGTAGCCAGCAGGTTGAGGTAAGCGGGGTTGCGGAACTTGCCTTCCTCGTCGGTTATCAGAATCAGGTCTTTGCTGAGGCGCACGACTTCGACAGTCCGGCAATCGAGCAGCCGGTACAGTTCGGCCAGGCGGAAGCTGCGGCCGTTGGCGGGGCTGACGGGATGGGGGTCGGCGCTGGCAGGGTCGAGTAATTGGGGCTGGTAGCTGGTAGCGGGCATGATGTGGGGAGTTTGAGGCCCGCGCCGCCGAGTCTGGGGCGCGGGCCGGTGGTTACTGGACTGCGGCGGGGGTGATGATGAGCCGGCCGGTCTGCACCTCGACCTGGGCGACGGTGCCGGGCTGGAAGCCGGCGGCCTGGAGCCAATGGCCGGAAAGCAGGAGTTTGGCGGTGCTCACGAAGCCCCAGCGGCGCGGGCGGTGGCGCGTTTCGATTTTGATTTTGCGGTGCATAGCGGGGCTAGTTGAAAGGGCTGGGAGAGGTTGCGGCAAGGGCGGCGCAAGCGGTGAGCAGCGGCTGCATAAAGGGCTCGGACAGGAGCGGCCGGGCGGCTAACTCTTCGAGGCGGGCGGCGCAGGCGGCGAGGCGCTGCTGGGGGCTGAGGCCCTGCAAGCTGGCGGCCCAGGTACCGGCCCCGCTGCTGGGAGCCGGTGCTGGTGCGGGGGCGGACGGGCTACACATGAGCGAGGCGGCGGGCTACGCGGTGGCGGCGGGCACGGCAAGCGAAGGAAGGAGCGGCGGCCACCCCGCAAAGGGCGGCGGCGGTGCGGGCAAGGGTACGCTGGGCCTTGTAGCGACAAACCGGAACGCCTGCGGCAGCAGCGGCGGCTATGGCAGCGGCTACGGCCTCGAAAGGGCACGTACCGCAAACCGGCGACATGAACATGACCCCGGCGGCGGTGTAGGTGACCGAGTAGTAAACCGCCAGATGGCTCTGGGCCAGCAGGCAGCTGCTGGCGGAGGCTTGCACAATGGCGGCGGGGCCGGACCAGGCGGCGGCGGCGAGCTGGGAAAACTGCTGGGGGGTGAACATGGCGTGTAGGAGTTAGGCCAATTGCGCCGGGGGCCTTTCCCCCATTGCTTATACTAATATACGTATAATTGTGGGTAATAGATATATGTTTACGTAATATTATACGAAATAAAAACCTATGATTATAGGTATTATTGTTGTATATTGTGGGATGGGAAATGTGCAAAAGCAGATAGGCGTAGTAGGCAGCCGCGCCCTGGCCGAGTGCCCGGCCCTGCTGGCCCGCCTGGATGCGTTGCACCGGGCCGGCGAGGTGGCGGGAATAGTAAGCGGGGGCGCTGCGGGGGTTGATGAACTGGCCGCCCGCTGGGCCACGCGCAACCGGGTGCCGCTGGTGGAGTACCGGCCCGACTACCGCGCCCACGGCCCCGCCGCGCCGCTGGTGCGCAACGGGCTACTGGTGGCCGCCGCCGACCTGCTGCTGGTGTGCTGGGACGGCGTGAGTACCGGCACACTGGACAGTGCCCGCAAGGCGGCCCGGCTGGGGGTGGTGATGGAGTGGCTGGTGGCCCCCGCCCCTGGTGCGGCCCCGGTGGCGGGTGGCCTGGGCCTGTAGCGCGGGCACCAGCTGATGACGAGCGCCCGCAACCGGCCCGGCTACGCGATGCAAGCCAGCTGCCGGCCCCACCGCTGCCCGGCTGACTGAACGGGGCCCCTGCCCCCCGCTGACACCGTGACGGGCCACCTGACCGGCGGGCGACAGAACACCTTGAATGCCTCGGCCGGGGGTTCGGGGGCCGGCCTTGAGGCCCCCGGTGCGCGCCGAAGGCCGCACACTAGCCGCGAAGCGGGCCTTAGACCGGGATGCTGGGCGTAGCCCGAGCATGATAGCGCCGCCAGGAATCGGGAGCGGCGGGTGGGGCGGATGGAACCGGGGCCGCGGGCGGCGCGGGCTGGCGGCGGCCAATACCGGAGTAACCCCTGGGGCCGAATACTACAGGTGTGCCGCCGGGGCCGCTTCAAGCCGCGGTGCGGTCATGGTGGGTGGGTGCGGCCGCCGACGCTTGCTTGGGAGGTGGCGACTGGAAGGAGCCGGCGACCTGGCGAATTGGCGGAGGAAGCCGGTGCGGACGGCTGGCGTCAGGACCGGTTGGGTGCTAAAGCCGGCCGACCGGAGGGAGGCGGGCGGAGGGGAGTATCGGGGGGCTGGTGGCTGACCTATGGGAAGCGGCCGGCACCAGCAACGCAAGAGTCAATAGCCGGTGCGGGGGGCTGAGGCTGGCCGACCAGCGGGAGGCGGGCCGGGGCGGTGGGTTTCGGTAGCTCCAGCCGGGGGCCTTTTGCGGGCCCTGGGCTGGAGCGTGGAACGGCATCGAGGCGGAAGGATCAACTGAATCAGGGGGATGCGCTAGTGATGGGAAGGGCGCGACCGGAGGGAGCGGTGCGCAGCACGGAAGCGAAGCGGACCCCTGGACAGCACGGGCCGAAGGCAGCGCCCAGCTGATAATAATGCAATGTAATAGGCCGATAAAATCAACTTCTATCGGGGCTGAAATGGCGGCGGGCTGATACAATTTGCTTATTTTACTTACTTTAGTATGCGTATAATTTTACACAGCAAGTTATGCAACGAGTTGTTTCTGCTGATTTACCTCCGCGCCGGGCCGTGGTGCTCAGTTCCCGGCAGGCCACCCGCGAGGCCGCCCGGCTGGCGGAAGCCGTGGACTACCTAGCTGCCGCTTACGCGCACGCCCTGGCCCGCTGGCTGGGCGACCCGGTGCTGCGGCTGGTGGGCCGGCCCATTATTACGGAGTGTTACCGGAGTGCGGAGCGGCAAAACGAGCTGTACGCGCAGGGGCGCACGAAACCGGGACCGGTGGTGACCTATAAACGCGGGGGGCAGTCGAACCACAACCTGGGCCCGCCGACCCCGGCGCTGGACGTGGCGTTTGTGCTGGCGGATGGGTCGGTGTCGTGGTCGGCGCTGCTGCTGAGCAGGTTTGCCCGGTTGGTGAAGGCGGCTGATGCGCGGGTGCGCTGGGGCGGGGACTGGAAGATGCTAGACCGGCCCCACTTCGAGGTGCCCGCGGGGGCAGTGAAGGGAGGGCCGGGCCATGAATAGCATGCTGGAGCACTGGGGCGTACTCACGTCGGTGGTGGCCGGGGCGGTGGCGGTGCTGCTGTACTTCGTGCGCAACTGGCGAGTGGTGGAGGAACTCAAGGCCAACTGCACGGCCAACCAGCAGAAGGCCGAAGCCCTGGCCGTGCGGGTGGATGACTACCATGTTTCGGCGGTGGCCCGGGAAGAAAAGCTGCGGCTGGAGATGAGTAAGCAGGCCGAGGCTATCCGGACGGAGGCCCTGCAGCAGCGCACCGAGATCCGCAAGGAAATGCTGGAGCTAGTAATGAAACTGAGCGAGAAGCTGACCCACATCGATAAGACGCTGGCCCTGGTGGATGAGCGGACCCGGGTGCTGACCGACTTCACCAAAGACCAGCAGAAGCGCAACGAGTGGGCCGACCGGATTCTGGCCCGCCTGGACAATAACGGGCCGGTATAGGCTCTATTTCTCACCTTTTTTCTCTACCTACCATGTCGAACAAACTCAGTATTACCGACCGGCTGACGTTGCCCACGCCCCGGTTCTTTCGCAAAATCCGGTCGGTTTCGGTGGCCATTGGGGCCGTGGG
Organism: Hymenobacter rubripertinctus; assembly: GCF_003583925.1. Taxonomy (GTDB): domain Bacteria; phylum Bacteroidota; class Bacteroidia; order Cytophagales; family Hymenobacteraceae; genus Hymenobacter; species Hymenobacter rubripertinctus. The sequence goes on along the minus strand of NZ_QYCN01000002.1, from coordinate 65,586 downwards.
CGCTGTTCTGGTGTCGGCGCCGGCTCTGCTGCCCGCGGGGCTGGTGACGCTCGGGAGCTACCTAGTGCTGGCCGGCAGCATCGGGGCCGCGGTGTCGAGTACGGCGGTGAAGCCGGGGGAGCAGGCCCAGGAGGCCCAGGAGCGTAAGGAGTTGATGGGCGGGTCGTCGGCGGAGTCGTTGTAGGGGCCGCGGTGCCCGCTTAAAACAGAACAGCCCCGGCCGGTGAGGTTCGGGGCTGTTTGCATTTGGGCTTTATGCAGTTGAGTACGATTCTGCAGCCAATGAGCTTATAGACAAGAATCCCAGTAAGATTTACGAATAGCGAGTGTCCGTTACATCAGCATAAATACCGGGGCCAGCTGTCGCCCCTATTGGTTTAGGGGTCTAACAATCTATTAATCAGCGCCAACCGTAAGAAATACTTCTTTGGCGCTATTAATAAATACCTGATTGTTACTTATAGTCTTTGACTTATAGTAAGCTTTGGAGGCAGCTTTGTCACATGGATATACGAGCGAAAATCGGCGAACGAATTCGCGAATTACGGGACAAGCTTAACCTCTCACAGAAGGATTTAGCATATCAAGCCGACTTAGACCGTAGCTACATAGCAGGTGTTGAGAAAGGGCAGCGTAATATCTCAATAGTCAATATTGAGAAGATATCCAATGCCCTTAATATGAACCTCAACGACTTCTTTAACGATGCCAAATTTAATAGCTAATCATACGGGACAAGCTTTTACATCACGAACTATTGACCAAGCCCTCCTGAAATTTAAAACAGATATTGAAAATGCAATTAAAAATAGAGGAGAAGAAGGCAAAAACGAACTAATTAGAAGTCAAGGCCCCATTAAGCTAATACATGATGCTGTTAAAACAGAATTCATGCGGATTGGTGTTCACCCTAGCTTGATTAATCCAGAGCTTGAAGCCCTGCAAAGGTGCGCAACTGGTCCTGGTCAGGCTGGGCTTTTCACTACCCCAGCTGTCCTCAAGGATAAAGAACTAGCCCTTACGGGATTGCTTAAAACTAAAAATCAAGACGTTTGCATAGTCCCTCGAAATATTACCGTGGCTAGCGAGGTCTTGCAGTACAACACGTATGTATTTGGTCAGACGGACCCATACGGGCTCAGTTTTACTGAGCAGGTCATATCAGTAAATGTGAGGAGTCAGCTCAGTAGTATATCAAAGAATTTTGATACGCTCTACGAAAGAACTTTCGCTGAAGCACTCAATTTTCACCTTAGAGCTGGTAATATGGTCCTTGGTGAGGTTTATATGATTATTGCCAAACCATATGACCCCAAAACTACTAAGCTCAAACAAATTGGATTTGAGGCACCTAAAAAAAAGAGTGTCCATATCGATAAGTATATCCGCTCGTTTCAAGCCTTGAACGACAGAACTAGCATGAGTGGCGACCACCACAAATATGAGCGTGTTGCTCTACTTGTAGTCGACTTTGAGCCATCTGTACCAAAGTTGTACAATACAACTGCTGAGTTGATAGCAGATGGCTTTTTGGAGCCTAATTCAACGGTTAACCTAGGAGCATTATCATTTGGGAGCTTTGCGGCTGATATGATGAGTGTCTATCAGTCAAGATTTCCTAATAATAGATTCAGCTGATATTTCTGTATGAAAATGGCATCAGCTTGAGGCTTTTGTGCATTCCTAATTGCAATAATCTCCTCCTGAGTGAATATTGGAACTGAGAACTTCTGAATGAAATTTTTTTGGTAGCATGGGTAACCCCCGTCAATAGATACACTAGTTTTCTTCACATAGTAGTCCATTACAACTGAATTTAGTAATTTTTGGAGCACATCTATGTTTTCTGGGAGTACTATTTCATTCGCGTTATTAGCAAAAAGAGAAATAGATTGAGTCTTGAAGAATATAGCATATCCGTTAGTAAAGTATGAATTACTTTGTTCAATTTTTAGGAAGCGCGGAAATTGGCTGAAAGTAGGTGTTACTACTTTCAGCCCTTTTTTTACAAGTCCCTGTGTCCGCCCCCAGACATAGAATGGGTCGAACTTAACTTTAGCTTTATCCCGAGCTAAGAGTTGTTTTTCTTCAGATTTTAAATATCGGTAGCACTCAGGGTATTGCTGACCCATTTCCTCCTCGGAGATTGGGGTCACCCCGCCGTTTAACTCATTATAGGGAAATATCACCTTTCGAGAATTATTGTCAATATCCTCTTGGGTTTTGAAGTCACTTATTTTATAAACAGGCCTCGTAATGGCTATTTCAATCTTATACTGACCATTCGGCGTTGATTTTAAATAAAATTCGTCTTCGAGGGTAGTCCCATCAACAAAGAAAACGTCATCCTTTAAAGTGGCTATCCCCACATTTATATCAAATAATTTACCTAGTGGCAGGCCAGAGTTTTCAATTGCATGAATTGCTTGCACCTCTGACCCTTTCAACAAGCGCCATTTTTTTGTTACTAGCGATTCGTATGCAACATTTGAGGAATCAAGTGCGCCGAGGAATATTTGGGGACTTCGATTTTTATCCAATCTATCATAAGCAATCAAGTCGTTAACCTTCTTATTTAGAAATGTTATAGCTGTATAGGTAAGTGCATCAAACACCTTTTTATGGCTAAAATCAACCACCTTATATACACACCTATGGCGTTCAAAAAAGCTCCGTAGCTGCTCTCCAGCCAGCGAAGTAAAATAATTATTAGGCGTTATGAATGCTAGTATTCCATCGTCTGTTAGAAGCTTATATCCTAATTCAAAAAAAGCGAAGTAAAGATTGAAAGCTCCTCCTTTTACCGTTTCCCATCCTTTTGATAGAAACCCCCTATTTTCAGTTGACAAATCTTGAAATTTGACATAGGGAGGGTTTCCAATAATATTATGGAATGTCAAATTCCAATCAACTCGCAATGTATCATGATTGAATAAGTTAAAGTCTGTACTTAATAGTATTTCACCTTCTTCAAGAGCATATAGTGTCAGTAGGACTTTTGCTCTGTCTATGTTATAATCCAGAATATCTGCTCCATAAATATTCTCTATTACAGCTCCCCTAACTGACTTGCCAAAAGTCGCTTTGTAGTATCGCGCTAGTCCAACTAAAAAGGCGCCACTTCCACAACTAGGGTCAAGGTTTCTATCATTGTATCCAGGATTTACCTCGCTAATGATATAATCTACAATATATGATGGCGTAAAGAACGCTCCATTGAGCTTTCTGTCCTCAACTGGTATGATTAGCTCCAGATAGCTTTCTAGCTCCTTTATATCATTGGGTGCCCACTTATTGATTTCATCTTGCAATCCAAGCTCCACTGAAAACCCTTCGAAATATTCTGTCAGAATTTGGCTTTGGGCGATTTCGAGTTGCCTTTTATTCAAGTAAGCATGTACTAAATGCCGCTCCACCTGTGTAAGGTCGTACAGGTTTAACAGTTTATTGAACTTGGAAGACTTTAGCATATTTGATGACTTTAAGTAACAAAGATAGTTGAAAAAGCATCACTACAAAAGCAGGTGGAGCACTTTGGTGTTCAAGCCGGTTTATATAGACAACCCTATTCAAATACCTGCTTCACTTAACTGGTTGAGCTATTGTATGTGGCCTGGGCGTCATCAGTAATCGGGGCTCCTATCAGCATTTTTGGGTATAATGGGGGTGCAGGCCTACTACTGTCGGTGGAGGTGGCCACCAAGTGCAGGCCGCGGCGTTCGAACGAGGCCACAAAGCCGGCCAGTGTGTGGGCCACGAAGGCCAGCCCGCCGGCCGCTTTCACCTGGTTGAGAAATACAATCTGCTCGTCGCGTAGGCGGTCCTTGCCGAATTTGACTTCGCAGGCCAGAAACTTGCCGTCAGAGCGACGATAACCCAGAATGTCAGACACACCCCGCCTGCTGTTGGGGTGAGGGCGCCAGCGGCCGGTATTGGGGTCGTACTCGCCCCGGTTGGGCTGGCCCCAGGCTTCGAAACCGTGAGCATCGAGGTAGGCCAGGATGGCGGCGGTGAGCTGCTGGGTGGCTTTGTTGCCGTGGTCGTAGTCGAGAGGAAGTTGGGGCGTGGGCTTCATGGGGCCGGGATTTCGATGAATGATTGGAAGGCTACCAACTTGGCCACTTCCTCGGCGCTGGTGTGGTACTCGGGACTAAACACGTTACATTTCGGCCCCTTGCGGGCCTGCATGTAGTTGGCCGGGTTGCGGCTGGTGGCCTCGGTGGTGGTTACCCGGTAGATGCTCCCGCAGCTGGCCCGGTAGTAGCGGATGGTGTTCATGGCCTATAAGCTTCGGGTGCGGTACTTTTCGGCCAGGCGGCGGTCTTCGGCGCGGTGCCGTTTGTCGATTTCCTTCTGGGCCTCGGGGTTGGGTTGCCAGTCGGGGCGGGGCTTGCGGTGGGTGGCGTTGCGGGCGTCGGTGCGCTGCTGCTCGGCCTGCTCGGGGTCTAGCAGACCCCGCTTCAGCCGGGCTTTGATGAGGCTGAGTTTCTGGCGGATGCTGCTGGCGTTGGGGTGGCCCTGGGGTATCTGCTGGGCCACGTTATCGAGCATCTTCGGGGCGGCACTTCCCAACAGCTTCACCTGCTCGTACTCGGTACCTGCGCCCTGAGCCTTGCGGTCGTGGTGGGCACTTTCGAGGTAGAGGGCCTTTTTGTCGAAGTAGGTGCTGATGATTTCGTAGATGGCGGCCACGTCGAGCGTGCTGTAGTAGGTTTTGAGGGTGCCGCCGGTGCGGGCCTCTTTCAGGGCCAGCATGATGTCCTTGATGCTGTCGTGGGTGTAGGTCTGGGCGAAGTACTCGGCGGCTTCCATCAGGTCGGCGGCGTCGGGCTTGGTCTGGGCCCGGACGCTATCGACGAAGGCGCGGAGCACGGCCACCAGCAGCTTTACCACGTCGCGCTCCCCTACGGCCCGTTTCAGCTGGAATATTTTGGGGGCCGATACGGCTACTTCCCGGGTGAGGCCCAGGCTCATGTCGGCCATCATCTCGCGGATGGCGGGCGTGGTGCTACGGGCCAGCTCCCTAATCCCAGCGGCTTGAACGGTACTCAGCAGCTGGGCCTCCGGGCTGGCCTGAGGCCGCGTTACTGCCGTTGTGGTGTTGGACACCTGGGGCAAGTTTGAGGCGGTTATCCTGAGCATCGTTGAGGAAGAATTGGGTGGCAGTTGCTTTCCAGTCGCGGCGGCGGGGCTCCTCGCCCTGCTGACGCCAGTTCTTGACTTTCTCGTGGTAAAATCGGAGGTCGGCCAGCTCGTAGTCGGTGCCGGCGAAGGCGGCGGCGAACTGTTCGTAGGTGGCCAGCTCAGAATCAGCAAAGCGTACCTCGGGCTTGCGTTGTCGGCTGGTTGCCTTGCGCCTGAGGTTGTCAGCCGTGGCCGGCTCCGGTACCCCTTTTCTTTTTGGCGCAACTTTTTCTTTGGGGGCTGTGCCTGGGCCATCAGGCGGTTGCGGTACTGCACCGCTGGGCGGGACGTTTTCGTCGAGCACTTCCGCACCTGAAAGCCTGTCGTCTGCGCACCCTTCCTTTCTGTTTTTTTTCGTGCCGCCGCCGACGTTTATATCATGTTTATCTATAGAACTTGTTTTCACTATAAGGAGTGTACCCCCAGAACTGGGGTATGCTCCCCCCATAGCATCCCCCAGTTCCGGGGTATGCGGTTGCCCCACTTCTGGGGTATGCTGGACTGTTTTAGCATCCCCCACTTCTGGGGTATGCGGTTGCCCCACTTCTGGGGTATGCTCCTGGTCGAACCGGACGACGACGACCCGACTTGCGCCGTTGACTTTGCTGGGCTGGTAGGCTATCAGGCCGAAGCGGTCGAGGGTCTGTAGCGTGGTGGTCAGGGTGTCTTTATTGCCGATGTGAGAGGCCCGCATCAGGGCCTCCCGGTCGAGTGGCATGGCAGTTGGAAACCGGGCGGCGTTCCAGGCAAAGAATAGGGCCCAATACAGGCTGACGTGCTGGGGGCGGGCGTCAGCCTGACTGGCAAGCTGCTGATGGGCGGCGCGGGTATGGCTGACGTAGTTCATGCGGGCCGCGGGGTTATTCTGCTGCCTCTGTTTGCTCAGCTCCTACCGGCTCTTTCTTCTTGCGGGGCCGGCCAGCGGGCTTGGGGGTCTCGGTGGCGGGGGTGGCTTTGGCTTTGCGGCTGCGGGGCTTTTCGGGGGCTACCTGAGGCTCGGTGGCCTCGCCCATCTCTATCTCGCGGGGCTCGTCGAACATCTGTAGCTGGCGGCCCACGTCGGAGCACTTGCCGCGCAGGGCCAACTCCACCTCGGCCAGCGTTTCCTCTACCAGCTGCTCCAGGTTCTCGGTGTGGGCGTACTGCCAGGCGTTGGACTCCTCGAACTGTTCGGAGGGGTCGGCGAAGCTGATGTACTGGGCGGTTAGGTTGAGCACCTTGCCATTTTCGAGCTTGCGGAAGCCCACCAGCGTAACGCCGTTCTTCGCCCCGAGCACCAGCCCGGTTACCCCGTAGCTGTCGAACTGCGCGGGCAAGTCGTCCCGGTCTTGGGCGGGCCAGTAGCCGGGGCCTTCTTCGAGCTGTTCGGTCAGTAGGCAGAAGTGCGGTACGAGGTGGGCAAAGCATGCTTCGAGGTCGGGGTGCACGAGGTCTTTGCCCTGCATGGTGAACTCGCGGGCGTTGCTTTCGAGGTCGAGCTGTTCGGTGAATTCGGCGGCCAGCAGCTGCTTTTTGACGGTGGCTCTGGTAATCTGGATAACGGACTTCTGGGCTTGGGGCCCGACGATAGTGGCTAGTTCGGTACTCATGAATCTGTGGGCGTGAGAAGGTGGCGGAAAGTGTTGGTGCGGCAGGGAGGCTAACTGGCCGGGTTGGTGACCCGCGCGTAGCGGCGGGGGTATTTGTCGAGGCTGGAGCGGCGGAAGCCCCAGTCGCGGTCGTTGAGGCGCACGCCCGGCAGGCGGCCATCCTTGCGGGCCCGCAGCAGGGCATCGACCGACAGGCCGATATAAGCGGCGGCCTGGGCGGTGGTCAGCACGTCGTCGGGCGGGGGCGCGGGGGCCTGGCGGGCGGCCTCGGCGGATTCGAGGCGGGCGAGGCGGGCGGTGAGGTTGTCCCACTCGGTGGCGGGCACGATGTAGGCGGCTTGCATAGTTATTCGGCGGCTATTGGTCGGCTAATTTTTGGGCGCGCGCCTCCAGGGCGGCCGTGCGGGCCTTAGTGGCCTCGGCCGCATCAAGGATGGCTTCCATGAGTTCGGGCTTTTTGCTGCGGCCCTTGATCACCTCGTAGAGGGCTCCGCGGGTTACCTCCGTGCCCTTCGCAGCCAGGGCCTGCTGGGCATCTTTGAGCACGGTATGGTTGCGGGGTAAAGTATCGAGCACCCGTTGCAGTAGGGTTCTTTCTTTCGCTTCTTCGGCCATAGTTGTAGGTATTATGTGGGTAAAAGTGTATGTTTGTAGTTCCTGGACAGGAAATACGCCTACTAACATACGCATAAAAATCCGAGCATACCGCACTCCGATACCCATAAAAATGGACAGCAAGGCAACCGTAACCACCAGAATCAACGAGTTATTGCAGCACTACAGCTTAAACGCCAATAGTGTGACGCAGAAACTGGGCTATAATACCAATAGCAAGATGTATAAAATCTTATCGGGTACGGAGCCGAGCTTTCCCACACTTGTGGATATTCTGGATGCCTTCCCGGAGGTGTCGCCCGCGTGGCTGGTCATGGGCCGGGGGGAGATGCTGGAACCGGCGGCACGCGCTACGCCCGCCGCCCGCCCTAAGCCGGCGCTCGGTCAGGGGGTGGTGAATAATGGCGGGGTGCTGGTGGTAACCGTGGACAAGGACGGGGTGGACAACGTGGAGCTGGTGCCGGTGGCGGCCCAGGCGGGCTACACGCTGCAGCATAACGAGGCCGTGTTCGTGCAGGACCTGCCGCGCTACCGGCTGCCGCACTTCGAGCAGGGCAAGTTCCGGGCCTTTGAGGTGGCGGGTGATTCAATGACGCCCACGCTCAACCACAACGATGTGGTGGTCTGCTCGCTGGTCGACAACTGGCGGTTGCTGGTGCCCGGGGATATGTATGTGGTGGTGACGGCGGAAGCCGTGATGCTCAAGCGCATCCGGCACCGGATTGCGGACCTGGAGGAGGAAGTGATTCTGTACTCGGATAATCCGCACCGGCATCCCTACCCGCTGGACGTAGCCGACATCATGGAGCTGTGGCGGGTGCGGGGCTACTTGTCGACGTTTTTACCGAGCGCGCCCCACATCACGGCGGAACGGTTGTGGGAAGCTATCGAGTCATTGGGCCTCGAGCGAAGTGCCGTGTTGGAGCGGCTGGATCAAAACGCCCCCTCTGACGCCCCCCGGTCTGAATAGTTGATTTTCAATTCAGGTGTAATGACCTGATAAACAATATTTTGCCGAGTGCTTCGGCGGATTGGTGAGGTTCCGACAGGAGGCTCACAGTATTTAATCCCGGAACGCCCGGAAAGTCGCTCATCTGGCAACAGAAGCGGTTTTCCGGGCGTTTTGCGTTTGGTCTAATCCAGCTTGTGAGCCGATGTAATCCTTGGTTTTAGCCACAGTTTTAGCCACACTTATGACGGTTCAATTCTACCTCCGGAACCCCGATTCTACTACTGCTTCGGCGCTTTACCTGCAGGTGCGGGTAGGTGGCCAGCGGCTACGTTTGACTACGGGTGAAAAGTGTTTACCCGCGCAGTGGGATGAGCGCAAAGAGCAATTCCGGCGCTCCTATCCCGGTTACCAGGAAGCCAATGAGCTGCTGGCGGCGCTGGCGGCCCGGCTGACGGAAGCCCACCGCCGGCAGCGGGCGGAAGGCGGCACGCCGACCCCGGCCAGTTTGAAAGCAGCCCTGGCCCCGGCGGCGGCCCCCGTGGTGCGGGAGCAGAACCTGGTGGTGCTGATGAGCGAGTTTCGGGAGGTGCTGCGGGGGCGCGGGTACATGCGCGATACGTTGCGCCACTACCTGGTGGTGGGCAACTGGCTGCGCGACTTCGCGCTGCACCGGCGGCGGCCATTGCTGGCCGAATCATACTCGCTGGTGGAGCATGATGCCTTGCTGCACTACCTGACGCTGACGCGGGAGCTGGCCCCCAACTCGGTGTACACGCTGGTCAAAAACCTTAAGGCTCTGTTCAACTACCTGCAGCAGGAGCGCGGCTACGCGCTGGCGTTGAAAGTGGCCAGTTTGAAAGCGACGAGCGTGGACGTGGAGAAGGTGTACCTGACAGCCGGCGAGTTGGAGCAGCTACGCACGGCGGTGCTGCCCTCGACGCTGGTGCCGGTGCGGGACGTGTTTCTGTTTTGCTGCTACACGGGGCTGCGCTACTCCGATGTGTTGCAGCTGCACGGCGGCAACCTGGAAAACCTGCCGGACGGCAGCGGGCGGGTACTGCGCTTCACCCAGACCAAGACCCGCACCAAAGTCAGCGTGTACCTGACGGTGGCGGCGACGGCGCTGCTGGAAAAGTATGCCGCGGCGGAGCGCTCGGGTAAGGGCGGCCGGCTGCTGCCGGTGTATCAGAATCAGGTGATGAACCGCTACCTGAAACGGTTGGCCCGGCTGGCGGGCCTGGAGCGGGAAGTCGAGCAGGCGGCCGTGGTAAGCGGGCTGGTGCGTAAGCAGGCGGTGGCGCTGCACGAGCTGGTGACCATGCACACGGCCCGGCACACCTTCGCCACCCAGAGCCTGCTGCGGGGCATGCCGGTGGAAATCCTGCAGAAGGTGCTGGGCCACGCCAACATCAAGACGACGCTCATTTGCGCCAAAGTGGTGGAGGACTTTCAGCACCAGACCATGCGGCGCATCTGGGACGGTCAGGGAGCTACCGATACGTCGGCAGGCCTGGATAGCCAGATCTGTGCGGTGGAGTCGGCGGCCTGATGGTGGGCTAATTGCCAAACAAGGACCGTGTGCGGCAGCTACGGGGCGGGCGCCCGTAGCTGCCGCAGGCGACGGCGCTGCCACCGGCGGACCAGCAGCAGCCCGACCAACAGCCCGGGGATGAGCAGCAGCAGAATCCAGGTGTTCGCCTCGGGGTAGCTCGTGCCGGTGAGGTCGGCCAGGTTCACCATGAAATCGACGCAGTACCAGTAGGCCAGCCGGCCCAGGCGCATGAGCAGGGAAAACACGGCGTTAGTCATTGGTCGGGGCAGCCGGCAGGCGGCGTAGTAGCAGCGCGTCGCGCAGCACGGCGTAGGTCAGGCGTAGCAGCAGCAGCGGGATGACCACCAAGTACACGAGCAGGTTGGCCAGCACGTAGGCCGTCCCGCCCCCGCCGGCCGACAGTGCCCGGATGGTGAGCCCGTAGAGCGGGCGCAGTCGGAAATAGGCCGGGCTGGTGGCCGGCGTGGCGTGCGGGCAGGCGTGGTCGTGGCAGTAGCGGGTGCAGCGGCCGGCTACCTGGGCGGTGGTGGGCGGGCGCGATGCCGTGTAGTTCACGACAAAGCCGAAAAGCAGCGGCAGCAGGGCCAGCAGGCCGGTAAGCAGCAGAGGACGAAAGGCAGGCGGCATTGACAAAGCGGGCAGGAACAGCGAAGGAAAACGGGCGGCTTCATTCCTCAGGCAGGTACGGTTCTCCGTCGATTAGGCACTCGTAGGCGCTTGCCTCGCCGGCCCAGTAAGTTGTTACCTGCCGGTGGGCCTGGCGGCGGGAGGCGGCCACTATCTGCACGGCCTGGTACGGCTCGGCAGCCGGTCCGAAGGGGGCCGGCCGCCACTGCACCCGGTAGACCGCGTAGCCGGGCGGTGGCGGGGCCAGCCACTCCATTGACATTACATCGGGCGCGCCGCAGTGCCTGCAGCTCATTCGCCGCACACTCAGCCCGTTGTGGCGTACCGTTAGGTTGTCTACTCTGAACAGGTGGCCGGTACAGTCGCTGCACAGCCCCTCAATCAGCGGCGGGCCATCGGGCGACAGAATCCAGGGGTGAACTATGGAGGGCATATAAAACCGGGGGAAGATGGAATCAGGAGGGCAATATCGGCAACGGCCGGCATGGGAAAAAGCGCCGCCTTCGTAATTTGGCGCCGCCGGGGTGCCCTCCTGCTCTGCGCACAGCCAGCTATTCCCCTCCCCCGTACCGCACCCCTACCGCTGATGTCGGCACTACGTTCTGTTTCCCGGCCGCGCCGCCGCCAGCACCGGCTGCTGCCGCTGCTGGCGGCGGCGGCACTGGCGGTAGTGCTGGGCGGGGCCTTGCTAGAGGTGTATCCGGCCTGGTGCTACCGGCTGCTGTACTTCACCGGCGTTCCGGCGGGCGCTGACCGGCTGGCCGCGGCGCGGGCCATGACGCGCCGGAACCCGCTGTTCAACGCCCGGCACGCGGTGCTGATTGATATGGACCGCGCCTCGTCGGAGCCGCGCCTGGCCGTGTACGACCTGCGCAAGGGCCGGCCGCTGCTGCGTACCCGCGTAATGCACGGACAGGGCAGCGGCGGGAAGTTCGCCCGGGCTTTCTCCAACTGGGAAGGCAGCAAACGCACGGCCCTGGGCCGCTACGTGGTGGTGCGCGCGTACCGGGGCCGGTTCGGGCGGGCCTACCGGCTGGCGGGCCTGGACGCCACCAACGACAACGCCATCACCCGCAGCATCGTGCTGCACTCGTCGGGCAGCGTGCGCGCCGGCCGCATCGGCCGCAGCGACGGGTGCCCGGCCGTGTCGGCGGAGGCGCTGGCCCGGATGCGGCCCTGGCTGAAGCCCGGCACGCTGCTGTGGATTTACCGCTGAGCCCTCCCACCCTCTCTTTCCGACTACTTCGCGCCATCCGCAGCATCGTGCTTTTTCGGCCACGCCCAGAAAGTTGATACCCGGCTGACCCTACTCCTTTCAACGTTTAGCCGGACGAGACACCGGCAGCCAGTGCGCTACTGAACCTGGATGGCGCGTACTACCATGCCCTCGGCATAGCGCACGCGCAGCATATAGAGGCCGGCAGGTAGCGCCTCGACCGATACCTGGGCCGGGGGCCCGGCGCGCAGTTCCTGCCGCCGTACGGAGCGGCCCAAGGCGTCAAGCAGTTCCAGGCTTTGGGGCCGGGCCGTGGGAGCAGGTGCCACGAACAAGGTGCCATGGGCCGGCACGGGCCAGGCAACGGTGTGCTCGGCTACGGCATGTGGGGCATTGACCGACAGTACACTGGCTCCTATTATGCGAGCTAGCGCCAGGCGTGGCTGCCCACCGACGGTGGTGAAAGGCCCGCCTATAACAAGGGCCCCATTGGGCTCAATGAGCAGGGCAGTGACTGTGACATCGGGCACGGCCGTGCCGGCAAAGGAGGCATCGGCCTGCCCGTCAGGCAGCAGCCGGGCCAGATTGGCGGGTAGGCCGCCGCCGGTGAAGGCCCCCCCGACCAGCAAGCGGCTGTTGGGCTGGAGAGCTACCGTAAAAACGACCCCACTGATAGCCGGCGGTACGAACCCCGCGTCGAGGCTGCCATTCGCGTTCAGACGGGCGAGGCCGGCACGGGAGGTGCCATTATAGCTGGAGATGTCGCCGACCACTAGAATTTTGCTATCCGGCTGTACCAATAGCCGGTTGAAAGGAGTGCTTGATTGCGAAAATCGGTTTAAAAAATCGCCGCGAGCGAAGCTTTCATCCAGCGCGCCGGAGTTCTCTAAACGCGCAACAGTATTTATGGCAGTGCCGCTAGCAGGAGTGAACCGACCGGCTACTACTATTTTGCCATCCGGCTGCAGGCCAAAGGTTCGGAACACGACGAAGCTGCTGGTACCGCTCGCTGCCGGCGTAAAGGAATTGTCGCGGGAGCCGTCGGACAGCAAGCGCAAAAAGCCGGGAACTGTTACTCCGCCCGCCGTAGTAAAGCTGCCGCCAACCAGAATGCGGCCATCAGGCTGTACCAACACGCGCGTCGCGCTGCGGTTGAGGGCCGGCGCGCTCAGGCTGATGTCGGGGGCGCCGGTAGTGAGAAAACGCCGTACCTCGCCGGCTCCAACTACTCCTCCAATGGCAGCCACCACCCGGCCGTCGGCTTGCAGTGCCAAATCGGACACGGTTTCGTTGAGGGTATTGCCAGTGGCATAGCTGGCATCCACGGTGCCATCGGCATTGATGCGGGCCAGTCGGCGCACGGCCTGCCCGTTTATTTCGGAGAAATTGCCGCCCACCACCAGCTTTCCATCGGCTTGGCGCACCAAGGCGATAATTGCGCCTCGCGTCTGCAAAAGCGGTTGAAACGCAGGTACGAGTGCACCAGTGCCGGTTAGCTCTACTACACCGCGGTCGAGGCCGGGAAAAAAGCCCGCCACCAACACATTGCCGTTAGGTAGCAGCGCCAAAGAACTTAGCTGGTCAGCAGATGAGATAAAAGGAGCTTGAAAGGAGAGGTCGTTTGTCCCATTGGCGTTCAAACGCGTCAGGGTGCTGCCATTGATGAAGACTACTTTATTATCGGCCAGCGCCAGAACGGACTCGCCGAAGCCAGAAGCAATATTTCCGGTGATAGTGCTGGGGGGGGTAAAATTGGTATCGTAGGCACCAGTAGATAGCAGACGGGCAAGACGGTTGCTATTCGGAACGCCATTGAGGGTGCCGGTAATCAATATTCTGCCATCGGCCGTAACCACCACGCTTCCAACCGAACTGCTGATTCCTAGGGCCTGCACGAAGGTGGGATCGAAGCTGCCATCGGCGTTGAGTCGGGCCAAGCCATTGCAGGCATTGCCGTTGTAGCTGGTAAAGTTGCCGCCGATAATGAACTTCCCGTTGGGCAGGGTCCCAATGGTCGATATCCCGGTATTCGCTAAGCTGGTGCTCAGTCCAGAACCGGCGTTGAAGCTAGCGTCTACGGCTCCGGTTGCTGTGAGTCGGGCAATCCCAAAAGCAGCAACATTGTTGAAGCTGCCAAAAGTACCGACCACGATGAGGCGTCCATCCGGCAGAGGCTCCATATCGGCAACGCGGCCCTGAGTGGCGCCCGCAGCTGGTTTGGCGCCCTCGCCCGCGTCAAACGTCGCGTCACCGGTGCCATCGGCATTCAGGCGTAGCGGTTCGCGCCGGGTAATACCGCCCGCCATCATTGGCGTGCTGTTGATAGAATTGGCTGTCAGTAGCAACTGCCCATTGGGGAGGCCGCGAACCCGCAGAAAAAGGGTGCTTGTAGCGCCTACGTTTTGTTGAAATCCGGCGTCCAGGGTGCCATTAGCCTGGAGACGGCTGATATTGTTGCCAGGGTTAGGCAGTGGCGTGCCATTTACACGACTGAGGTTGCTACCCACAATAATGCGCTGGCCATCGGGTTGCACCACAACCGAGCTGATACTTCCCGGAGCATACAGGCTCGTTGCAACGAAGGAGGGGTCAAGGGTCTGGGCTGTAGCCGGCGAGAGCGGAGCCGCTAACGTCAGCGCCAGAAACGTGAGCCATGAGTTGAGATTTTTCATAAACAGTCGGAAAAAAGTGAAGCATGTGTACTTGTTTTTAAAGCAAAACCTAATAGCCAATAAACTGCTGAAAACCAGAATCTTATTAACTGTTTATGTTTTCATACACACTGAGCCGCCCGTTCAATTTACTGTTGTTGAGACCAGATTTTCGAGTGCCAGATTTTGGAAAATCTGCACGTCCCTGGTGGTCACCAGCGGTCAGTTCAATTCTGAAACAGTACTCCGGAGCGTGTTATCGTAAATGGAACAGAAGAGGCATTCCACAACGCGTTAAACCCAACTATCGCCCACAGCAGGGTGGTAATACCCAGCAGCCGGACCCAATTAGGCGTCCCACCGCTACAGGTGAAAGGCAGGGTGAATTACTATCATTTTGTTGTTAAAAAGTTTTACATATTCAATTTACTGTAAAAATATACCCAAGTCTTACTTGGCGCAATACCCGCTAGTGGGTATTTTTTTTTGCGCCCGCCCGTCCTCAAATCAGATCAAACGCTCTGGCAAAACGGACCAGTTCAAAGGCGGTGCTGACGTGCAGCTTGTGGCGTAGATTGCGGCGGTGGGTGTCTACGGTTTCGACCGAAATGTGCAGAGCGGCGGCAATGTCTGCCGAACTATGGCCGCGGGCTACCTGGGCGAGCACCTGCCGCTCACGGGTGGTGAGTAGGGCGAAGTTGGCGGCGTGCTGGCGCAGAAAGGCGTTGTCTTCGAGCAGGTGCGCCACTTTGGTAGCGAAGTGGTTATCGGGGTGCAGGGGCACGGCCATACCCATCACCAGCAGCGGCGCGCCGTGGGCGTTAACCAGAAACCGGCGCATGGCCGTGAGGTACATCGTCCAGCCTGCGTGCTCGGTGGTGCGCACCTGCTGGTAGAACGTATGGACATCGGGGATGCCGTTTTCGTACATCAGCCCAAATACCCGCGCCATGTACTCGTCAGACTCTACTGCGTTGAAGTAGGTGGGTGAGAACTGAGGCCCTAAGGCCGTCAGCTGCTCCAAAGTAGCTCCCAGGAGGCGTAAGCCCCATTCGGACAGGTAGCGTACTGTTTGGGTGGGAACGTGATGGATGATGACGACGGCAGGGTACTGATCGGCGGTGGCGGCAATTTCGGCGATTTTCTGAGTGATAAGTTCTTCGTCGGTCATGGGGCTAGGGCGTTAAAGTGTTGTCGGCGAGGAAACGGGGGGGCTGGGAGGCTAAGTACCAATAAGGCAATAATTTAGCCTCACCAAGGACCGGGACTGGGGCGAGCCTTAGTTGGGCAGGGAGTTGATTCGGGCTCTGTTCGGCTTGGCCGGGACTTTTTTGTTTTTTTTGGGGGATGGGAGGTGGAGTGTGGAATTTGACGGGAATAATTTTGCCACTTTGGCGGGGTGGGTAAACACGAAAAAGCCCCAACATGTAAAACGCTGGGGCAGGTCCGTTGGCTGAGTTGGTCGGCTAATACGCTGCAGCCTTGTGCTGCCCGGCCGCGCACCGCAGCAACTTGCCGTACTTCTTGCGGCCCTGCTCCAGCTGGGTCGGCGTCATCTCATGCACCCACACGGCGGGCTCCTGGCCCTTCGGGGCACGTTTCTGCACGGCAATGAGCACGACCCGCTAGGCCCTGAGTACGTTGGCGTAGAAAGCGCCCTGCTGGTCGTAGCCGTACTTCTCGTCGGTGGTCATGCGTTTCATCACTCCCCCCCGCACTTTTAACGGGTTGCTGCGTAGCCTTTCCGGCCGGCGGTCGTTGAACGCTCCATACCCCGCAGCCGCTCGACGGTGCGGCTCCGGCAGCTCAGACTGCCACCCCACTAGCACATTCCTGGCCCTCCACAGCAACGCCGCCGTAACGGAGCCAGGCGATACGTATGCTAGTTTCGTTTTCTGCCAAAGGCAAATCCGGCCTGCGATTCTTCACCGGTGAAATTGCCCTGCCCGCCATTTACGATGCCCCCTGGCGCATCAGTCCCCGACTTTACGGCTTTCGTTCCGGTACTCGCTACGGCATCCTCTCCCACACCGGGCAGCAGGTGCAGGCCTGTACGTTGCCGGGGCTGTACGTGGGTTTCCGGGAAATGACAGCAGCGACCGTCCTGGAGTGGGTGAGCGAACATGGGATAGGCCATGTCCCGCCGCTGCAATGGGTGCTGGAACGCCTCTGCCACGCCGACCTGCTGCGGGCGGAGGAAGTGACCCCGCAACTGTGGAAGGCCGACCGGCTCCGGCACGTAGCGGCTTCGGGGGAAGGTCACCCACATAACGCCCGCTCAGCGCTGCGACACCCTGCCCGGGGAGCTGTATACGGCGGAAGCTGCAGCTTACAGAGAAACCGTACTGGTGCTGACGGAAAGCACGCACCTGATGTGGCTGAGCCGGCAGGAGTGCGCAGACAGCGCCCTGGCAATCCCCCTGCCCGACCCCTGCGAAGCCCCGGCGGCGGCCGGTCGCGTTGAGCAGAAGCGGCAGGCCTTTGGCCACCAGTTGTGGGCCTTGCTAACACCGCGGGGTATCGGGCACGGCCGGTGTCGGCCTGAGCCTGAACCGGTGGACGACTACCTGCCCTACGAGGTAGTGTGTCTGCCTGAAGACATGGTGCGCCATTGCCGTGACCATATCGTCCCCCGGCTGGAGGAGGGTGCCCCGCAGGCGGAGGCGAAAACCTGGCAGCTTATTTTCCTGGCGTCGCTGGCGGCCAACAACCACCTGCTGTACTGCGACGAAACGGGCGCGGTAAGCGTGAGCAGGATAATGACCAGGAGGGCCAGGGGCAGCTACGACCAGATTTTTTCTACGGTGCAGCATCCGTGTTTCAGAAAAAAGCAGTAACAAAAAGACCGCCGGTCCGTGAAGAACCCGTCTGCAGACGGGTGGTCGGACGCGAAAAAAATCATTACACCCGGCCCTCATTAGTTGTCCGGCCGGGCAACGTCCCGCGCCAGGTGGGCGTATTCGGGGGAGCGCCGGGGGGGGAGCGCCCCCCCCCCCGGCGCATACCGCTTTTAAGGTTGAAAAGCGCGAAAAAAAGACGATAACCAACTCCTCCAACCCGTAACGGATTCATGCTAGCCCCCGCCCCTGTTCCCCTGCCTGTACCCTGTGTTCCGGCGCGCTTCGGCGGGACAGACACAGGCTTGGCAACGGTCAGCATCATCATTCCCGCTTATAACGAAGCGCCGGGCATCGAGCGGCTGCTGGCCTACCTGCGCCAGGCCACGGCCGAGGAGCCAGACCTGGAAATTGTGGTGGTGGATGGGGGCAGCACCGACGGCACCCGGGCGCTGGCCCGGCAGGCGGGCGCCACCGTGGTGCGCAGTCTGCGCAAGGGCCGTGCCGCCCAACTCAACTACGGGGCCAGCCAGACCGGCGGCGAGATTCTCTACTTCCTGCACGCCGACTCCTACCCCCCACCGGGCTTCGTGGCCGATTTGCGGCACGCCCGGCGGCAGGGCTACGGCAGCGGCTGCTACCGCCTGGCCTTCGACCACGGGCACTGGTTTCTGCGCTTCAGCGCCTGGTGCACGCGCCTGCCGCTGCTGGTGGTACGTTTCGGCGACCAAAGCTTGTTCGTGCAGCGCGAGTTGTTTGCCCGCGTAGGCGGCTTCCGCGAGGACCTGCTGCTGCTGGAGGACCAGGAAATCGTGCGGCGGCTGCGGGCGCAGGGGCCGTTTCGGGTGCTGCCGCGCGCCGTAACCACTTCGGCCCGCAAGTACCTGGACAACGGCGTATTTCGCCTGCAGGCCGCCTTTACGCTCATTACCGGGCTCTACTGGCTGGGCGTGCCGCAGCCCCGGCTGGCAAGGCTCTACCGGCGGCTGATCCGGCAGGACAAGCTGTAGGGTGGGGCCGCGAAGGACCGACTTTTGCTACCTTCAACCTGGGCCGGCGGAGCAACACCGCTTCCGCCCGGCAATCGTGCGTTTTTATGCTTCCTGCCCCTGATTCCGCTGCCGCGACCACGCCGGAGCCCCACCTCTGGCTGAGCCGTTACGGCAACGAACTGTTCCGATTTGCCCGCCGCCGGGTGGCCACGGTGGTGGCTGCCGAGGAGTAAGCTGGTAGCTCGAACCGAAGGACGGCTGACTTTCAAGCGCCTATGGGCACCATGTTCGCTTGAAAGTCTGATACAATACCCGAAGTGCAAACGTCCTGTGCAGGTAAAACAGGTCCAGCCCAGTGAGCAACCCCTGGTTTACAAGGGCTTAACGTCTGCCAGACCACCAGCGGAAAGCCGTGCCCTCAGCCCACTTTACGCGCCTGCCCCTCCCCCGGGCCTAACCTGCGCCCCTGTCAGGCCGTAGTAAAGTGTAGCAGGTGGCCGTTTACATCCCGGTCGGCCTGCTGATGTTTATGACCGATACTTCCAAGAAAGACCAGCAGCAGCAAGACAAGCAGGCCAATGAGCCCACTAAAATAGCCGTGCCGAAAGAGGGTGACCCGCTTTTCACACTGCACCACGCCCAGGCTGAAGCAGCCGTTGCCGCGAAAAACGAAGACGCCAGCTCTGTTACCAATGAGTACATGACGGAGGAACAGCAGCAGAACGTTGACGAAGCCATGGTCCCACGCGACAGTCAGGGCTTTATCCGCGGCGTAAATGAGCCCGGCATTATCGGTTCCAACGCCGGAGACCACAAGTAACCTTGCTTGGTCCGCCGTGTAAGCAGCGGGTCGATGGCAGTGCTTGAGCGGCCTGCCCAGTAGCCATGAGGCGACCGGGCAGGCCGCTGTTTTTGCCGGGCCGCCGGGCCTTGTCCCGGCTCAGGTGCACGCAAGAGGCCGCTTGTCGGGTTCCTGTTACAGTGCAGCAGCTTTACGGTGCAGCAGCTCCGGCCTAGTGGAGGGCCACACTTCGCCTCAAGCTGCCTGAGGTGGTGCGGCGGCGCTCAGCTGTTGCAGCACGGCCACCAGCTCCTCACCTACCCGCTCGATGCGGGTGAGGCCCCGGCGGGCCTCGTCGAGCTGGCCCTGGCGGTACTGGGCCGCCAGTTCGCGGCCTATACTGAGCAGTTGCCGCAGCAGGCGCTCGGCTTCGCGCACTTCGGGGCGGCCGGGGTAGCGGGGCTTCACCTCCGTGCTCAGCCACAGGCCCAGCGCGTTGGTCTGGGGCGAGAACATCGCCTCATCGGCCTCGCGCACGCCATAGAGCACCGACCGCAGCTGCGACTTAAACAGAATCTGCTTGATGCGGGCCTGCTGAAGATCGAGGGTGGTTAAGTCCATAGGGAAAAGAGGGAGGCAACGTCAGCGAAAAAACCGTTCCGGCTCAGGCACCCGCCGGGGGCCGGGCCATGAGCGTTTGCAGCTGCTGGCGGACCTGCACCAGCTCCGTCACTTCAAAGGCAAAGACGAAAATGCCGACGGTTTTCCCGTTTTCCTTGAAGGCCTGGTAGGTGAAATCGAAATACCGGTCTTCGGGCGGGGCCGTGGGGTGACGCTGCAGCTGCGCCAGCACCTGCTTGCCATAGTACGGCTCGCCGGTCTGGTACACCTGATCAAGCAGCGCCCCGAAGCCCTGCTCGATAATTTCGGGCAACACCTCCGCCAAGGGGCGGCCCAGCAGGTCGCGGCCGGGCAGCAGCTCTTCGTAGAGCGGGTTGGCCAGCTCGAACACGTACTCCGGCCCCCGCAGGATGGCGATCAGGGCCGGGGCCTGCATAAAGAGCGCGTAGAAGGTTTCGCGCTGCGACCGGGCCAACTGGTAGGCCTGGTAGGCCTGGTCGGAGAGGGCGGCCTGCTCCTCGCTGGCCAGCAGCAGCTCCTGCACCATCGTTTTCTGATCGTGAATATCGGTGCAGCAGCCCACCCACATGGAAATGATTCCCTCGGCGCTGTGGCGCGGAACGCCCAGGGCCAGCACCCAGCGGTAGTGGCCGTCGGCGCAGCGCAGGCGGTATTCGGTCTGGTAGGCCTGGCCCGACTCGTAGGCGCCGCGCCAGGCCGTGGCCGCGCCGGCGCGGTCGTCGGGGTGCACGCCTTCGAGCCAGCCCCAGTCGGTTTCGGCCGCCAGGGGCTGGCTCGTAAACGAGAGCCAGCGCTGGTTGAAGTAATCGGCCGCACCGTCGGGGCGGGTAGTCCAGACCATCACGGGCAGCGACTCGAGAATAAAGCGGGAGCGTTCCTGGCTTTCGCGCAGCTCGCGCTCCATCACCGTGGCCTGCTGCTCGGCGCGGTGCTGCTCGGTTACGTCCTCGGTTTTGAGCAGGATGTACTGCAGCCGGCCCTGGTCGTCGAGCTGGGGGTAGTTGGTAGTTTGCCAGTAACGCTCCTCCAGCCCGCCGCCCTGCCCGGCGGGGCGCTGCAGGTCGTAGCGGATGCGGGGCATGGTGTGGGCCGTGGCGTGCTGGCGCACGTGGTCCAGCGAATCAAACAGCACCTGCCACTCGCTCTGCTCCTCGCGCGGAAACACCTCGAACACGTCGCGGCCCACAATGGCGGCGCGCTCCAGCAGCGTGGCAGTCAGGTACCGGTCGCTGGCGTCCAGGATGGTGAAATCCGGCGCCACCAGCATGTAGTGCTCCGGCAGCTGCCACAAAGAATAAAACGTACCGGGGGCGGAGAGTGGAGGAAGCATGAAGCAAAAAAAACAGCGTGAACAACGAAACTTTACCGGCGGCGTAGCCGGGCGGGGGCCGGGCCAGGGAACACCCCAAAGGTAGCACCGGTAGCAGTTTATTGCACTTTTTAGCACTAAAAACTACCGGCAGCGGCCCGGCACCTCACTGCCCGGTTTCTGGCGCTTATTCTTCTCACCCCGGAAAGCCCCCTACCCCGAGTTGCGGCCCGGCTTTCCGCATTCGTTTTCACATGAGGTGATCAGGGCGTGGCGGAGGGAATGGACCCGGTGCCGGCCGCAGCCTTATAGCGGGCCGTTATCCACGCGGGCTTCTACTACCTGCTGGATGGCGGGCGCTACGGCGGAGAGCAGATCCAGGCCGGTAGCGGCTTCGAGGGCGTCGACGCTGACGCGGAACTGGCTCCAGTCGGAGCTGATGGTGTTGTCGTTGGGCGTATCGACGGCAATGACGCGGGTATCGGCCGTGACGCGGGCCGCGTCGTTTTCGCCCACGGGCAGAATCACCAGCACTTTCCAGACGCGGGCGGGCACCGTCACGTGGTCGTTGTCGAGCGTGGTCAGGAAGCCCTTGGAACCGGTACCGCCCTTGCCGTAGCTGCCCATGATGATATACACCTCGTTGGCGCCCCCACTGAGCTGGGCCCGGCCGAAGTTTTCCAGGTTGGCCCAGGTCTGCTGGTTGTTGCGCGGGGCCTGGGGCAGCATGTTGGTCATCACGAACGTGGCCGAGTTCTGGTCCTTGGTCGCCGTGCGGTCGGCCGAGGGGCAGTTGTGGCCCCTGTCGAACCCCGAGCCCACGTAGCTGGTGGCCTTCACCTGGTACCAGCCGGCCGGCAGCGTCGCGTCGGGCCGGAAATCGTCCTGGCGGTCGGCGCTGCCCCGGTCGGCCTGGGTCAGGTGCCAGCTCACCCAGTTGGGCTTGCCCTGGGCGCGGTGGTAGCTGAGGGCAAATTCGGGCTTGAGCAGCAGGTAGTTGGTGTAGGCCGTGGTATCGGCCGTGGCCCCGCTGGGGTTACCCAGCGTGAGGTGCTCGGGCAGCGGCACTGCGGGTACAACGGGCGGAGTCGGCGGAAGTGGCACGACCGGTGCGGGGTCGTGCGAGGTGGAGCAGGAAGCAGTAACCAGGGCTGCGCTCAGCACCAGAACCGACTTCCCGTGCCGCAGCGCGGCCGGAAATAAAAAGAGCATAGTCCAAATATACAACCCACCCGGGGAATCGGCCGGCCCCCACTGCCGGCGCCACAGAAAAGCCCCCGGCTCCCGCGGCCCCCGGTAGGGCCTGCCGGAAACCGGGAGCTTTTCAGCAATGGCGCAGCCGCCAACCGACTGCGGGAAGGGTTACCGTACGCTCAGGCGCTGAGTCAGCACCACGCCATCTACCTCAAAACGGAGCAGGTAGAGGCCCGGCGCGAAGCCCGTAGTCGGGACTTCGACCACAAACGAACCGGCCGGGTGCCGGCCGGCCGGCAGCGGCGTGGCCACGCGGCGGCCCAGCGCGTCATGCACACTCAGGCTGATGGTAGCGGCTTTGCGCAGCTGCACCGGCAGCAGGGCACGGCCAGTGGCTGGGTTGGGGTACACCGGCTCCAGCAGAGCAGCGGCCGAAGTAGCTGCCCGCACGCTCGTGGGTACGAAGTTGGTTTTACGCGGACCGGTCCAGTCGTCGAGGTACACGCGGCGGCGGGCCGTGGTGTTCGGCGCAATAAGCAGCACGATTTCGTTGATGCTGGTGTTGCTCACGGCTGCGCTGGGGCGGTTGGCGTAGCTGAAGACCAGCGTTTCCCAGGCGTTGGTGGCGGTGGTGGTAGCCAGGTACTCGGAATGACGGCCGGCGGGGTAGTTGGAGGGACCGGCTACGGTAGAATCCTGCAACGTGACCTGGAATGTGATGCCGGGAGCCGGGCTGTAAACCTTCATGGTCATCTGCTTGGCCGACGTCAGGAAGGGGGCCACATCGGCCAGGGGGGCGCCGGTGGGATGTACCACCAGGGCATCGTACTGTTGGGTCGAGCGGGTGTAGCGCATCACGCGGGCGCTGGGGTTACCCGCTCCAACGGCCGGGTTAAGGGTATCGAGCTTGATGCCGCCGGACGTTTTGGCGTAGCTGTAGCCAATGGCCCGGGTGCCCTCGTAATTGTCGTAGAGCTGGTCGGTTACCACGGGAGCGGTGCCGGTGAGCAGTTCCGGACCCGTAAGATCATCGAAGTAGTACGTGCCACCGGTATTGGTATTGGGGCTGATGAGCAGCACAATCTGGTCCACATCGGTCGATTTTACCGTGGGGTCGGAGGTGCCGGCCGTATAAGTGAACGTGAGCAGCTCCCAGGCGTTGGCCACCGTGGTTTTGACATCGAGAGTGCCGCCGAAGTTGCCATTCGGATACCCTGTTCCGGCCTTGGCCCCATTCTGCAGCACGGCCTGCAAGGCCACGCCCACGGCCGGGCTCCAGAATTTGAGGGTCATTTTCTTGGTCCCGGCCGCGTAGGCCGCCACATCGGCCAGCTTGTTGGGCGCGGCAATGGGCCGGATCTGAATCACGTCGAACTGCTCAGCGGCGTTGCGCACGTACTTGGCGCAGGTAGGACTGCTGTTGACGGCATTGGAGCCGGGGTTGGGCGTGTTCGGGGAGAGGACGCCCGACGTGAAGGAGTAGTTCACGAGCCGGACGTTCTCGAAGTTGTCGTAGAGTGTCTGGGCCGAGGCGCCGGCCACCGGCACGGCCACGGCCACCAGGGCCGCAGCAAATAAGCGCGTAAAAATGGACATAGAGAAGGGGGAAAAATGGGGAAAAGGACTGTTGGAAAAAGGGAAGAAATCTGGCACACAGTACCAGGTAATGGCTTAGCGTTAAACGGGCAGAAAAGGTTGGCAGAAGCATATCCCCAAAACTCGGATTGGCGGGCCGGAGCGCTGGAGGGTAGTCCCTGTTTCCAAAAGGCGGCGGCGGGAGTCCTTGCCGGGAATATTTTTTGACTACATTAATCACTATTTTACCTCTGTAAATTACAGTTTTATTGCGCATCTGGTTAGGAGAATCAGCCCCCGCGCCTTACATTTCCCCATGTTTTACCGCTTCCTGCGTGCTTTTTTTGTCGGCGGATGGCTGCTGTTTCTCTCCCTGGCCGCCGCCGCCCAAAGCCCCCAGACCCGCCCCCTGCAACGGGCCCTGGCCCGCGCCACCACCGACACGGCCCGGGTGCTGCTGCTGGCCGACCTGGCGGCTACCTACCGCTATTCGCGCTTCGACTCGGTGCAGTACTACGCCCAGCGGGGGCTGCGCCTGGCCCGGCGTATCGGCTACGCCAAGGGCGAGGGGCGCAGTTTATCGCGGATGGCAATTCTGCCGGGCGAGCGGGGCAACCTGCCCCAGGCGCTGCGCGTGAACCTGCGGGCCCTGGCCCTCAACGAGGCCAGCCACGATGCCGAAGGCACGGCCCGCACCCTCAACCAGACCGGCCTGCTCTACTTCGCCCTCGACGATTACCGGCCCTCGCTGCGCTACTACTTCCGGGCCCTGGGCCTCTACCGCCAGGCCGGCACCACCGACACCTCCCAGCTGGTGAGCGTAATTACCAACCTGGGAGCCAGCTACGAGGGGCTGGGCCGGCTCGATTCGGCCGCGTTCTTTCTCAACCAGGCTTGGCAGCTGACCAACCGGGCCCGGGCAGGGGGTTGGAGCTGCTGGGGCAATCCGGCCCCCTATCTGCTGCGCGAAATCGGCCTGCTTCAGATGCAGCAGGGCCACCAGGGTGAGGCCCTCTCCTTCTACCGGCGCAGCGCCCAGGCCTCCTTTCCCGAAAACGACCAGCGCAGCGCCAGCCGGGCTTACCAGTACATGGCCGAGCTGTTTAAGCAGCAGCACCAGCCCGATTCCAGCATTTTTTACGCCCGTAAGGCTTTGGCCCTGGCCTATCCGCTGCCCTTCGTGGTGGGCATCCTGCGCAACAGCACCCTGCTCACCCAGGCCTTCGAGGCCCGCCACCAGCTCGACAGCGCCCTGCGCTACCTGCACGTGATGCTCACGGCCCAGGACAGCCTCTACGACCCGCGCCGCATCAAGCAGCTGGATGCCATTGGCTTCGCCGAGCAAAACCGGCTGCTGGAGCTGGAGGCGGAGCGCCACCAGCTGCTGGCGCGCCTGCGCACCGGGGCATTGGCGGCGGGGCTGGCCGGATTGCTGCTGGCCTCGCTGCTGCTCTGGCGCAGCAACCGCCGCCAGCAGCGGGCCAACCAGCGTCTGCAGCAGCTGCACACCCAACTCAGCCACCAGGCCGATGAACTCACCGAACAGCGCGACAACCTGATCCGGACCCTCAAGGAGCTCAAAATTACCCAGAGCCAGCTGGTGCTCCGCGAGAAAATGGCATCCCTGGGGGAGTTGATGGCCGGCGTGGCCCACGAGATTCAGCAGCCGGTGAGCAATGTGCGGCGGTTCGCGGCCGTGAGCGCCACCTTGTGCCAGGAGCTGCGCCAGCAAACCAGCCGCCAAGAGCCCACCGATGCGCCGGAACCCGAAATAGCCGATGAGCTGCTGCGTAACCTGGAGCAGAATCAGCGCAAAATCATGCACCACAGCCAGCGCGCCGAGTCCATCGTGCGCGGCATGCTGGAGTACTCCCAGGGCGGCGGCAGCGCCCGCCAGCTGACCGACCTCAACGCCCTGGCCGAGGAATACCTGCGCCTGGTTTACCACGACCTGCGGGCCAAGAACCGTCACCTCAACGTGGCCCTGCTGCTGCGCCTGGATCCGGCGATGGAGCGCCTGAGCGTGGTGCGCCAGGATGTGGGCCGGGCCCTGGTGGGCATATTCAGCGCCGCCCTGCTGGCCGTGCAGCAGCGCCTGCAAACCGGCCAGGAAGACTACGTGCCCCAGGTGGAGCTCAGCACCCACCGCACCGCTACCAGCCTCGAAATCCGGGTGCGCGACAACGGGGCGGAGCGGTCGGCGGAGGCGCTGGCAACCGTGTTTCAGCGGTTTCCGGGCGGCACCGGGGGCGAGCTCTCGCTGGCCTTGAGCCACGACCTCATCACCCGGGGCCACGGCGGCACGCTCACGGCCCACAGCCTCCCGGGCCAGGGCACCGAGTACTGCCTCCTGCTGCCGCTGCCCCTGGCAGGGTAAGTGCTTGGCTGACCGGTTTTTCGCGGGCCAGTTCTGCAAGCATCTACCCAGGCGCGCTCGTGGCTGACTCCGCCGGGCTCAGCCTTTTTTCTTCCTTTCGCGCAGCAAATCAGATGGCATAAGCTGCCGGATGAGGTGGGCGGCGAGAGGCCGGCGGGCCGGCGGCCGGGTCACAACCAGCCGCTTTCTCAGCCGATAACTACCCTGCTCCTCACCGGAATCAGAAGTTTGCAGGCTCAGATAAGCATTTTTCGCTCCTGCTGCCGGCGGCGGGCGGGTGTCACAAGAGCGAGGGCACTGGCCTTGGCAGCGGGCGGGCAGAATGGCACCTTTGTCTATCCCTCTGGCCGAGCGGTTCCCTCGGGCCGCCGCAAGCCAACACCGTCCCCCTTTTCCACAACCAAAAGCGCGCGCCCCCGMCTCCGGKCCGGGGCGCGCGCTTTTGGGGGCATGCTGATGTGGCAACCTGGCGACGCTGCCGGGCCAGTGGGTGGTGGGGCGCAACGCGCTGCGGGTCGGCGGCCCGGTAGTGTTTCAGCAGCAGGCGCTAAGCCCGTTTGGACCAAACCAGGGCTTTAGGGAGCCGGCCGCTAGTTGCTGCCGGCCCGGCCCTTGGGTCCGGGGCCGCGTGGCAGGGGCTCGATTAGTAATTGCAGCCGTTGCTGCTTGGTGCGCACGCGCAGCCAGCGGGCCAGCTGCTGCTGCTCGGCCGCCGCCGGCAGCGGGCGCACATCCAGGCTCACCACCAGCACCGTGTCGGCGGGCAGCGAGTCGGTGGGTTGGGCGGGGCGGGCCAGCTGGCTCAGGGCCAGGCGGCGCACGGCGGGGTGTTCTACCTGCACCTCGCGCAGCAGATCGGCGGCGGCGGGCAGGCTGGTCTGGCTGGCGGTCACCAGCTGCTGGAGGCGGGCCAGCTCGGCCGCGTACTGGCTTTGGGTCTGGCTCTGACGGGCGCGCACATCTTCGAGCAGGTTCTGGCGCAGGGCGTTGGCATCGAGCGAATCGTAGGCCTGCAAGCCCTGGCGGATGGTGAGCCGGGTGGGTTGCAGCTCGTAGCGGGCCAGCTGCTGCTGGGCCGTGCGCAGGCGGGCCGTGTCCACGAACCGGCCCACCAGCAGCACGTTGATGGTACGCTCCAGCGCGTTCACCTGGCGCGTAACCACGTAGCTGCCGGGGAAGTTGAGCTGCTCGGCCACGAAGGTTTCGGCAGCGTGCTCGTACACCGAGCGCTGCACGATGCGTGCCCCCAGCCACACGCTGGGCCCCGCCACTACGGCGGCGGCCAGCAGCATCAGGCGGCGCACCCGCTTGGCCCGGTCTTCGTCCTGAAAGTTGTAGGTGGGCAGCTTCAGAAAGCTCATCACCAGAAACGAGGCCAGGGTGATGAACACGCAGTTGATAGAAAACAGGTAAGATGCCCCCAGCGCGTACTTGAAATTGCCCGAGGCCAGCCCGTAGCCCGCCGTGCACAGGGGCGGCATGAGGGCCGTGGCAATGGCCACGCCCGGCAGCACGTTGCTTTTTTCCTGGCGGGTGAGGCCCACGGCCCCCGCCAATCCCCCGAACAGGGCAATGAGCACGTCCCAGATGGTGGGCTCGGTGCGGGCCAGCAGCTCCGACTGCGCCCCGCTCAGGGGCGTGAGCCAGAAGTAGAGCGTGGAGGTGAGTAGACTGATGCCCACGGCCAGCCCCAAGCTGCGCAGGCCCCGCCGCAGCAGGCCGGGGTTGTTGGTGGAAAGGCCGTAGCCCAGCGTCACGAGCGGCCCCATGAGGGGCGAAATCAGCATGGCCCCGATGACGACGGCCGTGGAGTTGACGTTGAGCCCGACCGAGGCAATGAGGATAGCGAAGATGAGCACCCACAGGTTGGTGCCCCGAAACGACACGCTCGCCTCGATATCCGCCAGGATTTCGGCCGGCGTGGCCATGTCGTCGCGCAGGTTGAAGCGGTGGCGCAAAAAGCGCAGCACAAAGCGCAGCAGCACGGCGGGGTATTCGAAAGCGGACATCGGAGCAGATTTGGCGGCCGGGAGCGGGTGGGCCACGCAGCCCCTCCGGCAGCGAAGGTAAGCAGCCGCCGTGTGCCGCCCGCCCGTCCGCCTCCACCCGCCGCCGCCCAGCGGCCCGGCTCAGGCACGCGGTTAACTAAAGCGCTGCTTGAGCTCCGGACGGGTTATACGCTGGTTATCTTCTGCCTGGCCAGCAGCTTTTTCTTTGGGTATTTTATCGTGGTTTTGGACGACAGGGCCGGCAGCTGGTGGGCACGCCCGGCCCGTTGCCCGGCCCGAGACGGGTAGTTCTGGTGGCGGCGGACTTGCCGGGACCGGTCCGGTCTACACCCTCTCCCCTCCCCCAGCGCGGCCCGGCCGCGACCAGCTCACCGAGGAGGCGCAAACCGGCCCCGCCCGCTCTGGCAACTGGCAACTCACTACCCCGGCACGTACACGGGCAACGAAAACGCGAAGTAGGTCCCTGCCCCTTCGGTGCTGGCCACGGTCAGGTCGTCATCGTGGAAGGTGATGATTTTGCGGGCAATGATCAGGCCCAGCCCCAGGCCGTCCCGGGCCTTTTCGCGCACCTGGTCGGAGCGGTAGAACCGGTCGAAGACGTGGGGCAGGTCGTGGGCGGCAATGTCGCGCACCAGCAGCGGCACCAGCAGCGGCACCAGCAGCGGCACCAGCAGCGGCACGCGCCCGGGGCCAGCAACACCAGGTACTTCGGGATGATGGACATGGTCAGGTGGGTTGGTGGAGCTGCAAAGAAGCGTCGCAAGTATCACGAAAGCATCACAACCAGCGGGGCAATGCGTCAGGGACCTGCACCCTCTGCGGGCCGCACGGCCGGGTTTCCCCGCCCCCCTGCCCCGCTTGCCGCCGAAAATGACGCCCTCGCGCCGCCAGTATCCGGCAGCCCCGCCCCTCCCCGCAGAGGCTGAGGCTGAGGCTGAGGCGACAGGGCCACCAGCGGGTTAAATCCGCCGGTGCCTGGGGCAGAATTGCTTACCTGCCAATTCAGCGCAGCCAGCATACTCACCAAGCACGCAGCAGCTGTTCAGTGGCCCCGGGCCAGCAGCACAATGCCCCCCACAATGCTGACCAGGCCCAGCGCCTGGCTCCACGACAGGGTTTCGCGCAGCACTACCAGGCCCAGCAGGGCCGTGAGCAGCACCGAGCCGCCCACAATCACGGGCGTGCCCACCGAGGAGGGCACGCCCCGGCTGAAGACCACGAAGGTCAGGATTTCGGCCAGGCCCACGCCCAGGCCCGCCAGCAAAGCCAGCCCCGCCCCTTTACGGCTGATGTCGAGCGGGTAGCCCTGCCAGTGGCGCAGCAGCAGCCAGGCGCTGCCCAGGGCGGCGGCCACCAGCTGCAGGACAACCGCCCCGGCGGCGGCCGAGATATGGTCGGCGGCCAGTTTGATGAAGAAATTATAGCCCGCCAGGCACAGGGCCGTGAGCAGGGCCAGCAGCAGCCAGGGCACGAAGGCGCGGGGCTAGACCGGCTTGTCGAGGCGCTTGAGCAGCTGGCGCTGCTGGCCCTCCCAGTTCTCAAATTCGTCGCTTTCCTCCCACAGCTCCCGCAGCTCCGACTCTTCGCGCAGCACGGTCATTACGGCGTGCTGGGCCGGGCGGCGCAAGGGCTCCACGTGTTCCAGCGTCAGGCGCGGGATGATGCCCAGCAAGTCGTTGGGGAAGTTACGGGCGGGCTTACCCAGAATGGCAGCCACGATTTCGGCCGCGGCCAGGGCCTCACTGGCCACGTCGCCGTCCAGGTATTCGCCATCCGTAACGGCCGCGAAGGCCTGGGCCAGCATGTCGGCCGAAGGCTCATCCTTGAAATTTCCGGCAAAATCAGCGGCCGTATCGTTATCGAAATTATAGTAGCCCCAGGCTCCCATGACGCGTGAAAAAGTGAAGAATGAACTGTGAGCTGGAAATATAGCCATTTCGTGAACGATGCCCCCGGTCGTTGTCGAGCCGCCTGGTTGCGGCCCGGCGTTGAACGACAACGTAACCACGGCGCGAACGACGAGCCGCAACCAGGCGGCTCGACAACGACCGGGTGTCCCGTAGGGGGGATATTTCAAAAAAGGTAGGTTATTTTTTTACCGCAGAAAAATAACCTACCTTTTTTGCAGGGCAAACGCCTGAACAAACAGCCGAATGCTTTGGCCGCGTCTGAAGACACCTTGATGAGCGTGCGGCTTCGGAAACGCCCCCCCCTACAGTAGCCCTGAATGCTAAAAATGACGGGGCCTACCGTTCATGCGTTCGTGCTGCCTTTCGTTCACTGACCAGACGCCAAGATCCGTCTCTACAACCGACTGGGGGCACCGTTCTTTTCCCAGCAGCATACTGCCTCTACTATGATGGTGTGTCCCGGATCGGCATTGCGCTCGTCCTGCACCCAGTTGAACGCGACAATATCCTCGAACAGCAGCTCCAGCGTGGAGTTTGCCGAGTACTGACTTTGAAACCGTAGCTTAATCACCGTCCGGTCATCAACATGCATGGCCAGTCGCTCGTCCACGTATTCGCGGGTCTGCACAACCAGTTCTTTGAGGCAGCTGTTGTGAAAACCGCGGTACGTACGCATCAGCTGGTCAACGTCGGGCTGGCTCTGTAAAGCGTGCCACGTAACCTCCTCCCTACTTCAGCTTTTCCTTGAGCAGCTCGATTTCGATGGCCGGGGAAATCTTCTCGTAGAGAATGTGGTAGGCGGCCGACGTGATGGGCATGGACACCTGGAGCTTGCGGTTGATTTCGTAGATGCTTTTCACGGCGTAGTAGCCCTCGGCCACCATGTTCATCTCCATCTGGGCCGATTTCACGGAGTAGCCCCGGCCCACCATGTTGCCGAAGGTGCGGTTGCGCGAAAACTGCGAATAGGCCGTCACCAGCAAGTCGCCCAGGTAGGCCGAGCCCGACAAGTCGCGGGGCTGGGGGTTGAGCGCGTGCACGAAGCGGCGCATTTCCTGCACCGCGTTGCTCACCAGCACGGCCTGGAAGTTGTCGCCGTAGCCCAGGCCGTGGGCAATGCCGCCGGTGAGGGCAATGATGTTCTTCATCACGGCGAAATACTCGATGCCGTCGAGGTCGGTGGCGGGGTTGGCCTTCACGTAGCGGTTGCGCAGCAGGCGGCTGAAATCCTCGGCCAGCTCGGCATCGGGCGAGCCGATGGTGAGGTAGCTCTGCTTTTCGAGGGCCACTTCCTCGGCGTGGCAGGGGCCGGCCACCACGCCCAGGCGGGTGTGGGGCAGGCGGAAGCGCTCGGCCACGTAGTCGGTCACGAGCACGTTTTTGCCCGGAATCATGCCCTTGATGGCCGAAATCACCCGCTTGCCCTTGAGCGCGTCGCGGTCGATCTTTTCCAGGTTGCCCTGCACGAAGGCGGCGGGCACGGCCAGCACCAGCCAGTCGGCGGCGGCCACGGCCGCGTTCAGGTCGGTGGTGGGCAGCACCCGGTCCAGGTCGTGGGCCACCGACGACAGGTAGCGCGGGTTGTGGCGGGTGCGCAGCAGGTGCTGCACGTCGTCCTTGCTGCGCATCCACCAGTGCACGCGGCTGCCGTTTTCGGAGAGGATTTTGGTGAGGGCGGTGGCCCAGGAGCCGCCGCCGAGCATGGCTATTTTTTCCAAGGGAGAGAAGTAGTGAAGCAGTGGGTGGATGGGGGAATGAAGTAGGTAACGGGTTAACGGCCTGAACTGTCATTCCGACGAAGGAGGAATCTGGAATACGTCATTGAACAGCTCGGTCCAACACGTTACCCCAGATTCCTCCTTCGTCGGAATGACAGTTCAACCCATTCACTCGCTCCCGTTACTTGCCGTCCTCTTCGGGGGCATCTTCCGTGAGGGCGGCTTTGTCGAGGGTTTTGGCGTCTTTCACCACCACCAGCGCCCCGTCCTTGAGGGTTTTGGATACGGCCCGGAACGGCCCGCTCACCACCTGGTCGCCGGCCTGGATGCCGCTCAGGATTTCCATGTTCTGGAAGTCGCTGATGCCGGTTTTTACGGGCGTCATCAGGGCTTTGCCGTCGCGGATGAGGAAGACCACTTCCTGCACGGCGGGCTTCACGCCGGTGGCGGCGGCCGGCTCGGCGTCGGCCCTGGGGCCGCGGTTTACCCGCACGCCCGAGCCGCCTTTCTTATCGGCGGCGGCGGCCGTCATGGCACTGTCGGAACGGGTGGTTACGGCGGCCAGCGGCACGCTCAGCACGTTGCTTTTGCGGTTGGTGATGATGTCGACGGAGGCCGTCATGCCCGGGCGGAAGGGCACGATGGTGCGGCCCTGCACCGAGCGGATCAGGTGGGTGTAGGACTCGGGCAGCAGGCGGATTTTCACCTCGAACTCGGTTACGGCCTCCGCCGTCAGCGCGTCCTTGGCCGTGTTGGCAATGCTGGTCACCAGGCCTTTAAAGCGCTGGTCCTGGCTGGCGTAGCTGTCCACCTCCACGTCCACCGAGTCGCCGAGGCTCACGTTGATGATGTCGTTCTCGTTCACGCTCACCCGCACCTCCATCTCGTTGAGGTTGGCGATGCGCATGATTTCGGTGCCCGCCATCTGGCTGGTGCCCACCACCCGCTCGCCGCGCTTCACGTTGAGCTTGCTGATGGTGCCGCTCACGGGGGCGTAAATCGTGGTTTTATCGAGCGTACGGCGGGCTTCCTCCAGGCCGGCCTGGGCCGAGCGCACGCTGCTCTGGGCCCCGCGGATGCTCTGGCGGGCCGAGTTGATTTCCTCCTGGGACGCATCGTAGGCGGCCTTGCTGGCCTCGTAATCAGCCTGCGAAATCACCTTCTGCTTGTACAACGAGGCGTTGCGGCGGTAGGTCAGCTCGGTCTGGCGGGCGCTGGCGATGAGCTGCTGGAGGCGGGCCCGGGTCTGGGCCACGCTGGCCTGCTGGGTACCTACCACGGCGCTTTGCTGGCTCACCACGGCCTGGTAGTTATCGGGCCGGATGCGCAGCAGCAGCTGGCCTTTCTTCACCGAATCGCCCTCCTGCACGTACAGCTCCGTGATTTCGCCCGATACGTCGGGCGAAATTTTCACTTCCGTTTCGGGCTGCACCTTGCCCGAGGCGCTGACCTTTTCCACGATGGTTGTGGCCACGGCCTGGGCGGCCAACACCTCCGTGCCGGCCGGCTTGCCAATCCAGCCCTGCTTCTTGGCCACGACAAAGCCCCCCAACAGCACCAGCAAAACGGCCAGCAGAATATACAGCGTACGGTTGTTTTTCATTACTCAGGGCTTAGGTTTTGGGGCTTAGGGCGTAGGTGTCAGAGCTTGGGGGGCAGAGCATGGCATCGAAGGGCGAAGGGCTGGCGGCTTGACGGAAGGCGGGCACTGACGGCAGCCATATTGCCCCCGCCTGTCGTCGCCCCGGGTTCTAAAACCTACGCCCTGAGCCCTACAAAGCAATGGGCTTGCCCTGGTAGAAATCGAGCACCTTGCGGCGGAAGATGAAGCTGTACTTGGCCTGAATCATGCTCGACTCGGCGGCCGTGAGGTTATTTTTGGCAATGTTGAACTCCGTGCCATTGAGCAGGCCGTTGTTGAAGCGGATTTCGGCGTTGCTGTACGCCAGCTGCAACGACTCCACCTGGCGGCGGGAAGCCAGGTACTGGCGCTGGGCAGCCAGCGCGTCGGCGTAGGACTGCTGAATCGTCTGGCGCAGCACCAGCCGGGCCTGCTCGGAGCGCACTTCGGCCTGCTGCTGGTTGATTTTGGCGCGCTGCACGTTGGTGCGGGCCTGCAAGCCGTTGAGAAGTGGGATTTGCAGCGAGAACTGCAACGACTTTCCCAGGTTGTCCTGGAGCTGGCTGCCGAACGTGGACGACTCCGCCCCGCGGATGGCCTGCTTGGGCGAGAGGGCGAAGAAGGGCGTGGCAATGGGCAGGCCCGTGACGGGGTCGGGCGTGAAGACCGGGAAGGGAATCTGCACCGAGTCGCCGGTGGAAATGGGCCGCACGTAGAGCGAGGAGTAGCCCGTGAAAATGCTGGCCCCGAACGCCAGACGCGGATAATACGCGCCCCGGGCCAGGTCGACGCCCCGGCCGGAGCTCTGCACCCGCAGGTCGGCGGCCTTAATCTCGGGCTGCCGGGTCTGGGCCGTTTCAAACACCAGGGCCGGGTTCAGGTCGGCCAACGACTGCTCATCGGGGTCGGGCAGCTCGGGCGTGCTGATGGCCAGCGTTTCGGTGGCCGCCTCGTCGAGATTCATGTACTGGGCCAGTTGCAGCAGCGTGAGCGTGAGCTGGTTCTGGGCCGTAATCACATTGAGCTGGTCGGTAGAGAACTGGGCCTGGATGTCGAGCAGGTTGCTTTCGGCCACGGCCCCGGCCTTGAGCAGCTTCTGGGTGCGCTCCACCTGCAGCTGGGTGCTGTTGGCCCGCACCTGGTTGGTGCGCAGCAGCTCCTGGGCCAGCACGGTCTGCAAATAGGCCGAGGCCACGTTCAGCGACAGGTCGTTGCGGGCCTTTTCGATGTCGCTCAGGGCCGCCTCGTAGTCGAGGGCGTTGCGCTTGACGGTGTTGCGCAGCTGAAAGCCCGAGAACAGGGTGAGCTGGGAAGCGGCCGAGAAGTTGTTGGTGCGCGTGGTCTGGTTCTGGAACACGTTGGTCAGCGGGTTGATGCTGGTACCGTAGTTCCAGTTCTGCGTCCCGCTCAGGTTGGCCGAGGGCAACTGGGCGGCCCGGCTTTGCAGCAGCGTGGCGTCGGCCGTCTGGGCGCTCAGGCGCGCCTGTTTCACCGTCAGGTTATGCGCCAGGGCATAGTCGACGGCGGCCTGCAACGACCAGGGGCCGGCCGGCGCGGGGGCCGCCATGCTGCCGGCCGGGGGCTGGGCGGGCACCGTTTGGGCCTGGGCCGGGGCTACCACCAGCAGGCCGGAACTCATCAGTAACCAATAAAAACGCTTCATGAAGAATGATCTAGATGGCGGATACTACAACGCCGGCCGGCCGGCCGCGCCCCCGACGGAGCCCGGTGGCCGGGGCCACCAAAGGTAGCCGATGCCCCCGAAACCGCCGCCCGGCAATCAACCAACGCGCCGGCTACGGCCCTGAACCGGCCCTGAACCGGCCCTGAACCGGCCTCAGTCGAGGGCCGCGATGTAGGTAAGGCGGTGAACCCAGCGCAGCTGGCGCAGGTATTCGAGGGTGATGGGGCGCAACTCGGAGTCGATTTCGATGAACTGCCGGGCCGCGTCGTGCTTGCCCTTGCGCGAGACAAACATAGTGGCAATATTGCATTCATCGCGCGAAATAACGGAGGCAATAAAGGCAATGGAGCCCACTTCGTCGTCGGCGTCGATGATGAGCGTGTGCAGGGAAGTGGAGAAATCGGCCGGAAACCCATCCACTTCCACAATGCGGATGACGCCCCCGCCCCGGCTCTGGCCGATGACTTCCACGGCCCCGCCCGTGCGCTCGTCGCGCAGCTGGAGCCGGATAGTGTTGGGGTGCATGGTGGAGGCATTGCCCACGCCCTGAAACGAGTAGCTCAAGCCGGCCTCTTTCGCGTGGTCGAAGGCCTCGCGGATGCGCACGTCGTCGGTGTTCATGCCCAGCAGCCCGGCCACGATGGCGCGGTCGGAGCCGTGGCCCTCGTAGGTGCGGGCGAAGGAGTTGTAGAACGTGATCAGGGCGTGGGTGGGGGCGCTGCCCAGCATGCGGATGGCCGCCCGCGCAATGCGCACTACCCCGGCCGTGTGCGAGGAGCTCGGCCCGATCATCACGGGCCCAATCATGTCGAAAATACTGGATTTCTCTGCCATAGCGGGGTAAAGGTAGGATTTATGGCGAAGGGAGAGGTGAGAAGGGAGAACGGCATTCCGGGCGGAGCGGGGAATGACGCGTGCAATAACACCCCTGTCGGCTGAAGAGTTGGCGCAACGTCAGCACGCGGGATTCCTCGGCTCCGCTCGGAATGAGGTTCTCAGTTCTTACTTCTTCCCGCCCACTTCCCCATAAATCCTACCTTTACCCCCGCTTATGACGACACCCGAATCGGAATTCTCCCCGGCGGTGCTGGCCCAGCTGCGCCGCCTGCAAACCCGCTACGCCGCCGACGACCAAGACCTGGCCGCCTACCTCGAAGGGTTTTACCACACCCGCTACCTGGGCTACTGGGACTACATTCAGCTCGAAACGCTGCTGAGTCTGCAACGCCCGCTGACCACCATTCCCGACGAGCGGATCTTCATCATCTACCACCAGATTACGGAGCTCTACTTCAAGCTCTGCCTCTGCGAGTACGAGCAGCTCGGCGAGCTGGCCGCGCCCACGGTGGCGGAAGTAACGCTGCGGGTGGGGCGCATCAACCGCTACTTCGAGAACCTGATCGACTCGTTCGACGTGATGGTGGACGGCATGGACAAGCACCAGTTTCTGGAGTTCCGGCTGGCCCTGATGCCGGCCTCGGGCTTCCAGAGCGTGCAGTACCGCATGATCGAGCTGGCCAGCACCAGCCTCTCCAACCTGGTGCCCGAGGAGCAGCGCCGCCTGCTGGGCGAGGCCGCCGCCCACGACGAGCTGCTGGGCTGCATCTACTGGAAAACCGGGGCCACGGTGGTTGAAACCGGGGCCAAGGCCCTCACGCTTACCGAGTTTGAGAAGAAGTACACCGGCCTGCTCGCCGACCACGCCCGCCACTACGAGCATCGCAACCTCTGGGCTGTGGTGCAGCGCCTGCCCGCCGGCCCCGAGGGCCAGCAGCACCCGCGCCTGCTCCACCAGCTCCGTCAGCTCGACGTGAACGTGAACGTGAACTGGCCCCTGATGCACTACAAGTCGGCCGTGCGCTACCTGGAGCGCAACCCCGATGCCATTGCCGCCACCGGGGGCACCAACTGGCAGCAGTACCTGCCCCCTAAGTTCCAGCGCCGCATCTTCTACCCCCAACTCTGGACGGTCCAGGAGCTCCAGGACTGGGGCAAGGGCTGGGTGGAAAGCGTGCTGGGCAGCGCGCAGTAGCCCCCTAGGGAACCCAGTGTCCTGACTATCCCATCCAGCAACCGGCCGGCCGCAGGGCTCACCGTTTCACGAACCGGCCCCAGGCAGTCGCACTCCGGATATGGTAGACCCCGGCCGGCAACTGGCGGATATCCAGCCGCTGACCGGGCGCGAGCAGCGGCAGTATCCGCTGCCGGCCCTGCAGGTCGTATACCTGGAGGGTGCGCTGCTGGCCAGGGATGCCTTCCAGCATTAGCCAGTCGGTGGCCGGTACCGGGTACAGCGTAAGCGGCCGGCCCGGACCCGGTCCCACGCGCACTACCCCCGAAAAGGTGCGGGTTCCGTCCGTATCCAGTTGCTGCAGGCGGTAGTAGGCCACGCCCGCCGGGCGATACAACGTGTCCAGGTAAGAATAGGTGGCCCCGCTGGCCGTACTGCCCTGCCCGGGCACGAAGCCCAGCGGCCCGAACTGCCGGCCGTCCGTACTGCGTTCGGGCTGAAACCCCGCGTTGCGCACTTCCGTGGCCGTGTGCCAGTCCAGCCGCACGCCCGCCGCCACCGCTGTGGCCATAAACCGGGTCAGGCTCACGGGTAAGGGCGCAGCCAGCAGGGGGCGCAGGGCCGCGTACCAGTTAGCGGCCATCTTGGCCTCGCCGGCTGCGTTGGGGTGCGTGCCATCATAGCTGTCAGTGGCGGGCACGAAGCCCGTAAACTGATCCACCAGCACTACGGGGGACTGGCGCGTATTTTTTTGTGCGACCAGGCCGGGCAGCAGGCTGTTGTATACGCTCAGGTTGGCCGTGGCACCGGCCTGCGCATTCGGAATGACCTGGGCCACCACCACCTTCACCGCCGGGTTGGCCGCCCGCAGCACATCAATCAGTTGCCCGACTTCGTCGCGGGTACTGGTGGCACTCTGATCCTGAAATATGTCGTTGGACCCCACGTGCAGCAGCACAATATCGGGCCGCTGGGTCTGCGCCCAGCCCGGCATCTGGGCCAATAGCTGATCAGCGCGCCAGCCCCAGTGGCCTTCGTGGTCCTGATCGAAGTCGGGGTTGGGAGGTGCCCCCCCCCCTGGTGCAGGCGTTGCGAGCCCACAAAGTCTACGCTGTAACCGCCCGCCCGCAGCAGCTGCCAGAGCGCCCGCCGGTAGCTGTTGTAGTTGTTATCGGCCTGGGTAATGGAGTTGCCCACGGGCATGATGCGCACGGCCTGCGCCGCCCCGCTGCTCGTCGTCAGTAACCCGGCCAGCCCGGCCAGCCAGCTTGTATGCAGTTGTGGTAGCCTCATGTACGTGGAGCGAAAGTACCCGATGCCACGGCGGACGAAGTGAACAAGCCCTGCGCATGGGGACGTGAAATTTGTTTACACAATATAATTATTTTCATTATGAATATGTGTTTTTTAAGCATATATTTGATAAAAGCACCTCAAAGCATCGTTTGCCTTAACCTGATCATTGTGCAAACGCCTGTCTCTTTCCGGCCGCTTCCGCTACCCTGACCCGACATCTGCCGGAGTGGGCGCGACCAAGGCCCGCCACCTGGCTTCGTTGACGAGTACACCGGCCCCGCTGACGTAGGGCACGGCCTCCTGATGCCTATCCGGTTTATCCTATGCTGTTTAATTCCTTCGAATTCCTCGTCTTTTTCGTGGTCGTGACGGTGCTTTACTACCTGTTGCCACACCGCTACCGCTGGTTGCTGCTGCTGCTGGCCAGCTGCGGTTTCTACATGGCCTTCATTCCGGTCTATATCCTGATTCTGCTGCTCACCATCGGCATAGACTACGTGGCCGGTATTCAGATTGAGCAGGCCGCCGGCCGCCGGCGCAAGCAGTTTCTGGTGCTGAGCCTGGTGGCCAACCTGGGCGTGCTGGCGTTTTTCAAGTATTACAATTTCTTCACCGATAACATCAACGCGCTACTCGACGGGCTGCACGTGGTCCGCTACGAGCTGCCTTACCTGTATATTATTCTGCCCATCGGCCTCTCGTTTCACACGTTTCAGGCCATGAGCTACACCATTGAGGTGTACCGGGGCAACTACCCGGCCGAGCGGCACCTGGGCATTTACGCCCTGTACGTGATGTTCTACCCGCAACTGGTGGCCGGTCCCATTGAGCGGCCCCAGAACGTGCTGCCCCAGTTTCACGAGGAAAAACACTTCAACTTCGATCAGGTCGTCATCGGGCTGCAGCGCATGCTCTGGGGCCTGTTCAAGAAAGTGGTGATTGGCGACGTGCTGGCCGAGTACGTCAACTCGGTGTACAATAATTACGAGATGCACTCCAGCCTCTCGCTCTGGCTGGCCACCTACGCCTTCGCCGGGCAGATCTACTGCGACTTTTCGGGCTATTCCGACATGGCCCTGGGCTCGGCGCAGGTGATGGGCTTCAAGCTGATGGAGAACTTCCGCATGCCCTATTTTGCCAAGAGCGTGACCGAGTTCTGGCGGCGCTGGCACATGTCCCTCTCCACCTGGCTGCGCGACTACCTGTACGTGTCGTTGGGCGGTAGCCGGCTGGGCCAGCTGCTGACCTACCGCAACCTGCTGCTGACGATGCTACTGGGCGGCCTCTGGCACGGGGCATCCTGGAACTTCGTTATCTGGGGCGGCCTCAACGGACTGTACCTGAGCACGGAAAAGCTGCTGGGCGTGCAGGTAGACCGGCCGATGAGCTGGGCCGGGCGCGTGGGGCGCGTCGCCCTCACCTTTCACCTGATCTGCCTGACGTGGGTGTTTTTCCGGGCCACTACCCTGGAGCAGGCCCTCTACATCACGCGTCACCTGATCGAGCCCGTGCGGGAAGTGGCCCTGACGACCGACTGGGGGATGGTAGCCACCTTTGGCGTGCGCGTGGGGCTGCTGCTGCTGGTTGAATTCGCGTGGCTGCGCCGCCACCGCTTCCAGGAGTTGAGCCCGGCCTACGGCTGGGGTCGCCCGCTGGCCGTGGCCCTGACCCTGACGCTGCTGATTCTGACCTTTGGGGTGGCTACGGGCGACCAGTTCATCTACTTCCAGTTTTAACGCCGGCCCGCCGACTGCTGCCATGAAAAAGTTTGGCTTCTTCTTTCTGCTGTTTTCCACCCTGCTGCTGGCACTGGACCAGG
This sequence comes from Hymenobacter rubripertinctus, assembly GCF_003583925.1. Taxonomy (GTDB): domain Bacteria; phylum Bacteroidota; class Bacteroidia; order Cytophagales; family Hymenobacteraceae; genus Hymenobacter; species Hymenobacter rubripertinctus. The sequence continues at coordinate 25,425 of NZ_QYCN01000002.1, read as the reverse complement.
GCGGAGCCTGGGTGCTGGACCGCTTGCACGAGCGGGTAGTGCTGGGCCAGCGCGACGGGCTGCTCATTACCTATCTGCGCCTGCCGGATCTGCCCCAGCTGGTCGTGCTGGGCAACTCGCGCACGGCCGTCAACGTGTGCCCCGACAGCCTGCCCGGTGCCTTCAGTCTGGCCCACAACGGCACTACCCAGGTATTTCAGACCGGCCTGCTAAGTGTGCTGCACCAGCAGCAGCGCCTGCCCCCGGCCATCCTGCTGCACATCGACCTGGATGAGTACATCCGCCCCACCCGGGCCGAAGACATTCACCTGCTCAAATACTACTACGGGCAGGCTCCGCTGGTAACGGCCTACAGCCGGGAAGCCTCGTGGCTCGAACCGCTCAAGCAGTGCTTCGGCCTCTACCGGCACAACGGCCGGATTCCGGGGTTGCTGCGCAACTGGTACATGCAGCGGCGGCACCCGGATCAGCCGCTCAACCAGGGCTACGAGCCCTCGGTGCCGGCGGCAGCCGACAGTCTGCGCACGGCCTACTCGCTGGCTAAGCTCAACGCGGAGTCCGGCCAGCTCAACCGGGGCCACCTGCGCTACCTGCAGGATTTCGTGCAGCTCTGCCAGCAGCAGAACGTCCGCCTGATTTGCTTTACCAACAGCTACTACCAGCAGCCCCACCACGTTGCGGCCGCCGGCCGCCTGGTCGATTCACTGCTACAGCGCGCGCAGGTGCCCTACCTGAATTACGCCAGTCAACCCATTGCGGAACTGTCCCACAACATCGGCTACTGGCGCGACGCGACGCACCTGAACACGCGCGGCATTCCGCTTAACAGCCAAGTACTGGCCCGCCAGGTTAGCGACCTGCTTCCGCCAACCGGCCTGCGTGCGGAAATACCTACCCTTGACGACATAGCGAAGCCCTGACACCGGTGCTACGGCCTGCCCTCTTTCTCTCCCTGTTCTTGCTAACGATGTCTCGCGGCCTTAGCAATGCCACCCGCCGCAGCTTAGCACCCCAAAGAGCTCCTCGCGCACTCCCTGCACCTGCTGAAAAACGGTTCCGGCAGCAGCCGGCAGCCGGTCCCATCCTTTTCGATGCTCTCCCGCCCTACTGGACCTCAAACGCGACCTGCGTATTTTCCCAGGCCATGAGCACCTGGCCGGTGGGGCTGGCGGAAATGGTAAACTGCTCCAGGCGCGGGGTGCGGGCGGTGGGCCGGGCCTGCACCCGGAGCGTATCCTGGGCAGCCTGGTACTCGTAGGCCCCCCACTGGGTGGCCGTGTTGTTGAAGATAATGGTCCACTCCTTTTCCGTCGGGATGGTGAACAGGGCGTACTTGCCGGCCGGCAGGGGCTGGCCCTGCACCGTTACGGCCCGGTCGACGGCAAAGGTGGTGGCCTCGTTGGCCCCCGTGCGCCACACCTGCCCGTAGGGCACCAATCCGCCGAATACCTTACGGTCCTTGGCCGAAGGGCGGCTGTAGCGAATGGTGAGGTGCGCCCCGCCGGGCACGGTAGTGGAAACGGTGGCGGGCGGACTGGGCCGGGCGGCCCGTTCTTCGGCGGGCGGGGCCTGCTCGGAGCAAGCGCTCAGCTGAAACCCGAGGGCGAGCAGGAGCAGGAGAGAAAATCGCACGGAAGCAGAGCGGGTACACGTAACGGGCATAGAAAGCGGGGTGATGCTGGGCGGAGCCCCCAAAACCGGAGCGGTAACGGGCAGCCGCAATAACTATACCTCAAGTTCGCCAATAGGTTGCTCGCCGCCGCCGAGGCTCGTGGCGGCGGCGGCTTGTGGCCGGGTCACCAGCTCATCGGTTTCGGCAGCTACCACCAGAAACCCGTACCCGAACACGAACAGGTTCAGGCTGATTTGCAGGCTCAGAATGTCGGTTACCAGCATAGTGGTGGCCTGGGTGAAGATGAACACCAGCACGTAGGGGTTGCGGCGGGCAGCCGGCCGGACCAGGGGGCCGAAGAGCAGGGCCAGCCACAGGGCCAACCCCACTAGCCCACCTCCCACCAACGTGCTCAGGTATTGATTGTGCACGTTGATGCGGTTTTCCGGCCGCAGTCCAAAGTCGCGCCAGCCGTATTGGTCGAGCATGGCGGCGTGGGCATCGGCGGGGCCTACGCCCAGCAGCCAGTGCTGCTCAATGACGGCCCGGGCCGTGGCAACGGCCGCCAGCCGGCGGGCCAGCGAATACTCATTAATATCGCCGCCCCGGGTGTACTGGCGGACATCGTAGATGGTCGCGCTCACCCGCTGCTGCACCGAGCCCAGGGTGTGGTAAGCCAGCCAGGGCACGAGCACCAGCCCCCCGAGGGCCAGCAAGCCCAGGGCCAGGTGGCGGCCAACCAGCAAGTGCCCGACATAGGCCAGCAGCCCCGCATAGAGCACCAGCAGCCCCGTGCGGTAGGCCAGCACGTGCAGCGTGAGCCCGATGCCCAGGGCCGCCGCCAGCAATGCCCCCCGCAGCACTCGCCCGGCCAGCGCACTGCGCCGCAGCAACAGGCCCCAGAAGAAAGCCTGAGCCAGCATAATGCCGAAGGCAACGTGAAACGTGCCGGTAACGGCCTGCATGTTCTGCCCGACGCGGATGGCCTCGTTGGCAGCGGGGGCAGTGCGCAGGTACTGGCCCGTGGTGGCCAGGCCCACGGCGGCCACGCCCAGCACGAACAGCGCCCCAACGGCCAGCCGCTGCCGGCCGCTCAGGGGCACGGCCAGGGTAAAGGCCAACGGCACGCCCAGCCACGTCAGGCTCCGGAACAGCTCGTGCCGCCAAGTGGCCCATTCGCTGGTATAGAACCCGCTCAGCAGCAGAAACCCCACGAGGGCCGCCGCCCGCAGCGCCGCCCCGTTGCGCCGGTACCGGGCAGCGGCCGGGCGCAGTGCCGGGTTGGCCGCTACCGCCAGCACGCCCACCAGCGGGCTCAGCGCAATCAGGGCCCGAAACGCCAGCAGCCCCGCCACCCCCGCCCCGCAGGCCAGCCACAGCAAGTGCTGCGACAACCGCCCCGAACGGTAATACCGGCCACTGGAAAAGAGCTCAAGCACCTGCTGCATGACGCGAAATCTGCTAAGTAAGTCCGGACGGCTGGTTAGGTGCGCGCGGTTTCCAGGGCGAGCTTGCCCGTCAGCAGCTGCACCGCGTCGGAGGTTTCCAGCTGTTTTTCGTATTCCACGATGAGGTGGCCGCCCGTGAGCACGGTCAGGCTTTGGTTGAGCTGGGCCAGCTCGGCGTAGGTGGCGGGCCGGCGGGCCGAGGGAGTGCCCTTCTTCAGGCCCCGCCGCCGGGCCAGCCCGCCCGCCAGCCGCATCCACGGGTAGTAGAAGGGCAGCAGCAGCAACGAGGTGTAGTTGACGCGCGTGGGGTGCACCTCCACGATACCCAGCCCCGACAGGGCCGCCAGCGCCCGTTGCCTGGTCAGGTTGGCGAAGAAAATATGGCCCAGGTACACGTCGTCGATGACGCGGGCATTTTCCGCCGCCCACACCGAATCGACTTCGTTGGGCGGCATCAGCTTGTAGCCTTCGCTTTCCAGCAGCAAATAGCTCAGGCGGGTGCGCAGGTTGGAATAGTTGGGCGTGGTGATGATGGCCCGCCCCCCCGGCCGCAGCACCCGGTTCAGCTCCTGAAACAGGTGCAGCTGATTGGGCATGTGCTCGATGCCTTCCTGGCAGATCACCACGTCGAAGCTGGCATCGGCGAAGGGCAGCGTTCCGTTCAGGTTGGCTTTTATGCACGGAATGGTCGGGTAGCGGAAGAACTCCGGGTACAGGTCCGAGGCCGTAACCCGGGCCCCGAGCTCCAGCAGCAGCTGGGCCGTATCGCCATTGCCGGCGGGCACGTCCAGCACCTGCTTGCCGGCCAGGCTGGCCTGCCGCCGCCGCAGCAAATCGCTCACTAATTGCTTGATATCCTTGCTACCTGAGAAATAAGGCCGGGAAATACGAATCATTCGGTGAAGCAATAAGCTGGTGAAAACGGGAAACTTGTCCGCGCAAATTTAGGCGCATTGTCCTGATACTTGCTCGGCAGCCGGAATCGGGGCAGTCCGGGGCGGCAACGGCCGGCAGCCCCGGTTCCGGCAATAAGGCCAATTCGTCCTACCTTCGCCCCGTTCTTCGTCTGTTTTTCCATTCAGACGCGAGCGGCAGGTGGCCTTGCTTTCGGGTGGGGCCTGAAAAGGGAACCGGGTGCAACTCCCGGACAGACGCGCTACTGTGAGGACCGGCCGCTACGGCGGCTACGGCTCCCCCACGTTGCCCATTGCCCGCTTTGGCGGGTGAGAAGGGCGGGGGGCCGGGTCCGAGTCAGGAAACCTGCCCGCCGCTTTCGACCAAGGAGGCTACCCCGCGACCCGGGTGCCTTGCTGAGTGCCGCGGCGGGCCGAAGCTGGTTCCGCCCGGCCGGGCTGCCACTACCGGCGGGGCCGGGCGCGGGGCACGCAGCAGGGATATCCGGCAAGGGGCAGGCTCCGGCAAACAGACCGGGAAAGTCGCTTTTTCCACCCTTTCTTCCCCCCTTTCCACCATGCCAACCCTCGACGAAAAAATCAGCCGGGCCGAAACCCGCATTTTCAAGGCCGTTTTCCCCAACACCACCAACCACTACGACACCCTGTTCGGGGGCACCACCCTGCACCTCATGGACGAGGTTGCCTTCATTACGGCCACCCGCTTCAGCCGCCTCAAAATGGTGACCGTATCCTCCGACAAAGTCGATTTCACCCACCCCATTCCCGGCGGCACGCTCGTGGAGCTGATCGGGCGGGTGGAGCACGTGGGGCGCACCAGCCTGAAGGTGCGGGTGGAGCTGTTCGTGGAGCAGATGTACTCCGAAGACCGCCACCGGGCCGTGTCGGGCCTGTTTACGTTCGTGGCCATCGATGAGCACAAAAGGCCCGTGCGGATCCTGGACCCGGAAATATTCCCGGCCACCACCGTCGAACCGTAATAATCTGACTATCTTTTGCCTATACTATCATTGCCTGGCTGAAACAAGACTTTTCCGGGTCTTAGCTGAACTTTATCCGAACCCGGCGGGGTTTAGCAATCCATTCGCTCATTTTCTCACCTTACGGCCCTATGGCTCCCGACCAGTACTACCCCTCCGATATGAACACGCGCCTGGAAGAGTCGTTCCGGGCGGCCGATGAGGCCCGGGAGGACCTCTCCGACTCGGTGACCAACTCGGTAGCCGCCAACTGCGACCTGCTTCACCACGGGCTCATCAGTTCGCAGGGGTTTGAGGTGACCACCGAAATGTACCGTCACCTGCTCAGTCGGCTGCTGCGCCACCCCTCCGGCGAAGTTCGCGCCCAGGCCCTGGCCCTGTTCAACGAGAGCATGGAGCAGTTCTGGCCCAAACGCCGGCCCGACGCGCCTTCAGCCAACGGGTAAACCTGCGAGTTTCTCCTTTCTGAACCTCCTCCGGGGACGGGTCGCCAACTGGCCGCCTGCCCCCGGAGGAGGTTTTTGCTGAGGCCCGGACGAGTTCGGGCAGCGTTTTTCCGGGGTCGGACTCCCGCCGGAGCCGGGCGGGGGCGTATCTTTGCCCCGCGTAAAAGGATAACTCCCTTTCCCTTGCTTTCCCCATCTTATGTCCCTCTCCCCTCCTACTGCGGCCCAGGAAATTGAGCTGCTGCTGCCCCCCGAACAGGCCTACGACGAGCTGGCCCGCTACGAAGCCCTGCTGGCCGCCGCCGGCTTGCGCCCCGGGCAGGCCGATTTCGTGCACCTGCGCAAACGCTCGGTCGATGCCCGGGGCCGCCAGCCGCTGGTACGCCTGCGGGCCGACATCTACCGCCAGCCGCCGCCGGCCGAGCTGTTCGGGCCCTGGTTCACATTCCCCGATGTGCGCCAGGCCACCCGGACGGTGCTGATTGTGGGCGCCGGGCCGGCGGGGCTGTTCGCGGCGCTGCGGGCCATTGAGCTGGGCATCCGGCCGATTGTGGTGGAGCGCGGTAAGGACGTGCGCACCCGCCGCCGCGACCTGGCGGCCATCAACAAGGAGCACCTCGTCAACCCCGATTCCAACTACTGCTTCGGCGAGGGCGGGGCCGGCACGTATTCCGATGGCAAGCTCTACACCCGGGCCACCAAGCGCGGCGACGTGCAGCGCATTCTGCGGTTGCTGGTGCAGCACGGCGCCACGCCCGATATTCTGGTGGATGCCCACCCCCACATCGGCACCAACAAGCTGCCGGCCGTGGTGGCCGCCCTGCGCGACTCGGTGCGGGAGGCCGGCGGGCAGGTACTGTTTGAAACGCGGGTAGATGACCTGCTCATCACCGAAAACCGCCTGCGCGGCGTGGTAACGGCCACCGGCGAGGAGCTGACGGCCGATGCCGTGATTCTGGCCACCGGCCACTCGGCCCGCGACATCTACGAGCTGCTGCACCGCCGGGGCGTGCTCATCGAGGCCAAACCCTTCGCGCTGGGCGTGCGCGTCGAGCACCCCCAGCAGCTCATCGACCAGGCCCAGTACCGCCGCCCCGACCGCGGCCCGCTGCCGGCCGCCTCCTACGCCCTGGTGCACCAGACGCAGGTAGGCAATGAGCAGCGGGGCGTGTTTTCGTTCTGCATGTGCCCGGGCGGCTTTATTGTGCCCGCCGCCACGGCCCCCGGCGAGGTGGTGGTCAACGGCATGAGCCCCAGCCGCCGCGACTCGCGCTTCGCCAACTCGGGAATCGTGGCTGCCGTGGAGCTAACTGATATGGATGTGCGCCAGCATGGCGCCCTGGCCGGATTGCGCCTCCAGCAGCAAATCGAGCAGCGCGCCTGCCAGCTGGCCGGCAACTCCCAAAAGGCCCCGGCCCAGCTGCTGGGCGACTTCCTGAATGGCAAAACCTCCGGCCAGCTGCTGGAAACCAGCTACCAGCCCGGCCTCGTGTCGGTGCCAATGGACGAGGTGCTGGGCACGAACCTGGCTGAGCGGCTGCGCCAAGGCTTCCAGAACTTCGGCCGTAAAATCCCGGGCTATGCCACGAACGTGGCCCAAATCGTGGGCGTGGAAAGCCGTACCTCCTCGCCCGTGCGCATTCCCCGCGACCGGGACACGCTGGAGCACCCGGTGCTGCGGGGCCTATTCCCGTGCGGCGAGGGCGCGGGCTACGCCGGCGGCATCGTGTCGGCCGCCATGGACGGCGAGCGGTGCGCCGAAGCCGTGCGGGCCGTTGTGGGGGCTTAGCGGCCACACCCTCAACTTGGCGACATCCGCCCTCATAATCCCTACAACCCACTTTTCTGATGCTGTGCCTGCTGCCCACTGACTCTGATAAAACCCGGTTTTTTGCGGCAGGATTTTAGGGGTAGTGAGGCAGCAAAAATTCGTCATTCCTTGTCTAGGTTCTATCTCTTAACATAAGATTAGTTCTCCGACCCGCCTCGAAAAAGTGGTGGTTTCGGCCCTACGGAACGGCACTAGGCTGACGTGGTACTTTGGCGGGGGACTAGGCTCAATCTTGAGAGTTTACGAAACTCATCCCTTCGGTGCATTTCGTAAACGTTGAATCGTAGACGAGTTTCTTAAACTCGCCCCGCTCTGTTGGGGCCAACTGGCCACCAGGTACCGAGCAGCTGCGAGGTGTTCACGGAAAGGAGGGTATGTTTAAGCCTTCGGAATCCTCGTCCGGCTAATGGTTTCAACATGCCTACCCGCTATACGCTCGCTTGGTTTAAAGAAGAGATGGCGCCCCAATTAACCGGGTGCTCGCTGGTCTATCGCTCCTGCGGGGAAGGCGATTTTGGCTACTTAGAACGGGTCGAAGTCGAATCCGAAACCCTGCTAGGCACCCTCGATTTCTGGAGTCATGAGTGGCTCGACTTACACCTGATTGACCGAGCAGCAGTTGAGGAACGGCTCAACCTTTTTTTGAGCCCCAACCAAGAAGCCGAAAAAGAACAAGCTTTCATTGCCTTTCTCTCGTTGCTGTAAGGCCCCGCTACCTCGTTCAAGAAAAGGGTACCAAGGTAAACGCGCGCTGTTCAGAATTCCGAGCAGTATTTTTCAGGACAAGACAATGGTGAGTCGGGGAGAAAGTGGGCCGCAGGGAGGAGTTGCCGACAGCACCCGGACTGAAAGGCGGGCTTCGAGAAATCAGCAAGGAGCGGAGACACAAGAGCGTATGCCCTCCGCGCTGCCGACTTCCTGACGAAAGTCATGGCGGGGGCTTGATATTGAACATGGCAGTTATCGCTCGCCTCCCGGTACTTTACCCCCACTGTTACCTCTGCTCCAAACATCGCCCGATGACGACGCCTTCGCTACTGATTTTGACCGATTTTTTCCGGGCCGCCGACCAGGCCCTGGCATACGCCACCAACCTAGCCAAACCCCTCGGGGCCCGGCTGGTGCTGCTACACGTGCGCCGCGACTCGCTGCTCGACCCGGAAATGTTCACCGGCCAGCTCTCGAACCTGAGCAAGGAAGCCACGGCGCTGGCCTTGAGCCGGGTAGCCGATGATTTGGCTGTGCCGATGACGGTTGAGATTGGGCACGGCCGGGTGGCCTTCGCCGTGGCCGATGTCGTGAGCCGCCACCACCCGCTGCTGATAGTGCTGGGCCGGCCCGACTACTCGGCCACGCCCGACGAGCTGGTCCAAACCACTGCCCTCGACATCCTGCGCACGGCCCCGTATCCGATGCTGATTGTGCCGCATACTGTCAGCAGCCCTGCCCTGCCGCGGCGCGTGCTGCTGGCGGTTGATGGGGAGGATTTCACCATCGGCCCCCACGCCGGGGCCATGCGCCACCTGACGCGCACGCTGGGCGTGGAGCTAACCGTGCTCCACGTGGCGCCGGATGCCGCCACCGACGTTTCGGAGGAAGAGGTGCTGAATTCGGTGCGGCGCACGGGACTGGGCGTTGATTTGCCGGTTCCCATGCGCTTCCGCCGCACGGTGGCGGCCCGGCCGGCCGACGGTATTCTGCACGCTGCCCAGGCCGGCGACACGGACTTACTGGTAATGCTGGCGCGGCCTCGCAGCTTCTGGGGGAAACTGTTTGGCCGTAGTGTAACGGCTGAAGTATTGCTCGCTAGCACGGTGCCCGTGCTGGTGCTGCCCACCCTAGCCTAAAACTACTCGCGACACCCTGTTATCAGTAGCCAGCTGAACGCATACCTGTTGGGCAACTGAGTTGATTACTAATATCCTTACCGACAAGAAAAACCGATGAACAACGATTTGCAAGGGAAAACTGCACTAATTACTGGGGGTGCCTCCGGCATTGGCCAGGCCGTGTCCCTGCTCTATGGGCAATACGGGGCTAACGTCATGGTGTCGGACATCAACGAAACCCAGGGCCGGCAGGTAGCCGCCCGGATTGAGGCTGCCGGGGGAAAGGCCCGGTTTTTCCGGGCCGATGTGGGCGACCCGGTCCAGTGCCAGCAGTTGGTGCAGGCAACCGTAGCCGCGTTTGGCACGCTCGACGTGGCCTGCAACAACGCGGGCATCACGGGCGAACTGAGCCTGACGGCGGACTATTCGCTCGAAGGCTGGCAGCAGATTATCAACGTAAACCTGAACAGCGTATTCTTCTGCCTCAAATATGAGCTGGAAGTAATGCTGAAACAGGGTAGCGGTTCGATTATCAATATGTCGTCTATTCTGGGGCAGGTGGGCACGCCCACACTGGCGGGCTACGTTACGGCCAAGCATGGCGTAGTAGGCCTCACCAAAACGGCCGCCATGGAGTATGCCGCGCAAGGCATCCGCATCAATGCGGTAGGCCCAGCCTATATTGATACGCCGCTGTTAGGGGCTTTTTCGGCCGAAACCAAGCAGGGGCTGGTGGACCTGCACCCCATCGGCCGGCTGGGCCGGGCCGAGGAAGTGGCCGAGCTGGTTATCTGGCTTAGTTCCGCTAAGTCTTCGTTCGTGACCGGTTCATATTACCCGGTTGATGGGGGATACCTGGCCCGTTAATTCTTTCTCCCTGGCACGGCCCTTAGGCCCTCCGTAGAAACTGGAGCCGTCGGCCGATAACTGGGCTGCCAGACTGCGTGCAGGAAGGCAGCGAACCGGGCTACTCGCTGAGCCACGCTTTCGGGGCCGTGTTTGACAACTTCGATTTGATCGTAGCCTGCGGAAATAGCCTGAAGAAGACACGCAGTAGCTGGCCGATGCTTTCAGCCCATTGTTGAACCATCACCAGCAACGATGCATGAAGCGCCTGCCTCGTGCTACAAGCTTATGCGCCTGCTCTCCTAATTCCGAACAACATAAGTCGCTAGCCATCAGCTAAAAGCTAACCAACCAATGGACTGTCACTTAACCCCGGTGGCCGACGTAGCCGCTGCGCTGACGACTTCACCGGCCGGGCTCGACGCGACCACGGCCGGCCAGCGCCTGGCCGAGCACGGCCCCAACCAGCTGGCCGATTCCCGGCAGAAAACCATCTGGCAGCTGGTGTTGCACCAGGTGTCCGACGTGATGATTCTGGTGTTGCTGGCCGCTGCCGGGGTGGCCGTGCTCATTGGCGAGGCCAAGTCGGCCTACGTCATTCTGGCCATTGTGGGGCTCAACGGCATCATCGGGTTCGTGCAGGAGTACCGGGCCGACAAGGCGATGGAGGCCCTGCAAAAAATGGCCGCCAGCCACGCCCTGGTGCTCCGCGACGGCCAACCGCGGCAGGTACTCGCCGCCGAGCTGGTGCCCGGCGACGTGGTGCTGCTCGAAGCCGGCAACGTGCTGCCGGCCGATGTGCGCTTTGTGGAAACTCACGCCCTGAAAGTAGACGAGTCGTCGCTGACCGGCGAATCGGGCGACGTGCAGAAAACACCCGGTACGCTGCCGCCCGGCGACTATCCGCTCGGCGACCGGGTCAACCTGGGCTACAAGGGCACCTCCGTTACCAACGGACGGGCCACGGCCTACGTGGTGGCGACGGGCATGCAAACTGAGCTGGGCAAGATTGCCGCCCTCATTCAGACGGCCGAAGTGGTGACACCGCTGCAAAAGCGGCTGGGCACGCTGGGCAAGCACCTCTCGGTGGTAGTGCTGGGGCTGGCGACCCTGTTTTTTGGGGTGGGTTGGCTGCGGGGTGAGCCCTGGGAGAACCTGCTGCTGGTATCCATCTCGCTGGCCATTGCGGCGCTGCCCGAGGCCCTGCCGGCGCTGGTCACCATTTCGCTGGCGCTGGGGGCCGGCCGGCTCATGAAAAGCCACGCGTTGATGCGCAAGCTGCCGGCCGTAGAAACGCTGGGCTCGGTTACCTACATCTGCACCGATAAAACCGGCACCCTCACCCGCAACCAGATGACGGTGGACGACCTCTACGAAGTGCCGGTGGTAACGCTGCCCGGGCTCGCCGACCGCAACGCCCTACTTACGGCCTTAGCCCTGAACACCGACGCCACGTGCGGCCCCGAGAACAACTGGCTGGGCGAATCGACCGAAGTAGCACTGGCCAGGTACGCGGCTAGCAAAGAATACGCCCGCCCCGCGCTCGAAAAGCAGTTTCCGCGCCTGGCCGAGCTGCCGTTCGATTCGGAGCGCCGGTGCATGAGCACGCTGCACCAAACCCCGCAGGGCGTGCTGGTATTGACAAAAGGAGCCGCCGGCTCGCTGTTCGGGCAGCTCGCCGACAGCCAGCAGGCCAGCGTGGCCGACCTGCGGCGGCGCGTGGATGCGCGAGCCGCCCAGGGCTATCGGGTGCTGGCCTACGGGGCCAAAATACTGCCCGAGCTGCCCCCCGACCTCACCCCCGCCGCCGTGGAAACCGGCCTCACTTTCCTCGGCTTTGCCAGCCTGATGGACCCACCCCGCGAGGAGGCCCGTCAGGCCGTGGCCGAGTGCCAGACCGCCGGCATTATTCCCGTCATGATTACCGGCGACCACAAGCTCACGGCGAAGGCTATTGCCGAAAAGCTGGGCATTATTTCCTCTCAGGAAGAGCTGGTGCTAACTGGCCCCGAGCTAACGGCGCTGGATGAGCCGGCCTTTGCCGCGGTGGTAGAAAAAGTGCGGGTGTACGCCCGCGTCGACCCAGCCCAGAAGCTGCGCATCATCCGCGCTTTGCAGGCCCGCCACCAGTTCGTGGCCATGACGGGCGACGGGGTGAACGACGCGCCGGCTCTCAAAAACGCCGATATCGGCATTGCGATGGGGATCAACGGCACCGAGGTGGCCAAGGAGGCCGCGGCCATGATTCTGCTCGACGACAACTTTGCCACCATCGTGGAGGCCGTACGGCACGGGCGGCGCATCTACGACAACATCCTCAAGTTTATCCGCTACATTCTGACAGGCAATATGGGGGAAATAACCGCCCTGTTTTGCGCGCCGCTTTTCGGTTTACCCGTGCCGCTGTTAGCCATCCACATCCTGTGGATTAACCTGATAACCGACGCGCTGCCGGGCCTGGCGCTGGCTTACGAGCCGGCGGAGAAGAGCACCATGCAGCGCCCGCCCATCGACCCACGCCAGACCATTTTCGGGGGCGGACTGGGCTGGTTTATCCTGGGTATTGGGCTGCTGGTGGGCGGCCTCACCATGGGCATGCAGGCCTGGTCCATCGGGCAGGGCCTGCCGCACTGGCAGACGATGACGTTCACCGTGCTCTGCTTCAGTCAGCTGGGCTTGGCGCTGGCTATTCGCTCGGGCCGCGAATCCATTTTCAGCCTCGGGTTGCTCTCCAACAAGGCCATGCTGGGGGCTGTGGTCCTGACGGTGGGGCTGCACGTGCTCATCATCTACGTGCCCTTGGGCAACGCCATCTTCAGTACCCAACCGCTTACCGTGGCCGAGCTGGGTATTACCGCCGCCGTGGCCAGCGTGGTGTTCTGGGTGGTGGAAATCCAGAAGCTTATCATCCGGCGGCGGATGGTGGCCGTGGAGCCACAACCGCGGGCGTCAAGCGCATCCGTAGCACCCAGTCGTGCTACCTGAGTTCGTCCTTTTTAGCCAAGCCTCGCGCGTGGTACCAACGAACTGACAGCCATCCTTCCTCTCTTCCCATGCCCATTGCCCGACTCTTTCACTCGCTGGTGCGGCCCTTCACGCGGTTCTTCCGCCTAGAGACGGCGAGCGGCCTGTTGCTGCTGGCCAGTGCGGTGCTGGCCCTGGTGCTGGCCAACACCAGTTGGGGGCCGGCCCGCTACTTCCCGGCCATCTGGCACGAGCACCTGCGCATTACCGTGCACAACCTAGTGCTCGACCACTCGCTGCTCGACTGGATAAATGATGGGCTGATGACCCTATTTTTTCTAATGGTCGGCTTGGAAATCAAGCGGGAGGTGCTGGGCGGCGGATTATCCTCACTGCACCAGGCGGCCCTACCACTGGCCGGGGCTTTGGGCGGTATGCTGGTGCCGGCGCTGCTCTATGCGGTCTTCAACTACGGCACGCCCACAGCCGGTGGCTGGGGCATTCCCATGGCTACCGACATTGCCTTTGCGTTGGCCGTACTGCAATTGCTGGGGCCGCGCGTGCCTTTGGGCCTCAAGGTGTTTCTCACGGCCTTAGCCGTAGTCGACGATATGGGGGCCATGGTCGTTATTGCCGGTTTCTATACCAAAACACTGTACCTGAACTATTTGTGTCTGGCTATCGGCACCTGGACCCTGCTGCTGGTTTTCAATTACCTGCGCATCAGCACCCTGTGGGCCTACCTGCCGCTGGGCGTGTTGCTAACGTTCTTCATGCTCGAATCGGGCATCCATACCACGCTGGCCGGCGTGCTGCTGGCGGCCGCCATTCCGTTCCGGGCCGCCCGCCCGCGCCCCGATATGCTGCAACGGCTGCACCAGCAGCTGAGCCGGCTGCGCAACGAAACGCAGGGCGAGGACGCCAAGCCGCATGGCATCAGCGCGCAAATGGAGAACCTGGGCCGCCGTAGCAGCTCCCCGGCCCAACGCCTGGAGAGCCAACTGTTCGCGGTAGTGGCGTTCGTGGTTATTCCCCTGTTTGCCTTCGCCAACAGCAGCCTGGTAATCGCGCCGGCAGCCGTGCGGGGGCTGCTTTCGCCGCTGGGCCTGGGTATTTTGGTAGGGCTGGTGGTGGGCAAGCCCCTGGGCATAGGGGCCCTGAGCTGGCTCACGGTGCGCCTGGGCTGGGGCTCGTTGCCGCCCGGCGTAAGCTGGCGGCAGGTGTGGGGCGTGGGCATGCTGGCCGGCATCGGGTTCACCATGTCCATCTTCGTCACGCTACTGGCCTTAGGTGCCCACTCGCCCGATACCGATATGGCTAAGCTGGCGGTGCTGGTGGCGTCGGTAGTTGCCAGTGGGCTGGGCTACGCGCTGCTGCGGAGCACGTTGGCTGCGCCGGTAAAGGAGTAGCATAAAGCCCGCCGCCAGGCTGCTGTCCCCCTTTATTGGGGGCGGCGGCGAGATGGTTTCCGGCCGTTACCCGTCAGCGTAATAGTGCGGCTGAAATTGGTTTCGCAGGTGGCCATTTCGTAGGATAGGCCCCCGGTGTGGGTATTTACGACTTCGTACGCCTGGCAAATGGTGCGGGTGGGGTAATACGTGACCAGGGTGTGCTGGACCGGTAACGGCAGCGCGCCCAGGGCTATATCGTGGCCGGTGGCCTGCACTTCGCCGTTGATGTCAAACCTCACCAACCGGGGGGCGTTGCTTTGCATGTAGCTGGCCTGATACCAGCCCTGGACGCGTTTCCACTTCACATTCTGGGCCTGCGGATGCAGCTGTTGCAGCGCCATGAAGGCCAGCGGCGGCACCTGAGCATCGGGGATGGCCTGGGCATGGGCCACCGGTCCCCAGAGCAGAGCCGTTAGGAGCAAAATGAAGGTTCTCATGGCAGCTCGCTTTGATAAAACCGGCTTGCCTAGCCGGTGGAGAAGCCCCGTTGTAAAGCATCAAAAAAAACCCGGTCAGCAGGCCACACCCCGGCCGGGAAGCCGTACGCGGCGTCCAGAAACGTGGCGACGGCCGCTACGGTTTACTGACTGCCAGGGTCAGTAAAAACACCGCTTCCGTTACCGCAACAACGCTATGCGGGATGCCCGCGTGCAGGGCCAACAGTTGCCCCGGGGCCAGCTCAGCCACTTGCGCACCGGCTGTGAAGGCAATGCGGCCTTCCAGTACCTGCACGCTGATAACGCCCGGCGCGGTATGCGTTTTCAGCTCGGCCCCGGCGCGTAATGCCAGCAGCACGACCCGCAGACCATCGGTTTTGTAGGCCGTGATGGAGTTCCGGTCGCCCTCCTGCCAGCTGGGCTCCTGGCGGATTTGGGTGAGCAGGGCGGGCAGGTCCAGCACGACCAGCGGGGCATCCAGCAGGCGCGGGCCTTCTGGCCGTTGGGGGGTGGCATCGGTTGAGCTGGTTTTCATGGGGAAGGGGAAATAAGGTGGTGGTTGGCTAGCGGGTGGTTGTGCTTACAAAATGGCCAGGCCGCCGTTGGCGCGGGCCATAGCTATTTTGGCCTGGAATAGGTCGCCCATCTTTTGGGCTCGGGCTTTGATTTCAGTGGCGCGGGCACCGGCAAACAGCTCGTCGACGGTCTGCCCGAACAGGGTTAGCCAGCGGGTGAAATGCGCTGCTTCTAGGGGCAACGCCAAATGCTTGGCCCCCGGGTTACCCCGGTAGCCAGCATCCTGGCCCAGCAGCGCCGCGCTCCAGAAGCGGGTCATGGTGTCGAGGTGAGTAGGCCAGTGGCCGGCGGGAATTCGGCTGGCAAACACCGGCCCGAGTAGCCCGTCGGCTTGCACGCGGGCGTAAAATGCGTCGATGAGCCGCCGGATATCGGCGGAGTCGTGCAGGTCATTCAGGTCGGGCCGCGCGGAAGTGGGCATTGGAGGGCGGTTGTTGCGGGGAAAACGTCAGGTGGCGGGCACCGGCATCACCAGCGAGGTGATGAGGTAGTAGGCCCCCCAGCCAATAAAAGCCAGCAGCGTGGCCCACACCCAGGCTGGAATAATCTGGGGCGTTTCCGACGCTTTTATCACGAATGAGTCGGTTCGCTCGCTCCCGTAAGCCGTCACGGTCAGCGGCACCACATCCGACACAATATCGTCGTTCTGCAGGCCTAGCACCGTAATGGCCGGGCCGTTGCGCACGATGAAAGCAATGTTCTGCACGCCCTCCACGCCGCTGGAGGAGCGGGCCACCACCCGTAGCGAGTGCGGCCCATCTACAAGCCGGGTGGTATCAAGGTCGATTTTAACCGGCGGGGCGTAGCGGGCAAACGGCACGGGGTTGTCGTCGAGAAACAGCAGCACCTGCTGTTCCTCGGAGGCAGGCAGTAGCGCGGGAGTGAGCATGGCGAGGGAGTCGTTGAATATTTAGCTGTTGGCTTGTAGCCACTAGCTGTTAGCTTTCGTTTTGTAAAGCAAAGTACGTTATGCCCGAGTGCTTAGGAGAAGGAAATCTGCTGGCGGCGGGCGCGGTTGCGCGCGTTATCGGGGCGCAACAGAAACCAGAAGAAACACGCAAACACCAGTACCACGATGGTAATCGAGCCGTAGAGCATGGCGTAATCGAACCAGCCCCCCGGCCCCACGCCGTGGGTGACGTTGGCAAAGCCTTTGGGCTGGCGTTTTTCGCAGACCGGGCACGCCAAAGCCGGTACCGTAAGCAGCAGGCCGGCCAGTAGTAATAGCAGATTCTTTTTCATGGTAAGAAGGATTTAAAGGGCCGCCACCGGCTGCACTAAAGCGCGGAGCTGCTTCACGAAATCGGCGGTGACCGGGGCACCGGTATTGCCCCAGGCGCTACGCTCGTGGCTAACGATGGCCGCTATTTCCGCGTCGGTCAGCTTGTCGGCAAAGGGCAGCATGACGCCATATTCGGGGCGGGGGTTGTAGCCTTGCAGGATGATATTGACCATCAGCGTAGCGTCCTTATCGTTCACTACGGGGCTGCCTTTCAGGGGCGGAAAGGCACCTTTCAGGCCTTCGCCGTTGGCTTGGTGGCAGGCCTGGCAGTGGGTGGTGTAGAGGGCTGCTCCGTCGGGCAGCAGGGCCACGCCGGGCGTGCCAAGCGCGGCGGCCGGTTCGGCTTTAGGCGGCGACAAGGCCAGGAAGGCGGGCTCGCTGCCCGTGGGCAGTTCCGCTTGCTTGAGCGACATCAGGTAGGCTACTAACTGCTGCGCCCGGCGCGTGGGCACAATAGTGGCTTGGCTGCCCCGCGCGCGCCAGGCCGCCGGAATGTTCAGGGCCAGGCCCGCCGGGGTGCCGGCCACGCTGTCCTCAAACAGCCACGGGAAGGCCGGCATGATGGAGGCGGCCACCACGCTGCGGGGCTGGTAGAGGTGCAGCAGGTGCCAGAGGTCGCTCGGCTGCCGTTCGCCTACTTCGGTCAGGTCGGGGCCGGTGCGCTCCGAGCCCAGCGTAGACGGGGTGGCCCGCCACACGTCGAGGCGCTGCCGCCAGGCGTAGTCGGCCGGAATGCCCGGCCGGCCGCCCCAGGCTTTGTCCATGTCGATGTTGCGCACCTGCTGGGTGTGGCAGGCCACGCAGCCCTCGCCGATAAACACGCGCAGGCCCGCCTGCTGCTCGGCCGTCAGGGCCTCGGCGGTTGGTAAGGGCGCGTTGTTGGCCTGAATCTGGGCGGCGGGCTGCACGGCAATCAGCAGCGTGAGCCCCACAAACACCCCGAACACGGTGCCCACGAACAGGCGGTGGTTTTTATACGGACTCCAGGATTTCATAAGGGCGGGGTTCGGGGGTGGTAGCCAAGGGTGCCGAGGCCGTTTTACGGGGGCGCAACATCTCCACCAGATTATAGAAAAACACGAAGTGGGCCAGCAGCATAAACGTGCCACCAATGGCCCGCCACAGCCAGTAAGGGGCCATCAGCACCACCGAATTCATGAACGGCTCGCCCGCCATCCAGCTCATTCCTTTCAGCGTGCCGCCAATCATCAGCGACATGCTGTAGCCGAGCAAACCCACCAGCGCGAACCAGAAGTGCACGCCCACCAGCGCCTGCCGCGGCTCGCGGCCTTGCAGCCGCGGCCCGAGCGTATAAATGCAGCCCCAGAGCATGAACGACACGATGCCGTACATGGTGATATGCGAGTGGGCCACATTGAAATCAGTGAAGTGCCAGACCAGATTGGTGTAGCGCAGGGCCTGCAACGAGCCCTGGAACGAGCCCACGAAATAGAACAAGGTGCCCAGCAGCATAAACGGCAGCGAGTAGGAGTCGCCCACCCGCTTGCGCCCGCCCTTAAAGGTCATCAGGAAGTTGATAGTGCCGGCCAGCACCGGGATAATCATGCCCACGCTGAAGACGATGGCAATGGTTTGCAGCCACCACGGCAGGGGGCTGAAAATGTAGTGGTGGGTGCCGATAAGCGAGTAAAACAACAGCTGGGTCCAGAAAGCCAGCACCCCCAGCGAGTAGGAATAAATGGGCTTGTTGAGCGACATGGGCAGGAAATAGTACATCAGGCCCAGCGTGAAGGTCATGAACCACATGCCCACGCCCATGTGCATGTAGTAGCCCTGGATGATGGTCTCGCCCATGCCGTTCTGGTACCAGGGCAGGTAGGCCACCACCGTGAGCACGATGGCCCAGATGGTAGCGCCCAGAATGTACCAGTTCGAGATGTAGAATTCCTCGGTGGTGCGCCGGGCCACGGTCTGGTAGTAGTTGGCCAGGGCCAGAATCACGCCTACGGCAAACAGCAGCGTAACGGGCCAGATGTACTCGCGGTACTCGCCCCCGCCGTTGTTGATGCCGGCCATCAAGCAGCCGGTCCCCAGCACCACGCTGGCGTTTATAAGGCCCAGCGTCCACCAGCCCCATTTAATACTGAACAGCGGCGTGTTGTTGGTGCGCGCCACCACGAAGTAGCCCAGGCCCAGCATCGCCAGCGAAGTCCAGCCCCAAAACACCATGTTGGTGTGCACCGGCCGCAGCCGGCCGAACGAGAGCGCCGCCACGTGGTCGACGTCGGGGCTCACAAACTTAACGCCCGCGTACCAGCCCACCGTGGTGCCGAGCACCAGCCAGAAAGCCGCGCACAGCAAATACCACGACACGAGGCGCACCAACTGGGGGTCGAGATTGTCGAGGCGGGCCACATGCCGCTTCTCGTGCAGCCAGGGCGAATGCACGTCCATCTCCACGTGCTGCACCAGCCCCTGGGGGTCGCGGGCCGGGTTGTTGCTGCCCAGCTCCGCCCCTTGCAGGCCGAAGTCCTGCGCCTGCTGCCGGGCCACGATAGTCGTCAGCTGGGCGGGCGAGAGGTTGGTTACGGTTTCGTCGAAGCGGCCGGCCTCGTTTTCGGTGGACGGCGGCTGGCTGCCGCGCACCAGCGAGGCCACCCGCGACACCAGCACAATGGCGGCCCCGATAACAATAACGAGCAGCAGCGCCAGCATCCCCAGCACGGCGGGTTGCGTGAGCATTGGCCCCTCGGCCGGGGTGGCCGACTGGGCCAGCAGGACCCCCGGCCGCCCGGCCAGTAGCAGTAGCCCCAGCAGCAAACCAGCGCGGCCGGCCGTACCAAATGGCAGGTTTTTCATCATGGAAGGAGCGGGTAAGGTAATGCCCCCAGGTGCCGGGAAAGGCCCCTGATCAGGCAGAGCCAAAGCTACCAGCCCCTACAAATCCCGGAAATGACAAATCTTATCCTCCAAAGATGAGCTTTGTCAACCTTCGTCTGCGCCGCCCGCTAAGGCAGCCCCGCCCCGCAGACTACCAGTGCGCCCGCCGCAGCTTCTCGGGCTCCAGCACCCGGATGGTGTTCGGAGTCAGCGCAATCAGGCCGTCGTGTTTGAACTCGTTGAGCGTGCGGCTCAGCGACTCCGGGGCCGTGCCCACCATAGCGGCCATGTCATCGCGCGTGAGCTGGATGCCTGTTTCGGCGGCCTCAGTGCCCGCCTGCCGCTCGTGCAGTTGCACCAGCGCGTCGGCTACGCGTCGGCGGATGGAGCTGTAGGCCATGGTCAGCAGCAGCTCGGCCTGCCCGCTCACCTGGCCCGCCAGCAGCCGCACAAACTGCTGGCCCACCTCGGGGTTACGCAGCAGCAGCGCCATAAAATCTTCCTTCGGAATATAGAGCAGCTCCGCCTCATCCACGGCAATGGCCGAGTCGCCGTGGGGCGTGTGTTGCAGCAGTGGCAGGTAGCCGAAGAACTCGCCGGGGCCGTGCAGGCCCACCAGCAGCTCCTTGCCGCCCTCGGTGGTTTTCACCGTTTTCACCCGCCCACTTTGCACAAAGTACAGCCGCGTGGCTTCGTCGCCTTCCAGGTAAATATCCTGTTTCTTGCGAATCAGATGGGGTTTGCGGTCCAGCGAGAGGCTGGCCAGGTCGCCGGTTTGCTCCGCCTCATCCAGCAACTGATGCAGCTGGTCCCCGTTTGGGTTGGGTTCCGGCTTCAGGTGCTGAAAGCGGTTGAGCCGCCCACTGACGGCGCTGAGCAAATCGGCCTTCTCGAAGGGTTTACTCAGGTAGTCATCGGCCCCCAGGGCCATACCGCGCCGCCGGTCGGCCAAGTCGGTTTTGGCGGTGAGGAAGATGAACGGCACGCCCGTGAGCTGGGGGTGCTGGTTGAAAATCTGGAGCACCCCGTAGCCGTCGAGCACGGGCATCATAATGTCGCAGATGACCAGGTCAGGCCGCGCGGCCAAGGCCAGTTGCACGCCCAGTTCACCGTTTTCCGCTGTTTGCACCCCGTAGCCGGCCAGCTCCAGCAGCTGGGCCGTGTTTTCGCGGATGATTTGATGGTCTTCGATGAGCAGGATGGCAGGCATAGCGGAAGGGAGAGTAAAGAAGTTAGCGGCCCGTCATGCTGAGCTTGCCGAAGCATCTCTACCGCAATGGTAATCATATACTACTGCGGTAGAGATGCTTCGGCAAGCTCAGCATGACATTCTTTTTTTGTCGTTTGCTGGGCCTTTAACCCGCTAATCGGGTGTAGTCAGCGGCAGCCGAACGGTAACCGTAGTGCCTTCACCCAGGGCACTTTGCAGGTCGATGGTGCCGCCCATCAATTCCAAATAGCGGGCTACGATGTAGAGGCCCAGGCCCGTGCCGGGCACGGTAATGACGCTGGGAGCCCGGAAAAACTGCTCGAACAGGTGGGCCTGGTCTTCCTGGGAGATGCCCACGCCCTGGTCCTGCACGGTTATCGTCAGTTCCCAGGGTTGGCAGCTGGCCCGCACCGTAACCACCGAGTTTTCGCCTGAGTACTTGAGGGCGTTGGAGAGCAGATTCATCAGAATTTTGCGCAGCAGCGAGGCGTCCAGCCGCACTGGAATGGGACATTCCACGTGCCAGTCGATGGTTTGGCCGGCTTGGCGCAGGCTCTGCATGTCGGCCACCGTATCGTGCACCAGGCTGGTGAGGTTCAGGTTGCCGGGGTGGGCCTCAATCTTGCCTTCCTCAATGCGGCCCACCGATAGGAATTCCTCCAGAATGTTGTTCAGGTGCTGCACCGAAGTGCGGATGTGGTCCACGTACTTCAGGCGCTGGGCCTGCTGGTGGCTGCCGGGAAACTCCTCAATCAGGTCGGCCGAGGTGAGCACGGCCGTCAGGGGCGTGCGGAACTCGTGGGACGCCATGCGCACGAAGCGCGATTTGAGCTCACCCAGTTCCTGCTCGGCTTGCAGGGCCAGGGCCAGTTGGTCGCCGCGCTTTTCCAGCTGCTCCAACGTCAGCAGCAGGGCGTTGGTACGGTCGATTACTTTTTGCTCCAGCTCGGCATTGAGACGGGCCACGCGCTGGTGCTGGGTGTGCAGCTCCTGCTCGGCGGCCTGCTGGGCGCTCAGGTCTACGAGGTAGGCCACCACGTACAACTCCTCATCCAGGTAGAAATAACTCAGGCTGGCCTCCACCGGAAACACCGAGCCGTCGCGGCGCTGGCCGGCCAGCGGGCGGTCGTGGCCCATCTCGCGCACCTGCGGGTTGGCGTTGTAGGATTCGCGCAGCTGGGCGTGGTGCCGGCCGGCAGCATCGGGCACCAGCACTTCAATCTGCTGGCCCAGCAGCTCGGCCGGGGCGTAGCCAAACAGCTGCCCGGCCCGCTCGTTGGCCGATACCATCTGCCCCGCCCGGTCAGAGACGATGATGCCCAGCGTGGCGTTGGTAAACACGGCCTCGAAGCGGCGCACGCTGTGAGCCAGGGCGCGCTCGGCCTGTTGCAGGCGGCTATGCTCGGTGAGGTTGACCAGCAGCAAGGGCCGACCCTCGACCTCGAAATACGTTAGCTTCACGTAGGCCCGAAAGGGCTCGCCCACGTGGCGGCGGATGTCAGCTTCCAGCTCGTGGTGGCCCTCGCGGCGGGTGATGTCCCACAGCTGCTGCCACTGGGCGGTCGTCCAGGGCGGGGTGCGCAACGAGTGGTTGGGGTCGGCCAGAAAGGCTTCTTCCGAGGGGTAGGCCAGCAGCTGCACCCCGGCCGGGTTAACGTGCGTGAACCAACCCAGGCGCAGGTCGTACACCCCCGCCATTTCGCCGGAGTGAGTGTAGAGCAGTTCGGTAAGGGCGGCCAGGTAGGCCTGCGAGAGCATGGGCATGGCAACGAATTAGCGGTGCGGAGGCCCCCGAAAGGTAGTTAGCACGCGCGGACTTCTACTGCCAGACTTGACAAATGTCACGCTGGCTCCCTGATATCCATCATACAGGCTCGCGGCAGCTTGCGGTAGTTTTATGACTACCTAATGCTGACCCGCTTACAGCACGTGCCTGGTTAGCTTGCTAAGGTCTACTGTTTAGCTTGATTGCTTGTTTTTTCCCGGCCCATGTTTCCAACCGCCATCCTTCCGCTGCTACCCGCCCACGCGGCCGTGCTCTTGGTGCTGCTGCCCACCGTGGGTCCGGGCAGCCGCCAGGAAAGCCTACTCGCCCGCACGGCCACCAACTTGCTGCTGCAAGACTTACAGCGCCAGCTCGGCACCGCTATTCACGTCCTGAAAGTGGATGAAGGTAGCCACCCGGCCGTGGTACATGCCTTCGATGGCCGGGGCGTGCCCGCTTTCGTACTGCTGCGCGACGGCGCGGAACTGTGGCGGCAGCAAGGCCTGCCCGAAGGCGAGCCGATGGTGGCGCTGCTACTGCGTAAGCTGAAAGAGGCCATCCTGCCCGCCACTGGGGAATAGCCGGGTTGGAGCAGCAGGAATTAGTTGTCAGTTGCTCGTTGTCAGTTGCTCGTTGCTAGTGGATTATATTAATCTGACTGACAACTGACAACGAGCAACTGACAACCCTTTACCTACTCCAGGTAGTAGTGGCGCAGGCGATTCAGGTCGTCGTCGAGCTCGTACACCAGCGGCACCCCGCAAGGAATGTCAAGCCCGGTTACTTCGGCATCGGTCAGGTGGTCGATGTACTGCACCAGGGCCCGCAGGCTGTTGCCGTGCGCGCACACCAGCACTTTCTGGTGGCCCCGAATCGCGGGTATTATCTGCTCGGTCCAGAAAGGCAGCACGCGGGCCAGCGTTTCGCTTAGGTTCTCGGTTAGGGGCAGCTCGCGGGCGGTTAGGTGCTGGTAACGGGCATCGTGGCCCGGAAAGCGAGGGTCGGCACGGGTGAGGGCCGGCGGGTGGGCCTGGGGGGCGCGCCGCCACTGTTGCACCTGCTCCGCACCGTATTTTTCGCTGGTTTCCGTTTTGTTAAGGCCCTGCAACGCGCCGTAAAACCGCTCGTTCAGCCGCCACGATTTCTGCACCGGAATCCAGAGCAAGTCCAGCTCTTCCAGGGTGATATCCAGCGTTTTAATGGCTCGTTTCAGCACCGAGGTAAACCCGATATCGAAGCTGTACCCGTGCTGGCGCAGAAGCTGGCCCGCTTGCCCGGCCTGCCGCATCCCCTCGGCTGTCAGGTCCACATCGGTCCAGCCAGTGAAACGGTTTTGCTGGTTCCAGATGCTTTGGCCGTGGCGCAGCAGCACTAATTTTTGCATTTGATGAGAAAAAAGACTGATTCTGAGGTCTACTTTAGACAGTGTGCGAATTTGCGTGAGGCGGATTGGCCCGGGCTCAGGTATTGGCGCTGGCCTTGGTGGCTTGGGTAACAAGATTCAGCTGGGCCGGGTAGCAAGCTTGAAGGTGCCGGATTAGTACAAAGAACCGGTCTGTCGCCGCCAACCTCCCTGTCCAAGATCAAGCATTCAAGATGACTTTCGTCAAGGCTTGGGGGCTGTGGCTAGCGTACCCTTGTGGTGTAATTACTCGGGCCAGCTTTTCTGTTAATACCATGGATGTTACCCTGCAATTTCTGGGCGCCGCGCATTGCGTTACGGGCTCTAAATACCTACTCACCCTCGACGACCACACCGCTCGGCCCCACCAGCTAATGGTAGACTGTGGCCTGTTTCAAGGGCTGAAAGAACTGCGCCTGCGCAACCGCGAGCCGCTGCCGCTGACGGCGGCCGGTGTAGAGCTGGTTGTGCTCACGCACGCCCACATCGACCACAGCGGCTACCTGCCCAAGCTGGTGAAGGACGGCTTTCGGGGCCGCATCCTCTGCACCGAGGCCACTGCCGACCTGCTCAACATCATGCTCCTCGATTCGGCCAAACTCCAGGAAGAAGAAGCCGCGTACGCCAACAAAAAGGGCTACTCCAAGCACCATCCGGCCGAACCGCTCTACACCCAAACCGACGTAGAGCACCTGCTGCCCCTGATAGAAACCGTGGCCTACGATGCCCCGGTAAGCCTGCTCGACGGCCTGCTCACGCTCACCTTCCGCGACGCTGGCCACATCCTGGGTTCGGCTATCGTGGAGCTGGCCGTGCAGGGCGCGCAGCAACGCAAGCAGCTGGTGTTTTCCGGCGACCTGGGCCGCTACGACAATCCGGTGCTGTTCGACCCCACGCCCATTGCCACCGCCGACGTGCTGCTGGTAGAGTCCACGTACGGCGACCGGGACGCCCGCATCGACGACCCCGAGGCCGAACTGGTTAAGGTGGTGACGGAGGCGCTGGACCGGGGCGGCGTGCTGCTCATTGCCGCCTTCGCCGTGGGCCGCACCCAAACCCTGCTCTACTACCTCAAAAAGCTCATTGCCGAAGGCCGCGTGCCCCGGGTGCCGGTCTACGTCGACAGCCCGATGGGTATCCGCGTGTCGGATCTGTACCCGCGCCACCCCTCCGCCCACCGTCTCGGACACGGTAATATATTCGACTTTCCGGGGGTACGCTTCGTGACGGAAGCGCAGGAATCGAAGGGTCTGAACGCGAAAACCGGGCCGGCCATCATCATCTCCTCCAGCGGTATGCTCACCGGCGGACGCATCGTGCACCACCTGTTCAACCGCCTGCCCCGACCTCAGGATACGCTGCTGCTCGTGGGCTACCAGGCGGAGGGCACCCGGGGCCGCCGTCTGCAAAACGGCGAAACGGAAATCAAAATGTTTGGCGAAATAGGGCTACCGCACCAAATTAGGCACTTTTGAGCAGTTCCAGCATAAATCCGTCGTCTCTGGCGGCCTTTTTACGCTTTCTTTTCAGACTAATCTTACTCGGTTCATGCGTGAGAAGAAAGAGGCTGAACTTGCGAAAGATGTTCAAA
>NZ_QYCN01000001.1 GCF_003583925.1 Hymenobacter rubripertinctus | reverse complement strand
TTGAACATCTTTCGCAAGTTCAGCCTCTTTCTTCTCACGCATGAACCGAGTAAGATTAGTCTGAAAAGAAAGCGTAAAAAGGCCGCCAGAGACGACGGATTTATGCTGGAACTGCTCAAAAGTGCCTAATTTGGTGCGGTAGCCCTATAAGGTTATTGGCTGCTGGCTCCTTTCCAACAAAAAAAGCTAGCAGCCATCAGCCAACGACTGAATTGTCTGGCTCCCTTCTTATTGTCTGGCTCCCCCTCTCCTTTTTCGGAGAGGGGGCCGGGGGGTGAGGCGCAACGCCAGAACGACCATGCCGGCTTCCCCGGTCCCAAAAACAACCCTATGACCTCTCGCCGCGAATTTCTGAAAGGCTCAGTACTGGCCAGCACATTGCTGTTCGTGCCCAAATTCATGCACCGCCTCGATGCCCAGGACCTCAAAAGCCTGCGCGACGCCAATGGCCGCCGCCTTGTGGTGGTGCAGCTCGGGGGCGGCAACGACGGCCTCAATACCGTCATCCCCTTTGAAAACGACCTGTACTACAAGGCCCGGCCCACGCTCGGCATCCGGCCCCAGAGCGGCATTCTCACCCTCGACAAAGGCCTCGGGTTCAACCCGGCCATGACGGGCCTCAAGCGCCTCTACGACCAGGGCCACGTGGCCGTGCTCAACTCGGTGGGCTACCCCAACCCCGACCGCAGCCACTTCCGCTCCATGGATATCTGGCAGAGCGGCTCGGGGGCCGATGAGTACGTGAGCACCGGCTGGCTCGGCCGCTACCTCGACTCGAACTGCGCCCCCTGCGCGCTGCCTTATAATGGGTTGGAGGTGGACGATACGCTGAGCCTGGCCATGAAAGGAGCGTTACGCAAAGGCCTGGCGCTCAAAAACCCGGAGAAATTCCACCAGCTGACTCAGAACCGGTTCATTGCCAACGTGGGCGGCGCAAAAGCCGCCGGTACGGTGTCGGAGGTGGATTACCTCTATAAGACGCTGGCTGAAACCACTTCCTCGGCCGAGTATCTGTACCAGAAAGGGAAGGTGTACAAATCGGGCGTAGCCTATCCTAACACCGACTTCGGCCGCAACCTCAAAACCACTGCTGAACTCATCAATTCCGGGGTCGATTCGCGGGTGTTTTACGTCTCGCTTACTGGCTTCGATACCCACGTGCGCCAGCAGGAGCAGCAGGGCAAGTTGCTCGGCGACCTGTCGGCGGGCTTGTCCTCGTTTGCCGAGGACCTACAAAAGGCCGGTAATTTCGACGATACGCTGGTGCTGGTGTTTTCCGAATTCGGCCGCCGCGTGGAGCAGAACGCCAGCAACGGCACCGACCACGGCACGGCCAACAACGTGCTGCTCCTGGGCGGCGGCCTCAAGCGCCAGGGCATCCTCAACGACGCGCCCAACCTGCACAACCTCGATGCCGGCGACCTGAAGTATCAGCTCGACTTCCGCAGCGTCTACGCCACCGTCCTCCACGACTGGCTCCAGGCCGACGACCGCGCCATCCTGGGCGGTAATCAATTCGAGCGGCTGAAAGGGCTGGTGTAGTATCAGTTGCCAGTTGCTGGTTGTTATTAAAAAGAAGGTCATGCTCAGCATGACCTTCTTTTTAATAACAACGAATAATACCCCAACTACCTACCGCCGGATCACGAAGCCTACGAAGTACTCCCGGTCGGCTTCGCGGGTGAGGGCAAAGTGGCGGCCGAAATCGAGCTGGATGTTTTTGCCCACGAAGAAGATGGGGCCGACGTTGAGGGCCTCTTCCCAGCGCTTGGTGCGGAAATCGTGCTGGGCCACGGCCTCCACGAAACCCGTGAGCCAGGGCGCGAAGGAGTGGTCGAGGTTGATGGAGGGGGCCGTTTGCAGGTAGTGCTGGCTGGCGTCGCGGTCGAAATTGAGAAGCACGGGCAGCTGGGCGCTCAGGTTCCAGCTATCGGCGAAGGCGTAGGTGGCGGGCAGCAGCAGGCCGTACTCGGTGCCGCCCGCGCCCTGCCGGCCGCCGGTGGGCAGGCGCACGAACCCGATCAGGCCCACGGCCAGGGCGCTTTCGGTGGAGTCGTCGCCGAGCAGGTTGTGCTTGAGGCGCAGCGTGAGGTCGCCGAAGCCCCGGCTGCTGGTGGCGGGCTGGTCGGCGGTGGCGAAGGTGCGGTTCCACTCGTAGGCATCCACGAACAGCTGCACGTCGGTGCGGTTGCTGAGGCCCATTTTTAGCACGAAGGCATTGGCCCGGATGGTGCGCTGCCGCTCCTCGGCCCCCGGCCGGCTGCTGATGTGGCGGGCCAGGTCGGTTTCAAACTGCACATGGCCCGCATCGACCGTGAACGGGCTTTCCGTGACGCCGGGGCGGTCGGCCGAGAGCGGGCGCATGAGGGATTTGGGCAGCGGCCGAAACAGCGAGTAGCGGCTTTTTACGGCCGTGAGCGAGTCGGTGGTGGTTTGGGCCGACACGATGGTGGGCAGGGCGCCGAGCAGTGCCGCGAGTACGAGTAGGGAAGGGAAGCGCATAGCAGCGGTAGTACGCGGATTTCGCCGGGTAGTTGAGGCCGGTGAAAGTAGCGGAACTGAACAAACCACGGCGGTGGCGGCTTCTATCCTCTCACTGCAGCTGTTCAGCTACCCTTCCTGCGCCATGAAAAACGCCCTTTACCTCAGCCTCGGCCTGCTCG
Organism: Hymenobacter rubripertinctus; assembly: GCF_003583925.1. Lineage (GTDB taxonomy): Bacteria > Bacteroidota > Bacteroidia > Cytophagales > Hymenobacteraceae > Hymenobacter > Hymenobacter rubripertinctus. Next base: position 236,217 of record NZ_QYCN01000001.1, on the reverse strand, counting down.
CGGCCTCCTGTTCATCGAACCCCGAGCAGGCCGCCACCACGGCTGCCGCCCCGGCCGAAACGGCCGCCGCCGCCCCGCGCGAGTTGCCCGAAGTGCTCCGGCAGGCCCTGGAGGCCCACGGCGGCCTGGCCGCCTGGCAGCAGTTCGGCACGATGGAGTACCAGATGAAATCGACCCTGGGCACGCCCCGCGACGAAAAGCACCTCATCGACCTGCGTACCCGCCAGGTGCGTATTGAGGCCCCCGGCTACCAGCTGGGCCTGAACGACGCCAATCAGGTTTGGGTAACGCCCAACAAGGCCGCGTTCGGCGAAATGTCGCCGCGCTTCTACCACAACCTGTTCTTCTACTTCTTCTCCATCCCGTTCGTGCTGGCCGATGCGGGCACGGTGTACGAAGACCTGGGCACGCGCACGGTGGCCGGCAAAACCTACCAGGCCCTGAAGGTGAGCTACGAAACCGGCCGCGGCGACTCGTCCAAAGACGAGTACATTGCCCACTTCAACCCCCAGACCCACCGCCTGGAGCTGCTGCTCTACACCGTCACGTTCTTCGAGCCCGGCAAAAAAGCCACCTACAACAGCCTGCTCTACACCGACTGGCAGACGGCCGACGGCCTCGTGCTGCCCGCCAAAATGGAAGGCCACAAGTTCGAGAACGACCAAATAGGCGACCTGCGCTACCAGGCCGAATTCAGCAACGTGCACCTGACCCGCGCCCAGCCCGCCGCCAGCCTGTTCGCCATGCCCAAAGGGGCGGAGGTGGATTCGTTGAAGCAGTAGGTCAGCCAGTAGCCGAAGAGGAGTGCTAGCCTGCGCATTGCTACAGGTTTTGTAGAAGGTGTTAAGGTCATCTGGTACAACCAGTGCTTTGAAAGTCGCACCAGATGATTTTTTTCCTGACTAACAGTTTTTACATTGCGCTGCTATCCTATTCGGAGCAAATATTGTTGCAGCGCGTCGCTCAGCTTCGTCCTCTACCTCAACGCCTTACAGCTATGCCGACCTCGTTCCACCGTTGTACCATTTTTGCTCCCATAGGGGTGCTGTTGGCCCTAACCGCTTGCTCAAAGCACAACGACGCCTCGCCCGAACCCCCGGTGGTAGCTAGCTGGATAATTGATGGTCAGGAGCGCACATCGATTCTCGCGCGTGCGGAGGTGAGCAATGACGAAGTTGATGTGTATATCTACCAGAACTTCGCTGGCCCCAGTTCAAAGGGTTCTACCGTCACCGTAACGCTATTTGCTCCGAAGAGAGTTGGAACCTACGTAATTGGCCCCAGCTCCCAGGCTAGGGCCAGTTTCACGCATCTTGACACCAGTACGGGCAATAACAGGGACTCGTATTCGGCTGAGGGTGGTTCCATTACCATTTCCACCCTCACGGCCACTACTATCTCGGGAACCTTCAATCTTACGGGCAAAGGCTATCTGAATAAGCAGTCGACAAAAAGCCTCACGGGTGGTAAATTCAAGGCGCTGCTGTAAGCTTGCCGCTCCCCAGAACGCCATTAGAGTCAAACAGAAAGCCCGCTAACATCTGCTAGTGGGCTTTCTGTTTGACTCTAATGGCGTTCTGGTCTGCTTTAGAAGCTGCCGTCTTTCACGCACTGGCGGATCAGGTCTTTCAAACGGTCGATGTTTTGAGCTTCCTGTGCTTTCATTTCCTGCCAGAACTGCTTGGAATCCTTGGGGCCTGCTTTCTCCGCGTTGGCAATGCACTGGTCGTAGCGCCACAGGGCATCGAGGCGGGTGCTCAGGTCGTGTACGAGGTCATGGGCATGGTTGGGAAGTCCTTTGGTCTGGCCGATGTGTTGTTCGGCTTGGTCGTTGGCATTAGCCATAGTCGATAGGGATTTAAGTGGAACAATTAATTAGTTAGCTAAACGGGCGTTTCGGGCTGACAGTTGGAATTTGAGTCAATTACCGCCGTCTGGGCTCTGCTTCGGCTTAGCTTTGGCTAGCTGGCAACTGAACACTGGCAACTGAACACTGGCAACTGATCAAAACGGCACGACCACCTTCACGCTCAGGTTGCGGCCGGGGCTGTAGATGCCGGAGCGGCCGGTGGGGGAGGCGCGGTAGTACTCGAAGTACTTGAGGCGGTTGAGGTGGGCCTGGTAGGCCACATCGAACAGGTTGTCGGCTTGCAGCACCAGTTGCAGGGCGTCGCGGCCGGCGGCGGTGCGCAGGGTGGTGCCCGCGCCCAGGCCCGTGAGCACGTAGCCGGGCGTGGCGGTTTCGGCGGCATCCACGGCGTAAAAGCGGTTCTGGCAGGCCGTACCGGCTACCGTGAGGCGCAGGTAGGTGCCCGCGAGGCGGCGGCCGGACTGGTCGGGGAGCGTGAAGCGCAGTTCCGTCTGGGCCGTGGGGGCCGGAATCAGGGGCAGGTAGCGGGCGGCGGTGCCTTCGCGCGCGCGCAGGGCAGCGTTGTTGTTCACCCCGATAACCAGGGCCGCGCCGGTGCGCCAGCTCAGGCCGGGCAGGGCGGCGGGCTGCACATTCAGGGCCAGCTCGCCCCCGTAGAGCGTGGCACCGGCCTGCTGAAACTGGTAGGTGGAGTTGCCCAGCGCATCGCGCAGGGGCTGGCCGCTGGCGTCCGACTGCCGGGCCTGATAAATGAAGTTCTCGACGTGGTTGTAGAACGCTTCGGCGCTGGCCTCGAAGCCCGGCGACTTCCAGAGCACGCCCACATCTTGCTGCCAGTTGAATTCGGGCTGGAAACTTGGGTTGCCCAGGTAGATGATGTGGGCGCCCGGATCGAGGCCGTTGGAGCCGATTTCGGGGATGTTGGGGGCGCGGTAGCCCCGGGCCAAGTTGGCCCGCAGCACCAGGCGCGGCCCCACCGCGTACGAGCCGCCCACGCTGGCCGACACGCCCCGGTACACCTTATGGAAACCGGTAAACTGCCGCTCGGCCCCGGGCGTGGCGGCACTGGCCTGGCGGCCGAAGCCGGTGGCCGCATCGGTGCCTACATAGAAGTCGTTCCAGTCTACCACCCGGGTATCGTAGCGCAGGCCGCCGGTCAGCTCCAGGCCCCCGAAGGCCTTTTTCAGCACCCCAAACCCGCCGATATCAAACAGGCGGTAGGGCGGAATCGGAAAATCGGTGGCGTCGACGGGCCGGTTGTCCTGGCCCATGCCGTTCACGCCCACCGTCAGCTCGTAGCCGCTGAAATCCTGGAACAGGTAGCGGGCCTGGTAGTTGAGCGTGGTCAGGCGCAGATCGAGGCCGGGCTGGGCCGGGGCAGTGGGGTGGTTGTACTCCTGGCGGTGGTTTTGCTGGATGCCCAGCAGCAGGCGCAACTCGCCGGGGCCGGTTTTCAGCTCGCTCGTAGCGAAGGCCCGGTAGTGCGCAATGCGCTGGTGCAAGTCGCTGATGCCGTAGCTCTTCAGCTCCTGCTGGCTTACGCGGGGGCGGGTGGTAAAATCGTCCTGGTCGCCCTCAAACACCTGCCGCATGAAGGCCCGGCTCAGCGAGTCGCGGCTGCCGTCCGGGATTTCCTGCCGGTCGTCGTAGGCCGTTAGCCACAGGTGCACCGCGCCCCATTCCTTACGCAGGCCCACCATGCCCGTCAGGTTCAGCTCCCGGAAACCGGTGTTGTACACGGGGCCGTCAACCGAATTCCGGTAGTCCCGCGCCCAGCGGTGGCTGGTGCGCAGGCTGGTTTGCAGGCCGTTTTTCTGGTAGTTGAAGGCCACCGACTTGCCCACCAGCCCGTTCACCGACTGGTATTCGGCCAACGCTTCGCCGTGCAGCTCGCCATCGGGGCCGGTGGGCAGGGCGGGCAGCAGGTTCACCACGCCGGCCACCGCGTCGGAGCCGTAGAGCAGGCTGGCGGGGCCCTTCACCACTTCCACCCGGTCGAGGCCGTAGCCGTCCACCTCCATGCCGTGCTCGTCGCCCCACTGCTGGCCTTCCTGACGCAGGCCGTTGAACATCGTGAGCACCCGGTTGTAGCCCAGCCCCCGGATAAAGGGCTTGCTGATGTTGGGGCCGGTGGTTACGGCCGCCAGGCCCGGCACGCCCCGCACGGCCGCATCGATGGCGTTGCCGTTGGCATTGAGGCGGATTTCCCGGCCGGTCAGGGCTGCAATGGGCACCGGCGAGCGGCGGATTTCGGTGCTCCGGCTCACGCCCGTCACCACCACCTCGCCCAGTGTGCTTTCCGTCGATTTCAGCCGGACGATCAGCGCCTGGGCCAGCGGCAGCGTCACGGTTTGCGTGGCGGCAGCATAGCCCACGGCGCTCGATTGCAGTTGCCAGGCACCCGCCGGCAAATCGGGCAGCATGAAACGGCCGTGCTCGTCGGCGGCGGTGCCTTGCTGCAACGCCGGTACCGCCACGTTGGCAAACGGCACCGGCTGGCCCCTTTGGTCGAGCACCTGCCCGCGCAGAGCACTGGTTTGGGCCAGGGTGGGCAGCGTCAGAAGGCAGGAGAAAAGGAAGGTAAGGAGTGGTTTCATTTTAGCGGCGCTGAATTTATTTTTTAGATTAATCTAAATTCGAAGAGAAAAGAAAGGCCACAGCGGATGTGTGGCTTTTCGGGGAGTACCGCGAAAGTCCGTTTCGCGACGAGCGAAGCGAGTATCCGGGGCCGCATTACCAGCACCTGACGCGTAGGAACTCGCTCTGCTCGTCGCGAAACGGATTTTCGCGGTACTTGCTATGCCCCCGTGAAAAACTGGAACAGCAGGTAGCCGTTCAGCACCAGAATGATGGCCGACACAATCCAGCAGACGGCCTGCAGCCAGGGTTTGTTCACGAAAACGCCCATTTTGAGCTTGTTGCCGGTGAACAATACCAGCGGAATCACGGCGAAGCTAAGTTGCAACGACAGCACCACCTGGCTGAGGACGAGCAGCTCGCTCGTACCCTTCTCGCCGTACATAATGGTCACAATCAGGGCCGGCACCACGGCAATGGCGCGGGTGATGAGGCGGCGCATCCAGGGCTTGAGTTTGATGTCGAGGAAGCCTTCCATCACGATTTGCCCGGCCAGCGTGCCCGTCAGGGTCGAGTTCTGGCCCGAAGCCAGCAGGGCAATGGCAAATACGGCCGAGGCCGCGCCCGCGCCCAATACCGGCGTTAGCAGCTTGTGGGCGTCGTAGATGTCGGCCACGTCGCGCAGGTTGTTGCTGTGGAACGTGGCAGCCGAAACCACCAGGATGGCCCCGTTCACGAAGAAAGCCAGAAACAGCGCCACCGTGCTATCAATAGTAGCAAACTTGATGGCCATGCGCTTGCCCGGCTCGGTTGGCTCAATGGCCCGGGTTTGCACGATGCTGGAGTGCAGGTACAGGTTGTGGGGCATCACGGTGGCCCCCAGAATGCCGATGGCTAGGTACAGCGCGTGCGGGTCGGTCACGATCTGGGGCTTCGGAATCAGGCCCTCGGCCAGGGCGAAGTAGTCGGGGTGGGAGGCAATAATTTCGTAGACGAAACACCCAAAAATCACGAAAATCAGGCCTGCCACGATACTTTCGATAATGCGGAAGCCCTTGCTCTGGAAGAACAGCACCACCAGCACATCGAGAATGGTGAGCACCACACCCCACACGAGCGGAATGCCGAAGAGCAGGTTGATGGCAATGGCCGAGCCGATGACTTCGGCCAGGTCGCAGGCAGCAATGGCAATTTCGCACAGCACCCAGAGCACGAACGAAACGGGCCGCGAGTAATGGTCGCGGCAGGCCTGGGCCAGGTCGCGGCCCGTCACGATGCCCAGCTTCACAGCCAGGTGCTGGAGCAGCATGGCAAAGAAGTTGGAAATCAGAATCACCGACAGCAGCATGTAGCCGTAGCGGGCGCCGCCCTCGATGTCGGTGGCCCAGTTGCCGGGGTCCATGTAGCCGACGGCCACCATCAGGCCCGGCCCGGTGAAGGCCCAGAGCTTGCGCCAGAACGAGGCCCCCTCGGGCGGCACCGTAATCGAGGCGTATACCTCGGACAACGAATTGGCGCGGCGGGGGTGCCGCCAGCCGGGTTCGGGAGCAGTAGCGGGCTGGAAGGGCGTGTCGGGGGAGGAGGCGGGTAGCGTTGAGGGCATAGGAGCCGGCAAGAAATCGGGGGGAGTACTTCTCACAAAGTACGGGAATTTTTAGGCCTGTCTAAATTTTAATTTCAAACCGTCTATCTACTCCGTTGTTCAGGAAAAGTTGCGGGCTGCCAGAAAAGAAGGAGTTTTGCTGGGCTGGCTGGCGTCCGGTGTGCTCCTTCAGAACGGTGTAGGGGCGGGGTTTGCCCCCGCCCGTCGTTGAACGATGAAGTTCTGACGGCGGGCGGGGGCAAGCCCCGCCCCTACGTCGTTCCGTGTGACTAGCTCCCCCCACTTTAGTAGCTTGCGCCTTCCTATCTGCTTTGCCATGCCCTTACCGCTGAAAACCCGCTACGCCATTCTCTCGCTCGTGGTAAGCGTGGGGCTGATTGGAATAAAATTCTATGCCTGGGCCGTCACCCGTTCCCAGGTGGTACTGACAGACGCGTTGGAATCCATTATCAACGTGGTGGCCAGCGGTTTTGCGCTTTACAGCATCTACCTGGCCAGCCTGCCCAAGGACGAAAACCACCCCTACGGCCACGGTAAAATCGAGTATCTGTCGGTAGGTTTCGAAGGCGGGCTGATTCTGATAGCCGGTGGCTACGTGTTCTATGCGGCCCTCCAGAGCCTGCTGCACCCCCACGCCGTGGCCCGGCCCGACTGGGGCATTGCGCTGCTGGCCGCCACGGCCCTCGTGAACCTGGTCGTCGGTTTCCTGCTGGTGCGGGCGGGCCGCGAGCACCACTCACCGGCCTTGGTCGGCGACGGCCAGCACCTCTACCTCGACGCCGTGAGCACGTTTGTTTCGTGCGTGGCGCTGGGTTTGGTCATCCTCACCGGCAACGTGCTCTACGACTCGCTGGCGGCGCTGCTGCTGGGCGTGTTCATCGTAGTGAACGGCTACCGCATGGTGCGCCGCTCGGTGTCGGGCCTTATGGACGAGGCCGACGTGACTACCGTGCAGCAGGTAGTGGCCGAGCTGCAGGAGCATCGCCAGCCAAGCTGGATCGACGTGCACAACCTGCGCGTGCAGCGCTACGGCGCCAGCCTGCACATCGACTGCCACGTAACGATGCCTTACTACCTGAGCCTGGAGCAAACCCACGAACAAGTCCACGGCATCGAGGAAGTCGTAACCCAGGAGTTCGGCGTGCCGGTCGAGATGTTCGTGCACGCCGACCCCTGCACGTTTTCGGCCTGCTCGCACTGCCACGTGGCCGCCTGCCCCGTCCGCCAGCATCCGTTCACCCGCGAAATCACCTGGACCCTGGCCAACGTGGCCAAGAACGAGCGGCACGCGCTGGGGCTGAGCGAATGAACTGTTCTGCCGTTGCGCCTCACTCCACTACCAACCGCTGAGTGCTGCGGCCAGTCTGTACCGAGTATAAACCCGGCGTCAACCCCTCAACTGACAGCGTGAGCCGGGTTTGGCCAGCCGGGAAACGGATGGTGCGCACGGTGCGGCCCAGCGCGTCGCGGACTATAACCGTAGCAGCGGCCGTTGGCGCGGGCAGTTCCAGCATGACGGTGCGTTGGGCCGGATTGGGATAGAGGCGCAGTTGGACGGCGGCCGCGCCGGTGGTGGCCGTCACTACAAAGTCGCGGTTTTCGAGCACCACCAGCTGGTCGGCGCCGGCCGCGTTGTTGCTGGTGCTCAGGTACACGCGTCCCTGCGGCGACACGCACACGGCCCGCAGCCGCCCGTAAACGCCCGTCAGGAAATCCTGCTGGCCGCTGATGCCGTTGTTGGTGGCGTTGAGGCGCAGCTGAATAAGCTTGGAGGCCTTGAGAGTTGCTAGCAGCAGGCTGCCGCGCCACTCCGGAATGGCCGGCGAGTTGTAGAACTGCAGGCCGGCGGTGGCAATGGTAGGCGTCCAGGTAACCAGGGGCTCGCGCACGTTGTTGGCGGCGCAGAAGGCCAGCTCGTCGGTGGTGTTGCACACGCCTTCCACGTTGGGCCAGCCGTAGTTGCGGCCTTTCTCAATCAGGTTGATTTCGTCCTCGATGGCGTCGCCGTGCTCAGAGCTGATGATCTGGCCGGTGGGTAGCTGCGTCAGGCCCTGGGGGTTGCGGTGGCCGAAGCTATACACCGGGCTGCCGGGGGTGGGGTTGTCGGCCGGCACGGTCCCGTCGAGGTTCAGGCGCAGGATTTTGCCGTTGAGCGAAGCCATATTCTGGGCTTCGGGCCGCAGTTGGGCGTCGCCGGTGCTCATGAGCAGGGTGCGGTCGGCGAGGATGAGCAAGCGCGAGCCGCTGTGGGTGGTAGTGGAAATGATGCCGTCGAGCAGCACCAGGGGGCTGCTCAGCGTGCCGGCCGTAGCCGAGTAGGTGTAGCGTACCAGCTTTTCCTTCAGCCCGTTATCGGTGTAGTTGTAGACGATGTAGAGGTAGGGCAAGGTGGCAAAATCGGGGTGTAGCACCATGCCCAACAGGCCGCTTTCGCCGGCAGGCGTTACGTCGGGCACCTGTAGCAGGGGCAGCACCGTGCCCGTAGTGGGGTTCACGCGGCTGATGCGGCCCCCGCGCTCCGTCATCCAGAGGAAATTGTCGGGACCCCACACCAGCTCCCAGGGGATGGTGAGGCCCGTAGTGAGGGGAGCGGCCGTAACGGTGGTGGCGCCCACGGCGAAAGTAGTGGTTTGGGCGGCTAGGGGAGCAGCAGTACTTAGCAGCGCCGCCGTTAGCAGGGAATGGATGCGGTTCATGGGCAAGGAGTTGCGGTGGTGGTTGGCCTGGGAAGATAAGCAAAAGGGCGGGCTCAGTAGGCAAGCGGCAACCGTTTCTGGCGGCGGCTGCCGTTCTTGCGGCCTCCCGCCAATTTCCGCCCGCCCATGTTCACCGTCAGCACCGACCCTGCCCGCCTCGACGTGGCCCTGATTCACGACTACCTCAGCCAGCAGTCCTACTGGGCCCTGGGCATGCCCCGCGAAACCCTGGACCGGGCGCTTACAAACTCGCTCAACTTCGGCCTCTACGCCCCCGATGGCCGGCAGGCCGCCTTTGCCCGCGTTGTCACTGATTACGCCACCTTCGCCTGGCTCTGCGACGTATTCGTGCTACCCGAATTCCAGGGCCAGAGCCTGGGTAAGCAGCTCATGCAGGCCGTATTCGAACACCCTGAGTTGCAGGGGTTGCGCCGGTTTCTGCTGGCCACCCTCGACGCCCACGGCCTTTACCGCCGCTTCGGCTTCCAGGATCTGGTCGCCCCCGACCGCTACCTGGAAATCAAGAAAGCCAACCCCTACGGTGTGCCCACGGGGAATTGAGGGAAATTAGCCAACGATGGAAGAACGTCGTTTTGTTGACAGCACTAAACCCTTCCCATGCAAACCCGCTGGAACGCCCTCGTAAGCCCCCTGCTACCCGACGCGGCCCTGCGCGACGCCACGTACCAGCAGCTCGTAGCGGCCTACGACGGCCCGGGCCGCTACTACCACAACCTGCACCACGTACAAACCCTGCTGGCTACGGTAGACGAGTACGTTGAACTGGTTAAGGACCGGCCGGTGCTGGAGCTGGCCATCTGGTTTCACGACGCGGTGTACGACTACCTCTCGTCGGAAAATGAAACCCGCAGCGCCGAGCTGGCCCGGCAGTTTCTGGCCCGCACCAACCTCAGTTTAGAGCGGCAGGCGCGGGTGGCTTACCTCATCGAATGTACTGCCCACCACACCGCGCCCCATGCCCCGGCCCCCGACCTGGATTTCTTCCTCGATGCCGACCTGCGCGTGCTAGGGGCGGAGCCGGCCGCATATGCCGAATACGCCCGCCAGATCCGGCAGGAGTACCGCCTCGTGCCCAATTTTCTCTACCGCCGGGGCCGTCGCAAGGTGCTGGAGCAACTGCTGAACACGCCGGAGCTGTACCGTACCGCCGAGTTCCGGGAGCGGCTGGATGCGGCGGCCCGCCGCAACCTGCGGGCAGAGTTGAACGGGCTGTAGCGCGAAGCGCCAGCTTCGCGTTTTGTTGAACAGAATCGTTTTGAAGTCAGCAGCGACACGCGAAGCCGGCGCTTCGTGCTACGGCGCAACGCCGCCGTTCCGGCCGCGTCCCTTACCTTCCCGCTCAAACCTGCCCCTTATGACCCACCGCTACCTGCTGCCCCTGGCGGCGCTTCTGCTGGCCGGCACCGCCCAGGCCCAGCAACTTGGCCCGCTTACCGTCGAGAAAATCATGCGCGACCCGGCCCAGTGGCTCGGTACTTCGCCCTCCAATATTTCCTGGGCCGAAGATGGCAAGGCCATCTACTTTAGCTGGAATCCCGAAAAGGCCCGCCGCGATTCGCTCTACCGCATCGCCCCCGTCGGGGGGGTAGCCCGCAAGGTAAGCCTGCGTGAACAGCCGGGGTTGCCCGCTGCCGAGGGCGAGTACGACCGGCGCTACGCCCGCAAGCTCTACGAAAAGGCCGGCGACATTTATTTGCTCGACCTCAAAACCCAGCGCATCCGGCGCGTTACCAACACGGCCGAGCAGGAAACCGATCCGCACTTCGCGTTGCAGGACCAGGCCATCAGCTACACCCGCGGCGGCAACCTGTTCACCTGGGACCCCGCCACCGGCGAAACCACCCAGCGCACCGATTTCCGCAAGGGTAACCGCCCGGCTACCGGCGAGCCCACGGAGAAGGCCGAGAAATTCCTCAAAGCCCAGCAACTGGCTTTGTTTGAGGTGCTGCGCGGCAAGGAGCAGGACGCCAAGGCCCGGCAACAGCAGCAGAAGGCGCTGGCCCGGCTGCGGCCCAAGGCCATCTGGCTCGGCACCCAGACCGTGCGCAACCTGCGCCTCGCCCCCGATGGCCGCTACGTGACCTACACCCTGGCCCAGGAGCCCTCGGCCGAGAAAGTGGCCCTGGTGCCCAACTTCGTGACGGCCTCGGGCTTCACGGAGGATATCAACACCCGCACCAAAGTGGGCGCGGCGCAGACGGCCTACCAGCTCGGCCTCTACGACGTGGGCCGCGACACGACTTTCGTGCTGGGTTACGCGGAGCTAAAGGGCCTCGACGAGCAGCCGGCCTACCGCAAAGAGTATCAGCTGAAAGCCCAGGCCCCCGCGCCCGCCGATTCGGCGAAAGCGGCCAAAACGGCCAAAACGGAGAAACCGGCCCCCGATCAGCGCCGGGTGGCACCCTTCGGCCCGTTCTGGTCGCCCGACGGGCAGCACGCCTTCCTCGTCATCCGCAGCACCGACAACAAGGACCGCTGGATCGTGGGCCTCGACCCGGCCACCCAGAAAATCAAGCTCCTCGACCGCCAGCACGACGATGCCTGGATCAACGGCCCCGGCATTGGTTACGACGAGGGCAACGTGGGCTGGCTGCCTGATTCGCGCCACCTCTGGTTCCAGAGCGAGGCCACCGGCTACTCCCACCTTTATAGCTACGACATCGTCAGCGGCCAGAAGCAGGCCCTGACCAGCGGCGCGTTCGAGGTGCAGAAAACCCAGCTCAGCCGCGACGGCAAAACGTGGTACCTGCTGGCCAACAAAACCCACCCCGGCGAGCAGCACCTTTACCGGATGCCGGTAGGAGGTGGCGCGCTCACCCAGCTCACCACCCAGCCCGGCGGCTACGACGAAGCCACCCTCTCGCCCGACGAGAAAACCTGGGCCCTGCGCTACAGCACCAGCAATACGCCCTGGGAGCTGTACACCATGGACAACAAGCCGGGGGCCAAACTGCGCCGCCTCACCCACAGCACGACGCCCGAATTCGAGAGCTACGCCTGGCGCCAGCCCGAGGTAATCGAGTACAAGGCCCGCGACGGGGCCGGCGTGTATGCCCGCCTCTACCGCCCCAGTAACCCCCAGGCCCAGGGCCCGGCCGTGGTATTCGTGCACGGCGCAGGCTACCTCCAGAACGCCCACAAGTGGTGGAGCAGCTACTTCCGCGAGTACATGTTCCACAACCTGCTGGTGGATAAAGGCTACACGGTGCTCGATATCGACTACCGGGGCTCGGCTGGCTACGGCCGCGACGTGCGCACCGGCATCTACCGCTACATGGGCGGCAAAGACCTCACCGACCAGGTGGACGGGGCCAAGCTCCTGACCGAGAAATACGGCGTCAGCCCCCAGCGCATCGGCATTTACGGCGGCTCCTACGGCGGCTTCATCACCCTGATGGCCATGTTCACCCAGCCCGACGTGTTCCAGGCCGGGGCCGCCCTGCGCTCCGTTACCGACTGGGCCCACTACAACCACGGCTACACCGACAACATCCTCAACGAGCCCTACAACGACTCGCTGGCCTACGCCCGCTCCTCGCCCATCAACTACGCCGCCGGCCTCAAAGGGCACCTGCTCATGTGCCACGGCATGGTCGATACCAACGTGCACTTCCAGGATATCGTGCGTCTGAGCCAGCGCCTCATCGAGCTCAAAAAGGAGAACTGGGAACTGGCCGTGTACCCGGTCGAAAACCACGGTTTCGTGGAGCCCTCCTCCTGGACCGACGAGTACCGCCGCATTCTCAGGCTGTTCGAGGAAAACCTGAAGCCCGCCGGAACGGCAGCAGGTAGTACGGGCGGGGAGTAGCGCGCAGCAGCAGCAGCGCTTGTTGTGGAACGAAACGGGCTGGTAGGGAAGGTAATGCGCTGGCCCCGCTGCTGGCGGGCGCACTTGCCAGCAGCGGGGCCACCAGAAGAGCGGAAAGTCGTTTCCTTATCGGGCAACGAAACCAAAAACTGCTCCGGGGCCTAAACGAAACCGGAAGTTGTGGGTTGACTCAGCGCGTAAAGGTTTCGGCTTCTCTTGGGAAACAGCTTCGGCTAACTTCCATAAAACTCGTAGCTTTGCGGCCCCATGTTGGCCCTTCGGCCGTAGTGGGGCAGGGGCTACCGGCCTCTCGCGTACTTCTACCTCATCCAGCCGATGCCCTACCTGTTCACTTCCGAATCTGTTTCGGAAGGCCACCCTGATAAAGTAGCCGACCAGATTTCCGACGCCATCCTCGACGAATATCTGCGCCAGGACCCCACTGCAAAAGTGGCCTGCGAAACCCTGGTAACCACCGATTTTGCCTTGGTTGCCGGCGAAATCAAATCCACGGCCCACGTAGAAGCGGAGCCCATTATCCGGGAAGTGATTCGCCGCATCGGCTACAACAAGCCCGAGTATCTGTTCAACGCCGACACCTGCGAGGTGCTCAACAAGCTGCACGAACAGTCGCCCGACATCAACCAGGGTGTGGAGCGTGCGACGGCCGAAGAACAGGGTGCCGGCGACCAGGGCATGATGTTCGGGTACGCCACCAAGGAAACGGCCAACTACATGCCCCTGGCCCTCGACTTGTCGCACCGTTTGCTGCGCGAACTCTCTGCCATCCGCAAGGCCGGCCAGGAAATGACCTACCTGCGCCCCGATGCCAAAAGCCAGGTAACCATCCGCTACGCCGACGACAACACGCCGGAGGCCATTGAAACCATCGTGGTCAGCACCCAGCACGATGAGTTTGCGGCCACCGAAGCCGAGATGCTCCGCCGGATCGATGAGGACATCCGCACCATTCTGGTGCCCCGCGTGAAGGCCCAGCTCGATGCCGATACCCAACGCCTGTTCACCGCCGACATCATCTACCACATCAACCCGACCGGTAAATTCGTCATCGGTGGTCCCCACGGCGACTCCGGCCTGACGGGTCGTAAAATTATCGTCGATACCTACGGCGGTAAGGGAGCCCACGGCGGCGGCGCTTTCTCGGGCAAGGATTCCAGCAAAGTCGACCGCTCGGCGGCCTACGCGGCCCGGCACATCGCTAAAAACCTGGTGGCCGCCGGTGTGGCCGACCAGGTGCTCGTGCAGGTGGCCTATGCCATCGGGGTGGCCAAGCCGGTGGGCGTATTCGTGACGACCTACAACACCACCAACGCTACTGCCGCCAACGGCGACAAGCTCACCGACGGCCAGATTGCCGAGAAGGTACAGCGCCTCTTCGATCTGCGCCCCTACGCCATCGTGCAGCGGCTGGGCCTCCAGAACCCCATCTTTGCCGAGTCGGCTGCCTATGGCCACATGGGCCGCGAAGCCGGCACCAAAACGGTAAGCCTGCCCGATGGCAGCACCAAAACGGTGGAAACCTTTACCTGGGAAAAGCTGGACTACGTGGACCGCATCAAAGCCGAATTTGGTCTGTAGCCTGATGTTTGAGCTCATAACAAAGCCCCGCCTGACGATTCAGGCGGGGCTTTGTTATGGGCTCAAACATCAGGCTGCAACCGCCGGGTTAATAGTTCACCAGTTTCTCCTTGTGCTTCATGAGCTGGCGGCGCATGCATTCGTAGGCGGCGTCGGTGGCAGCTTCAAACGTGGGCGCTTCCTCCTGGCAGAAGAGGGTGGCACCGGGTACGAGCAGCTTTATTTCCACGGTCTTGTTGGCAACACCGTCCTTATTGTTCAGCTTCAGAATCACTTCGCCTTCCGTGACGCGGTCATAGAAGGTTTCGAGTTTGTCGAGGCGTTTCTGGATGAAATCGAGCAGTTTTTGGTCGGCATCAAAATGGACCGAATGCGTCTGTACTTTCATCGACGGGGGGGTTAAGAGTAAAAAAAGAAACAAATTCAGGCCTTGGGATGGGCCTTCTCAAAAACCGACCTGAGTTTGTCGATACTCAGGTGGGTGTATACCTGGGTGGCTGCCAGATTGGCGTGTCCGAGCAGCTCCTTAATGGCGTTCAGATCAGCCCCTTTGCTGAGCAGATGCGTGGCGAACGAGTGCCGCAGCACGTGGGGGTGCTGCTGGCCAGTAGCCGTGGTAATCTGACTCAAATAGTGCTTCACGGTACGGTAAACAAACTTTTCGTAGAGCGATTCTCCTTTATCCGTAACGAGCAGCGCGCCTTCGGCGTTGCTGCCCGCCCCAAATTCCTGCTCCTGCCGCGCTATATAACGCTCCAGCACCAGTACCAGGGTGGGGTTGAGCGGCACGATGCGCTGCTTGTTGCCCTTGCCGGTTACGCGCACCGTACGGCCGGGCAAGCTCAGATCGGTGGGCCGGATGCCAATGAGCTCCGAGAGCCGAATGCCGGTGCCGTAGAGAAGCTCCAGAATCAACTGGTCGCGGATGCCGGCGAAGGTGTCGGGAAAAGCAAAGGAGTTGAGCAGCCCGTTAAGCGCTTCTTCGGGCACGAACTCGGGGAGCTTTTTGGCCACTTTGGGCGAGGTGATGCGCAGCATCGGATTTTTTTGAATCCGGCCGGTGCGCAGCAGGTAGCTGTAATAGGAGCGCAGGCAGGCAATCTTCCGGTTCACCGTACGCGGGTCGCGCTGCTGCTGCATAAGTTGCACCACCCAGGAACGGACGAGCGTATGATCGGCCTGGGCGGGCTCAGCCAGTTCGTAGGTGCTGTGCAGAAACTCAGCAAACTGCCTCAGATCAGTCTGGTAAGACACGACCGTGTGCGGGCTGTAACGCTTTTCGAACCGCAAGTAGTCAAAAAATAACTCCATACTTCGGGGGCCGGCCCTGGGGGTCGGGCAACCAATGTAGGGATTTCAGCGCAGGAAAAAAACCAGCGGCCATCCGCACGAAAAACCCACCCGATTTACTCCGGAAAGGAGTATCGGGTGGGTTATCGGCTCGAAAAACGGGTAAACCGTAGACGTCGGGCTACTTAGGCTGCGCGTCCGGGCCGTAAGTAGAGAGCTTGTAGATAGCCTTCTGCTTCAGCTTGCGGTTGGTGATGGACGGCTTTTGGAAGAACGTACGGCGACGCAACTCTTTCAGAACGCCGGTGCGCTCGAATTTCTTCTTGAAGCGCTTGAGCGCACGGTCAACCGACTCGTTTTCTTTGATTTGTACGATGATCATATCAGCAGTGAACTTGAGAATGCAAACCTGTGAAGGGCCGCAAAGATACTTACAGATTTTGCGGATTCAAAAAGATAATCGCAGATGGTGCAGATAAAAAGGATAATGCAGATTCGTGCGGGCAACTGTTCATCCAGTCACAGCTTCTGCCAGCACGAATCTGCGTTATTTTTTTACCTGCATCATCTGCGATTTACTTGAGAATGGCGCGGGCAATAACGAGCTTCTGAATCTCGGAAGTGCCCTCGCCGATGGTGCAGAGCTTGGCGTCGCGGTAGTATTTCTCAGCCGGGTAGTCCTTGGTGTAGCCGTAGCCGCCAAAGATCTGCACGCCTTCGTTGGCCACGCGCACGCTCACCTCGGAAGCGTAAAGCTTGGCCATTGCCGATTCCAGGTTCACGTTCAGGCCGCGGTCCTTCATATCGGCGGCGCGGTAAGTCAGCAGCGAAGCCGCTTCGATTTCCGTAGCCATGTCGGCCAGCTTAAAGCTAATGCCCTGGAAGTTGCTGATAGGCTGGTTGAACTGGTGGCGCTCCTTGGAATATTGCAGGGCCGCCTCGTAGGCTCCCTGCGCAATGCCCAGGCTCAGGGCCGCGATGCTGATGCGGCCGCCGTCGAGCACTTTCAGGGCCTGCACGAAACCGTCGCCGACCTTGCCAATCACATTCTCCTTAGGAATCCGGCAATCAGTGAAAATAAGCTCGGTTGTTTCCGAGGCCCGCATTCCCAGTTTGTCTTCCTTGCGGCCGGCCTCGAAGCCGGGCGTGCCCCGCTCCACGATGAAGGCCGTCATGGCCCGTGAATCGCCCACTTCGCCGGTGCGGGCAATCACGACGGCCACGTTACCCGTTTTGCCGTGAGTAATAAAGTTCTTGGCCCCGTTGAGCACGTAATGGTCCCCGTCGGCTATGGCCACGGTACGCATATTGCCCGCGTCGGAGCCAGTGTTCGGCTCGGTGAGGCCCCAAGCCCCGATCCACTCGCCGGAGGCCAGTTTGGGCAGGTACTTGTGCTTCTGCTCCTCCGAGGCATGTTGCAGAATGTGACCAGTGCAAAGCGAGTTGTGCGCCGCCATGCTCAGGCCGATGCTGCCGTCAATCTTGGACAGCTCGGCAATGGCCGTAACGTACTCCACGTACCCGAAGCCTGATCCGCCGTATTCCTGCGGTACCAGCACGCCCATCAGGCCCAGTTCCCCGAGCTGATGGAAGATGTGTTTGGGAAATTCCTGCGACTCATCCCACTCCATCATGTGGGGTTTGATGTGCTGGGCGCCGAAGTCGCGCACCATCTGGGCAATCATGGTCTGATTTTCAGTAGCTACCAGTTCCATAGGGGTGGGGGTGGGATTGGTGAGAATCAAAAGAGGTCCTGAGCCAGCGGAAAGTGCCCTGGCCCCGACTTTGGGTCCGCGAAAGTACGATTTTACGGCCGCACAAGCCAGTACAGGATTCCGGCTTACGAAGGTGTGAATTTTGAAAGAGGCGGTTAATTCGGTTTCTTTGATGGTTTTTAGGCAAATTTCGCCTCGTCCGAAGGGCGGTATTTCGCCCGTAGTTTTCTACCTGAACCCGGTCTGAGCCGGTTTACATGCATAAATCCCTCTTCCGCCGCTTCTTCTACCTGGTGCTGTTGTACGTCCCGACAGCACTGTTTTTTGGTTCCTGTACGGCCAGCCGCATTCAGCAGCAGAATATCCTGTTTCGCACGGATGGGGCGGCCCGCATCGACACGGCGAAGCTACGCGACGTAGTAAATCGGGCTGAGCGCAACTACCTCATTCAGCCCAACGATTACCTGGAAGTACACGTGTACACCAACAACGGAGAGCGAATTCTGGATCCTAACGGGGAACTGCAGTTTGGTACGCCCAGCGGGGTTACTGGTGGGGGCAGCAGTGGCAACCGGCAGGCCGGCAGTGGCGGAGGAACGGTTGGCTCCGGGGCTCGGGGCGGCGGAGGTGCGCAGGGCGGCTCTGAGTTTCTGGTGCAACACGACGGGGTAGTGCGCCTGCCCTTGGTAAACTACCAGCGGATAGCCAACTTAACGCTGTTGCAGGCCGACAGCCTGCTGCAGGTGAAATACACGGAGTTCTACAAGGATGTATTTGTTACTACCCGCGTATCTAACAACCGCATCATCGTAATGGGCGCCATTTCGGGCGGTTCCGGGCAGGTTCTTTCCATGACCAATGACAACATGAACCTGCTGGAGATACTGGCCGCCGCCGGTGGCCTCGATGGGGGGGCAATCGGAACCACCGGGCAGAGCCGGGTTGGCCGGGCAGACAACATCCGCCTGATTCGGGGAGATCTGAAAAACCCGCAGGTTCAAATCATCGACCTGACCACTATTGATGGGATGCGCCGGGCCAACCTGCAAGTGGAACCGAATGATATCATTTATGTTGAGCCCATCCGACGGCCGTTCTACGAACGGCTACAGGAGATTACGCCGCTTTTTAGCCTGGTTGGAAGTCTGGCCGCGCTGGCGAGTTCCGTCTATTTTATTTCCCGCGTAAAATAGGTAGCGACCGAAGGGTTCAATCCAATTTCTGACATTAACCAACGCTACATGGCGGCGAAAGAAGACGCTGAACTGGAAGAACTCATCCGTAACGCAGGCGGAGAACCAGAGGAAGAAGAAGAGGGCGGCGGCCTAGACCTTACGACGCTACTCATGGTAGCCCGCCGGAGTCTGCCGTGGATGGTGCTGCTGATCATGATTGGACTGACTGCCTCGTGGCTGTTTTTGCGCTACACTCCCCCGGTGTACCGGGCATCGTCGACGCTGAAAATTGACGAAAAGTCGGAAGCCGGGGTTTTGCTGGGCGGTATCGGCCAAGCCGCAGAACAAAAGCAGACCCTCAATAAGCTCTCGGGTGAAGTCGAACTCATCAAATCCGATATCATCTATCGGCGGTTGAAAGATTCGCTTACGCTGGACGTCAATTACTACGTTCAGGGCACGGTGCTGGAGTCAGAGCTGTATAGCCTGTCGCCGGTGCGGATTGAATACAAGGCCGGTAAAGGGGCTATGTTCAACCAGAAAATAGGGCTGCAACTTCTCGAAAACGACCGGTTTAGTCTGCAATTGCCGAATGGAGCAAGCGCAACACAAGCGCTGAAATTCGGGCAGCCCATCGATATTGCCGGATTTACGTTGTACATGTACAAAACCGCGCAATATGAGGGGGCTAATCGGGATGCGAATTATTCGTTCATCATTAACGACCAAAATGCAATAAATGGGTATTTAAATCAGAATTTATCGGTCGATATTATAAATCCTGACGCGAGTACGATCAGTATTTCCTTCACGGATTACAACCCGTCGAAAGCAAGTGATATTGTTAATTATGTTGATTCGGTCTATCTGGTAGAAAAGATATTGCGCAAGCAGGAAACCATGGCCCGCGCGACTAATTATATTGACCGGCAGTTAGGCGTCAATAGCGATAAGCTGAGCCAGGCAGAGGCTAAAATGCAGGATTTTGTCCGGAAAAATAAGGTGTTCGACGTAAAATCGGAAGCCGGCCTGGTAACCAACCAGCTTAATATGCTGGAAAGTCAGCAGGAAGAATTGCAGGAACAGGCTGATATGCTGGCGGAGTTGTCCCGGTTGGTGGAGCAGGAACGCCTGACGAGCCGGCAGGACGGGGATGTAATGCAAACCATTCCGGCACTGAGCACCATCGAAGACGCGCAGCTAACCAAGCGGATTACGGAACTCAGCGACTTGCAACTGGACTTAAGTCAGTTGCTGAAATCATATCAGGAAACGACTACGGCCGTCAAATTGCGGCGGGCTGAAATTGCGAACATCAAGGCAATTATCCGGGAGCTGCTGAGTAAGGACCGGCAGCTGGTGCGTCGGAAAATAGCCAAAATGGCCGCCAAGAAAGCGGAGCTGGAGAGCAAGCTGGGCAACCTTCCCGAAAAGCAAACGGAGCAGGCACGGCTGCAACGGCCCTTGGAATTGTACGAAAAGTACAATATGCTGATGATGGATAGCAAAATCCAATTTGGGATTTCGATGGCTGGCACAACCGCCGACTTTCAGATTTTATCGCCCGCTATTGTGCCGGCAGTGCCTATCTCGCCGGTGCGGCTGATGATATATGCTATCGGATTGGCCGCTGGTATTGCGCTGGGGTTAGCCCTGATTGCCGTTCGGTATCTTTTGCATAATACGGTTACCAATATTCGGGAGCTGGAACGAAATACCAATGCCTCGGTACTGGGAGTTATTCCAACCTACGATAAAGAGAAGATGGCCGTGTCGAAACTGGTGGTGGACCGCAACCCCAAATCGGCGCTTTCCGAAGCAATCCGCTCTATCCGGACCAACCTGGAGTTTGTGGCTACTTCCAAGAAAAAACGATTAATCTCCATTACGTCAACTATTAGCGGCGAAGGCAAAACATTTGTCACCGTGAACCTGGCCGGTATCATTGCCGCCTCGGATCAGCGCGTCGTGATTCTGGACCTGGACATGCGCAAGCCGAAAGTAAACCTGGCCTTCGAAGCCGAGAATACCAAAGGCATCAGCACTATTCTGATCGAGAAACACACCTGGCAGGACTGCCTGCAACATACTAGTATTCCTACGCTGGACTTTATTTCGGCCGGCCCCACGCCGCCGAATCCGTCGGAGCTTATTCTGAGTCCGAACTTCGACGCGCTTATTGTGCAATTGCATCAACACTACGACGTTGTGATAATTGATACTCCGCCCGTTGGTCTGGTAACGGACGGTATTCTTATCATGCGGAAAGCCGATGTGCCGATTTATATCGTGCGGGCTAACTACTCCAAAAAGTCTTTTCTGAAGAACATCAATAAGCTGATGCGTGCGAACAACTTCACGAAGCTGACGACCATTCTCAACGATGCCCAGACGACGGGTGGCTACGGCTACGGCTATGGCTATGGCTACGGCTACGGCTACGGCCAAGGCTACTACGACGAGGAAGCCGCGCCGACCGGACTGTTCAGCCGGTTGCGGAAGCGTTTCTCCTGATCCTGTTGGTGCCGCACATGTCCTTTTTTCAGAAGCTATTCAGGCGGCCGAATACCGCGCAGGTCCAGGCGTCTTTGGCGGTATTGGGTGCCGATATGCATTCGCACCTGCTGCCCGGGCTGGACGATGGGGCCGAAACGATAGAACAATCCGTGGAGCTGCTGCGGCAGTTGCAGGCGCTGGGGTACCGCAAGCTCATCATGACGCCCCACGTTATGGGCGACTTCTACCGCAACACGCCCGAGGGCATCCGGGGGGCGTTGGCTTCGTTGCGGCAGGCAGCCGCAGCGGCCGGCATGGGGGGCGTTCAGTTGGAGTGCGCCGCCGAATACTACCTGGACGAGAGCTTCGGGCAGCGGCTGGAGCGGGGGGAGGACCTGCTCACGTTCGGTGGTGAGCAGCGGCTGGTGCTCGTTGAAACCTCCTATATCAACGAGCCCTTCAACCTGGCCGAAACCATCTTCAACCTCAAAGCGGCCGGTTACCAGCCAGTGCTGGCCCACCCCGAGCGCTACACCTATCTGTACGGCCGGTTCGAGGAACTGGTACGGATCCGCGAGCAAGGCGTACTCCTACAGGTCAACCTGAACTCGCTGACCGGTTATTACTCGGCCGGGGCCAAGCGCGTGGCAGAAAAGCTCATTGACGGCGGGCTGGTGGATTTGCTGGGCACGGACGCCCACCACCTCAAACACCTGGATACGCTGCGAACGAAGGTGCTTTCCAGTGCTTATCTGGCCAAGGCGCTGGCCTTGCCGCTGCTCAACAACACGCTTTAAAACGCAGCTTTTTTGGGGATTTGTACACCGGTGAGGTCTGCTGGTAGCGCAAAACACCTCGTTCCGGCCGGACAAAGAGACAGGGGAGAGAATGATGGCTTGCGAAAACGAAAACCACATCCCGAAAAACGAAAGCATGATTCTCGTAACCGGCGGCAGCGGCTTGGTAGGTAGCTTTCTGATAACGGAGCTGCTAGGGCGCGGCCTGAGCGTTCGGGCACTGTACCGCGAGAAGATACCCGTGGCAGCGCATCCGGGCCGCGTGGAGTGGGTGCAGGCCGATATCCGGGATGTTCTGGCGGTACGCGCCGCGCTGGCGGGCATCACGCATGTGTTCCACTGCGCCGGCCTGGTATCGTATGCCCCCCAGGATGAGGAGGCGCTGCTCCGGGTGAACGTGGAGGGAACAGCCAACATCGTGGATGCCTGTTTGGAACAGCCGGGAATCCGGCTGGGGTTTGTGTCGTCGGTGGCGGCTTTGGGGCAGGTGCCGGCCGCGCAGCAGCAAGCACCCGGCCCGCTGCTGGTAGACGAGCAGGCCAAGTGGGATCTGGGGGCCGAGCACAATGCCTATGCCACGTCGAAATACCTGGCCGAGCTGGAAGTATGGCGCGGGGTGGCCGAGGGGCTGTGGGCCGTGATGGTGAACCCCGCCGTGATTCTGGGGCCGGGCAACTGGCAGCGCAGCAGCACCCGTCTGTTGCGGTATGCATACCAGGAGCATCGCTTCTACACGCCCTCCACTATGAATCTGGTGGACGTGCGCGACGTGGTAGCCATGCTGGCGCAACTCACCCTGAACACGGAGCGAAGCGGGGAGCGGTACGTGCTGAGCGCGGGAAGCCTGCCCCTGCGGGAGTTGCTGACGCAAGTGGCCGCCTGCTTCGGCAAGCGCCCTCCCACGGTGCCCGTGCCCGGCTGGGCCGGGGAAGTCGTCTGGCGTCTGGAGCATGTGCGCGCCGTGCTTACGGGCGCGCGCCCCCTCATCACCAAAGCCACTGCCCGCGCCGGCCGCCGCCCGCTGGAATACCGGGCCGATAAAATCCGGCGGGAATTGGGCCAGGAGTTCCGACCTTTGCCGGAAACCATCCGCTGGTGCTGCGAGCAGCTCGTGGCCAACGAGCAGCTCGGTGGCTGAGGCAAGCGCTGTGCGTGTGCGTGTGGGCGAAGGACTGATCCGGCAAGCCAGGCGGTCCTGGCAGTTCCGCTCTTTCCAGGGCCTTGGCCCCGCCCTGAAAGGCAGCGCTTGCTCCCGGTTTCCGAGTCGTCCCGTCACTTATTGTCCGGAGTGGTTGTTGTATATTATGGGCGGAGCGAATTCAACGCTGAAAACGCGCCCGTTCACCCACGAAGCCTGTCTTTTTGGCGGGTTCGTGCTGATAGCTGAAGCATGAGAATGAACGAAAATTTTGAAGACCGGGAAGAAGTGCTGGCCACCGTGCGTCGATTTGAAGACATGGTTGCCAGCAACGAGTCCGTGTTTTTTGATCTGGCCGATTTTGAGAACATCATCGACCATTACACTACCAACACGCAGTACGAAAAAGCCCTCCAGGCCTGCGAGGCGGCCATTGCGCAGTATCCGTTCAGCACGGAGCTGCTCATCGACCGCTCCCAGGTGCTGGCCATGAAGGGCGAATACGGGGCCGCCAGCAGTCAGATTGAGGACGTGGCCCACCTAGACCCCGACAACCCCGATGTGGCCGTGACGCGCGGCATTATTGCCACCCAGAAGGGCGAATTTGCGGAGGCTGTGGCTTTCTTCCTGCAAGCCGTGGAGCGGACCGAGGACCGCGACGACATTTTCTTCAACCTCGGCCTGGCTTACCAGAGCTGGCAGAAGTTCAAGAGTGCCGCCAAGTACTACAAGCAGAGCCTGCGCCTCAACCCCGACAACGAGGTGGCCGTGCAGGAGCTGCTGTATTGCCTGGAAGTGAGCGAGCGGCTGGAAAGCAACCTCGAATTCTTCCGCCGCTTCACCGATGAGGACCCCTACTCGGCCGTGGCCTGGTACAACCTGGGGCAGGCCCACTTCCGGGCCGGCCAGTTCGATGACGCCGTCCGGGCCTTCGATTACGCCATTCTCATTGATGGCGAGTTTTACGATGCGCACGGCTACCTCGCCAGCACCTACGTGAGCCTGGAGCGGTACCGGGCAGCCATCAGCGAGTTTGAGCTGAGCCACCCGCCCGGCGAGCCCAGCCCCGAAGCACTGTGCAACATTGGGGAGTGCCACGAAAAGCTGGCCGAATGGGACCTGGCCCGGCGCTTCTACCAGCGGGCCGTGGATCTGGAGCCCGAAATGGACGAGGCCTGGTTTGGCATCGGCGTGATTATGCAGGCCCAGGAAAAATATTTTGAGGCCATTCACTTCTTCCGCAAAGCGGTGAGTCTGTACGCCGAAAGCGTGGAATACTGGTTGGCCCTGGCTGCCGCCGAGTACCAGATCGGCAACATCGTATCGGCCATTGAAGCGTATGAGAAGGGCACGGAAGTAGGACCTGAGAACAAGGATGGCTGGCTGAACTGGAGCATTCTGCTCTACGAGCAAGGCAACTTCGACGGGGCCATTGACCTGATGCGCAATGCCCTGGAAATCAGTCCGGCCGAGGCGGAGCTGCACTACCGGCTGTGCGCCTACCTGCTGGCGGCCGGCCGCTACCGCGAGGCCTACGCCTGCCTGGAAGGCGCGTTGCTGCTCGATTTCGACAAGCACCGCCTGCTGTTTGAGTACTTCCCCGAGCTGGAGTCGCAGCAGGCCCTGGCCCGCCTGATCGATCAGTACCGGAAGTAGCGAGTCCAAGCGAAAGAGTCAACAGGAAAAGCCGTTGAAGCAGTTTATACCACTGTTCAGCGGCTTTTCTTTTTGACCTTTCTTCCTGGGCTTTTCCCCAAAACCGCACTTACAGAATACGGGCGTACTTTTGCCCCCACAACATCCAAGACTTAAAGCCCTCCGTTTCCAAGCCCCTGCTGCATGAACTACTCCCTCAATCAACTGCCCGAACGTACCGCCAAACCCCGCGAGCAGGGCTTCACCATGGTCATGGACAAAGGCCTGAGCGTGCGGGAAGCCGAAGACTTTTTGGAAGTAGGGGCCGCCTACACCGATATCGTGAAGCTGGGCTGGGCCACTTCCTACGTAAACCCCAACCTCAAGCGCAAGCTGGCCGTGTACAGGGAGGCCGGCATTCCGGTGTATTTCGGGGGCACGCTGTTTGAAGCCTTTATCATCCGCAACCAGTTCGAAGACTACCGCCGCCTGCTCGATACCTTCGGCATGGAGTACGCCGAGGTGTCAGATGGCTCCATCGACCTTAACCACGACAAGAAGCTCGAATTTATCCGCACTCTTTCGCGGGATGTGAAGGTGCTGAGCGAAGTAGGCTCCAAGGATGCGGAGAAGATTATTCCGCCCTACAAGTGGATTTCGCAGATGAAAACGGAGCTTGAAGCCGGGGCCGTGAAGGTGATTGGCGAAGCCCGGGAGGCCGGCAACGTGGGCCTGTTCCGCAGTACCGGGGAGGTGCGCTCGGGGCTGGTAGAAGAAATTCTGACCCAGATTCCGTTCGAGAAAATCATCTGGGAAGCCCCCCAGAAAGCCCAGCAGGTGTGGTTTATCAAGCTGCTCGGGGCCAACGTGAACCTGGGCAACATTGCGCCCAACGAAATCATCAGCCTCGAAACCATCCGTCTGGGCCTGCGCGGCGACACGTTCACCGACTTCCTCGACATGGACGCGGTGGATGAAATGTTCCGGCCCGCGCCCAAAAATCCAAGTCGCCCCGGCACCTCCATGCCCCGGGGCTAGGGGAGGAATAGGGCATGAATCGAAAAGAAGCAGGCTCCGCACTCATGGCGGGGCCTTTTTCGTGCCGGCCGGGGCATCTGGCCCGAAGCTTGCGCGCCCGCCGGGACTGGCGTGGCTAACCCGCAGCCCGCGAAATCAGTAAACGGACAAAGCCGGGCGGCAAGTGGTGCCGGCCTTGCCTATTTCGTACTTTACCCCCTCTATGAATCATATTTTCTCTACCTCGGCAGTGGCCGCCCTGATGTTGCTGGCCGCCTGCGGGGAGCCCACGAAAAAGGAAAAGACTGAAGCGGCCCTTGTTACGCCCGCCGATACCGTGGCCACGGCCACCGACTCGGTGGCGCTGCCGGTGCCCTACGCCACCGAGTCGGTGACCAAGCGCAGCCGGATTGTGGAGTGGCCCCAGGCCGAGATGCCCGCCGTGCCCACCGGCTTTCTGGTGACCCAGTACGCGGCCGGGCTGGAGAGTCCGCGCAATATGTACGTGCTGCCCAACGGCGACGTGCTGGTGGCCGAGGCCAACACGGTGCCGACGGATACCAAGGAAAAAGTAGCCGCCGCCCTCAAGCTGGACCCCTCCAAATCGTTGCGGCCCACCAGTGCCAACCGCATTACGCTGCTACGCGACGAAAAGCAGGACGGCCGCCCCGACGTTCGATCCGTGTTTTTGAAGGACCTGAACCAGCCGTTCGGCATGTTGCTGCTAGGCGGCTTCTTCTACGTGGCCAACACCGATGGCGTGTGGCGTTACCCCTATAAAGAGGGTCAGATGAGCATCACGGCTAAGGGTGAAAAAATTCTGGACCTGCCCGCCGGCGGCTACAACAACCACTGGACCCGCAACCTGCTGGCCCGCCCCGACGGGCAGAAAATCTATGTTTCGGTGGGCTCGGCTTCCAACGTGGGCGAGCACGGCATGGAAGAAGAAAAACGCCGGGCCGATATTCTGGAAATAAACCCCGACGGCAGCGGCGAGCAAGTGTACGCCGCCGGCCTGCGCAACCCTGTGGGCATGGACTGGGCGCCCGGCAGCAACGTGCTCTGGACGGCCGTGAACGAGCGCGACGAGCTGGGCGATGAGCTGGTGCCCGACTACCTGACCAGCGTGCAGGCGGGCGGCTTTTACGGCTGGCCGTATTCCTACTTCGGTCAGCACGAGGACCCGCGCCGCAAGGGCGAAAAGCCGGAGCTGGTGAAAAAGGCTTTGGTGCCCGAAGTGCCGCTGGGCGCGCATACGGCTTCGTTGGGCCTAGCATTTTACGACGCCGAGGCCTTTCCGGAACGCTACCGCAACGGGGCCTTTATCGGGCAGCACGGCTCCTGGAACCGCTCCGAGTTTTCGGGCTACAAAGTGGTGTTCGTGCCCTTCAGCGGGGGCAAACCCAGCGGCCCGCCCGAAGATTTCCTGACCGGCTTCATTGCCAACGCCGAGAAAAACGAGGTGTACGGCCGGCCCGTGGGCGTTACGGTGCTGCCCAACGGCGTGCTATTGGTGGCCGACGATGCCAGCGGCAAAATCTGGCGCGTGGCGGCCCAGTAACCCACTACCGCTGTGCCTGCTCAGGCCCAAGCGCTGCCATCAGAAATACCATCAGAAAAGCAAAAGCCATTTCCCGCCGGGAGGTGGCTTTTGCTTTGGGCGTACCTTCGGGGCCTATGAATAAGCTGCTGAATGCCGGGCGTCGTCTGCTGAGCTACGTGCTGCCCCTCACGCGCCGGGTGGCCTCCGTGCACAGCGGCACGTTGCGCGTCACGCTCTGGCGGGGCCACAAGGTGCTCGACACGGCCCACGCCAACTATAGCTACGGCACCTTGCAGCGGGTGCTGCGCTACGGCCTGCTGTTCGCGCCGGCCCACCCGGCCGGGCCGGTGCTGCTGCTGGGGCTGGGCGGCGGCTCGGTGGTGCCCACGCTGCGGCAGGAGCGGGGCGTTACCGGCCCCATCACGGCCGTGGAGCTAGACCCGGTCGTGATTCGGGTGGCGGCCGAGGAGTTCGGGATTGAGACGGGGCCGGGGCTGCATATCGTCTGCGCCGATGCTTTTGTCTGGGTGCGTACGGCCCCGGCGGCGGCTTTTGAGCTGGTGGTGGTGGATCTGTTTCTCGACCTGGAGCTGCCCGCCGGGCTGGGCGACGGCGCCTTCTGGCGGCACCTGCTGCGCCTCACGCGGCCGGGGGGCTGGGTGCTGTGCAACCTGCTGACCAGCGCCGAGCTATGGCCCGAAGGCCAGCCGTTATCCGGATTTCTGGAACAGCTTGGTTTTGAGGTGAAGGATGTGGAAGTGGAACAGTTCAACCGCCTGCTGATTCTGCGCAAAGCTGGGGACTGAACCACCGGGAGTTGACACCTGATTCGCAGTCGTTTGCTGCTAACCTGCTTTCTTTGCAGGCTCAACCCCCTTCTATGGAAATCCTGAAGCACATCATCGACTTCGTTCTACACCTGGATAAGCACCTGGCGGCCATTATTCAGGACTACGGGGCCTGGACCTACGCCATTCTGTTCCTGATCATCTTCGTGGAAACGGGGGTAGTGGTGCTGCCCTTCCTGCCCGGCGACTCGCTGCTGTTCGCGGCCGGCTCGCTGGTGGCCCTGCCCGGCTCCCCGCTCAACGTGTGGGTGATGATGGGCCTGCTGATTGTGGCTGCCGTACTCGGCGACGCCCTCAACTACCATATTGGCGACTACCTGGGGCCGCGGGTGTTTCGCGAAAATTCGCGCTTCCTGAAGCGTGAGCATTTGGAGCGCACCCAGGCATTTTACGCCAAGCACGGGGCAAAAACCATTATTCTGGCCCGCTTCATCCCCATTCTCCGCACCTTCGCGCCCTTCGTGGCGGGCGTGGGCACCATGAAGTACAGCAAGTTTCTCTCCTACAACTTCACCGGCGCGGTACTGTGGGTGGTGCTGCTCACGGGGGCCGGCTACTTCTTCGGTACTATCCCCATCGTGCAGAAAAACTTCTCGCTGGTAGTGCTGGCCATCATCGTGCTATCGGTGCTGCCGGCGGTGTGGGAGTTCATGAAGGCCCGCCGCGAGAAGAAGACGCCGGTGGCGTAGTCTGGAAAATTCTGCGCCGATACGCGTGAAAACCGCCTGCTTCATGAGGAAAGCAGGCGGTTTTTTTGTTGCTTACCTCCGTATCCACCCCTGCCTTATGCCCGAATTCGGATTGCTCGGCCGCACCCTCCAACATTCGTTCTCCCAGACCTACTTCACCCAGAAGTTCCACAACCTGGACCTGCCGGATCATGAGTACGGGCTGTTTGAGCTGAGCGCCCTGCACGAGCTGCCGGCCCTGCTGGCGGCCCGCCCGGGTCTGCGCGGCCTCAACGTTACGATTCCTTACAAGGAGCAGATCTGGCCGTTTCTGGATGAGGTGGCTCCCTCGGCGGCCCGGGTGGGCGCCGTGAACGTGGTCGAGTTTCGGGCCGACGGCTGCCTGATCGGCCACAACACAGATTATCTGGGCTTCCGCGAGTCGGTGCGCAACCTGTTGCCCGTCCACCTGCCCGCCGACTTCCGGGCTCTGGTACTGGGCAGCGGCGGGGCCTCGAAGGCGGTGGAAGTCGCCCTGCGCGACCTGAACATCGGCTACTGGGTAGTTTCGCGCAACCCGCTGGGCAGCGGCCTGACCTACGACGACCTCACGCCCCGCCTGCTCCACGACCATCCGCTCATCATCAACACCACGCCCCTGGGTACTTTTCCCAACGTGCAGGAGTGCCCGCCCATTCCCTACGCCGCCCTCACGCCCCACCACTACCTGCACGACCTGATTTACAATCCCGCCGAAACCGAATTTATGAAGCGCGGAGCCGCTGCCGGAGCCCAGGTTAAAAACGGCTTCGAAATGCTCTGCCTCCAGGCCGAAGCCTCCTGGAACATCTGGCAGGGGTAGGGCGAAATGGTGAGGGAGGTGAGGGGGTGGGTTTGAGGTTCGGGGCGGCCCCAAGGCGCTACTTGCGCTAATGGTGCATGTTGCGCCAGCGGAACAGCAACTCACCATTTCACCCTCTCACCGTCAGCTGCCCTGGCTACCCTATCAACCAACGGAGGGGGCCGGAACCTGCGTTGTGGCCCGCCCGCCGGCGTTGGTTGATAGGGTGGCTGGGGCTGGTTGAAAATTACGGGGCCGGCGTTGGCCGATGTCGTACTTTGGCCCGCCTTCAACCCCGCACTGCCCTGATACCTCCGGCTACTTCCCGGCCCCGCCGCCTGCTCCCGCTTTCCCCGCCCCCGGCCTGGCTCCGGCGCATTCCGTGGGTGCACCTGGCCTGGGCGAGCCTGCTGCTCTACTTCGATTGGCAGGACTTGCTGCGCCAGAGCGTGCCGGTGCCGCCCGTGCCCGAGGACCACTTCTGGTCCCGGGCCCTCACCACCGATGTGCTCGACTCGGGCCTGTTCTACCTTAACTGGCTGCTGATGCCCCGCCTGTTCCGGCGCGGGTGGCTGGGGGCCTATCTGGCGGTGCTGGTAGTGGGCCTGGCGGCGTTTTGCGCGCTCCGGATTGGGATGAGCTACGGCTTTGACGAAGTGAAAGTGCAGGGCCAGTCGCAGCCGTTGCGTTATTACGTGTGGGTGCTGCAACCCTACTACCTGCTGCTGGGGGGGCAGATTCTGCTGCTGAGCTTCTTTCTGCGGCTGGCCGGCGACTACTTGCGCGAGCGGGAACAGCGCCATGAGCTGGAGCAGCAGCACCTGCGCACCGAGCTGGCCCTGCTCAAAACCCAGCTTCACCCGCACTTCCTGTTCAACACGCTCAACAACATCTATTCGCTCACCCTGCACGCCTCGCCCCAGGCACCCGAGGCGGTGCTGCGCCTGGCCGAGCTCATGCGCTACCAGCTCTACGAAAGCACCGACGACCTGGTGCCGCTGGCCCGCGAAATCAGCCACCTGCAAAGCTTCCTCACGCTCCAGCAGCTGCGCCTGCCCACCGCCGACGAAGCCGACGAGGCCATCGAGTTCCGCATTCTGCTGCCGCCCGGGGCCGCGCACACCCTGCGCCTGCCGCCCATGCTGCTGCTGCCGCTGGTCGAAAACGCCTTCAAGCACGGCGACCTCACGGCCCGCCCCCACGTGGTCCGTCTCAACCTGGAGCTGGCCCCCGGCGGGCAGCTGCACTTCCTGGTCCGCAACCGCGTGGCCCCCGAAGCCGCCCCGCCCGGCGGCGTGGGCCTGGCCAACCTGCGCCGCCGCCTGGAACTGCTCTACCCGGGAACGCACGCGCTGGTAATCACAGCAAATCAGCAGGAGTATGCCGTGCGGCTATCGGTGAAGGTGAAATAGGGCGGTGGGGAAATAGCTGTCATCCTGAGCGGAGCGAAGGACCTTGCACCATCAGCCGTAGTATGGTACAAGGTCCTTCGCTCCGCTCAGGATGACAGCTATTTCCCCACTGCTCCACCCACACCATTTCCGCCGTCCAAATAGCAATTCACTCACTCACTCACTCACTCACTCATTCACCACCCATGGAAACCCGTCGTCCGATTAGCTGTATTGTGGTGGATGATGAGCCGCTGGCGCTGCAAGTGCTGGTGGATTTCTGCCAGCAGGTGCCGTTTCTGGAGTTGCGGGGGCAGTTTCAGGAGGCCCTGGCGGCGGCGGCCTTTTTGCAGGATACGCCCGTGGACGTGGTGTTTCTCGATATTCAGATGCCCCGGCTCACGGGTTTGCAGCTGGCCCAGCTGCTGCCCGCGCCCCGGCCGCGCATCATCTTCACCACCGCCCACCCCGACTACGCCGTGCAGAGCTACGAGCTGCCGGCCCTGGATTACCTGCTCAAGCCGGTTTCCTTCGAGCGGTTTGTGCAGGCCGCCCACCGCGCCCGCGCCGCCCTGTTGCCGCCCGCCGCCCCGGCCGCAGTTGCTGCCGCCCCCGAAAGCCCGGAAGCCGCCGACGAGGTCTTGTTCGTGCGCCACGACGGCCGCCTGCGCCGGGTGCCGGTCGATGCTATGTACTACGTGGAGGGCCAGAAGGAGTACCTGATGTACTACACGGCCACCGGCAAGCTGCTGATTCTGCAGTCCTTCCGCAAGCTCGAAGAGCAGCTGCCGGCCGGCCGCTTCGTGCGCATCCACAAATCCTACCTCATCAACCTGCGCCACCTCGAGTTCGTGGAGCGCCACCGCGTGCAGGTCCACGGTACGTCCCTGCCCATCGGCGAAACCTACCGCGAAGGGCTGCTGGAAGTGCTGCGGTATCATGGGAAATTGGGATAAAAGAACTGTCATCCTGAGCAGAGCGAAGGATCTTATCATGGCTGCGCAATGGCGGCTCAGATGTGATAAGATCCTTCGCTCCGCTCAGGATGACAAACTTTTCGACTTTCTAGATAGCTTCGTTCACTATTTCACTACGCCAAATCGGCGGCCCTTAAAATCGAGCACCACCACGTTGTTTTGGAATAAGGCGTTGCCGGTAATGCCTGCCACTTTTGCCGCTTTCATGAATTCCAGTTGGCGCTGGTCGCGCGTGAACCAGGCGTTGGCGGGGGGCATTTGATACGAGCCTAAATACACCCGCGACTGCATGGGGGCGGCATAGAACGCTACCTGCTTACCCCAGGAATTTACTGTTATGGTGTCGGTTGGCGGTCCTGGCTGGGCCAGTCCGCGCCAGGTTTGCTCGTCGCTGGTGAAGGAGAATAAACTGGACCCCGTATCAAACAATACCCAGTGCGTCTGCTGGGCGATGATGAGGGGGATGTGCATGCGGTTGTTGCTGACCCGGCTCGTTACAAAGGTGGTTCTTGCCTCCCAATAAGTATCAACTGAATTGAGCACGCACATGCGCTGCTGCGGGTAATCGATGACGAGCACCTTGCCCGCGACAAAATCGCCCCCAATAGTACCGACCGATTTCGGCGACTTGGTATGCAGCGAGTCCCGCGAAACTTCATCCCCGTAATCCGACATAAACAGCGGCCGGGCCACCTGCATGGGGCCGAAAACCACGGGCAAGCCAGTGGTGCCGTAGTTGCGGATGCCCGAGTCACTCATCCCGCTGCGGGTGGTATCGAGCAGGGCGTACAGCTGGGCCCGGGTAGCGAAGTAGTTCTTCAGAGCGTCGCCGTACAGGAGAGTTGCATCGCTGCCCAAATCGAACTGCGCAATGAAATTGGCGTCTAAATCCTTGACCTTAACGGGCACCAGAAGAGCAACTTTGTGCTCTTTGTCGCTGAATTTGGCCGTGTGCCAGGTGAACGGAAACCACGGATAAGTAGCGGGCGACTTCGTAACAGGGCGCGGCGCGGCGCAGGCGCTCAGCAGGATGGTGGTAGCGAGCAGGAGCGGCCGGATAGCTAATTTCAAGCAAGTAAGTATAGGTGTGATGGTCGCCCAATAACGGGCAATTCCTTTTAATTTCCCTGCTGGCCTTGCTGCCCGTCGCCGCCGCTCTTGGTGTCGTCGTTGCGGATGCTGCGGCGGCGCTTGGGGGGCTGGTTCGAGACTTTGCCGAAGCGGTAGTTAAAGGCCAGGCGCACCCCACGCAGGTAGATGTAGTTATTGCTTTCCTGGCGGAATTGGTCGGTGTTGAGGGTGGTGCTCAGGTTGCGGGTGGCCGAGAGGAAGTTGTCGGCGTTCAGCGTCAGGTCGGCTTTGTCGTTGAGCAGGTTTTTGCGCAGGCCCAGCGAGTAGAACGTCCAGGCCGCCTGCCGGCCCTGGAGCTGCACCCGGGGCGAGTTCAGGCCCCCGAAAAATTGCAGGCTCAGGCCTTTTTCAAATTTGTAGCTTGAATTCAGGTTCAGGTTGTACTGCACGCCGCCGTTGCTCAGGCCCAGCGAAGGGCTTTTCAGCGAGACGTAGTACACGTTCACGTTGCCGCTCACATCCCATTTCTTGGTGGGCTTGAACGAGCCGAACACGCTGCCCCCGTAGGTGGCGTTGCGGCCGATGTTGGCGTACGTTTGCTCGTTCACACCCTTTTTAACCTCCCGCACTGCTTCGATGGAGTTGCCGGTGCGGCGGGCGTAGGTGCTCAGGTTCAGCACCGAGCCCTTGATGAAAGTCGTGTAGTTGAGTTCGTAGCTGTCGGTGGTTTCGGGTTTCAGCTGGGGGTTGCCGAAGCTTACATTGAGCGTATCGGCGGTGTTGCGGAAAGGGTTGAGGTAGAAAATCTGGGGGCGCTGGATGCGGCGCGAATACGCCAGCCGCACCGATTCGCCGGGTTTCTTCTCGTTCTTGGGCTGGAAGTTCAGGCTCAGGTTGGGTAGCATATTGGTGTAGTTCTGCTCCACGCCCGAGTTCTCGTTTTGCTGCTGCTGAAAGCGGCCATCGATGCGCGTGTTTTCCACCCGGGTGCCCAGCTTGAAGCTCAGCTTCTTGGAGGCCGCAAAGCCGTAGCTCGCGTAGCCGGCCACCACGTCCTGGTCGTAGCTGAACTCATTGGAGCGGGCGGGGTTGAACTGCGGGTCTAGGGTGGCGGCGTTGGGCAGGCTGTTGGCCACGTCGTAGGTGCTGCTCACGCGGCGCAGGATGGCCTTGGCCCCGGTTTCGAGGTTGCTGGTTTCCGAGAATGGGTGGGCGTAATCGGTCTGGAGGGTGGTTTCGAGGTTGCGGGAGAGGTTGTTGCTGGCCTCGCGGTAGTTTCTGGCCGCGTTGTCGGTGGTGCGCCCCCCAAACTGGTCGAGGCTGTAGTCCTGCACGTTGCGGTTGCGCGTGTGCTGGGCCAGCACGCTCCACTCGCGGCCCTTCTGCCCGTCGAAGGTGCGGGCGTAGCCCCCGTTCACGTCGTAGCTCTGGGTGCGGAACTTGCGGTCGGTGTCGCGGGTGAACTCGTTGGCGACGGGCAGCAGCACGTTGTTGTACTGCTCGTAGTTGCCGCTGTTGCGGAACAGGTTGCCCTGCACGTTCAGCGTCAGGTTATGAAACGGGGCCGGGTCGTAGTCGAGGCCCAGCCGGCCGAAGCCGCCGCCGCCCAGCGTGTTGCCGTTGCCCGCTTGGCGCAGGGTTTCGGTTTCCGTCCCGTTCGGCCCCTTGAGTGAGCGGGTGAGGTCGTTGCGGTTGGGGCTGTAGAAAGCAAATCCGCTTGCTGAACTGGTAAGCCCGATTTTACCCTTGCGGTAGTTGAGCGAGGCGTTGCCGTTGGAGCTGCGCGTGCCGGCCGCCGCGCCCACCGAGCCGTTGAGGCCCTGTAAATTGTTCTTCTTGAGGATGATGTTGATGATGCCACCCGTGCCTTCGGCGTCGTACTTGGCCGAGGGCGTCGTAATCACCTCCACGCTCTTAATCTGGTCGGCCGGAATCTGCTTAAGTGCGTCGGCCACGCTGCCGGCCACGATGGCCGAGGGCTTGTTGTCGATGAGCACCCGGATGTTGCTGGAGCCCCGCAGTTGCAGGCCGCCGTCGGGGTCCACGCTCAGCAGGGGTACTTTGCGCAGCACATCGGCCGCCGTGCCGCCCGCGTTGGTCAGGTCCTTGTCGGCATTGTACACAATGCGGTCGGGCTTGGTTTCGATAACGGCCCGCTCCCCGGTCACGGTCACTTCGCCCAGTTTCTGGGCTGTTGAGGCGAGCGTGAGGGTGGGCACCGTCGTCAGGCCTTCACCCACAGTCACGGGCACCGTCTGGGCCACGTACCCAATAAAGCTGATCTGGAGCCGGTACTGCCCGGCGGCCAGCCCCTTCAGGTCGTAGCGGCCCTTCTCGTCGCAAATGGTGCCATCCAGCGGCGTGGTGCCGGTGGCAGGCAGCAAAGCCACGGTGGCAAACTCCACGGGTTTTCGGGTGGTGGCATCCAGCACGGTGCCTTCGAGCCGGCCCGGGCCTTTGGGGGCAATGGGCAGAATGGGTTTGGCCGCCGTGCCGGCCGGTGCCGCGGCCGGGCGCTGGCCGGTGGGCGGAGTGGTCTGGGCCAGGGCCGGGGTAGCCAGCAGGCCGCTGAACAGTAGCAGGAGGGAGGTAGCAGGTTTCATAAGCAAGGGGTATAGCGTGCCGCAACGGGCGGAAAGGGGGGGCGTGAGTAAAAAATCGGGTGACGTTGTACGAGCATAAAAGCGGCGACCATCCGTGCCCGGGCCGGGTGTCCGGCCGGGAATACCGGCCTTCGGCGGATTCGTTACAGGGCCTGGATACTTTGCCGGGTAGCCGCCTCCCCACTGAGCGGGCCGCAGACTGGGCAAGAAGCCGGGGACAAACAGCTGGTCCCGGCCGCCAGCCGCAGGGGCAAGGTGCGGGCAGTGTAGAAGGGGCCACAACCGCCAAGGCCGTTACTGCCTGCGTAAGCGCCCTGTGCGGCCAGCCAGGGAGAACGACTGCAAACATACGGGCCGCGCTATAGTGGCGCGGCCCTATTCAACCAACCTCTCCGTACCACCCCGAAACACGGACTTTTGCCCCCCCAAACGACTCCCGGGGTGTTTCGTAGCCTGGAGCTGGGGATTCGTCGGGCGGGCGGCGGCGTTGGGGCGGTGGCGGCGGGGGTTGATTGAAAAAAAAGCCTGCAAACCGGGACAACGTGGTAGTTTCGAACATGGAAACTGCCTCCTTACCGTCTGCCGGGGCGGGTGTCGCTGCTACCCTCACGCCGCGCGTGGGCTGGCGCCACCGGGTCCGGACCTGGCTGCGACCCACCAACTGGTCGGCCACGGCGGAAGCGGCCAAGGTGCCCCGGTGGGTGCACATCCTGCTCTGGCTCTGGCTGCTGGTGCTCGACGGACTCAAAATCAATAACACGCTTTCGATGCTGCCCCGGCTGCCCGCCACCACTGCCGAGTGGCAGCTGCAACTGCCGTTGCTGGGGCGCCTGCTGGTGGAGGATGCCTGCGCGGCCATGCTGTTCTACCTGACCTGGCGCTGGCTGGTACCCGGCACGCTGGGGCGGGCCCGGGTAATCCAGTACGTGCTGGGGGCGGCCCTGCTGGTATTGCCCTACGCGGCCGTAGTTGGCTGGACGGCTACCCAAACGGCCCGCAAAGGCGTGCAGGTTTCCGCCTATCGGATTACGCGGCCCGTGCCGGGCAGGGGCCGCGGCCAACTGGAAACTACGATTGTGGAGGCCGGCAAAACCCCGGGCCTGACGCCAACTTTCTGGATGCGCCTGTTCAGCTCCTGCATCGTGGGCACGTTCATCGTGGGCAGCGCTTCGGCCCTGCGCATCACCGGCGACTACGTGCGGGGCCAGCGCAACCGCCGGGAGCTGGAGCGCCAGCAGCTGCTCACGGAGCTGGCCATGCTCAAAACCCAGATCAACCCGCACTTTCTTTTCAACACGCTCAACAACATCTACTCGCTCACCAGCCGCAAGTCGGATAAAGCACCGGAAGCGGTGCTGCGCCTGGCCGAAATCATGCGCTACCTGCTCTACGAAAGCAGCACCGATACTGTGCCCCTGAGCCGGGAGCTGACCCATTTGCGCAGCTTCCTGGATTTGCAGCGGCTGCGGCTGGCGGCTTCGGCCCAGGAAGCCATTGTGCTGGAGGTGGCCGGCACCCACCCCGACTGCGCCCACCCCATCGCGCCGCTGCTGCTGCTGCCGCTGGTAGAAAACGCCTTCAAGCACGGCGACCTCACGGCCCGGCCCGTAGCGGTGCACATTGCCCTGCACCTGGCCCCCGACGGGCAGCTGCGCTTTTCGGTCCTCAACTCCGTGGCCCCCGCCGATGCCGGCCGGGAGCTGCCCCGGCAGCCCGGTGGCGTGGGCCTCGTAAATTTGCGCCGCCGCCTGGAACTGCTCTACCCCACCCGCTACGCCCTCGACGTGCAAACGACCCCCGAGCAACACCGCGTCACGCTGGTGCTGCTGCCGTAACGGTGGCTTGGTGAGTGAGTGACTGCTGTTACGCAGGTCGCTTCCGGTATCTGCGGTGGCAGTTCGTTGTTCGTTGCTCGTTTTTCGGGGCTGATTGGTTACTGAAGGTGAAGCAGCCCCGAAAAACGAGCAACGAAAAACGCATGCTTCAACGGCTACTGCGTAACAGCAGTAAGTGAATGAGTGCTGGTGGGTATTGCCCCGGCCGCGCTGCCAATAGTTTCTCCAACTTGTATTCTTCGTCTGCCTACTCACCGAGTCGCTCATTCACCGAGTCGCTCATTCACTCCTTCCCCGATGACCTGCGTAATCCTCGACGACGAACCGCTGGCCCTGGATTTGCTGGCCGACTACTGCGCTCAGGTGCCGGGGCTGGAGCTCAAGGGCCAGTTCGATGATGCGCTGGCGGGCCTGGCCTTTTTGCAGGATAACCCCGTGGATGTCGTGTTTCTGGACATCCACATGCCCCGCCTCACCGGCGTGCAGCTGGCCCAGCTGCTGCCCCAGCCCGGCCCGCGCATCGTCTTCACCACCGCCTACGACCAGTACGCGGTGCGCAGTTACGAGCTGAACGCGGCCGATTACCTGCTCAAGCCCATTGCCTTCGAGCGGTTCGTGCAGGCCGTGCAAAAGGTGCGGCAGCAACTTCAGGCGCCGGCGGCGGCCGGCGGAGCGGTGGCGGCCGCTGCCCCGGCCGAGCCAGTGGCGGCCGATGCTATGTTCGTCAAGAATGAGCACCGGCTGCAACGGGTGGCGTTCGATGATTTGCTCTACATCGAGGGTATGAAGGAATACCTGATGCTTTACACCACCACCGGCAAGGTACTCACGTTGCAGTCGTTCCGGCGGGTGGAGGAAGTGCTGCCGCCCGACCGGTTCGCCCGCATCCACAAATCCTACCTCGTGGCCCTGAGCCACATCGAGCATGTGGAGCGCGGCAAAGTACAGGTAGCGGGCCGCCTGCTGCCCATCGGCGACACTTACCGCGAATCCTTCAACGCCCTCATCAAAGCGTATAATCAGCTCTGATTCAGAGGTGCGTACAAAGAAGGGAGAGGTGAGACGTCCGTGCTGGCAGCCCAATATGTTTGGGTATCAGCACGGGCGTCTCACCTCTCCCTTCTTTGTACGCACCTCTCCGCTACGCCGACAGCTTCTTGGCTATTTCGGCGGAGTGGCGGCCCTGGAAGCGGGCGCCTTCCAGCTCGTTGCTGCTGGGCTGCCGCTCGCCCTGGCCGCCGGCTACGGTGCTGGCTCCGTAGGGCGTGCCGCCGGTTACTTCGTGGTGGCCCATCTGGCCCTGCCAGGCGTAGGGCAGGCCCACAATCACCATGCCCTGGTGCAGGAGCTCGGTGTGCAGGGCGCGCAGGGTGGTTTCCTGGCCGCCGTGCTGGGTGGCCGTACTCACGAAGCCGCCGCCCACTTTGCCGATGAGCTTGCCCTCGGCCCATAGCGCGCCGGTGCCGTCCAGAAATGCCTGAATCTGGCCGCAGACGTTGCCGTAGCGCGTGGGCGTACCGATGAGGATGGCATCGTACTGGTCGAGTTCCCCGGGCGAGGCCACCGGAATATGGGCGAAAGCCTTCTGGGCTTCGGTGGCCCCGATTTTATCGAGTACTTCCCGGGCCAGCGTTTCGGGCACGCGCTTGATAACCACGTCGTTGCCGGCAACCTCGCGGGCACCCTCGGCCACGGCTTCGGCCAGCTTGTACACGTGGCCATAGGTGGAGTAGAACAGGATGAGCGTTTTCATAGGTACAGGGGGTAAAAGGTGAAAAAAGGCGCCTTCAGCCGGATGCGGTGAGTTAGCGAAGTTACTGGTGTATGTACACGAAAAAGCCGGAGGCAGGGTTATCGAAGGAGTAAAAAATTGGGTTGAAACTATTGGTGACGAAAGGATTATCTTGCTGATTCGAAAAAGTGCCGGGGGCCATGCAACCTCCGGTTACCCGTCCGTCCTCTTACGAGCGAACCCCCGGTAGCTAGCCGGGCCGCCTGAATTATTTATCCGACTTCGCAGCATATGCCCCTTTCTTACTTGAGCGCAAACAGCCTCCCGCAGGGAGCTGCCGCAGGTGAGCATCCAGCCACCGGCTCCGGCCGGATTGCCCGATGAGCGCCCTTTCGGTTACGATGGACGACGGGCTGCGCAGCCTGCTGCCCGGCCGCGCAGCCGCGCGGCCGGAGGCTGTATCCTCGTCGTTATCCGCTCCCGTGCGCACCCTTACTCCGCCTTCCCAACTCTCCGACCTGGAGCTGATTGATGGTTGCCTGGCCGGCAGCCGTCTGATGCAGAAGTACCTGTACGAACGATTCGCGGGCCGCATGATGGCCGTGTGCCTGCGCTATGCCCAAACCACCTTCGAGGCCGAGGACGTGTTGCAGGAAGGCTTTCTGACCGTATTCAAAAACCTGGGGAGTTTCCGCCGCGAATGCCCGTTGGAGTTCTGGGTCCGGCGCATTATGGTGAATGCGGCCCTGCGCCAGCACCGCCGCAACGCCCCGCTGGTAGCCGTCAGCGACGGGGGCGAGTACCCCGAAGACCTGGCCGGCGAGGAATTCACGCTTTCTAACTACAACTTTGAAGAGCTGCTGGGCCTGGTTCAGGACCTGGCCCCGCGCTACCAGATGGTGTTCAACCTGTTTGCCATCGAAGGCTACGGCCACAAGGAAATCGGCGAGCTGCTGGGCATTTCCGAAGGAACCAGCAAGTCGCAGTATTCCCGGGCCCGGGCCATTCTCAAAAACAAAATCGAGCGTCTCGACGCTCACCGCTCTCATGGCTTCCGCTCCTAATACACCTACTACTCCCCAGCCCCCGCGCCCATCCGGCGACCTGGAGCACCTGTTCCGGCAGAAAATGGCCGAAGCCGAGGTGACTCCGCGCGCCAACTTCTGGGACCACCTCGACCACGAGCTGGTGGCCCAGCAGCATGAGCAGATCGTGCAACAAAACACCGTGTACCGGCAGCGCGCCGCCGTGTACCGCTGGGTGGCGGCGGCCTGCCTGGTGCTGGCCCTGGGCTTCGGCGGCTGGGCTTTCCTGAACCATTCGGGGCTGGGCAGCAGCCCGCAACTTGCCGCCCAACTGCCCGCGGCGGCCCCGGGCTCCGGAGAAACAGGCCTGCGCTACGGTAACCCGGCTCTGGCTTCGGAGGGGGCAAACAGCCTCGGTTTCGGTACGGCTGCCGACCGGCTCTCCCGCGCCACCACCCAGCAGTCGGCTTATGCTGCTGAAGCCGCGCCTGCCGCGCCGAACCAGTCCGGCCAGCTGCGCACTATGCTGGCCGCGCTCTCCGGTGCCGGCGAAAGCGCGGGGCAGGAATCCCGTTCCGGGGTGGGTCGTTCAGAAGCCTACGCCGGTAGTTTCGAGCGTTTCTTTACGGGGCAGTCGGGTACTTTGAACAACGGTTCTGAAACAGCTTTCCTGGCCAACTTCAATACCCTGGTGCCCCGCTCTTCGCGCCTGCGCGGTGGCTTGGGCTTAGGTTTGGGCCGCCCCGATACTTTGAGAGCGGCCCTGCCGGCCGGCCCCAGCCTGCCCGCTACGGCGCTGGCCGCCGTGGCACCGGAAGCCGAGCCCAAGCCAGCGGCTAAACTGTGGAAGCGCCTGCGTATCGGCGGCAGCTACGCCGTGGGCTCCTTCAACCCCAACATCAACTTCTCCCGCACCGATGCCCGCACCCAGGCCGACCCGGTGACCAGCGCCCTGCGCACGTATTATCAGGAAGAAGCCGAGAACGAGTACCGCCGCAACCTGCGTGCCGGCCTCAGCCAGCGCGTAGCCCTGACGGCCTCCTACGCCCTGGGGCGCCACTGGACGGTGGCCTCCGGGCTGGAAGCGGCCGAGCAACAGGCTACGTCGGCCACCACCTACGGCTTCCTCGATGGCAAGCAGGTGGGCCGCGAGTCGGCCGCGCTGTTTAACCGGCCGGCGGCTTTCGCGGCCCCTAGCCAGCCCCGCACCACTTCTTACCGCTACCGCACAGCCGCCGTGCCCCTGAGCGTGGCCTACGGCTCCAGTAATAAGCCGGGCCTGTCGCTCTACGCCAAGGTAGGGGCGGTGGTAAGCGTGCTGCTGAGCAGCCGCTCGGAGCTGGAGGGCTCCCCCGAGGCCACCCGGAACTACTCACTCAAATCGGCTGAATCGCCGTACCGGCCGGTATTTGCCTCCGTGCGGGGCGGGGCCGGCATCCATTACCAGCCCGTGCTGGCTACCTGGAACGTGGCCGTGGGCCCCACCGCCGAAACCTTCGTAACCACACTCAACGCCAACCCTACCCAGCGCGCCATGAACCAAAGCCGGCCCTACAGCCTTGGGTTGGAAGCCAGCCTGGAATTCGGCGGTACCAAGCCCATGCCGGGCGTTCAATAGCATCTCATTTGGAAAAATCATGACCCGTTTGCGTCTTTATCTGGTCGGCTGGCCGTTGCTTCTGTGGGGGGCAACGGCTTGCTCGGTTACGGCCGATGAGGTGCTGCCCCAGGACTGTCCGGGCAACTTCTCGCTCACCCTCATCGAGCAGCTTAAGCAGCAGCCCAAGCAAACGCCCGCCGCCGAAATCACCCAGTACACCTACCAGGGCCGCACCGTCTACCTCGTCACGGGCGGCGACCCGAGCAACCCCAGCTACCTGTTCAATAACTGCGGTACCGTGGTCTGCGCGGCGGCCGGCGGACCTAAAAACGCCGGCGACGGCCGCTGCTCCGACTTTGCCGCTACCGCCACCAACCCCACCCTCATCTGGCGCGACCAGCGGTGAGATGGCGGGTTTACCGTGTTTGTAGCCCGCTTCTGGCAACAGAAGCGGGCTTTTTGCCTGATTGAACGGCTCTGCGTTTCCTCTGCGGACCTCTGCGGGAAAGCTATTTGCGCCAGCAAAACAATATCCCGAACCCGCCCGAACCAACGCCCCCCGAAAGCAGTTACCACAGGCTACCTAACTTGCCTGCATGAACTACCAGCTCACCTCGGAATTCCAACCCACCGGCGACCAGCCCAAGGCCATCAAGCAGCTCGTGGAAGGCGTGAACAACGGCGAGCCGGCCCAGGTGCTGCTCGGGGCTACGGGCACGGGCAAAACCTTCACCATGGCCAACGTGATTGCCGAAACCGGCAAGCCGGCCCTGGTGCTCTGCCACAACAAAACCCTG
This sequence comes from Hymenobacter rubripertinctus, assembly GCF_003583925.1. GTDB lineage: Bacteria > Bacteroidota > Bacteroidia > Cytophagales > Hymenobacteraceae > Hymenobacter > Hymenobacter rubripertinctus. The sequence continues at coordinate 193,849 of NZ_QYCN01000001.1, read as the reverse complement.
GCCGCCCAGCTCTACGGCGAGTTCAAGCAGTTCTTTCCCAACAACGCCGTCGAGTACTACATCAGCTACTACGACTACTACCAGCCCGAGGCCTACATTGCCTCCTCCGACGTATTTATTGAGAAAGACCTGGCCATCAACCAGGAAATTGAGAAGCTGCGCCTGCACACCACTTCCACGCTGCTGAGCGGCCGGCGCGATGTGATTGTGATTGCCTCGGTGTCGTGCATCTACGGCATCGGCAACCCGGAGGAGTTCAGCAAAAACGTGATTTACATGGCTCCCGGCCTGCGGTATTCGCGCAACAACCTGCTCTACCAGTTCGTGCAGATTCTGTACTCGCGCACCGAGGTGGAGTTCACCCGCGGCACGTTCCGGGTGAAGGGCGACACCGTGGACGTGTATCCGGCCTACGCCGACTACGCCTACCGCCTGTTCTTTTTCGGCGACGAAATTGAGGCCATCCACCGCATCGACCCCACCAGCGGCAAGAAGCTGGCCGACGAGAAATCGGTGACCCTGTACCCGGCCCAGCTGTTTGTAACCGGCAAGGACACGCTCAACCAGGCCATCAAGGAAATTCAGGACGACCTGGTGCAGCAGCATGCCTACTTCGAGAAGGAGGGCCGCGACTCGGAGGCCAAGCGGATTATGGAGCGCACCGAGTTCGATCTGGAGATGATCCGGGAGCTGGGCTACTGCTCGGGCATTGAAAACTACTCGCGCTACTTCGACGGCCGCCAGCCCGGGACCCGCCCGTTCTGCCTGCTCGACTACTTCCCCGACGACTACCTGCTGGTGGTAGACGAAAGCCACGCCACTATGCCCCAGATCCGGGCCATGTGGGGCGGCGACCGGAGCCGGAAGACGGCGCTGATTGAGTACGGTTTCCGGCTGCCCTCGGCCTTTGATAACCGCCCGCTCACCTTCAACGAGTTCGAGAGCATGTACCGCCAGGCCGTGTTCGTGAGCGCCACGCCGGCCGACTACGAACTGACCCAATCCAACGGCATCATTGTGGAGCAGATTATCCGGCCTACCGGCCTGCTCGACCCCGAAATTGACCTGCGCCCCAGCACCAACCAGATCGACGACCTGCTCGATGAAGTAGACAACCGCGTGAAAATGGGCGACCGGGTGCTGGTCACCACCCTCACCAAGCGCATGGCCGAGGAGCTCCAGAAGTACATGGAACGCCTCGGCATCAAGTCCAGCTACGTGCACTCCGACGTGAAGACGCTCGACCGGGTGGAAATCCTGCGCCAGCTGCGGCTGGGCGAAATCGACGTGCTCATCGGCGTAAACCTGCTCCGCGAGGGCCTCGACTTGCCCGAGGTGAGCCTCGTAGCCATTCTGGATGCCGACAAGGAAGGCTTCCTGCGCGACCAGCGCAGCCTGATTCAGACCATGGGCCGGGCCGCCCGCAACGACCGGGGCAAGGTGATTATGTACGCCGACCGCATGACGGGCTCCATGCAAAGGGCCATTGACGAAACTAACCGCCGCCGCGCCACCCAGCTGGCCTACAACCAGGAACACGGCATCACGCCCCGCACGGTGCGCAAGAGCCACGCCGAAATCCTGGGCCAGACCTCGCTTTCGGACTACCGCATCCAGGACAACACGGTGTATGCCGGTGCCGACGCCGATGTGAATTTGGCCATTGCCGCCGAGCCGGTCATTTCCACCATGAACCGGGTGGACCTGGAGAAGCTCATCAAGCAGACCGAGAAGAAGATGGAAGCCGCCGCCAAAGACCTCGACTTCCTCACCGCCGCCAAGCTCCGCGACGAACTGGCCGCGCTGAAGCAGGTGCTGAAAACGAAGCGGGAGTAGTTCTGACTATAGCACGGACTTTAGGATGTAGCCCCACCGCTGCCCGCAACCAGCTAATCCGTACAGGGTAGCTTAATTGCGGGCAGTCTACTTGGCATCATCTCTCGATAAATCGGCTATGTTTGCTTTATACATTTATCCAAATCCCCCTCACCATGTATCAAAAATTACCCCGTCTACTGTTCTTCTTTATGCTGCTGCTAAGTACACAGGCAGCTGTAGCCCAAAGCAAGCCGACGTATCAGTATATGCAGCTGTTTTATTACGGGAATGGACCTGTTCTCGGAGCTATTGGCCGCTTTAGTCCAGCGCTGCGAGGTGAAACATATATCACCCTAACCAAGCCAACTACTTATCAACAGCAGCTTATAGCAATTATAGAAGGTCCTGTAGATGGCCAAATCCAAACATCCTACACGGGTAGTGATGGTGCAGGAGGCATATTTATCGACGGAAGAAAACTAACACCTGCCGAAGCCCGGCAAATGAAGGAGAGGGAAAACCGGGAGCAGAAAGAGGCAGAAAAGAAACGCAGCCGTATGATGACCGAGCATACAGATGCCATTACGGAGAGATTGATGCAAAGCATCAACAATGCCGCCGAAGACGGTTGGGAAGTGGTTCAAATGACTGGCACGGATTCCAATGGCTTGGTATATCTGTTGCGCAAGGCCAAATAGCCTACTTGGACGATATCAATCCTTCCAGCCACGCCGGCACTTCGGCCACCGACTGCATTTCGTAGAACGCCACGCCGGCCCGCTCGGCCTCCGATACGCGCTCCATTACCCAGGTGGTGTGGTAGGGCACGTAGGCCGCGTGGCCGCCCAGGCGGGCTACCGGCAGCACATCCGACTTGAGCGAGTTGCCCACCATCACGAACTCGGCAGGGGCCACGTTGTGGCGGTCGAGGATGCGCTGGTAAGTGCCCTCGTTCTTCTCGCTCACGATTTCCACGCGGTCGAACAGGTGGCCGAGGCCGGAGCGGGCCAGCTTGCTTTCCTGATCGAACAAATCCCCCTTGGTGAGCAGCATTAGCGGCAGGCCCAAGGCTTTGACGGCGGCCAGCGTGTCGGCCACGGCGGGCAATAGCTCGATGGGGAAGTCGAGCAGGCGCTTGCCCAGGTCGAGGATGTGCTGGATTTCCCGGCCCGTAATCTGCCCGTCGGTGAGCTGGAGCACGGTTTCAATCATGGAGAGCATGAAGGGCTTGGCCCCGTAGCCGAACAGGGGCAGGTTCTGGCGCTGCACGGCAAAAAACTGGTCGCTGAACTGCTGCGGGGTGCCGTAGTGGGCCAGCAGCTCGTAGAGGCGGGCCTCGGCGGCATCAAAATGGGGCTGGTTGGGCCAGAGCGTATCGTCGGCGTCGAAGGCAATAAGGCGGGGAGTGGGCATGGGCGAAGGTAGCGGCAAAGACGGGCGCGAAGTTACCTTTGCGCCCGTATGAAACACCGTATCGAGCAGGCTGGTTGGAACCGGCAGGAGCATTTTGCCTTCTTCTCGCAGTTTGAGGAGCCCTTCTTCGGCGTGGTAGCCGACCTGGACGCTACCCGGGCCTACGCCCGCGCCGGCGAGCTGAGCGTGTCGTTCTTCCAGCTCTACCTGCACGCCACGCTGGCGGCCGTGCAGACCGTGGAAAACCTGCGCTACCGCATCAACCCCGATGGCCAGGTCGACTGCTACGACCAAATCCACGTTTCGCCCACCCTGGCCCGCCCCGACCACACGTTCGGCTTTGGTTTCGTGCCCTACGTGCCGGATTTAGCCGAATTCGGCCTTGGCCTGGCCGCCGAAAAGGAGCTGGTGCGCCAGACCCCCGGCCTGTGCCTGAGCCCCCGCACGGCCCGGTCCGACGTGATTCACTTCTCGGCCATGCCCTGGATTGCCTTCACCGGCCTCACCCACGCCCGCAGCTTCGCCCACCCCGACAGCATTCCCAAAATATCCGTTGGCCGCCTGCGCCCCGAGGGCAACCGGCAACTCATGTCGGTCGCCATCAACGTCCACCACGGCCTGGCCGACGGCTACCACGTGGGCTTGTTTCTGGCCGAATTGCAGCGGCGGCTGGATGGCTGATCAGGTATTAGTTGTTGAAGGAACGTCATTCCGAGCGGAGCCGAGGAATCTCGCGTGCTGATGTTGGAATGGTAACTCAACATCAGCACGCGAGATTCCTCGGCAAGCTCGGAATGACGTTCCTTCAACTTATCAACTTATCAACTTATCAACTGCCAGCTGCCTACAAGCTCCGCGTGATGCCCAACTCCAAACCGCGCAGTTCGGCCAGGCCGCGCAGGCGGCCGATGGCGGAGTAGCCGGGGTTGGTATGCTTGTGGAGGTCGTCGAGCATCTGGTGGCCGTGGTCGGGGCGCATGGGCAGGCTGGTCTGGCGCTGCCGCATCACTAGCACCACCTCCCGCAGTACGGCGTACATGTCCACGTCGCCTTCGAGGTGGTTGGCTTCGTAGAAGTTGCCGGCCGCGTCGCGCTGGGTGCTGCGCAGGTGCAGGAAGTGAATCCGGTCGGCGAACTGGCGGACCATGCCGGGCAGGTCGTTATCGGGGCGTACGCCGAAGGAGCCGGTGCAGAAGCACAGGCCGTTGTTGGGCGAGGGCACCGCCTCGAACAGGGCCTGCACATCGGCGGCGGTGCTCACCACCCGGGGCAGGCCGAGGATGGGGTAGGGCGGGTCGTCGGGGTGAATGGCCAAGTGGATGCCCACTTCCTCGGCTACCGGCACGATGTCGCGCAGAAACAGCACCAGATGTTCCCGCAATTGGGCTGCGTCGAGGCCGGCGTAGGCGTCCAGGGCCTGCTGGAACTGCTGGAGCGTAAAGCTCTCCTCGCTGCCCGGCAGGCCGGCAATGATGTTGCGCTGGAGCTGCTGCTGCTGCCCGGCGCTCAGGCCGGCCAGGTGGGCTTCGGCGGCGGCTAATTCGGCCGCTGAATACCCGGCGCGGGCACCGGGGCGTTGCAGCAGCAGGGCATCGAAGGCCACGAAGGCTCGCCGCTCGAAGCGCAGGGCCCGGGAACCGTCGGCCAGTGCGTAGGCCAGGTCGGTGCGGGTCCAGTCGAGGACCGGCATAAAGTTGTAGGTAACAGTGCGGATGCCGCAGGCCGCCAGGTGACGCAGGCTCTGCTGGTAGTTGCGGATGTAGCGCTGGTAGTCGCCGGTGCGGGTTTTGATGTGCTCGTGCACCGGCACGCTTTCCACCACGCTCCAGCACAGGCCGGCGGCGGCTACTTCGGCCTGTCGCCGCTCAATTTCCGCCACCGGCCACACCTCCCCGTTCGGAATGTGGTGCAGGGCCGATACCACGTCGGTGGCGCCGGCCTGGCGGATGTCGGTGAGGGAAACGGGGTCCTGGGGGCCGTACCAGCGCCAGCTTTGGATGAGGGGCATTGCGGGGGAGAGGTTGAGGAAGGAAAAACGAGCGAGGGAGGCGGCCAGCGCGGCCGGCCGGAACCGGTTCAGGGCCTCAAATACCGCATTATCGGGCAGGCAGAAGCCAGGGAGCCGGCACTTTATTTACGTAATCGTTTCCGTTTGCCGCCGCTCGTCGGGAGTTGAAATTGGGGGCGAGCGGAAACGATTACGTGAATAAATGTCGCGCAACCTACGGGAGCTCAGCGCTATTCCGTGTACTTATGTGCCGGATTCAGGTTGATAATGTCCTGAAATTCAGCGCGAAGCTTTGCCCCGCTCCGGTGGGTGCTCCGGCCCCGGCTGTTCCGAGCCCGCTTCGCCCTTCTTCCTCCGCTCCGCTTTTCCTCCACCAATTCCCACAACCCCTATGAAGCACCCTTTCCTCTCGTGTTGTGCCGCGTTGCTGCTGGGCCTGCTGGCTTCCAGCGCGCAGGCGCAAACCGGCCGCAAGCCGGCCACGGCCAGCCAGACGGCCGCCGTTATCAATTGCAGCAGCGTGGCGGCCATCCAGAATGCCCTCGCCAATGCCAAACCCGGCGACGAAATCGTGGTGGCGGCCGGCACCTACAAGAGCCTGACCGTAACGGACCTGGCCTGGTTCTCCGCGAAGGCCAGCGGCACGGCGGCCCAGCCCATTACCCTGCGCGGGGCCAGTGCCACCAACCGGCCCATTCTGGAAGGAGCCGGACCCAGTACGGCGGGCTACGTGCTGCGGATTCTGGGCGGCAACTACTGGAAAATTAAGGATCTGGAGCTGCGTCAGGGCTCTAAGGGGCTGGTGTTCGATAACGTCAGCTTCGGCCAGATTACCAACGTGTCGGTGCACGATGTGGCCGACGAAGCCCTGCACCTGCGCGACGGCTCGGGCCGCAACGTGGTGGATGGCTGCCAGATTTATAATACCGGCCTCGTGCAGCCCGGCTACGGGGAAGGCATCTACATCGGCTCCGACGTGGGCCAGCACGACAAGTACCGCCCGCACTGCGACTTCAACACGGTGCAAAACTGCACCATTGGACCCAACGTGGCCGCTGAGGGCTTGGACCTGAAGGAAGGCACCCGTGGGACCATTATCCGCAACAATACCTTTTCGGCCCAGGGGATCAGCGGGGTGAACAGCGCCGACGCTTTTATCGACCTGAAAGGCTCCTACGCCTTCGTGTACGGCAACACCTTTAACCGGGCGGGCTCCACGGTGCTGGCGTCGGGCCTCGATATTCTGGACCGGGGCCTGCCCAGCCGCACGGCCGACAGCCTGGCTATTTTCAACAACACGTTCAACCTGCAAACCGCCGGCGGCCAGATTCCGACGGTGCGCAAGAAGCAGGGCAGCCCCAGCAACATCCACGTCTGGAACAACACCCGGGTGCCCAACACGCCCGATTTTCCGCTCAGCGACGGCACGGAAAGCATCATCACCAAGTCCTGCCCGAGCTGGAACATGGTGGCCTGCAACGGCGGCAGTACGCCGCCGGTTAACCAGCCGCCCACGGTTTCGCTCACCTCCCCGGCCAGCAACAACCAGGAGTACGTGCTGGGTACCACCATCACGCTGGCGGCCACCGCCGCCGACCCCGACGGCTCGATTCAGCAGGTGAGCTTCAAAATCAACGGCACCTTCTACCAGCAGGATACCTCGGCCCCGTACAGCGTGATGTGGACGCCCCCGGCTACGGGTACCTACACCGTGACGGCGCGGGCCATTGAGGCCGGTGCCCAGGCCCTGGCTACCGAAGTTTCCCGGACGGTGATTGTCAAAACGGCCCCGGCGGGTGGGGGAAGTGCCTGCTCGTTCGGTACACCCACGGCCGCCGGGCTGCCCACGTTCAACAACGTGAGCTTTAGCAACGTGCACGTGCTGGGCAGCGGCGGCCCGGCCCTGGGCAACTTCAAAAAATTCAGCCTCTACTGGAACGCTTCGGCCAATGCCCTCTATAAATTCGCCTTCAATACGACCGATGGCGTGCCCGATTACTACGTGGATTTCAGCAAAGCCATGACGTTCCAGCTCAAAAACGCCCGGCCGGAAGTCATGCTCACCAACACCGGCCTGGCCGGCCTAGATGGGGCCTACTGGGTAACCAACGACGGCACCAACTTCGTGCTGGTGTCGAAAACCGGGGGCTTCACGCTCTACTTCAGCAACTCGGCCACCCGCCCCACCTGCGCCAGCTCAGCCACAACCACCGTGCTGAAAACCGCCGCTGCCACCCGTGCCACGGCCCTGCGCGTGTACCCCAATCCGGCTCCTGATGGCGTGCTGACCGTAACCGGCATCGGCGCCCGGAGCACAGCCCTCACCATCACCGACCTGCTGGGCCGCACGGTGCTGCGCCAGTCGCTGGCGGCCGGTGCACCAGAAGTTACCGTGCGCGTGGCGGCTCTGCGTCCCGGCATCTACCTGGTAGTGGTGGGCGAGGGCCGGGACCGGGAAACCGCGCTGTTCAGCCGGCCGTAACGGCGGCGGTCTGGGGTCGGGGAACTCCCCCCCCCGGCCCCCGGCCCCCGGTTCGCTGGATGCGCGAAGCCTCGGGGAGAGGGGGAGCCTGACGAAAAAGCAGGGGTTCCATTTCGCTTGGCCGCTTACGTGTAATAAAAATGCCCCATCCTGCGAGCAGCGTGGGGCATTTGCTATTGTGCTTTGAATAGCCCACCGGCCCGCCGGGCTACTGCAAAGTGGCCAGCGGTACGGCGTCCATGTCGGTGTACGCGCGGTTTTCGCCGGCCATGCCCCAGATGAAGGCGTAGGCGCTGGTGCCGCAGCCGGTGTGGATGGACCAGGGCGGCGAGAGAATGGCCTGCTCGTTGAAAACCCAGAGCGGGCGGGTCTGGGTGGGCTCGCCCATCAGGTGGAGCACCCGCTGGCCCTCGGGTAGGTGGAAGTAGAGGTAGGCCTCCATGCGCCGGTCGTGGGTGTGGGCGGGCATGGTGTTCCACACGTTGCCCGGCTGGAGCTGGGTGAGGCCCATCACCAGCTGGCAGCTCTGGATGCCCTCGGCGTAGATGTACTTGTAAATAGTGCGCTGGTTGGCGGCTTCGGGGGTACCCATTCCCACGGGCGTGGCCTCGGCCTGAGTGCGCCGGGTAGTGGGGTGAGTGGCGTGGGCCGGGGCCGAGAGCAGGTAGTACCGCGCTCCGTTGCCGCCAAACCGCACGTTTTGCGCGCCCCGGCCCACGTACAGGCAGTCCTGGTTGCCCAGCTCGTGGCGGGTACCGTCCACTAGCACGTAGCCGGCCGTGCCCACGTTGAGGATGCCCAGCTCCCGGCGCTCCAGGAAGTAATCGGCTTTGAGGGCTTCGGGGTTGGGCAGCGGGAGTTCCGCGCCGGCCGGCACGGCCCCGCCCACCACCATGCGGTCATAGTGGGTGTACACCAGGGAAATCTGCCCGGTCAGGAACAGGTTTTCGAGCAGAAAATGCTCCCGCAGGGCGGCGGTGTCGAAGGCGGCCGTTTCGCGGGGGCTGCACGCATAGCGTTGCTGCATGGGATGGGGAAAAGGGGGAGGGGTGAACGAATCAGGAAAAGTAAAACGGCCGGGACTCACTTGGCCCAGCATACGGGCAGGGGTGAGGCCAGCCGCCGGGCGAAATCCGCGAGGTAGGCCTCCCAGTCCTGCACGGTTTGTATCCGGCCGGCCTTGGTCCAGGCGAAGCCCGCGTAGAACACCAGGTTTTCGGGTTCCGGTTTGGTGAATACGAGCAGGTGGCTCTGGTCAGTCTGGTCGGTGCGGTAGTCGCGGTACTCGGTTACCCGGCGCGGGTCGAGCACGAGGCCGGTGCCGAGCTGGGCGTCGTCGATGGTTTCCCAATGGCGAAACCAGCCGGCGGCCTTATCAGCGGCCACGGTGCCTTTCTGGTCGTGCAGCGTGATGCCGATAACGAAGTTGGGCAACGGCGCGGAGCTGGTCAGGATTTCCTCGTAGCGGGTGAGCTGGCTGCCCAAATCCAGGGAAATACGTTTTTTCTCGGTAACCACGCGGCCGTTGGCTTCCCAGGGCGCATACGTCAGCTCGAACACCGTGCGGATGGGGCCGGTCGCCAGCAGGCGGTAGCGCACGAAGTTCTTCGATACCAGCAGCCGGTCCTGGTCCCAGACGCCGGTGCCGCCGCAGCCCCGGCTTGCCCCCACGTGGTAGGGGTCGTAGCCCTCGCCCCGGTCCACGTGGTAGTAGCGGTGGTCGGCGGGGTAGCCGCCGTACCACTTGTCGATGATGGGGTAGGGCACCCGCTTGAGCCAGCAGTCCATGCCGCTGGTGAGGGTGCCGTCCTTGCGGCCGGCTTCGGTGAGCTGCTGGGCCACCGGTCCGTAGGTGCGGAAGGCCACCCGGTCGTTTTCCCAGGCGTAGTCATCAATCCGCTCGGGCACGAAGCGGGAGAACGTGGCCGGGCTGCCGGCCGGAGTTGCGGGGGCCGCGCCGGGCGCCACCGCCACGGTGAAGCGCCGGGTGGCCCGCGCCCCAAAATCGGCCTGGAATAGCAATTCCTCGGGCTTTCCGTCGCCGTCGAGGTCCAAAGGCTGGCTGGCTAATACGGCCCCGGTCTGCTGGTCGTGCACTTCCAGGTGGCCGGTGCCGACGGCGGGCAGGCGGGCGGCGGGCAGGCTGATGGTTTCGGCCGGCCGGGCCTGGGCCAGCTTATTGGTGATGGTGAACGAGCAGGTTGCCGCAGCGGGCGGCGGCGTGGGGCCGGCGGTGGGCAGCACCGCGCTCAGCAGGCTACCCAAAGGGAGGAAAACGTACCGCAGCATGAGATGCAAGTGAAGGGATGAAAGCAGGGGCGGCTACCAGTGCGGGCCGCGCCAACCAGATGACGTTTCGAAGCGGCCGGCCCAGGAGCCGGCGCAGTTGGTTCTGAAACGAAACTAAGAATTTATACCGGCGCAAACTGCGGCCGAAGACCCATTTGAAGGCCACTGGCGCACATGCGGACGCCTGATAACTGGGTTTAACCCAATTATATCTTGGGTAAAGTTATTTTTTATTGAATTGGTTATATGTATGACCGGTAAAGTGCAACATGTAAACGTTTCCGTAGATAAATAGGGCATTTCGCCTTTCCGGCCGGGGAAGTTTTAGGTACTTGAGTCCCGAAATCCCCCCCAATCCACATCCCCCTCCTATGCTCAAACCTCAACACCTTCTGCTGCTGGGTGCGCTTCCACTGCTGGCAACCGGGGCGCTGCACGCGCAAACCACCCGGCAAATCACCGGCCGCATCCTCAGCGCCGGCGACCAGGCGACCCTGCCCGGGGTGACCGTGCTGATCAAGGGTACTACCCAGGGCGTGAGCACCAACGGCGACGGCACGTTCACGCTCACCACCACGGAGGCCAACCCCACGCTGGTGGTGTCCTACGTGGGCTTTGCGGGCCAGGAGGTGAACGTGACCGGCACCGCGCCCATCACCATCCGCCTGACGGAGCAAACCACCACCCTGAGCGACGTGGTGGTGGTGGGCTACGGCACCCAGCGCAAGCGCGATATTACGGGTTCGGTGGCCTCTATTTCGGCTGAGCAGGTGGCCGAAACGCCCATTACCCGCCCCGAGCAGATTTTGCAGGGCCGGGTGAGCGGCGTGCAGGTCACGCAGACCAGTGCCGAGCCGGGGGGCGATATTTCGATCCGCATCCGGGGCACCAACTCCATCAGCTCCGGCAACGAGCCTCTGTTTGTGGTGGACGGCTTCCCTGGGGCCGGCGATCTGAACTCCATCAACCCCTCCGATATTGAGTCAGTGGAGATTCTCAAGGATGCCTCCGCCACGGCTATTTACGGCTCGCGGGGGGCCAACGGCGTGGTGATCATCACCACCAAAAAGGGCAAAGACGGCCGCAACGCCATCAACTTCGAGGCCTACACCGGCATCCAGGTGGTGCGCAGGAAGTACGAGCTGATGAACGCCCGTGAGTTTGCCCAGTACCTGAACGACGTGAACTCGGAATCGGGCGGCACGCTGCCCCAGCCCTACCGCGCGGGCCAGATCGACTCCCTGGGTGAGGGCACCGACTGGCAGGACGAGATTCTGCGCACGGCCCGCATGAGCAACTACCAGCTCGGCTTTAATGGCGGCAACAACGGCACCCGCTACAACCTGAGCCTGAACTATTTCGACCAGGAAGGCATCATCCTCAACTCGGGTTTTCAGCGAGGCACCATGCGCCTCAACCTCGACCGCAAAATCAGTAACAAGCTCAGCTTCAGCCTCACGAGCCAGATAGCGGGCACCTTTGAAAAGCGCGCCTTCGTCAACTCCTCGGGCGGCAGCAACGGGGGCGTGCTGCTCGATGCGCTGCGCATCAGCCCCATTATTCCGGTGCGCGACGCAACGGGCGAGTACACCTTCTCGGCCACGCCCCTGCCCTACGTGGAAAACGTGGGCAACCCGGTGGCCTACGCCCTCAAGGCCAAGGACCACCGCACCACGGCCCGGGGCCTGTTCAACCTGGCCGGCAACTACGAAATCATCCAGGGCCTCACGCTGCGCTCCACGGCCGGCCTCGACTACCGGACCACGCAAATCGATATTTACCGGCCCAACGACATCTTCCTGGGCCGCCTCAACAAGGGCCTGGCCACCCGGGGCGAGGTGAACCAATACAGCTGGCTCAACGAAAACACGCTGACCTACGACACGAAAATCAACGAGAACAACGCCCTCAACGTGGTGGGCGGCCTCACGTTCCAGAAGTTCTTCGGCAACGATTTCTCCGTCTCGAACACCAACTTCTTTACCAACACGCTGGGCTCCGACAACATCTCCCTGGGGGCCAGCCTGCTCACGCCGGGCTCCGGCCGCTACTCCAACGCGCTGGCCTCCTATTTCGGGCGCGTCAACTACCGCCTGTTCGAGAAGTACCTGTTCACGTTCACCATGCGGGCCGACGGCTCCTCCCGCTTCGGACCCAACAACAAGTGGGGTTATTTCCCCTCCGCTGCCTTCGCCTACCGCCTGATCGACGAGCCCTTCATGCAGGGCCTCACCGCCCTGAGCGACCTGAAACTGCGGGCAACCTACGGCATTACGGGCAACCAGGAAATCAATAACTACCAGTCGTTGCAGCGCTACGACGTGGCCGGTTACGCCGGCGGCAACACCCGCCTGGTGGGGCTGGCCCCCCAGAACATCGGCAACCCCGACCTGCGCTGGGAGTCCACTTCCTCGAGCAACGTGGGCCTGGACATTGCCTTTCTCAAAAACCGCATCAGCTTCACGACCGACGCCTACTACAAGAAAACCACCGACCTGCTGCTGCAAGTGGCCGTGCCCCGCACCACGGGTTTCCAGACCATTCTGCTCAACGCGGGCAGCGTGGAGAACAAGGGCCTCGAATTCGCGCTCAACACCACCAACTTCGACGCCCCGCAGTTCGGCTGGACCACCAACCTCAACCTCTCACTCAACCGCAACAAGGTGCTCGACCTGAACGGCGAGTTTGAGCGGCCGGTGGGGCAGTCGAGTTCCAGCCTGTTCGTGGGCTCGGGCGTGGGCTTCACCAGCATTCTGCGGGTGGGCGAGCCCATCGGCTCGTTCTACGGCTACCAGTCGGCCGGCCTCTGGCAGTCGCAGGATGAGATTACGGCCAGCGGCATCACCCGGCCCACTTACCGGCCCGGCGACCCGCGCTACGTGGACCAGAACGGCGATAACCAGATTACCTCCGCCGACCGGGTGATTATCGGCAATGCCCAGCCCAAGTTCATTTACGGGGCCACCAACAACGTCCGCTACGGGGGCTTCAACCTGAGCGTGTTCGTGCAGGGCGTGCAGGGCTCCGATGTGCTCAACCTGAACCGCTACGAGCTGGAATCGGGCCTGACGGGCACCAACAAGCTCAAGTCGGTGACCAACCGCTGGACGCCCTCCAACACCGATACCAACATCCCGCGGGCCGGCAGCACGGTGCGCCGCTCCACGGGCATCATCAGCGACTACGTGGAAAACGGCAGCTTCGTGCGCCTCAAAACCGTGACCCTGGGCTACACGGTGCCCAAGTTCAGCGGCCCCATCAAGTCGGCCAGCGTGTACGTAACGGCCCAAAACCTGGTGACGTGGACCAAGTACTCGGGCTACGACCCGGAGGTGAACTCCTTCGGCCGCGACAACCTGAGCCTGAACACCGACTACAACGCCTTTCCCAGCACCCGCACCTTCATCGTGGGCGTGAAAATGGGCTTCTAGTTGAGTTGCCAGTTGTCAGTTGATAGTTGTCAGTTGCCAGTTGTCAGGCTGTTCAACAAGCACCAACCGAACACTGGCAACTGGCAACTGACAACTGGCAACTGACAACTGACCACTGACCACTGACCACTGGCAACTGACAACTGACAACTGACAACTGGCCACTGACAACTGGCAACTGACAACTGGCCACTGACAACTGGCAACTGACAACTGACAACTGACAACTGGCAACTGGCAACTGAACACTGGCCACTGATTCCCACCCTCTGATTCTGACCTATCTGACATGAAAAAGCACCTCCTACTGTTAAGCCTGCTGGGTTTGAGCCTGGGTTCCTGCGAGAAGTTTCTGGAAGAAACCCCGTACGACTTTGTGGCTTCCGAAACGTTTTATACCAGCGAAAACGACGTGGTGGCGGGCCTGAACGGGGCGTTTGGCGCCATGCTGCCCCAGCTCTACTTCGGGCGCACGGCCTGGCAGATGACGGAGCTGCCCGGCGACTACGTGCGCGTGGGTTCCAGCACCGATGAGCGCGCCCAACTTTCCCGCTTCAACTACGACGAGCGCCTGAACGAAGTAAACAACTGGTGGACCAGCATCTACCTGCTGATAAACCGGACCAACGACGTGATTGAGCGCGCCCCCGGCGTGCAGATGGACGAGGCCCGCAAGAACAACCTGATCGGCAACGCCCGTTTCCTGCGCGGTATGGCTTACTTCGACCTGGTGCGCTGCTTCTCCGACGTGCCCCTGGTGCTGAGCACCGTGAAGTCGCCGGGCGACAACCTGAAGCCCGCCCGCACGCCGGCCGCCGAGGTGTACGAGCAGGTACTAGCCGATTTGCAGTTCGCGGAAGCTAACTGCGTGGCCGAAAACCAGATTGCCGGCAACGAGAAGGGCCGGGTATCCAAGGGGGCCGCCGCCGCGCTGCTGGCCAAGGTGTACCTGACCCGCGCCGGCACCCCGGCCGCCAAGCCCACCGACATGGCCGACGCGCTGAGCGCCGTGAACCGGGTGATGAGCTCGGGCCTCTACCGCCTGGTGCCCACCTACTCCGACGTGTTCGACCCGGACAAGGAAAACGGCCCGGAGCACATCTTCTCCATCCAGTTCGATTTGCCGCCCAACATCGGCAGCATCATCGTGCGCCAGTTTACGCCCTCCCAAATCGTGTCCGACGGGCTGGGCACGTTCAGCGTGGAGCCCACCTTCGAGAAATCCTACGCCGCCACCGACGTGCGCCGGGCCTGGAATATCACCAACAAGGCCGGTACTACCACCTTGCCGCGCTACTACTTCGTGAAGTTCAAGGACCCGCTGCGCATCACCAACGACTCGCGGGCCAACTACCTGGTGGCGCGCTACGCCGATATTCTGCTCCTGCAATCGGAAATCCTCAACAACCTCAACCCCGCCGACCCCAAGAAGTACGAGGGTATTAATGCTGTGCGGGTGCGCGCCGGCCTCGCGCCCCTAACCGGCACGAGCACCAAGGAGGTCTTCATCGACCTGCTGGTGCGCGAGCGGGGCTGGGAGCTATGCATTGAGGGCCACCGCTGGTACGACCTGACCCGGCTGAAGCGGCTGGAGCAAACGGTAGTGGCCTCCAAGCCCACCATCGTGGCCAGCGTGGAGCCCAAGTACTACCTGTTCCCGATTCCGACCAACGAGCGGATTCTCAACCCCAACCTGACCCAGAATCCCGGCTATAACTAATGCGGTTGCTTCTTTTCTTTTTGGTGGGCTGGCTGCTGACTACCCCGGGGCGCGCCGCTGCAACGGCCGCCCCCACGGGGTGGCTGCTGCTCGATTCCGCCGTCCTGAGCGCCTACAAAAGTGCGTATCAGGCCCGTCATCAGCCCGAAACCCCGCAGGTGCAGGCCCTGCTGGACCAGGCCGGTAAGCTGCTGAAACGGGAGCCGTATACCATTGTGGGCAAGCCCCAGACCCCGCCCAGCGGCGACAAGCACGACTACATTTCGCAGGCCCCGTACTGGTGGCCCGACCCCAGCAAGCCCGACGGCAAGCCCTACATGCAGAAGGACGGGTTGCGCAACCCGGAGTCGGCGGCCATGAAGGATAGCGAAACCCTGGGCAAGCTGTGCGCCGACGTGCAGACGCTGGCCCTGGCCTATTACTTCTCGGGGGAGGCGCGCTACGCCGAGAAGGCCGCGGACCTGCTGCGGGTGTTTTTCCTGGACCCGGCCACCCGCATGAATCCCAACCTGAACTTCGGGCAGGGCATTCCGGGTATTAACAACGGCCGCAACTTCGGCATCATCGAAACCCGCCACCTGGTGAAAATCCCGGATGCGCTGGCCCTGCTGGCCGGCAGCCGCGCCGTAGACGTGCCGCTGACAACGGGCCTGCAAGCCTGGTTCCGCGACTTTACCACCTGGCTCCTGACCAGCCCGGTGGCCCGGCCGGAGGGCGCGGCCCAGAACAACCACGGCACTTTCTACGACGTGCAGGTGGTGGACTTTGCCCTGTTTACGGGCGACGAGCAGCTGGCCCGCCGGATTCTGCAAACCCAGACCTGGCCCCGGGTGGCGGTGCAGTTCCAGCCCGACGGCGCCCAGCCCCTGGAGCTGGCGCGCACCCGCCCCTGGAACTACACCTCCATGAACCTGCAAGGCTGGGTGCAGCTGGCCCAACTGGCCCCCCACACCGGCCTCGACCTCTGGCACTACGCCACGCCCGATGGCCGGGGCCTGCGCGCCGCCGTGGACTGGTTCCGCCCTTACCTGCTGGGCCAGCGGCAGATGGCCAAGCCCGACGCGGCCGCCACCTCCGACCAAACCATCCTGCACCTCTACCACCAGGCCGCCCGCCGCTACCCCGACCTGAATACGGCCGGGGTGTTTGCCCGCCGCCCCGACTACGTGCCGGTGCCCTGGGCCTTATAAGTGGCTCTTGCTGCCTTCCGCCTTGTTTTCCTTTCCCATGAGACACGTATTTTTTCTGCTGGCCGGTTTTTTTCTGCTGGGTTGTGCGGCGGTCCGGACCCAGCGGCCGGCCCCGGTGCCGGTGGCCCTGGCCGTGGCGCGGGCCGAGGCCCAGTACGCGGCCTACCTGCGCCAGTACCCCGACAGCACCCTGCACCCCCGCAGCACCGCGCCCGACGGCAGCCTGCTGCGCACCACGTCGCGCAACTGGACCAGCGGCTTTTTCGCCGGCAACCTCTGGCAGCTGGCTGCCCTGAGCGGGCACCAGCGGTGGCAGCGGGCCGCCGCCGCCTTCACCGAAACCCTGGCCCCCGAGCAGTTCATCACCACCACCCACGACCTGGGCTTTATCCTCAACGACTCCTACGGCCAGGGCTACGCCCAGACCAAAAACCCCGCCTACCGCGCCGTGCTCTTGCAGGCCGCCGCTTCCCTGGCTACCCGGTTTAACCCCACGGTGGGCGCCATCCGGTCCTGGGACCACCACGCCGAGCAGTGGGCCTACCCGGTAATCGTGGACAACCTCATGAACCTGGAGCTGCTCTTCAACGCCTCCCGGCTCAGCGGCGACTCCAGCTTCGCCCGCCTGGCCCGCCGCCACGCCAACACCGATATGCAGCACCGCTTCCGGGCCGATGGCAGCACCTACCACGTGCTCAACTTCGACCCCGCCACCGGCCAGCTGCGCACGGCCGGCACCCACCAGGGCTTCGCCGATAACTCCTGCTGGGCCCGGGGCCAGGGCTGGGCCATCTACGGCTACACCATGCTCTACCGCGAAACCCGCGACCCGCGCTACCTGGCCACCGCCCGCCGCGCCGCCGACTACTTCCTGCTCCAGACCGCCCGCATCCCCGACCACATTCCGTACTGGGACTTCAACGACCCCGCCATTCCCGAAGCCCCGCGCGATGCCTCGGCGGCAGCCGTGGCGGCCTCGGGGCTGCTGGAGCTGAGTCGGTACGTACCCAAAGACGCGCCGTACTACGGGGCGGCCACGGCCATGCTGACCAGTCTGTGCTCCCCGGCTTACCTGGCCGAAACGGGCACCAACAACTTCTTTCTGCTCAAGCACAGCACCGGCCACAAGCCCATCAACTCCGAAGTGGATGTGCCCCTGGTGTACGCCGACTACTACTTCCTCGAAGCCCTCGGGCGCTACCAGCACTACGCCCGGCTGCCGAAGTAGCGCAGTAATTTTTAGTCGGCGCAGCACCTACGTGGGCTGCGCCGGAAACCCTCATTCTCTCAATCAGCCGTTACATGACTGACCAGTTTTCATTACAGGATAAAGCTATTGTCGTAACCGGGGGTACCGGCATTCTGGGCGACGCCTTTATCAACGGTATCGTGGGGGCCGGCGGGGCCGTGGGCATTCTGGGCCGCAACGCCGAGGTGGCCGAGGCCCGGGCCGCCGCCATCCGGGACCGGGGCGGCCGGGCCGTGGCCCTGGTGGCCGACGTGCTCAATATGGACCAGCTCCGGGCCGCCCGTCAGCGTATGCTCGACACCTTCGGCCGCCTTGACGGCCTCGTGAACGGGGCCGGCGGCAACGCCCCCGACGGCGTGCTAGATGCCGCCACCGACGTATTCGACATGGACCTGGAAGGCATGCAGCGGGTCATGGACCTCAACCTCTGGGGCACCATCCGGCCCACCCAGGTATTCGGGCCGGCCCTGGCCGAGTCGGGGGGCGGCAGCATCGTCAATATCTCGTCCATGAACTCCAAGCGGGCCATTACCAAGGTGCTGGGCTACAACATGGGCAAGGCCGCCGTCGACTGCTACAACCAGTGGTTCGCGGTGGAAATGGCTAACCGCCACGGCGACAAGCTGCGCATGAACGCCCTGGCCCCCGGCTTCTTCCTCACCGAGCAGAACCGCAACCTGCTCACCACCCCCGACGGCGGCTTCACGCCCCGGGGCGAGCTGGTCATCCGCCAGACCCCCTTCAAGCGCTTCGGCCACCCCGACGAGCTGCAAGGGGCCCTCATCTGGCTCCTGAGCGACGCCTCCCGCTTCGTTACCGGCTCCATGATCTGCGTGGATGGCGGCTTCTCGATTTTCGGGGGCGTGTAGGGGCAGTGGTGAAATGGGGATACCCTAAGCGGCGAACTAGAAACTAAAACTAGTTCCCCTCCTTGGAAAATGTCGCGCATCAAGCGAGTGTGGGTTAGGGGTGGTTGATTCCTTGAACAACCCACTGGGTCGACTCGTGCGTGTTCCGTGCGGACAGCATCAACCACCCCTAACCCACACTCGCTTGATGCGCGACATTTTCCAAGGAGGGGAACTAGCGCCAGCTTCTAGTCCGTAGATTTCACGACTCACGACTCACGACTCACGACTCACTACTCCACCACCGGCCCGCGCCTGGCACCCCCTCTCCCCAGGGAGAGGGGGCAGGGGGGTGAGGTCCAATTCCCGCTCCCGTTGAAATTCCCGCTGCTCCTTCGCCTCGCGCTTCTCCTGCTGCTCACCGGCCTCCAGCCCGCCCGTGCCCAGCAAAGCACCCGCCTGACTACGGGCTGGGAGTTCGTGCGCCAGGACCTCGGGGGCATCTGGGAGGCCGTGCGCCCGGCCGCGCCCGGCTCGCCCGAAACCGTGCCGCTCTGGACGCCCGTTGCGCTGCCCCACTGCTTTAACGCCCTTGATGCCGTGGACCCCGACGTGAATTACTACCAGGGTCCCGGCTGGTACCGCACCCGCCTGGCGGTGCAGAACCCGTACCCCGGCGGCCGCACGCTGCTCCACTTCGAGGGAGCCGGCCAGAAAACCGACGTCTACCTCTACACCACCAAAGTGGGCTCTCACGTGGGCGGCTACGACGAATGGACGCTGGACATTACCGACGCGCTGGCCGCCTTCCGGCAGAGCAAGGCTGCCCAGGAGCAGTTCAAAGGCCTCATCCCGCTCTCCATTCGCAGCGACAATACCCGCGACCTGGAGATGATGCCCTCCGACCTGTCCGACTTCAACCTCTACGGGGGCCTCTACCGCTACCTCAACCTGACCTACGTGCCGGCCGTGTCCCTGGAGCGCCTCGCCGCCCGGGCCGAAGTGGACGCGGCTGGCCGGCTCGGCCGGCTCACCCTCCGGGGCGTGCTGCGCGAACCCCGGCCCGCCGGCCCGGTGCCGGTTACCCTGCGCCTGCTCGACCCGCGCGGACGGGTGGTGGGGCAGGAGCGAACCACCCTTATGGCCGCGGCCGGGGAAGTGGCGCTGGGTAGTTTCCGGGTGAAGAATCCGCAATTATGGTCGCCCGCCCGGCCGGCTTTGTACACCGTGCGCGCCACGGTGGGCAGCGGGGCCGGGGCCTACGAGCAGACCGAGCAAATCGGCTTCCGCCACATCGAGTTCGTGGAGCACGGGCCCTTTACGCTCAACGGCCAGCGCCTGCTGCTGCGCGGCACCCACCGCCACGAGGACCACGCCGGGGTGGCCGCCGCCCTCACCGAGTCCCTCATCCGGGAGGAAATGGTGCTCATGAAGCAGATGGGCGTCAACTTTATCCGGCTGGGCCACTACCAACAGTCGCGCATCGTGCTGCGGCTCTGCGACTCGCTGGGCATCACCGTGTGGGAGGAAATTCCGTGGTGCCGGGGCGGGCTGGGCGGGCCGGTGTACCAGGCGCAGGGCAAGCGCATGATGACCAACATGGTGCAGCAGCACTACAACCACCCGGCCATCATCATCTGGGGGCTGGGCAACGAAAATGACTGGCCCAACGACTTCCCCGCGTTCGACCAGCAGAAAATCCGGGCCTACATGACGGAGCTCAACGACCTGGCCCACCAGCTCGACCCCGGCCGTTACACCGCCATCCGCCGCTGCGACTTCTGCAAAGACATTCCCGACGTGTACTCGCCCTCCATCTGGGCGGGCTGGTACCGGGGCAGCTACACCGATTACAAAGAAGTATCGGAGAAGGAATTCGCGGGCGTGAAGCGCTTCCTGCACGTGGAATGGGGCGGCGACAGCCACGCCGGCCGCCACTCCGAAAGCCCCGACAAGGCCCTGGCCGGTATTTCGGGCGGCAAAGGGGCCGACGAGCGGGCCGGCGACGCCGCCCTTATTGGTGGGGCGGCTCGCGTCTCGAAGGACGGCGACTGGAGCGAAACGTACATTTGTAACCTCATCGACTGGCACCTCAAGGAGCAGGAAACCATGCCCTGGCTCAGCGGCGCGGCCTACTGGCCGTTCAAGGATTTTTCCACCCCCGTCCGTCCCGAAAACCCGGTGCCCTACCTGAACCAGAAGGGCGTGGTGGAGCGCGACTTCACCAAAAAGGAGGCCTACTACGTGTTTCAGTCGTACTGGACCACCGCCCCGATGGTGCACCTCTACGGTCACTCCTGGCCCGTGCGCTGGGGCCTGCCCGGGGAGCTGAAGATGGTGAAAGCCTACTCCAACTGCCCCGAGGCCGAGCTGTTCGTGAACGGGAAAAGCTACGGCGTGAAGCAGCGCGACAGCCAGAACTTCCCGGCCGCTGGCCTGCGCTGGCTGGTGCCCCTGAGCGCCGGCCCCAACGTGCTGCGGGTGGTGGCCCGCCGGGGCAAAACGGTGGTGGAGGACCAGATCAATCAAATCTACCAGACCGAAACCTGGGGACCACCCGCCCGGCTGGCTCTTGAAAAGCTGGGCGAAGAAGCCGGCGTGGCTACCTACCAGGCCGCCGTACTCGATGCCGGGGGCGTGCGCTGCCTCGACGCCAAAACCCGCCTCCGCTTCGGCTTCACCGGTGCCGGCCAGCTGCTCGATAACCTGGGCACGTCGTCCGGCGCGCGGGTGGTGGAGGCCTACAACGGCCGGGCCATCATCCGGGTGCGCACCGCCCCCGGCCCCGCCGCCCTGAGCGTGCAGGCCGAAAAGCTGCCCCCGGTGCTGCTGGCCTGGTAGAAAAGGCGCGCCCGGCCGGGGCCGTGACCGGAGCCAACCGGCAATTGGCAGGCCATCAAAACGTCATTCCGAGCGAAGCCGAGGAATCTCGCGTGCTGACGTTGGAATAGTAACTCAACGTCAGCACGCGAGATTCCTCGGCTTCGCTCGGAATGACGTTCTGATGGATGAGTAATCCGGCTTCTGAGGTAGCGGAATCCGCCTGGCGGGCACCGTTGGCGATGTTGGCGTAATTGAAGTAGCTTTAGGGAGCAAGAACCGCTTTTTTGCTGCTCTACCCGACCTCGTCCCCTTCCCTCCGCATGAGTTCCGTGACGCTCAAACAGCTTGCCCAGGAATTAAACCTCTCCATTGCCACCGTGTCCCGCGCGTTGCAGGATAGTCATGAAGTGTCGGCCGAAACCAAGGAGCGGGTGCGGGCGTTGGCGGCCGAACTCAACTACCAGCCCAACGCCTACGCCAGCAGCCTGCGCCGCAACATCAGCAAAACCATTGGCGTGGTTGTTCCCGAGGTCAACAACCACTTCTTCTCCCTGGCTATCAACGGCATTGAGGAAGTGGCCCGCCAGAACGACTACCACGTGCTCATCTACCTCACCCACGACGATTACGAGCGGGAGGTGGCCATCACCCAGTACCTGACCGGGGGCCGGGTCGATGGACTGCTCATGTCGGTTTCCAGCGGCAGCCAGGATTTTTCCCACCTGCAAAGCCTGCAAGTCAGCAAGCCCGCCATCGTGTTCTTCGACCGGGTGTGCCAGGCCCTGAACACGGCCAACGTAACCACCAACGACTACGAGAGCGGCTACCTGGCCACCGAACACCTCATTAAAGCGGGCTGCCGCCACATTGCCCACCTGCTCATTTCCGGCAACCTCTCCATCGGCCGCATCCGGATGCAGGGCTACCAGGCCGCCTTGGCCGCCCATGGCCTGCCCTTCGACGAGGCGCTGGTTTTCGACGGGGCCGGCCCCGACGCCGAGAATACCGCCCGCATCACGGAACTGCTGCGCACCCGCCCCGAAATCGACGGCATGTTTGCCTCCGCCGAGCGGCTGGCCATCAGTAGCTACCTGGCCTGCGAGGCCCTGGGCCGCGCCATTCCCGAACAGGTGAAGGTCATCAGCTTCTCCAACCTCGAAGTGGCGGCCCTGCTCGCTCCGGCCCTCACCACCATCACCCAGCCCGCCTACGAAATCGGTAAGGAAGCTGCCAGCATCCTGCTGCGCGCCATCGAGAAGAAGCGCCCCATCCTGCCCAGCCAGAGCGTGGAGCTAAAGTCCACCCTGGTCCCGCGCCGCTCCACGGCGAGCGGGCAGTAATGCCAACCGGCCAGGCAATGAGCCGCAGAAGTGTCAGGAAATCCAGGTTTGAACAGCCTGCCGGATGTGCCAGCGCCCGTTGGTTTTCTCTACCAGCAGGACTTCCCCAAAACCGCACCGCGAGCCGCACCGCCAGCCATAGCTCAGCAGGGCCTGATCCTGGCGGGCATTGAAAACGACTTCCGATAGGGTAATAGTCCTCGCCGCCGATTCTCGCTGGTGCTGCTCATTGTTCAGGGTCCGCAAACGTGCGGTACAAAGTTGAAATTCCGCCGCCTGCATGGCTGTCTGAACGTGGTTTAGCCTGTCCAGTGTCGCCTGTGGCTGGTGGGGCGTGAGGGCCGTTATCATGGCCACAATGTCTGACCAGGGCCTCAGTGCGGGGAAGGAATCGGGCAACTCGGCCAGCCGCAGCGCGCTCTTCGTAGGCGATATATCCAGGTAGAACGTCTGAAAATGGGCCGAGTCCTGGAATAACTGGTTCTGGAGGCGGGCATTCCGGGCTTGGTGCCACGCGGAATCGTTGGGGCCAGAACTCCCAGCATGGTCCACCTCCGCAAAATGCCTCCAGAGTTCCTCCCGCTCCTTTTCGGGCAGATACGCGTTGTAGAAGCGCCGTTCAATCAGCTCGGTTACGATATCGTTGTACAGCCGTTTGGTTGGGTCGGTGTGCGGGTTGGGGCACTGGCGGAAGGTAGTCGGCTGGCAGGCGCCGCACAGTATAAGCAGGAGATAAAAAGCTAAGCGTACGGGCACGATGTGGCGGGTTTATAGCGGATTGTTCAGTAGAAGGCTGGTATAGGTAGTAAGAATCTGCGTAATCCGGCGGGTAAACCGTCAATAAAAAAGCCACTCGCCTCGAAAGGCAAGTGGCTGATTTACAGTGAGCGAGAAACGAGGTTCGAACTCGCGACCCTCAGCTTGGGAAGCTGATGCTCTACCAACTGAGCTACTCTCGCGGGGTTTGGTAAGGGCAAAAGTACACCGCGAAAATCGAAATCCAACCGGGTTGCGTATCGAAGGCAGCGCCGGGGCCGGCAGCACCCCGCATGTAGCCGCTGCCCGGGCTGGTTTGCGCCTTTGCTGGCGGCCGGTGTAGCTTAGGCGGCGGCTTTCTGCTGGCGGCTTATTGTTTCACTTCCCCMACCCCCTGTCCTATGGCCTGGCCTCTTCCCCCCACTACCCGTCGTATCGTTGCCTGGCTGTTTCTGACGGGCGGCGTGCTGCTGCTGCTGGGCGTGGGCCTGCAACTCTGGATTATGTACGCCGAGTACCAGCGCCTGGGAACCGGCGGCCTCAGCTCCACGGCCCTGGTCGTGCGCCTGATGATGCTGGTGGCCTCCGTGATGATGCTGCGCTACGGCTGGCGCGAGCTGCGCGGCAACGACACCGTGGATTAGGCGCGCTACCTTTGCGGTCCACGTTTCCCGCTTTGCCCCGCTGCCCCATGACGTCTCCGCTCCGCATCACCGTTGCCAAACGCACCCCCGCCACGGCGGCCCAACTGGCCGAAATGGGCCAACGCATGTTCCACGATACCTACGCCGCCCAGAACCGCCCCGAGGATATGGCGGCCTACGAGGCGGCCACCTTCGGCCCGGCCTTGCAGCTGGCCGAGCTCCAGGACCCCGACACGGTGTTTCTGCTGGCCCAGATGGTGCAGGAAGTGGTGGGCTACGCCAAGCTGAAAGTGCGCTCCACCCTGGGCCTCGACCCCGACAAGACGCCCGAGGACCGGCTGGAAATCGAGCGGCTCTACGTGGCCGAAGACTGGATTGGAACCGGCCTGGGCGCGGCCCTCATGCGCCGGGCCATCGAGGAGGCCCGCCAGCACAAGTGCCGGGCCGTGGTGCTGGGCGTCTGGGAAAAGAACGAGCGCGCCCGCCTGTTCTACCAGCGCTTCGGCTTCCGCCCCCTCGGGGAGCACGCCTTCCCCATGGGCTCCGACGTGCAAACCGACCTCATCCTGCGCAAAGGCCTGTAACTGTCACCCGGTGGTCTGTAGAAACGCGGCCCTTCGCGTCGCGTGCTGGCTGTGGGGTACTCGTGGCCTGTCAGCCCACGTTCTGGTTCAGTCCGTTACCTTTGCCGGCCTTTCACCCTCCGTTTTTCCCGTGCACCTGATTCGCTTGCCGTCCGCTGGTTTTGCCTGCTGGAGCCCGCTGCTGGCCGGGGCCCTGCTGCTGAGCGCCTGCTCCGGCAACGGTGGCTCCGAGGCGGCCACGGCCCTGCCCCTGCCCACGGGCCACTACGAAGGCCCCATCAGCTACCAGGGCACCGAGCTGCGGGTGGCCCTGGAGCTGCGCGAAACCCGGCCCGGCCAGCTCACGGCGGCCGTTAGCTTCCCCCAGGTGCCGGGCCTGGAGTTCGACGCCGCCACGGCCCGCTACCGCGCCCCCCAGCTGGTGCTGGAACAGCACCCCGACCAGGCGGGCAGCATCACGATTCAGGCCGTGCGCGAGGGCGACTTCCTGCGGGGTGTGCTGAGCTGGGACAGCGTGCAGGCCGATTTTGTGTGGGTGCGCCGGGGGGAGGCCGCCGCGCCGGGCTACCGCGAAACCACCCTGGCCGTGGGCACCCAACGCCTGCGCCTGCTGCTGCCCGACGATACCCTGGCCCGCCACCCGGCCCTGGCCCTGCTCATGCCGCCCGCCGCCACGGCCGCCGCCGCCCGCCGCGCCACCTACCTGGCCCGCCACGGCATCGCGGCGCTGCTGGTACCCGTGGCGGCCCCCGCCGCCGGCCCGCCCGATTCCCTGGCCTGGCAAGGGGCAGTGGCCGCACTGGCGGGTTTGCGCCGCCAGGCCGCCGTCGATTCGGGGCGGGTGGGCTATTGGGGGCGCGGGCCGGGGTGCCAGCAAGTAGCCGGGGCCGCCGGCCAGCGGCCCCACCCAAGCTTCGTGGTGCTGGAAGCCGCGCCCGTTGCTACCCGCGAGGCAGCCCAGCCCTACCAGGTGCTCAACCGGCTCCGCATTCCGGCCCTGGCCTACTACGCCGGCCTCGATACCACCGTGCAGGCCGCCGTTAGTGCCCGCCGCCTGCGCCCGGCCCTGGGCTACCGCCGCGGCACCGAAATCCGCACTATTCCGCAGGCAACGGCTGGTTTCCTGCGGCCCGCCCGCACCGGCCCCGATGGCCAGTGGCAGTGGCCCCAGCCCGCCCCCGAGTACTGGACCGGCCTGGTCGACTGGCTGAAAGAACGGTAGGAGGCCAGTGCGGTTTACGCTGGTGTGGGTTTAGCGCCGCGTAAGTCGGGCCAGCGTAAGCCAGGGGGAGCCAGCGTGGCTAAGGGCTAGGCATAAGGGTAGGAGCCGAAGCCGGAAAGCAGACGGGTACTTGATCTGCTAGGCCGGGCCGGGTCGCCGGACGCGCGCCCGTTACCTAACCGTTTTTCGCCCGGGCCGCTATAGTGTTAGGTTACCCACTACCTAACACTATAGCGGCCCGGGCGAAAAACGGTTAGGTAACGGGTAACCTAACGGCTTTTGATGGCAATGAAAAAACGGTTAGGTTTGAAGTGGTCCCTCTGATCGGGCCTTCCCCTGGTTTTTTTCGCCCATGAGCAGTGCCGCCTCCTTACGCGCCGTCCGCAGCTGCTTTGGCCTGTCGCAGCCCATGCTGGCTCCCTGGCTGGGGCTGAGCCGCTCCCTGCTGGCCCTGGTGGAAACCGACCGCGAGCAGCTGCCCGCCCACGCCCGGCCCTGGCTGCGGCCCTGGGTAGCGGCCCTGGCCCTGGCCGAAACTACCGCAACCGCCCTGCCTGAACCCGCCCCGGAGGCTGCTGCCGTACCGTCGGCCGGTCCGGCCCTGGTGCTGGCCCGGCTGGCCGAGTGCCACTACCAGGCCCGGCGCCTGGGCCAGCAGTACGCGGCCCTGCAGGCAGCCCACGGCGTAGCGGCCCGCCGCCTGGTAGCCGGCCCGCTGCTGCTGGCCTTTCTCGCCAGTGCCTCTGCCACTACCCTTGAGGCAGCCGCCCTGGCGCGGCGGCGGCGCTGGCTGGTCCGGCTGCTCGAAGAGGCTACCGATGCCCTGGACCCCGCCGCCCCGGCCGGCCCGGTGGCGGCCGTGCTGCTGGACGCCCGCCGCAGTGCCTGGCTCCGGGAAGCGGCCTGCCTGCGGGCCTACCTGGCCGGGGCCGCCCTGCCCGACGTGGCGTAGCCCGGCTCATCCCAGTCGCTTTCGCGCCCCAACGAAGCCCGCATACCCGGTGCGGAATAAAATAGTTGGCCGACCGGATACTACCGGGGCTGGTGGGAGCGTTAGACCCGGGCGGCACGCCGCCGCGCTGCTTCCACCTTCTTATCCCTTATCTGTATGGAGTACCCCGTTGAATTATTGCTCACCCGCGCCGACTGCCTGGCCGTTCTGGCCGACACCCAGGCCGACATTGAGCGCACCGAGTTCCGGATTACGGCCGCCGCCCGGTCGGCCACGCTGCAAACCAGCGAGGCCGAAACCGACACGGCCAACATTATCTCCCTCACGGATCAGATTACGCCCCTCGAAAGCCGCGTAGTCACGATGCCCGCCGGGGAGGCCCGCACCAAGGAAGAACTCCACCTGCGCAGCCTCAAGCGCGAACGGGAGAAGCTCCAGGACGACCAGCTGGGCGGGCAGGGTGGCCGCGGAGCCTTCCGCCGCCGCCGTGAGCTCGACGCCGCCCAACGCCAGCTCGCCGGCTACCAGGACTGCAAAGCCCAGGTGCAGGCCCGCCACGACGCGCTGCCGGGCTAGCGCCCTGCCGCCGGGCCAACCGCCGGGCCGGATGCCCGCAGAACACCCCAAAAAGAAGAGCCTGGTTTCCACGATCAGGCTCTTTTTGTGTGGCCGCTGAGTCCGACCGCCCCGGCCGCTACACCAGCAGCAGCCCCTTTTCGCGCAGCAGCAACCACGCCGGCGACTGGAGGAACTGCTCGAACGACTGCCCGGCCGGGAAGGTGGCGGCGGCTTCCTTGAGCAGGAGTTTGGTGTCGTAGTCGGTGCTGAGGCGGGTGAGCAGCTCCAGCAGCCACTGGCCCAGGGCGGGCGTGGTTTTGAGCTCGAAGTCCTCGGCCTGCTCGTAGAAGACGAGGGTGGCGCGGGCTCCGGGGCGGGTATCCAGGGGCAGCAGCTCGGGGGCGTTGCCCAGCCAGAACAGGCGCAGGTTCTGCTTCGCGAAATCGGGTTTGGTGGGCTCCTGGAGGGCTTTGGGGATGAGCTGCCGGGGCACGGTGGTTTTGGGCACCCGGAAGTCGAACCAGAAGCTGAGGGGCTCGGCCAGGGCCACGCCGTGCAGGTAGTTGTAGAGGGCCTTGGCCAGGCCGGGACCGAACTGCTCGTGGTCGGTGCCGGTGGGGTCCTCGTGCCAGAGGTCGTTCCAGGCGAAGTTGCCGGGCTCGGGGCCGATAGCGGCCACTTTGTACTTGGCCGGGTTCTTCCCCACCGGGGAGTGGGCCGTCATGGAGAAGCGGTGCCAGTAGCCGCTCTGCACGATGCCGGCCTGGAAGAGCTGGCGCACCACTTCCAACGAATCCACGGTTTCCTGGGCCGTTTCGGTGGGGAAGCCATACATGAGGTAGGCGTGCACCATAATGCCGGCCTGGGTGAAGCCGTCGGTCACGCGGGCCACCTGGGCAATGGTCACGCCCTTTTCCATGAGGGCCAGCAGGCGGTCGGAGGCCACTTCCAGGCCCCCGCTCACGGCAATGCAGCCCGAAGCGGCCAGCAGGCGGCACAGGTCGGGCGAGAAGGTTTTCTCGAAGCGGATGTTGCCCCACCACGTAATGCTGACCCGGCGGCGCAGCAGCTCCACGGCCAAATCGCGCAGGGCCAGGGGCGGGGCGGCCTCGTCCACGAAGTGGAAGCCGGTCTGCCCGGTCTGGGCAATGATCTGCTCGATGCGGTCCACGAGCAGGGTGGCCGGGGCCGTTTCGTAGCGCCCGATGTAGTCCAGGGTCACGTCGCAGAACGAGCAGCGCTTCCAGTAGCAGCCGTGGGCAATGGTGAGCTTGTTCCAGCGCCCGTCGCTCCAGAGCCGGTGCATGGGGTTGAGCACCTCAATCACCGAGAGGTACTCGCCCAGCGGCAAATCGGAGTAGTCGGGCGTGCCCACCTCGGGGTGCGGAATGTCGGGCGCGGGATGGTTGACGTACTCGACCCGGCCGGCCGCATTGCGCAGGAAGGTGCGTTGGAGCTTAATCGAGCTATTAGCTATTAGCTGATAGCTAACAGCTCTTTCGTCCAGATTCAGCTGGTTCAGCTCATCTAGCGGAGAGCTAACAGCTAACAGCTCAAAGCTAATAGCTTGAATTAAATGCAGCCAGGGGCCTTCACCGTCGTCGAGGGTCAGGAAGTCGATATAGTCGAAGAAGCGGGGTTCGTTGATGGTGCGCAGCTCCGTGTTGGGGTAGCCGCCGCCCATCAGGGTGTAGGTGCCGGGGCGGGTGTGCTTGATGCGGCCGGCCAGGCGCAGAGCCCCGTAGAGGTTGCCGGGGAAGGGCACCGTGAAGCCCACAATGTCGGGTTGGGTGCGGGCCAGCAGCTCATCGAGCAGCTCCTCCAGCATCCGGTCGAGCAGGTTGGGGGGGGCTTGCAGGGCCTCGTGCAGGGGCTCAAACGTGGTGGCCGACATGGCCAGCTTCTCGGCGTAGCGCGAGAAGCCGAACTGCGGCCCCACAGTTTCCTTGATCAGGTCGGCCAGGTCTTCGAGGTAGAGGGTAGCCAGGTGGCGGGCCTGGTCGGTGAGGCCCATCGTGCCGAAGGCGCTTTCCAGGTCGGCCACGTTGTCGAAGCGGCTGGCTTCGGGCAGGAACCGGGCGTGGCAGATGCGGGAGGCCAGCGTGTTGTCCTTGTTTTGCAGAAACCGGATAACCGGCGCTATCGTGCTCAGGTAGCTGGTGCGCAGGCGCACCATCCGTCGGGCGTTGTCGCTGAGGGCAAACTCCCCGGCCTCAATTTCGGCAAACACCCGCGTGAGGCCCGCCGGCGAGAACAGCCTGAGCACCAGCTCCAGGCCCAGGTCGGCCTGCTGCGCGCGGTAGCCGCGCCCGCCCAGAAACCCCTTCAGGTAGGCCGTGGCCGGGTAGGGGGTGTTGAGCTGGGTGAGCGGCGGGGTAATGAGCAGGATGCGGGGCGACGACGAAGTAGACACGGGAGCAACAACCGCCAACCGGCGGTAAAGGTGCCCCAAAGGTACGGCCCCGCGCACGGCTACCGGCCGGTGCTGTCCCGTTGCTGCTCCCGAACAGGCTGCCGCCACCGCTGCCGCCACCGCTGCCGCCACCGCTGCCGCCACCGCTGCCGCCACCGCTGCCGCCACCGCTGCCGCCACCGCTGCCGCCACCGCTGGCCCACCCGGCGGCCAGGCTGCGCCGCTGCCCGGGCCAGCACGCAGGAGCCCGGCGGCAGGGGCCTCCGAGGGCAAACCGGAATACCAGCACCCGGAAAGCCCAAAAGCCGCTCAACCGACCCTGGCGGGTAGTTGAGCGGCTTTTGGGCGGTGCTGTTTGCGCTACGCCAGTTGGTCGAGGGAGAGGCGGCGGGGCAGCAGGTCGCGGCGGAATTCGCTTACCGAGCGGCCCGTTACCTGGCGGAACTGGTTGCTCAGGTGCTGGCCGGAACTGTAGCGCATCTTCTCGGCAATTTCGCTCAGCGTCATCTCATTGTAGCTCAGCATCTCCTTCACGCGCTCAATCTTGAGGCGGATCAGGTACTTCTCGATGGTGAGGTTGGCGGTGCGCGAGAACACCTTGCTTAGGTGGGAGTAGGTGGCCGCGAACCGGTCGGTGAGGAAGGCCGAGGTAGTCAGGGGCATGCGCGCCGTGCGCAGGTGCTCCAGGTACTCAACCAGGGCCGTTTTGATCTGTTCCGTGAGCTGGTCGGCCCGGCCCATCACCACGTCGAAGCCGGCTTCGCGCAGCAGCGGAGCCACGGTGGCCGGGTCAACGGGCGTGTCGTTGTCGAGTTGGGCCTGGCCCAGCGTAACGTCGGTGGGGGTGTAGCCTGCCTGGACGAGCAGGTTGCGCACGGCCTCGATGCAACGCGGGCAAACCATGTTTTTGATGTGGAGGAGCGTCGTTTTCACGGGTGTTGGGTTGAGTTCAGCCGCGTAGTAGCACGCGTGGGTTTACGGGGAACAGCGGGGCTTGCCGGTGGACGCTTGCGCCGGACGGGGGCCGGGGCGGCATCAGACCAGGTGGCACCGAACCAATTGGCCGCTGCCCAACTTACGAAAGGCACCGCTCCGAGGAACGTAACGGCCAGTAGCCAGAAAAATACGAAAAAAGCACCGAACAGCCGGCTAAAGAAGTGGTCCTGCGTGTCGTACAGATACGCGGTGAGCAGCAGGGCCAGCAGCAGGCTGATGCCGGCCAGCAGGGCCACGCGCCGGAGCAGTGGCAGGTAGCTAACAGGTGGGGCAGTGGATCGGTTCATGGCAGCGTGTAGGGGCCGGCCGCAAAGATACGGGTGCGGGCCTGCTTGGCCCCGGCCCGTCGGCCCCGACGGGAAGTTACGGACAGCGTTGCGACATAGACAAGCAGGCAGAGGAGTGATGGGGGAATCCGGCGGCCCGATTGGGCCGCCGGATTCCGTGTACGCAAAAACCAGCCGGGCGGTCAGCCGTACAGCTAATTAATAGTTCTCCTGTTCTCACCGCCCGCATATGCTCCCACTCATGAAACGGACCTTCTCCCTGCTGCGCCCCGCCGCCGCCGCCCTGCTGCTCACCGGCCTGCTCTCGGCCTGCAATACCGGCACCGACACCGGCTCCACCAACGTGGAGCGCGGCGACAACAAAAGTCTCGACCCCGCAGCCCTGCACCCCGACAACGCCGGGGCCGACTCGGCTACGGCCGGCCTGCGAGCCGATACCAACCGCACGACCGGCCGTCGGCAGTACGAAAAAGCAGCCAACGCCAAAGACCGCAACCACGACGGCATTGCCGATTAGCTCCTATACCCCCCGGCACGCAACAGCCCCGCCTCTTTTGGGAGAGGCGGGGCCGTTTCGTTTTCAAGCTCAGAAAGACGAGCGTAGGTAAAGGGCGGGTAAGTTAGTAAAACACGAAGCCATTTGGCCCGATGCCAACCGTGAACGAATCGATGGGCGCGCCGGTGCTGCGGTAGCGGATGACCTTGTCGGCCGCCGTGAACGAGCCGATGCCGCCGTAGATGGTGTTGTCCTGGGGGTCGATGCCCAGGCCGTAAAACCGGCGCTTGATGAGCGGGGTAGCGGGCAGGGCGGCATCGGTGACGGCCAGCGTGTACACGGCCCCCTTATAGGTGTAGTAGAGCTGGCTGCGGCTGCCGTTGATGGTCAGGCGGCCCGGGGCACTCTGGTTGGAGTCCATTTCCCGGGTGGTAGCTGTGAGCTGGCCTGGTACAATGCGGGAGAGGCTGCCTTTGGTGGTGCGGGCGTAATCCACCGAGTAGTCGGCGTTGTAGGCCACCTTGCCGCCGCTCAGCACCCACACGTTGCCGGCCTGGTCGGCGGCCAGGCTGTTAGGCGAATCGCCCACCGGAATAGTGCCTTCCACGGCATCGGTGCTGGTGTTGATGACCGTGACGGTGTTGCCCCCGCTGTTGGTCACGTAGAGCCGGGAGCCCACGACCAGCAGCTTTTCGGGCTGAACGCCCACGCTAATTGTTTTGAGGACGCTGTTGGTGGTGAGGTCGATGGCCGACACCTGCCCGTTGTTGCCGTCATACTTCACCGTTTCCGTTACGTAGCCCTTGCTGGCGGAAGCAGCCGTGAAATAGCGGGGCAGCTTCAGGCCTTCGATACTCGCGACAGCCTCGAAATGAGGCAGGGACACGACTTGCACCTTGTTGCTGTTGTTGAGCACCACGTAGGCCCGCGGGCCTTCAATGGTGAGGCTTTGGGCCACGTCGCCCAGGGCCGCTTTGTTGGCATCCAGGAAGGCGGCCTTGTAGAGCACGCTGCCGCTGCTGCGCCCCACTACGCTGATATCGGCGTTGCTTTTCTGGAAATTGCCCTCATTCACCACCAGCACGCTGTTGGTCGGGATGGTGACGGGGCGGGGTGCCTCATTCGATTCGCAGGCCAGCAGACTGAAGGCGGCGGCGCTGCCCAGCAGCAGGCGGCCGTAGGTGCTCGTGAAAGCGGATAATGGCTTCATCGGTTAAGAAAGGGTTTAGGGAAAAGAAGGTGACGAATCAATGCCAGAGCACGCGCAGGCTCAGGCTGCCGTGGCGCAGGGGCAGGGCGCGGTTCTGGTAGCTTTGGTACTCTTTGTTGGTGAGGTTGTAGCCCTGGGCCAGCACCAGCACCCGCCAGCCCGGCCCCAGGGCCAGCGTGCGGCCCACCGAGGCATTCAGCAGCAGGTACCGGGGCAAAAAATCGGTGGCCGACGCGTCGGTGTAGCGCTGGCCGGTGAAGGTGAGCGTGGTGCCCAGCTGCCAGCCGTGCCAGGCGTGGTCGGTGCTGAAAGCGGCCGAGTGCAGGGGCACGAAGGGCAACTGCCGGTCCACCGGGTCGGTATCGGCGGCGGTGCCCCGGGTTTTCCGCGACTGGGTATACGCGTAGGCACCCCGGGCCGTGAGCTGGTAGGTGCCCGGCCGCCAGCTCAGGGTGCTGCTACCCTCCAGTCCCTGGGCCCGCACCTGCCGCAAATTGCGCGGCGACCAGTACGCCGCTCCCGGCGTCCACTGCACCCAGTTGTCTACCAGCTGGTGGTAGGCCGTCAGCTCGGTTTGCAGCCGCAGGTGGGCCGCCTGGTTGGTGAGCGTATGCACCAGCCCGCCCTCGTAGCCGAAGCTTTCCTCGGGAAGCAGGTCGGGGTTGCCGCCGGGCCGCCAGTACCGCTCGTTCAGGGTGGGGGCGCGGTAGCTGCGCGAGGCACTGGCTTTCACACGCAGGGCCTGGAAGCCGCTTTGCAGGGCCAGCCACTCGGCGCCGGCCGTGGGCGTGAGCGGGGGCCGCCGGCCCGGCAGCACTGCCTGGCGCAGGTTGAGGGAGAGTTGCAGGCGGGGGCGCGGGTCGTAGCGCAGCAGCAGGAAGCCGGAGTAGCGGTTTTCGGTACGCGGGGCTCGGCCGTAGCCGTCCACCTGGGCCGCGAAGTGCTGGGCTTCGGCCCCCAGCTTGGCCGAAAAGGTGGCCGCTACCCGCCACGTGTGCTCCGCCTGGGCCTGGCTGGTGCGCACCCGGGACTCGCTCAGCCCGTTCAGGTCGTCGCGGTAGTTGAGCACGTCCTCGAACCAGGCGGCCCGGGCCGTCCACTCGTGGCGCCGGCTCACGCGGCGGTAGCTGGCCAGCAGGCGGCGGCTCTGGTCGCGCTCCTGGGCGTGGGTGTTGTTGGTGCCCAGGCCGGGCTGAATCTGGCGGTCGGCGTCGGTGAGCCAGATGGCGGCACTCACCTCGCTGCGCTGACCCAGGCGCAGGGTTACGTCCTGGGTGAAGCTGGTCTGACGGAGGGCGGCATTTTGCTGACGCCGCCGGACCCGGCCCCCAATCTGGCGCAGGTAGTAGGGAAAGTCGTTTTCGGCCTGCCGGTAGCCCGCGCTGGTGCGCACGGCCACTTTTTGGTTGCTGAAGCCGGCCGTCAGCAAACCGGCCCGCAGCCCGAAGCTGCCGTAATCGGTCTGGGCCGAACCCTGCCCGCCCCGCCCCCAGGTGTCGGACTCCGCCCCCGACGAGAGCAGTACCGTGCCGCCCACCGCGCCGTTGCCATAGGTGGCCGCCGCCGGCCCCGGCTGCACGGTTACCGCCGTGGTGCCGCTCACGGGCAGCAGCGAGAAATCGGCCTCGCCCAGGGAGGGCAGGTTGATGTTGACGCCGTTCCAGAGCACGGCCGTGTGCCGGGCCGAGGTGCCCCGCAGCGTGATGGAGGCCAGCTGACCGGGGCCGTAGTTTTTGAGGTAGAGCGCCGTGCGGGCGCTGAGCAGGTCGGTGAGCGTGCCGGTGCGGTAGTTGCTGAGCGCCGCCGAGTCGAGGGTGAGGCGGCGGCTGCCCACGGCAAAGCGCTCCGGCCGCAGTCCGGCCACGCGCACGGTGGGCAGCTGCTGGCGGGCCAGCGTATCGGTGGGGGCCGCCCGCTGGGCCGCGGCCGGCCCGGCCGTAACCAGCCAGGCGGCCATCAGCACCTGCCGGCCGCTAAACGGCCGGAATCCAGGGAAGTACATCGTCCGAACCAAATTTTCGCAATCGAAAAATTCAGTTCAAAACCTTGTCGGGCAGGGGCCGAAGCACGGGTTGCCCCCCAAGGCCGAGGTTGAAAACAGAAGGGTGTTTCACGCCCCGAAAGGGCGCACCTGTAGTCATTCTCCGCCTTTCCTCCGAAGACGCTGAACATGGGGAAACGCAAAGGCAGGTCTCCTGGCTTGCTCCGGGTGCGTCGCCTTCCCATTTCGGTAGCCCTCTCTGGTGAAAGAAAGAACCGGCCGGAAACAGTGGCTGGTGATGACGCGCCAACTCCTGAAGCGTACAGTTGCGGGGACAGCACCGGCTTTGAACCGGATTCCCTTTTCAGCCTCGCCCCCCAATCGGGGTCCGGCCACCTTTACAGCCGCAAAGATAGGGCAAGAAGTTGGGAAGTAGGAGAGGGGGGAGCAACGAGCAAAAGAAGAACGTCATTCCGAGCTTGCCGAGGAATGACGCGTGCTGACGTTGGATTGGTGTTGCAACGTCAGCACGCGAGATTCCTCGGCAAGCTCGGAATGACGTTCCCATTGTACCAAACTTCCGTATTCCCACCTCACCACCTCACCACCTCACCACCTCACATCCATTCATGAAGGTTCCGCCCGAATTTTACCGCCGCCCCGACCCCGTGCAGATTGCCCGCGACTTGCTGGGCAAGCACGTGTTTTCGCGGGTAGACGGGCAGCTGACCGGCGGCCGGATTGTTGAAACCGAAGCGTACTCTCACCTCGGCGACGACTCCATGCAGCTGCACCTGAAGCGGCGCGGAACCCACGGCCATGCCCTGCGCGCGCCCGGCGGCCGGGCCTACCTCTACAGCGTGTACCGCCAGCACACGCTGTTCAACATCTGCACCAACGCGGCCGACAAACCCGATACCGTGCTGTTGCGGGCCATTGAGCCGCTGGTGGGCCTGGAAATAATGGAGCAGCGGCGCGGCCGGACCGCCAAGGACGCCCGCAAGCTCACGGCCGGGCCGGCCATGCTCACCCAGGCCCTCGGCCTCACGCCCGCCCTCACCGGCACCGACCTGCAAGGCGACCTGCTCTGGCTCGAAGACGCCAGTGAAATCATTGCCGACCACCACCTCCTGGCCGGTCCCCGCATCGGCCTCGATTACGCCGGCCCCGCCGCCGCCAACCTGCCCTGGCGCTTCCGGATCACGGATTAGCACGGATTTTAACGGATTACACGGATTTTGTAGCTGGCTTCAATGGGCGGTATGGTACCATCAGGGCCAGCTACAAAATCCGTGTAATCCGTGATCCTGATTCGTGCTCCTAGGCGGTGACCTTCTCGCATACCAGCACCAGTAGCTTGCCTTCCAGGTTGGTGGTGGCGAACAGGTACAAGTCGCCGCCCTCGCGGATGCTGGTGCGGTGGCGGAACTCGGCCACCGTATCGGGGAAGTTGCGGGTCGTGACGTTGGCCCGGACCTCGGGGCCGAGGTGGGCGCGCAGGGCCGGACCATCGTACTTCTCCACGGCCCGGATGCGAAATTTGCGGCCGGGGAAGTCGGTGCGCAAAGTATCGGAGGTGTAGAGGTGGCTGTGCTGGTGGAGCTTGAAGAGCTCGAAGGCCGTGCCCACACTCTTAAATCCGCCGGCTTTGAGCACGGCCACGTTGGGCTCGTACAGAAACTGGCGGGGCTCGGCGTAGCGGGCCACCGCCTTACTCTCCCGGGCCCGGTTCAGCCGGAATTCTTGTTGAGTTCCATCACGCCGCAGGTTCACGGTGTACCGTTCGGGGTCGATGGCCGGCTCAGGCCCCAACTCGTAGAGGACCTCCTTGCACTCGTTGTCCACGGCTACCACCCACAGCCGCCGTACCTGGCGCAGCTCCTGAATAGCCTGCTCAATATCGAGCATGGGGGAGGTTTTGAGCAGCACACTGCGGCTCTTGTGCAGCAGCAGGGGCAGCAGGCGCAGCACGTCGGGCTCGCAGTCCTGGAGGCGGAAAATTTTCTTGGCCGCCGTATCGCGCCGGGCCGGGTCGAGGTAAATCCAGTCGAAGGCGTCGGGAGTGCTCCGCAGAAACTGGGCGGCGTCGGCGGTGTGGCACTGCACGTTTCCGATGCCCAGCTGGGCCAGGTTGAAGCGCACCACCTCGGCCAGGGCCGCGCTGCGCTCCACGTACTGCACCTCCGTTACGGTGGTGGCGAAATGGGCGGCATCCACCCCGAAGCCGCCGGTCAGGTCGGCCAGGCGGTGGCCCTGCACGAGGGAGGCTTTGAAGGCCGCCGTACGGTCGGAAGAAGCCTGCTCCACCGAGAGGGCGGGCGGGAAAACCAGGTCGGGGTTGGCGGCCCAGGTCGGGATTTTGACGCGGGCTTTCTGGCGGGCCTGAATCTGCCGGACCAGGTCGGGTACGGGCAGGCCGGGGTAACGGCGGGCTTGCAGGGCGAGTTGGGCGGGGTCGTCGTGCAGGTGGTCGGCAACGTACTGCCGGGCCGCCGTGGGCAGCGGGTATTCCATGTAGAAAACTGCGAAAAACGGGCCGGAGCCGGCCCCGGGACTTTCCCGGGCCGACGTGTAAGGCGCGGTCAAACCTAAGCAGGAATCCGGCAATGTGCCGGAATCAGGTTTTGGAATAGGGTGTCAGACAAAACAACTAAGCCGTTGCGGCGGGGCTCCCGGCCGTTCCCCGCAGGAAAGCATACCGAAAGTCCCGCCGCAACGGCCTGGTAACCCCAAGGGCGTTAGCGCAGGTTCCAGCTCAGGGCCAGCAGCGGCTGGCCGGTAGCGCTGGCAGCCAGGCCCACCGTGCTGGGGCGCAGCTGGTACAGGACGCCCGTGCGGGCGGCGGGCAACCCGGCGTTGTTGGCCTCCACCGCCCGCTGAAAGTGCGAGTTGGTATTGCGCGAGATAAAGACGTTGCTCAGCAGGCTGAAAGCCGCCAGGCCAACGGCTGCTTTCTGGGTATTGTTGAAATACTGCTGCTTTTCATCCAGTGCCAGCACCTGCTGGCTGTACAACCCCACGGCCCCCACAAACGTGAGCCGCTCGGCCACGAACAGCCACTTCTGCTGCCGGTACCGGTTCAGGTTGCCCAGCGCCTCCTGGTTGCCGGCCAGGTAGGGTCGCAAGTGCTGCCCAAAGAAACCGGCGTTCCGGTAATCGGGGGTAGCAATGCCCGTTTCGGTCGTAAAATAGAAGTTTTTCTGCACCCCGTTCAGTCCGCGCTCCTGGTCTTCCGGGGCCAGCCGGATAATGGTTGCCTGCTGGGCCTGAGCTCCGACAGTCAGGCCAGTGAGGCAAACGACAGCAAGAGCAGAACGGCGTAAAACACGAATGAGAGCGGGGAGAGGCATCTGGGGCATAAGTACAAATCTACGGCGCGTTTGATCAGCTTACTAAGCCGTCAGACGAGAAAAAAGTGCAATTCATCGAGGAAAAGTTTAAGTGCCCGCTCAACAAAACCAGCACGGTATTCGTTGTGGCAGTCAATTCACCCCTAACTCCAGACTATGAAAACGCTGATTTCGTATTTCCGCCCGGCCGCCTTGCTGATGGCCCTGCCCGCCGTGCTGGCTTTCTCGGCCTGCTCCAAGGACGATGAGCCGGTTGCTCCTGCTCCCGACCAGGCCAAAGTGCTGGTGGTTCATGCCGCCGCCGGGGCGAACCTGAAAATTCAGGCCCTGGCCA
This sequence comes from Hymenobacter rubripertinctus, assembly GCF_003583925.1. Taxonomy (GTDB): domain Bacteria; phylum Bacteroidota; class Bacteroidia; order Cytophagales; family Hymenobacteraceae; genus Hymenobacter; species Hymenobacter rubripertinctus. The sequence goes on along the minus strand of NZ_QYCN01000001.1, from coordinate 155,455 downwards.
ATACCACCGACCTGGGGCAGCTGGAGTACGGTACCAATACGAACTACTCCACCATCAATGCAGGCAATAACACGTTCAAAATAAACGTGGTTAACGGCGGACAGACGGTAGCTACCCAGGATGTGCTGCTGGCCAAGGATAAGAGCTACTCCGTTTTCGCCTACACAACCGGGACTGCCGCAGTGGCGCTGAACGCGTTTGAGGACGATCTGGCGGCCCCCGCTGCGGGGACGGCCAAGATTCGCATCGTGCACATGGGACAGAATGCTCCCTCGCCCGTGAAACTGTCGCAACAGACGATAAACGGGGCAACCGATCTGGCCGGCGTGAGTGCTGCTTTCGGTAGCGCATCGGCCTTTGCTGCTATCCCGACCGGAACCTACAATCTGCTGGTAACAACTGGTCCGGCGTCTACTACCGTCGTAACCGTGGGAGACGGCAATGGCAACCCAACGGCCAACAAAACCTACGAGGCCGGAAAAATATACACCGTGCTGGTGCGCGGAATCCTGGGCAACATAAACCCCGCCTTGCAGCCTAAAGCTGTGATTATCCAGAACAACTAGCCGGATTCACGATTACCTGATTCAGAAAGCCCGCCCCGGATATCCGGGGCGGGCTTTCTGAATCAGGTAGTTATACCGCAGCGGCTGGACTCAGCTTAACAAATTGAATATCTTTGTGGTTTAGTAAAGAAAAAATCTGTTTTACCATGGTGGATACCAAGATGACGGCCTACGTTCCGTTCAAAGTGAAAGACATGAGCCTCGCCGAGTGGGGCCGCAAGGAGATTCGTTTGGCGGAAGCCGAGATGCCCGGTCTGATGGCCCTGCGTGACGAATTTGGCACCAGCCAGCCGCTGAAAGGTGCCCGCGTAGCCGGCTGCCTGCACATGACCATCCAGACGGCGGTGCTCATCGAAACGCTCATCGCCCTCGGAGCCGACGTAACCTGGTCTTCGTGCAACATCTTCTCGACCCAGGACCACGCTGCTGCGGCCATTGCCGCCGCCGGCATTCCGGTATATGCCTGGAAGGGCATGACGGAAGAGGAGTTCAACTGGTGCATCGAGCAGACCCTGTTCTTTGGTGAGAAGCGTGAGCCCCTGAACATGATTCTCGACGACGGGGGCGACCTGACCAACATGGTGCTCAACCAGTTCCCCGAGCTGGCGGCCGGCATCAAAGGCCTGTCGGAAGAAACGACGACCGGCGTGCTGCGCCTGCTCGACCGCGTGAAGGCCGGCACCCTGCCCATGCCCGCGTTCAACATCAACGACTCGGTGACCAAGTCGAAGTTCGATAACAAGTACGGCTGCAAAGAGTCGGCCGTGGATGCTATCCGCCGGGCTACCGACGTGATGATGGCCGGCAAAATTGCCGTAGTAGCCGGCTACGGCGACGTAGGGAAAGGTACTGCCGCCTCGCTGCGCGGTGCCGGTGCCCGGGTTATTGTAACCGAAATCGACCCGATCTGCGCCCTACAGGCCGCCATGGACGGCTACGCCGTGAAGAAAATGGAGACCGCCATCAAGGAGGCCGACATTGTGGTAACGGCTACCGGCAACTGCGACATCATCACCGAAGCCTCGTTCCGCGCCCTCAAGGACAAGGCCATCGTCTGCAACATCGGCCACTTCGATGATGAGATTGACATGGCTTGGCTGAACAAGAACTACGGTAGTACCAAGGACACCATCAAGCCCCAGGTAGATCTGTACACCATCGACGGCAAAGAAATCATCGTGCTGGCCGAAGGCCGCCTCGTGAACCTGGGCTGCGCCACCGGCCACCCTTCGTTTGTGATGTCGAACTCGTTCACCAATCAGGTACTGGCTCAGCTGGAACTGTGGCAGAACGCCGACCAGTACGAGAACCAGGTATATACCCTGCCCAAGCACCTCGATGAGAAGGTAGCCCGCCTGCACCTCGCCAAAATCGGCGTTGAACTGGAGGAGCTTCGCCCGCATCAGGCCAAGTACATCGGCGTAGACGTGGAAGGTCCGTTCAAGTCGGATTTGTACCGCTACTAGGCTTTCGTGCTTTCAGACTATAGAAAAACCCCGCCCGGCGCTGCGCCGGGCGGGGTTTTAGCTTTTGGTGGGCCGTCAGCTTACTCGCCCGTAGTGAACCAGCTGGCCCCCAACTGGCCGGGCAACTGGTACACGCGAACAGAGTCGCCCACGGCGGTCTGCTCGTAGAAGTCCTGGGTTACCGTTACATCGTCGGGCTGCGGGCGAGGCCCCCAGGGACCCACGTTGAGGTAGTACGTGCTCGATTTGCCGGAGGTGAAGTGCTTGTCGAGCACTGGCACGGCATGCACCTGCACTCCGGAAGTATCGAAAACACAGTTCGCGGCCACTGCCGCCGCGTAGCCGTACAGCAGCGAAACGGCTCCGATTGTCAGTAGCGCGCTTGCCCGATTGGCGCGCACAAACCGCTGGCTGCCCAAAAGCAATGCCGTCGCCAGCAATACCGCCGCACCGAGGGCGTAGGGGAAGAGCGGTTGGTAGGCCAGTAGTTCAAAGTCAAGCAGCGTCCGCAGCAGTAGCGCCAGCCCCGGGATAAACAGCGCAGAGGTCAGGGCTGGGTAGGCGCTTTCTTTGCGCTCATCGGGGCGAATCAGGCCACGGTGCCAGAAAAGGACCAGCGCGGCCAGGGGCGGAAGGGCGAGGGCCACGGCTACGGCCCAGTCGTAGGGTTTAGGAAAAAAGAAAAGCCAGCCGCCCACCAGCCAACCGGCAACGTTCAGCGCCCGGCTCACTTGCCGTGCCCGGGCCAGGTTGGCCTCCCGCTCCAACTCGTCGCGTCCGAACTCAACTTCCTGCCGAAGCGCTTCAGTTTCTTGCTGCTGCTGCTGGACATCTAAGTCCGGAAACCGGTCGGCCAGCCACTCCTGAATCTGCGCATACCCCTCGCTAGTATAGCCGATGCGGATGCCTGGGTATTGCTTCGAGGTAGGAATGATATGGATGTACTTGTCATCGGTGCGGTAGCCTTTCACGCCCGCCAGCGGAATCTCCTTCCGCCGCAAGGCTCCGGCGTACACAATGCTTTGGTCAGAGAAAATATGGCGGGCCTTGTATGTCTCATAGACCGCGAAGGCCATAAACAGCCCGAACATTACAAAAGCTGCAGTCAGCACAACCATCCCGGTGTTCCAGCGTCCATCTGCGAGCCAGAAAGGGGCGGATAGAAAGAGCAATACCAGTAACGGAGCGAACAGATAGATGAAAATTCGCCAGCCTTTGGCGGTGCCATAGCTGTAGGTTGTTTGAGTAGCTGAAATAGCGTTGGACATACAGAGGGCCAAATAGGAAGTAGCAGGAGCATGCCAAAGCTACTGGCCCCAATGCAAACGACCAACTCTCAAGAGTTGGTCGTTTGCATTGAAAGTAAAGTCTTCTCGTTTTTATTTCCCGAAAAACTTCTGGCCCACCATTTCCTCGGTCTGCTCCCAGAGCTGCCGGGCCTTGTCGGGGGCCGTCAAATCGTGCTTCACGGCCTTGGCCTTCTGCTTATCAAAGTAGCCACCACTAACCTGCCCACCCACGGGGTTGGTGGCCAGAAACAGCGTGGTGCGGGCACCTTGCTCGGTCGAAATCATGAACGGCCGGCCCAGTGTAGTCATCAGCGTGAGCCAACCGCCCGACTCCGAGCCGAAGCCACTGGCCACGGCGCCCGGGTGCAGGCTGTTGGTGACGATATTATCGGTGCCCCGCTCGCGCAACTGCCGGGCCAGCTCCTGCGTGAAAAGGATGTTGTAGAGCTTCGTGTTGCCGTACTGCCACAGGGGGTTGTAATCGTGCTCCTGGTTGAGGTCGGCCAGCTTGGGATTAGAGAAGCGGTGGGCCACCGACGCCACGTTGATAATGCGGGCCGCCGGGCTTTTCTCTAGCGCTGGCAATAGCAGGCTGGTAAGCAGAAATGGGCCAAGGTAGTTGGTAGCCAGCGTCATTTCGAAGCCGTCGGCCGATTCCTCGCGCTGCTTGCCAAACAGCAGGCCGGCATTGTTGATGAGCAAATCGAGGTGGTCGTAGCGCTGGAGGAACTCGCCCGCCGCCCGCCGCACCTGGCCCAGGTTCGACAGGTCGCAAAGCAGCACATCGACGCGCTGGCCGGGCCGGGCGATGGCCTGGAAATCCTGGCGGACGCGGGCAGCTTTTTCGGCGTTGCGGGCTAATAGGATTACGTGGTGGCCCTGGCGCACCAGCTCGCGGGCCGTTACTTTGCCAATGCCGGAAGTGGCGCCGGTTACGAGGGTAATCTGTTCAGAAGCAGCAGTTGTCATGGGATAAAGGATTGGTTGCCCGGCTATACGCGCCCGTTGCGGGGCGGTTCGCATCATCACCGCCCAAATCATCCGATATTTGCCGCCTATGCTCGTCCTCCCGCTGTCCGTCGTCGTCATCACCTTCAACGAAGAAGCCAACATTGCCCGCTGCCTCGAAGCCGCCCGCGCCGTGGCCGATGAGTTGGTGGTAATCGACAGCTTTTCCACCGACCGCACCGTGGAAATCTGCCGGGCGCTAGGCGCGCGGGTGGTGCAGCACGCCTTTGCGGGGTACGTGGAGCAGAAGAACTTTGCCACCGCCCAGGCCCGTCACCATCATGTGCTGCAACTTGACGCCGACGAAGTGCTGACCGAGGAGCTGCGCCGTAGCATTCAGGCGGCCCGGGAAAACTGGCGGGGCGGCGGCTACACCCTGGCCCGGCTCACCAACTACTGCGGCAGCTGGGTGCGCCACGGCGGCTGGTACCCCGACCGCAAGTTGCGCCTCTACGACCGCCGCCTGGGGCACTGGGAAGGCTTGTTGCTGCACGAGCGCTACGAACTGGCCGCCGGGCAGCCTGCCCCGCTGCCGTTGGCCGGCGACGCCCTCCACTTTTCCTACGACTCAGTGGAGCAGCACGTGCGGCAGCTTAACCGTTTCACTAGCATCGCCGCCGACGAGCTGTGGCTACGCGGCAAGCGCCGGGTTTCGTGGTTTCACCTGTTGCTGAAGCCCGCCTGGAAATTCGTGCACGGCTATTTTCTGCGGGCGGGTTTTCTGGATGGTTTCGCCGGGCTGAGTATTGCCGTTATTTCCGCCTGGGGTGTCTTTCTGAAATTTGCCAAGCTCAAAACTAAAGCCGCCGCATGAGAACCTTTATCATCAGCCGGACCGACGCCATCGGTGACGTGGTGCTGACGCTGCCAGTGGCCGGCCGGCTAAAACAGCTTTTTCCGGGCTGTCGGGTACTGCTGCTGGGCCGTAACTACACCCGCGCCGTATCGGAGGCTTGCCCTTGGATAGATGATTTCGTGAGCCTCGATGAGTTGCAGCAGTTGCCGCCCAACCAGCAGGTAGCCACTTTGCGTTTGCTCGGGGCCGACACCATTCTGCACGTTTTCCCCAACAAGGACCTGGCTCGGCTGGCGCTGCTGGCTGGTATCAAGGTCCGCATCGGCACCCGCAACCGCTGGTTCCACTGGCTCACCTGCAACCGCCTGGTCGCCCTGAGCCGCAAAAATTCCGACCTCCACGAAAGCCAGCTGAATCTGGCCCTGCTCCAGCCCCTGGGCGAAACTGCCCCGCTACCGTTGCCCACCGTAGCCGCGCTGGTCAAACTCACGCCCGTCGTGGCGTTGCGCCCCGCATTAATGGCCTTGCTGGCCTACCGCGAACCGGAACAGCTCAACATCATCCTGCACCCGCGCAGCCGGGGCAGTGCCCGCGAATGGGGCCTGCCGCACTTCGGCCAGCTGGCCCGGCTGCTGCACCAGGCCGGCCACCGCGTGTTCGTAACGGGTACTGCGGCCGAAGGCGAGGAGCTGCGCGACTGGCTACAAGAACACCAACCCTATCTGGCGGCCGAGCTGACGGGCCAATTAGCCCTTCCTGAATTCTTGGCCTTCATTGCCGCCGCCGATGGCCTGGTGGCGGGCAGCACCGGCCCGCTGCACCTGGCCGCCGCCCTGGGGCGGCACGCTTTGGGCCTGTACCCGCCCATCCGGCCCATGCACCCCGGCCGCTGGGCTCCGCTGGGGCCGCACGCCGGGTTCCTAGTGTTTCAGCGCCCTAACTGCCAGGACTGCCGGACCCGCCCGGCGGGCTGTACCTGCATCAAAGCCCTGGAACCGACTCAGGTGCTGGACCAAATTCGCAATTGGCGACCCTTGTAGGCACCAATGCCGAAGATACCTCCCGGCGCCGCTACTGCCCGCTTACAGCGGCTGCTGCGTGGGCCGCTGGCACAACCCGTCAGCCAACGGAATCCGTACGTGTAGTCAATATTGCTGCTGCCCCCCGGTTACTATGTGCCCAGATCAGCAGTGAATGTCCGGATCAGCCAAGCGCCATCCGGATACGGTAGCAGCCTCCACTGGCCCCGCCGCCGACCGTCAGCCTGTGGTGGTGCGGAAACCTTCTTTTCTCCGGGCGGTATAAGCAGTACATTTGTCTAATCAGCGGTATTTTTTTAATATTCAGCCGCAATTTTCAACGTTCATGAGCGACTCTCCCGAGCGGATTCCAAAACTGAGCAAAGAGGAAAAAGACCGGCGCTTTCAGGCCGAGTTAATGCCCGTGCTCGACCCCCTGTACAACTTTGCCTTTCGCCTCACTCTGGATGAAGATGATGCAAATGACCTCGTACAGGAAACTTATCTGAAAGCATATCGCTTCTTTGAGTACTTCGAATCCGGAACAAACGCCAAAGCATGGCTGTTTCGCATCCTGAAAAATTCGTTCATCAACGATTTTCGCAAAAAGAGCAAGCAACCCGCCAAGGTTGATTACAGCGAAATCGAAGGGTACTACAACTCCGAGGAAGTGGAAGCCGACAGTGATGCCGGAACTACCTCCTCAGACATGCGGCAACAGGCCGTGCGCGACCTCATCGGCGATGAAGTAGCGCGCGCGCTGAATTCGCTGCCCGTGGATTTTCGCACGGTTATTATCCTCTGCGACCTGGAAGGGTTCACGTATGAGGAGATGGCAAAAGTGCTGGACATCCCCATCGGAACGGTGCGCTCTCGCCTGCACCGGGCCCGTAATTTTCTCAAGGAAAAACTGGAGAAATACGCCAAGTCGATGGGTTACGGTACCAATGGTGCCGACCCGGACGAAGAACTTGATTAAGCACAGACCCGCAATAACTCCTCTCAATGCCAAGCTTTCGCTATGGAACGTACTTCTACTAAACCAATCAACCAGAACGGAACCTCCCTCGACGGGCCTGACTGTGAACGCGTGAATACGATTCTTGATCAAATCATTGTGGGACAAGACCCCACGGCGGAGGATGAAGATTACTTCATTAATCATGCCGAAGACTGCTCCCCCTGCTTCGATAGCCTGGATAAACAGAACGTCTTTATCGGCTTTCTGGCCCAGCACGTCGGCCGAAAAGGAGCTCCGGCGAAGCTTTCCCAAACTATTCTTGCGAAACTTCAGACAGAAATGGCCTAATTTCGCCCGATGCAGGGTAAAATCATCGCCTTTTCGGCTCCCTCCGGAGCAGGCAAGACCACCATCGTTCATCGGCTCCTGGAACGAATTCCGGAGCTAAGCTTCTCCATTTCAGCGTGTACCCGCGACAAACGGGGCCGCACCGAGGCCAACGGACAGGATTATTACTTTATCTCCGTGCAGGAGTTTCAGGAAAAAATCCGTCACGATGACTTCGTGGAGTGGGAAGAAGTGTATGAAGGGGCGTTCTATGGGACCCTCAAATCGGAGGTGGAACGCATCTGGGACGAGGGCCATCATGCCGTGCTGGACGTGGACGTGAAAGGTGGTCTCAGCATCAAGGAGTTTTATAAAGACCGGGCCCTCGCGGTGTTCGTAAAGCCCCCGTCGCTGGAAGTGCTAGAACAGCGCCTACGTAAGCGGGCTACGGATTCCGAAGCCAGCATTTCGGCCCGCCTCTATAAAGCCAATTTTGAACTCACGTTTGAGGACCGTTTTGACGTGGTTATCGTCAACGATGATCTGGAGCGTGCCCTCGATGAAGCTGAAAAGCTGGTGCGCTCCTTCATAACGGCTGAATCTGCCATTCTATGAACAGCCCCGCTTCCGCCCGCTCCGGTCGGAAAGTGGGGCTGCTTTTTGGTTCGTTCAATCCCATCCATACGGGGCACCTGATTTTGGCCAATTTCATGGCCACGCATACGGATTTGGAGGCGGTGTGGCTGGTGGTCTCGCCCCAGAGCCCGTTCAAGGTGGGCAAGGAGTTGCTGGGCGAGTCGGAGCGGCTTGACCTAGCGCAGCGGGCCATTGCCGGCAATGACCGGTTGCGCGTGCTGGACGTGGAGTTCAGCCTGCCCAAGCCCAACTACACCATCACGACCCTGGACCGGCTGCGGGCGCAGCACCCGGCCGACCAGTTTGTGCTGCTTATGGGCGGCGACAACCTGTCCGACCTGCACCGTTGGGAAGCGGCCGACCGGATTCAGGCGGAGTTTGAGGTATATGTGTATCCCCGACCGGGTTATGCCGCGCCCGACCCGTTGCCGCCTTCAGTCCGGCTGGTGGAGGCCCCGTTGCTCGACATATCAGCTACTTTTCTGCGGCAGTGCCTGCGGGCAGGGCAGTCCATCCGCTACCTGGTTCCCGAGGCCGTAGAGCAGCGAATTCAGGCCCAGGGATATTATTCTGCGCAGCAGTAAACAGCAGAAAGCAAGAGGGGAGACGTGGGTGCCGATGTTCCGGTTTAGCTGAACATCGGCACCCACGTCTCCCCTCTTGCTTTCTGCTGTTTACTGCTGCGCAGTCAGATCAGATGGTCATGATTTCAGTTTCCTTCTTGCCGAGCAATTCATCCACTTTGCTGATGTAGCTGTCGGTGAACTTCTGCACTTTGGCTTCGGCGTCTTTCACGGCGTCTTCGGAGGCACCTTCCTTCTGAAGCTTGCGCAGGGATTCGTTCACATCCTTGCGGATGCCCCGGATGCGTACTTTGCCGTTTTCCGATTCTGCCTTGGCCTGCTTAACCAGGTCGCGGCGGCGTTCTTCGGTCATGGGCGGAATATTCAGGCGAACCCCTTCGGCATCCGACTGAGGGTTCAGGCCCAGGTCGCTGTTTTTGATGGTCTTGGCGATTTCGCTGATCATGTTCTTCTCCCAGGGCTTGATGAACAGCGTGCGCGCGTCGGGGGCGGCTACGTTGGCCACGTTGGCAATAGGAGTGGGGGTGCCGTAGTAGTCTACCCGCAAAGAATCGAGCATGGCCGGGGAAGCCTTGCCGGCCCGGATGCGGGCGAATTCCACTTGCGTATGGTCCAGGGCTTTGCCCATCGACTCCTCGGCCTCGTCCAGGTAAAACTTGATTTCTTCGTCCACTTCTGAAAAGTTAAGTGTTGAAAATTGAAGGTTGAATGACTGAGCTCACGCGGGGCAGTTAGCGCGCACGGCCCGTTTGGTCCACCGTTGGGGGCAGCCCCCCGGGCGTGGTTGCGCCGTGCATACTCACCAGCGTGCCGATGCTTTCCCCGCTGAGCAGGCGTTGCAGGTTACCGTCCTTGTTCATATCGAACACGATAATCGGTAGATTATTTTCCTTACACAACGTGAAAGCAGTCATGTCCATCACGTTCAGGTTTTTGGCCATTACCTCGTCGAACGTGATGTTGGAGAAGCGTACCGCCTCGGGGTCTTTTTCCGGGTCGGCGGTATAGATGCCATCCACGCGGGTGCCTTTGAGGACCACATCCGCCTCAATTTCGATGGCCCGCAGCGAAGCGGCCGAATCAGTGGTGAAATACGGCGAGCCGATACCGGCCCCGAAAATCACGACCCGGCCTTTCTCCAGATGCCGCATGGCTCGCCGCCGGATATAGGGCTCGCACACCTGCTGAATGGTCAGGCCCGAGAGCAGGCGGGTTTTCACGCCCAGCTTTTCGAGGGCACTTTGTAGAGCCATGGAGTTGATAACCGTAGCCAACATCCCCATGTAGTCGCCCTGCACGCGGTCCAGGCCGAATGCTTCGGCCTGGACGCCCCGGTAGATATTGCCGCCCCCGATAACCACGGCTACCTGCGTTCCGGTTGCGGCGGCCACCTTAATTTCTTCGGCATACTGCATGAGGCGGGAGGCATCAATGCCATACTGCTGCTGACCCATCAGGGCCTCGCCGCTCAGTTTCAGCAGAATTCGGGTGTATTTCAAAACGAGAGAGTTAAGCGTGGAACGCGTGGATACGTAGTGAGGCCGTAAGCGGCTACCGGCGGCAGGGGCCGCAGAGTAGCCCTTACGGCCCGGAAACAACTAAAAGACTAGCTGAACTGAATCAGCACCTGCCCTTTCGTTACGTTGTCGCGCAGGGCAACCTTGATAGCGGCCACCGTGCCTTCGCCGGGAGCTTTGAGAATGTTCTCCATTTTCATGGCTTCGAGCACCAGCAGCGGGTCCCCTTTCTGCACCGTCTGGCCCACCGCAACCCGAATGTCGACAATCAGGCCCGGCATGGGTGCTTTCAGCTCGTTTACCTTGGTGCTGACGGCCGCGCTCATCCCCAACTTGTCGAGCAACAGATCGAAGCGGTCCTTGGCTTGCAGTTCCATTCGCTGTCCGTTGAGCTTGAGCACGAGGCTCTTGGCTGCGTAATCAGCCTCTACCAGCTCTGCCGTGTACGAACGACCCTGGTAGAGCAGGTGGTACCGGTTGTGGCCCAGGGGCGTCAGGTCCCATTCGAAGGGCTGACCATTAAGGGTAACGGCCCCGTCGGGACGGTAATCAACCTCCCAGACATGTTGGGGAGTATCGGCGGTACGGACCTGGAGCATGGGCAAACGGGCAGGGGTAGGGCGGAAAAGGGCTTAAAGATAGGCCAATTCTGAAATAAATGCGGAACTTGACCCTCCCATATCCTAGTACCACTCCGCATGAAATACCCGGTTCTCGGTGCCCTTACGCTGGTGCTGCTTAGCCAGTTTCCGGCTTTTGCCCAAGCAGTTAAATCGAGCCGCGGAGCCTCTTCGCCCGGGCATCCGGCACGTAAAAAAGCGCCTGAACCGCTCGAAGTCAACCCAACTCCGGTGCAGGCAGCACCGGTGCCCAACTGGCTGGCCTCTACCCACGCGCTTCAGCCCTCGGCTACCATGTTGCACGACCTGGTCGATACCAGACTGGAAGTTCGCTTCGACTGGCCCCGGCAATGGCTGCTGGGCGTGGCTACCATCACCCTGCGGCCGCATTTCTATCCGCAAAGCCAACTCGTGCTCGATGCCAAAGGCTTCGACGTGAAGAACGTGGAAATGGTAAATGGCCCCAAGAAAGGGAAGGATCTGAAATTCAGCTACGATAAGAAAAAGCTGACCATCACCCTGGACCGCTCCTATCAGCGTACCGAACAGTACCAGGTCCGGATCCAGTATGTAGCCAAGCCTAACGAGCTGCCCAAGGGCGGCAGCGACGCCATTACGGAAGCCAAGGGCCTCTACTTTATCAATCCGCTGGGCAATGAGAAGGGTAAACCCCGCCAGGTCTGGACCCAGGGCGAAACGGAGGGCAGTTCCTGCTGGTTTCCGACCATCGACCGGCCCAACCAGCGCATGACCCAGGAAATTAGCCTGACGGTGGAGAGCAGCCAGAAAACGCTGTCTAACGGGCTGCTCGTATCGTCGCGCCGCAACTCCGATGGCACCCGCACCGATACGTGGAAACAAAACCAGGCCCACGCCCCTTACCTGGCCATGATGGCCGTCGGCGACTTTGCCGTGGTATCGGACTCGTGGCGCGGCAAGCCCGTCGACTACTACGTGGACCCGGCCTATCAGTACACCGCCAAGCAGGTGTTCGGCAACACGCCCGAGATGCTGGAATTCTTCTCCAAAAAGCTAGGGGTTGACTATCCGTGGGACAAGTATGCCCAGGTGGCCGTGCACGATTTTGTGTCGGGGGCCATGGAAAACACCACGGCCTCCACGTTTCAGCAGCAGCTGGTGCAGTTTACGCCCCGCGAGCTGGCCGATGTAACCTACGACGGCTCCGAATCGGTGATTGCTCACGAGCTGTTTCACCAGTGGTTTGGCGACTACGTAACCACCGAATCCTGGGCCAACCTGCCGCTAAACGAATCCTTCGCCGATTATTCGGAGCTGCTCTGGGCCGAGCATAAGTACGGCCCCGATGCCGCCGCTCTGGTGCAGCAAACCAAGCTGCGCAATTACCTGGATGAGGCCCAGACCAAGCGCGAACCCCTGATCCGCTACCGCTACGCCAATCAGGAAGACATGTTCGACCGCCACTCCTACGATAAAGGGGGGCGCGTACTGCACATGCTGCGCAGCTACGTCGGCGACGAAGCCTTCTTCGCTTCCCTGAGTCGCTACCTGACCCAGAACAAGCTCTCCTCCGTCGAAATAGCCGAGCTGCGCATTGCCTTCGAGGAAACGACTGGCGAAGACCTGATGTGGTTCTTCAACCAGTGGTTTCTGCAACGCGGCCACCCGCAGTTGCGCGTCACGCACAGCTACGAGAACAGCCAGGTACTGCTACGAGTGCAGCAAGTCCAGGATACGCTCTACCAGCCCGTCTACCGGCTGCCCATCAGTGTGGCCACCTGGAGCGGCAACAACCAGTCTACCGAGCATCGCATTCTCATCACGAAGGCGGATCAGACCTTCCGCCTGCCGGCCAGCTCCAAGCCAGCGCTGGTCAAGTTTGATGACCCTGGGATTTTGCTGGCCGACATCGACGAAGTGCAGAGCCAGGAGGAGTTACTCTATCAGCTCAATCACGCCCGCGGGTACCTACAGAAGTTTCAGGCCATTCAGGGGCTGCGGAGTAAATCCGGCGACTTGTTGGTGAGCTCGGCCTTTCGTAGTGCCCTCAACGACCCGTTCTGGGCCACCCGCACGACGGCCCTTGAGGGGCTGCGGCGTTACCGCGGGGCCGAGGGCAGCGTTGTGCGCAAAGATTTGCAGCGCGTCGCGCTCAACGAGAAGAAGGGCACCGTGCGGGCTACCGCTATCAGCGTGCTTTCCTCATTTCCCAACGAGGATTTCAGTGACGTCTACAATCTGGCACTCAAGGACAGCTCTTACGCCGTGGTAGGAGCGGCCGTGGTGGCGCTGGCCAAAGCCCCCACGTCTGCTACCCGCACTCAGATAGCAGCCCTCCAGAACACCCGGAACCCGTCCCTGCTCACCGCCCTGTCGGGGTACTACGGGCTGAATGGTACGCTCGATGATTACCCCTGGTTTCTGCAACGCAGCCAGGATGCGCCCCCGGAAGTGCTCTACGTACTGCTCGAAAACTTCGGAATGCTGATGAAACGGATGCCCCCCATCGAGCGGGAGAAAGGCATTCAGCGCCTCGAAACCCTGGCCCGTACCCATCCCCAGGTGTATGTTCGCCTCGGAGCCTACAAGGGGCTGCACGAGCTGGTCGCCAGTATGCCGGTGCTCAAAACGACGTTGCAGGATATCCGCAATAAGGAGAAGGATAACGACCTGAAGGCGATGTACGCGCTGCTCCAGTAAAAAAAATAAAACTTTTTTTCTCGGGATGCGGCTCATCCGAGTCGGGCGCTTATGCTAGGTAGTCAGATAATTACCCTGCCAGCGCCGCGCCGCCAGAGCGAAAAAGGAGGCAGGCCGGAAAAAGCTTTTTGCCGGAAGATTTGACTTACACCAGAAACCTCCTAATTTTGCAGCTCCAATCCACACAACAACAGCCTCGGCTACGAACGTAAGGAAAGGAGTGGCGCGGCAAACGGCCGTGCAAATACAAGCCGGGGGGGTTCCAGAGCGGCCAAATGGGACAGACTGTAACTCTGTTAGCGTAAGCTTTCGAAGGTTCGAATCCTTCTCCCCCCACGGTTTTTAAGACGAGAAATTTTGAAAGGTGAGAAGTTAACGGACTGGTCCTTCGGGCCGGAAAGAGAGCTTCTCTCCTTTCAGACTTCCTTGCTTTATCTCACACGCGGGAGTAGCTCAGCTGGTAGAGCGGCAGCCTTCCAAGCTGCAGGTCGCGGGTTCGAACCTCGTCTCCCGCTCGATGCTCAGAATGGGCAGGTAGCAACCGCCTCGTTACGGGGGGCTGGTAATTGTTCTTCACCTGTCGTATCTTTGCTGAATATTACTTTAAGCCGTTTTAGCTCAGTGGTAGAGCACTTCCTTGGTAAGGAAGAGGTCATGGGTTCAAATCCCATAAATGGCTCAGAATTACGAGTACCAACGGGGCAGCGCGACTGCACCGTTCGGAACTGTCAGCCTAGAAAAGCGACGTGCAGTCCTCTACTAAACGGAGCTGCGTTTCGCTTTCTTACTGTATAGTCAAGTCGCGTTTCCCCCTCTTCACCTCAAAATTCCTCTTAATCTCTTTACAATGGCTAAAGAAAATTTTGACCGGTCCAAGCCGCACGTAAACATCGGCACGATTGGTCACGTGGACCACGGCAAGACTACCCTCACTGCCGCCATCACCATGGTACTGGCTAACAAGGGTCTGGCTGCCAAGCGCGACTTCTCTTCGATCGATAATGCGCCCGAAGAAAAAGAGCGTGGTATCACGATCAACACATCGCACGTAGAGTACTCTACCGTAAATCGTCACTATGCTCACGTTGACTGCCCCGGTCACGCTGACTACGTGAAGAACATGGTAACGGGTGCTGCCCAGATGGACGGTGCTATCCTCGTGGTAGCCGCCACCGACGGCCCAATGCCCCAGACGCGTGAGCACATCCTGCTCGCTCGCCAGGTAGGTGTTCCCCAGCTGGTGGTGTTCATGAACAAAGTAGACATGGTCGATGACCCCGAGCTCCTCGAGCTGGTGGAAATGGAAATCCGTGAGCTGCTTTCGTTCTACGACTTCGACGGCGACAACATCCCCGTAATTCAGGGCTCGGCTCTGGGTGGCCTGAATGGCGATGCCAACTGGGTTCCCAAGATCGAGGAGCTGATGGACGCTGTTGATAGCTTCATTCCGATTCCTGCTCGTCTGACCGACCTGCCCTTCCTGATGCCCGTAGAGGACGTGTTCTCTATCACCGGCCGTGGAACCGTAGCTACCGGCCGTATCGAGCGTGGCATCATCAACTCCGGTGAGCAGGTAGAGATTCTCGGCATGGGTGCTGAGAACCTCAAGTCGACTGTAACCGGTGTGGAGATGTTCCGCAAGATTCTGGATCGTGGCGAAGCTGGTGACAACGTAGGTCTGCTGCTCCGTGGTATTGAAAAAGAAGCCATCCGTCGTGGTATGGTTATCTGCAAGCCCGGTTCGGTTAAGCCTCACACCAAGTTCAAGGCGGAGGTGTACGTACTCTCGAAAGAGGAAGGTGGCCGTCACACGCCGTTCTTCAACAACTACCGTCCGCAGTTCTATTTCCGCACCACCGACGTAACCGGCATCATCATGCTGGCCGAGGGTGTAGAAATGGTAATGCCCGGTGACAACGTAACTATCTCGGTTGAGCTGATCAACTCGGTAGCTATGGAGAAAGGCCTGCGTTTCGCTATCCGTGAGGGTGGCCGGACGGTAGGTGCCGGTCAGGTAACCGAAATCACTGAGTAATTTTCTCTTGAAAATTGCGTGAATAAGCCAATCCGCCCTCGAAAATTTCGGGGGCGGATTTGTTTTGTTTAAAGAGTTACCTACATTTGCAGTCCCAATCCGGCACCTTGGCCGATCGGGACGCATCCACGGGCGTAGTTCAAGGGTAGAATAGAGGTCTCCAAAACCTTTGATGGGAGTTCGAATCTCTCCGCCCGTGCCACCAAGACTGACGGCTGCTTCGGCAGCCGTAGTTTTAACCACCTAACCGGTGCCACTATCATGAGCAAACTGAGCAACTATATCCGGGAGACTTCCGAAGAGATGCGCTACAAGGTGACGTGGCCTTCGCTGGAAGAATTACAGAAGAGCGCCGGCTTGGTGCTGTTGGGCTCCTTCCTGTTCGCGGTAGTGGTAGGGGTGATGGATGTGATTTTCAAGGAAGGCCTAGAGGCTTTCTATAATTCGTTCCTTTAATCGGCAGCAGATACGACGACAATGGGCGAATTGAAATGGTACGTAGTCCGCTCGGTTAGCGGACAGGAGAAGAAAGCCAAGACTTACCTGGAAACTGAAATCGGCCGCCACGGGCTGTCGGAGTTGGTTCCTCAGGTATTGATTCCGGTGGAGAAGGTGTTTGAGATGCGCAACGGCAAGAAGCGCGTACGCGAGCGGAACCTGTACCCCGGCTATATCATCATCCACGCCGACTTGACCCACGGCGAGGTGGACCACATCATCACCAGCACGCCGGGTATCATCGGCTTCCTCTCCGACAAGGAGGGCAAGGCCGCTAACCAGAACATGAAGCCGGTGCCCCTGCACATTTCGGAAGTTAACCGCATCCTCGGGATTGTGGACGAAGCCGAAGAGCAGACGGCCACGCTGGAAACACCATTCGTGGTGGGAGAACTGGTTAAAATCGTGGACGGCGGTTTCGCAGGCATGTCGGGCACCGTGTCCGAAGTGTTCGAGGAGCGCAAGAAGCTCAATGTAATCGTGAAAATATTCGGCCGTAGCACTCCTATGGAGCTTAGCTACACGCAGGTCGAGAAGGAACTGGAATAGTTGTCAGGAACTAGTTGTTGGTTGCCGATCAGTTTCGCACGGACCAACAACCAGTCACCAGCAACCCGTTCAGCATACGTCATCGGTTATCCGCTCCGGACCGGTGGTGCTTCCACTTTTAGGAGCAATCAAAAAACTGAGGAGGTGGCGTGTTACGATGCCGCATCCGAAGCCTTACAAACCAAATGGCCAAGGAAATTAGAGGTTATCTGAAGCTTCAGATAAAGGGAGGTGCCGCGAATCCCGCGCCGCCGGTTGGACCTGCACTTGGTAGCAAAGGCCTTAACATCATGGAGTTCTGCAAGCAGTTCAATGCGCGCACCCAGGATAAGGCCGGCCAAGTTTGTCCTGTACTCATCACCATGTACACCGACAAGTCGTTCGACTTCGTGGTGAAGACCCCCCCCGTGCCGGTTTTGCTCATGGAAGCTGCTAAGCTCCAGAGCGGTTCGAAAGAGCCTAACCGGAACAAGGTTGGGTCGGTGTCATGGGACCAGGTTCGCACCATTGCCGAAACCAAAATGCCCGACCTGAATGCCTTTAAGGTAGAGTCGGCCATGAAGCAGGTGGCTGGTACGGCGCGCAGCATGGGCATCACCGTGTCGGGCGCTTCTCCTTTTGCTGAATAATTTAACAACGGAGAAGACATGGCAATTAGCAAAAAACGCAAGGAAGCCCTTGCCAAGCACGACCTGACCGAAGTTCGGACTCTGGTGGAGGCTGCCAAAATCGTGAAGGATATCACCTACACGAAATTCGACGCCTCAGTTGATATCGATGTTCGCCTGGGCGTAGACCCCCGCAAAGCTGACCAGATGGTACGTGGCGTGGCCACGCTGCCCCACGGCACCGGCAAAACCGTTCGCGTTCTGGCCCTCGTTACGCCCGACAAAGAAGCCGAAGCTACCGCAGCTGGCGCCGATTTCGTTGGTCTGGACGACTACATCGCCAAGATCGAGAAAGGATGGACGGACATCGACGTTATCATCACGATGCCGGCGGTAATGGCCAAAGTGGGTCGTCTGGGCCGCGTGCTCGGTCCCCGTGGTCTGATGCCAAACCCCAAGTCGGGTACAGTAACGACTGACGTAGCCAAAGCGGTGCAGGAAGTGAAGGCTGGTAAAATCGACTTCAAAGTTGACAAAACCGGTATCATTCACTGCTCGGTTGGCAAGGTATCGTTCGACGACCAGAAGCTGGCTGAAAACGCCATCGAGGTTATTCAGACGCTGTTGCGTCTGAAGCCTTCGTCGGCCAAAGGCACCTACATCAAGAGCATCACGCTCTCGAGCACGATGTCGCCCGGTGTACCGGTTGACACTTCGGTAACTTCCGCCTAACCTTAATCAACACGACGTATGATCCGGGAAGAAAAACAAGCCCTCGTCGACGAGTTGAGCGAGAAGTTTCAATCGCACAACGCGTTCTACATTGCCGATGCGTCGGGAATGTCGGTGGCGAAAATCAACGAATTCCGCCGGTTGTGCTACAACCGCGGCATGGAGTTCAAGGTGTACAAGAACACGTTCATCCGCAAAGCCCTCGACACCCTCGAAGTGGACACGACGGAGATGGACGCGGCACTGGTAGGCCAGTCGGGTATCCTGTTCTCGAAAGAGTCGGGCAACGCGCCGGCCAAGCTGATGCAGGAGTTCCACAAGGCTCAGAACTACAGCAAAACTGCCAAGGTTCGGCCCTCGCTGAAAGGGGCTTACGTAGATGCTGGCATCTACATCGGTCACGACCAGTTAAGCACCCTCAGCACGCTGAAAGGCAAGACGGAACTCATCGGTGAAATCATCGGTTTGCTCCAGTCGCCTGCCAAAAATGTTATCTCTGCTCTGTCGAGCGGTGGTACCAAGCTGGCTGGCATCCTCAAAACGCTTTCCGAAAAAGAAGAGGTTGCAGGCTAACCACTGCTCGTCTTTTTCAAGTCAGTATGGAGTAGGTAGTAGTGAGTAAGCCGTATCTGTGCTGAGCCAGAATCTATTTTGAGTCTCGCTGCACCGTATTGAATACTCTGCTACGTGCCCGATACGCAATACAAATTTTTTCCAACAACCCCCCCTTTTTAACAATCTACAGAAATGGCAGATTTGAAAGCATTCGCCGAGCAGCTCGTTAGCCTGACGGTAAAAGAAGTAAACGAGTTGGCTACCATCCTGAAGGATGAGTACGGCATCGAGCCAGCTGCTGCCGCCGCTGTTGCTGGTCCTGCTGCTGCTGCTGCTGAAGCTCCCGAGGAGAAAACTACCTTCGACGTGATCCTGAAAGCTGCTGGCGGTGCCAAGCTGGCCGTAGTGAAACTGGTGAAAGACCTGACCGGCCTCGGCCTGAAGGAAGCCAAGGAATTGGTTGACGGTGCCCCTAAGGCCCTGAAGGAAGGTGTTTCCAAGGACGAGGCTGAAGGCCTGAAAAAGCAGTTGGAAGAAGCCGGCGCCGAAGTAGAGATTAAGTAATTTCTGCTGCCTGCTCTAACAACCAGCAAATTAGGAGAGGCCTGGCAACTAAGCCAGGTCTTTTCCTGTTTGTAGGCCACAACCTAGTCGGAAGTCCGTTTACGCGCCGCTTTGCGGCTTTTCGCGGCTACGGACGGGCCAGCGCAAAGTGCTACTAGTATTGCTTTGCGCTTCGGCGTGTCTACTAAATTCTGACATTTTTTGCCAAGCCGAGGATTCTGTCCTCCGCCTGGCCTGGATTCTCCAAGTATCCATTTCCTAACCCCACATACATTGGCTACACCGAAAGCACAGACCGGCCTGCAAAAATTGCAGGCAGCTGACGAGCGGATCAACTTCGCCAAGATTAAAAAGGTTATTGAGTACCCGGACTTCCTGGACGTGCAGGTACGCTCGTTCATGGACTTCTTCCAGCTGGAAACGGCTGCTGAGAACCGGACCGATGAGGGCCTTTTTAAAGTATTTGCCGAGAATTTTCCGATTTCGGACTCGCGCGAAAACTTCGTGCTGACCTTCATGGACTACCATGTGGACCCGCCGAAGTACTCCGTTGACGAGTGCATTGACCGGGGCCTGACCTATTCCGTACCCCTGAAGGCCAAGCTCCGTTTGGTCTGCAATGATTCGGATAACGAAGACTTCGAAACGATTGAGCAGGAAGTGTTCCTGGGAAATATTCCCTACATGACTGAGAAAGGCTCGTTCGTTATCAACGGGGCCGAGCGCGTGATTGTATCGCAGCTGCACCGCTCGCCGGGCGTGTTCTTTGCCCAGAGCAAGCACACCAACGGCACCAAGCTGTATTCGGCCCGCATTATCCCGTTCAAGGGCTCGTGGATTGAATTCGCCACGGACGTGAACAACGTGATGTACGCCTACATCGACCGGAAGAAGAAATTCCCGGTTACGACCCTGCTCCGCGCCATCGGCTACGGCACCGACAAAGACATTCTTGACTTGTTCGGGCTGTCGGAAGAGGTGAAGGCCGACAAGAAGAACCTCAAAAAAGCCGTTGGCCGCAAGCTGGCTGCCCGGGTGCTGCGCACCTGGACCGAGGACTTCGTGGACGAGGACACCGGCGAAGTGGTTTCGATTGACCGCAACGAGGTGCTCATGGAGCGCGACTCCGAAATTGCGGAGGAAGATATCGACATCATCCTCAACGCCGGGGCCAAGTCGGTCATTCTGCACCGCGAGAACGTGAATATTGCCGACTACGCAATCATTTACAATACGCTGCAAAAGGACAACTCCAACTCGGAGAAGGAAGCCGTGGAGCAAATCTATCGTCAGCTCCGGAACACGGAGGCGCCCGACGAAGAAACGGCCCGCGACATCATCCAGAAGCTGTTTTTCTCGGACAAGCGTTACGACCTCGGCGACGTAGGCCGCTACCGTATTAATAAGAAGCTGGGTATCGATACCGGTTGGGAGGCGCGCGTGCTGACCAATGAGGACATCGTGCTCATCGTGAAGTACCTGATCGGTCTGATCAACTCGAAGGCCATTGTCGACGACATTGACCACTTGAGCAACCGCCGGGTACGCACGGTAGGCGAGCAGCTATACTCGCAGTTCGGCGTGGGCCTGGCCCGGATGGCCCGGACCATCAAGGAGCGCATGAACGTGCGCGACAACGAGGACTTCAAGCCGGTTGACCTGATCAACGCCCGGACGCTATCGAGCGTGATTAATTCGTTCTTCGGCACCAACCAGTTGTCGCAGTTCATGGACCAGACCAACCCGCTGGCCGAGGTGACGCACAAGCGTCGCGTATCGGCACTGGGGCCGGGAGGTCTGAGCCGCGAACGGGCTGGTTTCGAAGTACGGGACGTTCACTACACCCACTACGGCCGCCTCTGCACCATCGAAACGCCGGAAGGACCCAACATTGGTCTGATTTCGTCGCTGTGCGTGCATGCCCGCGTGAACTCGATGGGCTTCATCGAAACGCCCTACCGCACTGCCCTCAACGGCAAAGTGGACATGACGGAGAACGTGAAGTACCTAACCGCCGAGGAGGAAGATACCCACCACATTGCCCAGGCCAACGCCCTGATTGATGAGGACGGTAACTTCATCAAGGACCTGGTAAAAGGCCGCTTCGAGGGTGACTTCCCCGTGGTAGGCCCCGAGGAGTACAGCTACATGGACGTAGCGCCGAACCAGATTGTATCGGTAGCTGCTTCGCTGATTCCGTTCCTGGAGCACGACGATGCTAACCGCGCCCTGATGGGCTCGAACATGCAGCGCCAGGCAGTTCCGCTGCTCAAGGCCGAAGCCCCCATCGTGGGTACCGGCCTCGAAGGCCGCGTAGCCACCGACTCCCGCACCCTGGTGGTAGCGGAGGGCGACGGGGTTATCGACTACGTGGATGCCAACCGTATCATCGTGAAGTACGACCTGACGGCGGACGAAATTCTGGTCAGCTTCGATGCTGAACGGATTTCCTACGACCTGATCAAGTTCCGCCGTACCAACCAAGATACCTGCATCAACCTGACGCCGCTCGTGAAAACGGGCGAACGGGTGAGCAAGGGCCAAGTGCTGTGCGAAGGCTACGGCACCAACAAAGGCGAGCTGGCCCTGGGCCGCAACATGCAGGTGGCGTTCATGCCGTGGCAGGGCTACAACTTTGAGGATGCCATTGTCATCTCGGAGAAAGTAGTGCGCGACGACATTTTCACCTCGATTCACATTGAGGAGTTTGAGCTGGAAGTGCGCGAAACCAAGCGCGGCGAAGAAGAGCTGACCTCGGAAATTCCGAACGTGAGCGAAGAAGCCGTGCGCAACCTCGACGACAACGGTATCATCCGTCTGGGCGCCGAGGTGAAGGAAGGCGACATTCTGATCGGTAAGATTACGCCCAAGGGCGAAACCGACCCGACCCCGGAAGAGAAGCTGCTCCGCGCCATCTTCGGCGACAAGGCCGGCGACGTGAAAGACGCCTCCCTTAAGGCACCGCCGTCCCTGCAAGGGGTGGTTATCGGCACCAAGCTGTTCTCACGTCCTAAAAAAGACAAAAACCTGCGGGCCAAGTCCAAGAAGGAAGTCGAAGAGCTGAAGGAGTCGTACGCTCGCGAGCTGCGCGGCATCAAAGCCGTGATGGTGGAGAAGCTGACCCAGCTGCTGGAAGGCAAAACCTCCCAGGGCGTGAAGCACAAGTTCGGTGACGAAATCATCACCAAAGGGGCGAAGTTCGGCAAGAAGAACGTGGCCGAAAACCTCTTCCCCGAGAAGAACCCCTACAAGGACGAGAGCAATTACGCCGTGCCCGAGGAGGTGAACATGTTCAAAGACCTCGTGCTGGAAGGCTGGACCGCCGATGCCCGCGTAAACGGGATGGTGCTGGACCTGGTGAAGAACTACGCCAAGCGCCGTAACACCATCACGGCCCGCTTCAAGCGCGACCGGTTCACGCTGGAGGTTGGCGACGAACTGCCCGCTGGTATTGTGCAGCTGGCCAAAGTGTACATCGCCAAGAAGCGCAAGCTGAAGGTAGGTGACAAGATGGCTGGTCGTCACGGTAACAAAGGGGTGGTAGCCCGCATCGTGCGCGATGAGGACATGCCTTTCCTGCCCGACGGCACTCCCATGGACATCGTACTCAACCCGCTTGGTGTACCAAGCCGGATGAACATCGGTCAGATCTACGAAACCGTACTCGGCTGGGCCGGTCTGAAAATGGGCCGTACCTACGCTACCCCGATTTTCGACGGTGCCACCGAGGACGAAGTAGCCAAGGAACTGACCGAAGCCGGTTTGCCCGACTGGGGTCGTGCGTATTTGCACGACGGCCTGACGGGTCAGCGCTTCGACCAGCCGGTAACGGTGGGTGTTATCTACATGCTGAAACTGGGTCACCTGGTGGATGACAAGATGCACGCCCGTTCCATTGGCCCGTACTCGCTCATTACCCAGCAGCCGCTGGGTGGTAAGGCCCAGTTCGGTGGTCAGCGCTTTGGCGAGATGGAAGTGTGGGCGCTGGAAGCCTTCGGCGCTTCCAACGTCCTCCAGGAAATCCTGACGGTGAAGTCGGATGACGTGGTAGGTCGGGCTAAGGCGTACGAAGCCATTGTAAAAGGCGACATTCTGCCCAAGCCGAATATCCCCGAGTCGTTCAACGTACTCATTCACGAGTTGCGCGGTCTGGCCCTGGAAATCACGCTTGACTAACGGTTGAAAAGGGGAGTTGCCGGCGTTCTGACGCTGGCAGCTCCCGCTTTCGAGCGTTTTGCTATACGCGGTTCGGGAAACCGATTGCAGCCTTGGTCGGCGTCGTTTCGAGATATGGTCCGAACGACCCCGCTGCCGACCCTGGCCGCCCGTACCAAGTTTGGCTTTGCCCAAAGCCAAACTGTTATTTACCAGACCTGCTCGAATCTACTGCCCGGCGTACCTATCCGACCGACAGAGCACTTTTAGCAGAGTCGAACTGTTCTGGTTTTTCGGACTCTTCTTAAGAAGGGCCGATTATTCTGAATAGCCCACAAAGCCAACAGCTAATAGCTTCCACACATGGCGTTTGCAAAAAACAAGAAACTGGTACAGGACTTCTCGAAAGTCACCATTTCGCTGGCCTCGCCCGAATCCAT
Organism: Hymenobacter rubripertinctus; assembly: GCF_003583925.1. Classification (GTDB taxonomy): domain Bacteria; phylum Bacteroidota; class Bacteroidia; order Cytophagales; family Hymenobacteraceae; genus Hymenobacter; species Hymenobacter rubripertinctus. The sequence continues at coordinate 131,851 of NZ_QYCN01000001.1, read as the reverse complement.
TCTGGAGCGGTCGAACGGCGAAGTAGTGAAGCCCGAGACGATCAACTACCGGACCTACAAGCCCGAGATGGGCGGTCTGTTCTGCGAACGGATTTTCGGTCCGGTGAAAGACTGGGAATGCCACTGCGGCAAATACAAGCGCATCCGCTACAAGGGCATCATCTGCGACCGTTGCGGCGTGGAGGTGACCGAGAAGAAAGTTCGCCGGGAGCGGATGGGCCACATCGAACTGGTGGTGCCCGTAGCGCATATCTGGTACTTTAAGTCCCTGCCCAATAAAATCGGCTACCTGCTGGGCCTGCCCACCAAAAAGCTCGACCAAATCATTTACTATGAGCGCTACGCCGTAGTACAGCCGGGCCTGCTGGCTGAGGAAGGCGTGCAGCAGCTCGACTTTCTGACCGAGGACGAATACCTCGACATCATCGACAAGCTCCCCCGGGAGAACCAGATGCTGCCGAACGACGACCCGAACAAGTTCATCGCCCGGATGGGTGCCGAGGCGCTGCAAATGCTGCTCGAGCGCATCAACCTTGATGAACTGAGCTACTCGCTGCGGGATTCCGCCGCCCACGAAACGTCGCAGCAGCGGAAGGCCGAGGCCCTCAAGCGTCTGCGTGTGGTGGAAGCGTTCCGTGACGCGGCCACCCGCGTGGAGAACCGCCCCGAGTGGATGGTTATCCGCATGGTGCCCGTAATTCCGCCGGAACTGCGCCCCTTGGTTCCGCTCGACGGTGGCCGTTTCGCTACCTCCGACCTGAACGACCTGTACCGTCGCGTGATCATCCGCAACAACCGCCTCAAGCGCCTGATCGAAATCAAGGCTCCCGAGGTGATTCTGCGGAACGAGAAGCGCATGTTGCAGGAAGCCGTGGACTCGCTCTTCGACAACTCGCGGAAGGTGAATGCCGTGCGCGCCGAAGGCAACCGGGCCCTGAAGTCGCTGTCCGATATGCTGAAAGGCAAGCAGGGCCGTTTCCGTCAGAACCTGCTCGGTAAGCGGGTCGACTATTCCGGTCGTTCGGTTATTGTAGTAGGTCCCGAGTTGAAGCTGCACGAGTGCGGTCTGCCCAAGAATATGGCAGCCGAACTGTTCAAGCCGTTCATCATCCGCAAGCTCATCGAGCGCGGCATCGTGAAAACGGTGAAGTCGGCCAAGAAAATCGTGGACCGCAAGGACGCCGTGGTATGGGACATTCTGGAGAACGTGCTGAAAGGCCACCCAGTATTGCTCAACCGCGCTCCTACGCTGCACCGCTTGGGTATCCAGGCGTTCCAGCCGCGCCTCATCGAGGGCAAGGCTATCCAGCTGCACCCCCTCGTTTGTACGGCCTTCAACGCTGACTTTGACGGTGACCAGATGGCTGTGCACGTGCCCCTCGGGCCGGCCGCTATCCTGGAAGCCTCCATGCTCATGCTGGCCTCGCACAACATCCTGAACCCGGCCAACGGCGCGCCCATCGCGGTACCGTCGCAGGACATGGTCCTGGGCCTTTACTACGTAACCAAGGGCAAGCGTACCACACCCGAGGAAACGATTCAGGGCGAAGGCATGGTGTTCTACTCCGATGAGGAAGTAGTAATTGCCCTCAACGAAAACCGCCTCTCCAAGCACGCCTACATCAAGGTGCGCACCCAGATTCGCGACGAGGAGGATAACCTCGTGACTAAAATCGTGGAGACTGTGGCTGGCCGCGTGCTGTTCAACCAGCTCGTGCCCGCTGAGGTAGGTTTCGTGGATGAGCTGCTCACCAAGAAGAAGCTCCAGCAGATCATCTCGATGGTCTTCAAGCGCACCGGCATGGCCCGCACCGCGCAGTTCCTCGACGACATCAAGACGCTGGGCTTCCAGTCAGCTTACAAAGGTGGTCTGTCGATGGGTCTGGGCGACATCCAGATTCCTAAGGAGAAGGATGAGCTGGTACTGCAGGCGCAGAACGACGTGAAAGCGGTAACCCAGAACTACCAGATGGGTCTGATTACCGACAACGAGCGGTACAACCAGGTTATTGACATCTGGACGCGTATCAACAACCAAATCACTGAAACCCTCATGGGTCGCCTCGAAAAGGAGAACCAGGGCTTCAACTCGATTTACATGATGATGCACTCCGGTGCCCGGGGTTCGCGCGAGCAGATTCGTCAGCTCGGCGGTATGCGGGGGCTGATGGCCAAGCCGCAGAAGTCGCTCCAGGGTTCGATTGGCGAGATTATCGAGAACCCGATTCTGTCTAACTTCAAAGAAGGTCTGGACGTAATCGAGTACTTTATCTCGACCCACGGTGCCCGGAAAGGTTTGGCCGACACGGCTCTGAAGACGGCTGACGCCGGCTACCTGACCCGTCGTCTGGTGGACGTATCGCAGGACGTTATCGTGAACGAGCCGGATTGCGGCACGTTGCGCGGTATCGAAACCTTCGCCTTGAAGGATAACGAGGACATCGTGGAGCCGTTGGCCGAGCGGATCTTGGGTCGCGTGGCCGTTCACGATATCGTGGACCCGCTCACCGACGAAGTGATTCTGGAAGCCGGTGAGGAAATCGTGGAGGAAACCACCCGTCGCATCGATGCCACGAGCATCGAGTCGGTGGAGATTCGCTCGGTACTGACCTGCGAAAGCAAGCGTGGTATCTGCGCCAAGTGCTACGGCCGTAACCTTTCGTCGGGCCGCATGGTCCAGCGCGGTGAGGCAGTAGGTGTAATTGCCGCTCAGTCCATTGGCGAGCCCGGTACTCAGCTCACGCTGCGTACTTTCCACGTAGGTGGTACGGCCTCCAACATTGCCGTAGAAGCCAGCATCCGCGCTAAGTTCGCGGGCGTGGTCGAGTTCGAAGACATCCGCACCGTGGATACCCTGACCGACGAAGGCGTGAAGGGCAAAGTGGTGATGGGTCGTTCGGGCGAAATCCGTATCGTCGAGAAGGGCACCGGCAAGGTGTTCATCTCGAACCACGTGCCCTACGGCTCGTTCCTGCTGGTCGATGAAGGCCAGGAGGTAGAGAAGGGCCAGGAGCTCAATAATTGGGACCCTTACAACGCCGTTATTCTGGCCGAGTTTGATGGTGCCGTTGTGTACGATGCCATTATTGATGGTATCACTTATCGGGAGGAGTCGGACGAGCAGACGGGTCACCGCGAGAAGGTGATTATCGAATCCAAGTCGGCCAAGGACCAGAACCCCGCCATCATCGTGCGCCCCGGCAAAAAGGGCGACGAGGAGGGACAGAAGGCCTACAGCATTCCGGTGGGTTCCCACATCAATGTGGAGAACGGCCAGAAAATCAAGGCTGGTCAGATTCTGGCCAAGATTCCGCGTGCCGTGGGCAAAACCCGCGACATTACCGGTGGTCTGCCCCGCGTTACGGAACTCTTCGAAGCCCGTAACCCATCGAACCCGGCTGTTGTGGCCGAAATCGATGGCGTGGTAACCTATGGTACGGTGAAGCGTGGTAACCGTGAAATCTTTGTCGAGTCGAAAGACGGCGTCAAGAAGAAGTACATGGTGCCGCTGTCGAAGCACATTCTGGTGCAGGACAACGACTTCATCCGCGCTGGTTCGCCGCTCTCCGATGGGGCCATTACGCCGTCCGATATCCTGAGCATTCAGGGTCCGGGTGCCGTGCAGGAATACCTCGTGAACGAAATTCAGGAAGTGTACCGCTTGCAGGGTGTGAAGATCAACGACAAGCACATCGAGGTGGTCGTCCGCCAGATGATGCAGAAGGTAGTTATCCTCGACGCCGGTGACACGTCGTTCCTCGAACATCAGGTAATCGACAAGATTATCTTCATGGAAGAGAATGATACCATCATCGACATGAAAGTGGTAACGACTGCCGGTGATTCGAGCAACTTCAAGCCCGGCCAGATTGTAACGGCTCGTCGTCTGCGCGACGAGAACAGCAGCCTGCGCCGCCGCGACCTGACGCTGGTCGAAGTGCGCGACGCCCAACCTTCGGTTTCGCGTCCGACGCTCCAGGGTATCACCCAGGCGTCGTTGGGCACCCAGTCGTTCATCTCGGCCGCTTCCTTCCAGGAGACGACCAAGGTGCTGTCGGAAGCCGCCATCCGTGGCAAGGCCGACGAACTGCTGGGCCTCAAGGAGAACGTGATTGTGGGCCACCTCATCCCGGCCGGTACCGGTCTGCGCGAGTACACCCGCCAGATTGTGGGCTCGAAGGAAGAGATGGAAGCTGCTCAGGCCGCCAAGGCCGAGGAGGCTGCCACGCCTACCAAGCGTCCATCGCGCGCCAAGCGCGAGGTATCGGCAGAGTAATCTGCGGAAGTGAGTAAACGAGAAAACCCCAGCCGAAGTGATTCGGCTGGGGTTTTCTTTTTAGCTTTGACGGTTTAGCTAACCTGAAAACTGATGCGGTATCTACTGCTTATTGTAGGTGCAAGCTGGCTGCTCGCATACCAACTATCATGTGCTTGATATTATGTGTCAATAGCTACAACAGTCAGGCTGATTCGAATAGCTTTAATTTCATTGACTATATCAGTGTAGGCTTAACCGTCATCATTTGCGTTTTCACAATCTCTACCGCTAAACAAAAGCGTCGGCAACTAAAGGCCGACCGCAAAAACCTAACCTCATGAACCAACCCACCGAACCCCAGAACCCCGACGCGGCCCAGCCGCAGGACCCGAACGCCATCAACATCGAGCTGTCGGAGGAAATAGCCGAGGGCGAGTACGCCAACCTGGCCATGATTGCCCACAGCAGCAGTGAGTTTGTGATTGACTTTATCCGGCTGATGCCGGGCCTGCCCAAGGCCAAGGTAAAGTCGCGCATCATCCTCACGCCCGAGCACGCCAAGCGTTTGCAAGCAGCACTGGCAGAGAACATCGAGCGGTTCGAGCAGGCTCACGGCAATATCAAGCCCCAGAGCGATACGCCCGCTTACCCGATGGGCTTTGGTGGCACGATGGGGGAAGCGTAATAGTAGGGAAGAAAGTAGGGGCGGGGGCAAGCCACGCCCCTACAATGGGCTGATGTTGACTCCTAAAACAAACTATCTCAACCGGTTTGCTATTGGTCAGCATCTTTTCTACCTTTGCAAGCCTAATTTTTGGGAGAGAACCCTCCTTGACAAAACATTCCGTAAATGCCTACTATCAACCAGTTAGTACGAAAAGGCCGCGAGAAGCTGACGACCAAGTCGAAGTCGCCGGCCCTTGACTCGTGCCCGCAGCGCCGTGGCGTATGCACCCGTGTGTACACCACCACGCCTAAGAAGCCGAACTCGGCTATGCGTAAGGTAGCCCGCGTGCGCCTCACCAACGGCAAAGAAGTAAACGCCTACATCCCCGGTGAAGGCCACAACCTGCAGGAGCACAGCATCGTGCTGATTCGTGGTGGTCGGGTGAAAGATTTGCCCGGCGTGCGTTACCACATCATCCGCGGTGCCCTCGATACGGCTGGTGTAAACGGCCGTACTCAGCGCCGTTCGAAATACGGAGCCAAGCGTCCGAAGCCCGGCCAGGCAGCCGCTGCCGGCAAAGGTGCTCCCGCTAAGAAGAAAAAGTAATTGAAACCGAGTGAGGTAGTGCGAAGTGCTGGATAGCACATGGTTCTTATCCCACTTGCCCGCTACCTCAACTCATTTCTACACCCATGAGAAAGTCAAAACCAAAGAAGCGCATCCTCCTGCCCGACCCCAAATACAAGGAGACGCTGGTAACCCGTTTCGTCAACTATATGATGTATGACGGGAAGAAAAACCTGGCCTACACCATTTTCTACGACGCCTGCGAGCTGGTAGAAGCGCGCACCAAGGAAAGCGGCGTGGAGATGTGGCGCAAAGCCCTGAACAACGTGATGCCGACCGTAGAAGTGAAGAGCCGCCGCGTAGGTGGTGCTACCTTCCAGGTGCCGATCGAAGTTCGTCCCGACCGTCGGATTGCTGTTGGCTCGAAGTGGCTGATTCAGTATGCTCGTCGCCGTGGTGAAAAGACCATGAAAGATAAGCTGGCCGGCGAAATCATTGCCGCCGCGAAAGGGGAAGGTGCTGCCGTGAAGAAAAAGGACGACACGCATCGGATGGCGGAAGCCAACAAGGCCTTCTCGCACTTCCGTTTCTAAGTGGCGAATAAGCGGATGAGTAACGGAGCGAAGTTCAGGAACTGAACTATTCATTCGCCTCACTCATTCACTCATTCACTTACTCACTCATTGAACCAATGGCTGTAAATAAAGATCTGCAATACCTCCGGAATATCGGGATTATGGCGCACATCGACGCCGGTAAAACCACCACGTCGGAGCGCATTCTCTACTATACCGGTAAGACCCACAAAATCGGGGAGGTGCACGAAGGTGCCGCCACGATGGACTGGATGGAGCAGGAGCAGGAGCGGGGTATCACCATTACCTCGGCCGCTACTACCACCTTCTGGAACTACCCGACTGACGCCAACGGCGAACCAGTTGAAAGCACCAAGCAGTACAAAATCAACCTGATTGACACCCCCGGTCACGTAGACTTTACCGTAGAGGTGGAGCGCTCGTTGCGCGTGCTCGACGGCGCTGTGGCGTTGTTCTGTGCTGTATCCGGTGTGGAGCCGCAGTCGGAAACTGTATGGCGTCAGGCTGACAAGTACAAGGTGCCCCGCATCTGCTTCGTCAACAAGATGGACCGTGCAGGTGCCGACTTCTTCAAAGCCGTAAACGAAATCAAGGAGAAGCTGGGCGCTAACCCCGTGCCACTCCAGATTCCGATTGGCGCTGAAGATACCTTCAAAGGCGTAGTTGACCTGCTGACTGGCAAAGCCATTGTGTGGGACGACGCGACCCAGGGCAAATCGTTCCACGAAATCCCCGTTCCCGAGGACCTCGTGGATACGGTAGCCGAGTGGCGCCAGAAGCTGGTGGAAAGCGTTGCCGAATACGACGACGCCCTGCTGGAGAAGTTCTTCGACGACCCGGACTCCATTACCCGTGAGGAAATGATGGTCGTGATCCGCCAGGCGGTTATCGACATGAAGTTTTCGCCCGTGATGTGCGGCTCGGCCTTCAAGAACAAAGGTGTACAGACGATGCTGGACGGCGTAATGGCCTACCTGCCCTCGCCGCTCGACATGCCCCCCATTATCGGCAAAAACCCCGATACGGAAGAGGAAATCGAGCGTCACCCCGACAACTCGGAGCCTTTCACGGCTTTGGCCTTTAAGATTGCCACCGACCCCTTTGTGGGCCGTCTGTGCTTCTTCCGCTGCTACAGCGGGGTGCTTGACGCTGGTTCGTACGTGCACAACAACCGCACGAACAAGAAGGAGCGGATCTCGCGCCTCATGCAGATGCACTCCAACAAGCAGAACCCGATTGATAAGATTCAGGCCGGCGACATTGCCGCCGGTGTGGGTTTCAAGGACATCAAGACCGGTGATACGCTGAGCGACGAGAAGCACCCGATTGTGCTCGAGTCGATGTCGTTCCCTGAGCCCGTTATCGGTTACGCTATTGAGCCGAAGACGCAGGTGGATATGGACCGCATGGGCATGGCTATTGCCAAGCTCGTGGAAGAAGATCCGACCCTAGTGGTACAGACTGACCCCGAGACGGGCCAGACGGTACTGAAAGGCATGGGAGAGCTTCACCTCGAAATTATCATCGACCGGATGCGTCGGGAGTTCAAAGTGGAAATCAACCAGGGTGCCCCGATGGTAGCCTATAAGGAGATTCTCACCAAGAATGTTGAGCACCGCGAAACGTACAAGAAGCAGACGGGTGGCCGGGGTAAATTCGGTGACATCCAGTTTGAACTTGGTCCGAAACTAACTGATCCGGAGAAACCCGGTCTGGAGTTCGTCAACGACATCACGGGTGGTGTCATCCCCCGCGAATTCATCGCGCCGATTCAGAAAGGTTTCGAAGAAGCCATGAAGAACGGTCCGCTGGCGGGCTTCCCTATCGAGGGCATGCGCGTCCGGCTGTACTACGGCTCCTTCCACGACGTTGACTCGGACGCGCTGTCGTTCGAACTCGCCGCCCGGGGTGGTTTCCGGGAAGCCGGCAAGCAAGCCGGTCCGCGACTGCTTGAGCCAATCATGGCTGTCGAAGTAGTTTCGCCGGACGAATACACCGGCTCGGTTACGGGTGACCTGAACCGTCGTCGGGGTATTATGAAGGGCATGGACACGAAGGCAGGTGCCAACGTTATCAAGGCTGACGTTCCGCTATCGGAGCTGTTCGGCTACGTAACTACGCTGCGCACCATTTCGTCGGGTCGGGCCTCCGCTTCGCTTACGTTCTCGCACTACGATCAGGTGCCGAACAACCTCGCGGAAGCCATTATTGCCAAGCAGAAGGGTAACGCCATTCGCTAATCCGCTTTTTCATTAATCGACATGAACCAGAAAATTCGCATTAAACTCAAATCCTACGACCACAATTTGGTGGACAAATCGTCGGAGAAGATTGTTAAGGCGGTGAAGGCTACGGGCGCTATTGTAAGCGGCCCCATTCCCCTGCCCACGAAAAAGGAGAAATTCACCGTGCTCCGTTCGCCCCACGTGAACAAGAAGAGCCGGGAGCAATTCCAGCTTTGCACTTACAAGCGCCTCGTGGACATCTACTCGACTTCGTCGAAAACCGTAGATGCCCTGATGAAGCTGGAGTTGCCCAGCGGCGTTGACGTTGAAATCAAAGTCTGAGGACCGGTTTCTGTTAGCTGATTAGCCAAGCGCCCCACTAACTCCTCGGAGTTGGTGGGGCGTTTTTGTCGTATATAATGCAACTTTGCTGTTCAGCAGCTACTATAGCAGGGTTTTTGAACTCGTCTTTGCCTCTAGGACACTGCCGCCCACTTTCCCATCATCTGTATGAAGTCATTCTGGGGTTTGGTTATGACGCGCGAACGACTGCTACTGGCGGCCACGTTGTTCGGTACGTGCATCATCATCGGACTATTCACCAGCAAATACATTCGCATCCTGCCAAGTATTGGAATGGTGGGATTCACCCTAACGGCCCTGATCCAGTGTGTACTACACGGTTCGTCACCGCCACGTGCCAGCAGATCGGTATACGGGGCCTTTGGCTTGGTCTATCTGGTGCATCTGGCTGCCGGGCTCACTACCTCAGAAGAAGGGTTGGATGCCTTCCGGCAGGACCTAATTTTGCAGCTACCTTATCTGCTGCTGCCATTAGGTTTCTGGTTGCTGCCACCTTTGCCGACCAGCCATTTGCGCGGCCTCTGGCTGACGCTGGTGGCGGCAGCCAGCGTAGCAGCTATTCTGAGCACTGGTAATTACTTGCTGCATTTCGAGCAGATCAATGAAGCCTATCTGCATTCCAAAGTCATGCCTACTGAGCCGGACCACATTCGGTTTAGCCTGCTCGTAACACTGGCTATAACAGCGGGCGTTGCGCTGCTAGCCCATCGAAGCATCGGGAGTCAGTGGGGGAGGGCAGGGCTCTGGACAACGGTAATGTTGCTGGCTTTCTACCAGCATCTGCTGGCGGTACGCAGCGGACTCGTTAGTTTTTACGTGGTGGGTGGAGCAGCTCTGCTATGGTTGCTATTCCGGAGCCGCCAGTATCAGCAGGCGTTGGTGCTGGCAGCGTGTCTGGTGCTGATACCGGGCATCAGCTATTCCGTATTTCCTACGCTGCAAAATAAATCGGCCAACACCCAAGAAGACATGAGCCGGGTGCATCACACCCAGTCGGCCAATAACTACTCGTTGGTTGGTCGCGTGTACTCGTACAAGGTCGCATTGAAAGTGATTAGGGCACATCCGTGGCTGGGAGTAGGCAAAGGCGATATGGCATCAGAAATGGCCGTCTACTACCGGCGCGACTTTCCCAATATTGAGCCGGAGGCCTACATTCTACCCCATAATCAATATTTGTACTCTGCCGTGGCGTTCGGCATTTCGGGCTTGCTGATCTTTATCGTTGGCTTCTATTATGCCGGTATCAGCGTGTGGCCCCGCTACGCGCCGCTATTACTAGCACAGTACTTGATTCTGACCGTTTCGTTTCTGGTCGAATACACCTTGGAAACGCAGGTAGGGCTGGGCTTCGCCCTGTTCTTTTTGCTGCTGGCCCTTGAGGGCAGCAAGTCAGTGTCAGATGCCGAAACCACATGGCGGCCTGCCTGAGCCAATCCGGGTACTTGCTGTCAGATTTTGAGTACCGAGGCGGCCAGGGATGCGGGGGTGAAGTCGCAGCTAACTATGTGGTTCTGAAAATATTTCAGACTGGATTTAGATATTACCGGAACAATTTCCTAGCTTTGCACTCCATTTCCGAAAATGCCACGTGGGCGTTTTCGAGTTGTGTCTTTTTCTAAAACCCCAATTGAATGCCTGGCATCATCGGTAAAAAAATCGGTATGACAAGCCTCTTCACTCCGGACGGGAAGAATATTCCCTGCACGCTCATCGAAGCGGGTCCGTGCGTAGTGACGCAGGTTAAGACCATCGAAACGGACGGCTATTCGGCCATCCAGCTCGGTTACGGCGAGAAAAAAGCGAAAAACACCACCAAAGCATTGGTTGGTCACTTCGCTAAAGCCGGCACCACTCCTAAGCGGAAACTCGTAGAGTTCCGTCTGGATGAGACAGCCGCTTTCGCGGCTGGCAGCGAAATCAACACTTCCCTCTTCGAGGAAGGCGAATTCGTTGACGTAGTAGGTACCTCCAAGGGTAAAGGTTTCCAGGGCGTTGTGAAGCGTTACAACTTCGCCGGTGTTGGTGGCCAGACTCACGGCCAGCATAACCGGGGTCGTCACCCTGGTTCTATCGGTGCCTGCTCCTGGCCTTCGCGCGTATTCAAAGGAATGCGCATGGGTGGCCGCATGGGCAACGACCGGGTGAAAGTGCAGAACCTGAAGGTAATGCGCATTGTAGCCGACAAAAACCTCATCGTGGTGAGCGGCTCGATTCCCGGTGCCAAGAACTCTTTCGTGGTCCTGGAAAAATAACCTAGTAAGATGGAACTGTCAGTAATCAATAGCAAAGGCGAGGACACCGGCCGTAAGGTTACCCTGTCCGATGCCATCTTCGGCCTTGAGCCGAACGAGCACGTGATGTACCTCGACGTGAAGCAATACCTGGCCAACCAGCGCCAGGGTACGCACAAGTCGAAGCAGCGCAATGAAGTGCACGGCACCACCAAGAAGCTCAAGAAGCAGAAAGGTACGGGCGGTGCCCGCGCCGGCTCTATGAAGTCGGGCGTATTCGTCGGTGGCGGCCGCATCTTCGGTCCCCAGCCCCGCGACTATGGCTTCAAGCTCAACAAGAAAACCAAGCGTCTGGCCCGCCTGTCGGCCCTCTCGTCGCTGGCCAAAGACGGCAAGGTATCCGTAGTGGAAAACATTACCATGTCGGCCGTAAAGACCAAGGACTTCGCCGCCATTCTGGCTGGCCTGAAGCTTAACAACGGCAAGAAGACCCTGCTCGTAACGGGCGCAGTTGAAAAGAACGTGATTCTGTCGGCCCGTAATATTCAGCGCGTGAGCGTGGCTACTCCCGTAGCTCTGAACACCCACGATCTGCTGAACACCGACACGCTGCTGCTGTCGGAGGATGGTCTGACGGCCTTGGAACAACTCTATACCAGCGCTGAGTAATGAGCATTCTGAAAAAACCCCTCGTAACTGAAAAGGCAACCGGTCTCAACGACAAAGGAAAATATTCCTTTGAAGTGGCGATCGATGCCAACAAGGTGCAGATCAAGAAGGAAATCGAGCAGATGTATGGCGTAACGGTGACTAACATCAGCACTATGCGCACCATCGGCAAGGTGAAATCCAAATTCACGAAAGGTGGCTCTATCTCGGGCCGTCGTCCGCACGGCAAGAAAGCCGTGGTGACCGTGAAGGAAGGCGACATCATCGACTTCTACAGCGGCCTGTAAGCCTACTTTCCCGCCAAGAATTTTTCCTAAGCAAGAGTAATGGCACTCAAAAAACTAAGACCAACATCACCGGGTCAGCGCTTTCGCATCGCCCCGGCTTTCGACGAGATTACTGCGTCGACGCCGGAGAAGTCGCTGTTGGCACCCCTCAAAAACTCCGGTGGCCGTAACAATTCGGGCAAAATGTCCAACCGCTACATCGGCGGTGGTCATAAAGCCAAGTACCGGATCATCGACTTCAAGCGTGACAAGGCCTCCGTGCCCGCCACGGTGAAGACGATTGAATATGATCCGAACCGCACCGCGCGTATTGCTTTGCTGCAATATGCCGATGGTGAAAAGCGCTACATCATTGCTCCTGCCGGTTTGGTAGTGGGCAACGAAGTGGTGTCGGGTTCGGGCGTTGCACCGGAAGTTGGTAATGCCCTGCCCCTGCGCGAAATTCCGCTGGGTACCATTGTGCACAACATCGAGCTGATGCCCGGTAATGGTGCGGCAATGGCCCGCTCGGCCGGAACTTACGCACAGTTGGTAGCCCGCGAAGACAAATACGCCACCCTGAAACTGCCCTCCGGCGAAATGCGCATGGTCCTGGTGACTTGCATGGCCACGGTAGGCACCGTTTCTAATGGCGACCACATGAACGTTCGTCTCGGCAAAGCCGGTCGTAACCGCTGGTTGGGTCGTCGTCCGCGCGTTCGTGGTGTAGCCATGAACCCCGTCGATCACCCAATGGGTGGTGGTGAAGGTAAGTCGTCGGGTGGTCACCCACGCAGCCGTAACGGTATCTTCTCCAAAGGTCAGAAGACCCGGAACAAGAACAAGTATTCCGAGCAGCTCATCGTCAACCGTAAAGGCAAGAAGTAAGCAATGGCACGTTCACTAAAAAAAGGGCCGTACATTGACTTCCGGCTCGAGAAGAAAGTAACGGCAATGGAAGAATCCGGCAAAAAGTCGGTGGTGAAGACCTGGTCTCGCCGCTCGATGATTTCGCCCGATTTCGTTGGCCACACCTTCGCCGTTCACAACGGCAATAAGTTCATCCCGGTGTATGTCACGGAGAACATGGTAGGACACAAACTCGGTGAGTTTGCTCCAACCCGGAACTTCCGCGGCCATATCGCCAAGAAAGATAAAGGCAAGCGCTAATATGGAAGCAGTAGCTAAACTCCGGAACGTGCCTACCTCGCCGCGCAAGATGCGCCTGGTAGCCAACCTGGTCCGTGGTCAGAAAGTGACCCGGGCCCTCGGCCTGCTGAAATTTGAGGCCAACTCGGGCGCTCCTAAAATCGAGAAACTGCTCCTGTCGGCTTTGGCCAACTGGCAGCAGAAGAACGAGGACGAGCGCATTGAGGATGCTAACCTCTACATCAAAGAGATTTTCGTGGATGAAGGTCGCATGCTGAAGCGTCTGCGCCCCGCCCCCCAGGGTCGTGGCCACCGCATCCGCAAGCGTAGCAACCACGTGACGCTGATCATCGACTCGAAAGTAGAACCGCTCGGTAGCAAAGCTGCCGCCAAGCAGGCTGCTGAGACGAAAGGCACTGAGGCTACGGCGCAAGCTAAGCCGAAAGCCGCGCGTCGTAGCTCGAAGAAATCAACTGAAACCAAGGCAGAAGCCACCGCATAAGCACTATGGGACAGAAAGTAAATCCGGTTGGCTTCCGTCTGGGCGTCATTAAAGGATGGGACTCGAACTGGTACGGCGGCAAGGACTTTGCCGACAAGCTGGTGGAGGACGAGAAAATCCGCAAATACATCAACGCTCGTATTCCGAAGGGCGGCATCAGCCGCATCGTAATCGAGCGCACGCTGAAGCGCGTGACCATTACCATCAACACCGCCCGTCCGGGCGTAGTGATTGGTAAAGGCGGTGCCGAAGTGGACAAGATTAAGGACGAGCTGAAGCAGATAACCGGCAAGGACGTTCAGATCAACATTTTCGAGATCAAGCGCCCTGAACTGGACGCCAAGCTGGTTGGCGAGAGCATCGCTCAGCAGCTGGCTGCCCGGATCTCGTTCCGTCGGGCCATGAAGATGGCTATCCAGGCTGCTATGCGCGTTGGTGCCGAAGGCATCAAAATCCAGTGCGGTGGTCGTTTGGGTGGGGCCGAGATTGCTCGTTCCGAGCAGTACAAAGAAGGCCGCACTCCCCTGCACACGCTGCGGGCTGATATTGACTACGCTCTCTCGGAAGCCCAGACAGTGTATGGCAAAATTGGCATCAAGGTGTGGGTAATGCGTGGCGAAGTGTTCGGCAAGCCCGACCTCTCGCCTAACCAGCAGCCCGCTGGCGGTCAGGGTGGCGACAGCCGCAACGACCGTGGCCCGCGCAGTGAGCGTGGCCCGCGCCGCGACCGCAACGACCGGGGTGGCGACAGCCGCAGCGGTGGTGATCGGGGCGGCGACAGCCGCGGCGGTCAGCGTCGGGGTCCAGGTGGCCAAGGCGGCCAGGGTGGCCAGGGCGGTGCCGGTGGCAACCGGGGCGGTGGCGCACCACGTCGCTAGTCCTTTCCCTTTCTCTCGAATTTTAATACTACATAACTCATGTTACAACCGAAAAGGACCAAGTATCGCAAGATGCAAAAGGGTCGTGTGCATGGCTTAGCCCACCGCGGCAGCTCCATCGACTTCGGTTCGTTCGCTATCAAGTCGCTGGAACAGGCGTGGATTACGGCTCGCCAGATTGAGGCGGCCCGTATCGCCATGACCCGCGCCATGAAACGCGAAGGTCAAGTTTGGATCCGCATCTTCCCCGACAAGCCGATCACCAAGAAGCCCGCCGAAGTGCGGATGGGTAAGGGTAAAGGTTCGCCCGAGTATTGGGTAGCCTGCGTGAAGCCCGGCACCATCATGTTCGAATCGGACGGGGTAACGCTGGAAGTCGCTCAGGAGTCGCTGCGCCTGGCCGCTCAGAAACTGCCGGTACGGACGTCGTTTGTTGTTCGTCGTGACTACGTAGATAACAAGTAAGATGAAGAACGCCGAAATCCGTAACCTCTCAGTAGAGGACCTCAAAAATCAATTGAAGACCGAGCAGACCTCGGGTCAGACCATGCGCTTCGCGCACGCCATCTCGCCGTTGGAAAACCCGCTCCGTCTGAAGCAAGCCCGCAAAAACGTCGCCCGTCTGCTGACTGAGTTGAAGCGTCGCGAGAATGAGCAGGCTACAAACACTGCTAACTAACGATGGCAAACAACGAAGAACAGCAGGGCATTGCCGCTACCACTGAGCGGAACCTGCGCAAAGAAATCATCGGCCGCGTCACCTCCTCCAAGATGGATAAATCTATCACGGTAATGGTGGAGAGCAAGATGAAGCACCCGATCTACGGCAAATTCGTTACCAAGTCGACCAAGTTCATGGCCCACGACGAGAACAACGAGTGCGGCGAAGGCGATACAGTGCGCATCATGAGCACCCGCCCGCTAAGCAAAAGCAAGCGGTGGAGATTGGTAGAAATTGTAGAACGCGCCAAGTAAGATGATACAGCAAGAATCCCGTCTGACCGTCGCTGATAACAGCGGCGCCAAAGAAGTTCTCTGCATTCGTGTCCTCGGTGGCACGGGCAAGAAGTACGCCAGCGTAGGCGACAAGATTGTAGTCGCCATCAAGTCGGCTATTTCTTCCGGCAACGCTAAAAAAGGCACTGTATCGAAAGCAGTTGTTGTTCGTACCAAGAAGGAAGTTCGTCGCAAGGACGGCTCTTACATCCGGTTCGATGACAACGCGGCCGTACTGCTCAACAATAACGACGAGCCTCGCGGTACCCGCATCTTCGGCCCCGTAGCCCGTGAGCTACGTGAGCGCCAGTTCATGAAGATCGTTTCGCTGGCTCCTGAAGTTCTCTAAGCAATGGCAACGAAAACGAAAGCAACGCCTACGAAACTGCACGTGAAAACCGGTGACACCGTTTTGGTGATTTCCGGCGACGAGAAGGGTAAAACCGGCACCATTAAGTCGGTGAACCGTTCGACGCAGCGTGTTATCGTGGAAGGCCTGAACCTGGCAACCAAGCACAACAAACCCAGTGCGAAGAACCCCCAGGGCGGCATCACCAAGATCGAGGCCCCGATTCACGTGAGCAACGTGAAGCGCGTGGACTCGGCCAACGCCTAACCGCTCCCGACCATGGCTCGACTCAAAGAAAAATACAAGAAAGAAGTAGTACCCGCGCTCCAGGAGAAATTCCAGTTCAAGAGCACCATGCAGGTACCGCGCATCACCAAGATCTGCATCAACCGCGGTATCGGATCGGCAGTAGCCGATAAGAAGCTGGTGGACAATGGAGTGGATGAGCTGACGATCATTACTGGTCAGAAAGCGGTTCCTACCATCGCCAAGCGTTCGGTGTCGAACTTCAAACTGCGTGAAGGGATGCCCATAGGAGCCCGCGTAACCCTGCGTGGCGCTCAGATGTACGAATTCCTGGATCGTTTGCTGACTGTGGCACTGCCCCGCGTACGTGACTTCAAAGGCATCAACGATAAGGGCTTCGACGGCCGGGGCAACTATACCCTGGGCGTAAAAGAGCAAATCATTTTCCCGGAAATCTCGATCGACAAGATCAAGGCCATTGCCGGTATGGACATCACTTTTGTGACGACCGCCGAAAACGATGAGCAGAGCTATGAGCTGCTCAAGGCCTTTGGTATGCCGTTCGCTAACGCCAAGAAACAAAACAATGGCTAAGGAAAGCATGAAAGCACGGGAACGGAAGCGTATCGCTACCGTTGCCCGTTACGCCGAAAAGCGTAAGGCCCTGAAAGCGGCTGGCGATTACGAAGGTCTGGACAAGTTGCCCCGCAACGCGTCGCCCGTACGTCTGCATAACCGCGACAAAATCGACGGCCGTCCTCGTGGTTACATGCGCAAGTTCGGCATCAGCCGGGTGCGCTTCCGCGAGATGGCCCTCGCCGGCAAAATTCCCGGCGTAACCAAGTCGAGCTGGTAGATTGAGAATATATGAGGGATAGAGAACGAAGGAACTAGGGATTTAGGTCTGTATTCTTTTTGCTCTCTTATCCTTCATCTTCTCCAAAATTTGGCAGGTTGCCGAAAGAAACCATTGGCCGAGCCTCAACAAGCCGAGCCGAGTAGTCTTAACCGAAAATTTCGCTGACCCTTTCCGGGCCGGCGAAATTTTCATATCTTTGCGGCTCCCTAAAAATGGGCGCTGCCTTTTCACAATCGAATGAACACAGATCCAATTGCCGACTACCTGACCCGGGTACGCAATGCCATCAAGGCAAACCACCGGGTGGTGGAAATTCCGGCCAGCAACATCAAAAAGGAGATTACGAAGGTGCTCTATAAAAAGGGCTACATTCAGAGCTACCGGTTTGATGATGCCGCCGTGCAGGGCACGATTAAAATCGCCCTCAAGTACAACCCCACCACGAAGGTGCCGGCTATTACGAAATTGCAGCGCGTGAGCACGCCCGGTCTGCGCCAGTATGCGCACGTGGGCAACATGCCCCGCGTACTCAGTGGCTTGGGTATCGCCATTCTCTCCACGTCGAAGGGCGTGATGACGGAGAAAGAAGCGAAAGCTGAGAATGTGGGCGGCGAAGTGCTGTGCTACGTTTACTAATCTGAAAGGAAACAGAAACTATGTCACGCATTGGTAAACTGCCCATCAGCCTGCCCGACAACGTGCAGATTGAAGTGAGCAACGAAAACAAGGTAACCGTGAAGGGTCCGAAAGGTACCTTGGTGGTTCCCGTTGACCGCGACATCACCGTGGCCACGGAAGACGGCCAACTGGTGGTAACCCGCCCTACGGAGCAGAAGCGCCATAAAGCTATGCACGGCCTCTACCGCTCGCTGCTCAACAACGCCGTAAGCGGCGTGAGCAACGGTCTGGAAGAAAAGCTGGAATTGGTTGGTGTAGGCTACAAAGCCGCCATGGCTGGTACTACCCTGGAGCTTTCGTTGGGCTACTCGCACAACATCTTCTTGGCTCTGCCAGCCGAGGTTACCGCTACGGCAGTAACTGAAAAAGGTAAAAACCCCATCGTTACCCTCACCAGCATCGACAAGCAGTTGCTGGGCCAGGTAGCAGCAAAGATTCGCTCGTTGCGCAAAGTTGAGCCTTACAAAGGCAAAGGCGTGCGTTTCGTGGGTGAGCAGATTCGTCGTAAGGCTGGTAAAACGGCTTCGAAATAATAACGCACCATGGCTTTCGATAAAGCAACTAGAAGAAAACGGATCCAGCGCATCATCCGCACTAAGGTGGCTGGCACGTCCGAGCGTCCGCGTTTGTCGGTGTTCCGCAGTAATACGGGCATTTATGCTCAGATTATTGATGACACGACCGGTAACACGCTGGCGTCTGCTTCCTCGAAGCACGTTTCGGTGGAAGGGGGCAACGGAGTCGCCCTCGCCGCCGCAGTCGGCAAAGAACTTGCCGCCCGTGCTACTGGAAAAGGAATTTCGAAAGTGGTATTTGACCGCTCCGGTTACCTCTACCACGGCCGCGTAAAATCATTGGCAGAAGGAGCCCGCGAAGGCGGCCTCAATTTCTAATCTATCCTCATGGCAGAATTTAACAACGGCCCTCGGGGTGGTGGTAACGACCGCGGCGGCAACAGCCCCCGGGGTGGTGGCAATGACCGTCGGGGCGGCAATGACCGTAACAAAGAAAACGATTCGCGTACCGGCGACTCCGATCTGAAAGAGAAAGTAGTTGCTATCAACCGCGTTGCCAAAGTGGTAAAAGGTGGTCGTCGCTTCAGCTTCTCGGCTATCGTAGTAGTAGGCGATGGCAATGGCACCGTGGGCTACGGCCTCGGCAAAGCCAACGAAGTAACCGACGCCATTGCCAAAGGCATTGACGACGCGAAGAAAAACCTGGTGAAGGTGCCGCTTTACAAGCACACTGTTCCCCACGTAATGGAAGGCAAGTATTCGGGTGGTTTCGTGCTGGTTCAGCCGGCCGCCGCTGGTACGGGTGTAATTGCGGGCGGTGCTATGCGTGCCGTGTTCGAAAGCGCCGGTATCAAGGATGTACTGGCCAAGTCGAAAGGTTCGTCGAACCCCCACAACGTGGTGAAGGCTACCTTCGACGCCCTGCTGAAAATGCGCGACCCGTTGCAGATTGCTCAGGCCCGTGGCATTACCCTCGCTCAAGTTTTTAACGGTTAAGAGACGATGGCGCAGTTCCAAATCAAACTCGTAAAAAGCACTATTGACCGCCCTGAGCGTCAGAAGCGCACTGTGCAGGCCTTGGGCCTCGGCAAAATGAACAGCTCAAAAACTGTGGAGGGAACTCCGGCAGTAGTGGGCATGATCAAAGCCGTTCAGCATCTGTTGGAAGTAACCGAACTTTAGGAATCTCCCGAAAATGAATCTCAGCAATCTCCAACCCGCCGCCGGCTCGACTCGCAACATCAAGCGTATCGGTCGGGGCACGGGTTCCGGCCGTGGCGGCACATCGACGCGCGGTCACAAAGGTGCCAAGTCCCGTTCGGGTTACTCCAAGAAGTCGGGCTTCGAAGGCGGTCAGATGCCTTTGCAGCGCCGGGTGCCTAAATTTGGCTTCAAAAACATCAATCGGATAGAGTACAAGGCCATCAACATTGATGTGCTGGCTGCCCTGACCGAAAACGGCACCACCACGATGGATGCGGCCTTCTTCGTAACGGCTGGTTTGGCCTCGAAGAGCGCCAAGATCAAAGTTCTGGGCCGTGGTGAAATCACCAAGGCACTGGAAGTACATGCTCACGCTTTCTCCAAGTCGGCTATTGAAGCTATTGAGAAGGCCGGTGGCAAAGCCGTGACGCTGTAGCACCTACCAAGCAATGAAAAAACTTATCGAACAGATAAAGAATGTATTTGCGATTGAAGATCTGCGCACGCGGATCTTCAATACGCTTTTTTTCATTGCCATTTACCGGCTGGGCTCTTACGTAGTGCTCCCGGGCGTCGATCCTAACCGGCTCAAAGCCGGTGCTTCTGGCGTTCTGGGCATTCTGGATACTCTGCTGGGTGGGGCTTTCAGCCACGCGTCTATTTTCGCCCTGGGCATTATGCCCTACATTTCGGCTTCTATTGTATTGCAGCTGCTGACTATTGCAGTGCCTTACTTCCAGAAGCTGCAAAAAGAAGGCGAATCAGGGCGGAAAAAGATCAACCAGTATACGCGTATCCTCACCATTCCCATAGTGGCTTTGCAATCGGTTGGCTTTATTGCAACCATCAATGCGGAAGCTATTATGAATCCGGGGGTATTCTTTACGGTTTCCACAGCCATGATTGTAACGGCGGGTACGCTGTTTTGCATGTGGCTGGGGGAGAAAATTACTGACAAAGGGATAGGCAACGGTATCTCGATGCTGATTATGATCGGTATCGTGTCCCGTCTGCCTGGTGCTTTGATCGGAGAAGCTCAGGCACGCACCATGCGTGGCTCGCTGATTTTCCTGATCGAAATGGCCGTCCTGTTCCTGGTTGTAATGGCCGTTATCATCCTCACCCAAGCGGTGCGGCAGATTCCGGTGCAGTACGCCAAGCAGGTAGGCGGTGCCGCCTCACTCAGCTCCCAGCGTCAGTATATCCCGATGAAAGTAAATGCGGCCGGTGTAATGCCGATCATTTTCGCGCAGTCGTTGATGTTCGTGCCTGCCATTGCCGCTTCGGCCTGGAACAAGAACAGTGACGCCGCTACGATGATTGGAACTTGGTTCCAGCCCAACCATTGGGTATACAATGTAGTATTCGGTTTGCTCATCATCATCTTTACGTACTTCTACACGGCCATCAGCGTCAATCCTAATCAGATTGCGGATGACCTCAAGCGGAGCGGCGGATTCATTCCTGGCGTAAAGCCTGGGCGGGATACGTCGGAGTTTATTGATGAAGTGCTGACGCGCATTACGTTGCCTGGAGCCGTGGCATTGGCTGTTATTGCCATTCTGCCAGCTCTGGCATCTGTGGCCGGGGTTACGCGTTCTTTCGCCCAGTTCTATGGGGGCACTTCGCTTATCATTATGGTAGGCGTGGTGCTTGATACCATGAATCAGGTGAAGAGCTATCTGCTCATGCGGGATTACGACCGGATGATGAAAACGAACAAAACCCGGGGCCGTTCGCAGAATATCGCACTCGCTTCGTAGAAATGATTTTTTACAAAACCGAGGAAGAAATTGATCTGATCAAAGCCAGCGCGAAAGTGCTGGCGCAGGCCCACGGCGAAGTGGCCAAAATGATTCGGGAAGGAGTTTCCACCCGGGCGCTGGATCAGCGGGCCGAGGAATTCATCCGGGACCATGGCGGACAGCCTTCGTTCAAAGGGTATAACGGGTTTGAGTATAGTCTCTGCATCTCTCCCAACTCGGTGGTGGTGCATGGTTTTCCGGGCGACTACACGCTGAAAGGTGGAGACGTTGTTTCGATTGACTGCGGGGTTTTACTCAATGGTTACCATGCCGACAGTGCCTACACCTACCCGGTAGGGGAGGTGGCCCCCGAAGTGACTAAACTGCTGGAGGAAACCAAAAAGTCGTTGTATCTCGGAATCGAGAAAGCCGTGGCGGGTAACCGAATGGGGGACGTCAGTTACGCTATTCAGAACCACGTTGAGAAACTGGGTTATGGCGTAGTTCGGGAACTGGTAGGGCATGGTATCGGCCAGAAACTGCACGAGCGCCCCGAGGTTCCTAACTACGGTAAGCGTGGCGCGGGCCTCAAACTCCAGACCGGACTCACGTTGGCCATTGAGCCGATGGTGAATCTGGGAACGAAGAGCGTGGTTCAGGAAAAGGATGGCTGGACTATCCGAACCAAGGACCTGAAGCCTTCGGCGCACTTTGAACACACCATTGTTGTTCGCAAAGAGAAGGCGGAAATACTTACCTCCTTCGAATACATAGAAAAAGCCTTACAGTAGCCTTATGGCCAAACAAACTTCCATTGAGCAGGACGGTGTCATCCTGGAAGCCTTATCCAACGCCATGTTCCGTGTGGAGCTGGAAAATGGTCACCAGCTGATTGCCCACATTTCGGGTAAGATGCGGATGCACTACATCAAGATCCTGCCGGGAGATAAGGTAAAACTCGAAATGTCGCCCTACGACTTGTCGAAGGGTCGAATTGTGTACCGTTACAAATAACCCGACGACATGAAAGTCAAAGCGTCCGTAAAGAAGCGTAGCGTTGATTGCAAAATCATCCGCCGCAAAGGCAAGCTCTACGTTATCAACAAAAAGAACCCCCGCTACAAGCAGCGGCAGGGCTAATCCATTGGAAGTTGGGGACTATCGGGTGCTGAGGACTTGGTTTTTGAAGGAAAACTGTCCTAACCGAAACCTGGTCCCCAAGACCCTAACTCCCCAAAAACCCAAACTCAACACATGGCTCGTATTGCAGGGGTAGACATCCCAGACAACAAACGCGGTGAAATCGCGCTGACCTACATTTTTGGCATCGGTCGTACTTCGGCCCAGCAGATTCTTTCGAAAGCAGGTGTTGACCTGAACAAGAAAGTGAAGGACTGGACGGAAGAAGAGGCCGGCGAAATTCGTAGCGTCATCACCGGTGAGTATAAGACTGAAGGCGCGTTGCGTTCCGAAGTTCAGCTCAACATCAAGCGTCTCATGGACATCGGTTGCTACCGGGGTCTGCGTCACCGCAAAGGTCTGCCAGTTCGTGGTCAGCGTACCAAGAACAACTCGCGTACCCGCAAGGGTAAGCGTAAGACCGTTGCCGGTAAGAAAAAAGCTACTAAATAATCTGTAGCGGGAATCGAAGCCCGACTCTACCCTTTGGTCGGAGCGGGCTTCAACACCTTCCGCAGTTTTTTGCGATAACCAAATGGCACAAAAAAGAAAAGACAAAGCCAAGAAGCGCGTTGTCGTTGTTGAACCCGTAGGTCAGGTACACATCAAAGCCTCCTTCAACAACATCATCATTTCCATCACCAACAACAACGGCCAGGTTATTTCCTGGGCGTCGGCTGGTAAGATGGGCTTCCGGGGTTCTAAAAAGAACACCCCCTACGCCGCTCAAATGGCTATGACCGATGCTGGCAAAGTTGCGCACGACCTCGGTATGCGCAAAGCCGAAGTATTCGTGAAGGGTCCGGGTGCTGGCCGTGAGTCGGCTATCCGGACGCTGGGTAACGTGGGTATTGAGGTAACGACCATCAAGGACGTGACGCCGCTGCCCCACAATGGCTGCCGTCCGCCCAAACGTCGTCGCGTTTGATTTCTTGAGCCCGTCCGGGCTGCGTCGCCGGCTGCTTCTCACCCCTGCGAAGCGCTGCGCCGGAGCCTTTCGGTTCAACCCCTTCAACACTCAACATCCCCGAAATGGCACGTTATACTGGTCCTAAAACCAAGATTGCCCGTCGCTTCAATGAGCCGATTTTCGGCCCGAGCAAGGCACTCACCAAAAAAGCATACCCTCCCGGCCAGCATGGTCGTAGTCGTCGGAAAAAGCAGAGCGAGTACGCTGTCCAGCTGATGGAGAAGCAGAAAGTGAAGTACATGTACGGCATCCTGGAGAAGCAGTTCGAGAACCTGTTCCACAAGGCCGCCGCGATGCCTGGCATCACCGGCGACAACCTGCTGGCCCTGCTGGAGTCGCGCCTCGATAACACGGTGTACCGTTTGGGCATTGCGCCTACCCGTCGGGCTGCCCGTCAGCTGGTGCTGCATAAGCACATCACCGTGAACGGCGAGATTGTAAACATCGCTTCGTACAAACTCCGCGCTGGCGACATCGTGGCCGTACGGGAGAAGTCGAAGTCGCTGGAAGCCATTACCATCAGCCTGAGTGCCCGCAACGCGCGGGCTTTCTCGTGGCTGGAGTGGGAAGGTAAAGACATGGTGGGCAAATTCATCAGCGCCCCGTCGCGTGAGCTGATTCCGGAGAAAATCACGGAGCAGCTTATCGTCGAGCTGTACTCGAAGTAATGCGGAAACGGCCCGGACGCCCGGGCCGTTTCCCTGCTTCGCCGCTTTTTAATGAATTCAGGTATTGGGTATTAGGTATCAGGACCTCAAAAGACGTCTTCTTACCTGATACCTTTTACTCATCCTAACAAACCGCCCCACTTATGTCAATCTTAGCTTTTCAAATGCCGGAGAAGGTAGTGATGGAGAAATCCGACGACTTCTACGGAACGTTTGAATTTAAACCGCTGGAGAAAGGCTACGGCGTCACGATCGGCAACGCTCTGCGCCGCATCCTGCTGTCGTCGCTGGAGGGCTACGCCATTACGTCGGTGCGCACCAACAGTGTGCTGCACGAGTTCATGACTATTGAAGGCGTGATTGAGGATATGTCCGAAATCATCCTGAACCTGAAGCAGGTTCGTTTCAAGAAAGTGAGCGATGCCATCGAGGACAAAATCACGGTGCGCATCAAAGGACAGGACACTTTCTCGGCCGGCGAAATCAACAAATTCACCAACGGCTTTCAGGTGCTCAATCCGGACCTGGTGATCTGCCACGTGGACCCGGGCACTGAACTGGAGTTTGAGTTCACGATTCAGAAAGGCCGTGGCTATGTTCCCGCTGAGGAGAACAAGCCGGCCGATCAGGTTTTCGGTCAGATTGCGATTGACGCTATCTTCACGCCTATCAAGAACGTGAAGTACAGCATCGAAAACACCCGGGTAGAACAGAAGACCGACTATGAGAAGCTCCTGATCGAGATTCACACGGACGGTTCCATTCATCCCGAGGAAGCTCTGAAAGGAGCTGCCAACATCCTTATCCAGCATTTCATGCTGTTCTCCGACAGCACCATGACCTTCGAAACGGTGAAAGCCGAAGAGGAGGAGACTGTGGACGAGGAGACGCTGCACATGCGCAAAGTTCTGAAGACGCCGCTGGCGGATATGGACCTGAGCGTGCGCGCTTACAACTGCCTCAAGGCCGCCGACATCAAAACCCTCGGTGACCTGGTGCAGCTCGATATGGCCGACATGATGAAGTTCCGCAACTTCGGTAAGAAGTCGTTGACGGAGCTTGAAAACCTCGTGGAGGAAAAGGGCCTGACCTTTGGGATGGACCTGGGCAAGTACAAGCTCGAAGAGGAATAGGCTTACCCGGAAAATGTGCTGCTACTGGATGACGGGCTTCGGCCTATTCCACGGCAGCACATTTTTTGTGTCCGACTATTCCGTACATTTGCAGACTTTTTCACATTTCTCATAGTGCGCCCCCGGGGCAGCGGTTCTAATGAGAGAGTAGCCTTCGGGCACTTTCCGCCGTGGTCGTTGCCCGCAAGCGCACGTTTCTTTCCTTTTTATGCGTCACGGTAAATCCTTCAACCATCTCGGTCGCACGTCCTCGCACCGCAACGCCATGCTTTCGAACATGGCCTCGTCGCTCATCCTGCACAAACGCATCACTACTACGGTTGCCAAGGCCAAGGCCCTGCGCCAGTACGTGGAGCCCCTGCTCACCAAGTCGAAGAACGATACGACGCACTCGCGTCGCCTTGTGTTCTCGACCCTGGGCAACAAGGAAGTGCTGAAGGAGCTGTTCGACAACGTTTCGGCTAAAATTGCTGGACGTCCCGGTGGTTATACCCGCATCATCAAGCTGAGCCAGACCCGTCTGGGTGACAACGCCGACATGTGCATCATCGAGCTGGTGGATTTCAACGACACCATGCTGGAAGCCAAGAACGCCGGCGAAGCCAAAGCTACTACCCGTCGTTCGCGCCGCAGCACTGGTAAGAAAGCTGACACCGAAGCTGCCGCCGGCGAAGGCGATTCTTCGGCCGAAGTAGTAGCTGAGGAGAAGCCCGCCAAGAAGGCCAAGGCGGCTGCTACGGAAGTTTCGGCTCCCGAGGATACGGCTACTGAAACCCTGAAAGACGGCGAAACCCGCGAGGAGAAAGCCGCCGAGTAGTTCGGTTTCCGGTTCGCTCAGCGAATCACGGATTGAAGAAGGCCCGCCGTCTGGCGGGCCTTTTTTTGTGCCGTTCGGGAGGCGGATTTCAACAACCGGCTGGTAGTGAAGCTGCGGGCAGGAGCGGTTTCGCTAATGACCAGCACCGCCCAGAGGCCCGAGTTCCGGCGCTGGCTTGAAGGGTAGGAGCGCCGCAGCGAGGGCTGAAACGTCGGGGATACTATTTACCTTGCGGGCCAGCGGCCGAAAAGCTGTTGCCTAACGCGTAATTCGTTTCACTAACCCCTTTCGCTCATGAGCATTATCACCGAAATTCACGCTCGCCAGATTTTTGACTCGCGCGGCAATCCGACGGTTGAAGTGGACGTAACCACCGACAGCGGCACTGTGGGCCGCGCCGCCGTACCGAGCGGAGCCAGCACCGGCAAGCACGAAGCCGTGGAGCTGCGCGACAACGACAAGAGCCAGTACATGGGTAAGGGCGTGTTGCAGGCGGTGGAGAACGTGAACACCACTATTGCTGAAGAGCTGATCGGCTTCTCGGTGTTCGAGCAGGGACTGCTCGACAAGATTATGCTGGAGCTCGACGGCACGCCCAACAAGGCCAACCTGGGCGCCAACGCCATTCTGGGCGCTTCGCTGGCCATTGCCCGTGCCGCCGCCGCCGAGGCCGGCATGCCGCTCTACCGCTACGTGGGCGGCGTAAACGCCACCACCCTGCCCGTGCCGATGATGAACATCCTCAACGGCGGCTCGCACGCCGACAACAGCATCGACTTCCAGGAATTCATGATTATGCCCGTGGGCGCGTCCAGCTTCTCGGAGGCGCTGCGCTGGGGTACCGAAATCTTCCACCACCTCAAGGAAGTGCTCAAGAAGCAGGGTTTCAGCACCAACGTGGGCGACGAGGGCGGCTTCGCTCCCAACATCAAGAGCAACGAGGACGCCATCAAGATTGTGCTCCAGGCCATTGAGAAGGCCGGTTACAAGCCGGGCGACGACGTGATGATTGCCATGGATGCCGCCGCTTCGGAATTCTACGAAGACGGTCATTACCACTTCAAGAAGAGCACCGGTGACAAGCTGACGTCTTCGGAGATGGTGAGCTACTGGACCGACTGGACCAAGAAGTACCCCATCATCAGCATCGAGGATGGCATGGACGAGGACGACTGGAGCGGCTGGAAGGCCCTGACCGAGAGCATCGGCAACACCACCCAGCTCGTGGGCGACGACCTGTTTGTGACCAACGTGAACCGCCTCCAGCGCGGCATCGATGAGCAGATTGCCAACGCCATCCTCATCAAGGTAAACCAGATTGGTACGCTCTCCGAAACGATTGACGCCATCAACCTGGGCCGCCGCCACGGCTACAAGAGCATCATGAGCCACCGCTCGGGCGAAACCGAGGACAACACCATTGCCGACCTGGCCGTGGCCCTGAACACCGGCCAGATCAAGACCGGCTCGGCCTCGCGCTCCGACCGGATGGCCAAGTACAACCAGCTGCTCCGTATTGAGGAGGAGCTGGGCGAGGTGGCCTACTTCCCCGGCCGCAAAATGTAAACCGCAGATTACGCAGATTTTCAGTTTCGCCGGCAAACGGTACCGTGGCTTTCGGGCGACGGTACCGTTTGTTTTTTGAGGGCCAGGAACCAGGCTTTTTAATCCGGCGAAATTGCCTTTATCTTTGGGTATGTCGGCCAAAGATTTTTTGCTGCGCGTTCCGGGTTTCCTGCGAAGTTTCTACTTCTATGTGGGCCTGGGCTTTCTGGTCTGGATGTTCGTGTTCGACTCCAATGACTTTGTCCGGCAGTATGATATGTATGCCAAGCTGCACGAGCTGGAAGGCGAGCGGGACTATTATCTGCACAATATTGAAACGGTTAAAAAAGAGCGGGCCGAACTTCTGAGCAGCCCCGAGCTGCTGGAAAAATTCGCCCGTGAGAAATATATTATGAAACGCCCCGGTGAAGATGTATTTATTCTGGTGCCTCAACCGCAAGGGGAGGAGTAACCGGCCGCGCCCCCGGGTGCCTGCAACCTGCTCTGTTTAACCCGCTGGCCCGCTCCTGCCCGGAGCCGGGCCAGCGGGCTTTGTCTTTTATCTCTCATTCTTTAGCTGCGGGTATATGGCCCAACTCTACGTACTCATTCACCGCTGGCCCCTTTTGCTGGCAGTCTGCCTGATGCTGGCCGGGGTAGCCGCGCCGGCGGCGGCCCAAACGTACCAGCTACCGGCTTCGGGCACGGCGGCCTATACTACCTGTAGCGGCGCGCTCTACGACGACGGCGGCCCCAACGGCAACTACTCGGCCAACGCCAACGGCACCGTGACGCTGACGCCCGCCATAGCCGGCAACAAAATCCGCCTGGATTTTACCTCCTTGAACATGGAGAGCGGCTACGACTACGTTTACATTTACGACGGGGCCGACATCTACGCGCCCCTGATTGGCTACTACTCGGGGTATGCCAGTGCGTTTACGGTGTACGCCACCAACAGCGCGGGCAAGCTCACGGTGCGCCTGACCAGCGACTACACCGCCCAGTACAGCGGCTTCGCGGCCACCATTTCCTGCGTGAGCACCGTGCCCCTGCCCGATCTGGTCATTCAGTCGCCCTCGGCCCAGCCCCTGGCGGTAGTGCCCGGCGGCTCGCTATCGGCCAGTTGCTCCATCGCCAACCTGGCGAGCGTATCGGCCAGCAGCAGCAACGTGGGCTACTATCTGTCGACGGATGCCGTGCTGAGCGCCAATGATGTGCTGGTAGGTAGCTCGTACGGCTATGCGCTGGGTGGCAACCAGTCCTCATACCGGTCGGCTTACCTGTCGGTGCCGACTTCGGTGGCGGTCGGTAACTACTACCTGCTGTTCGTGGCCGACTACCAGAATCAGGTTGTGGAAAGCAATGAAGCCAACAACACCGCCAGCCTGGCCATAAGCGTGCTGGCCTCCTTCGTCGACCTGACGATTCAGCAGCCGTACGTCTCCGCCAACACGGCGCCGGCGGGTGGCGTGCTGGGCCTTTCGTGCTACATCGCCAACCTGGGCAATGCCCAGGCCAGCAGCAGCTACGTGGGCTACTACCTTTCCACCGATGCCGTGCTGAGCGCCAACGACGTGCTGCTGGGCTCCTCATACGGCGGCACGCTTAGCGGAGGCTCCTACGGCAGCTACCGCGGCATCTCAACCAGCGTGCCGGCGGCCACTGCGCCCGGCAACTACTACGTGCTGTTCGTGGCCGACTACCAGAACCTGGTTGTGGAAAGCACCAAGGCCAACAACGTCAGCGCCGTGGGCCTGACGGTGGTCACGCCCAGCATCGACCTGACGGTAATTCAGGCCCAGGTGAACCCGACCACGACAACGGCCGGGAGCGTGGTGGGGGCCACGGCCAACGTGGTCAACCAGGGCAATGCCCCGGCCAACAGCAGCCGCCTGGGCGTGTATTTCTCCACCGATGCCGTGCTGAGCGCCAACGACGTGCTGCTGGCCAGCGAGAGTGTTCCCGGGCTTGGGGCCAGTGGGAGCTACTACGTCTACCCTCAGTTCACGGTGCCCACCACCACTGCGCCCGGCACGTACTACGTGCTGTTCGTGGCCGATTATCAGAACCAGGTGGCCGAAACCAACGAAACCAACAACGTGCGCAGTGTGGCCCTCACGGTGGCCCTGCCCGCAGTGGACCTGGTGATAACGCAGCCTTCCCTGAGCCCCGGCACTACCCTGGCGGGCAGTTACGTGTACACGGACTGCTACATCCAGAACCTGGGCAATACGGCCGCCGCGCTGACCAACATCGGCTACTACCTTTCTACCGATGCCGTGCTGAGCGCCAACGACGTGCTGCTGAACACTACCTCGGGCGGGGCGCTCAACGGCGGAACTTCCTCTTACCGCTCCGGCGCGGTAACCGTGCCGGCCGCCACGGCCCCGGGCAGCTACTACCTGCTGTTTGTGGCCGACTACCAGAACCAGGTGGCCGAAACCAACGAGAACAACAACGTGAGCAGCGCCAGCCTGACGGTGTTGCCGGCTACCGTAGACCTGTTGATCCAGCAGGCCCAACTAAATCAGGCGGCGACCCCGGCGGGCCTGGCCGTAACGGCGGACAGCTACATCGTTAACCAGGGCAACAGCACGGCCACTTCCTCCGATGTGGGCTACTACCTCTCCACCGATGCCGTACTGAGTGCCAACGACGTGCTGCTGGGCAACTCGCCGGGCGGGGTAATCTACGCCAACAACTACTCCAGCCGCAGCGCCACGCTCACCATTCCCGGTACTACCGCCCCCGGCAGCTACTACGTGCTGTTCGTGGCCGACTACCAGAACAAGGTGGCCGAAACCAACGAGAACAACAACGTGAGCAGTGTGCCTTTGCTCGTGAGCCCGCCCTTCACGGGCACGGTGGTTCCGTACTCCGGCACGGCCTCCATTACCACCTGCAACACCACGGTGTACGACCACGGCGGCCCGAACAACTACGCCAATTACGCCAACGGCACCCTGGTCATTCATCCTGCCACGGCGGGCAGCAAGGTGCAGCTGGGCTTCAACTCGTTCCAGCTCGACGGCGGCGGCGACCGGCTGAGCGTGTACGACGGCCCCACTACCAGCGCCCCACTCATTGGCTCCTACAGCTACACCTCCCCGGGCGTGATTACGGCAACCAGCAGCAGCGGCAGCCTGACGCTGGTCTTCACGTCGGATGGCTACGGCAACTACGCCGGTTTCGAGGCCGTGGTCTCCTGCCTCTCGGGCACTAATACACTGCCCGACCTGGCCCCCTTCCTCTTCAACACATCCCCCACCAGCGGGCTGGCCGGCAGCCCATTGTTCGTGCAGACGGGCATCCGCAACCAGGGCGGCGGTTCGGCAGCCAGCAGCGCGGTGGGCTATTATCTCTCTACCGATAACCTGCTGGATGCTTCCGATGTGCCCCTGGGGGTACTGGCAGGCGGCAGTCTAGCCCCCAACCAGAGCATCAACCGGTCGGGGCAGGTAACTATTCCGGGCACCACGGTGGGGGGGACGTACTACCTGCTGCACGTGGCCGACCCGCAGAATGCGGTGGCGGAAAGCAACGAAACCAACAACGTAGTAAACAGCCTCATCCGCATTACGGTGCCGCCGCTGCCCGATCTGGTCATCACGCAGCCCACCCTTTCGCACACCAGCCGCACGGCGGGCACGGTGCTCACCGTTAGTTGTGAGCTGCGTAACCAGGGTACCAATTTTGCCCCCCCGAGCGTGGTGGGCTTCTATCTGTCTGCCGATGCCATATTCAGCCCCAACGATGTGCTGCTGGCCAACTACCAGGCCGCCGAGCTCAGCCCGGGTACCCTGCTCCGCGCGGCTTCCACGTTCGTGCTGCCGGGCAGCATCACGGCCGGCTCCTACCACGTGCTGTTCGTGGCCGATTACGTGCAGGACATCGGCGAAAGCAACGAAAGCAACAATGTGGCCGCTCTGCCGCTGACGATAACCGTCATTCAGGCGGCCCACAACGAGCAGCTGGCCGGCCTGACGCTAACGGTATTTCCGAACCCGGCCACTGTCGGCCAGTCCTTCAAGGTGGAGCTCGATGGGCCGGCCACTGGCAGGAAAGCCGAGTTGCAGCTCTTCGATGCCCTGGGCCGCGAAGTGGAGCACCGCTCCCTGCTGCTGACCAATCCGCACGGGGCGCAAGTGTTCGATACCCGGAACCTGCCCCGGGGCGTGTACTTGCTGCGCCTGACGGGTGAGGGCCTGAACGCTACCCGCCGCATTCAGGTGGACTAACCATCATTTTACCCAAACAAGGCCACCAGCACCAGGGCGGCGGTTTGCTGAGCTCCTTGGGAGCCAGTGAGCCGCTGCCCTTTTGCTGGCCCTGTTGCCCGCCGGGCTATTAGCGTTGCCCGGCGTTTTCCGCCGCCCGCAACAGGCCTGCCCCCGGCTGCGGGCCGGCCTGTTGCGTATCTTCCGGGCATGAACTCACTGCGTATCCGTGTTGGGGTTTCCTTGATAAGTGGCCTCATGTATTTGACTGGCAGTAGCGCGCTGCCGGCCGCAGCCCAGCTTCTTGAGCCGCCGCTGCCGAAGCCGCCCTCCCAGGTGCAGGTGGCCCGGCAGTTTCTGCTGGCCGTGCTGGCCGGCAACTGGGAGGCAGCCTACGAATGGCTGAGTCCGGCGACCCGGCAGACGCTGCCAATGGCCGCCTTTCGCACTGCCACCCTGCCGCTACTAGCGCATACCCGCCACTACGGCCCCGCCATCGACCTCTACAAGTTAGGCTACCGCCTGCGCGAAGGCCAGCCCGTGCAGCCCTTCGTGGCCTTCACCTACCGCGCCGACACGCTCGGGCCCGGTCCCCACCTCCAGCTCGACATTGCCTTCCCCGATTCCGCCACCCGCCAGATCCAGGAATTCCGCGTTATCCAGTTGGTGAGGGAGTGAAACGAGCGGTCATTCACTCCCTCACCACATCAATCCGGAAAGGAGATTTTGCCCAGGCGGACAGCCGGGATGCGCTGGCGGCCGGCGCCGAGGCTGATGGGCGTGCCGGCCACGGTTTCGTTGGCCAGCAGGGCGAACAGGATGGCCTCCTTGGCATCGGGCAGCACGCCCAGCGTTTCGGTGGAGGCAAAGTGGCAGGCGGGTAGCCGACGCTGCAAAGCTGCCAGCAGCGTGGGGTTGTGCGCCCCGCCGCCACTCACGTACACGGCCAGTTCCGGCCGTGGCCCGAAGGCCTGGTGGGCCGCCCGGGCCACGCCGGTGGCGCTCAGTTCTACCAGCGTCGCCAGCAGATCGGGCAGGGGCAGGGCGAGGGTGATGGTTTGGGCCTGGGCCGCGTGCAGGTAAGTGGGGCCGAACAGTTCGGGGCCGGTGGTTTTGGGCAGCTCGGCCCCGAAGAACGGGTGATCCAGTAGCGCCGCCAGCAGTGCCGGGTGCGCCTGACCGGCGGCGGCCAGGCGGCCGTCTTCGTCGTAACTCCGGTGGGGCAAGTGAGCCCGCACGGTCGCGTCGAGCAGGGTGTTACCGGGGCCGGTATCGGTGCTGAAGGCAGCGGTGGTGGCGGCGCCGGCCCGGGGCAGATAGGTGAAATTAGCAATGCCGCCCAGGTTGAGCAGCAGCCGCTCCTCGGTAGGGCTGCTGAGCAACAGATAGTCGCCGTACACGGCCAGGGGTGCGCCCTCGCCGCCGGCGGCCACGTGCTTCTGCCGGAAATCGCTGAGCGTGATGATGCCGGTTGCTACGGCCAGGTGGTCGGCGTCGCCGAGTTGCAGCGTCGCGTTCAGGCCCTCGAACTCGGGGTGGCGGTGCTGGTGGGCGGGAGCGTGGAAAATGGTCTGGCCGTGGCTGGCAATCAGGTCCACTGCGGTGGGCGGCACCTGCCACTCGCGCAGGCAGGCCAGCACCATATCAGCGTGGAGGCGGCCCAGCCAGGGATTAAGCAGCGTCAGGTATTCCAGGCTCACCTGGTCGTGGGCGAACACCTGCCGGATGCGCCGGCGCACGTCCTCGTTGTAGGGCACCGTGGCAAAGTGCTCCAGCTCCAGCCGCGTAGCCGTGCCGTGCCCGTGCAGGCGGCACAGGGCCACATCCAGCCCATCGAGCGAAGTGCCCGACATCAACCCGATAATCCGGCGGCTGGGCTGTTGGGCAAGTTGGGCGAGGCGGCGCATGGGTTTGATTTTGGGGCTTAGTCAGTAGTGCTTCGTGCATAGGTACGCTTCAGTGCCGAGAATGGCAAAAGCAGCACCTCATGCAGAGTGGAGCTCTGCATGAGGTGCTGCTTACATCAAACTTGCCTAAGCACGAAGCACCATCAACCAAGCACCAAAAACCTACTCAATCTTCTTCCCCGCCATGGCCTCCTTGATGGAAATATCCATGACCCGCTCGGCGAAGGGGCGGGTAAGTTCTTCCAGCTCGTCGACGGCCTTGAGGATGACGTCCTTCTCCTGGGTTTCGAGGGCGGCGCGCAACTGCACCACGCCGGCCTGGGTCTGGGCGGTTTCGTCGGGCGTGAGGTGCTGGCCGTTCTTGGCCACGAACCGCTCCACCTGGTAGAGCAGCTGCTCGGCCACGGTGCGGGCCTCAATTACCATGCGGGCGGCCACGTCTTCGCGGGCGTGGGTGAGCGAGTCCATGAGCATCTGCTCCACCTGCTCGTCGGTGAGGCCGTACTGGGGCTTGATTTCCACCTCCTGGCGCGTATTTGAGCGCAGCTCAACGGCTTCCACTTTCAGAATGCCGTCGGCGTTGAGTAGGAAGTTGACATCGACTTTGGGCAGGCCGGCGGGCATGGCCGGGATGCCGCGCAAATCAAACTCGGCCAGCTTGCGGTTTTCCTTCACCACATCCCGCTCGCCCTGGTACACCGAAATCTTCAGGTTCACCTGCCCGTCCACGCTGGTGGTGTACTGGCGGCCGGCCTTGGTCGGGATTTTGGAGTTGCGCGGGATGATGGGGTCCATGAGGCCACCCAGCGTTTCGATGCCCAGCGTGAGCGGCGTCACATCGAGCAGTAGCACGTCGCGGCGGTTGCCGGCCAGAATATCGGCCTGAATAGCCGCACCCAGGGCCACCACTTCGTCGGGGTTGAGAGAGTTGTTGGCTGGCTGGCCGAAGAACGCCGATACCGACTCGTGCACCAGTGGTACGCGGGTGGAGCCACCCACCAGCAGCACCGCATCGAGCTGATCGGCCGTGAGGCCGGCATCGGCCAGGGCGCGGCGGCAGGAGCCGATGGTGCGCTCCACCAGCGGCCGCACCAGATTCTCAAACTCGCTGCGGCTGAGGCGCACCACCACGTCGTCGCCAAGGTTGCCGGCGAAGTCGTCGTGCTGGCTCAGGTAGCGCTTGGCCGATTCGGCCAGCAGGCGCAGCTCCTGGCGCAGCGGGCCGTTGTCGGTGATTTGGTCCGTGAGGTTGTGCTGGGCGGTCCAGTGCTCCGCCACCAGCCGGTCGAGGTCGTCGCCGCCCAGGTACGTGTCGCCGTTGGTGCTCAGAACCTCAAAAATGCCCTGGTGCAGGCGCAGGATACTCACGTCGAAGGTGCCGCCACCGAGGTCATACACGGCCACCGTTTTTTCCTCGTCGGGGTTGAGGCCGATGCCGTAGGCCAGGGCCGCCGCCGTGGGCTCGTTCACGATGCGCAGCACTTCCAGGCCCGCCAGGCGGCCGGCGTCGCGGGTGGCCTGGCGCTGGGAGTCGTTAAAGTAGGCCGGCACCGTAATCACGGCCTTGTTGACGGGCGTTTTCAGGGCGTGCTCGGCCCGCTGGCGGAGCTCCTTGAGAATTTCGGCCGACAGCTCGATGGGAGAGTAAAACTGCTCGCCCACCCGGATCCGGACCATGCCTTCCGAGTTGTCGTCAATCACCTTATAGCCCAGGTCGCCGGCGTGCTGGTTCACGTCCTGGTAGCTCTTGCCCAGCAGGCGCTTGACCGAATAAATCGTGTTCTGCGGATCGGTGAGCAGGTATCCCTTGGCCTCGTTGCCTACCAGCGGCGCATTGCCCCCACCCGGAAAGTGCACCACCGACGGCACAATGGTGCCCCGGCCCTGGTCGTTGATGGCCAATGGCTGGCGGTTTTCGGGATGGATGTAAGCAACCAGCGAATTGGTCGTGCCCAAGTCGATGCCGACGATGATTTCTTCCTGCTGAATGCTACCGGTGGAAAGGTTGATTGCGACTTTGGCCATATGCGGGGAGAGCGGGCCGGAACCCGCCTGAAGGGCGTGCGAAGTGAGGGGGCGTGGTGGCTATAACCAGTTGCCCGCGCGAAAGGCCCAAAATTACGCAACAAAAGCCCGGCAATCCGTCGGGCAGGCTCTCAGCAGTAAGCGTACAGTTGGATGAAAAAAATCAATAGTTCCGGCCCCATAAAAAAGGTGTACAGGATTCCGGCTATTTAAATCCATGGTTGAGTGTGCCTGCGTAGGCTTTTCTATATTGTTCTACTACCGGCAGCTCTGTTAATCGGGCCGCCGTTTATCTACTACGCAGCCCCTGCCACCTGGCGGCAGGACTGTCCCTCCCACACCGTTTTCCTGCCCGTATTTTCGGCGCTTCCGGGCGCTCAATGGTTTTGCTGCCCTTTAAGGGTAGATTTTTTCACCCTTTCCAACTATTTGTATCATGAAGAAAATGCTTACGCGTCCCATTCTCCCAATCGCCCTGGCCGCTACTACGGTAGCTGGCCTGCTGGCCTGGAGTGGACAACATGCCCCCCTGGAAGCTTCCAGCCACCGCGAAGCTCCGCTGATTGCCGACGACCCGTTGGCCGACAACACCGACCTGTACGCCTTCCGCGACCCGGTAAACGCGGAGATGGTCAACATCATCGCCAACTACATTCCGTTGGAGTTGCCCCAGGGCGGCCCCAACTACAACACGTTCGGTGAGAATGTACGCTACGAGATTCACATCAAGAACTCGGGTGCCAAGCCCGGCGACGAAAAGCGCGTTAACGCCGACGACATCACCTTCCGTTTCACCTTTACCCGGGTGAATGAGGATCCGACCACATTCTTCAACATCCGTAACGCCGGGGCTGGTCCCAAGCAAAACCTGAAGGCTACCTACAAGCTGGAGCGGAGCATAAACGGCGCGGCTTTCACCACCCTCACGAGTTCCGGCGTAGTGCCGCCACCCAACATCGGTCCCCGCTCCATCCGGGGTGCGGCCGGTCTGGGCGCTTCCAGCTACGAGAGCCTGATGACGGGGGCCATCGCCACCATCGACAGCGACATCAAAGTGTTTTGCGGTCCGGTAGATGACCCGTTCTTCACTGACCTGGGAGGCATCTTCGACCTGGGGGGCATTCGTGCAGCGGCTGCCCGCGACGGGCTGGCCCGGAAGAACACTCATACCATCGCCTTGCAGATTCCGATTGCCAAACTCCAGAAGGATGGCAAAACCGGGGCGCAGGCCGCCAACATTCTGGACGGTGACTACGTGATTGGCGTGTGGGCCTCGGCCAGCCGCCCCGCCGTGCGGACCCTGAACACGGACGGTACCCAAACCCATTCGGGTACCTGGGTGCAGGTGTCGCGTCTGGGGATGCCCCTGACCAACGAGGTAATCCAGCCCATCGGAGCCAAGGATGCCTGGAACGCGGCCACTCCTTATACCGAAGTCGTCTCGACGGAGGAATACATGTCGAACCCCGAGCTAGGCCTGTACATGGCCGAAGGCACGGGCTACTTCGGCGGCGTTGTACCTGGCTTGGCACCGCTGCGCATTCAGCGCAATTCGCTGGGCGCGTTCGACTTCGCGAATGGCAAGAACGGGGTTTCGACCCTGCTGGGTGCTGCCGGCACGGCTGGTACGGCCTTCGCCCGGGTAGCTGATGGTGGTTACGGCGAATACCTGCTGCGTACGGGCAAGCCCCGCTCGGTAGACATCCTGCCGATTTTCCATACTGGTGTGCCGAACGTGGCTCCCTACCAGTTGGCTACGGGCAAGCCTGCCAACAACCCGCTGGCCGCTGGTAAGCCGTTCATCAACAACTTCCTGCCCCTGATCGACAACGTCGGTGCCGCTGCCGGAGTAGGTGGCGACATGCTGCGCCTCAACATGGCCGTGCCAACGACGCCCCGTAACTCGGCCGACTTCAGCTCGGAAGGGCTGCTGGCCGCCGCCGTATTGGGTCTGACGGATGCTCGTTACAATACCACGGCTACGCTGCAAGCCATTCCGAACATGGACGGCTTCCCCAACGGCCGCCGTCTGGAGGATGACGTGACCCGCATCGAACTGCAAGCCGTGGGTGGCATCGTGCTGGCGGCCATTGGCCTGCCCTACGAAGCTAACACGCCCGGCCTGGCCGGTGCCCTGGGCTTCACTGTTGGGATCGAGAAAAACGATACCACCTTCCGGGCTGGCTTCCCGTACGTTCAGACGCCCTGGAGCGGTACCAAAGCCCAGACCACTGTTACTTCGCAGCGCGGAGCCGCTGGGTTGGGCCTGAAGCCGTCGGTAGTAGCCGCCGCGCAGAACTACCCGAATCCCTTCACGGAAATGACCACCGTGAAATATGAAGTGGCCGAACGCACGGCCCTCACCATGTTCGTGAGCGACCTGACGGGCCGCCGCGTGGCTACGCTCATGAGCGGTAAGCTGCACAAGCCCGGTGCTTATGACCTGGCCTGGAAGCCCGGTGCGCAAGTAGCGGCTGGCACGTACGTGCTGACCATTGCTACGGGCAGCACCGTGTTGCAGTCCATGAAGCTGGTGCATAACCGCTAACCGCCCGAACAGAATCAACCGGCTCATTCACCTAGGGTGAGTTGGCCGGTTGATGACGGGCAGATAGTCGAGCCCTAGGTGAGTTCGGCTATCTTGTCAACAGTGACGAAGGGAACTGGCCGGCCGGTCGGTTCCCTTCCTGGCTGACTACCGCCTTCAATCTCCTAAATCGACCACGTGAGAAAATACCTCTACCCACTCCTGATTACGCTGTTTCTGGCCGCTGGGGCTGCTATTTTCCTGACCCAAAAGCCCGAACCCGTCCCCACGCTCAAGGACCGCCATGGCGACCTGGCAGTGGGCGGCGAATGGCTCAACACCAAAGCGGCCATTCAGGGCCTGCTGGCCAAGCTGCGCGCCAAGCCCGACGATGTGAAGTCGAAAGTGCTGCTGGCCGAAGCCTATATGCAGGAAGCCCGCGTAACCGGCGACCATCCGTACTACGATACGGCCGCCATGCAGCTGCTGGATGAGGCCCTGCGGGCAGAGCCCGAAAACTTTGAGGCCTTGTGCTGCAAAGCTTCCCTCAGCCTGACCCAGCACCACTTCTCGGAAGGGCTGGCGGTGGCCGAAAAAGCGGTGAGCGTGAACTCCCAGAATGCCTTCGTGTATGGGTTGCTCTGCGACGCCAACGTGGAGCTGGGCCGCTACGCCGAAGCCGTGCGGATGGCCGATAAAATGAACCTGGTCCGCCCCGATCTGCGTTCGTACTCGCGGGTTTCGTACCTGCGCGAAATTCACGGCGACCTGCCCGGGGCCATTGAGGCTATGCAGATGGCCGTGCAGGCCGGCTACACTGGCCTGGAACAAACCGAATGGGCCCGCGTGATGCTGGGCCACCTCTACGAGACGAACGGCAACCTGAACCAGGCCGAACAAACTTACCGCATGGCCCTGGCTGCCCGCCCGCACTACGCCTATGCCATGGCCGGTCTGGGCCGCGTTGAGCAGGCCCGCCAGAACTACCCGGCGGCCATCAACTACTTGAAGCAAGCGCGCAGCACGGTGAAGGATTACGCCTTCGCCGATGAGCTGACTGACCTTTACCACCAGAACAACCAGCCCGCCGAATCGAAGAAGATGGCCCGCGAGGCCATCGATATGCTGGCTTCGGCCGCCGATGAGGCCGACAACAACGAGGCCATGGGCCACTACGCCGACCGGGAGCTGGCCTATGCCTACCTCAAAACCGGAGAATTGGACAAAGCCCTTGCGCACGCTAAAATTGAATACGACCGGCGCCCGGACAACATCGACGTGAATGAAACCATGGCCTGGGTTCATTACAAACGCGGCGAGTTTCCGAAAGCTGCTACCTATATGAAAGCGGCCCGCCGCACCAACTCCAAAAGCCCCGTGCTACTGTGCCGGGCCGGGCTGATTGCCTCCCGTAACGGGCAGGCTACCGAAGGCCAGGCCCTCATCAAGGAGGCGCTGGCCATCAACCCCTACCTCTCGCTCGACCTCGCCGACGAAGGCCGCAAGCTGCTGGCCGCCCGCTAGCCGGGCCGACCGCTCATGTTCCCGCTGATGCGTTCCGCCCGCTTCCCGCGCTACCTGTTGCCCGCCGCCCTGCTGCTGTTGCTGCCGGGGCTGGCCGGCGCGCACGTCCTCGACGCCGACCTGAGCAAGCTTTCGCGGACCGACGTTTTCTTTACCTACCTCCAGCTCGGCTACACTCACATCCTGCCCCTGGGCATCGACCATGTGTTGTTCGTGCTGAGTTTATATCTGCTGGAGCCGCGCCTTAAACCGGTACTCTGGCAGGCTACGGCTTTCACGGTGGCCCATTCCATCACGCTGGGGCTGGCCATGTACGGCTTCGTGTCGCCGCCGGCCAGCCTAGTGGAGCCGCTCATTGCGCTGTCGATTCTGTTCGTGGCCATCGAGAACATCGTGGTGGCCAGGCTCAACCCGTGGCGTATTGTGGTGGTGTTTGCTTTCGGACTGCTCCACGGCTTGGGCTTTGCCGGGGCTCTGACCAGCCTGGGGTTGCCGCGCAACATGTTTGTTGAGTCCTTAGTGGCCTTCAACGTCGGGGTGGAGCTGGGCCAGATTTCGGTGATTCTGCTGGCCTGGCTGCTCATCGGTCGTTGGGCCGCCGATAAGCCCTGGTATAAGCGCCGGGTACTGGTGCCCGCCTCCGTGGCCATCGGCCTGATGGCTGCCTACTGGACGTTTGAACGGCTGAGTTGAAGAAATGTCAAGTAGAGCGCAACGAAGCACGACGTTCCTTTTCCTGACAATGAACAATTACCTACCGCTACCGCGATGCTCCGCCACTTACTCCTGCTGCTGCTCTTGCTGCCCTACTTGGGCGGGCTGGGCGCGGGCCTAGTGGGGCGGCCGGAGCCAGCAGGGCCCACGGCCGCGCATCCATACGTGCACAGCGCCGCCTGCCAGCACGAGAACTACCTGCGCCTCGACTGCTTTGGAACCTGCAACGGCGACCAGTCGGCGGTACAGGCGCAACCCAAACATTGCACGCCGGCCCAGTTGCTGGCTTCGTTCAAGAGTATCGATTTGCACTGCCTGCCGGAACCGCACCGTTTGCAAACGGTGCGGTTCCGGCAGTTTTTAGTATACCAATTGGCCGCCACGCCGGCCGTGCCCGCCGGTATCCGGCCAGTACCCAAGCAGCCGCCCCGTCGCGGATAAATTGTAACGGAGTTCATTAAGGGCTCTGAAGGCCGTGCTATGAGTGTGTGCCGTCGTCAATTTATCTTCTGACTCAGACGTGCTGCCAGTGGGCAGCGCGTCGCCTTGTGGCTGCACCTATGCGCCTTTTTTATTGGATTGCGACCGGCTTTATGCTGGCCGCGTGTGGGTTTGGGCTCGAAGCCCAGGCCCAGAACAGCGCTGTGTTGCGCGGCACCGTGGCCGATTCGCTCTCGGGCCAGCCCCTAGTGGGCGTGAGCGTAGGCTTGGAGGGCCAGCCCGGCGGCACGGCCACCGATGCGCTGGGGAATTTCCGGCTCGGCGGCATTGCGGCCGGCACCTACACACTGCGGGTAAGTGCGCTCGGCTACCGGGGCCAAGTGATGCCGCTGACCCTGGCCGCGGGCGAAAACCGCTCCGTGGCCCTGGCCCTGCCCACAATGGCACTCAATCTGAGCGAGGTGACTGTGAACCAGCCCCGCGACCCCAACCAGAGCCTGGCCGCCATCAGCCACATCGACAAGCTGCTGCGGCCCGTGAACTCGGCCCAGGATCTGCTGCGGTTGGTACCAGGCCTGTTTATTGCCCAACACGCGGGCGGCGGCAAAGCCGAGCAGATTTTTCTGCGCGGTTTCGACGTGGACCACGGCACCGACTTCGCCGTGAGCATCGACGGGCTGCCGGTGAACATGGTGAGCCACGGCCATGGCCAGGGTTACGCCGACTTCCACTTCGTTATCCCCGAAACGGTGGAGCAGCTGAAAGTATACAAAGGCCCGTATACGGCCCGGTTTGGCGACTTTGCCACGGCCGGCGCCGGCGAATTTCTGACCAAAACCCGTCTCGATAAAAGCCAGGTGAAAGTGGAAGTGGGTCAGTTTGATACCTACCGCGGGTTGGTGATGCTGGATTTGCTCGGCAACGACAAGCGTCACTTGTTTTCCAAGAAGTTGGCAAGCGCCTACGTGGCGGCCGAGTACCTGTACACCAACGCCTACTTCGACCAGCCCCAGAACTTCAAGCGCTTCAACGGGCTGGCCAAATATACGGGGCAGCTCTCCGACAAGACCTCGCTTACGCTGCTGGGCTCGCACTTCAGCTCCAACTGGAACGCCAGCGGTCAGATACCTGAGCGGGGCGTGGAGCAGGGCATTATTTCCCGCTTCGGCAGCATCGACCCCAGCGAGGGCGGCCGCACCAACCGCACCAATTCCTCGGCTATCCTGACCACAGCTCTGCCCGGCGACGCCGTGCTGCGCCAGCAGGCGTACTACTCGCGCTACAACTTCGGGCTGTACTCCAACTTCACTTTTTTTCTCAACAATCCCGAAAACGGCGACGAAATCTACCAGACTGACCACCGCAACATTTACGGCTACACTGGTACTTACGACCGCGACACCCAGCTTGGCAGCCGCTCGCTGCACACCACCTTCGGGGTGGGCACGCGCATCGATGCCACCGACGTAACCTTGCTCAGTGCCGTGCGGCGCGTGGTGACTGACACCACCATCAGCGGGCGGGTGAACGAGCAGAACTTCAACGCCTACCTCGACGAAACCCTAACCCTGACCGAGCGCCTGACCCTGAACGCCGCGCTCCGGCTCGACGTATTCCGCTTTCGTTACCGCGACCAGCGCGATGCCACAGATGCCGTGTCGGGCCGGGCCACGGCGGCGCGGGTGTCGCCCAAGCTCAACTTCTACTACCAGCTCCGCCCCACTGCCCAGCTGTTCGTGCGCTCGGGCTTCGGGTTTCACTCCAACGATGCGCGCGGCGTAGTGCGCGGCACCGCCGGCGACAACGTGCTGCCCCGGGCCATCGGCTACGAGGCGGGCAGCACCTTCAAGCCCGTGCCCAGCCTGGTGGTGAACGTGGCCGCCTGGGCCCTGCACCTGCAGGATGAACTGGTGTACATCGGCGACGAGGGCGTTACGGAAAGCACCGGGCCTACCCGCCGCTTCGGCCTCGACCTGGCCGCCCGCTACCAGGTGACCACCCGCCTTTTTACCGATCTGGACGTGAATTTCAACCGCGGCCGGCAGGTGGATGCCCCCGAAGGTGCCAACTTTATTCCACTGGCTCCCAGCCTGACTAGTGTGGCCGGCCTCACTTATAAGGCTCCCAAAGGGTTCAACACCAGCCTGCGCTACCGCTACATCGACGACCGGCCTGCCAACGACGAGGGCAGCATCACGGCTCGGGGCTATTTCCTGCTCGACGCTGTGGTTAACTACACCACCAAGCGTTTCCAGGTGGGGGCCACAGCCGAAAACCTGCTCAACGTGGAGTGGAACCAGGCCCAGTTCGCCACCGAAACCCGCCTGCGTTCCGAGCCGCTGGGCACTTCCGTGGATGAGCTGCACTTCACGCCGGGCACGCCGTTTTACGCCAAGCTCAACGTCAGCGTATTTTTCTAAGCTGCGGGCCGCCGTCGGAAACGGCAGTGCTCAGCTATATCCAATGGGGAGCCGCCAGGATGCGCCAACTATCCATGTGTTGCGGTAACCGCACCGGTGAGCTTCCTGGTTTCTTACTTCTTACCGCAACGAATGATGTCTTCTTTTTCGCTTTCTACTTCTTCCGCTATCCAAGTCATTGTGCAGCAAACGCTGACTGCCAGTAGCATCAAGCCCGTCTTTGAATCCGGCGGACCACCCGTGCCACCCTTGGGGGCGCAACGCCGCAGCCAGGAATTTAAGGCCCAGTCGCATTGCCGCACCCATGCCCGCTCCACGCCCTACGCCTCCGGCAAGCGCTGGTAAAGCAAAAAAAGCTGCTTCCTAAGCCAGGAAGCAGCTTTTTTTTGCTTTACCAATAAGGACAACTAAAGCGCTTTGCTTCGTGTCGCGGCGCTGAGCGGTTGAACCTACCTGACTTAGCTTGCGTCGGCGCCGAATTAGTCCGGCCACCAACCAACCACAGTACGGCAGATTGCATTTGCATCCGGCGTCCTAAATGCGGATTTTGGCGACCATTCCGCCGTTGCCCATGTCCTTCCTGAAACTGTCTGCCCGTTCCTGCCGCCGTTATTCTTCACTTTTGGGGCTGGCCCTCGGGCTAAGCGGCGCATTATCGGGCTGCCAGTCGGCGGGGGGCGAAGTACCAGCACGCTCCATCCCGTCTGTGCGGGCTGCCGCAACTGATTCCGTTTCCCTGGCTGCCGCTACGCCCGTAATGCCCGATTCGTTGGCCCTCACGCCGGTGGCATCCCTGGAAAATGTGCCGACGCAACTGCACGCGGCCGTAGCGGAGCTGCACCGCCAACTCGGCCCGGAGGCTGCCGCGCTGCGGCCCGAAGTATTGGAGCGGGCCTGCGTGGGCTATCTGAACCTGCGCCAGGCTGGTAGAATCATTCATCCCGGCGTGCTGGCCGTGGCCGATATGGATATGCCTTCCTCGGAGCCCCGCCTCTGGGTGCTCGATTTGCGAACAGGTATCGTGCTCCACCGCAGCCCGGTGGCCCATGGCCGCGGCTCAGGGCAGCTGCGGGCGCGGCGCTTCTCCAACACCATCAA
The DNA here is from genome assembly GCF_003583925.1 of Hymenobacter rubripertinctus. Lineage (GTDB taxonomy): Bacteria > Bacteroidota > Bacteroidia > Cytophagales > Hymenobacteraceae > Hymenobacter > Hymenobacter rubripertinctus. Next base: position 87,698 of record NZ_QYCN01000001.1, on the reverse strand, counting down.
ATCGGCCTGCACAGCCCTGGGCTTCTACCGCACCCAGGACACCTACCAGGGCAAGCACGGCCTCTCGCGCCGCCTGCGCGGCCTCGACGCGGGCCAGAACGACAACGCCCTGCGCCGCTACGTGGTGCTCCACTCGGCCGATTATGTGAGCCGCGCCTACCTGCAACGCCACGGCCAAACCGGCAACAGTCGCGGCTGCCCCGCCCTGCCCCCCGACCAGTACCGCGCCATTATCAGTGCCGTGGGCGAAGGCGGCTGCCTCTACCTCAGTGGCCCCGGCCTCGAATCCAAGTGGCTCGACGGAGCCGGCGCAGCCCGGCAACTGGCGGCGCAGGGGTGGCGGTGAGCTGTTGAAAATAGCTATAAACAAAACCCCGCCGGACCATTCCAGCGGGGTTTTGTCTTACTTGAAGTACCAACGCAGCAGCTTACCGCACCACTACTTTCCGGCTCAGGTTGAGTTCCGGTACGCTCAGCTGGTACACGCCGGCGGGTAGGGCGCGGCCCAGGTTCAGGCGCTGCTCGGTGGAGCCGGGGTAGAGGCGCACGCGTTGCTCGTGCACGAGGCGGCCGGTGAGGTCGAGCAGGCGCAGGGTGGCCGTCAGGTCGCGGGGCGTCTGGAGCACCACGTCGATGCGCTCGGCGCTGGTGGGGTTGGGGTACACCAGCAGGTCGGTGCCGGTGGGCGCGGCTGTGGTGGTGGCCAGCACGGTGCTTTCGCGCAGGGCGGTGCTGGTGAGCACGGCCGGGGCGGTGTAAGTGGCCTTGATGAAGGCGCGTTGGGCGGGGTTGGCCGTGGAGGCGTTCTTGGCCCGCAGCGTAATCCAGCCGGTGGCCGTGGGCGAGTAGGTGCCGGTAAGGTTGCCGGTGCCGGTTTTGCTGCTCAGAATGCTGCCCGTGCTGCTCACCAGCTCTACGGCCAAGCTGCGGGTAGCATCAGTGGGGAAGAGGGTGTAGGTAATCGGCTTGCCCGACTCCACGTAAATGCGGCCCGCCGTGCGGTAGGCCACGGAGGCAGCCGGCAGCTGTCCGCCCTGCTTGAGCGACGAAGCGTGGGAGTCGCCCAGGTCATCGGCCAGCTCCCACTCCTGGGTGGTGGCCATGGCGGCGCGGTTGTAGTTGGCGCCGATGCCCGTGGGGGCCCACACCGAGTAACCGCGGCGGCCGCTGGCGGCCGTGCCGTTGCAGGGCGGCGTGTTGATGCTCACCGTCTTGGAGCCGCTCACCGTAACGGTAGCCGTGCCGTTGGCCCCGGAGTAATCCTTGAGCACGGTGCCGGGCGCGAAATCTGTGCTGACCGTATTGTTCTGCCAAGCGCTGAAGTTGTCGTTGATGCCGATGATGGCCTTGGTGCTGCGCTCAATCACGAGGTGGTCGGCGGCCTGGTAGCGTACTTTGTAGGCGCCATCCTTGAAGTGCAGGTTCTGGTGGCACCAAATCAGGTTTTCGATGTCGGAACGCTGAGGCAGATCAACGGTGCTGGTGGGCTGGTGCGAATAGCGCTTGCCCGTGCTGCCGATGTTGAACAGGTCCTCGAAGAAGATCTGGGGTGAGCCATCGACGGCCAGCGCAGCGGCGTAGGCGGCCGAAATGCGCGGATCGGACGGCTCGATGTGCGGGGCCAGCTCCGAGCCGGTGTTCCAGCCGGTGTAGTTGCCATCGGTGGAGAGCTGGGGCCGGAACGTGTCGTGGTTGTTCACGAAGGGCACCGTACGGTGCACGAAGGTACCGTTGATGTTGACCACGCGCGTGTTCTGCTGGGAGCCGGGCAGCGAGCCCAGATCGTAGTTGCCACCCCCGCTCACGATGCTGTACAGGGCATTGCGCAGCGAAAAGTCGAAGGTGCCGGCGCGGTTTTGCACGTTGGCCACCCAGCCGTCCATCTGGCCGCTGCTGCCCACCCATTCGCCCACGGCGTACATGGTGGCCCCGCCGTTGGCCCAGCCGGCGTTGGTTTGCAGGTTGTAAAGGAAATCCTCGGAAGCAAAATCGGGGAAGTGCTTCACAGCGTCCATCCGCACGCCATCGAAGCCCTCTTGCTTCTTGTACCACACCAGCCAGTCGCGCACGTTGTTGCGCATGTAGTCGGCGGTTTGGGTGGGGTTGAAGGTGGCGTTGGAGCTCTGGCCGAACGAGCCGTTGTAATAGCTCACGTCGGGCCCGAAGTACACGGCGTTCCAGTCGCCGGAGGTGGAGTTGTTGCCGGGGTTAGGGTTAAAATTCTGCCAGTTCTTGGCGAAGCGGCCGTTGCGGGCCAGGTAGTTGGCCGCCGTTTCGGCCGTAGCGGGCTTGGAGTAGCTCACGTACCGGAAGTTCTTGTACTTGCTGGTCGAGCCGTCTTCCCAGGCCGCCGGGTCGGGGCCGCCGGCCCCGGTCTGCGAGCCGGCCCCGTCGTTTTGGTTCAGCACGATGTCCTGCACCACCTCGATGCCGTTGGCGTGGAGCACGGCCACGGCCCGCAGCAGCTCATCCTTGTTGCCCAGGCGGGTGGCCGTGAAGCCCTTCTGGTACTTGTCGCCGAGGTCATAGTTATCGAAGGGCGAGTAGCCGTTGCCCTGGTTGCCGTTTTTGATGCTCGGCGGCAGTCAGACGGCATCGATGCCCATGGCCTTCAGGCGCGGAGCCAGCAGGGCAATGTAGTTGGCCCAGCCGTTGGGGTAGTTGGTGTTCCAGTAGTCCCACCAGTAGCCTTGCAGGACTACTTTTTGTGCTTTGGCGGGTTGGCCTCCCAGAGCCAGGAGGGCGGCGGCGGCCAGCGTGAGCTTGCGCCACCAGGAATTGGTAGAGATGTGCATGTGGGAATTGGGGGAATTGGTGGAGAATCGGCCGGCAAAACCTGCGGTGTGGAGCCGGCCAAAAAGAGCGGAAGCAAGAGTCCGAAACTCGATAAATAAATAGTAGAATACCGGTGTTGTATTACCGCATTCCGGTAGTGATTTGGCCGGTTGAGTCCGCGCCGGGGAATTTATCGGGTAAAGGCTATGTATACCAGACTACCGGACTTGATTTAGCGCCGTGCCCAACCGCCGGGGCCGCCGTTGCGTATACCGGTACTCGGGCGTCGCGTGCGCGCAGCGCCCTTTCTTGCAACCGAAATGAACTGTGTCGATGGAAAATACAAGTGTGGTTCGCCGTCAGCGGCTTAAACTCAAGTCGCGTCGCATGATCCGGCGGGTGCTGCCGTTTGTGGCGGCCCTGTTCATGGCTACACCGCTGGCCGCGCCCGTTACGCCTTCCCAGGCCGCTACGCGCGTAAAAACGCACGTGGCCTCGGTTGCCGTAACCAAAGCCCACATCTTCGATCAGAAGCTGCACGACCTCTACCGCGACCTGCAAGTGGAAAACCAGGGTCTGCGCTTCGAGGTATTCGAGAAGGCTATGACCGGCTACCTTAACCTCGAAAAAAACGGTAAAATCGGCGACAAAGAAATGCTGACGGTTGTTGATTTCGGCTTGCCATCCACCGAAAAGCGCTTGTGGGTGCTCGATCTGGAGACCAAGCAGGTGAAGTTCCATACGCTGGTGGCCCACGGCCACAACTCGGGCGAGAACATGGCCACTAACTTCTCCAACGAGAACGAGTCGAACATGAGTAGCCTGGGCTTCTACGTAACCGAAGGCGAATACCAGGGCAAGCACGGCCGTTCGCTCAAGCTTGCCGGCCTCGATGAAGGCTACAATACCAACGCCCTGATGCGCTCCGTTGTGATGCACGGCGCCGATTACGTGAGCGAGGACTTCATCCGCCAGAATGGCCGTTTGGGCCGTAGCCTCGGCTGCCCCGCTCTGCCGATGGACCAGAAGGATGCCATCATCGAAGCCATCAGCGGCCAGACCACTATGTTCATCAACGGCCCCGATACCCGCTATTCTTCCAAGTACCTGAACGAAGATATGGCTATGAATACGTTGCTGAATGCCAATACCTAAGGAATCGGAAAACAACTAAAAAGGGGCCGTCTGCTGATGCAGACGGCCCCTTTTTAGTTGGGTTAAAAAGCTGATGCCAATGGGAGCTTAATAGTTGGATCACATAAACCCAGCCATAGAGGCTGTTTAAAAAGTCAAAAAGGCGGTCCTCCTGCGCTTGTGAAGGACCTTGTCACGTCCGCACAACTCGGCAAGAAGTTGACATATGCCCGCGTAATAAGGTCCTTCGCAAGCGCAGGATGACCGCTAACCAACAAAGTGAAATTTCTAATCAGCGTCATATTTTTGATATCAATACGACGCTGATCAGTTCCGTAGTAAAGTTTGACGCTGATAAGATCCGTCTGGGCGTTGCAACAGTAGCAGGTATATTCCCGATACCAGATCACGACCGTCCAAGAACTGCTTGTTAGCCAACTGACCGGAGGCCACTACCCGTCCCTGAACATTGAGCAGTGTGAACTGCCCGTTGCCATCCACAAACCAGCCGTCGATGGTAGGGTTGGGGAATACGGAAAATGAAACGGATTGTCGGGGCACACTAGCGAGTGGATTAGCCGCCGACTGCCCGTAAAAGTTGATGATGCTAACTCCCACACCATAAGTACGGGCCTGCACGTTGATCCACCAATAGCGCCAGCCGCTGTTGGCAACGCTTTTACGAACGACTATGAACCCAGTCTGACCATCCCGAAAGAAACCGCGCCCGCCCAGCCCGCCATTTCCCTGAATGGTATAAGCCACATACCCCCCTCCGGATGACCAAAGCACCAAGCGGTTGATACCGTCTCCGGCAGCAAACCGATGAGCACTATCGAATTCCACAGAGTCGAGGGCAAGTTGAGCGGAAGAGCGTGGGGAAACCGAAAAAGTATGAAGCTCAGGTTGCCCTCCACCCGTAGGGTAAGTGTTGGAATCAGTGAAAGTGACGTCGGGGATATTGTCTCCATCCAAATCAATTGCTAACGCATCCGGATTGGTAGCGGGGCGCCAGTTCAGGATAGACACGGTTGAATTGGGAGGACTCACAACCTGGCCGGCTGCGGTAACGCAGCCGTAAACCAGCAGTGCGCCGGTCAGGGCGAGCGTGCGGGGTAGTTTCATAAACAGTAAGAGCTGGGCAGATTACAGGAATTTACAGCAACGAATATACCAGTGTATCACGCAAAATAGCTACCCGTCTGGTAGAGTTGAACATGGCGGATTATAGCTGCACTCCGAACTTGCTGCCCAGGCTTTCCAGGTCCTGCATCACTGGGTCGAGCAGCGGGATGCCTTCGAGCAGTCGGGTGGCGGCAGTTTCGCGCTCCGGGTCGCCGGGAATGAGCACGTGCTGGCCCTCCACCGCCCGGGCAGCCCGGAAAGTGCTGATCCAGTTGTCCATGTGGGCCTTGAACTCGTCGGCGGGGCGGAAAGCATCGACGCGCATGGCCCCGAAAAAGTGGCCGATACCCTGGCCCACGGGGTTGGCGGCGGGTTGCAGAAAGGCCACGAACGGCGGCACCCAGGGCCCGTAGTTGGCTCCGCTGAGCACGGCCGAGAAAATATCGACCACCGCGCCCAGTCCGTAACCCTTATGCGAGCCGGTGGCGCCGCCGAGCGGGAGCAGGGCTCCACCGTTTTTCACGGCGTTTGGGTCGGTTGAGCCCGCCCCGGCCGCGTCCTGGGCCCAGCCTTCGGGAATGGGCTGCTGCTTGCGCTGGGCAATTTCGAGCTTGCCGTTGGCGGCGGTGGTGGTGGCCATGTCGAGCACGAAGTCGGGCTGCTCGCCGGCGGGTACGGCCACGGCAATGGGGTTGGTGCCCAGCAGCCGCTCCAGCGCGTAAGTGGGCGCCACCAAGGGCGAGGCGTTGGTCATGGCGATGCCGATCATGTCGTGGGCCAGGGCCTGCATGGCGTGGTAGCCGGCAATGCCAAAGTGGTTGGAGTTCTTCACCGACACCCAGCCCGTGCCCACCTGCCGGGCCTTATCAAGGGCTACTTGCATGGCCCGCGGCCCCACCACCAGTCCCAGGCCGCCGTCGCCATCCACGACGGCCGTACTGGGCGTTTCATACGTCACGCCCACCCGGGGCGTAACGTTGATGCGGCCGGCCTCCCAGAGTCGCACGTAACCAATCAGCCGTGCCACGCCGTGCGAGTCTACTCCTCGCAAATCGGCGGAGAGCAGCGTTTCGGTGGCCAGGGTGGCATCCTCATCGGGGCAGCCCATGGCGCGGAACACGTTTTCGGCGAAGGCAAAAAGCTGGGAGTAGGGGAGGGTGGTGGTCATGGATGGAGAAAAGGATAGAGAAACTGTCAGGCTTCATCTGGCTTCCGCAGAAGCGGAGTTGAAGCATTTCTACTGATTCGTTGCAGACGACAGCATTAGTGTGGCGGTAGAGATGCGTCGACTGCGCTCCACTCAGCATGATCATTCTCTCACTACGCCATGCCCTACAACATCTCGGCCAGCAGGCCCTCCTTGAGGGCATAGGCCGAAGTGCGGATGCGGGTGACGCCGGTTAGCTCCAGCACATAGTCGATCAGGATGCAGGCCACTACCAGCATATCAGCGCGCATAGGCAGGATGCCGGGCAGGTTTTTGCGCTCCTCGTGGGGTAGGGTGAGCATTTGGGCATAGCTGCGGCGGAAGCTGTCCAGCTCCAGTTCAGTGCTGGGCGGCAGTTCGGCTTCGGGGCGCAAACGGCCCAGTTGCATGTCGGCGAGGCTGTCGAAACTGCCCGATGCGCCCACCAGGCTTACGGGCCGAAACTCGGCCAGGGCGGCCGTGAGCGGGGCCAGCTTGGTGGTCAGATACTCCTTCTCCCAGGCCACGGCCTCGGCAGTTATCACGCCGCTCGGGTCCGGGAAAAACTGGTCGAGCAGGCGCTGAGCCCCGATTTCGAAGCTACGCTTCCAAAAAATGGTGGTAGCGTTGGCGATGATGAATTCGACCGAGCCGCCGCCGATATCCATGATCAGGTGATGCTCGGAACCCAGCGGGACGGCCTGGCGCACGCCGGCGCAAATCAGCTCCGCCTCCCGGTCGCCGCCAATAATTTCGACCTGAATACCCGACTGCTCGAAAATATCCTTGACCAGCTCGGGGCCGTTCTGGGCCACGCGCATGGCGCTGGTGGCGGTGGCCCGCACGTCGGTTACCGCGTGGAGCTCCATTTCCTCCCGAAACCCAGCTACCGCGTGCAGGGCCCGCTCGTAGGCCGCCTCGGCAATGCGGCCCGCACTGATGCCGCCCTCGCCCAGCCGCACGCCTACTTTGGTGCGCAGCAGCGTGCGCGGCTGGGGCCGGCCGGCTTCGGGCAACTCCACAATCAGCAAATGAAACGTGTTGGTGCCCATATCGATGAGGGCGAGGCGGCGGTGAGTCATTTGGTTATGCGTTTTTTGTTGTTCGTTTTTCGGACCAAGCTGCTCCGTTGGCTTACTACGTCTGGTTCGCCCAAGCAATCAGTACGATATTCCGCTCCTGGCCTACGCAAGAAGTCGAAAAACGAAAAACGAGCAGCGGAAAACGAGAAATCAGGTAGCGAACCGGCAGAACGTGCCCAGCGGCAGCTTACGGGCGCCGGCATCGTGGAGGTAGATTTCCCCGATTTCCCGTTTATCGCGCATCGTGGGGAAAATTTCGCTTACCAGGTTGTCGAGAATCAGGGCCGAGAAACCAAGCGAATAGAGGTTGACGAGGAAGAAGTGGTCTTCGGGGTCGAGCAGCTGCTGGCAGAGCTTGAGCATCTCGTTGAGCTCGTCTTCGAGCTGCCACTTCTCGCCGTTGGGGCCGCGGCCATAGGCGGGCGGGTCGAGAATAAGGCCTTGGTACTTGCTGCCGCGCTTCACCTCGCGCTTCACGTACTTCATGGCATCCTCTACCAGCCAGCGCACCCCATCGATGCCCGAAGCTTCCATATTGTCGCGGGCCCAGAAATTAACCTGCTTTACCGAGTCGAGGTGGGTGACGTCGGCGCCGGCCGCGCGGGCGGCCAGGGTGGCGGCACCCGTGTAGGCAAACAGGTTGAGCACCCGCGGCTGGGCAGCCTTGCGGCGGCGCGTTTCGTTGTAGATGAACTGCCAGTTGGGGTCCTGCTCCGGGAACAGGCCTACATGCTTAAACGACGACATGCCCAGCCGGAACCGCAGTTTCAGGCCGTCGGGCCGCTCGTAATTAATGTGCCACTGCTCGGGCGTACCGGGCTTTATTTTCCACTGGCCGCGCTCCTGGCTGCCCTTCTCGCGGTTGAAAATGGCGTTGGCCCGCTGCCATTCCGAGGCCGGCAGATGCGGGTCCCAGATGGCCTGGGGCTCGGGCCGGGCCAGAATGTGCTGGCCGAAACGCTCCAGCTTCTCAAAATTGCCGGCGTCCAGCAGCTCGTAGTCGGCCCAGGGGCTCGTGGTAAGGAAAGTATACATGCTGGGGCAAAGGTAAAGAACCGTAGATAGTGAACAGTGAGAGAACGTCATTCTGAGCGAAGCGGAGCGGAGTCGAAGAATCTCTACCGCTTCGTTACAATAGTAGTCCTACGAAGCGGTAGAGATTCTTCGACTCCGCTTCGCTCAGAATGACGTTCTTTTTACTCACCCATCTCTCCGCTCGTACCTTTGCCCCATGAGTACCACGCTGCACTTCTACAAATACCAGGGCACCGGCAACGACTTCGTGCTAGTGGACGACCGGGCCAACGAGTTCGACGCTGCCGACCACCAGCGCGTGCGCCACCTCTGCGACCGGCGCCGCGGCATCGGGGCCGACGGCCTGATTCTGCTGCGCCGGCATCCGCAGTACGATTTCGAAATGGTGTATTTCAACGCCGACGGCCACCTGGGCTCCATGTGCGGCAACGGCGGCCGCTGCACCGTGGCCTTCGCCCGGCAGCTGGGCGTAATTGATACCGAAACGCACTTTCTGGCTGCCGACGGAGCCCATGAGGCCCGCGTGGATGCCGACGGCACCGTGCACCTGCGCATGCAGGACGTTATCGGCCAGCAGGACGTGGAAGACTACGGGGTGTTTCTCGATACTGGTTCGCCCCACCTCGTGCGCTTCCAGCCCGCCAGCACTCTGGCCGAGTTGAACGTGTTTGCTGAGGGCCGCGCCCTGCGCTACGGCGAGCTGTTCCGCGAAAAAGGCACCAACGTGAACTTCGTGGAACCGCCCGCTACCCCCGGCCAGCCCTGGCAGGTGCGTACCTACGAGCGGGGCGTGGAAGATGAAACCCTGAGCTGCGGTACCGGCGTCACGGCTGTGGCTCTGGCAGCATCCCGGCGCGGCGCGGCCAGCCCCGTGCACCTGCGCACCCCCGGCGGCGACCTGCGTGTGGCTTTCGAGGCTAAGCCCGACGGCTCGTTCACCAATATCTTCCTCAGCGGCCCCGCCACCTACGTGTTCGAGGGAGAAGTGTAGCCGGAAGTACCGCGAAAATCCGTTTCGCGACGAGCGGAGCGAGTATGCCGCGCCCGCGCCTTTTTGGCTACTTCAGCCCATGCGCAGAGACTTGCTCCGCTCGTCGCGAAACGGATTTTCGCAGTACAGACTGTTTTATTCACCATGCCCGAAACTGACTTTCTGACCGTAGCCAACATTAGCCTGGAGGAGCGCGGGGCAGTGGTGCTAAAGAACATCAGTTTTGAGCAGCACGCCGGCCGCAAGCTGGCGCTGGCCGGAGAATCGGGGGCGGGGAAGAGTACGCTCTTGCAGGTGATTGCCGGGCTGGTGCAGCCCACGGGCGGCGAGGTGCGGCTGGCAGGCCGCCGCGTGAAAGGGCCCCAGAACGTGCTGGTGCCGGGGCACCCGGGCATTGTGTATTTGTCGCAGAAGTCTGATTTGCCCAAGTCGCTGCGCGTGGAGCAGGTACTGCGCTACGCCAGTAAGCGGCCCGCGGCCGAAGCTCAGGCGGTGTACGAGGTCTGCCGCATCAGTCCGCTCATGGCCCGGCGCACCGACCAGCTCTCGGGCGGCGAGCAGCAGCGGGTGGCGCTGGCGCGGCTGCTGCTCTCGGCCCCGCGCCTGCTGCTGCTCGACGAGCCCTTCTCCAACCTCGACCGTACTCACAAGCAGCAGCTCCAGACCGTCATCCGCGACGTAGGGGAGGAGTTGGGCATCACCTGCCTGCTGGTATCGCACGACCCCACCGATACGCTGCCCTGGGCCGACGAGCTGCTGGTGCTGGAGCGCGGCCACCTCGTGCAGCAAGGCCCGCCCGAGCAGGTGTACCGCCAGCCGGTCAGCGAGTACGTCGCTGCCCTGTTCGGCGACTACAACCGCCTCACAGGTTCCGAGTTGCGCGCCTTGATGGGCGTACCCCGCCGCAAGTTACCCGGCTCCGCCCTGCTGGTGCGCCCCGAAAGCCTGGTTTTAGCACCTGATGGCCAACCGGGCGTAGCCGGTACTGTACGGGCCGTGCGGTTCATGGGTAGCTTTTACGAGGCCGAAGTGCAGCTGCCCGTCACGCTGCTGCGGGTACGCCTGCCAGCCGCCACGGTAGCGCCCGGCGCGGCAGTAATGGTGGCGTTGGCCCCCGACGCGCCGATTTCGTTTATCGAATAAGCCCTCTCCACCATGCTGCAATCCGACCTCATCCGCCTGCGCCCGCTGGAAGCCGACGACCTGGAGTTTCTCTACCAGCTGGAAAACGACCCGGCCGTTTGGGGTGTGTCGGATACGCTGGCGCCCGTGTCGCGGCACGTGCTGCGGCAGTACCTGGATAACGCAGCGGTCGATTTTTTTGAGGTGCGGCAGCTGCGGCTGGTACTCGAAGATTCGGCGACTGGGGCGGCCGTGGGTACGCTGGACTTGTTCGGCTTCGAGCCCCTGCACCAGCGGGCGGGTGTGGGCATTACGGTGCTGGCCAGCTACCGGCGTCGCGGCTACGCCCGGGCTGCGCTGGAGTTGCTGCAACCCTACGCCCGGCATGTACTGCGCCTGCATCAGCTTTTCTGCACGATTGGGGCCGATAATGAGGCCAGTCTGCAGCTGTTTGAGGCGGCGGGCTTTGCGCGGGTGGGTGTGCGGCGCGAGTGGTTGCGCACTGCCGAAGGGTGGCAAGATGCGGTGGAAATGCAGCGTCTGCTAGGCTGAGCCATTGAAATGGCGCCTAGGCGGCTGCGTAACCGGGGCTGCCGGGGAAAGTTTGACCAACCCATGTACTAACATGGTTAGCGGATGCTGGCCAAAAAAAATAGTGCTAGCTCGACAATATCCTTTTAAAGGAGCGGGCGTATAGGCGAGTGAACCCCGGCCCGACAGACCTGTGTAGCCGCCGGGAGTTGCTCACTCTTTATCTCGCTTTCTATGTCGCTTGCTTCGCCGGCGGAGTCGCCTGTGCGCACCGCCCACGCTGCTACTTCCTCCAATACAGCTGCCGCTTACCAACTGCCCGCCGTGGTGTGCTTTGCCCACCTGCACTGGGATTTCGTGTGGCAGCGCCCCCAGCACCTGATGACGCGCTTTGCCCAGCAGGGGCCGGTATTTTACGTGGAAGACGCGTTTTATCACGATAATGACCAGGTAGTACCCCACCTCGAAATAAAGGAGCGCCCCCATGGCCTGAAAGTGGTAGTAGCCCACCTGCCCGAGCGCCTGCGCCATGATGCGCCGGCCGCCGATGAGGCGCAGCAGCAGCTTCTGCAACAGTTCTTCCAGGACCAGAACCTCACCAGCTACCTGTTCTGGTACTATACTCCAATGGCCCTGGGCAAGTCACGCGGCTTCGCGCCGGTCCTGACCGTGTACGACTGCATGGATGAGTTGGCCAACTTCAAGTTCGCGCCGCCCGAGCTGCGCGAGCGGGAGCAGGAACTGTTCCAGCAGGCCAACCTGGTATTTACCGGCGGCCACACGCTTTACGAGGCCAAGCGCGAGCAGCACGCCGCCGCTTATCCCTTCCCAAGCAGCATCGACAAAGACCACTTCGGCCAGGCCCGCCACGAAATGCCTGAGCCCGCCGATCAGGCCGGAATTGCCCATCCGCGCGTTGGCTTTTTCGGGGTGATTGATGAGCGACTCGATATTGACTTGCTAGGGCAATTGGCCGAAGCGCATCCTGAGTGGCAGTTTGTTATCATTGGCCCGGTAGTCAAAATCGATTCCGCTACGCTGCCCGGGAATGCCAACATTCATTATCTCGGCGGCAAGGATTATCAGGAACTACCTGCCTACTTGCGGGGTTGGGATGTGGCTACGCTGCTATTCGCCGATAACGAGAGTACGAAGTTCATTTCGCCCACCAAAACGCCCGAGTATCTGGCCGCCGGCCGGCCCGTCGTCAGTACTCCCATCCGCGACGTGGTGCGGCCTTACGGCGAGCTAAATCTGGTACAGATTGCCGCCACCGCCGACGAATTCGGCCAGGCAATCGAAACAGCCCTCACCCAAACCCAGGACGCCAATTGGCGCCAGCGTACCGACGATTACCTGGCCACCATCAGCTGGGACCAGACCTGGCAGCAAATGGTGGACCTGATGCAGCAACACCTGACGGCTAAATAACGCCGGGTTATTGCGCCGGGCAAATGGCTGTACAAAAACAGGTTAGGGCTGCAATGCTTACTGTTCAGCTAGAACAAATGCCGGCCGGCCAGTTACACTCTGCGCAGACTGTTGCGCGCTAGCAGTTGCCCGTTCGGCTCTGCTGCCTCTCCTCTCAAATTCTCCAAACACCTAATTATGTTTGATTATCTCATCGTCGGGGCCGGATTTGCCGGTAGCGTACTGGCCGAGCGCCTGGCCACGCGCTCCAACAAGAAAGTGCTGGTTGTGGACAAGCGCAACCATATTGCCGGCAATGCCTACGACCATTACAACGAGGAGGGCATTCTGGTCCATAAATACGGCCCCCACATCTTCCACACCAATTCCAAGGATGTATTTGAGTACCTCTCCGATTTCACCGACTGGCGGCCCTACGAGCACCGGGTACTGGCCTCGGTGGATGGCCAGCTAGTGCCGATGCCCATCAACCTGGACACCATCAACAAGCTCTACGGCCTCAAGCTGAATAGTTTTGAAGTGGAGGAGTTTTTCGCGTCGGTAGCCGAGCAGGTGCCGGTGGTGCGCACGTCGGAAGATGTGGTGGTGAGCAAGGTGGGCCGGGAGCTGTACGAGAAGTTTTTCCGCAACTACACCCGCAAGCAGTGGGGCATGGACCCCTCGGAACTCGACAAGTCGGTGACCAGCCGCGTGCCGACCCGCACCAACCGCGACGACCGCTACTTCACCGACACCTACCAGGCCATGCCCCTGCACGGCTACACCCGCATGTTTGAGCGCCTGCTGGACCACCCCAACATCAAGGTGATGCTCAACACCGACTACCACGACATTATCGACTTCATTCCCTTCAAGGAAATGATTTTCACGGGGCCGGTGGATGAGTTCTTTGATTTCCAGTACGGCAAGCTGCCTTACCGCTCCCTGGAGTTCAAGCATGAAACGCTGAACACCGAGAACTACCTGGCCGCGCCCGTCGTGAACTACCCCAACGACAACCTCTACACCCGCATCACGGAGTTCAAGGCCCTCACCGGCCAGCAGCACCCCAAAACGGCCATCGTGTACGAGTACCCCAAGGCCGAGGGCGACCCGTATTACCCGGTGCCGCGCCTGGAAAACGCCGAGCTCTACAATAAGTACAAGAAGCTGGCCGACGAAACCCCGAACGTGCACTTCGTGGGTCGTTTGGCTACCTACAAGTACTACAACATGGACCAGGTGGTGGCCCAGGCCCTGACGCTCTATAAGAAGCTGACGGCCACGCCTACTGAGGAGGCCAGCAAGCTCCGCAAGCCCGCCATCGTTGGCTCCGCGTCCATCATGGACAAGCTCGTGTCCCGCGACCCGGCCAAGCCGTGAGCGAGTGAGCTGGTGAACGAGTAGATGAGAGTGCCAATTTCACCACTGCCCCACCTCACCTTTCCTGACAAGTAATCCGACCAGGCAAACCCCGCACACTCTTTGAGGTGCGGGGTTTGTCGTTTCGGGAGCCGGGGCGACGCCATGGCGGTAAAAGAGCCGGGGTATTCCCGAAAAACGCCGTAAATTTGAGTTGCGCCCCGGCGTTTCAATTAAGGTAAACCAACATGCTTGATTTTCTAGGGAAGACCGTCGCCAAATTGTTCGGGTCCAAATCGGACAAAGACTTGAAGGAGATTGTCCCGTACGTGGCGTTGATTAATGCCGAATATGCCAAACTGGCACAACTCAGCGACGACGAGTTGCGCGCCCGCACCGACGAAGTGCGGGGCCGCATCAACGCCCACCTGAAAACCATCGACGACCAGCTGAGTGCGCTGCACGAGCAGGTAAACGCCGAAAACCTCGATGCCCTGCGCAAAGAGGAGTTGTTCGACCAAATCGACACCCTGGAAAAGCAGCGCAACAAGGAGCTGGAAACCGTGCTGCTGGAGGTGCTGCCTCTCTCGTTCGCTATTACCAAGGAAACCGCCCGCCGCTACACCCAGAACAAGCAGCTGGTAGTAACGGCCACCGACTACGACCGCGACTATGCCCGGCGCAAGCCCAACGTGACCATTGAGGGCGACAAAGCCATCTGGAGCAACACGTGGCTGGCCGCCGGCGCCGAAGTCACCTGGGACATGATTCACTACGACGTGCAGCTGATTGGCGGCGTGGTACTGCACCAGGGCAAAATTGCCGAAATGGCCACCGGCGAAGGTAAAACGCTGGTTTCAACCCTGCCGTCCTTCCTTAACGCGCTAGCCAAGCGCGGCGTGCACCTGGTAACGGTAAACGACTACCTGGCCAAGCGCGACTCGGAGTGGAACGCGCCGCTGTTCGAGTTCCACGGCATCACGGTGGACTGCATCGACAAGCATCAGCCCAACACCGATGCCCGCCGTCAGGCCTACCTGGCCGACATCACCTACGGCACCAACAACGAATTTGGCTTCGACTACCTGCGCGACAACATGGCCCGCGACCCCCAGGAGCTGGTGCAGCGCAAGCACCACTACGCCATGGTCGACGAAGTGGACTCCGTGCTGATTGACGACGCCCGGACCCCGCTCATCATCTCGGGTCCCGTGCCTCGCGGCGACGTGCACGAGTTCTACCAGCTCAAGCCCCGGATTCAGAAGGTGGTGGATGCCCAGAAAAAGCAGGTGCAGAACTACCTGGTGGAAGCCCGCAAACTCCTCAAGGAAGGCAACGACGGCCCCAAGGAGGGCGAAGGTGGCTTGGCCCTGTTCCGGGCTTTCCGGGGCTTGCCCAAGAGCAAGCCGCTCATCAAGTTCCTCTCGGAAACCGGCATGCGCGCTATACTGCTGAAGGTGGAAAACCACTACCTCCAGGACAACCAGCGCCAGATGCCCCAGGCCGATATGCCCTTGTTCTTCACCATTGACGAGAAGAACAACCAGATTGAGCTCACGGAGAAGGGCCTCGACCTGATTACGGGCGAGGGCGAAGACCACCACTTCTTCATCATGCCCGACATCGGGACCGAGCTGGCCAACATCGAGAAGGACGCGGCCCTCACGGCCGAGGAGAAGCTGCACACCAAGGAGAAGGTCATGGACGACTTCCAGATCAAGTCGGAGCGCATCCACACCATCAACCAGCTGCTGAAGGCCTACACGCTCTTCGAGAAGGATGACCAGTACATCCTGACCGACGACGGCAAGGTGAAAATTGTGGATGAGCAGACCGGCCGCGTGATGGAAGGCCGCCGCTACTCCGACGGTTTGCACCAGGCCCTGGAAGCCAAGGAAAACGTGCGGGTGGAAGAACTCACCCAGACCTACGCCACCGTGACGCTCCAGAACTACTTCCGCATGTACCACAAGCTGGGCGGCATGACGGGTACGGCCGAAACCGAGGCCGGCGAGTTCTGGGAAATCTACAAGCTCGACGTGGTAGTAGTGCCCACCAACCGGGGCATTGCCCGTCAGGATGAGCACGACAAGGTATACAAAACGGTGCGCGAGAAGTACAACGCCGTAGCCGACGAAATTCAGGAGTTGGTGCAGGCCGGCCGCCCCGTGCTGGTGGGTACCACGAGCGTGGAGATTTCGGAGCTGGTGAGCCGGATGCTCAAGTTCAAAGGCATTCCCCACCAGGTGCTCAACGCCAAGCAGAACCAGCGCGAAGCCGAAATTGTGGCCGGCGCGGGCTTCCCCGGTACCGTGACCATTGCCACCAACATGGCCGGCCGCGGTACCGACATCAAGCTGCGCGAAACGTCTAAGGCGTCGGGCGGTTTGGCCATTATTGGCACTGAGCGCCACGAGTCGCGCCGCGTTGACCGCCAGCTGCGGGGCCGCGCCGGCCGCCAGGGCGACCCGGGCTCCTCGCAGTTCTTCGTGAGCCTCGAGGACAACCTGATGCGCCTGTTCGGTTCCGACCGCATTGCCAAACTCATGGACCGTATGGGCCTGGAGGAAGGCGAGGTGATTCAGCACTCCATGATTACGAGCTCCATTGAGCGGGCCCAGAAGAAGGTGGAGGAAAACAACTTCGGCATCCGTAAGCGCCTGCTCGAGTACGATGACGTGATGAACGCCCAGCGCGAGGTAGTCTACAAGCGCCGCCGCAACGCCCTGCACGGCGAGCGGCTGGAGCTCGACATCTGGAACATGATTTACGATGTCTGCGAGGACATTGTGGTGGGTCACAAGGGCAACAACGATTTCGAGGACTTCAAGCTGGCCGTCATCCGGGTGTTCGGCTACGATACCCACCTCACCGGCCAGGACCTGAGCGGGATGTCGGCCAACGCCCTCACCCAGAAGCTCTACGACGAGTCGCTGGGCTACTACCACAGCAAGAACGAGTTCATTGCCGGCAACTCTATGCCGCTGATCAATGATTTGCTGAACCAGAACTCGCCCTACGAGAACATTGCCGTGCCGTTCACCGACGGCCGCAAGCAGGTGCAGGCCGTTGCCAACCTGCGCCGGGCCCAGGGCAACCAGGGCCACGAGGTGATCCGGGGCATGGAGAAGGTAGTGGTGCTGGCCGTCATCGACGAAGCCTGGACCAAGCACCTGCGCGCCATGGACGACCTGAAGCAGGTGGTGCAGAACGCCGTGTACGAGCAGAAAGACCCGCTGCTGGTCTATAAGTTCGAGTCGTTTGAGCTTTTCAAGCAGATGATCAGCAAGGTGAACGAGGACACCATCCAGTTCCTGTTCCGGGCCGATGTGCCCACTCAGGCCGGCGAGAACGGGGAGGACGAGTTCGAGTACTTCACCGAGGATGAGCTGCCCGTGGCCCCGCCCCAGCCCAAGCTGCAAGCCCAGAAAGAAACCTCGTCCGTGTCGCTCGGCGCGGGTCCGGAGGATCTGGAGCAGGATGGGGCCATGCAGGTAATGGAAAAGCAGCAGCCCGCTAAGTCGCAGAAAGTGGCTAACCGCAACGAAAAGGTGAGCGTGCAGTACCTGGATGGCCGCATCGTGCGCGATGTGAAATTCAAGCAGGTAGAAGATGACCTGCTCAACGAGCGCGCCGTGCTCATCGACTAACTAACTGCTGTTACGCAGGTCGCTTCCGGTAGCTGCGGTGGCAGGTCGTTTTTCGTTGCTCGTTTTTCGGGGCTGATTGGTTACTGAAGGTAAAGCAGCCCCGAAAAACGAAAAACGAAAAACGAATGCTTCAACGGCTACTGCGTAACAGCAGTAACCAATTGCCAGGGTGCAGGAGCGTTGACCAAAGTATGGTCATCCTGCGCTTGTGAAGGACCTTATTACGCTTGAACGGCCGTAACAACGACTCGTTTTAGCGCGGTAAGGTCCTTCCTTCGTCAGAACGACCACCTGCAAACTGTCCCCGGCACCGTCAGAACGTCGCTCAATACCCCAAGCCCTAACGGATGAACCTTGCACCCTATATCGACCACACGCTGCTACGGCCCGATGCCAGTCCGGCGCAGATTGCCCGGCTCTGCGCCGAAGCCGCCGCGCAGCGGTTTGCCAGCGCCTGCGTGCCGCCCAGCTACGTGCGCCAGGCGGCCGAGGCTCTGGAGGGTTCGGGCGTGGCCGTGTGCACCGTTATCGGGTTTCCGCTGGGCTACGCGCTGGCCAAGGTGAAGTTTTTTGAGGCCCATCAGGCCTTGAGCGACGGGGCTACCGAGCTGGATATGGTCCTTAACTTGGGCGATTTGCAGGCCGGCCGCCTGGTCGAGGTGGAGGACGAAATTGGGCAGCTGGCCGAGCTGTGCCGGTTTCGGGGCGCACTGCTGAAGGTTATCATCGAAACGGCCCTGCTGACGGAGGCGGAAATCGTGACGGCCTGCCGGCTCTGCGCCGAAGCCGGGGCCGACTTCGTGAAAACCAGCACCGGCTTCGCCAGCCGGGGCGCTTCGGTGGCCGATGTTGCCCTGATGCGTGCTTCATTGCCCACCCACATCCGCATCAAAGCCTCCGGCGGAATCCGAACCCGGGCGGCGGCCCTGGCCCTGGTGGCCGCCGGCGCCGACCGGATCGGGGCTTCGAACGGCGTAGCTTTGCTCCTTGATTCCGCTCCCGCCCATGACTCCACTGCTTCGTAACGTGCTGCTGTTTTCCGCCCTGTTGTCGCTCGGGGCCTGTGCTGCTTCCGGCCCCGCCGCCCCGGCTGCCGATACGGCCCGCCGCGCCGCGCCCCAGCTGCCACCCGAAGACCTGAGCCGCTTCCGGCCCACGTTCCCGGCCCCCAAACCGGCCCCGGCCGTGGCTCCGGCTCCGGCGCGCCCGGTGCCGCCTACCAACCAGGTCAATGCCCAGATCGACCAACGGCTGCGCGACCAGGCCTTCACCAACCAGAACGTGAAGTATGCCCAGGGCTACCGCATTCTGGCCTACGTGGGGCTGGAGAAAGACAAGGCCATGGCCGTGCGCCGGTCCGTTATCAGCCGCTACCCCGAAGAAACCGACTACCTCACCTACAAGCAGCCTATCTTTCGCCTCCAGATTGGCGACTACCTCACCCGCCTCGAAGCGGCCCAGGCCCTGCTGCGCATCCGCCCCCTCGCGCCCCGCGCCGAGCTGGAGTCCATGCAGGTGAACATCAACAAACGAGGCTATTAGGTTTTGGCTGTTAGCTTTTGGCTTTCGTTCACCCAGCTAACAGCTAAAACGGAATAGCTAACAGATCAGTAATTATGAACCACCTGCTCCCCCGCATCAAGCAACTGGCAAGCGAGGCTGCGGCCGAAACTGTCGCCCTGCGCGAACACCTGCATGCCCACCCGGAGCTCTCGTTCGAGGAACACCAGACGGTGGCCTTCGTGGCGGAGCAACTGCGCAAGCTTGGGTTGCAGCCCCAGCCCATTGCCACTACCGGCCTGGTGGTGCTCATTGAGGGCCGCAACCCCGGCGCGCGCACCGTGGCCCTGCGCGCCGACATGGACGCGCTGCCCATCACGGAACTGAACCAGGTGGCCTACAAGTCGCGGAATCCGGGCGTGATGCACGCCTGCGGCCACGACGTGCATACCTCGTCGCTGCTGGGCGTGGCCCGCATTCTGGTGGCGCTCCGCGACGAGTTTGAAGGCAGCGTGAAACTCCTGTTCCAGCCCGGCGAAGAGGTGCTGCCCGGCGGGGCCTCGCTCATGATTGCCGAAGGCGCGCTCGAAAACCCCAAACCCGCCAGCGTGCTGGGCCAGCACGTATTTCCGCTGCTGCCCGCCGGCAAGGTAGGCCTGCGCGCCGGCCGCTACATGGCCAGCACCGACGAGCTCTACCTGACCGTGCGCGGCAAGGGCGGCCACGGGGCCATGCCCGAGCAGAACGTGGACCCGGTGCTGGTGGCGGCCCATATCATTGTGGCGGCTCAGCAGATTGTGAGCCGCCGGGCTAACCCCAAGCTGCCCTCGGTGCTCTCGTTTGGGAAGGTTATTGCCCAGGGTGCCACCAACGTCATTCCGAACGAGGTGCACCTGGAAGGCACCTTTCGCACCCTGAACGAGGAGTGGCGCAACGAGGCCCACGAGCACCTGCGCCGCCTCTGCGAAGGCCTGGCCGCGAGCATGGGCGCGAGCTGCGAGCTGGAAATCCGCCGGGGCTACCCCTACCTCGAAAACGAGCCCGCCCTCACGGCCCGGACCGAGCAGGCCGCCGTGGAGTATCTGGGTCGCGAGAACGTGGTGGAGCTGGATCAGTGGATGGCCGCCGAGGACTTCGCCTACTTCAGCCAGGCCGCCAGCGCCTGTTTCTACCGCCTCGGCACCGCCGCCGCCGACGGCAGCGGCCGCCTCACCTCCAGCGTCCACACGCCCACCTTCGACATCGACCCCCACGCCCTCGAAGTTGGCCCCGGCCTGATGGCCTGGCTGGCGCTGCGGGAGCTGGCGGAGCAGCCCTAACGTCGTGACACTGTAGCGCGAAGCCTCTGCTTGGCGCTACAGTGTCCTTTTAGTCACATATCCTTCTATGCGCCTTATGCGTTTTCTTCCGCTCTGCGCTGCCGCGCTGCTGGTGCTGCTGGTGCTGCTGGCCGAAACTGCCGCCGCCCAGCGCCGCAGCACCTCCGATTTGGTTGTGCTGCCCGAAGTGCAGGCCGAAATTGCCCTGGCCGGCAACGACTACGTGCTGGTAGGAGTGAATGCGCTTAGTCAGGCCAACCGGGGGGGGGGCACGTTCGCCGGTGGGCAGCTCCGGCTGGGCTACGAGCACTTCTGGGATGAGCACTGGAGCTGGGGGCCTACTCTGCGTATCGGCAGCGACGCGGGCGGGGGCTACGGTGATTTTTTGGGCGTAGCGGGCAATCTGACCCCCGGTGCCCTGCTTCGGCACACCAACTCGCTAGGCCAGTTGACGTTCAGCCAGCGGCTGGCGGCAGAATACGCGGTAGTAACCAACGATTCCTACGGCAACAGCGGTAACCGGGCGCACGCGCGGCTGCGGCTGGGCCTGGAGCGCACGTTTGCCGTCGGAACGCACATGTCGCTGCGGCCCCGGCTTTCTTATGAGGCCCTGGCCTACCTGCGCTTCCAGCGCGACGCCAACCAGAACAAGGAGCGTTTTATCGACTTCGGCAACGCCCGGGCGGAAATAGGGGTGCGGCTCTGCCCGCGCGTGGACTTCACGCCCTGGGTAGCCCTGCAGACCCAGTACATCAACGCCCTACTGCTACGGGATGCCAACGGCAATATCATCACGGGTGGGCGCACCAACCTGCGCGCACCCATTCTGGGCCTCGACCTGCGCCTGTTGCTTGGGAAAAGCGCCTTGTCGGCTGACCGAACCGTGCTGCCTACCCAGCATTAGAGCCTGGATAAGACATTTTGTCTGGCAATGACAAAATTATCGAAAGCCTATTAGAGGTCTATTGGCGCATTATTGCTACTTTAAAGAGAGAATGAGTGAGCTTGAGTAATTGAAAAAAATGTCAATATGGCATGGTTTGCTGGCTGGTACAGAATTTATGAAGAAGCAGTATTGCCGGCTTACAAACCGGTCTTCTATTTCAACCTTAATTCCTGCTTCCCATGGCAACTCTGCTGTATAACAACCGTCCGGCTCGTACTTCCTTCAACTCGGTTCTCAACGAGATGCTGCGCGACACGCTCCCGGCCCAGAACAAACCAGCCGAATCGTTCAGTCCGGCCGCAGATGTGCTGGAAAGTTCCGAGGGCTTCCAACTGCACCTCATGCTGCCCGGCGTAGCGAAGGAAGACGTGCAGATTGACTTCCAGGACGGTCAGCTTACCGTGAGCGGGGAGCGCAAAGCCCCGAAAGCCGCTGAAAACGCCACCGGGAATGCCCCCGCGTTCCGGCGCGTGGAATCGGGTTACGGCAAGTTCGCGCGCACCTTCCGCCTGCCCGACACCGTGGACGTGACGGGCATCGGGGCCGAGCTCACCAACGGCATCCTGCACCTCTCCCTACCCTTCGACAGCAAGAAGGTGACCAAGCACCAGATTGAGGTGCGCTAAATCAGCCACAAAAAAGGGCACCCCACGGGGTGCCCTTTTTTGTGGCCAGCCGCCCGTCGGGGGCCGAATCAGGAGCCTGCGCCCGAAACAATCTACCAACGGGCCTTATTTTACCCTCAACAGGCATGCAACCAGACACTATTCGCGTGGTATCCGGCGTTAGGAAGGCGTGAAAGCTGCCCGGCTGGCCCCGTTCTGGTCATCGGGATATGGGCTGCTCGCATTTTCGTTGTATTTTCAACTCACTATCTTTTCATTCTTCACCTTTTTTTTACCCATGCAAGCAAAACAACTGATGCTCGGCCTGCTGGGCTCCGCCATTCTGGGCGGAGGCGTGGCCGTAGGGGGGTACAAACTGTTGGAGCCGGAGCGCGCCAACTCACCGCAGGCGCTGGCCGCCGACCCCAACGTGCGCTACACCAGCGAATTAAAAAGCAGCACCTACACAGTGCCCGAGGGCCTCAACTTCACGGCCGCCGCCGCCACCGTTACCCCGGCCGTGGTACACGTGATGACCGAATACGCCCCCAAAGCCAGTCAGAACGATATGTCGCGGATGGACCCCTTCCTGCGCCAGTTCTTCGGCGACGAAATGGAACAGGGCCGGAGCCGGGGCCGCCAGCAGGGACCCCAGCAAGGCTCCGGCTCGGGCGTTATCATCGCCGCCAACGGCTACATCGTGACCAACAACCACGTGATTGACAAGGCCGACAAGATTGAGGTGGTGATGGACGACAAGCGCAAGTTTCAGGCAGAGCTGGTCGGTTCCGACCCCACCACCGATCTGGCCCTGCTCAAGGTAAAGGCCGATAACCTGCCCTTCATCCGTTACGGCAACTCCGACGACGTGCGGGTAGGGGAGTGGGTGCTGGCTGTGGGCAACCCCTTCAACCTGAACTCGACCGTGACGGCGGGTATCATCTCGGCTAAGGGCCGTAACATCAACATCCTGCGCCGCGAGGACGGGATGGGCGTGGAGTCGTTTTTGCAAACCGATGCCGTGGTGAACCCCGGTAACTCGGGTGGGGCGCTGGTCAACCTCAACGGCGACCTGATCGGCATCAACTCCGCCATTGCTTCGCAGACGGGCTCGTTCGTGGGCTATTCATTTGCCGTGCCTAGCTCCATCGTGAGCAAGGTGATTGACGATTTGCTCAAGTATAAAGTGGTGCAGCGGGCCTTGCTGGGTGTGCAGATCCGGGA
Source organism: Hymenobacter rubripertinctus (assembly GCF_003583925.1). Classification (GTDB taxonomy): domain Bacteria; phylum Bacteroidota; class Bacteroidia; order Cytophagales; family Hymenobacteraceae; genus Hymenobacter; species Hymenobacter rubripertinctus. The sequence goes on along the minus strand of NZ_QYCN01000001.1, from coordinate 64,701 downwards.
AGTAGATGCCACGCTGGCTGCGGAGAAGAAGCTCAAGAACCTGCGGGGCGTGTACGTGATGAGCGCGGGCAAAAACAGCTCCGCCGCCGAAGCCGGCCTCCAGGAAGGCGACGTTATCACCGAAATCAACGGCGCGAAGGTGAACACGTCGTCGCAATTGCAGGAGCAGGTAGCCCGCTTCCGCCCCGGCGACAAAATCAAGGTGACTTACCTGCGCGACGAAAAGGAGCGTACTGCCACGGCTACGCTGCGCAACGCTACGGGTACTACCGACGTCATCCGGGAGGTAGCCGCGACCGGCCTCACTTATGAGGGAGCGACGCTGGCTCCGGTTACGCGCCAGGAACTAAGCAAGCTCGGGATTGAGGGAGGAGCCAAAATCAGCGGCATCCGCAACTCCAATTTCCGCGAAACCGGTATTGCCGACGGCTTCATCATCACCCGCATCGACAAGAACAAAGTGGCCAGCCCCCAGGACGTGCAGCGCTACCTCGAGGCGGCCAAAGAAACCGACGGCGCCTTGGTGGAAGGCATCTACCCCGACGGCCGCAAAGCCTACTACCCCATTGGGCAGGCCCAGTAAGCGGCCTTGCCAAACGGACCAGAGAACCGGGACTTCGCCTTTTCTGATCTGATTGTGAAAGCCTCCGCTACTCTGGTAGTGGAGGCTTTTTGTTGCTTGCTGCTGTCCGACTGAAAGCAGAAACTTCAGTTGCGGCATTGCAGTCAAGAAGAGCAAGGCTGACGTTGCTTGGCTACACCGTATGCATGGCGGCCAGCGCTTCGTGCGACAAGCCTATAGTCCTCGTGGGCTAAGTCTTGTTTGCGTGCAGTAGGGTGAGGCCTGCCAAACCTGGCCCCAATCTAATTTGCTAGCTTTGTAACAGGCCGCTTTTTCGGGGCGGCCCTGAAAACGTATTTCCCACCCACCCATAGTTACCCCTTTTATGAAGCAAGCACTCGAAGAAGCCGTGGCCACCGGCACCGACGTACAGGACCACGACCACCACGGCATCCGGCAGGTTCTGCGCGAGCTGGGCATCCAGGACCACAACGCTGCCTGGAGCACCGGCCTCGAATGGGGCGGCGCTGATAATAAGAACACCCGCACCATTCACTCGCCCGCCGATGGCCAGGTAATCGGCACTGTGGCTATGGCCACCGCCGAGGACTACGAAGCCGTGGTGGCCAAGGCCCAGGAAGCCTTCAAAACCTGGCGCACCGTGCCGGCGCCCAAGCGCGGCGAAATCGTGCGCCAGATCGGCAACAAGCTCCGCGACTACAAGGACGCGCTGGGCAAGCTGGTGAGCTACGAAATGGGAAAAATCCTGCAGGAAGGCCTCGGCGAAGTGCAGGAAATGATTGACATCTGCGACTTCGCGGTAGGCCTTTCGCGCCAGCTCCACGGCCTGACGATGCACTCCGAGCGCCCCGCCCACCGCATGTACGAGCAGTACCACCCGCTGGGCGTGGTGGGTATCATTTCGGCCTTCAATTTCCCGGTGGCCGTCTGGAGCTGGAACGCCATGCTGGCGGCCGTCTGCGGCGACACCTGCATCTGGAAGCCTTCCGAGAAAACCCCGCTCACCGGCGTAGCCGTGCAGCACATCATCAAAGACGTGCTCAAGGACAACGACCTGCCTGAGGGCATTTTCAACCTGATTATCGGCGACGCCGAGATTGGGGCCAAAATGGCGGCCGATGGGCGCGTGCCGCTGGTTTCGGCCACGGGCAGCACCCGCATGGGCAAGAAAGTAGGGGAGGCCGTGGGAGCCCGGTTGGGCAAGTCGCTGCTGGAGCTGGGCGGCAACAACGCCATCATCCTCACCGAGCACGCCGATTTGGGCATTGCCCTGCCGGGCATCGTGTTCGGGGCCGTGGGCACCTGCGGGCAGCGCTGCACCAGCACCCGCCGCCTCATCATCCACGACTCGATTTACGACGACGTGAAGGCGCGCCTGCTCAAAATCTACCCCAACCTGCCCATCGGCCACCCCTTGCAGGACGGCACGCTGGTTGGCCCGCTGATTGATCAGGATTCGGTGAACGGCTTCAAGAGTGCGCTGGCGGCGGTGCAGAAAGAAGGCGGCAAGCTGCTCATCGGGGGCGAAGTGCTCGAAGGTGATAAGTACGCAACCGGCACCTACGTGACGCCCGCCATTGTGGAAGCGCAGAACGAATACGCCACGGTGCAGGACGAAACCTTCGCGCCCATTCTCTACCTGATTAAGTACAGCGGTGAGGTAACGGCGGCCATCGACCTGCAAAACGGCGTGCGCCAGGGCTTGTCGTCGAGCATTTTCACGCTCAACATGCGCGAGGCCGAAACCTTCCTCAGCTACGGCGGCTCCGACTGCGGCATTGCCAACGTGAACATCGGCACCAGCGGGGCCGAAATCGGGGGGGCCTTCGGGGGCGAGAAGGAAACCGGCGGCGGCCGCGAATCCGGCTCCGACGCCTGGAAGGTGTACATGCGCCGCCAGACCAACACCATCAACTACAGCACCACGCTCCCGCTGGCCCAGGGCATCAAGTTCGACGTGTAGCTTTTGCTCTTCTAAATTACATGAACGGCCCGCTCGGTTTTACCGGGCGGGCCGTTTGGCGTTGCGTAGAGGCGATTAAAGGCCGATCTTGATGTCGCCGTGGCCTTTGTAGTAAATTGCTGTGCCGTCGTACAAGACGTAATAAAGCCGGTAGCGCTTGCCCTGCTGATAAGCGCTGCCAAGCACATTGTAGTAGAACTCCGCGTTGCGAACGGCCGGAGAGCTTAACATCGGTCCCACTACCTGATATTTGGCATCTACGATAACGAATTTGCACGACACGGGCACTGGCGTGTCGTACCGGAAAATAGCTTGGCCAGCCCCAATTGGGTTGGGCCAGGCAATGATTTGCGAGGTGGTGACGTTGCCGGTGGCGGTGGCATTCAGATCCAGGCCTAAACTCCGAAACAAGTCCTGCTCCTGCTGATTCCAAGTGGCATCTACGGTCCAGTCCGTCGGATCAGGGTCGCCCTGGAGCCGGCCGCTGGCGTCGCGCTGGGTAATGCCGCCGTTAGGGCCGAAGTCGATGGTAGGCGAGTCGTTGTGCTTGTTGCAGGCGGCCAAAGTACCGAGAGCCGTAAAAAGCAGGAGGGAAGGAAACTTCATTTGCGCCGGATATCTTTAAGGTGGATGAAATAAGTGGCTGGCCTAAAGATAGGTGGGCGAGCTGTCTGGGCAATAGATGCAACCCCGGCCCGGCCCGGCTGTCTTTCCCCTGCTTACCTGCCAGCACGAACTGTTTCAGCCCGGAAAGGTGGATATTTACAATTCTGCCGCTGTTCCTGAACCACCGCCCAGCCAGACGCAACCTATGGAGGCTTTTGCTTACACCGACATCAACGCCCCGCTGGTCGAGCGGTGCCGTTTGGGCGACCGGCGCGCCCAGGCCGAAATTTATAAGCGCTATGCCAAGGCCATGTTCAACGCCTCGTTGCGCATCACGGGCGACTACGCCGAGGCCGAGGACGTGTTGCAGGAAGCGTTTCTGAGCGCTTTCCGGGAGCTGCACAGCTACAAAGGCGACTCCTCGTTCGGTTCTTGGCTCAAACGCATCGTCATCAACAAGAGCATTAACTGCCTGCGCAACCGCCGCCTGACGCTGGTGCCCCTGGGCGAGCAGCACGATGGAGCCGCCGCCGACTCGGCTGACCACGGCCCCGATCCGGAAATTACCAGCTGGCGGGCCGATGTGGTGCGCCGCTGCGTGCAGGATTTGCCCGATGGCTACCGCGTCGTGCTCACCCTCTACCTGCTCGAAGGTTACGACCACGCCGAAATTGCCGGCATTCTTAACATCACTGAATCCACTTCCAAGTCGCAGTACAGCCGGGCCCGCAAAAAGCTCCTGGAGCTGGCCCGCCAGCACGGTCTGTAAAGCTGCCACCTGATTTTTTCACGCTGACCTGCCCGCGGGAAACAGCGGATACCGGCTCTGGCCCACCCCGCGCCCGACCCGCCGATTCCGCCGCCCGCCTGCCCTACCACCCCACCATGAACGACAAGAATATCGGACTGGAAACCTTCATGGACCACCACCGCGCCGACTTCGACGTGTTCGAGCCGCGCCCCGATTTGTGGGACGATATTGCCCTGGACCTGGACTTGAAAGAGACGGCGGCCCAGCCGCAAGCCCCGCCCCTGCGGGTGCTGCCACTCTTCCCGACGGCCGGCTTGCCGCCGGTTGCCGCCCCCGACGCGGCGGTTCGCTCGGCGCGCCCCTACGGCGTGGCAGCGGCCGTAGCCACGCTGCTGCTGCTGAGCACCTGGTTCTGGCAGCACCGTACCGAGGCCACCATCTGGACGCGTACCGGCCAGCCGGTTGTGGCGGCGGCGGCGGGTAGCCCCGACTCCTATGCCGGCCCCGAACTGGCGGCCACTGCCGCCGCCACCGGCCCCGAGCAGCGTCTGGCCAGCGCCGTGCAGCGCATGGAGGCCTACTATACTACTCAGCTCACGGAGCGGGAGCAGGCCCTGCGCCAGGCCGATACCGAAACGGCCGTCGCGCCCCGGGCCGACTGGCAGCAGGAACTCACCGCCCTCGACTCGACGTACCAGCAGCTTAAAACGGAGCTCTACCGCAACCCCGAGCCCGACGTGGTGCTGGCGGCCATGAACCGCAACATGCAGATTCGGCTGGACCTGCTGGCCCAGCAGCTACGCACCCGGGAACGAATCCGCGAGTATCATAGCCAACCCTACATGGTGGCCGATAGCCGCCGCATTCCGTAACCCCATGCCTCGTTTTTGGTTTCTTGACCGCGGCCGGGCCGGGCAGGGACTGGTGCTGGCGGCTCTGCTCATGCTAACGGTGGCCGCCGGCCACGCCCAGGCTCCGGCCGCTGCCGCGCCTTCGGAAGCGCATTTCTACGAGCCGGCGCCCGCCAGTCTGCCGGGCCAGGGAGTGCCCGACGCGCGTGCGGGCAGCAGTGCCCAGGGGCCGCAGGATGAGGGCCAGCCCGCGCTGGCCGTGGAGAAGGTGCGCAAAATCAGCCGCACGTTTGCCACCAGCGCCACCAAGCTCTACACCCTCGACACCCGTTATGGCCGGGTGCAGGTGAACGTCTGGAACCGGCCTGAAGTGCGCACCGACGTGGACATCATCACCCGGGCCGAAACGGAGGAAAAGGCCCAGGAGCTTCAGGACATGATTCAGGTGCAGATCCAGGACCAGGACCCCGTGACCGGGGGCATCGTGGCCCGGTCGCGCTTCGGAGCCCTGCCCCGGGAGTGCCGCAGCCGCACCAAGCTCTACGAGGTGAACTACACTGTGTGGGTACCCAAAAACAACCCGCTGGCCCTGCACAATACCTTCGGCGAAATCAACCTGACCGGCGACCTGACCGGGGCTACGGAACTCAGCATTGCCTACGGCAGCCTGCGCACGGCCCGTCTGGAGGGGCCGCGCAACACCCTCAAGGTGTGCAATGCTCAGTGCGCCGTACCCTACGCCAAACGAGCCGTTATCGACGCCGCCTACGCCAAAGTGCGCCTCACCGAAGGCGGAGTCGTGGAGCTGCTCAACAACAACTCCGACATTGATATTGCCACGGTGCAGGACCTGACGGTGCACAGCAAGTACGGCGATGTGGCCTTGGGCACGGTGCACAACCTGCGCGGCTCCTCCGGATATTCCAAATTCAGCATCGACAAGCTCAGCAACCAGCTCGATATGAAGGTGCAGTATTGCCCTAATTTTGAGGTGCGCAATACCGGCAAGAACTTCCGCCACATTACCCTGGATGGCGGTTACAGTACCATTCTGCTGAACTTTGCAGACGGCGCGGGCTTTGATTTCGACGTGAATACTGAGTTTGGCAAGCTGCTGGTAGACAAGCGCCTGGTAAGGGTGGACTCGGAAGAATCCAGCTCTTCTTCCAGCGACACGCAGGGAACCTTTGGGGTCGTACCGATGCGCAACCCCGGCAACGTGAGCATCAAAATGCGCTACGGCAACGTGCGCTTTAATCAGTGAAGGCGGTGCTGGCAGTGCCGGCAGGCAGGAGCCCGGAGCTGGAAGCCGGCCAGCCGTAGCCGCCAGAAAGGAAGCTTTCCTTGTGTTTAGCGCGCCAGCGCCCGATTCTTTATTTCTTCCTTCCACCCGACTCCTCCGGCCCCCAATCCTATGCGGTTCATTCTCTGGGCAGTGCTGCTGCTGACCACCGGCCGTGGGGTTGCCCAAACTGTCCCGGCTATGCCTGCTGCTCCGTTACCTGCTCTTGCGGCTTCCTCTTCGCTGCGAACGTACGCGCTGCGGTTGCGGCCGGGCCAGGATGTGCGCCGGGAGCTGCTGGCTTTCGTGCAGCAACAAAATCTGAAAGCGGCCTGCCTGCTGACCGCCGTGGGCAGCCTGACCACGGCCACTTTGCGCCTGGCCAACCAGGAAGGCCCGACGGTGTACCAGGGCCATTTTGAAATCGTATCCCTGGTCGGCACGCTGGCCGTGAGCGGCAGCCACCTGCACTTGTCGGTTGCCGATTCTACGGGGCGCACCATCGGGGGGCATCTGCTGGACGGAAACGTAGTGTATACCACCGTGGAGCTGGTCATCGGGGAGCTACCGGAGTTGGAATTCAGCCGCGAAACCGACCCCACATTCGGCTACCGCGAGCTGACGGTACGGCCCGCTGCGGCTGGCCCCGCTCCGGCCGGTACCGCGCCGCCCGCCCGCCCGGGCCGCCGCAAAAAGTAGGGCTGCCCGACTTCTGATTACCGCCGCCGCCCTGCTATCGATACCGCAGGGACCGGAAGAATACGGTCCTGGCACGAAGTGGCCTGCCGGACTACTCAGGCAGCCGAGGGGTTTACCTATTTGCGGGGGATGATAGTCGGCATGACGAGTAAATTTCGTTCCTTGTAGAAAGCAACCCACCCGCCATGACCAACCCCACCACGCCCGCTGCGGCCGGCACTGCCCGGATGGAGCAGTTCCGCCGCACCATCAGCAACCCCCTGAAACTGCGCCTGTTCATGCTGCGCCGCCTGCCGATGGCCTACCTGGCCGGCCTGCGCCTGGCCGAACTGACGCCGGAGCAGGCCACCATCACGGTGCGCTACAAGTACCTGACCCAGAATCCGTTCAAGAGCATCTATTTTGCCTGCCTGAGCATGGCGGCTGAAATGGCCAGCGGCCTGCTGGCCATGATGCATGTGCAGAGCGGTTCCCCGGTGTCGATGCTGGTGGTGGGCCTGGAGGCCGATTTCAGCAAGAAAGCCGTGGGCCTCATCCGCTTCACCAGCCCCGACGGGGCCGCCATCGGCCAGGCCATTGCCGAGAGCCGCGCCACCGGCGAGGGCCGCACCGTGGTCTGCACCAGTACGGGCCTCGACGAAGCCGGCGACACAGTCGCGGTGTTTCGGATTACGTGGTCGTTTAGGGCGAAACGGTAGCGGTAAATGAGTGAAGTGGAGAATGAGTGTAGATGATCTGTCATCCTGAGCGGAGCGAAGGACCTTATCACATAGGACCGATTCGTTGATACGATTATCGTTCTCACGTGATAAGGTCCTTCGCTCCGCTCAGGATGACAGATCATCTACACCACTTCACTTATCCACCATCTCACTCATCCACTACTCCTCCCGCAGGCTGTCCTTGGTAATCACGTCCACCAGCCCGTCTTCGCTGACGACGATGGCCAGGCAGGGGTAGGGGGAGCTGTCGACGTAGCGGATGGCGGAGTTGTAGCGGGCGCCGCGGGTGCTGGTGCCGTGGCCCGAGGCTTTGCCGTCGAGGATGACGCCGATGGAGTAGCAGAACGCCTCCGGATCGAGGAGTACGGCCCCGTCGATGGCCGTAACGAGGCGGGTGATGAGGGGCGTGAGCGGTACGGGCTCGATGAGGGTGCACTGGAGCTTGAGCCGGTCGGCCTCGGCCAGCGCTTCGGTCGTAATGACGAGCAGGGTACCCGCCTTCTGGCGGCTGGCTTCGAGCACCACATCCCAGAGCTTCTCGATTTTGCCCGCGTCGGTGAGGTGGAAGGTGCGCTTGAGGTCGCGCCGGAACTTGGTACGGTTGAGGCGGGTGCGGGGCAGGCTGGGCTGGCCGTAGTGGGAGCGCATGAGCACCTGCCCGCCGTGCTGGAACTCCCAGGCGTAATGGGTGACGAAGCTGATGACGAATAAATCCTCCCGGGTGGCATCGTACTGCCCGATCTGCCGGCCCAGGGCGTACACGTTCTCGCCGTCGGCCAGCAGGCTCACGTCGGGCGTGGTCATTTCCAGTAGCTTGCGCACGGCCCGGTAGTCGGTGAGCGGGGTGGGGCAGGTGAGGGCGAATACTTCCGACAGGTTGGGGTGGCCGCGGCGGGCCAGCAGCATCTTGCCCACGCCCTCGGCCCCCTCGTAGCGCAACGAGGAAATGGTGTTGCAGGTGGCAAACAGCTTGGTCGCGGCCGGGTTCATGCCCATGTCCTGGGCCGGCGTATCCATGAAGAGCTTGCCGGCCGAGCGGATAATTTCGTCGGTTTCTCGGGGGCGCATCAGCAAACCCGAGCCCGGCTCCGGTTCGGTGAGCGACTTGATGCAGTCCTCGTTGAAGCGCAGGATGGCCGCCATAATGAGCGAGTGCGACAGCAGCCGGCCATCGGTATAGAAGCGGTTGGGCTGGAGGGCAGGGTAGCTGTGGTACACCTTACGGTTGAGCTGGAGCACGGGCATTACCAGGTGGCGGGCCACCTGCACCGGCCATCCGGCAAAGGACAGCACCTTGCCGTTGGCATCCAGCTCGTTGAACACCTCCTGCACGGCCTGGCGCACGCCACGCCCGTACTGCTTGCGGCGCAGCAGCTCCTCACTCTCCAGGTCGAGGTCGGTGGGCTGCCAGGTGTGAGTGAGTTGCAGCACCCGGCCCCGGTTGAGCACCTGGCCGAACTGGGGCGGCTCGAAACCGCAGTCGCGGGGTTCAAACTGGATGTCGGCCGGTGCTTCGCCCTCGGCCAGCAGGTTGGGTTCCAGGGGCAGGGCCAGCAGAAACACGTGGGGGTTCAGGTCTTCGTCAAGGGCTTCAAAAATACCGCTGGCAATGGCCTGGGCCGCCTGCCGGAACCGGGCCTGATAGGGCCAGATAGAGTAGCTGGAGGGCAGGGGCAGAGGAGTCCCGAAACCAACGGGCGGAGCAGAAATCAGCGGCAGGGGTGATAACATAAAGGAAGGCGGAAGGAGCGGGGAACGAACGTTGGCCGTCGGCGGGCAGGGCCGCCGACCGTGGGGCTAACGGATTCGGAGGGAAAGTATTTTAATGCAGGCAGCGGGCGTTGGTTGCTAGTTGTCGGTTGTCAGGAAGAACGTCATTCCGAGCGAAGGCGGAGCCGTAGCCGAGGAATCTCGCGGACTGATGGTGGTAGGGTATGCTGACAACAGGAGTAGTTGGGCAACGTCAGCCCGCGAGATTCCTCGGCTCCGCTCGGAATGACGTTTTTCCTGACAACCGACAACTAGACTACAGCTAGACTACAGCTAGACTACAGCGAGAAGACAACCGGTAGCACCATTTTTTGCTTTATGGGCTGGCCTTTATACATGGCGGGCTCCCACTTGGGGGCCGCCTTAATCAGGCGGATAGCCTCCTCATCCAGGCCCGAGCCGAGACGCTTAATGGGTTTGATATCGGTGAGGGAACCGTCTTTCTCCACGATGAACTCCATCATCACCCGGCCTTCCGCCTTGCGCTGGAGGGCCAGCGCCGGATATTGCTGATTGAGCTGAATCCATTCGAAGAACGCCTCCGTACCGCCCACCGGGCGGGCGGGCTGGTCGGCGCTGACCACTTGGGTGGTAGGCCCGGCGGTGCCCGCCGCCGCTGGCGCAGTGGCCGGAGCCGCTGGGGCGTCGCCGGGAATCTGGAAGCTGATGGGCACCGTGACGCGCTGGCGCACCACGCCGCCCCGGTGCTGGGCGGGCGTCCAGCGCGGGGCGGCCTGCACCAGCCGGATGGCCTCGGCATCGAGCAGCGGGTGGAGGGGCTGGGCCACGGCCACGTTGGAAATAGAACCGGTTTTCTCAATCACGAACGTAACCGTGGCCGTGCCCTGGGCCCCGGCTTGCAGGGCCGCGGTGGGGTATTGCTGATTCTCGGCCAGGTACTGGCCAAACGCCTCGGGGCCGCCGGCGGGCTGGGCGGGCTTCTCCACCGCGTCGTAGATTTCATTGGCGGGCGGGGCCTTCGGATACTTGAGCTTTTGCTGGGCGTAGGCGGGGGCCAGGGCGGCCGTGCTCAGCAAAACGGCCATCAGCAACGGGCGGAAACGATACGACATAGCAGTGGAATCAGGAGAAAAGGGAAGGCGGGCGGCTACAACAACCGCACCAGCCAAGCCTTAAGTTCGCGGATTCTGCCCAAATGCCGGCGTTTCGTAGCTTTGGCAGTATGGCACCTGACGCAACTTCCTCGGCCCACAACTCCGGCCGCGCCCCCGAGCCGGTGGGCCTCTACCCCCACGCCCGCCGCGTGGGCCACCTGCTGTTTCTCTCGGGCGTGGGCCCCCGCCAGCGCGGCCAAACCCAGGTGCCCGGCGTAGAACTGGACGCCGAAGGCCGTATTGTCCGCTACGATTTCGAGAGCCAGTGCCACGCCGTGTTCCGCAACGTGCGCTACATTCTGGAAGAAGCCGGAGCTGGCTGGGACGACCTCGTGGACGTTACCGTGTTCCTGACCAACATGCGGGACGATTTCGCCACCTACAACCGCCTCTACGCCGAGTACTTCCAGACCAACCAGCCCTGCCGCACGACCGTGGAAGTGAACTGCCTGCCCACGCCCATTGCCATCGAACTGAAATGCGTGGCGGCAATGGCGGGATAAAAGATGCACCAAAAGAAGATGACCAAAATAGGGCTGTTTGTCCTGTTGCTGAGCGGCGGTTCGGCTGCCCGGGCACAGGATACGTGGACGGACCTGCGAGCGGAGCAGGTAGCGAAGCTCCGCGCTATGACCGGCGCGTACGAAGGCCAACTGGCCGGCAAATACCCCGTCCGGCTGCTGCTCAGCCCCGGCCCGGCCGATACGCTGGTGACGGGCATGTATTACTACCTCTCGAAGGGCCAGCCCCTGAACCTGACCGGCTTCACCCGCCCCAGTGTGCCGACGCAGAGGCTGGAGTTACGCGAAACGGTGCCTACGGCGGCGGACGCAACGGGCTGGTTCACCCTTGGCCTGAGTTTTCAGCAGGAGTTGCTGGGCTCCTGGTATAATGCTTCCGGCACCACGTTGCTGCCCGTGAGCCTGCGGCGCGTTGGCGGCGCGGCCCGCCCGGCGGCGCTGGTGGCGCACATCACCCCCAAAACTTACCTGAACTCGTTCCGGGTGCCGGTAATTACGATGCCCGACGCCAGCGTGACCCGGCTACTGGCGCACTGGTTTTCGCTACGCAACCTCACGGGCGACGATGTGCCCGACCTGCGCGGGCTGCTGGCGGAGCACAGCGGCATTCAGGCGGCAGATTACACGACCAACTACAACGCCCGGGGCCTGCTGAGCCTAACCGTTCTGACCGAAGGTTTAGGTGCCAGCGTATGGTATGATGCAAAAACCCACAATCTGGACCTGATAACGGGCTTCCCGATTCTGCTGGCCGATGAGCTGAAGCCGGAGTTGCTCCCGCAGTTTTTGGCGCTGGGGCAAGAAAAGCTGGCCGAAAGAAACAACGATTGCGTAGCTAATCAAGCTGGCTTTCTTTCGGATGAAGACAAGGTGGGGGTTTTGGGCCAGGAATTTTCCCTATCCAGCACGCAAGAATATACTATGGGTCCCACCGGCCTCGTACTCGACCACCCGGTGAGCTACGATGGGCTGTCGAACTTCGTGTTTAAAGTGTTGCAGGGAAGTTTCCCAATCACCTTCACATACGCGGAGTTGAAACCATTTTTGCGGTCCAACAGTCCGTTGCGCCGCCTGCTGTAAGCGGAGTTCCGGCGCGCCCTGGCCCTCGGGGGCGAAAGCACCGCATACCCGTACCTTCGCAGCTTCATCCGTTACCGCCGCTCCGTGCCCGAATCCGCCGAATTCCGCAAGCTTACCGTTGCCCCCGCCGAACTGTTTCAGGACAACCTGGTCCACCACACCGAGCGGGAAGCCTACTTCGCGGGCCGGCACCGGCTGGTGGCCCTGGTGCGGCTGGCGCTGTTCGGGGCGGCGGCGGCGGGCTTGTGGGGGCTGCTGAGTGCGGGCCAGACAGCCGCCGCGCTGGGGCTGGGGCTGGCCGCCTACCTGGTGTTTATCGGGCTGGTGGGCTGGCACAACCGGGTGGGCTACCACCGCGAGCATCACCGCCTGCTGGCCCAGCTCAACGAGGGCGAGCAGGCCCGTCTCGCCGGCCAGCTCCAGGGCTTCGACCCCGGCCGGCGCTACCTCGACGCCCAGCACCCCTACGCCGCCGACCTCGACGTATTCGGCGACCACTCGCTGTTTCAGCTCCTGAACCGCAGCACTTCCCGGCTGGGCCAGGACTGGCTGGCCGGCTGGCTGCTGGCCCCGGCCGCGCCCGAAGCGGCCCGGGAGCGGCAGCAGGCCACGGCCGAGCTGGCCCCCGCCGTGGCCTGGCAGCAGGAGTGGCAGGCCCGCGCCCGCCACTACCCGCGCCAGGAAACCGACCCGCGCGCCTTTGCCGGCTGGCTCCGGGAGCCCGACTTTTTTGCCGGGCGCGGGTGGCTGCTGCCGTTGCTGGGGCTGCTGCCGCTGCTGGCCGTGGTGGGCGTGGCGGCGCCGCTGCTGGGCTATGGTACTTGGTTTCTGCTGCTGCTGGCCCCGTCCTTCGCCCTCAACCACCACGTTGCCGGGGTGCGCGCCGCCTACTACGCACACGCCACCACCATGCGCGACGCTCTGCGCGCTGCCCACGACCAGCTCGCGCACTTCGAGGCCGGCAACTGGCAGAGTCCGGCCCTGCGCCGCCTGCACCGCACCCTCCACGATACCGGGAACACCGCCGCCGCCCGGCTGCTGAACCGCCTGACGGGCATTGCGGGCTGGTTTTCGGCGCGGCAGAACCCGGCCGTGGCGGGGGTGCTGAACACGCTGCTGCTCTGGGATTTGTGGGGCATCTGGCAGCTGGAACGCTGGAAACGCCGGATTACGGGCGGGCTGGAACCGCTGCTCGAAGCGGCGGCCGAAATCGACGCGCTGGTGAGCCTGGCGGCGTTCCGGGCCGCCAACCCCGGTTGCACCGAGCCCGACCTCACGGCTCCGGCCCTCACCGTGGAAGCCACCCAGCTGGCCCATCCGCTGCTGTTTGGGGGCGAAGGCGTGCGCAACGACTTCCAAACGGCCGGCCTGGGCCAGACGGTGATTGTGACGGGCTCCAACATGGCCGGCAAAAGCACCTTTCTGCGCACCGTGGGCCTGAACCTGGTGCTGGCCCAGGCCGGCGCGGTAGTTGCCGCCAACGCCTTCCGCTGCGGCCCCGCCCAGGTGTTTACCGCCATGCGCACCCACGACAACCTGGCCGAAAGCACGTCCTCCTTCTACGCCGAGCTCAAGCGCCTGCGCTTGCTGCTGGACCTGACTTCGGGGGGGGAATTAAAAAATAAAAGCTCAACGTTAAAAATGGCTGGTGGGGTAGACTCCCCATCCGCTTTCACCACTTCCCCAGCAACTGACAACCCACAACCAGCAACCAACAAGCAACAACCGGTCACTGAAATCCCCGTTTTTTACCTGCTCGATGAGATTCTGAAGGGGACCAACTCCGAGGACCGGCACCGGGGCGCGCGGGCGCTGGTGTTCCAGCTGCGGGAGCGGGTCGCCAGTGGCCTCATCAGCACCCACGACCTGGAGCTGGCGGCCCTCGAAACCGACCTGCCCGGCCACGTGTGCAACGTGAGCTTCAACAGCTACCTCAACCCCGATGGCACCCTGCGCTTCGATTACCGCCTCACGCCCGGCGTGTGTCGCTCCTTTAATGCCAGCCAGCTCATGCGCCTGATGGGTATTGTGGTGGAATAGGGGGCGGATGCCAAACCAACGGTAGGCGATACGGTTTTTTTGGGGCGGTGACACCCGCTGCGGGGTAGGGCGCGTACCTTGCCACGAAACCTGATCCTTCTGCTCACCTCCCGCCATTATGTACGTCCGAAGAAATATCCGTTGGCATGTTATCTGGCAATTTGCCTGGAAAAGCGTGCTGTTTTTCACGGTTTACTCCTTTCTGGTGTGCCTGACCTATCGGTTGGGGTTTCACTCGCTCGATATTCCGTGGCAGCCGGTGGCCACGCTGGGTATTGCCGTGTCCTTCTACATCGGCTTCAAGAATAACGGGGCTTACGACCGGTTCTGGGAAGGCCGCAAGCTCTGGGGCGGCATTGTGAACTACAGCCGCACCTGGGCCGTGCAGACGCTGGAGTTCATTACGTCTGTGGTGGATGCGCCCGATGTGCAGGCCCCGCCCGCCACGGGCGAGGAGCTGAGCGTGCGCCACCGCCGCATCGTGTACCGCCAGATTGCCTGGTGCAACTCCCTGCGCCTAGCCCTGCGCCGCCAGCCCGGCCTCTGGGACGAGCAGGTAGCCCCGTTCCTGGAGCCGGAAGAATCGGAGCGGCTGCGCAACCGCCAGAACCCACCAGCCCACCTGTTGCGCCAGCAGGCCGCCGATTTGCGGGTGCTGCGCGAGGAGCGCGGCCTGCTCAACGACTTCCAGCACGTGAACATGATGCAGAGTCTGGAAGAGCTCTTTAACCTGCAAGGCGGCTGCGAGCGAATCAAGAATACGCCCTTCCCGCGCCAGTACGCCTATTTCAGCTACGTATTCGTGTGGCTTTTTTCGTTGTTGCTGCCCCTGGGCCTGATCGGGGAATTTGCCAGAATGGGACCCGACCACATCTGGCTTACCATTCCGTTCTCCGTTCTCGTGTCCTGGGTGTTCAACACCATGGAAGTGGTGGGTCACACCTCGGAAAATCCCTTCGAAAACGAAATGAACGACGTGCCGATGACGGCCATCTGCCGCACTATCGAAATCGACCTGCGCGAAATGCTCGGCGAAACCGAACTGCCCCCCAAACTCGCCCCGATTGACGATATCCTGTATTAACAGCGCTGTTCCGGCAACCCGCTCAACCGTCGCCTAACCTGCCCGCCCTCATGGCCGAAACCATCCGTAAGCTGCGCTATTTCTTCTCCAGCCAGGAATTTTCTGATGGGGTGCGCACTACGCTGGCCGTGCTGGTGCCGGGCCTGGGCCTGGGCTTGCTGGGCCAGCTCACGGCAGGCGTCACCATGTCGATTGGAGCCTTGTGCGTGAGCTTTACCGACACGCCCGGGCCGCCCGTGCACAAGCGCAACGCCGGGCTGGCGGCCGTGGCCCTGGCCGGCCTGATGGCCCTGGTCACCGGGTTTCTGCAACCCTATTCGTGGCTGCTGGGCGCGGTAGTGGTGGCCGTGAGCTTCGGGTTTACGATGCTGCTCGTGTACGGCAACCGGGCCGGGGCCGTGGGCACGGCGGGGTTGCTGGTAATGATTCTCATGCTTGATAAGCCCCTGCCGCCCGAGCGCGTGTTCAGCTACGCCGGCCTGATTGTGGCCGGCGGGCTCTGGTACCTGGCCCTGGCGTTGCTGCTCAACCGCCTGCGCCCCTACCGGGTGGCCCAGCAGGCCCTCGGCGAGGCCGTGCTGGCGGTGGCCGAGTTCCTGCGCCTCAAGGCCGATTTCTACCGCCCCGGCACCGACCACCTCGACGCCGACTACCGCCGCCTCGTGGCCCAGCAGGTGCGCGTGAGCGAAAAGCAGGACGTGGTGCGGGAGCTGCTCTTCAAGACCCGGCAGCTGGTGAGCGAATCCACCGGCACGGGCCGGCGGCTGGTGCTCACGTTCGTCGATCTAGTCGACCTCTACGAGCAGGTCACCATCAGCTCCTACGACTACGCCGCCCTGCACCAGCGCTTCGAGGCCAGCGGGGTGCTGGGGGCCGTGGCCACCGAAGTAGATGCGCTGGCCGCCGAGCTGGAGCGGGTGGGCTTCGCCATCCAGGGCAACCACGCCTACCACGCCCGCCCCACCAACGACCCGCTGGCGGGCCTCGAACAGCTCAAAGCCCGCATCGATGCCCTCGAAGCCGCCTCCGCTGGTTCGGCCGGCGCCGGCGCGGGTTCGGTGCTGCCGCTGCGTAAGGTGCTGGTGAACCTGCGCAACCTGGCCCTGCGCCTTCAGGGCATTCAGGGGTATTTCGGGTCCGAGGCTGCGGCCGTGGCGGGCCAGCGCACCGAGCTGGAGCTCGACCGGTTCGTGGCCCACCAGCAGTTCACGGTCCGGCAGCTCACGAGCCAGCTCACGCTGCGCTCGGGCATTTTCCGCCACGCCATGCGCATGCTCATCGCCTCGCTCATTGGCTTCATCATCACCGAAACCCTGCCCGGCCACCACAGCTACTGGGTACTCATGACGATTACCTACATGCTCAAACCCGCCTTCAGCCTCACTAAGCAGCGCAACAGCCAGCGGGTGCTGGGCACGCTGGTTGGGGGCGTGCTTGGGGCGCTGGTGCTCTGGCTGCTACCCAACCAACTGGTGCTGCTGCTGCTGATGGTGGGCTTCATGGTGGTGTCGTTCAGCTTCGTGCGCATCAATTACCTGGTCACGGTTACGTTCATGACGCCCTTCGTGCTCATCCTGTTCAGCTTTCTGGGCCGGGGCTACGTGCGGGTGGTGCAGGACCGTATTTTCGATACCGTGCTGGGCTGCGCCATTGCCTTTGCGGTGAGCTACTGGCTGTTTCCGCGCTGGGAATCGGAGCAGCTCCAGGATTTTCTGCGGCCGGTGCTGCGGGCTAACCTGCGCTACCTGCGCACGCTCCAGCAGGCCCTGCTCGGCTCGCCCGTGGCCGTGCTCGACTACAAGCTGGCCCGCAAGGAAGTGTACGTGAGCTCGGCCAACCTGGGCGCGGCCTTCCAGCGGATGCTCTCTGAACCCCGGACCAAGCAGCGCCACCCGGCCGAAGTCCACGAGTTCGTGGTGCTCAACCACATCCTGTCGGCCAATGTAGCGGCCATCACTTCGGCCCTGCTGGCCGGCGAAACCCGCCCGGGCGTGTCGGGAGCCGGCCTCAAAAACCTGCGCCAGGCCCAGCAGCAGCTCCAGCGCGGCTTGGCGCGTTTGGGCGAACCCGACACAGAAGAGGCCGCCGCTGCCCCAGTCGTAGCCTTCGCGCCGGACGAGCAGCTGGGCGAACAGCTGGAGTTCATCCAGAAACTCAGCGGCGACATCAGTCGGGTAACGGAGGCGGTAGTTGGTGAATGAGTGACTCGGTGAATGAGTAAATGAGTCAGTCCTACTATATTCAGCCCAAAGCCGCCGGGGCAGAGGCGGTGGGTGTGGTGGCTACTTGAGTCAGGCCTACTATATTCAGCCCAAAGCCCCTAACGTATGTACGTCAGGGGCTTTGGGTGTATTGGGGCGTTGTACTGGGTGAACGACGGACTACTGCGCGCTGCGCGCAATGGCAGAACGACTCACTCATTCACCAATTCACTCATTCACCGCTACCGTTCCAGCCTGAAACCGGGTTCGCGGGCCGGGGGCGCGGGGCGGTTGGCTACGGCCCAGCCGGTGAGGTACATCCACTGCGTCATGCGCAGCAGCTTGGCGTAGTCGATGCGGGCGGGCTCGTCGAGGGGCGTGTGGTAGTCGGCGTGCAGCAGCGAGGTGTACATGATGGCCGGGATGCCCAGGCGGGCGTAGGGCAGGTGGTCGGAGCGGAAGTACCAGCCCTCGGGGTGGGTGGCCTTGTCCCACTCGGTGTCGAGCTTGAACTGGGGGCCGGCCTGGTTGGCGGCCAGGGCCGTTTGCACGAGGTCGGAGGAGTTGAGGTGGGGCGGAGTGGAGCCCAGCAGGGCGGCCGAATCGGGGGCGTTGCGGCCCATCATTTCGGCGTTGAGCACGGCCACGATGCTGGTCTTGGGCACGGTGGGCTGGTACGAAAAATAGCGGGAACCCAACAGCCCGCGCTCTTCGGCCCCGTGGTACACGAACAAGGCCGTACGCTTGGCCGGCTGCTGCTTAAAGGCCCGCATGAGGGCCAGCAGAGCCACGCAGCCGGTAGCGTTGTCGTCGGCCCCATTGTAAATCGAGTCGCCCGCCACGGCGGCGCGCACGCCGTCGTGGTCCTGGTGGGTGCTGAAAAGCACGTTCTCCTTTTTCAACTGCCCATCGGTGCCGGGAATTCTGGCCACGATATTCACCGAAGGATACGTGAAGCTCTCGGCCTTCAGGTCGGTGCTGAACTGCTGGCCCCCCTGGCCAATCCACTCCGCAGCCGACATCGGCAGCCACGCCACCGGAACCTGGTCGCCCACGATTTTCACCGACTCATCGGCGGGCAGGCCGTAACGGCCGCGCTCAAAAATATGGCTCCAATGGTCGTATACGGCCTGAGCCGGCTTATCCGACACGAAGACCACGGCCACCGCACCGGCCTTCACCAGCTCGGCAGCCTGTTCGCGCAGCTTCCCGAACAGGTAGCGGCGGTAGCTGATGCCGTCGGTGGGCGCGCCCGAAAGCTGCACGGCCACGGCTTTGCCCTTGATTTTGGCTTTCGCCAGCTCGGCCGGCGTGCCCGTGCCCACGAACACCAGCTTGGCCGTGAAGTGCGCGTTGGTGGGAGCTACTACCACGGCATCGTGGCCGGGCCGCAGCGCGTGGCTCCCGATGGTGAGGGTACTGGCTGGCGTAAGGCGGGTCCGTCGCAGCTCGAAAAACTGGAAGTAAGTGCCATTGTCGCCGGCCGGCTCCGCCCCAATGGCCCGCATCTGCTCGGCCAGCCAGGCCGAGGCCCGCAATTCATCGAGTGTGCCGCCCTCGCGGCCCCGGTACTTATCACCGCCCAGCGCGAACAGGTCGCGTTTCAGGTCGGATTCCCGGATGGCCGCCACCGCGTTTTTAGCTTGAGTGGCTTTCACAGCGGGCGGGCGGCGCTGCTGGGCCGTGGCGGCGGGGGCAGCGGCCAGCAGCAGTCCGGCCAGCAGCAGGGAGGGGAGTCGTAGAGTCATATGGAGTGGTAGAATGAGGTAAGGAAAAGAACGAAGCAACCGCCGCGGGGTTACCGCAGATTTGGGAGGGGCAAAGTAGGACAGAACACTCGTAGAACGTGCGCCCGGTAAATTTTAGCCCTGCCGCGCCGGCGGCCAACCGCTGCCCCTGGCTTTTCCACGCCTGCTCAGCCCCGTAGACTACCGGTACAGCGCCGAAGAGGAGCTGTACCGGTAGTCTTCAAAAACTGAAAAAACATGTACAACCTGCGGGGCTGAGTTGGATAGCTAAATTTCCTTTCTTAACCCAAGTTGCGGAGTGGGTTGCGCAGAACGGTATAGGGGCGGGGCTTGCCCCCGCCCGCCGTCATAACGAGGCGTTGCGGGCCGTTACCTACCGTTCAACGGTGCTGTGCAACGGCGGGCGGGGGCAAGCCCCGCCCCTACACCGTTCTGCGCAACTTGAGTTTCTTAGCACTTACGCACTTGGTGCGTTCTAGCCCCGGAGGGGCGGCATATCGGTAGTAGTAGAGCAGAGAACAGGAAAGCCCCAGCGGGGCGATATCGGCCGTTGAACGATTGATGCCGC
The DNA here is from genome assembly GCF_003583925.1 of Hymenobacter rubripertinctus. Taxonomy (GTDB): domain Bacteria; phylum Bacteroidota; class Bacteroidia; order Cytophagales; family Hymenobacteraceae; genus Hymenobacter; species Hymenobacter rubripertinctus. Next base: position 45,117 of record NZ_QYCN01000001.1, on the reverse strand, counting down.
CCCGCTGGGGCTTATGCCTGGCAGACAAAGAGGGTGGCTACCGATATGTCGCCCCTCCGGGGCTAGAACGCACCAAGTGTGTAAGTGCTAAGCTGAAAAAGAACGTTGTACCGAACGGCGCGGGGAATGACGTTTTTTTTCCCTCGTTCCTGCTTTCCCACTGCCGGTTCTGGCGCGGCTACGGCACCACCACCAGCCGCTGCACCGTGGTGCGCTTGCCGGATTGCACGCGCACCAGGTAGGTGCCGGCGGGCCAGGCGTTGGTATCGAGCTGGTAGTGGGGGCCGCTGAAGGTGGCCTGCTGGCGGAGCTGGCCGCGCAGATCGAACACGGTGATGGTGGTGTGGGCGGCCGGATCGGCGACCACCACCTGGGCCTGCTGGCGGGCCGGGTTGGGGAAGAGCCGGGCCGAAAGCGACCGGGCCGGTTGGGTGCCGGTAACCGTTTGGGGCATGAGGCGCAGCAGCCAGGTAGCGTTGGCCCCCAGTGCCCCGAGGCCCGTGGGCTGCCAGCTGCTGAACCCACCCTGGGCATCGAGCGTGAGCGTGCCAACGGCCTGGCCCGAGTAAAGCTCCGTGACCCGGTAACCACCCGCTGGCAACGACGAGAGCGGGAGCGTGAACTTCGGCTGACTGATGGCACTGCCGCCCAGGTTGGCGGCTACTACAACGCCCTCCGTGCCGTACACGCGGGCATAGCCCAGCAGGCTGGCGCCGGTGGTGGTTACGGGTAGCAGGTAGCCCTTGCGCAGCGTTTCGTGGGTGGTGCGCAGAGCAATCAGCTTTTTGTAGTGGTTGAGCAGCGAAGCCGGGTCGGCGGTCTGGGTGGCCACGTTGAACTGGGCGTAGTTGCTGTTGAGGCTGCGCCAGGGCGTGCCGGTGCTGAAGCCGGCATTGGTACCCGCCGTCCACTGCATGGGCTTGCGCTTTTCCTCATCGGCCCCGCTACCGAGCAGGCCCACTTCCTCGCCATAGTACAGGAAGGGCACGCCGGGCATCGAGAGGTAGAGGGCCGCCGCCTGCTTCATGCGGGCCAGGTTGCCACCGAGCTGGCCCAGCACCCGGTTCTGGTCGTGGTTGGTGAGGAAGGTGGCGTACTGGAGCTTGGGGTAGGTGGCATCTACCAATTGCAACTGACTGCGCAGCCCGGCCGCGCTGCCCGAGCTCACCCCATTCACGATGGCTTCAGCCAGATCAAATTCAAAGCACACGTCCAGCCGGTTGTTGGTCACGTAGGGCAACACGGCCGGGGTTTGCGACCACGCCTCGCCCACGGTAAAGGCGTTGGCGTTGGCCTGCTTCACCACGCCGTTGAACTCGTGGAGCAGGTCGAGGGTGGCAGGGGTGTCTTCCAGGGTCGGGCCGTTTTCGGCGAGGTATTTCACGGCGTCGAGTCGGTAGCCGTCCACGCCCTTGTTGAGCCAGAAGCGGGTGGCGTCCCACATGGTTTTTTTCAGGTCGGGGTTGTTCCAGTTCAGGTCGGGCATGCCGCTCCAGAAAATGCCGTAGTAGTAGCTGCCGTTGCGCGGGTGCCACACCGTCTGGCCCCAGGGTCCCGAGTAGCTGGGTTTCGTAGCCGACCACCGGTACCAGTCGCGGTAGGGGCTGGTGGCGCTGCCGGCCGCCTGCGTGAACCAGGGGTGCTGGTCGGAGGAGTGGTTGAGCACGAGGTCGATAATGACTTTGATGCCGCGGGCGTGGGCGGCGGCCATGAACGCCTCGAACTCGGCCATGGTGCCGTAATCGGGCTCGGTGGCCTGGTAGTTGGTCACGTCGTAGCCATGGTAGCTCGGCGACTCCATCATGGGCATCAGCCACAGGGCCGTTACGCCCAGGTCGGTGGTGGTGGCCGGGTCGCCGTCGTTGAGGTAGTCGAGCTTCTGCATCAGGCCCTTAAAGTCGCCCTTGCCGTCGCCGTTGCTGTCGTAGAAGCTGCGCACGAACACCTCATAAAACACGGCGTCGTTCCACCAATGGGTGGTGTAGTTGGTGGGCGAGGCCCCGCAGCTGGCGCAGCTGCTGAAGCATACCGGCCCGACCACGTTGGCATCCTGGAGGGCATCGGCGGTGCGGTTACGGTTGCCGCTGCCATCATCCTGGCCGCAGCCAGCCGGCACAATTTCGGCCCCGGCCCAGGTGTCGCCATTGATGAACTTGTACTGGAAGCGGCCCGGGGCAGGCAGCTGCACTTCGGCCTCGTACACGCCGTCGGCGTTGTCGTCGGTGAGCGTAGTGGCGGCTGGGTCCCAGTCGGTGGGGTAGCCGGCCAGCGCCTGGAAATTGCCAGCCACATGGATGCCGGCGGCCGAAACCGTCTGGCCCTGCATGTTCACTATAAAGCGCAGCCGGGTAGCGCAGCCGTTGAAGGCAATTGCCGGCAGGCGCAGGGCCGAGGAGCCCACCGTCACCATGCGGTTGTAGTTGCCGCCGCCGTCGTCCTGGCCGCAGGTAGCCGGCACGGGCTCGGCCCCGCCCCAGGCGTTGCCGTTGATGAATTTGTAGCGGTAGCTGCCGGCTGGCACGTTCACCGTCAACTCGTACACATTATCCCCATCGGGGTCGGTGAGGGCCGTGGTAGCCGGGTTCCAGTCGGCGGCGTACCCGGCGGCTTTCTGGAAGGTGCCCGCCACGTGCACCCCGGCGGCCGAAACCGTGAGCTGGCGCATATCGACCCGGAACGTGAGCGGGGTGGCCCGCAGGTGGAGCGCCCCGCTCAGCAGGGCCAAAAGAAGTACGAGTTGTTTCATGCGGGCAAAAATCAGTCGGAAACCAGGGACCAAGATACGCCCCCGGGGTTGCCTGGCCCAACGCCGTCAGCCGGGAATAGTGCCGCTAACTCGCCGAATCACCCCAAAACAAAGCCCGCCGACGCATGGGCGTCGGCGGGCTAGGGGTTAATCGGCAACGAGCAACCTACCGCTGCGCCGGGCCCTCGGGCTTCAGCGTGCGGCCGAGCCACTCAAAAAACACGCGGTTCCAGAGCACCGCGTTCTGGGGCTTGGAAATCCAGTGGCCCTCGTTGGGGAAGTACAGGAAACGGCTCGGAATGCCGCGCAGCTGGGCCGTGCCGAAGGCTTCCATACCCTGCCCCTCGGGCACCCGGAAATCTTTGGCGCCGTGGATGACCAGGATGGGCGTATCCCAATTCTGGGCGAACTGCTGGGGGTTGAACTCGGTGTAGCTCTTGTGCTGGGGCGACTCCCAGGGCGCGCCGCCGATGTCATGCTTGGCGAAGAACATTTCCTCGGTGCTGGGGTACCAGCTGGTGAGGTTGTAGAGGCCGGCGTGGGCAATAAACGTCTTGAAACGACCCTCATGCTTGCCGGCCAGCTGGTACACCGAGTAGCCGCCGTAGCTGGCCCCCACGCAGCCGCGCCGGTCCTTGTCCACGTAGGCTTCCTGGCTCACCGCATCAATGGCCGAGAGGTAGTCGCGGATGGGCTGGCCGCCCCAGTCGCCCGAGATGCTGTTGTTCCACTCGGTGCCGAAGCCGGGCAGGCCGCGCCGGTTGGGGGCCACCACAATGTAGCCCTGGGCCGCCATCAGCTGGAAATTCCAGCGGTACGAGAAGCTCTGCGAAATGGGGCTCTGGGGGCCGCCCTGGCAGTAAAGCAGGGTCGGGTACTTCTTGGCCGGGTCGAAACCGGGCGGGAAGGTCACGTACACCTGCATCTGCTTGCCGTCGGTGGTGGTCACCATCCGCGACTCCAGCTTGCCGGTTTTCACGCCCGCCAGCTCGGCCTGGTTGATGTTGGTCAGCGCCGTTTCGCGGCCCGATTTCAGGTCCACGCGCACCAAGTCGGCGGGGCTGGCCTGGGTGGTTTTGTTCACGATAACCGCATCCTTACCCACCAGCTCGAAGCCGTTGTAGTTGAACGCGCCTTTGGTGAGCTGCTTCACCTTACCGCCTTTCGCGGGCACCATAAAAATCTGCTGGGTGCCGGCCAGCGCGCTGGCGAAGTAGATAGTTTTGCCGTCGGCGCTCCAGCGCAGATTGCCGGCCGCCTGCTCCGAACCGGCCGTTACGTCCTGGCGTTTTTTAGTCTTGAAATCATACACCACAATGCCGTTGCGGTCCGACTCGAAGCCGGGCGTGGCCATGCTCAGCCAGGCTATCTGGGAGCCATCGGGTGAGAAAACCGGCTCGGTATCGTAGCCGCCCAGGCCCTCGCTCAGGTTGCGCGTCTGGCCCGTGCGGATATCGTAGAGGTAGATGTCGGAGTTGGTGCTTTCGGCCTCGGCCTTACCCGTGAGCTTGCGCGAGGTGTAAGCCAGCGAGTAGCCGTCGGGCGAAAATGCCAGCTGCTCGGAGCCGCCAAACGGCTGCAGCGGCGCGTCGAACTTCTCGCCAGCCATGATGTCTTTGCCGCTGCCGACGGGCTTGCCATCGGTGCCCACGGGCTGGAAATAGACGTGCGACACCTTATAATCGTCCCAGCTGCTCCAGTGGCGGTAGTTGAGGTCGTCGATGATTTTGGCGTCGGCCTTGGGCAGATCCGGGTACCAGTCCTGCACCGATTTACCGGTTTTTACGTCCTGGGTATAGAGGATGAAATTGCCCTTGGGCGCGTACTTGAGGTTGGCTACGCCTTCATCGGCCCCGAAGCTGCTCAGCAGTTGCTTGCCCGAGCCGTCGGCATTCATCACGTAGAGCTGGTCCGAGCCGCCCTCACTGCTCATAAAGGTCAGCTTGCCATCGGCGCGCCAGTTGAGCGTGTTTTCGGAGGTCGCGGGCGTGTTGGTCAGCTGGCGGGCCGCGCCGCCGCTGGTGGGCACCAGCCAGATATCCGACTGGCCCTTGTTGTCGGAGAGCGAGTAGCGCGTGACGGTGTAGGCCACCGTTTTCTGGTCCGGCGACACCTGCATTTCGCCCAGGCGGCCGAGTTTCAGCAGCAGCTCGGGCGTATAGGTGGTTTGGGCCGCGGCCGCCAACGGCAGCAGGAGCAGAGCAGTTAGAAGTGGTTTGTGCATCGTTAGGATTTCGGGTGGAAACGGAGGGCAAGATAACCAAGACTTGGGCAGGTGTCATTTTGCCTTCCGTTCGCCTCACCCCCTAACCCCCTACGCCGCTCGATGCGCGGAATGAAAAAGAGAGGGGGAACTAGATTTTAGATTTCTAGAAATAAAGCAGTTGGAATCAGACTAAAAAATTAGAATTAGTCCCCCCTCTCCTTTTCATTCCGCGCATCGAGCGGCGTAGGGGGCTAGGGGGTGAGGCGCAACGAAAGGTCTACTACCTTTAATCCATGCCCGACTTCCGACTGCGCGTTTTCCAGGCCGTGGCCCGGCACCTGAGCTTTACCAAGGCGGCCCAGGAGCTCTACATCAGCCAGCCCGCCGTGACCAAGCACGTGCGGGAACTGGAAACGAGCTACGGCCAGCGCCTGTTCGAGCGGCGCGCGGGCCGCGTGAGCCTCACCGACGCCGGCCGCCTGCTACTCGCCCACGCCGACGAAGTAGCCCACCTGCACGCCCAGCTCACCGATCAGCTCCAGGAGCTGCACGGCGAGGTGGCCGGCCGCCTGCGCCTGGGGGCCAGCACCACGCTGGCTCAGTACGAGCTGCCGGCGCTGCTGCCCGGTTTCCAGCGCCGCTACCCGCGCCTGGAGCTCACGCTGCTCAACGCCAACTCTGAGCAAATTGCCGAGGCGTTGCTGCAAGGCCAGCTCGACCTGGGTTTCGTGGAGGGCCGGGCCAAGAGCCGCGACCTGCACTACGAGCCCCTGCTGGCCGACGAGCTGGTGGCCGTGCGCCGGGCCACGGCCGCTGGTCCGCCCGCCGTGCCGCTGCCGCTGGCCGAGGCCCTGGCCCATCCGCTGGTACTGCGCGAGCGGGGCTCGGGCACGCTGGAAGTGCTGGAATTCGCGCTCCGGGAGCAGAAAATCAAGCTGTCCAATTTGCAGGTGGCGTTCTACTTCGACAACACCGAAGCTATCAAAACCTACCTCGAAGCGGCTCCCGAGGCCCTGGGTTTCGTTTCGCGCCGGGCCCTGACGCGGGAGCTGGCGGCGGGCCTGTTGGAGCAGGTGCCGGTGGCGGGCCTGCACCTGCCCCGGCAGTTTGAGGCCCTCTGGGTGCAGGGCCAGCCCCTCACCCGGCCCGCCGAACGGTTCCTGCGCTTCGTGCGCCAGCAGTATAACCTGAAGCAATAGCCGATAACTATTTTAGATTATCGGGCGAGGCCGGGTCGCCGTACTTTTGGGGACTGATTTTCTGCCCCCTTGCATGCCCGCTGCCCCAACTGCTCCCCTCGTTTCCGCCGCCCCGTCCCTGGGCTCCAACCCGCCACCGGCCCCCGTAGGCTGGCTGCCGAAAGTGGTGTTCGGGTTGCTGCTCGTGTTCTGCCTCACTCCCTGGGCCTCGCCGCCGGTGGCGCTGGCATTGGGGTTGGTGCTGGCCCAAACGGTGGGCAACCCCTTCCCGGCCTTCACCAAAAAGTACACCGCCAAGCTGCTGCAATACTCGGTTATCGGGCTGGGCTTCGGTCTGAACGCCCACGCGGCGGTGCAGGCCGGGCGGCAGGGCCTGCTATTCACCATCGCCTCCATTTTTGGTACGCTGGCCCTGGGCTACATAGTGGGCCGCTGGCTGAAGCTGGGCCGGGTGGTGACGCACCTGATTTCCTGCGGCACCGCCATCTGCGGGGGCTCGGCCATTGCCGCCGTGGGGCCGGTAGTGGGGGCCAAAGACGAGGAAATGTCGGTGGCCCTGGGCACGGTGTTCGTGCTGAATGCGGTGGCCTTGTTCGCCTTCCCGCCCATCGGCCACGCCCTGGCCATGAGCCAGCAGCAGTTCGGCCTCTGGTGCGCCATTGCCATTCACGATACCTCCTCGGTGGTGGGCGCGGCAGCAGCTTATGGCTCCGAAGCGCTGGGTGTGGCTACTACCATCAAGCTGGCCCGCGCCCTCTGGATTATTCCGGTGGCGTTGGGCACGGCGTACCTGTTCAAGCAGAAAGATGTGAAAGTGAAGCTGCCCTGGTTTATTCTGGGCTTCATCGGGGCCATGCTGCTCAACACCTACGTGCCCGCTACCCGGCTCGTGGGTCCCTGGCTGGGGCAGGCGGCCCGGTTGGGGCTCGTGGTCACGCTGTTCTTTATCGGTGCGGGCCTCTCGCTCAAAACCATCCGGGCCGTTGGCCCCCGCCCGTTCGCGCTGGGCGTGCTGCTGTGGGTGGTGATTTCGAGCGTGTCGCTGTACATGATTGTATCGGTTTAACGAGTAGCACCTGGGTGAAAAAAGGACGTCATTCCGAGCTTGCCGAGGAATCTCGCTCGCTGATGTTGCAGTGCTTATCCAACATCAGCCCGCGAGATTCTCGGCAAGCTCGGAATGACGTTCCATTTACTGGCAACTGGCTACCCAACTGCCAACCGTGTATCTTTGCGGGGTTCCACTGCCTTCGCCGTTTCGTATGCGCCAGCTCGCCATTATTCCCAATCCGCACGCCAAAATCACGCTTTTCAGCTGGAACGGGAAGTACCTCATCAAGCTGGAGAAAGGTTCGCTGGAGCAGACCTACAAGGTGAGCGAGCTGGACCTGACGGGTGAAGACGACATCCACCTGCTGCTCGACGAGGAGTTTGTGCAGGCCGCCGTGGCCCGTTTCGCTGCTATGCAGCAGGATTTGCAGGCCGCCTTCGACCGCCACGACCTCTAGCATCGCACCTGTATTCACCGCTTCAACTACCCGCCTCATGCGTTTTATACTCCCTCTGCTGCTGCTGCTGCTGTTTTTGCTGCCGCTGGCCAGCCGCGCCCAACTCTACGAAGCCCGGACGAGCAGCGTCAATTTCGAAAAACGCGAGCGGGAAGCCCTCAAAGTGCAGGTGGAAGCTTCCGCCGACTGGACCCGCGACTTCTGGCAGAGCTGGCTCAAGGACACGTACAACATCAAGCTCAAGGGCGACGGCCTGTTTGGCGTGGGCAAGAAGGATAATCTCACGGCCAAGCAGGTACCCATGTCCAGCGTCACGGGCAAGCTGCTGGACTTGTATTCCACCGTTACGGCCCCTTCCGATTCGGTAGCCGAGCTCTCGGTGTGGGCCGCTATGGGTCCCGATTCGTTTTTTTCGGCGGCCGGCACGCCCAACGAGTTCAGTTCCCTACGCGGTATTGTGCAAAGCTTTGCCGCCGCCGCCCGCCTCAAAGCCTATCGGGAGCAGATTGCGGAAGCCGAAAAGCAGTTGAGCACCACTGAAAAGGAGAAGGACAAGCTGGAGAAGGAGCGCACCAGCTTGGCGGGCAACACCAAGTCCAACCTCGAAAAAATTGAGCAGCTGTACAAGCAAAATGCCGATAACAAGCTCAAATCGGCCGAAGACTCGGTGAAGCTGCTCGATAACGCCCGCCTTCTGGAAATGCGTAAGGCCCAGCTGGAACGCCGGCGCGCCCGTTTCACCAACCTCGACCGCAAGTAGGCCCCCGCCGCTTTGCCCGCCCCGCCTCAGCCTCATGGAAAAAGACCCTTCCCCCCTCGATACCCTGCGCCAACTTAAGGAGTGGCTGGATGCCGGCACCATTACGCCGGAGGAATTCCAGACGCTCAAGCAGAAGCTGGTTTTCACCGACGCGGCTCCCGGGCTGCCGCCGGACGTTTCGCCCATAGCGCGGGAAACCCCGCCGCCCGTTCCTGAACCGCCCGTTCCTGAACTGCCCGTAACCATAGCTGCCCCGGTAGCAGTGATGCCACCCGCTTTTCCCACGCCGCCCGCGCCTACCGCTACCATTGCCCCCATCAGTGAGCCGCTGCTACCGCCCCTGACCCGGCAAGCGGCCCCTGACAGCTCTGCCGGGGCCGTGCCCCCCGCGCCGCCCGTTACCGGTCCGGGTTTCTCACATCCGCTGGAAGCCGGCCGCCCCCCCGCCTCACCCGGCCGCGCCGACGAGTTTCTGACTCCGGCCCCTGCGCCCGGCCCGCCGCAGGAGTACGTGGAGGACGAAACCTACGTCGTGCCACCCAAAAGCTCCTTGGGCACTATCCTGGTTGTAGCGGGCATTGTGGCGCTGCTGGCTCTCATCGTCTATCTGATGACCGGTAATCAGGCCTCCGAGCGCCTCACCAGCGCCACCATCACGGCTGCCGACTCGGTAGCTACCCGCCCCGATGAAGGCCCGCAGACCGAGCAGATTGAGCTGCCGCCCGTCGCGGCTCCCGAAACTATCCGGGTGACCACTGTTCCGCCCGTTGAGGTTGCGGCCACCCCCGACGCGGCCGAGGAGCCGGAGCTGCCCCCCGCCCCCGAGGCCGCCCCGCCCGAGGCGCCCCCCGTGTCTGACGCCAACGCTGAAGCCCGCGTTACGGGCGTTTTGCAGCGCTATTACACCGACTTGCAGGCGTCGCCATTCACGGCGGCGGCCTACTTCGCACCCCAGGTCGAGCGGTTTTACCTGATGCGCAATACCACGCCGGCGGCCATCAACGCGGAGCTGGAAAAAACCCATTTCCCCGAATTCCTGGAAGGCCAGAGCAGTATCCGGCCCGGCTCGTTACAAATCAGTGCCCCGGTGGCCGATGGCTCGCGGGTGGTGACGTACGTGGAAAACAGCACGGCCCTGCGTCAGTCGTTGCAGAAGCACCAGCAAACGGCCGCCCAGGTGCGGGTACGCTTCGATAAGAACTTCAAAATCGTGTACCTGCGCCAGGAAAAGCTCCTCGAAAACAACTTCAGCGACTAATCAGGCGCCAGCGGCCTGCAACCGTTAGCGCATTATCGGGTTCTTGTGGGCGGGCGTTGTTCGCGGCTGCTCCGCCTCGCCCAGCGGCGGCGTGCCCGGGTAGCGTGCTCCCCCGCGAGTAGTTTATCTCTTTTCTTTGCTATGCGTACCCGTTTGCTGTTGTGGCCCGCGCTGGCCCTGCTGGGGCTGAGTTCCTGCCTGAAAATTATCAAGCCGGGCAAAGACTTTGGCCGCTACACCCCGCCCGCCGCGCCTGACTACCGCATGGAGGACCACTGGGCCGCCTTGCCCGACCGCCGCGACTCGGCCGACGTGGTGCCTCGTGGCTCCCGGTTCGAAAACCAGCAGCGTGACGCACCCGCCGACGTGTTTTTCGTGCACCCCACCACCTACCTCTGGCGCAAGCAGTGGAATGCCGACCTCGACAACGACCGGGTGAACCGCTTCACCGACGACAAAGTGATTCGGGGCCAGGCGTCGGCCTTCAACAACACGGCTCGGGTGTATGCCCCGCGCTACCGCCAGGCCACGCTCTATTCCTTCTTCGACGACGAGAATTCGACCAATGGCGCGCAGGCCATCGAATATGCGTACGGCGACGTAAGGGCGGCTTTTGAATACTACCTGGAGCACTACAACCGGGGCCGGCCCATTATTCTGGCCGGCCACAGCCAGGGCACGGTGCACGCCACCCGCCTGCTCCACGAATTTTTCGATACCAACCCCCAATTGCGCCGGCAACTGGTGGCCGCCTACCTGATCGGCTACGAAGTGAAGCCCGATGAGTACCAGATCCTGCGCCCCTGCGAAGACTCGACCCAGACCGGCTGCTACGTGGCTTGGAACACGGTGGCCTGGGGCAATGAGTACGCGCCTTATCAGAACAGTCTGGCCGTAAATCCGCTCACCTGGACCCGCGACACTATCACGGGGCCTGCCCGCCTCAACCTGGGCGGCGTGCCCTACGATTTCAGGCGGCTCGATAAGCGCATCGTGGACGCCAAAGTGCACAACGGCCTGCTCTGGGTGCATCCGCCCGAACCGAAAGGCTACCCGCGCTTCCTGTTGCCCGGCAATTTCCGCCTCTGGCACTCCTTCCACCTCGCCGATTATGCCCTGTTCTACGGCAACATCCGTCAGAATGCCGCTGCCCGGGTCCGGGCTCACCGCATGCGCCTGGGCGGGCAGTAAAGGGTATACTTGTATCTGCTGCCTTGAATATCTACTACCTCAAGTGCTAATAAACTATGAAGCTACCTGCTCTGGCCGCCGCCCTGTTTTCCCTTAGCACGACGACTCTGGCCCAAACCGCCCCGCCCCGCTACCCGGCCCTGAGTCGTACTATCGATAGCCTGGCCGTCGTGGATCAGTGGCCCATGCAGCGCATGATGCAGCAGCTACCCGATACTGCCGGCCGCAACCTGGAAGGTGTGCAGCATGTGAACTTCGCCCGTCACCAGCCCGTGCTCGAAGCCATCATCCGGCGCTACGGCTACCCCGGTTTCCGGGAAGTAGGGGAGAAAAGTGCCAGCAACTTCTGGCTCCTGGTGCAGCACGCCGATGCCCACCCGAATTTCCAGCGGCGCATGCTCAAGCTGATGCAGCCCCAGGTGAAAGCCAAAAACGCCAGCCCCCGCAACTATGCCTACCTCACCGACCGCATCGCTCAGGCTTCCGGTCAGCCCCAGGAATACGGCACCCAGGTAGAGTACACCGGCCCGGGCATCGGCAACGCCCGTCCCCGCTCCCTGCGCGACCCCAAAAACGTGAATAAGCGCCGGGCCGCCATCGGGATGGAGACGCTGGAAGAATACCTGCGGATGAGCGACGACCTGCACAAGCAGATGAACACGCCGCCGCCGAAAGTTCAGTAAGAAGTATAGAAACCCAAAAAGGCCCCGCCGGCAAGCTGCCAGCGGGGCCTTTTTAAATTCTGAACGGAAAGCTAACGGCTAAAAGCTGTCAGCTAACAGCTCAAACAAACCTAGCCTACGATGGCTACGCGCTTGAACTCGGAAACCGTCAGGCCTTTCTGCGTCTTGTCGAGCAGCTGGGCGATGGTCATCGAGTTGTCCTTCACGAATTCCTGGTTGAGCAGGGTGTTCTCCTTGTAGAACTTGTTGAGCTTGCCCTGGGCAATTTTCTCCAGCATCGCCTCGGGCTTGCCGTCGGCGCGGGCCTGCTCCTTGCCAATTTCGATTTCGCGCTCAATAGTAGCCGAATCCACGCCGTCTTTATCAAGGGCAACGGGCTTCATGGCAACAATTTGCATGGCTACGTCGCGGCCCACGGTAGCCACGTCGGCACCGCCTACGTTCTTCATGGCCACGAGCACACCCTTCTTGTTGTCGGAGTGGATGTAGGAAGCTACTTTCTCAGCCGTGATGTTCTCGTAAGCCGTTACCACCAGCTTCTCGCCGATTTTGCCCATCAGGTCGGTGATGTGCTCCTGCAAGGCGCGGCCATCTTCCTGGGGAGCGGCCAGCAGTTCTTCTTTCGAAGAAGCGTTGGTTTTCACGGCAGCAGCCAAAATGCGCTGACCCAACTCCTTGAAATCGGGAACCTTGGAAACCGGCTCGGTTTCGCAAGCCAGCGACACCAGTTTGCCGTTGGTGCCATCTTCACTCACGGCAGCCAGTACCACGCCTTCGGTCGTCTCGTTGTCCGAACGCTTATCGGCAATTTTCTGGCCCTGCTTGCGGAGTAGGTCCCGGGCCGCTTCGAAGTCGCCTTCGGCTTCCACCAGGGCTTTCTTGCAATCCATCATGCCCGCGCCAGTCATGGTGCGGAGCTTATTTACGTCTGCGGCGGTAATTGCAGCCATAGCTTTTGAGTAGTTAAGAGCTAGAAGCAAGGCGCTAGAATCACAGGGATGAAGCAACCAGCAACCAGCAGAAAGTTTGAATTGAATGAGAGAAAGAGGGGAACGTAACGCGCAGGAACGGAGCAAAAGCAAAAAAAGTCAGGAGCTAAGAGCTAGAATTTGCCAGGCGGTTTCCCTCTGATTCTAGCTCCTAGCTCCTAACTTCTAGCTTCTAAAAGCCGCCTATTCTTCGGCGTCCTGCTTTTCCTTGATGCCTTCTTCTTCGGCTTGCTTCTTATCAGCATCCTCTTTGTCGACTTTACGCTCCGACAGACCATCTTCGATAGCCTTGCCCATCACGCTCACGATGAGCTGGATGGACTTCGAGGCGTCGTCGTTGGCCGGAATGGGGAACTGCACCGACTCGGGGTTGGAGTTCGTGTCGCAGATAGCGAATACCGGAATACCCAGTTTCTGGGCTTCTTTCACGGCAATGTGCTCGCGCTTCACGTCAATCACGAACAGGGCAGCGGGCAGACGGCTCAGGTCGGCAATGCCGCCCAGTACGCGCTCCAGCTTCTCCCGCTCCCGCGACATCATCAGCCGCTCGCGCTTGGCGAGGGCGGCGAAAGCCGTGTTTTCCTTTACCATCTTGTCGATGGTGCTCATCTTCTTCAGCGACTTACGCACGGTGGCGAAGTTGGTGAGCAGACCGCCCAACCACCGGTCGGTGATGTAAGGCATTTTGAGGCGCTTGGCCTCGTCGGTTACGATTTCCTGAGCCTGCTTTTTGGTAGCCACAAACATGATCTTGCGGCCGCTTTTAGCAATGTTACGGATGGCGGACGCTGCGTGATCGAGCGAAGCCAGCGTTTTGTTCAGGTCAATGATGTGGATGCCGTTCTTCTCCATGAAGATGTACGGAGCCATTTTGGGGTCCCACTTGCGGGTGAGGTGACCAAAATGCGAACCGGCGTCCAGCAATTCTTTATAGGTGGTAGTCTGGGCCATGATAGGGTTCCTCTGGAAGATTAGCGTTTCGAGAACTGGAACGAACGACGCGCCTTACGCTTGCCGAATTTCTTGCGTTCCACCATGCGCGGGTCGCGGGTCAGGAAGCCTTCCTTTTTCAGGGCAGGACGAACCTCCGCGTTTTCGCCCACGAGGGCTTTCGAGATGGCCAGACGGATGGCTTCGGCCTGGGCCGAGATGCCACCACCGCGTACGTTCACCTTAATGTCGTACTGGCCGACTTGCTCGACCGTCGCCAAAGGCTGGTTCACGATGTTTTCCAGGAGTTCGTTGCCAAAATAGGCTTTCATTTCCCGGCCGTTGATAGTGATATTCCCTTGCCCGGCCTGCATGTAGATGCGGGCCACCGAGGTTTTTCTTCTACCAGAGGTATTGGAGATTTCCATTAAGTGGAGAATTAGAGAAAATGGGAGCCGGAATGCGGCTTACAGATGCGAGAAAGAAACAGTTTTAGGCTGCTGAGCCTCGTGGGGATGCTGGGTGTCGGCGTACACGAACAGGTTACGGAACTGCTCCGCGCCCAGCTTGTTGCCTTGCAGCATACCACGCACCGCGTGCTCAATCACCCGGGTCGAGTCCTTGGCTTTCTTGTCGCGCAGGTTGATGCGCTTCTGTCCGCCGGGGTAGCCCGAGTGGGTGATGTAAATTTTGTCGGTCATCTTTTTGCCAGTCACGCGGAGGTTGTCGGCGTTGATGACGATGACGTTGTCGCCACAATCCGAGTTGGGCGTGAAGGAGGGTTTGTGCTTGCCACGCAACATGTTGGCAATTTGGCTGGCCAGACGACCCAGGGTAGCGTCGGCGGCGTCAACCACAACCCAGCCCTTGTTGGCGTTGGCTTTGTTGACGGATACCGTCTTGAAGCTCAGATGATCCATTGGGGAGGAGGATAAGCGTTTGAAAATGAAGAAGAAGCCGAACACAGTTCGGGGAAAACGGACACAAAGTTACTGCCTTTCAGCGAATATTCAAATGCCAGGTTAATTATTGTGTCTGAAAGAGTTGTTTAGGTGCCGTTGGAGCCAGTTACGTACTTTTACCCGCACTATGCCCGACTCGTATTCTGCTATGAACCCACCGTCCGGGGCGGCTTTGCCGGCCAGCCGCCGGGCCTACGGGCTGCTGCTGGCTCTGCTGGCCCTCTCGCTGCTCACGGCCCTGCTCACCCGCGGCACCTTCGACTCGGGCGACAGTATCTACCACTACCAGTACGCGCGCTACGCCTTCCGGCACCCGCTTAATTTCCTGGAATCGTGGTCGAAACCGGTGACAGTAGCCCTGATGGCGGGGCCGGCCCAACTAGGGCTGCGCGGCGTGATGGTGCTCCAATGCCTGCTGGTGGCCGCCTCGGCCGCGCTGGCCTACCAGGCGGCCCGCCTGCTGCGCCTGCCTTGGCCCTGGCTGGCCATCGTGGCCTGCTACGCCGCCCCCGACTACTTCCTGATTCAGTTCTCCGGCCTTACGGAGCCACTTTTCAGCCTGCTGCTGATAACGGGCGTGGTGCTGGCCCTGGAGGAGCGGCCGGTTTGGGCGGCGGCCGTCGTGTCGTGGCTGCCCCTGGCCCGCTCCGAAGGGTTCCTGCTGCTGGGCGTGTTCGGGCTGTATCTGCTGCTGAACCGCCGGTGGCGGGCACTGCCCTGGCTGGGGCTGGGCTTCGGGTTTTACGGGCTGATAGGGCTGGCGGCGTACCAGGATTTTTTCTGGGTGCTCACCCGCAACGCCTACCCCCTCCACAACCTCAACTACGCCTTCATCCACCGCGGCAACAACACCCCCTGGCAGTTTATTACCGGCCTCGCCGATTCCATTGGCTGGGTGCAGTTTGGCCTGTTCTGGCTGGGTGTTGTGGGTATGGGGCTGGGCGTGGCGCGGGCCGGGCGGCAGTGGGCCGCCGGCCGGCGTTCGGGGGAGTTGCTGCTGGTGTACGGCAGTATCGCGGTGTTTATTGGTGCCCACACCGTTTTTTGGGTGCTGGGTATTTTTGGCTCGATTGGCCTGCTGCGGGTGCTGTGCTGCCTGGTGCCGCTACTGAGCCTGGTGGTGGTGCGGGGCGTGCAGCTACTGGCCGCGCTGGGGCGCACCGCGCCGCAACGGCAGTACAGCCGGTGGGTGCTGCTGGCCGCTATCGTCTGGTTTCCCTTCAGTGGCTCCCGGGTAGGCCTGCGCTGGCAGCGCGACTTCGGGCAGGCAGCCGACCAGCAGTTGCTGGAGGCCGCCGCCCGTTGGGTGGCCACGCAACCGTCGCCGCCCCGGGTAGTGTATGCCCACCCCTACGCGGCCTCGGCGCTTAACCTGGACCCCTTCGCAGCCAACCGGCTCCGGTTCGGGGCACTCCGGGACGCCAGCTGGCCGGTACCAACGGGTACCCTGCTGGTCTGGGACGATTGGTACGCTCCCGTCGAGGACCAGACCACTTTCGCGCAGCTCCGCCAGAATCCGCAGTTGCGCCTGCGCTGGCAGCGGGGGTTGCCCCGCAACCCCCGTAAGCCCACTATCGATTCGACCCGGATTGCTATTTTCGAGAGACGATAAAAGGGTTTGTAGCTCAAACCCTTTATTGATACTGGCGCATGTTTTCCACCAGCACCCGGAAATCCTTGGGGTAGGGGGCCTCAATGGTCACCGATTCGCCATCGAGCTTGGCAAACGTGAGCTGGGCGGCGTGCAGCGCGAAGCGCTTGATGAAGGGCTGTTCTTCCTCGCCCTGCTTCACGTTGAACTTCTTTTTGAGCGACGACAGGAAAAAATCGTCGCCGCCGTACATGCCGTCGCCCACGATGGGGGCTTGCAGGTAGGCCAGGTGGAGGCGAATCTGATGCATGCGGCCCGTGATGGGCTGGCACTCCAGCAGCGTGTGGCGGGCGTAGGCTTCGAGGGTGCGCACCAGCGTTACGGCCGGTTTGCCCTTGTAGGCCAGCCGGGCCTTGCCCTTGGTAGTGGTTTCGATGCTGCGGTCCACGCGCAGGCCGTCGTAGTGGTGCACGCCCCAAGCCACGGCGTGGTACACCTTGCGCACCTGCCGGTCCTCAAACTGCATGGCCAGGTGGCGGTAAGCAGCCGGGTTTTTGGCCAGCGCCAGCGCCCCGCTCGTTTCCTTGTCGAGGCGGTGGCAGGCCTGCACGTCCTCGTACTTCTCCCGGGCCAGGCGCAGAATGTTAGGTGCCCCGCCAAACCGCTCGTCGAGCGTGGCCAAGAAAGGGGGTTTGTTGATGATGATGAAATCATCGTCTTCAAACAAAATCAGGTCGTTGAAATCAGGCAGCTTCATAGAAGCCGCAAAGGTAGGGGATTCGGAAGTGGAAAGGGAACGTCACCCCACAACTGCCTTCACCCTGGGGCGGGGGAGTTTGAATTCCAGGGTGGTGCCCTGGCCGGGCTCGCTCTGCACGCGGATGGTGGATTTATGGGCCTCAATGATGTGCTTGCTGATGGCCAGACCCAGGCCGGAACCGCCGGCATCCCTCGACTCGCGGGTGCGGCTTTTATCGATGCGGTAAAACCGCTCGAAAATGCGGCTCTGGTGCTGCTTCGGGATTCCCTCCCCATCGTCCTGCACGCTGATGCGGATGCTTTTGCCGCTTTCCTCCAGGCAAATCCGCACGTGGCCCTGCTCGCGGCCGTACTTGATGGCGTTGTCGATCAGGTTGATGAGTACCTGCCGGATGCGGTTGCGGTCGGCCAGCACGCGCATGGGCTGGGTCGCGGGGCCATCGGGGCAGCGCAGCTCCAGCGTTACCCGGCGCTTGGCGGCTTTTAGCTCCAGTTGCTCGAAAATGTCGCGTACGAGCTGGGCCAGATCGAAGCGCTGGCGACGCATGCGTACCACACCCTTTTCGAGCTGGGAAATGGTGACCAAATCCTGCACCAGGGCGTCCAGGGCATCGAGGCTGGTGGCGGCTTTGCGCAGGAACCTCTTCCGGGTGAAGGCGTCCATGCCGTCCTCTTCCTCCTCCTCCAGCACCGTATGCACAAACCCCTGGGCCGCGAAGATGGGCGTTTTCAGCTCGTGCGAGACATCGGCCAGAAACTCGCGCCGCAGCTCCTGGAGGCGGTGCAGCTCGTCGATTTCCTGCTGTTTGCGCTGGGCCATGTCCAGAATCTCGTCGCGCATGCGCTTGAGCGGTTCCGGCCGGAACAGAAACTTGTTCGACATGCGTCGGAACTCCTTGCGCTTGATGTGTTCCAGCCCCTCATAAATGTTGTTGATTTCCCGAAAAATCAGGGCCTCAAACATGAGGTAAAGCAGCAGGAAGCAGGCCGCGATGGTGATGCCGGCCGCCAGCACGCCCTGCTGCAAGGGCATGGCAGGCGCAATGAAAGCCAGCGCCGTCAGCACCGTCGCCACCAGAATCGACAGCAGAATGGCAATGCTCCGGGAAGTAATGTTGAGACGCATGGCGGTCAATTAAAAATTAAAAGTGAAAAATTAAAAATTGGCCGTGTCACTTCTCCGCCCGAAAACGGATAGAACGGCCAATTTTTAATTTTTCACTTTTAATTTTTAATTCAGATTTAGTTGTCCGTGTTGAACTTGTAGCCCACGCCCTTAATGGTCTGGATGTGGTGGTCGCCCACTTTTTCGCGCACTTTGCGCACGTGTACGTCCACGGTGCGGGCCAGCACGAACACATCGTTGCCCCAGATATTCTGGAGTAGCTCGTCGCGGCCGAATACCTTGTGGGGGGAGGCCGCCAGGAAGGCCAGCAGCTCAAACTCCTTCTTGGGCAGCGTGATTTTGCGGCCGTCCTGGTACACGGCGAAGCCAGTGCGGTCGATGATGAGGCCGTTGATTTCAGTGGTGTCGGAAACGTGCTGGGGGTCTTTGTCGCGGCGCACAAAGGCGGCCAGGCGGCTGAGCAAAGCCCGGGGCTTGATGGGCTTGGCGATAAAGTCGTCGGCCCCGGCATCGAAGGCCGCCACTTCCGAAAATTCCTCGGCCCGGGCCGTCAGGAAAATGATGTAGGTGTCCTTGAACTTGGGCAGCTCGCGTAACTGGCGGCAGGCCGCGATGCCGTCCAGGTGGGGCATCATCACGTCCAGCAGAATGATGTCGGGCGCGAACTGGGGCGCTATTTCCAGGGCCTGGCGGCCGTCGGGGGCGCTGGCCACTTCGTAACCTTCTTTGCGCAGGTTGTATTCCAGTAGCTCCACGATGTCGGGGTCATCATCGACGACCAGAATCTTGTAGGCATTGGGGTGGGTGGTTGGTTGCACGGCTCGGGGCGCTTTAGGGTAGAAGAGAAGGCGTGACGACAAAAGTACCGCCGGCCGGCGGGCGCGGCGTGTTACGTTTTCGTTACCCGTTCCGCGCCGGTTGAAAACCAGACCCGGGGGCAGCTTGGCCGGCACCGGATTCGGAATAGGCCAGACGAAATCGACCAGGGCGGAAGGCGCGGGCGGCGCGGGCAGCAGCACCGAGCGGCGACGGGTAGCAACGGGAAGCAGCATCGGAAGGCGGAAAAAAAGCGGAACGGACTAAAAAAAAAGGCGGCCCCAACTGGGAGCCGCCTTATCAAGCATCAATTCTTGGCTACTAAATTCAATCGGTTTCGCAAGCCTTTGTATTTGTAGAGGTCCACTTTCACGGAACCCACGAACATTTCGGCCTGGATGAGAACCGGAATCTTGTTCCGGTCGTCGGAAAGAAACACGGAAACCGCGTTTTCGCCCTTGAAAATTTTATTGCTGGGCATTTTGGGTACCAGCCGGATCACGCGAATAGTGCCGGCCTTGGTTTCCACCGTTTCCCGGCCCTTGTAGGTGACGTCCATACTAAATACGTTCTCATCGAAAAAGCCCTGGACCTTGATGACTTCTCCGGGCCGGCGCTGGTCGTAGTTGATGGTGCGCAGAAAGTAGAAACCGCTCACGATGTCCTGCACGTTGTTAGGCACTTTGTAGGTACCCTTCTTCACGTCGTTCTTGTCTTTCTTGTAGCTCTCCACATCGGCCACAGCGCGCTGGTGGTCGAAATCCACCGTTTCCCGCTTGCGGTAGTTGTTTTCCTCAATGTTGCGAAAGAAGCGTTGGGGCAGAATGCTGGTCGTGTCGATGTAGGAGCGCCAGGTGTCGCGGATGCGCAGGAAGAAGTCGAACGAGCCGGTGGTGCGGCCCGTGACGGTGGCCCGGTAGCAAGGGCGCTCGTTCACCCGGTGCACGTTATCATCGAGTTCAATGGTGGCCTCGGCGGCGTTGATGAGGCCGTAGTGCACCTTGTACTGAAGGGTTTCGCCCCGATCGAAGCTGGTGTTTGCCAGGGACCGGGACGCATCGGCGGCCGGCGGACCAAAAGCAGCCAGCGGGAGCAGAAAAGCAGGTAATAAGATCCAGCGACGGATGGCCATGTGGGGAACGACGAACGGTGAAGTAGCCGGTATCTTCTCAAATGCGGTGCCAGTAAAGGTACTCGGATTCCGGCAGGGCAAAAAACGGGACGAGTAAATGAGCGGGTTTCCCACTTTTCCCGGAAGGCAGGGCGGTGATGCTCAAGGCACAAAAAAAGCTTCCCCGACGGATCGGGGAAGCTTTCAATGGTTGCCAGTGCTCTACGCTTAGTCTTCGGCTTCAACCGGCTCAACAGCCTCTTCGGCGTCCACGGTGCGGTCTTCCTCCAGCACGGCCAGGGCCTGCTCGGGGTTGCCCTTCACCTTGGCCCGAATCTGGGCTTCAATTTTGTCGGCCAGCTCGGGGTTGTCCTGCAAGATGGTTTTCACCCCCTCGCGGCCCTGGCCGAGCCGGTTGCCGTCGTAGCTGAACCAGGAGCCCGACTTGGCGATAATGCCCATATCGACGCCCAGATCGAGGATTTCGCCCACTTTGGAAATGCCTTCGCCGTAGATGATGTCGAACTCAATTACTTTAAAGGGTGGGGCTACCTTGTTCTTGGCCACCTTCACTTTGGTGCGGTTGCCGGTGATGTTGTCCTTGTCCTCTTTTATCTGGCCAATGCGGCGGATGTCGAGGCGTACGGAGGCGTAGAATTTGAGGGCGTTACCGCCGGTCGTGGTTTCGGGCGAGCCGAACATCACCCCGATTTTCTCGCGCAGCTGGTTGATGAAAATGCAGCAGCAGCCGGTTTTGTTGATGGTGCCGGTGAGCTTGCGCAGGGCCTGCGACATAAGGCGGGCGTGCAGACCTACCTTCGAGTCGCCCATATCGCCTTCCAGTTCGCCTTTGGGCACCAGGGCGGCTACAGAGTCGATAACAATGATGTCGATGGCGCCGCTGGAAATCAGCTGGTCGGCAATTTCAAGGGCCTGCTCGCCATTGTCGGGCTGGGCGATGAGCAGGTTGGCCGTGTCGATGCCGAGCTTGCGGGCGTACACCGGGTCGAAGGCGTGCTCGGCGTCGATGAAGGCGGCAATGCCCCCTTTTTTCTGGGCTTCGGCGATGCAGTGCATGGTGAGCGTGGTTTTACCCGACGACTCGGGGCCGTAGATTTCCACCACGCGGCCCTTGGGCAAACCACCCACGCCGAGGGCAATATCGAGGCCCAGCGAACCGGTGCTGATAACTTCCACATCCTGCACCTTGCTGCTGTCGAGCTTCATCACGGTGCCCTTGCCGTAGCTCTTGTCGAGCTTGTCGAGGGTGAGTTGGAGCGCCTTTAGCTTCTCGGCCTGGGGGTTCGAGTCTTTTTTGTCGGCTTTTTCAGCTTTATCGGAGTTTGCGGCCATTAGAAAGGGGGTAAGTAGAATTGCTTAGGTTTGGTGAATGTAAGCGTTTTGGCCAGTCCACACAACCCGCCAGGGGGGCGTTTCGGGGCTGGGCAATGGTAACGCCGCCGGGCTATATTTTGTGCCCGCAATGCTAAAGAAATTCGTTGAATTCCGAAGTTTTTTTCTGTGCTAAAATTTTTAGAAAGTCAGGTCCGCGCCAGCACCCTGATCCTGACCAGCCTAGCGTGGCTGCTCACCGCTTCGGCCGCCTGGGCCCAGCTCGACAACCGCGCTTTTCTGTCCCGCGCCCCGCTCGGTCCGGCCTACGAGCACCAACTGCGGCTGGATGTGCGGGGGTTTATGTTCAACAAGGACAACGAGTACTTCAATAAAATCGACCCTGGCCTGACCTATTTCGGGGCGCAGCTGGCCCCGCGGCTGGTGTACTACCCGGCCGGCAACCTGCGCCTGGAAGCGGGCGTGTTTCTGTGGAAAAACTACGGTACGACCCGGCTGCGGCAGGTCCGGCCGCTGTTCACGCTCAAATACCGGCAGGGGCCGCACACGCTGCTGTTCGGTAATCTGGAGGGCAACCTGCACCACGGCTACATCGAGCCGCTGTTCGATTTTGAGCGGGTGATGACCAACCAGCTGGAAGAAGGCGTGCAGTACCAGCTGCAAACCCCGCGCACCAGCCTCGATGCCTGGGTGAACTGGGTGCGGCAGCAGTACCGGTTCAGCAACTTTCAGGAGGAAGTAGCCGGCGGCCTCGCCCTGGAACACCGCCTGCTCACCGACTCGGCCCGGTGGCTGGTGGCGCTGCCAGTGCAGTTCACGGCCACCCACCGCGGCGGCCAGATTGATACCATCGACAAGCCTTTGCAGACCTTATTCAACGGGGCCACCGGGCTGCGGGTGCGGCGCGGCCTCACGTCCCGGTTCGTCAGCGCCCTGCACTTCGATGGGTACGTAACCTACTTCAACGACTACTCTTTCACCGAAGAGCTGCCCTTTAAAAGCGGTACGGGGCTCTACCTGAATGTGGGGGCCGATACGCGGCTTTCCAACCTGCAACTGGCTTACTGGAGCGGCAAAGGCCATATCTCGCCCCTGGGCGGGCGGCTCTATCAATCGGTGTCGTCCTCGCCGGTAGATGTAAACTACACCGAGCGGCAGCGGCAACTGCTGATTCTGCGGGTGCTGCGCGACTACCGCCTGCCGGGCCAGGTGACGCTGACCACCCGCTTCGAGCCCCTCTACGACCTCAACAACGGCCTGTTCGATTTCTCCTTCGCGCTCTACCTCAATTTCAACCAGAGCTTTTTGCTGAGCACGCTGCGGCCCAATCGGTAGATGATGGTTCGCATTGCGCCGCAAGGCGGAGCTTGAGGAGTAGAGCACGGTGGGAAAACTATTAAGCTCCTATGTAGGAGTCAGATAATTAGCTTGTAGGATTTGAATTTCACTTTGCGACTTCGTATTCTTGTCCCGGAATTTTTCCTTACGAACCGCCTCTTTTTCACCGCTATGAAACAAAAGAATACACGAGTCCTATCTACTCTATTATTGGGGGGGGTAATTGCTTTATGGGGATGTGAGAAAGCCCTTCAACCAGAACCGAAACCTAGTGCAGTACAAGTAAAACAGTTGTTGGCTAATACTGAATCTGCCAAATCAACCTCTAAAGCGCAGGCTGAGTGGCTGCGCTTTGTAGAGCGGGTTGAACGCGGCGAAATCGTGGACCCCGTAGGCCAGTATGTAGCGAAGGGAACCCCCACCTTGTTAGATGCAGAAGGACACCCGATTGCACGTCCTAAGTGTGATGTAAGCTTGCGGGACCCAAACAAAGGGTTCGCGCTACGCACCATTCGGTATACTCGCTCGACAGCCGCTATTAGCAGGTCTATAGATGAGCCATGCGACCCGAGCACTCTCGACCCTGGTTCGCCGTGCTATCAAGGGCCTGTAGGTGGCGGCTCGTCTCCATCGGCTACCGTGTTCGTTAGCAGCGAAACTACCTCAACATATACGGACGCAGTAAATCCGAATGGATATATTTATGACCTTAAAATAGTGAAAGGGGAACTTGAGCAGCCACTCGCTGGCTATTACAAGATTGCCGTCGATTTGAACCGAGGTACGGGAGGAATGCGAATGTTTCTCACGTTCACCAGAAGACCCAGCTATGTTCGGCTCGGTGATGAGACAGGCTGGGGTTGGGCTCAGGATGATATATCAGGGCCGGTACGTGAAATTCAGGCGTTCAAGACACCGACGGGGATAAGTTCTCCCGTAAACCAGCCTAGGGGCTTTGTACCATTGTGGACGTTAAATCCTGTTCCCGGAAGCACTTGGAAGCATCCCGACTTAAATGATGGAGCTCATGGTCGATACATTTATGGCTATCAATTCAAGGCCCCAAGCTATGGCCGTCCAATAGAAGTCGGGGTGATTTCTAGTAATAATGCGCGTCCGGTGCCACCAGTTGGGTGGGATGCAGATTATACTCAGGACTTGAATGAAGGAGCTGGGGGTGATTATATTTATTTCTGTTCCAAAAAGAAGTAAGGTATGAGAACCTCAATTGTTTCTTACATCACATTACTACTCGTAGTAGGAGGAATGCAGGCCAGAGCTCAGACTCTACTTGAGCCTGCTCCCCTGTCTTGGTACGCAACCGCTCAACTAGCCGACCATGATTTTGAAATAGTTGTTGTAGGCTCTGCTCCCGGCCTGACAGGAGTGGGGCCATATCAGTTTAAATTAGGTCGTTGGCTTACCCCTCGCTGGGCAGTGGAGATGGGGTATTCGGCTTATCACTTTTTGGATGAACGTACCGCTTACGGCACTACCATAGCGGGGGAGCCAACCTCGCGGTATAGCTACGCTGAGGCTTGGGTTAAGGCTCTGCCCGTGTTATTGCGTCGCCGCCTTACCCGCCAAGTCGAGCATCGTATCCAATTCGATGGATTAGCAGGCCTGACCGTTGTTCATTACCGCGATAAGTTGAAAGCAGTGAGTGAAGTGAATCAGCAGGTCGTGCTAAATAATTCATGGGGTGACCGTGTCACTAACTCCTATTTAACGTTCGGTCCTGCCGTCTCCTATCGATTCGGGCGGCACTTTGAAGCTGCGCTGGATGTGTCGCTGACCAAAAACCTGCGCGCTATCGACCGTACTTTCAGCACCCAGCAACTAAATAGCACCTTCGGATTCCAGCGCGGCTGGAATCTTGGGCTGCGTTACCGATTCGACGTGAAGAAGAAGCAGTAAGGGATAAGCGTTCAATCCATCACCGCTTCAGTATATAATACAGCACCGGCGGGCTGCCGCCCAGCATCCGGCGCAGCCAGGCCGGGCGCGGGCGCACCGGCAGCGGCTGGAAGCCCAAGGCCACGGCTACGGCGAGGCTACGCGGGTTGTCGGGGCGGCAGCGGATGAGCAGGCGTTTGGCGTGCAGGGTGTCGAAGCCGAAGCCGGTAACGGCGGCCAGCGCCTCGCGGGCATAGCCCTGGCCCTCGGCGGCCGTGGCTAGGTAATACCCGATTTCGAGGGTGATGGGCGGGGTCCAGTTGGGTTTGAGGCTGATGTCGCCGAGGTATTCGCCGGTCTGGCGGTGCCAGATGCCGAGCACGTAGAGGCGGCCGGTCGTCCAGTCGTGGCGGAACTGATGGAGCAGGCGGGTGGCGGCGGCCGGCGTGGCGGCCGTGGCTTCGCGGGCCGGAAACGAGGGGCGCAGACGGGTGCGGTCGGCGTCGATGAGCCCAAAAAACGCCGCCCCATCCGGGGGCTGGTAGGGCCGCAGCATCAGGCGCGCCGTCAGCAGCGGGGTATCGGGCGGGGCAGGAGTGGGAAAGGCAGTGTACATAACAGGGAGCCGGAGTGGCCGCAGGGCCGTAAGCAGCCCAGAAATACGTCTTTTACGGCCGGTTTTGCAACTCCGCTACCAGAAGGCAGCCATTCCGGGGGCTACTCCGAACCAGGCTAAGCAGGGCGGCCCAACAAGCCCGCACAGCAGCATTACAGATCCAGCAGATCCAGCAGATCCAGCAGATCCAGCAGGAAGCAGGACCAGCAGACTACCGTACTCCGCCATCAAAACGCAAAAAGGCTGCCCCAAAACGAGACACCCTTCTGAGGGAGGCTGTCAGAGCCCCGCACCGTCCACAAAATCCGCGAAATCCGTTAAAATCCGCGCCAATCCGTGATCAGCCTTTCTGCAATTCCAGCCCTACGCCGGAGCGCGACTGGGGGGGGCTGCCGAGGGCGAACTGGTTACGCATCACGTTCACCTGGCGGGCGGCTTCGTTGAAATACTCCAGCCGGCGGATGAGCATTTCCTTGGTTAGCACGCGGCCTTCCGGGGTACGCATCAGGGCCTTTTTATCCGCCAGAATGCGCTGCATCAGGGCCTCGTTGTGGGCTTCGTGGCGCTGAAACTGCGCCAGAAACTCGCGCACCTGCTCGCCGGGCGCGAGGTTGTCGGAGAGGCGGAACTGGCCGCCGCCCTGGTTAAGCACTTCGCTCAGCACGTACACCTCCAGCGGCAACGACACGTTCAGGGCCGTGGTGCTGATGTTGAGGCCCGCGTCGAGGCCGCTGAGGATGATTTCGAGGTTGCGCTCGAACTGCTGGTAATAACCGGCTGCTTCCATCTTGTTCAAGTAAGAAGTAAGAAGTAAGAAGTAAGAAGTAAGAAGTAAGAATGGATAGTAACAGGACTTTCAGGCAATCATCAGTCCTCGCTGCGAATTCTTCGTTCTCAATTATCACTCAATTTAAAGGAGTTCTTTCACAATCTGATCCACCGAAATACCTTCGGCTTCGGCCTTGAAGTTGCGCACGAGGCGGTGACGCAGAATGGGTAGCGCCACGGCCTTCACGTCCTCAATATCGGGCGAGTACTTGCCGTGGATGAGGGCGTGGCACTTGGCCCCCACGATGAGGTGCTGGGAAGCGCGGGGGCCGGCACCCCACTCCAGGAGCTGAGTGGCGCGGGCGGCCCCGCGGCCGGTGTTGGGACGGGTTTTGTGCACCAGGCCCACGGCGTATTCTACCACGTTATCGGCCACCGGCACCCGGCGCACGAGTTGCTGGTAGGCCTGAATTTCGTCGGCGTGCAGCACCTTGCTCACCGTGGCTTTGTGGTTGGAAGTGGTGTTCTTCACGATTTGCAGCTCGGCCTCGTAGCTGGGGTAATCCAGCTCGATGTTGAACATGAACCGGTCGAGCTGGGCCTCGGGCAGCGGGTAGGTGCCCTCCTGCTCGATGGGGTTCTGGGTGGCCAGCACGAAGAACGGGCGCTGCAAGGGGTAGCGCTTGCCGGCCACCGTCACGGCATACTCCTGCATACTTTCGAGCAGGGCAGCCTGGGTTTTGGGCGGCGTCCGGTTGATTTCGTCGGCCAGCACGATGTTGGCGAAAATCGGCCCCGGCACAAAGTGGAAGTCGCGCTGCTGATTGAGCGTTTCCGAGCCCACAATGTCGGAGGGCATCAGGTCGGGCGTGAACTGGACGCGGTTGAAGGACAGGTCCAGCGAGTCGGCAATGGTTTGGATGAGCAGGGTTTTGGCCAGCCCGGGCACACCTACCAGCAGGCAGTGGCCCTGCGAAAACACGGCCGTCAGCACCAGTTCCACCACCTCTTCCTGCCCAATAATGACTTTGCCGATTTCCTGGCGCAGCTGCTGGTAGGAGCGGGCCAGCGCATCGGCGGCTTCTTTATCGGAGGCGAAGGGCATTCGGGGTGGTTTTTCGTTTTCCGTTCTTCGTTTTTCAACCACATTCATGGGTGGCGAAAAACGAAGAACGGAAAACGGATAACGAAAATTAGTTAATCGAATTCAGCAGCTGGCAGCCGGCGTACTCGGGGTCTACTTCGAGGTAAACGGTGCCCCGGTTGAGGGCAAACCAGGCGTCGAGGGCTTTGTTTTTCTTCTGGTTGAGGGCGGCGGCGGCAATTTTCTGGTAGTCGTCGTCGAGGTTGGCCTGGTGGGGCGGGCTGTTCGACTTGAGGTAGAGAATGCGCACGGCATCCTTGCCGTCGTCGGTGCGGTAGGGTAGGGGTGGGGTCACGCTGCCCACCTTCATGGTGTCGATGGTGAAGAAGATGGCCGGGTCGAGCTGGTCGAGGGGCAGGTAGGTGCTGCCGTCGCGGCGGTTCTGGAGCAGGCCGCCGTTGCCGCTGGTCAGCTTGTCGTCGGAGTTGTCTTTAGCGGCTTTGGCAAAGCTCACGCTGTCGCCCAGGATGCGCAGGCGCACTCTGGCCAGCTCCCGGGCGGCTTCGTTGGTATCGGCGGTGCCGGTTTCGGGCTTGAGCAGGATGTGGCGGGTGCTGTAGGAGTCGCCCTTGCGCTCGATGAGCTGAATGAGGTGGAAGCCAAACTGCGACTCCACGATGGGCGAGAGGCCTCCGGGCTCCAGACGCAGGGCGGCGGCTTCGTACTCGGGCACCAGTTCGCGGCGCTTAAAGAAGCCGAGGTAGCCGCCTTCCACGGCCGAGCCGGGGTCCTGGGAAAACTGCTTGGCCAGGGTGGCAAAATCCTCGCCGGCCAGAATGCGGGCCCGCAAATCGTTGAGCTGCGTCTGGGATGCCTGCTTGGCCTTGTTGTTAGTTTGGGCCAGCTTCACAATCTGGCCTACCTCCACCTCGGTGGAGTAGTAGGGCAGGCTGTCTTTGGGCATCCGGCTGAAAAACTGGCGCACTTCCCGGGGCGTCACCGACACTTTGCCGGCAATCTGCTCCTGCATTTTCTGCTGCACCAGCTGCTCCTTCACCTGGATGCGCAAGTCGTCTTTTAGGTCCTTGAGCGACTTATTGTAGTACTCCTCCAGCTTCTTCTCGGAGCCAATCTGCTGCACGAAGTAGGCCATGCGGCGGTCCAGCTCGCTTTTCACCTGCGATTCTTCCACCACCACGGAGTCGGTTTCGGCCTTGGCCAGCAGCAGCTTGTTGAGGGCCAAGCTTTGCAGGATTTTGCACTTGGTGTCGGGGGGCAGGGGTTTGCCCTCGGCCCGGGCTACTTCCTGGGCATAAATGGTTTCCAGGTCCGACTTCAGCACAATCTGGTTGTCGACTTTGGCGATGATGCCATCGACCACCCGCAGGCCTACCGGCCGGCCCACGCCCAACTGAGCATACCCGGCCGTGGCCGAAACAACCAGCAGGGCCGCACTCAGCAGTACCTGCCGGACTGGTACTCGCAAACATTGAATCATGGAATCTTTCTCTAAACCCCTCCCCGGCAACCGCACGGTTCAGGCCAGACGACTGGCAAAACGCCAAAAGCCGCCCGCAAATTTCGTCATAAATCCTTGCACCGGCAAAAACCCCGGATTTCCCCGGATTCCGGCCGGCTCTAATGCCCAGAGCCGGTTCGGGCCTGTAGCGTTGCATGGGGAGAGAGTAGGGGAGAATAAGAACGTCATTCTGAGTGTAGGCGGAGCCGTAGTCGAAGAATCTCTACCGCTTCGTAGATGCGTTGCCCAACGTCAGCACGCGAGATTCTTCGACTACGGCTCCGCCTGCACTCAGAATGACGTTCTGTTTACGGCCGGTTCCCGTACTGCTTCTCACTACTCACTTGGTCACCAGCTTGTCTACTTCCGACTGGTTGATAGTGACCGGGTATTGGGTGCGCAGCTGCTCAATCCACTGCTTCTCCAGGTAGTTCTGGTAGTCGGAAGTAGCCTGGCCACGGGCCTCCGACAGGGCCTTGGGACCGGCGGGCAGCTGCTTATCGACTACCACGGCGTAGAAGCGGCCATCGGCCTCGGTGGTGTAGGTGCCGGGGGCGCTGGTCAGGAACTGGTCCACGGCCTTGTTGTCGCCCTTCTGGAAGTTGCGCTGCTGAATCTGGACGGCCAGCGGGTTCCGGGTGTTGAGCGTTTCTTCCAGGGCTACCGGGTTGGTGCTGATGAGGCTAAGCTGGGCGTCGGCGGCGGCGGGCTTGCCGGTGGCCGTTTGCAGCTGGCCGGCGGGTACGCCCAGGGCTGTGAGGTACTTCACCACGCTGGCGTTGCGGCGGGCGGCCAGCGCGGCCGGCTCCCCGCGCTTGGTGCGGCTGCTGATGGTAAGCGTCAGGGCATTATCGGCGGCCAGGCGGCCGGCCAACTCCTCGAGGGCGGCGCGGCCGGCGGGCTGCACGTCGGCGGTGTTGGCTGCGAAGGCCACGCTGGCCGGCACGCCCTGGCGCACCACGAAGCGGCCGGTTTTGAGCTGCTGCTGGGCCCGGGTGCGCAGCTCGGGCGAGGCGGCGCTCACCACGGTGGCCTGTACGCGGGGCTCCCACTGGTACTTGCTCTGGTTGTCGGCGAAGAACTGCTTGAGGCCCACGGTGTCCTCAATAGCCTTGCTCCACACCTTCTCGTCCATGAGCTGGAAGAGCAGAATCCCGTCGCGGTACTCCTTCACCAGCATCCGGTAATCCTCGTACTTGGTTTCCAGGTTGGCCTTCTCGAACTCGGTCAGGCTCTCGTCCACGTACTGGTCGTAGAGCTGCTGCATGGCGAAGCGGGGCTCGGCCCCGGGCCGGGGCCGCTGGTTTTGCTGGGCGAAAGTCAGGAAATCCTTCACCAGATACGGCTTGCCCTTGATGGTGAACAGGGTGGCGTAATCGGTCGGGGTTTTGCTGGCCTTGGTGGGGGCCGACGGAGCGGTATAGGCGAAGCTGCCCTGCACGAGGGCGGTGTCGGCTTTAGCCAGCAGATAGTCTTTGGCGGCCGGAATTTCCACGAAGTTGTTTTCCTGGCGCACCCGCTTGAGGAAAGCGGTTTTGTTGAGCTCCGAGCGCGAGTCCTTGGAAACCTTGCTTTTAAGCGTGGGCTCCATCGATTCGAACGAGGGCACGGGCTGCTTTTCGATCAGCTTGATGATGTGCCAGCCGTAGGGCGTTTGCACGGGCGGGGCCAGGTCGCCGGGCTTCTGGAGCTTGAAGGCGGCTTCCTCGAAGGAGGGAATCATGCGGCCGGTGCCGAAGGGCGGCAGCTCGCCCCCGTTGGCAGCCGAGCCGGCATCCTCCGAAAACTGCGTGACCAGCTTCTCCCAGTTCTCGCCGCGTTTGGTAAGGCGGCTGTACAACTCGTCTACTTTCTTGCGGGCCGTTACCGAGTCGGCGGCGGGCATGCCGGGCGTGGCCCGGATCATGAGGTGGGCCACCTTGATTTCGCCCTGGGCCTGGCGCACGTCGTTCACCTTGATGAGGTGGTAGCCAAAGCGGGTGCGCACCGGCGCCGACACCTGCCCGGCGGGCGTGGCGTAGGCGGCCGACTCGAAGGGATACACCATCTGCATGGCTGTGAAGTAGCCCAGCTTGCCGCCGTTTTCGCGGGCCGAAGGGTCTTCGGAAGTTTCGCGGGCTACCTGGTTGAAGTCTTCGCCGCCGGCAATGCGCTGGCGCAGGGCCACGATCTTCTGGTAGGCGGCCAGCGTGTCCTTGGGGGCCGCGTCGGGCTGTAGGCGGAGCAGGATGTGGGAGGCGCTGACCTCCTTGCTCATCCGGTCGTAGGCTTCGCGCACCAGCTGATCGGTCACGCTCTTCTCCGTGAGGTAGGGCTGAGCCAGCTGCTGCTTGTAGCCCTCCAGCTCGCGCTGAAACGCCTGGGTGGTATCGAGGCCGCGCTGCTCGGCGGCCAGCACCTTCAGCTTGAAGTTGGTGTAAAGGTCGAGGTACTCCTGCACGCCGGCTTTGGTTCCGAAATCAGGAGCCGAGCTGTTGTTTTTACGGTACACGTAAGCGAATTCCGCGGCCGGAACGGCCGTGGTGCCCAGGGTTTCGACGGTGGGAGAGGCCGGGGTGGCGGTGGTGGATTTGGTAGCCTGGCACCCGGCCAGCAAAGTGGCCGCGGCGGTACCGGCAAACAAAATGCGTTTGTGCATACGAAGGGAAGGGAATCGGCTGAGCAAGGAATCCGGCCGGGGAATAACCCGGGTGCGGAGGGCATAGTGTCGCAATTTTACGGATTTTTTTTCGGCCGTCGGTGTCCCGGCCTTCCCGCGCCGGGCTATAAAAAAAGCACCCCGCAGGCGGAGTGCTCTTCTGGTGGGTGACGGGCGCCAAACCTGGTTTAGATCAGGTGCTTATAGAGGCGACAAATGTTGTGGCTGTTGTGGGTGGTGAACTCCACCCGGTCCATGATGCGGTTGACCAGCATCATGCCCACGCCGCCTTTCTTGCCGATGCGCACGTACTCCTGCAAATCGGGCTCCTGGTAGCTGCCGGGCGAGTAGGACGTACGGTTGGTGTCTTCCAGCTCAATGCCGAATTCCCGGTCCTGCACCCCCACCCGCACGTCCAGGTGCTTCGATTCGTCCTCGCCGTTGCCGTGGATAATCAGGTTGGCCACTACCTCATCCACGGCCAGCACAATCTGGTTGATCTGCACTTCGGAGAGCTGGTAGCTGGTCAGAAAGTCGCTCACGAAGTCACGCACCACCTTGAGGTTGCGGCGGGTGCAGCTGATTCGGAGGGCCTGTTTCATTCCGGGGAGGGTGGAGCGGTCGAGCGGAGGGGCGGTCGGAATTAAGCAGCCTCGGCTTCGGCCGAAGAAGGAACAATGGTCATCAGCGAATCCAGGCCCAGGATTTCAAATACGTTGTGCACTTTCTCCTGCATATTGAAGAACACCAGCTTCACATTGGCATCCTGAAACGTTTGCAGGTGAGAAATAAAAACGCCCAGGCCCGCCGAGGAGATGTAGTTGAGCTGGCGGCAGTCAACCAGGATTTTCTGGTTGCGCAGGATTTCGGGCTTGCTCAACTCATTGTCCAGCAACACGGAAGAGCTGGCATCCAGTTCGCCGTCGAGGATCAGGGTAAGCGTGGTATCGGTGGAATTCTGAGTGATTTTCATGGCTTCGTGCTACGTTAAAGACCGGCTTCGGGTTGGGCGGCCTTGAATTTAATCACCAGCAGCGTCTGGTCGTCGTGCATGGGCTGGCCTTTGCTGAACTCGTTGAGGTCGGCCAGCATGTACTCCTTGATCTGGTCGGCATCCAGGTAAAACGACTGTTCCAGCATCCGGAGCAGGCGGTCTTCGCCGTACTCATCCTGGGCCGCGTCGCGGGCCTCCACGATGCCGTCGGTGTAAATCACCATCACATCGCCCGGGTTGTAGTCGTAAAACTGGTTTTTGATGTGCTTCTCGTAGCCGTCGTTGCGGATGATGCCCAGGCCCAGGCCCGTGGTGCGGAAGTAGGACACTTCCTCCTTGATGGAATGGTAGTAGAGCGTGTGGCAGTGGCCGGCGCGGGCGAATACGAAGCCGCCGTGCTCGTAGTCGATGATGTAGAGCGAGGCCGTGATGAAGGCCGATTTCTCGAGGCAGCGGGCCAGCGCGTCGTTGGCCTGGGCCATAAACTTGCTGGGTACCGGGAACTTCTCCCGCTCGTTACGGGCCAGGGGGTTTTCCTGCATCAGGGCGTGAAAAATCCCTTTCATCTGGGCCACGTGGAAGGCGGCCGTCACACCCTTGCCGCTCACATCACCGATGAGCACGGCCAGCCGCCGGCCGGGCAGGTGGAGGAAGTCGTAGAAGTCGCCGCCGACTTCGGTGGCCGATACGGCGTGGGAGCTGATTTCGAACCAGTTGTCGATGGGCAGGTTTTTCGGAATCAGGCTTTCCTGCACGGCCGAGGCAATCTTAAGCTCGTCCTGCACGCGCTGGGTGTTGAGCGACGCCTGAATCAGCTGGAGGTTCTCGATGCTGAGCACCGTCTGGCTGGCGAAGGTTTGCAGGATGCTCAGGTTTTCGCGGTCGAAGGCCTGGGCGTACTGCTTGAGCACGTAGATGTTGCCGTACTGCTGCTTGCTGGATTGCAGCGGCATCACCATCAGGGAGCCATAGGGCAGATTGAGCTGGCGGAAGCTGCTGCCGGCCAAATCGTTGTTGAGGTACTCAATGTTGCTGAGGTTGTAGTCGGCCAGCAGCAGCCGGATGGCGTTGCCCTGTTCGGGCGTGAGGTGGTGGTGGTGTTCCAGATAGTTCTTCTCCTGTTCTTCCACCAGCAGCCAGGCTGCATCCGCGCCCACCGTCTGGATGGCCGATTCGAAGAACATGCGGTACACCTCTGCCGCCGTCTGGCCGCGCTGGATAAGCTGGGTGAGGCGCTGCATACTCAGAATCTCCTCACGCTTTTGCTCAAATACGCCCGCCGTGGGCAGGTGCAGGAGCGTGACCAGCAAACCCACCAGGGCGTAGAAACCGGCGAAAAAAGCGCAGAGCAACAGAAAGGCGCTTTGCGTGGGTGGCACCAGCAGGCGCAGCGTGTTCTGGGTGCGCTGGAAGTAGAACACGAACAAGGCCATAACCGCGATAATGGCCAGCTGGAGCAGCAGGACTTCCAGCTTCTGCCGACGGCTCAGGTAGGCCACCCACTTCTGCCGGCCACTCAGGTAGGCCCCGAAAGCGCCTAACGCGCCAAACAGCGCAGTAGCCAGGCCCAGCGGCGGCGTCCAGGGCAGCAGGTGGAGCAGCAGCGTGGCCCCCAGCAGCACCTCAAACCAGGTCCAATGCTGCCTGAGGCGGTCGGTATTATGGAACAGTACCAGGGAGCGCCAGGCGTAGGTAGTGCGGGCCAGCAGGACCATAAACAGCCCTACGTTGCTGAGGTAGATGCCCGTGAGCAGCAGGGAGCCGGTGGCCGGCGGCGGCTGCACATAGTACAGTACCAGGTGCAGGCCCACGCCAGCTGCCGCCAGCAGGCCCGGACCCCTTACCAGCCGGCCCATGAGGCGGTTGAAATCGATACCCCGCAGGCGTTCCGGCCGGTAGCGCTCCCGCAGGAAGAGAGCAACCGTAAACAGGGCCAGTAAGGCCAGTACCATCCAGCCGGAAGGCATAAACCGGCCTTCTGTGAGGGCCGGATGCACGTATAGCAGCGTGCCGGTCAGCAGGGCCAACCAGCTCAGCACGGAAAAAGGCAACAGGAAGGGATGGATCTTCCGAACGAATGACATGCGGGGAGGCTAAGGACGCGGAGCCGGAACGGAGAGCCGAACGGGAGGCCAAGATACGGGCCACCGGGTAAAAACCGCAACTGTTTGCTAAAGTCGCCGGCCCCGGGTTTGGGCAAGCTCAACCGTAAGCCCACAGGACGGCCGGCCCGGGCACCAGGGTAGCCGAACTGCTGCCGAACCGCTTACCGACCGGTTCACCTGCCTTGGTATCCGGTGAAAGGACAAAAAAACGGCCACGGCTTCCTGAGGAAGCCGTGGCCGTGCGCGCCCCTGAAAACTCCGGAGCTGGCCGGCTAGCGGCTGCTGTAGTTCGGCGACTCGCGGGTAATCTGCACGTCGTGGGGGTGGGATTCGCGCAGGCCGGCCCCGGTAATGCGTACGAAGCGGGCGGTTTGCAGCTGCTCGATGGTGGCCGCTCCGCAGTAGCCCATGCCGGCCCGCAGGCCGCCCGTGAGCTGGTAGAGTACTTCGGCAGCCAGCCCTTTATAGGGCACGCGGCCCACGATGCCCTCGGGCACCAGCTTCTTTACATCATCCTCGGCATCCTGGAAATAGCGGTCCTTGCTGCCCTCTTCCATGGCTTCCACCGAGCCCATGCCGCGGTAGCTCTTGTACTTGCGGCCCTCGAACAGGGTCATCTCACCGGGGGCTTCCTCGGTGCCGGCCAGCAACGAGCCCACCATCACGGTGCTGGCCCCGGCGGCCAGGGCCTTCACCACGTCGCCGGAGTACTTGATGCCGCCGTCGGCGATGATGGGGACGCCGGTGCCTTCCAGGCCGCGGGCCGCTTCGAGCACAGCCGAGAGCTGGGGCACGCCGATACCGGCAATGATGCGGGTGGTGCAGATGCTCCCTGGCCCCACTCCGACCTTCACGGCGTCGGCCCCGGCATCGGCCAGGGCGCGGGCGCCTTCGGCGGTGGCCACGTTGCCGGCAATTACGTCCAGGTCGGGGAACTGCTGCTTGAGGCTGCGCACGGCATCGAGCACGCCCTTGCTGTGGCCGTGGGCGGTATCTACGCTCACCACGTCCACGCCGGCCTCCACCAGGGCGGCCACGCGGTCGAACAAGTCGGCCGTAACGCCCACGGCGGCCCCTACCATCAGGCGGCCCAGCTCGTCCTTGCAGGCGTTGGGGGTGCGGCGGCGCTTGCGGATGTCCTTGTAGGTGATGAGGCCCACCAGCCGGCCTTCGGGGTCGATGACGGGTAGTTTCTCGACTTTGGAATCCTGGAGGATGTCTTCGGCAGCGGCCAGCTCGGTGCCGGCCTTGGCCGTTACGAGCGGGGTGGCCGTCATCACGGCCGTTACGGGCCGGCTCATATCCTTCTCGAAGCGCAGGTCGCGGTTGGTGAGAATGCCCTTGAGGCGGCGCTCGGCGTCGATGATGGGAATGCCACCGATGTTGTTGTCGCGCATCAGCTTCTTGGCGTCGGCCAGGGTAGCGGTTTCCTCCAGCGTGAAGGGGTCGAGGATCATCCCGCTCTCGGAGCGTTTCACGCGGCGCACCAGCTCGGCCTGGGCCCGGATGCTCATGTTTTTGTGGATGATGCCCAGGCCGCCTTCCTGGGCCAGGGCAATGGCCATTTCGGCCTCCGTGACGGTATCCATGGCGGCCGAGATGAAGGGCAGCTGGAGCCGGATGTTGCGGGTGAGCCGGGTGCTGGGGTCGACGTCGCGGGGTAGCGTTTCCGAGTACCCGGGCAGCAGCAGGACGTCGTCGTAGGTAAGCGCCTCGAAGGCAATTTTGGCAGCGTGGTCGGCCATGGCAACAAGAGGGTTAAGGGGTGGCTTGTTGCCGGACAAAGCTACGGCGCAAAGTTGGGTTTCGGGTTATGGCAAGGGTGTATTTTCCGGGAAGCCGGTGAAGCCGTGCAGAAAGTCGGAAAATCGGTCATCCTGCGCCTGGGAAGCACCCTGCTCCGTCCGCGCCGCTTGAAATCAGGTCCGGGCAGGCATTCGGGATAAGGTCCTTCGCCAGCGCAGGAGGACAAGCCACGCAAACGCCGGCTTTTCGATACGATTTACGCACAGGGGTTTTCTATAAACAGCGCGCCCCTCCGGGGGGCAAAAGCAACCCGAGTGGGTAAGTCCTGTTCAAACAGCTTCAGTTCAAGCCGCAAACAGGGCAGGCCCCGCACCCTGCTCCGGGCCAACATGTTACCCCGCACCCTGGAGTATACAATTTTGCTTGCCCTGCATCGTCAGCTATGCTCACCAATCTTTCTATTTCCTATGGCTAGAGTAAAGAATAACATCGTGACGCAGGGATTAAGCGGCATGATCGGGGGCACGCTGGTGTTCCGGCAGCAGGGCGGGCGCACCATCGTATCGGCAGCCCCGGGCGAAACAACGGGCGAGCCCTCGGCGGCCCAGCAGGCGCAGCGGCAGCGGTTTCAGGAGGCAGCCGTGTATGCCAAAGCCCAGATAAGCGACCCGGCCGCTAAGGCCGAATACGCCACCCGGCTGGACGGGCGCCACGGCAGCGCCTACGCCATTGCCGTGGCCGACTTTCTGAAAGCCCCTGACATCCGCGAGATTGACCTGAGCCGGTACGCCGGCAAAAAGGGCGACGTCATCCGGGTGCGGGCCACCGACGACTTCAAGGTGGTGGCCGTGCGGGTGCGCATCGAAAACGGGGATGGCTCCTTGGTAGAAGAAGGAGCCGCCGTGCAGCAGCCCAACGCCCTGGACTGGCTCTACACGGCCACCACGGCCAACGCCGACCTGAACGGGGACAAAATCACGATCCGGGCCAGCGACCAGCCGGGCCACTTCGACGAGGCCACGCGCACGCTCTAAGGGTGTTTCCTGGTTTCGTACTATTTCCGGTGGAAGGCTTGGGCGACCCGGCAAAGCCAGCACAAGCCAGGCAGATGGGAGGCATCGGCCAGGCAGGCCAAAGCAGCCGTATCGGAAACGTGCAAGTTAAAGGGAAGCCCGCTGCTCGGGGAGCAGCGGGCTTTTTGATGTAGTTGCTATAGCGGTTTCGTGAGCGGTGTAGCTGGACAACGAGGAGAAGCAAGGAGGCGTGTACGCTTCCCCGTGAAGTAGGCCAGTGAAAAGTAGAGGAAGGGGGTATCTTTTCCATCCTTTTCCTACTACCCATGAAAAAGAGTCGCTTTAGTGAAGCCCAAATCATCGGCATCCTGCGCCAGCAAGGCCAGGGCCAAACCGTGGTCCAGATTTGCCGCGAGCACAGTATCAGTGAGCCTACGTTTTATCAGTGGAAGAGCAAGTACGGCGGCCTGGAACTGACCGAGCTGCAACGGCTCAAGCATCTGGAAGAAGAAAATCGCCGGCTCAAGCAACTGGTGGCCGATTTGAGCCTGGAAAACCAAGTGGTCAAGGAGGTGCTGCGAAAAAAGTAGTGGCCCCGGCCGAGCGGCGAGCCGTGGCCCAGCACGCCGTGGCGCGGGGCCTGAGCCAGCGGCAGGCTTGTACTCTGGCGCGAGCCAGCTACGCCAGAGTACAAGCCTGCCGGGGCGACCAAAACGAACGGCCGACGGCCGACGCACTGCTCGTCGACGCGTTGCTGGCGTTGGTCAAACGCCACGCGGGCTGGGGCTTTTGGAAATACTACCATCGGCTGCGCAAAGATGGCCTGCTGGTCAACCACAAGCGGCTGTAGCGGCTCTATCAGGCTCAGCGCCTGCAACTGAGCAAGCGGCGCAAAAAACGCCGCTTGCCTGAGCGCGTCCGCCAGCCGCTGGCCGTGCCCGCGTCGGCGAACCAATGCTGGTCGATGGACTTTATGAGCGACGCGCTGACCGATGGGCGGCGTTTTCGGACGCTCAACGTGGTCGAGGACTGGAATCGCGAAGTGCTGGGCATCGAGGTCGATTTCTCGCTGCCGGCCGGCCGCGTCGTGCGTTTGCTCCAGACCCTGGTCGAACGCCACGGCCCGCCGGCACGGCTGCGCGTCGATAATGGGCCGGAATTTATCAGCCAGGCACTACAGGACTGGTGTGGCTCCCAGGGCATTGTGCTGCACTGGATTCAACCCGCCAGCCCCACCCAAAACGCCTATGTGGAACGCTTCAACGGCTCGTTTCGCCGCGAACTGCTCAACGGCTACCTCTTCGCTACCTTGCAGCAAGTGCGCGAGCACTGCCGCTTGTGGCAGTACGATTACAACCACCTGCGCCCTCACCAGGCGTTGCACTTTATGACCCCAACTGAGTTTCGTCAAGCCGCCTAACCTCTACTTTTCACTGGCCTACTTTATGGGGAAGCCTACACCGCTACCCGCTACCCGCTGCCGCAAATCAAGTGAATAGGCTTTCATGGCCAGAAGATAAGCTCAAAACCATACACTAACCCAAGAACCGCTCTAACGACACGTTTGATGCAAATGTCCTGAACAAAGAAGATTCAACTTGTTATTTGTCTGTCTTCAGTATAGTATTGCGTTGTTATTGAGCTCCGTCTACCTACCCTAGTGCTACATAACCTGCCGCATTAGACTACGCACCTATTCATCGCTAGCGCAACACATAGTTGTTTAGATCTTCCCTCCGGGCGAGCATTTGCTTAGCCCCTTCTCTTTTACTTGTATGAATAGCAACATCGCTAGTGAATCTCCGATTCACTACAGTCTAGACTTGTTCCCGAATAAGAAACGGCTGAAATTTTTCATTGCTTTTGGCAATCGGATAACCCTTTTCGCTTGGCTAAGCCAGCATCCGCTGGTTCTTTGAGTCGCCAACGTTTCTGGCCCCAAATACCGCTTGAAAAATCACTGATTTCTTATTGAGGAACAAGTCTTCTACCTATGCCCCGTGTCTTCTGGATCATGTTCATGCTGTTGGCGGCGTTTAGCCTGCGACCGGAAGCAAGTATAGCCCAAACGGCCTTACCGCCCGATATGCTGAATCATAACCTGCTGCCAACTTCCCCGGAAGCGGCGGCGCTGGGCCGGTTTGGCGAAGTGCCGGTCAGTCTGTATACGGGCGTGCCCTCGGTCAGCATTCCTCTCTTCACGCTCCCCGGCCGCACTGTTTCGGTGCCCCTCTCGCTGCAATATCATGGCGGCGGCGTGCGGCCCGATCAAGTATCCCCGTGGACTGGTATGAGTTGGACACTCAACGCCGGTGGCGCTATCGTGCGTACCTGCCGGGGCATTGATGATTTTGACGTTCAGGGGTATCCATATCACGCCGCCCCTTTACCTGAATACCTCAATGAATCGTGCTACAATGGCTCAACTGATGGAACGGGAGCGGATCCGCTGAATTATTACCAATACTTGACCGACGTATTCGAGGGTCGCTTGGATACGCAGCCCGACTTGTTCAGTTTTAACTTCATGGGATACAGTGGCAAGATTATTTTTGATCAGTATGGTACCCCATACACCACTCCGTCGCAACCACTGAAGATCGTTTCTCCTCTTACTTCGGGTACCGGAGGATGGGAGCTCACCACCCCCGACGGCACCCAGTATATGTTCACGGCAGCTGAAATTACGAACATAGAAAACAGCGTGGAGTCGCCAGCATCCAAATCCGGCGCTTCCGCTTGGTTCCTAACCCGCATTACAACCGCGCAGCATGAAATGGTGAATTTTATTTACCAGGATTACACTACCCACATCAATTACCTCTACACTGATCTAACGAACACCATACCGCGGCCTGCCATGAGCACCCAGACGGTAGTGGACCAGGACAAGCATCCGATTCTATGTAATGAGCTTAACGCACGGGATTTGAAAACCTCGATTCGCCCAACCACCCACATTCGGGGCAAGTACCTAAGCCGCATCGTCAGTGCCACCCATTGTGTAGAACTGGTCAGCTCAGCTAACCGGCCAGATCAGCCGGGTATGCGCCGATTGGATGCGGTACGCCTTAAATATCTCCCCGATAGCGCGCGCTACCAGGAGGTTCGCTTCCAATACGGAGACTACGCGGCACCAGCAGACCGATTGTTCTTGCAACAGGTGCAACGCTTCGGTGTGCAAGCCGATGGCCGTCAGCTAACGGAGCCGCCGTATCTGCTCACCTATGTTCCACCCTTCTATACAAGTGCCGAATATGCCGGCCCGGCTCGTGGCACGCACGCCATTGACCGGTGGGGCTACTATAATGCCGCGCCTAACCGGTGGCCCTTTCCACGGGATAACCGGCAGACTCGCCAAGTACTGGCGGCTGTTTCCCGGGAAACGAATCCGGCAGCAGTAACCTTTGGCTTACTTTCCCGGATTCAATATCCAACGGGTGGGGTCACGACGCTGGAGTTTGAATCCCATGATTTCAGTAATGCCAATGAGGCTTCCTACACGGAAACGCTTCTCCAGCGTACGGCCTGCCTAGCTACTGCCGGCGCGATGGACTGCGGGGCGCAAACCGATACCGTCAGCTTCGTACTGACCCACGCGCAAACAGTGCACTTTAAAATAGCCATCTCTTCTGCCGATGGTGAGCCCGTCGGTGAGTTTGACGGTTACGGGACTCTTTTCGATAAGAGTGGAAAGCAAATCGCCCGAATTGAATATTTGAAAGGGAGAGCTCCGGGAGGGGATGAGCGAACTATTTCACTGCCGCCCGGTCGCTACCGCTTGCAAGCCATCGTGGCGCAGCCGCGCGCCTTGCAGGTTAGTGTAGCGGTTAACTATGCCCAACGCTTCTACACTGATAGAAAATGGCGTGGAGGAGGGACCCGCATTAAGCGGATAAGCACATATGATGGGCAGGATCATATGCGTGACCAAGTCAAGGAATATTATTACGATACCGATAACCACACTGTTTCTACAGGTAGGCTGATACATCAGCCGGTTTTCCACTCTACCTACAAGTACATCATTGTTCCCGTCACCTCGACAGATGAAACCGGCTGCGCATTTACGCGTAATGTTGGAGACCCTGGCGGGCAGTTTACGTGCCATTATATCGTGCATTTTGCGGAAGATATTGCAGCCAGTAATGGTAGTGCTCAAGGTAGTGCTGTTGGCTACGATACAGTGAGCGTGGTGCAGCGTAGCGGCCAACAGACAACGCGTACTACTTCCGTCTTCTTTAACCTAGCAGCCGGACAAGTAGACTTTAGTGACCAAGCCAACCAATACCAGGGCTTTATTTCCAATGATTTTTATGAACAGAACGGGCTGGAACTGCTTACCCTGGACTACGCCGTGCGGGAAGGAGGAGACCCGTTCCGATCAACTGATATTCAGCTGGTGCGGCGGGTTGCGCAAACATTCGGCATTGATTCCATCCCGGATAAGAAAATTTTAGGACTCTCCATTGAGGGAAGTCTGGGGGAGTTGCCAAGGTGGTATCCAACCCCTTGCCGGGGAGCCGTAGTGCAAAGCTATTACACAACTGTTGGTTGGTGGCCCCTCACGCTTAGAGAGGAAATGCGCTATGATGACCGCCGTCAGCCGATGACGACTACAACACGCCTATTGTACCGCTCCAGTGCTCATTATCAACCTTACAGTCAAGAGGTAACGGTTTCGAACGGGCTACAACGAAGCACTCGTTACAAGTATGCACTGGACTATGCTCCTACGGCTGACGCAGGCGTGCAACAACTACAAGCCCGCTATATGGTTACAACGCCCGTAGAAATGCAGCAGTGGGTACAGCAGCCGGGAAAAGCAGCCCGTTGGCTGGGTGGGCAGCTAACCCAGTTCACTACGACGGCTGACGGCGTAGTTGTTCCGCGACGCGTGTATCAGGCAGCGCTTGCGGCTCCCGCGTCAGGGCTGACGGAACCTCGTTCGGCCGCCGGCTATACTTCGCTGGTGCCGGGCTCGGGGGTGTATCAGCCGCAGGCTGAGTTTTCGTACGGTCCAGCCGGGGTATTGCGAGAACAGGCCGTGACGGCTGGTTCACCTACTGCTTACGTATGGGGCTATGGCAACTTACATCCCATTGCCGAAATTAAGAACGCCACGGCGGCCCAGGTCGCCTACACGAGCTTCGAGGCTGGGGAACTTGGCCGCTGGCAGGCGGGTGGAAATGGTGGGCATCTTGTGGCCACGAGTAGCTACACCGGCCAAGCTAGCTACCAGCTTACGGCCACCAGCCAGTTGTCATGCCTGGGAGTGCCAGTCGGGTCCTATCGGTTCTCTTGCTGGCTCAGGAATGGCGGCGGCGCACCGACTATCAACGGCCAAAACCTGCTAGATACTGGCTTGGGTTTCCAGGACTGGAAACTCTTCCAGGCTGTCGTGCCAGTGAATAATCAGGGGAATATCACTCTGGTCGGTTCGTGCCAGTTGGATGAAGTGCGCCTACACCCGGTCGGGACCCAACTTACCACGCTTACTTACGATCCTTTATTTGGCACTAGTTCCCAAACCGGCCCGGATGGGCGCACCATCTTCTACGAATACGACGCACTGGGTCGGCTGTTGCGGGTGCGCGACGAGCAGAATCGGGTGCTGAGTGAGAACGAGTACCGCTACGCCCGGCCATAACTCTGCCCGGCTCTCATTAATCTTTCGTTTCTGCCTGGCGGTCCTATCCGCTGCTGCTATTCTGTTTATCCGCTATGTCGCACGTCTACTCCCGGTCCCTGATGCGCTTGCCCGCTCGTTTTGCCGTTATCGCACGACCGTTTCTGCTGGCTCTGCTAGCTCTGGTGCTATGGCTGCCCCGGAGTGTATCGGCGCAGTCGTTGGCCGACTCGGCGAAGGTGCGTATCCTGCGCCAGCTCTACCTGGGCACGGGCGGCGACCAGTGGTACCAGCGGGCGGGCTGGCCCACGGCGGCCCAGTGGCAGACGCCGGGTTTCGCCGACACGCTCAGCAGCCGGCACTTCCGCACCTGGCAGGGCCTGCAAGTGTACGGCAGCCAGGTTTATGGGGTGCATCTGGCGGGTAACAACCTGCGCGGCCCCTTCCCGGCCAGCCTGCCGGAGCTGGGCGGCGATTTGGTGCAGCTGCACCTGGGCAACAACCAGCTCACCGGCGAGTTGCCCCAAAACATCGGCCAACTGAACGGCATCAGTATTCTGGACCTGAACACCAACTTGCTCAGCGGCCCGCTGCCCGCCTCGCTGAGCCAATTGCGCACGGTCTACATCCTGGGCCTGGCCCAGAATCAGTTTACCGGCCCGCTGCCCCCGGACATCGGCAACCTGACGGGCGTGGTCATCTTCAACCTGTCCGATAACCGGCTCAGCGGGCCGCTGCCGGCCTCGATGGGCCAGATGGTTTCGCTCAGCTACTGCCACCTGGACAACAACCAGCTCACCGGGAGTTTGCCCGCCAGCCTGGGCCAGCTCACGCGGCTGATCTACCTGACGCTGCCCCGTAACCGGTTGAGCGGGGTGCTGCCGGCCGGCGTGTTGTCGCTGCCCACCACGACCTCGATTCAACTCCAGGGCAACGAGCTTACGGGCATCGGGCCGCTGGGGGCGGGGCCGTTTCCCAGCTACCCCGACCTGAGCGGCAACTACCTGGGTTTCGACGCGATGGAGCAGCTGCTCACCGGCCCGGGCCAGAACAAGCACCCCTACTTCCCGGCCCCCCACCAGCGCCAGCGGTTGCTGCGGGCTGATACAGTGGCCTTGGTTAAGGGGCAGTGGAAGACACTCGACGGCACGCTGCCGGGCCAGCACAACCGCTACCAGTGGGAGCGCAAAGTGGGGGTAACCTGGGTAGCGCTGCCAGGCCAGACCCAACCAACCTACGCGCTGCATATGCTGGGCGAGAGCGAGGAAGGCGAGTACCGCACCCGCGTGACTAACGACTGGATGCCCTACCAGGCCGGCACCGGCGTAACGCTCTACGGGCGGGGTCACTACGTGAGCCTGCTGCCCTACGCGCCGCTGGCGCTCAACGAGCCCACGGACGCGGGCTGCCCGGCCCCGCCCAGCGGGCCGCTGCCCGTCAACCGCCCGCTGGGGCAGACCGATTCGGTGAACTACGTGCGCACTTACGCGGCCCGCGTGGCCTTCACCGACCCGGCGAAGCTGCGCGCCGCCCGCCCCGACTCGGGGCGGGTGCAGGTGAGCACCCAGTACCTGGACGGGCTGGGGCGGCCGGTGCAGACGGTGCGACACGGGGCCTCGCCCACGGGGCGGGACCTGGTGCAGCTGACCCAGTACGACGCGCTGGGCCGCGAGCCGAAGCAGTTTCTGTCCT
This sequence comes from Hymenobacter rubripertinctus, assembly GCF_003583925.1. Lineage (GTDB taxonomy): Bacteria > Bacteroidota > Bacteroidia > Cytophagales > Hymenobacteraceae > Hymenobacter > Hymenobacter rubripertinctus. Next base: position 891 of record NZ_QYCN01000001.1, on the reverse strand, counting down.
ACTCGGCCGCGCCGGCCTCGGCTGACGCGGTGGGCTACCACCCGGACGCGGTGGCCGAGCAGGGCCAGTTCTACCGGGGCCAGGGCGGGCGCGACCCGCTGCTGGCCAGCCTCACGCAGCACTTGCCCCAAACGGCGGTGCCCTACGCCGAGACGGTCTTCGAGGCCTCGCCCCTGAACCGGCCGCTGGTGCAGGCCAGCGCGGGCGAGTCGTGGCAGCTGGGCGCAGGCCACGAAGTGACGCTCAGCGAGCGACCCAACGCGGTGGCCGACTCGGTGCAGCGCTGGAGCCCGGGCTACGACAATGAGCGGGAGGAGCTGACGCATGAGGGCGCGTACGGGGCGGGGGAGCTGTGGGTGAAAACCAGCCGCGACGAGCAGGGCCAGTGGCGGCAGGCGTTCACGGATAAGGAAGGGCGGGTGGTGCTCACCCAGGTGGGCACCAACGGCAGCTACGCGAGCGAGGCCACCAGCTGGCTCAAGACGTACTACGTGTTCGACGAGTTCGGCCGGTTGCGGGCCGTGCTGCCCCCGCTGGCCGTGCAGCGGCTGCGCCAGAACGCCTGGCGGGTGAGCGGGGCGGGGGTGGAGCGGCTCTTGTTCCGGTATCATCATGATGCGCGGGGGCGGCTGACAGAGAAGCAGGTGCCGGACCAGGCGGGCTACGCCTACACGCTCTACAACGCGTTGGACCAGCCGATTCTGAGCCAGGACGTGGCCCAGCAGGCGGCCAAGGAGTGGACGGCCAGCAAGTACGACGCGCTGGGCCGGGTGGTGTACGCGGGCCTGGTGCACTTTGCCGATCTGAGCGGGACGCCCAGCCAGCAGCGCGACCAGCTCCAGACCTGGCAGACGAACTGGCTGGCGCAGAACCCCACGGTGCCCCTGTGGG